>NZ_JAJONF010000119.1 GCF_021462265.1 Streptomyces shenzhenensis | reverse complement strand
GACGAGTCGAGCCCGGCGGCTGACGGGTCCAGCCCGGCCGCCGCCGACAGCTCCCCCGCGGACTCGGGGTCCCCCACGCCGTCGACGACCCCGTCGAAGCCCAGCGACTGGACTCCGGACCAGTGCGACGCGTTCAGCCTGGACGAGAACCTCAAGGTCGCGGTGGACGGCCTGCCGAGCAAGATCGTCGCCGGCTCCGGCTGGCGCGACTTCACCTTCTCGGTGCAGAACAACTCCGACACCGACCTGAAGAACGTCTGGGTCGACACGTTCACCGAGTACGACGACAACGTCAACGGCTCCCTCGCCTACGAGCTGGCCCAGCTCCAGTACAAGGACCCGCAGACCGGCAAGTGGACCGACTCGTACCAGGACAGCGACGGCAGCGACGTCGTCCCGTGTACCTTCGTCGGCGTCATCGACGCCATCGACAAGGGCGCCAAGGTCGACATGGACCTGCGGGTCCGGGTCAGCTCCAAGGCCCCCGCGGGTTCCTCGTTCGCCATGAGCAGCGCGATCTACGCCGGCAAGGGCGCGTCCTGCAACGGCAACGGGGACTCGTACGAGTTCACGGTCCTCAAGGCCGGCAGCACCACCCCGGCCGGCACCGGTGACGCCAAGCCCACCGGCGACAAGCCGACCGGCAAGCCCCAGTCCGACATGAAGCCGCAGGGCGGCTCCGAGCAGCTTCCGGTCACCGGCAGCCTCGCGCAAACCGGTTCCTCCTCCGCCCTCCCGGCGATCGGCCTCATCGGCGCCGCCGTCGCCGCCGGCGTCGGCGCGATGTTCGTGGTGCGCCGCCGCAGGGGCGCCGGTGCGAACCCCGCTGCGTAAGCACGCCTGAGGTGCGGTGGCCACCTCGCCCGAACGCGGCAGGGACGCTGCTGCATGACGTCCCCGCCGCGTCCGAAGGGCCCGCACCAGAAGGACTTGTATGAATCCCCCGGTCATGCGGAGAGGTTGGCCATGCGGCCCGGTCTTCCTTATGGACGTCCGCGACCGCATTGCGGTCTTCGGCCTCGCCTCGGATCGGGTGGCGAAGGCGTGCCGGGGGACGTGCTCGACCTTGAGGGCCGAGCGAGACGACCCCGCGCCCCCGCGAACTGGCCACCCCTTCGTGAACGGAGCCAAACTCGGCTCCGTTCACCGTTGGAGTGATGTTTACCTGCCTGCCATCGCTGTACAGGCGAGGGGCCGAAGTCGCCGCCCCCATCCGGTGGGGGAGCGAAGCAGTGTGCATCAGCCGAAGGCGTCTTCTGCGGCGGCGGATCGGCGGCGGTGCGGACCGGCCCTCTTGCCAGGCCGCGGGGACAACTGGTCGCGGCGTTGACGAGAGCGGCCGACGGTGCCGGAGGAACAGGGGCGGGGCATCTACGCGACAGTTCACGCTCTGCTCCGGCAGATCTGGCCCGCCGTCCGTCCTCTTTGCTGATTCATGGCCGTATTGATCCGAACGAGGTAGATTCTTGCTTTCGAAACATCGCAGGCCCCGGCTACGGCTGTGGCTCGGCGTGGCGAGCGGACTCGCCACCGGAGGGCTCGTGGCAGGCGTGGTCGCGACGACGGCCCTGGGAACGGGCGGGAACCAGGCCACCACCACCGCGTCGGGCGGGCGCCCCTCGCATGCCCTGCAGGCCGATTTCGAGTCGGCCGCCGCCGAGTTCCACGTGCCGGCCGGCGTGCTGATGGCTGTCTCGTACCAGATGACGCTGTGGGAGTCGCACGATGGCCGGCCTTCGGTCACCGGCAACTACAACGTCATGGGCCTGACCTCGGTCGGCGCGAGCGACCTGAAGCCGCGGCGGGACAGCGATCCGGCGACGCACGGGTACGGCGACGACCCCAGGGCGCTGCGCCATCGCTCCGCGAAGGCCGGCCCGTCCGCACCGGGCGACACGAGCGCGTCCCAGCGGGTCACACCGGCGATGCGCACCCTCGACACCGCCGCCTCGATGGTCAAGGCGTCCCCTGCGTCGCTGCGCACCTCCACGCGGCAGAACATCCGCGGTGCCGCCGCGCTACTCGCCTCCTACGAGCGTGCCTCGGCCGGTTCGCTGCCGTCCGAGGCCGGGCAGTGGTACCCGGCGGTGACCCGCTTCAGCCAGTCCACCCGCTCCCAGGTCGCCGAGCAGTTCGCCGACCGCGTGTTCGCGACCCTCCGCGTCGGCGCCCACCGGGTCACCACGGACAACCAGGAAGTGACGCTGTCCGCCGACCCGTCCGTGCCGGCGCACCGGCCGGCCGCGGTGAGCCCCGACCTGAAGCCCGCGATACGCCAGGCCTCGTTCACCACCACCGGCACCGCCGACACCCCGGCACCGGAGTGCCCCGCCATGCTGGCCTGCACGTTCACCCCCGCCGCCTACGCGCTCAACAGCAGCAGCGACCAGAGCGACTACGGCAACTACGACCTCGCGAACCGTCCCGCCGACGGCGACGCCATCGACACCATCGTCATCCACGACACCGAGAGCACCGCGGCCTCCGCGATCAGCTCGTTCCAGCAGCCCTCGACCTACGCCAGCGCCCACTACGTGATCGGCGCCGACGGCTCGGTCACCCAGATGGTGCCGACCAAGGACATCGCCTGGCACGCCGGCAACAAGTACACCAATGACCACTCGATCGGCATCGAGCACGAGGGCTACGCACTGCAGGACGGCAGCTGGTACACCGAGCAGGAGTACCAGTCCTCCGTGGCCCTGGTCGGCTACCTCGCCCAGCAGTTCGGCATCCCGCTCGACCGTGAGCACATCATCGGCCACGATGGTGTGCCCGGACCCCTCAGCGCCTACTACGAGGGTATGCACTGGGACCCCGGACCGTGGTGGAACTGGAGCCATTACCTGACGCTGCTGGGCGCCTACCCCAACGGCAACGGCTTGCCCGTGGCCGGCGGTGAGGTGACCATCACCCCGCCGTGGAGCAGCGGTTACGAGCCGACCCTGACCGGCTGCGGTTCGTCCACCACCACCTGCCCGGCTAACCCGGCCAACTTCGTGTATCTGCGCACCAGTCCGTCCGCCACGGCCGCGCTGCTCTCGGATGCGAAGTTCACGGCGGACGGCGCGACCACCGGGACCACACTGGGCTGGGACTGGACGGACAAGGCCGCCTTCGGCCAGACCTTCACGGTCGCGGCGGTGCAGGGTGACTGGACGGCCATCTGGTACGACGGCCAGAAGGCCTGGTTCTACAACCCGGGCGGCGCCTACACCATGGCGAACACCGGCACGGCACAGCACCTGATCACCCCCGCCGGGACGTCGGCCGTCGCGGTCTACGGCCGCGCCTACCCGGAGACCTCGGCCTACCCCGCCGAGCTGAGCGACCTGGCCTCCCAGCCGAACCAGCAGCTGACCCCGCTCGACGGCGAGAGCATCCAGCCGGGGCAGTCCTACACCGCGCTGCCGGCGGTGAACGGCGACTTCTACTACGCCCAGGACATCAACTGCACGGCCAGCCCGGACTGCCTGCTGGTTTCGGGGAACACGGCCTACTACCCGATCCGCTACAACCATCGCCTCGCGTACGTGAAGGCGAGCGACGTCACGGTGACCGACCCGGTCGTTCCCCCGGCCGGCACGCTCAAGCC
>NZ_JAJONF010000118.1 GCF_021462265.1 Streptomyces shenzhenensis | reverse complement strand
TCTGCGCAGGGGCGGGGCGCCGCCCCGCGTGACCCCGGCTACGGATGGCGGCCGGGGGTGGTGGGACTGGTTGTGGCCGTCGGCGTGGGTGAGGTGCCACCGCCCGTGGTGCCACCGCCCGTGGTGCCACCGAGCAGGCCGCCGCCCGCGCCACCGGTCCCGCCGGTGGTGGTGCCGGCGGTGTCGGTCGGGGCCGGGCCGGGGCAGTTCTTCTTCCGGCCGTGGCATTTTCCGGTGGTGGGGGGCGGCGCGGCTGTGGTCGGGGTGGCCGAGGGCGTGCTCAGGGTGGCGGAGGGAGTGGGGGAGGGGGCGCCGTATTCGTCGGTGCCCTGGCCCAGCTGGGGCGCGGGCGGGAACTGCCGGACGGGCTGTCCCTGGAGGGCGGCGGTCATGTAGCCGGTCCACACCTCGGTGGGCATGTCGGCGCCGAAGACCTTGGAGTAGCCGCCGACGCCCTGCATCGACTGCAGGCCGGCGTTCTTCGCGTCCTCCTTGAACATGGCGACGGACGTGACCAGCTGCGGGGTGTAGCCGATGAACCAGGCGGACTTGTAGTCGTCGGTGGTGCCGGTCTTGCCGGCCACCGGTCGGCCCAGGGCCTGGGCGTGGGTGCCCGTGCCGTTCTTCACGACGTCCTGCAGGACGTCGGTGACGGTGTCGGCGGTCGAGGCGGGCATGGCGGTGGTGCCCTTGGGCTTGTCGAAGCCGGGCAGCGGCTCGCCGTCGGCGATGACCTTGGTCACCGAGTACGGCTCGTGCTGGACACCCCCGTCGTCGAGGGTGGCGTACGCGTCGGCCATGCGGATGGCCGAGGGGGTGGAGGTGCCGATGTAGAAGCCGGGGGTGTCGTACTGCAGGCTCTTGCGCAGCAGGCCCGCCTTGAGGGCCTCGTTCTCCACGTTGTTGTAGCCGACGTACTCGCCGAGCTGGACGTAGGGGGTGTTGACCGACTGCTCCATGGCCTTGCGCAGGGTGATGTACCCCCATTTGGTGGGGACGTCGTTGCGCTGGTGGAGGAGCCCCGTGGGGTCGTTGGGGTCCGGCAGCTCCTGGCCCTGCTGGTTCTTGATGGTGATGCCGTCGTCACCGTCGAACTTCGAGTCCGGGGTGATCGGCGAGGCCGGCTGGCCCGGGGAGAGCACGGCGCCGTCGTCAAGGGCGGCTGCCAGGTCGAGGGGCTTGAAGGTGGAGCCGACCGGCACGCCGGTGGCATCGGCGTTGTCGGTCCAGTGGCCCTTGTTCCAGCCGACTCCGCCGTACAGGGCCACGAGCGCGCCGGTGGACGGATCGACCGATGCCGCGCCGACCTGGACGTCCTTGTCGGCCGAGCGGTGCTTCGGGTCGAGGTGCTTCTTGCTCATCGCCGCGACGGACGCCGACAGGGCGTTCACCTTCTTCTTGTCGAAGGTGGTGTAGATCTGGTAGCCGCCATGGCCGAGTTGCTGGTCGGTGACCGACGAGTGCGCCTCGACGTACTTCTGCGCGGCGTCCACGAGATATCCGGTCTGCCCGGACATTCCCGCCGACGGGGTGTAGGGCCTGGGTGTGGGGAAACCGGCGGCCAGGTACTGCTGTTCCTGCGCATCGGTGATCTTGTGGATCTTGGCCATGCGGTCCAGGACGTACGTCCAGCGCGCCTTGGCCTGGGCCTTGGCCTTCGGGTCGGTGTCCGCGTGCATCAGCAGGCTTGGCTCGTTGACCGCGGCGGCGATGAACGCGCCCTGGCCGACGGTCAGCTGGGAGGCGTGCTCGCCGTAGTAGGCGCGGGCCGCGGCCTCGATGCCGTAGGCGTCCCGGCCGTAGTAGCAGGTGTTGAGGTAGCCCTGCAGGATCTGCTGCTTGGACAGCTGGCCGCCGATCTTCAGGGAGATCATGATCTCCCTGAGCTTGCGGGTGACCGACTGGTTCTGGGTGAGGTAGGTGTTTTTCACGAACTGCTGGGTGATGGTGGACCCGGACTGCACCTCACCGCCCGTGGCCATGTGGTAGACGGCGCGCAGCATGCCCTGGGTGTCGACGCCGGGGTCGGTGTAGAAGGTGGCGTTCTCCGCGGCGAGGAAGTCCCACTGCACCAGTTTCGGCACCTGGGCGAGGTCGACGTTCTGCCGGTCGGTCGCCCCCTGGGTCGTCATCACCGAGCCGTCGGACCAGTAGTAGGTGTTGCTCTGCTGCTGGGTGCTGGGGTTCACGCTCGGGATCGTCGTGGTGGCGTAGGCGTACCCGAACAGGCCCAGCAGGCTGCCGGAGAACAGCAGGAAGGCACCGGACACCAGCTTCCACGAGGGCAGCCAGCGCCGCGGGCCCCGCTTGCCCGCCCGCGGGTAGTCGATGAGACCGCGGCGGCCGTCGCGGCCCGTGCCCGCGGTACCCCGGTCCGCCGCCCGCCGGCCGGAGCGGCCGGTGTCCGCGCGCCGCGTGCCCGCCGCGCGGCGGCTTCGGCCGCTGTCGGCCCGGGCGGCCCTGCGCGTCTGGGCCCGGCCGCCGTACGGTATGCCGTCCCGGTCGGACGGCACGGCCCTCCCCGACGGTCGACGCCGGTGCTCACTCATACTCGTCACTCCTCAGCCAGGCACAGGCCCGCCCGCCGCCGGGAAGCCGACCGGCCCGCCGTGGTGCGGGGACGGGGCCTGACCTGGGGCGGACTGACGCTCCTGACGATCTTCTACAAGTTGTAAGACTATGTGGTGTCCGGCCCGCGACGGCAACCACCCTGGCGCAAAGTCACACCCGTGCCAGGGGGGGGCCGAGGTGCCGGTCGACGTGAGTACCTCGTCCGGGCCGAGGCGCCGGGTGCCGGAGCCGCGGCCGGGAGGGCCGGGGACGTGGCGGTGTCCGGAGCCGCCGTCATGCCCGCTCCCGGGCGGGGACATCGGTGGTGCCGACCGGCTTCGGTGCTTCTTCCTTGCCCTTGCCGGGAGGGTACGGGGTGCCGTCGTCCGGGCGCGGGCGGCCGCTGGCGATCAGATACACGAGCGCGCCTGCGAAGAGGGTGAGGGAGACGTAGTCGTTCAGGCGCAGGCCGAGGAAGTGGTTGGCGTGGTCGATGCGCAGGGCCTCGATCCAGGCCCGGCCGGTGGTGTAGGCGAGCACGTAGCAGGCGAACAGCCGCCCTCTGCGAAGCCGGCGATGGTGACGGTGGTCCAGCCACAGCAGCAGCGCCATGACGCCGAGGTCCCACAGTGACTCGTACAGGAACGTGGGGTGGTAGAGGCCGACGGTGGGCATGTCGGCGGGGCGGTGGGCGGAGTCGATCCGCAGCGCCCAGGGCAGGTGGGTGGGGCGGCCGTACAGCTCCTGGTTGAAGTAGTTGCCCCAGCGGCCGATCGCCTGCGCCAGCACCAGCCCCGGCGCGACCGCGTCGGCGAAGTCCGACAGCTTGATGCCGCGGCGGCGGCAGCCCAGCCACGCGCCGACCGCGCCGAGCGCCACCGCACCCGGGATGCCCAGCCCGCCGTCCCAGATGAAGAGGGCGCGGATGGGCTGCTTGCCGGCGGTGAAGTACAGCTCCGGGTCGGTGATCACGTGGTACAGGCGTCCGCCGGCGATGCCGAACGGTACGGCCCAGATCGCGATGTCCGCGATGTCCTCACGCCGCCCGCCCCTCGCCTCCCACCGCCGTCCGGTGAGCCATACGGCGGTGAAGATGCCGGCCAGGATGCACAGCGCGTACGCGCGGACCGGGATCGGCCCGAGATGCCAGACGCCCTGGGACGGGCTGGGCAGATAC
>NZ_JAJONF010000117.1 GCF_021462265.1 Streptomyces shenzhenensis | reverse complement strand
GCTCGCGCAGTTCCCCGCGCCCCTTTCCGGGGCGCGGGGAACTGCGCGAGCAGCCACGACGGACCCGCAGACGCGTACGGCGCTACCTAGACGGCCGCGACAGCACGATCACGCTCCGGGCCTCGGCCCGCAGCCTCGTGCCCGCCTTGTGTTCGCGTTCGTCCGGCATCCCCTCCGGGTCGGCCGTGTCGATGAGGGTCGTCCAGCGTTCGCCGTAGGAGTCGTCGGGCAGCCGGAAGTCGACCGGCTCCCAGAAGCCGTTGAGGAGCAGCAGGAACGAGTCGTCCACCAGACGCCGCCCGTAGGGGTCGCGTTCGGCGATGGCGTCGCCGTTGAGGAAGACGCCGACCGCGTGCGCGTCGGCGCGCTGCCAGTCCCGGTCGGTCATCTCGCGGGCGTCGGGCAGCAGCCACACCAGGTCGGGCAGCGGCTGCCCGGGATGCACGGCGGTCTCGCCCCTGAAGAAGCGCCGCCGGCGCAGCACGGGGTGGGCGGCGCGCAGCGCGATGACGTACCGGGTGAAGCCGGCGAGCGCCCGCTGCTCCTCGGTCAGCTCCCAGTCGATCCAGGAGACTTCGTTGTCCTGGCAGTAGGCGTTGTTGTTGCCGCCCTGGGTGCGGCCGAGTTCGTCGCCGTGACTGAGCATGGGGATGCCCTGGGACAGCAGCAGGGTGGCGAGGAAGTTGCGCTGCTGGCGGGCCCGCAGTTCGAGCACGGCCGGGTCGGTGGTCGCGCCCTCGGCGCCGCAGTTCCAGGACCGGTTGTGGCTCTCGCCGTCCCGGTTGCCCTCGCCGTTGGCCTGGTTGTGCTTGTCGTTGTACGACACCAGGTCGCGCAGCGTGAAGCCGTCGTGCGCGGTGACGAAGTTGACGCTGGCCCGGGGCCGCCGTCTGCTGTGCTGGTACAGGTCGGAGGAGCCGGTGAGCCGGGAGGCGAACTCGCCCAGCGAGCCCGGCTCGGCCCGCCAGAAGTCCCGTACGGCGTCCCGGTACTTGCCGTTCCACTCCGACCACAGCTGCGGGAAGTTGCCGACCTGGTAGCCGCCCTCGCCCAGATCCCACGGCTCGGCGATGAGCTTGACCCTGCTGATCACGGGGTCCTGCTGGATGAGGTCGAAGAACGCCGAGAGGCGGTCCACCTCGTGGAACTGCCTCGCCAGCGTGGCCGCGAGGTCGAAGCGGAAGCCGTCGACGTGCATCTCGGTCACCCAGTACCGCAGCGAGTCCATGATCAGCTGGAGCACGTAGGGGTGCCGCATCAGCAGGCTGTTCCCGGTGCCGGTGGTGTCGTAGTAGTGCGCCCAGTCGCCGTCGACCAGCCGGTAGTAGGAGGCGTTGTCGATGCCCCGGAAGGACAGGGTGGGGCCCATCTCGTTGCCCTCGGCGGTGTGGTTGTAGACCACGTCGAGGATCACTTCGAGCCCGGCCGCGTGCAGCGCCTTCACCATCGCCTTGAACTCGTTGACCTGCTGGCCCCGGCTGCCGAAGGCGGCGTAGGCGTTGTGCGGGGCGAAGTAGCCGATGGTGTTGTAGCCCCAGTAGTTGGACAGACCCCGGTCCTTGAGCACCCCGTCCTGCACGAACTGGTGCACCGGCATCAGCTCGACCGCGGTGATCCCGAGCGAGGTCAGGTGGTCGAGGACCGCCGGGTGGGCGAGACCGGCGTAACTGCCTCTGAGCCGTTCGGGTACCTCCGGATGGGTGCGGGTCAGGCCGCGGACATGTGCCTCGTAGATCACCGAGTCGGAGTACGGCCACCGGGGCGGGCGGTCGTCGCCCCAGTCGAAGAAGGGGTCGGTGACCACGCCGAGCATGGAGTGCCCGGCGCTGTCGGCCGGGCTCGGGCCGCCGGGGGTGCGTTCGTAGAGGGAGGGGTGGTTGTCGATCTGGCCGTCGATCGCCGTGGCGTACGGATCCAGGAGCAGCTTCGCCGGATTGCACCGGTGGCCGAGGTCGGGGTTCCAGGGGCCGGTCACCCGGTAGCCGTAGCGCTGCCCCGGTCCGACGCCGGGCAGGTAGGTGTGCCAGACGAAGCCGTCGACCTCGGTCAGCTGCACCGTCGTACGGGTGGCGGCGTCGTTCACCAGGACCAGGTCGACCCGCTCGGCGACCTCGCTGAACAGGGCGAAGTTGGTGCCCTGCCCGTCGAAGGAGGCACCCAAAGGGTAGGGGTGCCCGCTCCACACGGGCACCCTTTTCCGGGACTTCCTCGCCGTCACCGGGCGCCTTCCAGGACACCGTCCGCGGATGCGGCCGGCTCACCGTCCGCGGATGCGGCCAGCTGGGCGACCGGAAGCTCGCGCGGCACCCGCAGGACCCGGCGCAGGCGGGGCGAAGGCCCGGTGCGGACCAGCGGGACGCGCTCCCCGGACCGGGCCCGCTGCGAGAACCAGATGATCTTGCTGCCGGCCTCCGAGGCACAGCAGCCCCAGCCGTCGCTGGTCGCGGCGAGATGCGCCAGGCACGGGCGCAGGTCCAGGTCGGGGCGGAGATCCCGGTCGTGGTCACCGATGGCGGTGATCAGGTGCTGCCCGTTCCACCACATCTCGATGGACGTGTGCTTGTCCCTGGCGTGCTGGTCGATGGCGGTCAGCAGCAGTTCGGCACCGCGGCAGACGGGTTCCACGAGGTTGTCGAGATCCCAGTAACGCAGGTGGGCGGCCAGTATGCGGCTGACCTGTCCCACCCGTTCCGGGCTGACCTCCACGTCGAGGTGGTAGTAGCAGGGCACTGCGGTCTTCATTGTCGCTAGCTCCTCACCCGCGAAGCTCCCGCTCCCCCTCACCCGTCCGGAATTCCGTTCCGGGCGCGCAGCGTGAGCGCTGGTCGCTCCTGAGTCACCTTCACTGTGGGGGTGCTACGCCATTCGTGCAACACGAGAGGCGCACGAGGTGGTTGAAGTTCCAACAGGACGCTGGGTGATCAGGCGTGCACCATGAGTGAAAGCCTCGATTCGCCGTAACGGCTCCGTGCCCTTCCCTGCCCGGACGCTCCCCCGACCCCGGGGACACGTGCCCATTCGAGAGCGTCGGAAGGAAAGACACGGCCATGCTGCTACCCGCGAAGGCCGAGGTGGCCCGGCAGCTGCGGCGCTACCGGGCGTGGGAGCGCGTCATGCTCGCCTCGCCGCAGGACCGCGAGGTGCGCTCCACCTTCGAGGACTCGGGCTACACGCTGTGCGTGCTGATGGGCAAGCGCTGCGCCCGGGAGGCGGCGGACGCGGCCGAGCGCTATCTGCGCACCAGCCTCGTCACCTATGTGCGCGAGCAGCGGGAACAGGGCGGGCGGCCCCGGCTGGCCGAGGCGGTCCGGCAGGGTCCGCCCCCGGACCGGCGTTCCGCGAGGCAGTGATCCCGCAGACGGACCCCGCGGGAAGGCAACGGCCTTCCGGCACACTACGGACCGCGGAGCCGGGCCCCGGGCCCGGCTCCGCGCACGGCGGAGGTGAGACCCATGAAGGCGACTGAGCCCATCGGCCGTGTTCCGGTGCGTGACGTCCGGCCGGCCGTGGAGTGCGGCAGGCGGCCGGCGAAGGCGGTACCCGGCGAGACCTTCCAGGTCACCGCCACCGTCTTCCGCGAGGGTCATGACGCCGTCGGCGCCAATGTGGTGCTCTGCGATCCCGAGGGCCGGCCCGGCCCCTGGACGCCGATGCGGGAACTGGTGCCCGGCACCGACCGCTGGGGCGCGGAGGTCACCCCGGACGCGACGGGCCGCTGGACGTATCACGTGGAGGCCTGGAGCGCCCCGCTCACCACCTGGCGGCGGCACGCCCGGGTGAAGATCCCGGCGGGCGTCGACACCGGCCTGGTCCTGGAGGAGGGCGCCGGGCTGTACGAGCGCGCGGCCGCCGAAGTCCCCGAGGGCGCGGACCGCGAGCGGGTGCTGGCGGCCGCCCGGGCCCTGGGCGACGACTCCCTGCCCGTGCCCACACGGCTCGCGCACGCCCTCGCTCCCGAGGTGGACGAC
>NZ_JAJONF010000116.1 GCF_021462265.1 Streptomyces shenzhenensis | reverse complement strand
CCTTGCACGTCGACGGCGGGAAGAGGCGGCACGTGCGATCTGCCGAACCTGCCCGGTCAGCTCCCCTTGTGCTCTCTTCGCCAAGGCCTCTCGCGAGCCTTACGGAGTCTGGGGCGGCTACACGGAAGCGGAACGCCGCGAGGACATTGTCAGGCACCGCGCGGCAGGAAATCCCGCACGATGATGAGCCCAGGGGTATGGCGGATCTCGCCCGATCGGTGAGGTCTTTCAGCGCTGCCGCTCCAGCGTGAGGACTGCTGCAGCGATTGACATCATTCGATGCGGGCTGCACCGTGCTCGTCTGATGATGTGCCAGGACTTCAGACGGGCGACTCCACTCTCGGCTGGGGCCCGCGCCCTCGACAGCGCCAGGTTGACGGTCTGTTAGGTGAGTGACAGCTCACCTCCCGCGGGCCGTCTGGCCGGTGTGGTCACCCACACGCCAGCACCGATGTAAGCGCGGTCGGCCAGGCTCGGTATCCCTTGGCGCTCGCAGATCCTAATGATCCGGTGGGCACGGGCCGCGGTCAGGTCATGACAGCGCCCCGGCAAGGCAGGTGACAACCACAGCACCTCGCCATGTGGATCGGTGACCACCTGCACGTTCGCCCCGTGCCGACGGTGCTTGGCCGCGGAGATAAGGGCCGACTGCCTGCCTCCGCATGCCACGAGTTAGCCGCACACCGACTACGCGGCCATCACCACGGCCGCCGGTGCGCGCGGCATCTGGGTGGAAAAGCCTGCCCAGGTGCGTGACGCGCTGCGCGCGGCCTTCGCGCATGAGGGGCCCGCGCTGGTCGACGTGGTCACTAATCCCGCCGCGCTCGCCATGCCACCAAAGATCGCCGCCGAGCAGATCAGTGGCTTCGTGCTCTCGGCGAGCCGGACGGTCCTGACTGGAGGGAGTGGCCGCAATGTCCACCTGGCTCGGGCTGACCTGGGCAACTTTCCACGTCCCTGAGCGGGGACACGGGTACGCCTGAGCTCCCTGGTCCGGGGGGCTCAGGCGTATCCCGGTGCGCATCCTGTGGGGCAGGCGATGCCTGCTCTCAGGACAGTGGCCGCGTCCAGGCGGGGTCGCCGGCCGAGAGGCGGTGGGTGGCCGCGGAGGTGAGGGCGAGGAGCATCAGAGCCAGGCTCAGCGTGAGCACGAGGTGGCCGTGCAGAACCAGCTGGGCTCCGACGAAGGCGCCGAGGAGCACCGCCAGCACGGACAGGATGCGTCGGCCGGGCCGCGGCGCCGCACCGCCGGCCAGGATGGAATCCGCGGCCAGCCCGGTCAGGGTCAGGGTCAGTACGGTCGTGGTGAGGTCCGGGACGCCGAGGCGTCGGGCGACCGCGTTCTGAAGGCCCATACTGAGGCCGAGGAACACGATCAGGGCGTATTGGACCCCGGTGGTGATCCGGCCGCCGGTGACCGCAACGGCAGCCACGGTAACGGCGACCAGCACCGTCTGCACTGCGGTGGCCGTCTTCAGCAGGTTTCCGCGGTGCGTCGCGAAGCGGGTGCCGAGCCTCCCCCCGGCGAGTGCGCCGAAGAGGAACGCCGCCAGCGCGACGGCGGAAGCGAGCGCGGACAGATTCGCGGTGCCCACCAACGCGAACCCCAAGAACACCACGTTGCCGGTCATGTTGGCTACGAAGACGTGCCCGAGCGCCAGATAACTCACTGCGTCGACCAGACCGGTGACCACCGTCAGTGTCAGCATCAGGGGAGGCAGCGGGCCATGACGGTCCTCTCCGGGCGGTGCCAGCGTGCGTACCGCATCATTCAGCAGCCTGCGCATACGGCTTCCTTTCCGTTGTGACGGGCGGGAGGTGCGATGAGGGAGTTCGTAGCGCTCGGCGATGTGGTGCGGATGCCAAGGCGTCATCCCCGCGGACTGCGCCCACACGGGAACGGCCACCCCGGCCACAATCAGCACAACGACTCCAGGCAGCCGCACCGGCACAGGGACGAAGAACAACCCCAGCCAGCCGAGCTGACACACCGCCACCTCGATGGCGAAGCGCGACGTGGTTCTGGGCCGGGCGGGATCGGACAGCGCAGCGCACAGCCACGACGCGGCCGAAGCACAGGTCGAAGAAGAGCTCCAGCGAGGTGGCGGACCAGTGCGGCTCGCCGGGGTCACGGCCCACCAAGGTGCGCCACCGCTTGGCGTTCGGGTCCGCTCGCATGATCGGGGGGCCGTTCAGCGGAGGACTCCCAGGGCAGCCTCGATGGTCCGGTGGATAGTGGGATACGTGTAGATCATGCGCCGAAGCCGGTCGACGGGTACCTCGGCATGGACGGCCACGTTCAGCCCGTACAGCACCTCTCCGCCCACCGGCCCCGCAGAGGTCGCCCCGATCAGCACGCCTCGGTCGGCGTCCTCGACGAGCTTGATGAACCCCTCGTTGCCCGGCCCGTGGGTCCAGCCGCGGGTGGAGGAAGCCCCAGTCACCACGCTCGTACGCACCCGCAGCCCTAGGTCACGTGCCTGGCGCTCCGTGAGCCCCACGGCCCCGATCTCCGGGGCGGTGAACGTGACGCGGGGCAGCACCCGGTAGTCGGCGTCGGGTCCGGGCTGCCCAAGGATGTCCCGGACTGCGATCTCCGCCTGATACATGGACACATGGGTGAAGGAGCCCCGGGCGGTGATGTCGCCGACCGCCCACAGTGCCTCCCCGGCCCGCATCTGCCCGTCCGTGGGAACGGCTCCCGCCGTCGGATCAAGCCTCACCGTGTCGACGGCCAGCGGGGTCAGGTCAGCTTGGCTTCCGGTGGCTACCAGGAGCCGTTCGGCACTCAGCAGCTGCTTACTGTCCTCAAGGCGGACGGTGAACTCGGTGCCGGCATGGCTGACCAGCCGCGCCCGGGTGTCCGTGAGAACGGTGACACCGTCAGCGCGCAGCATCTGCGCGGCCAGCTGTCCTGCTTCGGGCTCCTCCTTGGACAGCAGCCGGTCCTGCCTCTCGATCAACGTGACCGAGCACTTGAAGCGGGCGAAGACCTGGGCGAGTTCAACGCCGATGGCGCCCCCGCCGAGCACCACCATGGACGCTGGTAGTTCCTTGGCGGCTATGGCGTCCCGGTAGGTCCAGTAGGGCGTTCCCTCCAGACCTGGAACCGGTGGTATCCAGGGCCGGGTACCAGTGGCCAGCACAACACCACGCCGGGCCTCGAACGTACGGTCACCGACCGCCACACGGCGCGGCCCGGCGAGACGCCCCACCCCTCGTACAAGTCGACCGCCCTTCGCCGTGAAGCGGTCCGCGGCCACCTGGTCGTTCCAGTCATCGGTGGCCTCGTTCCGGATCCGTCCGGCGACCCTGATCCAGTCAGGAATCACGACCGCTTCGCCGGCGAAGCAAGGTATCCGGGCCGCCTCGGCGAGCGGGTACCCGGCCCGGATCGACACCTTGCTGGGCACACATGCCCAGTACGGGCACTCGCCACCGACGAGTTCTGCCTCGACGCCCACCACGTCCAGTCCCGCTTCGGCCAGCGTGCCGGCGACATACTCGCCGCCCGGCCCCAGCCCGACGACCACCACATCCGCCTGCTCGTTGGCGCTCATGCCTCTCCTCGTTCCGCCGACTCTCCGGCATGGACTGACCTGCTGACGCTAGAGCGGCCCGACAACGAGCCTGAGTCCGCCGACGCACGGGGGCTTGTTCGAGAGCGAACAGCGAAAGACAGGGACCGGCACAGTGGGGATGCCGAGCGCCGCACCCGTGCCGGTGTGCCCAACCATGTGGACGCGACCAAGGCTTGCCGAGCAGAGGGACGACGGCTACATCGACCGGTTGGTCTCCCAGGTGATCCGGGCCGACGAACGGCAGGCGTAGTTCCCGGCCAAGCATCTGGTCGACACACGGACGGTCTGCACCGCGGATGTCCGCCAGCGATCGGCACGAGTACCTGCTCTTTCCATCAGGCCCGTGACTTGCAACGTCGAGTGCAACCGCCCTGTCCAGCAGGCTCATGACCCACATCGTGGGAGGTGCCGTACGCAGTGCGTCGCCGCAACATCGCCAGTGCACTGACGGACAAGCGCCACCGGTGCACCGGTTCTAGGTTTGCGGCTCCGAAGAAACCGAATG
>NZ_JAJONF010000115.1 GCF_021462265.1 Streptomyces shenzhenensis | reverse complement strand
TTCCGCGCTGGCCGCGATGATGGCGGCCTCCGGCGTCGGGGTGGCGAGTGTCGTTCCGTCGCTGCTGTGGGCGCTGGAGCCGGAGGCGGTTCCGGGGGTCGGCAACTGGGTGCTGGGTGCGGAGCGGCTGGAGTCCGGTCTGGCGGCGAAGTGGCGTGAAGGGGCTCGGGTGTGGAACACCTACGGCCCGACCGAGGCCACGGTGATCTCGACAGCGGTCTTGTTGGGTGAGGGGATAACCCGGGAGGGGGCGCCGCCGGCCATCGGTTCTCCGCTGCCCAATGTCCGTACTTACGTGCTGGACGCCTTTCTGCGGCCGGTGCCGGTTGGGGTGGCCGGTGAGTTGTATGTCGCGGGGGATGGGCTGGCTCGGGGTTATGTGAACCGGCCGGGTCTGACGGCGGAGCGGTTCGTGGCATGCCCGTTCGGTGACGGCGACGGGCGGATGTATCGCACGGGGGATCTGGTGCGGTGGCGGGCCGATGGCCGCCTGGAGTTCGTGGGCCGCGCCGACCAGCAGGTGAAGATCCGCGGCTTCCGGGTGGAGCCGGGCGAGGTGGAGGCCGTCCTGGCCGCCCACCCGGGTGTGGAGCGGGCGGCCGTGCTGGTACGGGACGGGCGACTCGTCGGGTACGTCGTCGGGGCGGTGGACGTGAGCGCCGTGCGGGCTCATGCGGCGACCCGGCTGCCGGAGCACATGGTTCCGTCGGCGCTGGTGGTCCTGGACGACTTCCCGCTGACGCCCAACGGCAAGGTCGACCGGTCCGCCCTGCCCGCGCCCGACCTCGCGTCCGTGGCCACCCGGGCGCCCGAGACCTCGGCCGAGGAGGCGTTCTGCGCCCTGTTCGCCGAGGTACTGGGTCTGGAGCGGGTGGGGGTCGGGGACGGGTTCTTCGAACTGGGCGGCGACTCGATCCTGTCGATGCTGCTCGCCTCCCGCGCCCGGCGGGCCGGGTGGGCGGTGACGCCCCGCCAGGTCTTCGAGGAGAAGACCCCGGAACGGCTGGCGCTGGTGGCGGTCGCGACCGGGGACACGTCCGAGGAGGTCGAGGACGGCGGGGCCGGTGAGGTGCCGTGGACGCCGGTGATGCGGTCCATGGGCGCGGACGCGCTGCGGCCGCGGTTCGCGCAGTGGATGGCCGTGGGCGCGCCCGCCGGGCTGAGCACGGACGTGCTGGAGACGGGGTTGGAGGCGGTGCTGGCCACGCACGGCATGCTTCGGGCCCGGGTCGAGGACGGGCCCGGCGGCCCGGTGCTCGTCGTACCGGAGCCCGGCACGGTGGATCCGTTCGGCCGTGTCGACGGCGTCGGTCGGGGCGACGGGTTCGGCAGAGTCGTGCGGGTGGACGCCGGGGGTGTCTCCGACGACGGCCTGGACGACGTGGCCGGGGACGCTGCCCGGGACACGGTCGAGCGACTGGATCCGGTGGCGGGCGTGATGGCGCTCGCCGTGTGGGTGGACGCCGGTCCGGGCCGGACCGGGCGCGTGGTCCTCGTAGTGCACCATCTCGTCGTCGACGGGGTGTCGTGGCGGGTGCTGATGCCCGACCTGCGGGCGGCCTGCGAGGCCGTGGCCGCCGGCCGCGAACCCGACACTGTCCTGCAGTCGGCCGGCACCTCGTTCCGGTCCTGGGCACGCCAGTTGGAGCGCTCGGCCCGCAGCCCGGAGCGGGCGGCGGAGCTGGACGGCTGGCTGGCCCTGCTCTCGGGGACCACCGGGCGTACGGTGGTCGGGTCCCGTCCCCTCGATCCGTCCCGTGACACCGTACGGACCCTGGTCCGCCGCGACTGGATCCTCCCCGCCGACCGCAGTGCCGTACTCGTCGGCCGTACCCCTGCGCTCTTCCACTGCGGAGTGCACGAGGTGCTGCTGGCGACGCTGGCCGGAGCTGTGGCGCGGTGGCGTCCGGAGGCTGGGGACGGGAACGAAGCGGGGGTCAGGGCCGGCGGCCTGCTGGTTGAGGTCGAGGCGCACGGCCGCGAGCCGCTGTCGGAGGGCATGGACGTGTCCCGGACCGTGGGCTGGTTCACCGCGGTGCATCCGCTGCGGCTGGACGTGTCCGGAATCGACCTGGAGGACGCGGCGGGCGGCGGCGCCGCGGCCGGCGTGCTGGTCAAAAGGGTGAAGGAACAGGTACAGGCGGTACCCGGGGACGGGCTGGGCCACGGCCTGCTGCGCTGGGCGAATCCCGAGGCGGCACGGGCGTTGGCGGACCTTCCCACACCGGAGATCGGCTTCAACTATCTGGGCCGGTTCGCCGGGACCGGACCGGGCGGGAGCCCGGTCGGCGCCTGGCAGACAGCCGGGGACAGCGCGATGTCCGGCACGGCGGATCCGGACATGCCGGTGCTGCACCCGCTGGAAGTCGGCGCCGTCGTGACCGACACCCCGGACGGACCACTGCTGACCGTCACCCTCGGCTGGCCCGCAACGCTGCTGGACGAGGACCGGGCCGAACATCTCGGCCGGACCTGGCTGGAACTACTGGAGGGGATCGCAACCCATACCGCCGATCCGACGGCCGGCGGCCACACACCCTCCGACTTCGCTTTGCTCGATCTCGACCAGGACGAAATCGAGGCCCTGGAAACCGAGTTCGCGGATGACCACGGCTGACGCGTATGCGCCTCCGACTACGGCCTTCGAACCTTCGACCTCGGCCCTGGGCGACCGCCTCCGGCCGTCCCTGACTCCCGCTGATTCCCTCCGATTCCGTCCCACTTCACTCCGACTCCTGAGACCTGCTCCCTGACGCTCTGCCCGCGCTGCCGAACCGAAGCTGTGACCGCTGTGAGGAGACCAACGCGATGACCCGGACTCGGACCGCCATCGAAGACATCTGGCCGCTGTCGCCGCTGCAGGAGGGGCTGCTTTTTCACGCGGCCGTCGGTACGGGTGCGTCCGACGTGTATGCGGGACAGCGGGCCCTCGCACTCGACGGGCCGTTGGACGCCGAACGCCTTCGCCGTTCCTGGGAGGGGCTGCTCGCCCGTCATGGCGCCCTGCGGGCCGGCTTCCGGCGGCGCAGGTCGGGCCAGGCGGTGCAGGTCGTCGCCCGGCATGCCGAACTTCCCTGGCAGGAAGCTGACCTGAGCGGCCTGCCGGAGGCGGAGGCCGAGGCGGCCCGGCTGTCCGAGGCGGAGCTGTCGGCCGGCTTCGATGTCGCGCGCGGCCCGCTGCTCCGGCTTCTGCTGATCCGTCTCGGCGAGCGGCGGCACCGGCTGGTGATGACGACCCATCACATTGTGCTCGACGGCTGGTCGTTGCCCGTCCTGGTGGACGAACTGTCGACGGTGTACCGGGCCGGGGGTGACGTCCGGGCACTGCCGCCGATCCGTTCCTACGGCGACTACCTGGCCTGGCTGGGCTGGCAGGACCGGGAGGCGGCACGGAGCGCGTGGCGCGCGGAGCTGGCCGGGGCGGACGAGCCCACCCTGGTCGCCCCGGCCGACCCCGCGCGGGTGCCGCTGCGGCCCGAGGCCGTGCTCACCGAGTGCAGCGCGGAACTGACGCGGGCACTGGAGGTGCTGGCACGTGAGTGCGGCGTCACCATGGCCACGGTGGTGCAGGCCGCGTGGGCGATGGTCCTCGCCCGGCTGGCCGGGCGGCAGGACGTGGTGTTCGGCACCACCGTCGCCGGGCGGCCCACGGACCTGCCGGGCGCCGACTCGCTGGTCGGCCTGTTCATCAACACCCTGCCGGTCCGCGTCGAACTGGCCGGGGGCAGCACCGTCGCCGAACTGCTCGCCACGCTGCAGGCGCGCCAGGTGAGCCTCCTGGGCCACCAGCACCTCGGGCTCACCGAGATCAGGCAACTCGCCGGACCCGGCGCGGAGTTCGACACGCTGGTGGTGTACGAGAACTATCCGCGATCGGCGGCCGAGGAGCCGGACGGACCCGACGCCGTCACCATCCGGCTGGACGGCAGGACAAGGGACGCCAGTCACTATCCGCTCGGCCTGATCGTCGCACCGGGTGAGCGGATGGAGCTGCAACTCGACCACCGGACGGACCTGTTCGACCGCGCGGACGCCGAGCGGGTGCTGGCCATGCTGCACCGGGTGCTCGAAGGGTTCGCGGCCGACCCGCACGCGCCGCTGGCCCGCATCGGACTCCTGGACGAAGACGAGTTGGTCCGCGTCACCCGCGACTGGCAGGACATCCAGCCGGAAGCGCCCTGCGGGACGCTGCCCGACATGCTCACGGAGCAGGCGCGCCGGACGCCGGACGCGATGGCCCTGGACTCTGACGAACGGACGCTGACCTACGTCGAGTTGGAGGACGAGGTGGGCCGCCTGGCGCGGTACCTCATCGGTCTCGGCGTGGGACCCGAGCAGCGGGTCGCCGTCGTCGCGGAGCGGTCGGTGGGGACGGTGGTCGCGCTGCTGGCCGTGTCGATGGCCGGCGGAGCCTTCGTCCCGCTGGACCCCCGGCACCCGGCGGACCGGCTGGCCCTGGTGCTCGACGACTCCGACCCGGTCGTGGTGCTGTGCACCGAGGCCGGCCGCGCGGTACTGCCCGAGGACACCCGGGAGCGGGCGATCGCCCTGGACGACCCGCAGGTCATGGCGGCGGTGGCCCGGCACACGACGGGCCCGGTGACCGACGCCGAGCGTACGGCGCCACTGCGTGTCACCAACGCCGCGTACGTCATTC
>NZ_JAJONF010000114.1 GCF_021462265.1 Streptomyces shenzhenensis | reverse complement strand
AGGGGCTAATCTCCGCCAAGCCCTTCTCCAGTGTCACATCGGGCGAGTAGCCCAGTTCGGTCCTCGCAGCGGTGATGTCGTAGGAACGGTCCCGGCCGGTGAAGCTCACGAGCCAGTTCGTCAGCGGGGGGGCGGACTTCAGGCGAAGCAGGCGCGCCGTGCGGTCCATCATTGCCGCCGTGGGCGCCGCTATCGCCAGGGGGACGCTGCGACTGTTGGACAGGTCCACGCCGCGGGTGGCCAGCAAGGGGGTCAGGAAGTCGCGGATGGGCATCGGGGTGCCGTCGGTCACGTAGTAGGCGCCTCCGCGGCGGCCGCGTGTGAGCCCGAGGAGCACGGCGCCGACCAGGTTCCCGACATGCACGAAGTCGACGATGTGCTTGCCGTGGTCGATCCAGGCGAACCGTCCGGCCCTGGCGACCTCGGCCATCTCGTCGATCGTCGTCATCCCGCGGCCCCAGATGAACGGCGGGCGGAGTATCACCAGTTCGGTGCTCCCACTGTGCGCGTCCCGGAGGGCGCGCTCGGTGGCCAGCTTGACGCGGCTGTAGGCGATGTTCGGGCGGCCCTCCGGTGTCGACTCGTCGACGATAGGACGGCGCTGGCTGCCTGTGGAGACCGATGCGGCACTGATGAGTACGAAGCGTCGCACCCCGGCCGCGACGCTCGCGGCGTGCAGGGCGATAGTCGGGATCTGGTTGGCCTGTTCGAAGAGCGCGTCGGGCCCCCAAAACTCCATGTGAGCCGCGACGTGCACGACCGCGTCGGCCCCCTGTAGCTCGGCGAGCCAGCTCGGTGCCGGAGAGGCGTTCTGCCGGAGGCTGGCGAGATCCCCGGAAATGGGCTGGGCGCCGGCCGCACGTACGCGCTGAATACTGGCTCCCGACCTGGCGAGTGCCGTGACGTCGTGCCCTTCGGCGACAAGGCGATGGACGAGAGCGTTGCCGACGAAACCGCTGCCGCCGGTGACGAAGATCTTCATGGTTCCACTCCGCACGGTTGGGCGCGCACTCTCCGTACGCGCGATGTCGGTCGCTACGCCGGGTGCGCGCGAGCATGACCGTCCGCCCTAATGTATCGGCGTCTAATAGTTAGATGCCAATACATCTAGGTCTATGAAACCTTCCGTATGATGGAGGCGTCAAGGAGGAGGTGGGCGGTGCCCCAGGGCGGGAAGCTCACGGCCGCACAGGTCGCCGACGAGTTCAGCCGCACGGCGAAGCTTCTCGTGCGTCACTTCAACGAGCGTCTCGGCGAGCACGGGGTGTCCACACCGAGGTCCCGCCTGGTGGTGGAAGTGGCACGGTCGCAGCCCATCCGTCTCACCGAGCTGGCGCTCGCGGTCGGCATCGCCCAGGGGACCGCGTCCAGCCTGGTCGAGGCACTCGTCCGCGACGGACTGCTCGAGCGGCATGCCAGCGCGGACGACCGCCGTTCCGTCCTTCTCCGGGTTACAGCGGAAGGGGCGGCACTGGCCGAAGAGTGGACGGCCGGTTACGAAGCGGCGGCAGAGGAGCTGTTCGAACCGCTCACCGGTCAGCAACTTTCGACGCTGGTCGAGATCCTCCGCATCCTCAGCGCCGCCGACCCGCTGCCCACCGACGGTGGCTGACGGACCGGGCGAGGCCGCACGGCGGCTGCCGTGCAGTTCCCCTGCCATCGTTTCGTAGCGTCACGGTCCCGCCTGTTCCTCGTTGAGGGCTCCCGGGGCCAGGGTCGGTTCAGGCCGGGTGAGTTCGTTGCGCGTCGAGGAGTGCAGACGGCCAGGGCATTGTCTGCGCTACACAAGCCCCTTCGGCGCCGAACGCGGCAGCCCACCGGCACACCCTGGTCCGGGGCTCCGTCGTTCTCGCAGTCGGCTCGACAGAGCCGGTATGGGCCTGATATCCCAACTCAGCCGTGATGGTGATGGATCGGCAGTACACGCGCAGGCACAGCTTCCGGTGATCATGGAGTGTCGAGTTCGCTGATCAGCACAACGGAAGACCGTGCCTGCTGCGTCATCATCACCCATCCCTGCCGGGCTGGGCCAACTCGCTGGATCCGATCCGGCCCGCCCCGACGAACTACCCGACCTGCTGGCCCGACTGTCCCGCCTGCCCGACCCGCGCCGCCGGCGGGGCCGACGTCACCCGTTGTCATACGTCCTGGCCCTGGCCGCCTGCGGAGTCCTGGCCGGAGCGAAGTCCCTCACCGCGATCGCCGAGTGGGCCGCCGACGCCTCTGACCGGGTCCTTCTCCCCTGCGGGGCCACACTGCGCGATCCGGACTGGCCCTACCGGGCGCCCAGCGAGGCGACCGTGCGCCGGGTACTGCAGCGCATCGACGGCGACGCACTCGACGCAGCGATCGGCGGCTGGCTCACCGCTCGAGCGGACGCCTTCCGTACCGCCGACCGAAACAAATGCCCCCCGGGTGCGGGCAGCGGTCGCGGTGGACGGCAAATCCCTGCGTGGTGCCACCCGTGCCGACGGGAGCTGTGTCCACCTGCTCTCCGTGCTACGCGGCGACGGCATTGTGCTCGCCCAGCGCGAGGTCGACGCCAAGAGTAATGAGATCACCGCATTCCGGCCGCTACTGGACCCGCTGGACCCAACCGGTGCGGTGGTGACCTTCGACGCGCTGCTGACCCAGACCGACCACGCGAAGCTCCTGGTCGAGGAGAAGAACACTACATCGCCGTGCTCCACCCGAGCCTGCACGCACTGGTGAAGGGCCTTCCCTGGAAGGAGGTGCCGCTGATGGACCGCACCCGCACCGCTGCCCACGGCCGCGACGAGATCCGCCGTCTGAAGGCCGTCACCGTGCCGCGACTGCCGTTCCCGCACGCCGGCCAGGCGCTGCAGATCGTCCGCCGACGGCGCACCATGCGCACTGGGAAGGTGTCGATCGAACGCGTCTACGCGGTCACCAGCCTGATGGCTCACCAGACGACAGCCGCTGACCTGGCGGAACGCGTACGCGGACACTGGGCAATCGAGAATCGTGAGCACCACGTCAGGGACGTGACGTTCGGGGAGGACGTCTTCCGGGTGCGGACCGGCAGCGCACCGCGGGCGATGGCCTCTCTGCGGAATCTGGCCATCGGCACACTCCGCCTGGCCGGACGGGGCAGCATCGCCGAGAGCCTGCGCCATCACGGGCGGGACATGGCTCGGCCGTCGGCGACTCTCGGACTCACGTGATCATTTCCGGCCGATCGTGAGAACGACGGAGCCCTGATTGTCCCGCGGTGCAGACTGCCTCCGGACGTGGCAGAGGCGATCCACGAAAGGGAACATGTGCCAGCCCCAGATGGCTTCGACACGATCATGCCAAAGACTCTCGCGGGCGCGAGCACCGACCGCCTCATGCATCACGCTCACCTCGTGACCACCACCGGTGACTCGCATCGCCTCGCCGAGGCCCTCGCCGGGAAGGGAGTGGTCCCCTTGAACTGACCCTCACCCCGGGAACACCACTGGCCACACGCCTGGCTTTCTGATGGCCATCAGCCTGGGCCTCCAACGGCCACCCACCTGGGGATCTCAATGACCGTTGACAGCGCTCAGAAGTCGGAGCCCAGCAGGGCGAGAGGACGACGTTCGAGCTGCGCGAAACGCACCTTTTCGCACAGCCAGGTCGCAACGTCACCTTGCCGTTCGAGGCAGGAGAACGAGTTCGCGGAGTCCGCCCAGGATGATCCCTCGCTGGTTCAGTGCGCGTTCGCATCCTTTGATGTCTGGCCCGGTGAAGCCAGATGCAGAGATGAACACATCGCGTTGGTCTCGACGGGCTCACCCCACCACTTGATCTCCACGAGGTACGCGGATCCGTCGACTTCGAGGGCGCCGTCGATCTGTTCCACGGGATGCCCCTCCTCGCTACGCAGCGTGAAGGATTCCCTGATCAAGATGCCATCGGTCGCGAACTGGTGAACAGATCGTTGAGTCGGTCTCGGAGTGCTTGAAACCTTGCCGTCTGTCGAGAGAGGTGCTCAAGCTCGATTGTGCGTGCTCTGATGCGAGCTGCTCGTTCTTCATCATGCGCCTTGCTCATCCGCGTGAACGTCAAGTACGGCGCCCGCGCCCCGCCGGGTGGCCGGCGACGCCGAGAACGGCCGCGACCTGCTGGTCGTTGAGACGCTGTGCACGCGGTGGGAGGCTTCTGCGGTGCCGCCGGGCGGCAAGGTGGTGTGGGGTCGACTGGCGCTCGCCGGGCCGGTCAGCCTGGCAGGTCGGTCGGTTGATCGCGCAGCTGGTTGAGGATGGACTGAATTTCCGTGCAGTTCTCGTCGTCTTGGCCCCAGTAGTTCTCAGCAAGGGTGAGTGCCTCCACATACTCGCGGACAGCCTGGGGGAGACGTCCGAGGTCGGCCAACGAGTCGGCCAGCACGCGTCGGCTGCGGTAGTGCCAGTACCGGCGCGCCCCCCGGGTCCTGATGCCCTCCACGAACTTTCGGAAGGCCATGGCCTCGCTGACGGCTTCCTCTCTGCGCCCGCCGCTGCGAAGCACGCCTATCAGGCGGTTCCAGGAGGAGACCACCGTGTACTCGTCACCGCGCAGGTTGCGGTGGCGTTCGATGATCCCTCGCAGTTCGGCTGCCATACCGTCGAGGTCATCCTTCGCGGCGAGTTGTGACAACCGCAGGTGGGCGCGTACGTACTGCATGGTTCTGTGATGTGCCACCCGTGGACCGCGATGCGCCAGGAACTCGGTAGCCAGGCGTTCTTGCAGCAGTGCGTGCCTGAACTGGTAGGTGCCGCCGGTCTGGCGTAGTACGCCCCGGCGGCAGGCGTCGTCGAGGAAGGCCATGCACCGCCACGGTGACGGAAGCCAGCGCGCGAGGGCAAATCCGGTGCGCCGGATCAGCCAGGATCCGTAGGAGCTGAGGCAGACAGCGATGACAAGGGAGAAAGCGAACAGGCCAGGGATCGCGAGGAGCCAGTGGCTGTGGCCCGTAAGAACCCACACCGGACCGCAGATCAGGCTGAGAACGCCGCCGTAATAGAGGCTCGTCGCGAGCGCGGCCCGCC
>NZ_JAJONF010000113.1 GCF_021462265.1 Streptomyces shenzhenensis | reverse complement strand
AACACAGTGGACGCGAGCAACTGAGGACAAGCCCTCGGCCTATTAGTACCGGTCACCTCCACCAGTTACCTGGCTTCCAGATCCGGCCTATCAACCCAGTCGTCTACTGGGAGCCTTACCCCATCAAGTGGGTGGGAGTCCTCATCTCGAAGCAGGCTTCCCGCTTAGATGCTTTCAGCGGTTATCCCTCCCGAACGTAGCCAACCAGCCATGCCCTTGGCAGAACAACTGGCACACCAGAGGTTCGTCCGTCCCGGTCCTCTCGTACTAGGGACAGCCCTTCTCAAGACTCCTACGCGCACAGCGGATAGGGACCGAACTGTCTCACGACGTTCTAAACCCAGCTCGCGTACCGCTTTAATGGGCGAACAGCCCAACCCTTGGGACCGACTCCAGCCCCAGGATGCGACGAGCCGACATCGAGGTGCCAAACCATCCCGTCGATATGGACTCTTGGGGAAGATCAGCCTGTTATCCCCGGGGTACCTTTTATCCGTTGAGCGACGGCGCTTCCACAAGCCACCGCCGGATCACTAGTCCCGACTTTCGTCCCTGCTCGACCCGTCGGTCTCACAGTCAAGCTCCCTTGTGCACTTACACTCAACACCTGATTGCCAACCAGGCTGAGGGAACCTTTGGGCGCCTCCGTTACTCTTTAGGAGGCAACCGCCCCAGTTAAACTACCCATCAGACACTGTCCCTGATCCGGATCACGGACCCAGGTTAGACATCCAGCACGACCAGACTGGTATTTCAACGACGACTCCACACTAACTGGCGTCAATGCTTCAAAGTCTCCCAGCTATCCTACACAAGCCGAACCGAACACCAATATCAAACTGTAGTAAAGGTCCCGGGGTCTTTCCGTCCTGCTGCGCGAAACGAGCATCTTTACTCGTAGTGCAATTTCACCGGGCCTATGGTTGAGACAGTCGAGAAGTCGTTACGCCATTCGTGCAGGTCGGAACTTACCCGACAAGGAATTTCGCTACCTTAGGATG
Organism: Streptomyces shenzhenensis; assembly: GCF_021462265.1. Taxonomy (GTDB): domain Bacteria; phylum Actinomycetota; class Actinomycetes; order Streptomycetales; family Streptomycetaceae; genus Streptomyces; species Streptomyces shenzhenensis. The sequence goes on along the minus strand of NZ_JAJONF010000113.1, from coordinate 4,162 downwards.
GTTATAGTTACCACCGCCGTTTACTGGCGCTTAAGTTCTCAGCTTCGCCCCACCGAAATGGAGCTAACCGGTCCCCTTAACGTTCCAGCACCGGGCAGGCGTCAGTCCGTATACATCGCCTTACGGCTTCGCACGGACCTGTGTTTTTAGTAAACAGTCGCTTCTCGCTGGTCTCTGCGGCCACCCCCAGCTCACCGTGTAAAACGGATCACCGGAGCTGGCCCCCCTTCTCCCGAAGTTACGGGGGCATTTTGCCGAGTTCCTTAACCATAGTTCACCCGAACGCCTCGGTATTCTCTACCTGACCACCTGAGTCGGTTTAGGGTACGGGCCGCCATGAAACTCGCTAGAGGCTTTTCTCGACAGCATAGGATCATCCACTTCACCACAATCGGCTCGGCATCAGGTCTCAGCCCTAGTGTGCGACGGATTTACCTACCGCACGGCCTACACCCTTACCCCGGGACAACCACCGCCCGGGCTGGACTACCTTCCTGCGTCACCCCATCACTCACCTACTACAAGTCTGGTCCGTCGGCTCCACCACTCCCCTCAACTCCGAAGAGATCAGGGCGGCTTCACGGACTTAGCATCGCCTGGTTCGATGTTTGACGCTTCACAGCGGGTACCGGAATATCAACCGGTTATCCATCGACTACGCCTGTCGGCCTCGCCTTAGGTCCCGACTTACCCTGGGCAGATCAGCTTGACCCAGGAACCCTTAGTCAATCGGCGCACACGTTTCCCACGTGTGAATCGCTACTCATGCCTGCATTCTCACTCGTCAACCGTCCACAACTACCTTCCGGTGCTGCTTCACCCGGCAGACGACGCTCCCCTACCCATCACAGCACCCGTTGGGGCTATATGCTGCAATGACACGACTTCGGCGGTACGCTTGAGCCCCGCTACATTGTCGGCGCGGAATCACTAGACCAGTGAGCTATTACGCACTCTTTCAAGGGTGGCTGCTTCTAAGCCAACCTCCTGGTTGTCTGTGCGACTCCACATCCTTTCCCACTTAGCGTACGCTTAGGGGCCTTAGTCGATGCTCTGGGCTGTTTCCCTCTCGACCATGGAGCTTATCCCCCACAGTCTCACTGCCGCGCTCTCACTTACCGGCATTCGGAGTTTGGCTAAGGTCAGTAACCCGGTAGGGCCCATCGCCTATCCAGTGCTCTACCTCCGGCAAGAAACACACGACGCTGCACCTAAATGCATTTCGGGGAGAACCAGCTATCACGGAGTTTGATTGGCCTTTCACCCCTAACCACAGGTCATCCCCCAGGTTTTCAACCCTGGTGGGTTCGGTCCTCCACGAAGTCTTACCTCCGCTTCAACCTGCCCATGGCTAGATCACTCCGCTTCGGGTCTTGAGCGTGCTACTGAAACGCCCTCTTCGGACTCGCTTTCGCTACGGCTACCCCACACGGGTTAACCTCGCAACACACCGCAAACTCGCAGGCTCATTCTTCAAAAGGCACGCAGTCACACCAAAGTGCTCCCACGGCTTGTAGGCACACGGTTTCAGGTACTATTTCACTCCCCTCCCGGGGTACTTTTCACCATTCCCTCACGGTACTATCCGCTATCGGTCACCAGGGAATATTTAGGCTTAGCGGGTGGTCCCGCCAGATTCACACGGGATTTCTCGGGCCCCGTGCTACTTGGGTGTCTCTCAAACGAGCCGTTGACGTTTCGACTACGGGGGTCTTACCCTCTACGCCGGACCTTTCGCATGTCCTTCGCCTACATCAACGGTTTCTGACTCGTCTCACGGCCGGCAGACCGTAAAAGAGAGATCCCACAACCCCGTATACGCAACCCCTGCCGGGTCTCACACGCATACGGTTTGGCCTCATCCGGTTTCGCTCGCCACTACTCCCGGAATCACGGTTGTTTTCTCTTCCTGAGGGTACTGAGATGTTTCACTTCCCCTCGTTCCCTCCACACTGCCTATGTGTTCAGCAGCGGGTGACAGCCCATGACGACTGCCGGGTTTCCCCATTCGGAAACCCCCGGATCAAAGCCTGGTTGACGACTCCCCGGGGACTATCGTGGCCTCCCACGTCCTTCATCGGTTCCTGGTGCCAAGGCATCCACCGTGCGCCCTTAAAAACTTGGCCACAGATGCTCGCGTCCACTGTGCAGTTCTCAAACAACGACCAGCCACCCATCACCCTGCTCCGAAGAACAAGTTCACTGGGGCCGGCGACTGAGGAAAAATCCATTCCCTCAGACACCCAACAGCGTGCCCGACACCCCCGCCGCCCCCACACCCGTTCCACGCCGAAGCAGTACTAGGAAGAGAAAACGATCAAGAGTGCCGAATAGTCAACGTTCCACCCATGAGCAACCAGTGCGAGACATTCGCCCGCATACTGGCCTCTGGACCGCTGTGCGGCCTAGAAGTGCTCCTTAGAAAGGAGGTGATCCAGCCGCACCTTCCGGTACGGCTACCTTGTTACGACTTCGTCCCAATCGCCAGTCCCACCTTCGACAGCTCCCTCCCACAAGGGGTTGGGCCACCGGCTTCGGGTGTTACCGACTTTCGTGACGTGACGGGCGGTGTGTACAAGGCCCGGGAACGTATTCACCGCAGCAATGCTGATCTGCGATTACTAGCGACTCCGACTTCATGGGGTCGAGTTGCAGACCCCAATCCGAACTGAGACCGGCTTTTTGAGATTCGCTCCACCTCACGGTATCGCAGCTCATTGTACCGGCCATTGTAGCACGTGTGCAGCCCAAGACATAAGGGGCATGATGACTTGACGTCGTCCCCACCTTCCTCCGAGTTGACCCCGGCGGTCTCCCGTGAGTCCCCAGCACCACAAGGGCCTGCTGGCAACACGGGACAAGGGTTGCGCTCGTTGCGGGACTTAACCCAACATCTCACGACACGAGCTGACGACAGCCATGCACCACCTGTACACCGACCACAAGGGGGACCCTGTCTCCAGAGTTTTCCGGTGTATGTCAAGCCTTGGTAAGGTTCTTCGCGTTGCGTCGAATTAAGCCACATGCTCCGCCGCTTGTGCGGGCCCCCGTCAATTCCTTTGAGTTTTAGCCTTGCGGCCGTACTCCCCAGGCGGGGAACTTAATGCGTTAGCTGCGGCACCGACGACGTGGAATGTCGCCAACACCTAGTTCCCACCGTTTACGGCGTGGACTACCAGGGTATCTAATCCTGTTCGCTCCCCACGCTTTCGCTCCTCAGCGTCAGTAATGGCCCAGAGATCCGCCTTCGCCACCGGTGTTCCTCCTGATATCTGCGCATTTCACCGCTACACCAGGAATTCCGATCTCCCCTACCACACTCTAGCTAGCCCGTATCGACTGCAGACCCGAGGTTAAGCCTCGGGCTTTCACAATCGACGTGACAAGCCGCCTACGAGCTCTTTACGCCCAATAATTCCGGACAACGCTTGCGCCCTACGTATTACCGCGGCTGCTGGCACGTAGTTAGCCGGCGCTTCTTCTGCAGGTACCGTCACTTTCGCTTCTTCCCTGCTGAAAGAGGTTTACAACCCGAAGGCCGTCATCCCTCACGCGGCGTCGCTGCATCAGGCTTTCGCCCATTGTGCAATATTCCCCACTGCTGCCTCCCGTAGGAGTCTGGGCCGTGTCTCAGTCCCAGTGTGGCCGGTCGCCCTCTCAGGCCGGCTACCCGTCGTCGCCTTGGTGAGCCACTACCTCACCAACAAGCTGATAGGCCGCGGGCTCATCCTGCACCGCCGGAGCTTTACAACCCGGGAGATGCCTCCCAGGCTCATATCCGGTATTAGACCCCGTTTCCAGGGCTTGTCCCAGAGTGCAGGGCAGATTGCCCACGTGTTACTCACCCGTTCGCCACTAATCCCCACCGAAGTGGTTCATCGTTCGACTTGCATGTGTTAAGCACGCCGCCAGCGTTCGTCCTGAGCCAGGATCAAACTCTCCGTGAATGCTTTTCACGGGAGCGGAACAGCCGAAGGAATAATCCGGCCGTTCACAGCGTCCTCGCTGTATTTTCTTCAAAGGAACCTCGACCATCGGAAGACTTCCGACAGACGGGGTATCAACATATCTGGCGTTGACTTTTAGCACGCTGTTGAGTTCTCAAGGAACGGTCGCTTCCTTTGTACTCACCCTCTCGGGCTTTCCTCCGGGCTTCCCTTCG
>NZ_JAJONF010000112.1 GCF_021462265.1 Streptomyces shenzhenensis | reverse complement strand
GTCTGTTCCGTGCCTGTGGCCGGTGTGCCGGCGTCGTCGGTTGTGACGTCGTCGGTTGTGGCGTCGTACGTGGTTGGGTGTGTTCCGTGTTCGTGTGCGTGGCGGGAATGGCCGGTCGTCTGGTCGTGTTACAGATAGCAGTGGTTGTGGAGGGGACAGTGTCCCCGGGCCTCACCTATTGCCCATGGGGATGATCGTTCGGCTGATGCCTCATGGAGCCTTTCGCCGCGTAGGCGACCGCCCTTCACGACCACATGCACGGCCACGGCCCGTCCCGATCTTCGGGACGGGCCGTTCCTGCAGCCGTATCCACTACCAGCGCATGCCGAGGTGGTCGAGGTCTGCGCTGTGACGGAGTATCGATCTTCAGGGGGTTTGGTCGTTCGGGTCTGGTGTTCCGTCTTTGGGGGTGGGATTCGGGATGGCTGGAGCGGCTGTGTTCGGGGTGATGGGCGTGGTCTGGTGTCGTGTTCGGTTTGGTTGTTCGGGTGTTTGGCCTGCGGTCTTGTAGTTGTGTGGGATTGATCTTGGGTTTTCGGTGGATGTAGTGGTGCGTCTGTGGGCGGTTGCGTTTTCTGCGGGCTTCGGAGTTTGTTTTGGCTGGTCAGTGGCGTGTGTGGGTGATGAAGACGCGGAGTGGGTCGTTCGCGTTGGGGGTCAGGCGGGTGAGGCCGAGTCGGCGGGCGATGAGGGTGAGGGTGTCGTTGGTGTCGCGGTGTGGCCGGTTTGGGAGGGTGGCGAGTGCGCGGGCGAGGGCAACGGTTTCCGGATAGATCACCAGGTCGCGTGCCAGGAGTGCGGGGGAGGCGCTGCCTGTGGTGGTCAGGTGGGGGTTTGTCTCGCAGAGCTGGTTGAGGCGGGGGTGCCAGCGTTGGGTGAGGTGTTGCTGGTGGTCGTACCAGCGGGTGGTGATGGCGCGTGCTGCGGTCCAGGCGGTGGTGGCTCGGGGGTGCCGTAGCAGGTGCTGGTGGGTGTGGTGCGCGGCGGCGAGTTCGGGCACGCGTTGGGTGCGGAGGGTGGAGGTGAGGCGTGGGTCGGGAGCGGCTTGCTGGTGGCGCGGGCACATCAGCTGGTGCGGTGACGGATGAACCCAGGCGGTGTCGGTGATGCCGTGGCTGCGGTGGCGGGTGCACAGCGTGCAGGCGCGGACGGGCTGTTGCCCGGCCTCGAGCCGCTTCCAGTGCGCGGTGGCCTCGGTGCTGTGGGCGTCGTCGTTGGCGGCGAGGCGGGGCAGGGCGCGCGTCAGGTGGGGGAGTGGGGTGCGGGCCAGGACAGCGAGGTGCCGGCCGGCGTTGTGATTGAGGTGGAGTTCGGCTGCCGGCAGGGTCCCGTGGCCGTGGAGGTTGATGTCGGCGCCGTCGAGGAACTGGGGAAGCGTCAGCTGGTAGACCGTGGCGAGCCGTTGCACATATGAGGCGGTCGCTTCGCCGGTCAGCGGCCGTATGTGGAGCACGCCCGGCGCGGCTGACGGGACCTGCAGCCATGTCCCTGCGGTGACGACACTGCGCTGCGCGGGGACGGCTGCGGCCGTATCCCGGGCCGTGATGGCTGTCCGGGTCATGGGGTGCTGGTGATGCGGTTCCGGGGCCGGGCGTGGGGTCGGTAGTGCTGTTCGGCGAGGTGGTCGAGGCGGACTGCTTCGAGGGTGGTTCTGGTGATGCGTTCGGTGCCGTCGATGAGGGCGGTGATGGCGGCCTGGCGGATGAGGCGGGCGAGGCTGCCGATGCGGCCGGCGGTTCGCTCGTGGAGGTAAGGACTCAGCTGGGGGAGGGTTCCGGGCCGGTGGTGGCGCAGGTCGAGTGCGCTCTCCATGGCTTTGACGAGGTCGTGGAAGGGCTTTTGGTCGCCGAGGCGGGCGGGGAAGGCGGCGCAGTCGATGAGGGAGGTGCGTCCGGCGAGCTGCGCGCCGCGTACTCCGGTGAACAGGGGTGTGGTGGTGACGTCGATGCCGGCGTAGACGAAGGTGGCGCCGATGCGTTCGGTGAGGTCTTTGATCAGGTCGGCACTCTGGGCGCCGGTGGTGGTGCGGGGGTTGAGCCGGTGGACCTCGTCGATCATCACCAGCTGGACTTTGGCGGTGGTGTAGGTGTGGCAGACGGCGTTGGTGATTTGGGCCTGGGACATGCCGGCGGCGACGGGGATGCCGAGGTAGCGGGCGAACTCGGTGGCGAGGGTCTTGGCGCTGGCGGCGGGCGGGACCAGGACGTAGGCGACGGGGACCTGCCCGGCTGCCGCAGGGCCGTGGCGTCGGGTGTGGGCGAGGTGGCAGGCGCGTCCGACCTGGAGCAGGGCGGTGGTTTTCCCGGCGCCGGCGGGGCCGGTGACGATGAGGGACGGCCGTGCGGTGACGGTCTGGTGGCGGCCGAGGATCATCAGGGTGCGCACGTTCTTGGCGAGGGTGTCGATGGCCGGGGTGCGTACGGTGACGAACCGCGAGTGATAGGCCAGACGGTCCTCGAGGCTGCGAGGCGGCGCGCCAGGTGGGGAGGAGCCGCCACGGGCATGGTGGCGAAGGTCTGGAAACCGTCCCAGGTGGTCACCGACTGCTGCTGCGTCTCAGGGGCATCGCCGGCGGCGCTTGCCGCGGGAGGCCGGTTCGCCCCTGAGGGGGGCCTGTCGGCCGGCGCATCGCTTGTGCCCGGCGAGGCGTTCACCACTGCTCGGCCTCCGCTTCGGCGTCCCACAGCCCGTATCCGCCTGCCTCGGCCGGCAGCGTGCCCGGCCCCTCCGGATCGCCGGTGCCCGGCTCGGCTGCCGGGGCGGTGTCGATGAGGTCGTCCAGGCTCTCGCTCCAGTCCGGTTCCGGGGCCGGTGCAGTCTCTGCTTCGAGCGGGCGCCGCTGGCCTGGCAGGTCGGGCAACTGCGCTGCCGTACTGCTAGAACGACGCTTTTTGCGGTAGTTGGTTTTCTGTTCCGTCCCGGCGGAGTGGCGGGTGCGGCGCAGGAGTTGGTCGAGGGCGTCGGCGAGGTCGGCCTCCTGCTGGTCGCGGTCCCCGCGTTGTTCGACTTCGGTCTGGATGTGGTGCCAGATGGCGTCGTTGAAGGGTTGGTGGACGTGGTCGCGGTGGATCCAGGGGATTTCGTGGAGCCGTCCGTCGGTGAGGCGGACGAAGATCTGGCGGGCGTCGTGGGGGTTGTGGTGGACCTCCCATTTGCCGTCCCTGGCCGCGACGGGGGAGCGCTGGCTGCGGTGGGGGTCGAGGACGGGGTGGTTGTAGGTGCGGTGGTCGAGGCGGATACCGCGTTCGGTGATGGGCTGCCAGCGCACCGGCAGCAGTTCGAGGTAGTCGGCCCCGGTCAGCGGCACCGGCACGTAGCCGCTGATGGTGATCAGCGCGGCCCACATCTGGTTCGGTGTGAGGGCGGTTTTGGGAAGGACGGGGTGGCGCAGTCCGTCGTGGGGCCGGTTCTGCCAGCCGCAGGTGATCCATTCATCGAGGAAGTCCTGCAACTGGGGGATCGTCCACCGGGCCTCGGCCGCCGTCGCCGAGCCGCGGCGCTGGGGATTGGCGCCGGTGTGGCCGGCGACGTGCTGGCAGAACAGGTCGTTGACCGAGCCGAAGGTCCGCTCCACCACAGCTTTGGCCTGTGGTCGCCTCGGAGGGGCGGGCTGCACGCTCACCCCGAGCGTCTCGCAGGCGGCGACGAAGCCCTGCGAGAGGTAGATCTTGCCGCGGTCGACGACGATCGTCTCGGGTACGACCACGGGGCGGGCGGCCGCGCCTTCCAGCCGTTCGTCCAGTGACAGCATCCGCTTGTAGGGAACCTCGGCCTGCGACAGATGAAGCGACTGGGGCCAGGTGGGCCGGGCAGGATGCGGGACAGCCATCTCGGCCAGGAGGAGTGCGGCGTCGACGGCTTTGGTGCTGTGCGGGCGCAGGACGGCGGCCAGGATGGAGCGGGTGGCGACGTCGACGGCGATCGTCAGCTCCGGCCGGCCCAGGCTGCCGTCCTCCAGGACGGCCATGATGTCCAGGCGGGTAGTGTCGATCTGCACCTGTTCCCCGGGCCGCAGCACCACCGGCGACGCCGACGGGGCGCGGGCGGGTGTGGTGGCGGTACGCGCCGGGCGTCCCGGACGATCGGCCGGATCGGCCAGCACACTCACCAGCCGGTAGAACGTCGACCGTGACGGCATCTCCACCACCCCGCGCCCGTGCGTATCCTCCAGGATCTGCCCGACCAGTACCTGCAGGCCCTTCACCGTCCCCTTCGACCGGCCCCGCTGACGCCGCAGCCCCTCCAGCACCGCGGCCACGACCCGCTCGTCGGCATACCCCGTCGGATGACGGCCACGGGCCGGCACCGCACGCTTGTCGACCAGCCCCCACAACCCCTGCTTGCGGTAGGCATGCCGCATCCGCTCCACCGTCGTACGCGTCACCCGCGCGAAGCCGAGCGCCGCCAGTTCCTGCGCCTTGGCCGCATCCCGCTGCGCCAGCGTCCACCGCTCGGGGTCGTACTCCGGCCGCATCGTCTGTCCCTCACGGCTGCCCTCAGGGCGCGGCCACCCGGTCTCCACTTCACGAATATGGGGCAGCCAGGCCAGCGCTCGCTGCTGGGCCGCGAGCGGAACGGTCTCGAACAGCCCCCACTGCGGCACCGCCTCCGGCGCCCGCCCGCCCACCACTTCGAAGCCCGGATCGGCGAACAACCGTCCCAGCAGCAGGCTCGCTTCGGTGCCGTCCTCCTGGAGCAGGTAGGCCTGCTGGCCCTGCAGGGCGGCGACCTGCCAGGTCTGCCCCCGGTAGACGACGTGCACGCCGACCTCCACCGTCGGCCGCCTTGGTCCCGGCTGACCGCCCACCACGCTCACCCCTCATTCCGTCCTGCGGTACCCGTCGCCGGGATGTCGGCTCGCCCACCGCCGTTGCGGTGCGCGCACAGCAGTGCTCGTTCGCTGAGGGGCTCATCGAGCCGCGCTGCAAGCCACCCGGACCACACAGCGTGATAGACGGCCGGCAGCACCTGCAGCGGATCACCCACCGATGCCGCCCCGTCGGCCAGCGGCCGGGGCTCGGCGAACGCTTCGGCCAGCGCGGTCCGCAGCCCGAGTGGTCCCTGACAGCGGGGGTGGCGGTAGCCGGCCAGCCATCGCAGGTTCGCCGCCGCCACCGCCGGAGGTGGCTCGAGACGCCGGTACAACCAGCCCACGCGGGCACACGCCGCCTCCAGGACCTTCCGCGCCCGCTGCGCCCTGTCTCCACCGGCGTTCGGGCGTGAGGGGCAGTCGGCGAGCAGGCCGGTGCCGTCGGTGTACCGGGCGAAGAGCTGAGGCACCCACGAGCGCACTTGTCGGTCGGCATCCCGCCACAGCAGCCGTACCGGACGTGCGGACAGGCCGGTCACGTCCGGGTCCCGGTCCAGGACCATCAACTGGGTGCGCATCGCTGCCGAACCGTGCACCACGT
>NZ_JAJONF010000111.1 GCF_021462265.1 Streptomyces shenzhenensis | reverse complement strand
TCCGGGTCTGGGCTAGCAATGTCGGTCGATCTCTAGCAGCCCGTTAGCAACGTCGAGGCTTCGTTAGCAGCGCCCGTCAGATCTTGCGGTCATTCCGGCTGGGTGCAGGGAGGCCACTGGGGTAGTCAGAGCGCGAGGACGGGCCGGGTGGAGAAGTCCTCGTACATGTCCTCTCCCTCCGGGCCGTACACGAACTCGGTGGCGAGGAAGGGATGACGGTTGGCCGTGGCGAGCGGCAGCCAGCCCAGCAGGTGGCCGTAGCCGCCGCAGGCCGACTCGCCGCCGTCGCCGCCGTGCACCGTGGTGACGTCGCTCGTCAGCTCTGTCCGGTAGGTGTCGTAGGCGATGTGCAGACCCAGGGCGTTCGGCCGGTGCTGCGGCCCCGATGGGTGGTCGTAGGGGATCCGGTCGAGGGGACAGTCGTCACCCCAGCGGAACAGGGTGGTCGCCCCGGCGCCGCAGGCGTGCTCCCACTCGTCGGAGCTCGGCATCCGCAGGCCGCGCGCCGCAAGAACGGCCGGCATGTCGGCGGCGGGTTCGGTCAGGTTCTCGTCCTTCACTCCCATGAGCACCGTCGCCAAGGTGACGTGTCGGCGAGGACTGAGCAGCTGAGCGAGGTGGGCCCGTAGATCGGGGCCGTAGCCGAAGCCCTGCGCCTCGCTCTCCTGGTAGTCGGCGACCTGCTCGGGCGTTGGCTGCCAGGAGTCGAGGTCGAAGCCGAGCGTGACGGTGCCACCTGGCACCAGGGCGAACTCCTGACCGTCTCGCTCGATCCGAACACGGTGCATCCGGGCACCCAGGTGCTCGACGGCCTCGACGGCAACCACATGCCCGCCCGCCAGGTCGGCAGCTCGCCGTGCGAGGCGACGGGCGGTCGACAGGTCGAGCGATCGCCACTGGTCGAGGGTGAGGTCGGTGAGGGACATGCGCCGCAGTCTTACACGGGGGCCTGACAGCGCCCGCGTCGGGCAACCCGCGGGGAGATGGCCTCGAAGACTGCGGACTGCTAAAGATCAGCCGCCCGACCCACTGCTAACGTCGCGCAGAGTCAGGCATTTCACCAGGACCGCTTGCTGAAAATCCCGCCGAACCTACACCGATGTAGGTTCCGGGTCCGCGCTCGCAGTGTCGGTCGATCTCATAGCAGTCGACTAGAAATCTTCCGGGTCGCGCTAGTGTCCCGAGTCTCGGAAGAGCTGCATATTTAGGGTTTGGGGTTCGGTAGGCGGTTCAAGTAGCCGGCGAGGCGTTCGAAGATTTCGTCGGCGGACTTGGTCCAGGTGAACGGCTTGGGGTCCTCGTTCCAGTGGGCGATCCAGTCGCGGATGTCCTTCTCGAGCGTCTGGACGTTCTTGTGGACGCTGCGCCGTATCTGTTTGTCCGTCAGCAGCGCGAACCAGCGCTCGACCTGGTTGAGCCAGGACGAGCTGGTGGGTGTGAAGTGCATGTGGAAGCGCGGGTGCGCCAGGAGCCACTTCTGGATGGCGGGGGTCTTGTGGGTGGCGTAGTTGTCACAGATCAGGTGGACGTCGAGCTCGGCCGGGACCTCCTTGTCGAGCTTGGTGAGGAACTTCTTGAACTCGGCGGCGCGGTGGCGGCGATGCAGGGAGCCGATGACCTCGCCGGTGGCGGTATTGAGGGCCGCGAACAAGGTGGTGACGCCGCCGCGCAGGTGGTCGTGAGTGCGGCGCTCGGGCATGCCCGGCATCATCGGCAGCACCGGGGCCGAGCGGTCCAACGCCTGGATCTGGGACTCCTCATCGACGCAGAGCACGATGGCGCGCTCGGGCGGGTCAAGATAGAGGCCCACGACGTCGCGGACCTTCTCGACGAACTGCGGGTCCCTGCTCAGCTTGAAGGTGTCGACCTGGTGGGGCTTGAGGCCGAAAGTCCGCCAGATACGCGAAACCGTCGACTGGCTCAGCCCGCTCTGCTTCGCCATCTCCCGGGTGGACCAATGCGTGGCACCCTTCGGCGTCGTTTCCAGAGTCCGCACGATCACGTCTTCGACCTGCTCATCCGTCACCGTGCGCGCGGGCCCCGGCCGCTTCTCGTCGGCAAGGCCCTCAAGCCGGTTGACCGCGAACCGCTTGCGCCACGTAGCCACGGTGGTCGGGTGGATCCCGAGGTCGGAGCCCACCTGGGTATTCGACAGCCCGTCGGCACACGCGAGGACGATCCGGCACCGCAACGCCAGAGCCTGCGCGGACGTCGCCCGCCGCGACCAGCGCAGCAACGTCTCACGCTCGTCATCCGTCAAGACCGCTTCGACCGTCGGCCGACCCATGCGCGCCATGAACCCAGGATACTTCTATGGCTTTTCTAAGACTCGGGACACTAAGAGCTGTCCCGTAACTACGGATCGGGACGGACGCCTCGGACATGTGCGATCACGTCTGGTTGGCCCAGGCCGGGACGGTTGATCCGGCCTCGGCCTCGGATCACGCCGTCTGCAGCCAGTCTTTTCCGCAGTGCGTCGGGGGCCAGGGGGCTCTCGAAGCCCTCGCTGAGGCCTTGCCCTGTATCTGCGTACTCGTAGCGGACCGCGTACATCCTTCCCGCGTGATGCCATTCGCAGCGGACCAGAGGTCGCGCGAGGACTGCCTCGAACCACTCTGCCGCTCTGTTCGCCAGCTCCGTAGGGCTGCCTGCGGCTTCGAACTCACTCGCGGTCTGCCGGATAGTGAAGTCCTGCTTATGGAGTTCGCCCCCACGGACGGCGGAACCGTCGAAGTGGGCGCCCACCGTCAGCACTCCCTGGTTGCGTTGCGGGTCACCGATGTCCAGATAGACGATCAGCTGTCCGTCGGAGGTGTGTTCCGACGGCAGCACGACAGTGTCGAGCGGGTCCACCAGCCAGGATCCCGCGCGTTCGGCCAGAACGTCCACGAACGCGCGTTGCGCGACGTCCAGGTCGTCCTCGTCATACTCGAACCAGGGGATCTCATCCATGACCGCACTCTACGGGCGACACAGAGGCTGTCCAGGAGCTGCCGGTCACAGGTGAGATGATCTTGGTATGGCTGGTGTGATCACGGCGTCGGAGACCTCCTGGATAGCCCCGTTCACCGGGCTAAGCCCGCGCGCCTTCGGGAAGCTGGTGACCGTGCTGCGGCGCGAGGGGGCGGCCGCGGTCCGCAAGGGCCGGCCGTGGAGCCTTCCGCTGGAGGACCGGGCACTGCTGGTCGCGGCTTACTGGCGCACGAATTTGACGATGCGCCAGCTCGCCCCGCTCTTCGGGGTCTCGAAGTCGGCCGCGGACCGCATCATCGACCACCTCGGGCCCATGCTCGCTGTTCAGCCCCGCAAGCGGTTCGCCAAGGACACGGTGCTGATCGTGGACGGCACTCTCGTGCCCACCCGCGATCACACCGTGGCCGAGCAGTCGAAGAACTACCGGTACTCCACCAATCACCAGGTTGTCATCGACGCCGACACCCGCCTGATCGTCATGGTCGGCCGGCCTCTGCCCGGCAACCGCAACGACTGCAAGGCATGGGAGGAGTCCGGCGCGAAGGCCGCCGTCGGCAAGACCATGACGATCGCCGACGGCGGCTATCCGGGCACCGGACTCGTCATGCCGCACCGCCGCTGCAAGGGTGAGGACTTGCCGGACTGGAAGGAAGCCCACAACAAGTCCCACAAGCAAGTCCGCGCCCGCGTCGAGCACGTCTTCGCCCGCATGAAGACCTGGAAAATCCTCCGCGACTGCCGCCTCAAAGGCGACGGAGTCCATCACGCCATGCTCGGCATTGCACGCATGCACAACCTCGCCCTCGCCGGATAGACGAGCGGCCCCGCACACCGCTGACGACTCCGGAGCGGCGGCTCAAAGATCATTTACGGGACAACCCTTAGGGGCAATACCGGTAACTTAGGGCTTTGGTGTTCGTTTGACTCGTTTGGGTTTGGTGGCGCCAACGAGGGTGATGGCCGGGGCGGGTGGGCGGTCTGCAGCCCGGTGGACGGCGCGTTTGAGGGGCCAGCTGGCGACTTTGCGTTTGATGACGCGGGGGTTGGCCCGGCGGCGTCGTTGTGGCAGGAGGCGTTCCAGGAGTTCAGCGTGGGTGGCTTTGACGGCGCGGAGGAGTCGGCCGGGGGGAAAACGCCGCCTGGTCGGTGACCTGGCGGCGCACGACGCGCAGTGAGCGGGTGAAGGAGATCCGGTCGGGGTCCCGGTCGGCTTGTCGTGCGGCTTGGTGCATCAGGTGCCGGATGGCGTGGTGGACGAGCAGGAATCCGTAAAGTTCCTGCTCGGCCCCGTCAGGGTGCTGCGAACGCAGTACCAGGTGCGGCCCGCCGAGGTGGGTCTTGATTTCGTCCAGGGTGGACTCGAACTCCCATCGCTGGGCGTAGAGGGCGGCCAGTTCCGCGGCCGGGGCGGCGTGCGGGTCGAGGATCGTGGTGAGGAGCCGGTAGACGCCCTCATGGCCGGCGATGGTGTATTCCACCGCACGTACCGGCACCCCGCGACGGGTGTGGTGGATGTCGCTGCGGTCGAAGATCTCGGTGAGGTAGGAGCCGTCCGGCAGCTGCTCGAGCACCGGCAGCACGAGGTCTTTGCGGACTCGCCACAGCAGGTCCGCCCCTGTGGCCGCGGCTGCGCGCCACAGGTCCACGCCGTAGAAGCCGCGGTCGGCCAGCAGCAGTATGCCCGGCTGCAGGGACACCAGGACCGCCCGGGCCAGCGCCTGTTCTCCGGTGCGCAGAGCTCCGGTCGCCGCATCGAAGACGGCGTGGGTGCCGCACTCCACCAGGCCGACCATGCGCAACTGCGGGTAGCCGACGTCCTGTTCACCGCGCCCGGAGCGGGGCGGACGGCCAAACGCCTCCATGTTCGTCTTCGTGTCGGGCAGGTCGAATGTGGTGCCGTCGATCGCGGTCAGCCGCCAGTCGCGGTAGAAGGCGCCCTGAGTGTCCGGTGTGGCAACCGGACGGCACACCCGCGCGAACAGCTCTCGCAGCGGCGCCACCCCCAGCCGGGACCTGGCTTTCCAGATCGCCGCCGTACTCGGCACCACCCACGACGTACGCCAACGCCGAGCATCCTGCAGACCCGCGGTCAGCAGCCGGGCGACCTCCTCATAGCTCTGCCCGGAGAACAGGCACATCGCCAACACGAAGTAGACCACCAGCCGGGCCGGCAACAGCCGGTTGCGCTGCTGCACCCGCCCCGTCTCCGCCAGCACCTCATCCACAAGCGACTGGGGAAACGCCTGGGTCAGCACCCCGACCGCGACCCGGTCCGACAACCGCTCACCAGATGACTTCAGTTGACCCGCTCTTGCCACACCAACAACAACGACCGGATTGCCCCTAAGTTACCGGTATTGCCCTTAGGGGCTGTCTTCGGTTGTGATCAATTGGGTTTCAGGAGGCTGCTGCTCCAGATGGTTGCTGCCCGGAGATGGAGTCCTGATAGACGCGGCGACAGTGCGCTCGTGCCGAACGGGCTTCGCCGACCCTTGCCCGGTGAAGCCCGTTCGGCCGAAGTGGCGCTGTGTCACGCGGTGTGCAGCGTCAGCCCGTAGCGGTTCAGGATCTCGTTGATGGGCTGGTACCAGGTCTCGCCGCCGGAGGC
>NZ_JAJONF010000110.1 GCF_021462265.1 Streptomyces shenzhenensis | reverse complement strand
GGATGCCTGTCAGGATCATGAGTCCGTTGGCGGGCCAGTTGAACAGGCGCATGCTGCGCCACTGGCGTGGCTTCCACCAGGCGAGTTCGTCGGCTTCCTGGGCCGACATCATGACTGCCAGGAAGCCGAGCCACCGGCGGGCGTCGTCTGGCCGCCACCGCGGGCGTCCGGAGTCGGCCGGGGCTGGCAAGGGGTCGTCGTACTTGACGTCCACGTAGGCGTCCAGCAGGTGGTCGGTGACTGCCCCGGAGTCCGGGAACACCTCGGTGTCCAGCAGTTCAGCTGGATCGGCGTGGGTCTCGCTGTACACCGCGCGGGCCAGTGATGCCATCAGGGGCGTGGTCAGGACCTCGCCGAGGACCGGTGTACCCGTGGCACCAAGCTCGTCGAACTGCCGGAGCACCCGGTCCCACTTGGTACGGCCCGGCTGCCGAGGGTCCATTGGGCGCGTGGTCCTCGGCAGGTACGCGCGCAGGTCGTCCGGCGTGAGGTCGTGCAACTCGACGACAGCCGCAAGGGCCAGCCCGCGTCCGGCTCCGACGGCTTCGGCGTACTCGGTCGGTCGGCTGGTGAGGACCAGGCGATCGCCGGAGCGCAGCGCTTCGTTGATGCGGCGCAGGGCTATGGCGCGGAGCGGTGGCGCGACCTCGTCCAACCCGTCGAGGATCGGAAGCACGTGCTGACCGTCCACCAGCGAGACAGCGACGGATCGCACAGGCTGTGAGTCACCGATCTTCTCCCCCAAAGGCGGGTAGTCTTCGGCGAGGCGAGCGACCATCCAGTCCCGCAGCGTGGTCTGATCGGGATTCCAGGACGGCAAGCGAAAGAGGACCGGGACCGCCGAGTCGGCGCGGTCGTTCAACAGCCTGCGGGCCAGCTCCCGGACCAGCACGGTCTTGCCGGCGCCGCCTTTGCCGAGAACGACCATGCGTCCGGTGGGGATCGACGCGAACAGGTCGGCCAGAGTGTCGGACGTACCCGTTTCCAGTGATGGCAGAACACCACCGCTCCCGCCCCACACGTTGACTGGGTGGTCGCCGGGGTGTCGCTCCGTGACGGACCAGCGCACCGGCATCAGGATCGGATCAGCGGCCTTGTCTCGGCTGCTCTCGTCATCGATCTGGCGGCGCATCACGTCTGCGAACTCCTCGAAGCGCCTGCGGAGTTCACCGTGGTGCGGAAGCACGGGCCCTCTGGGGTGAACGCCTCGCACCGCAGACCGATCCGGGGGCTCGGCCTGTGGCGGGGGTTCAGCCGGGTGCTCGGCCTCGGGTTGGGCTGCAGCCGGCGGCTCCGGTACGGCCTGGACCGCTCCGCCCGCTACGGCGTCGGCCGCCGTCCAGGGCAAGGTGCCGCCGGAGTGGGCCGACGGGTTGGCGGAACCGTCGACGCGGTGCGCGCCGCGAGCCTGCCCGGAACCGGCCGCGGACTCGTGCAGCAGCCTGCGCACAGTGGTGAACGTGCGGTGTTCGGGGGTGGTGGTCTTCAGGATGGTGAAATGGTCGCCGGGCAGGGCTGCCGCGTCGGGGAACATCGAGCGGGCGGAGACCGCGGACACGACTCGGTCGCTGTCACCGGCGTAGACGGAGAAGGCGATGGGGCAGGTCCGATCGCGGACAGCGGTGGCATGCAGCACGTCCCGCACGATGGTCCGGCGAATATCGGCGACCCTCGTGTTCAGCGGCCGCAACGCCGACTCCTGCGGATGACCGGGGCCGAGCACCCCTCGCCGCAGCGACATCTGTAGTTCGGAGCCTTCGTTGGGACAGGCCAGCATCACCACCCGCCGGATGCGGGCCAGTTCCGGGCCGTTCCCGTCGGCCAGCATTCGAGTGATGCAACACTGCGCCACCAGCCCCCCCATGCTGTGCGTCACCAGCACCAGGCGCTCGAAAGAGCCGGCCTCGGTCCGCAAGTACTCCTTCAGACTGTCCGCCACCGTGTCGAGGTCCGGGTATCCCCGAAGCGGGTGCCACCGCCTGATACCAGTTGCGTACTGGAACGGCAGGACACGAGCGAAGTCCAGCGACTGGTCCTCCTCGATCCGCTTCTCAAGGAGCCGCCATGTCTTCGGGCCGGACATGAACCCGTGAATCAGCACCACACCCAGCAGACCGCTTTCCACCCTCGCCCGCCTCTCCCCAGCCCGCGGAGTGCACACAGTAGCCACCGGCCATCAGCCGCACCACCCGGCTGAGACGTACTGAGCATGTGCGGAGGCCCCTCATGTGAAAGATGCCGTCCTGGAGATCAGGAGAGCCATAAGCACGGCCGGCTCGACCAGATGGTCCCCCGCCGACCAGCCGCATAGCGACGGCTTGTGATGCCGCAGGTCAGGCTGAGGAAGCTTTGCGACGCGCCGACCTGTCTCCCGGAAGAAGGCCACGCGCATATCTCAGGAGGCCGAGTAGATCACCCTGCGTTCTTGGCCCCGTTCAGGCCCGGATGCGGCGCGGTGAGCAGGGCGGGACCGTGAGTCGTGGCCTCGCCCATGCCGGTCCGGAGGTGATCACAAGGTGGAACGGAGTGTGGCTTCTCCGGGTTGGCAAGGCATGCCGCGGTGGGGATTCAGCCGGCGCTTTGGCTCAGGAACTGTCGCGCCCTGCGTTCGACCAGGATGGGTACATAGGTCCGAACCGGCAGCGCGGTGAAGCACTCCCGGGCCTCGGTGATCGCCACCTCTATCTCGTCAGGGGTGCGGCGGTCGTGGTATGCGGTTTTGAGGTGCTCGGTGACGCGCCGGATGGCGGCATCCTCGTCCAGGTCGATCGTCATGGCTTCCCCTGACGGCACCAGAGCTGTGGGTTGTGGACGAGGCCCGCGGCAAGAGTCATGGACATTCCTCGATGCCGCGCGCCTCGCGATGGGATGGTAGCAGAATATTTCTGAGACCGATGTAAAGTGGAGGCCATGGCCAGTCCGATGACTCCACACCCGAGCAGAAGGCGCCGGGCCGCCCTCCTCGCGGTGGAGCTGGTGCTGGTGCCGGTCGTGCTGGCCGCACGGGGTTCTTCGGTGCTTGCTACGGGGGTCGTGCTGACCGCGTTGCCCGCCGGGTTCGCGCCGGCCGCGACGGGCGGTGACCGGCTGCCGCCGCGCTCGATGACGGACCGCAGTCGCTGTCTGCTCGGTGCCGGCGTGTTCACCGTCGCCTGGCTGGTGCCGGTCCTGGCCCTGTGCGGACTGGGGCTGGGCACCTTCACCTCGGCCAACAACACCATGAGCATGAGCGCGATCCCCGCACGCTCGTCCGGAACCGGTGGCGGGCTGGTCAACATGGCCCGTGGCCTGGGCACCTCCTGGGGGTGGCGTTGGTGACCCTCGCCCTCCACCTCGGTGGCCGGACGAGCGGCGGGCGGGAGGCCGCACTCGTCCTGCTGGTCGTCGCACTGCTGGCCCTCGGCGCGGCGTGGGCTTCTCCCGCCGGGAACGGGGCCAGGGCCCGGCATGCGGATCTGTGATGAGGAGCCGTGATCATGCCCCGGCCGCCGCGCGTCACTGGAGGCGTGACGTGGGACTGACCGTGGTCGATCTGGCGGTCACCCTGGGGGTGCTGGCAGCCGGTATGGCCACCCATCGCCGCTGGCTGGGGGCGCTGGCCGGAGCCTGGTTGATCCTCACCCTGCGCCAGGGGTGGCTGGCGGTGCGTGCCTGCCGTATGCGGCGTTCGCCGCGGGGCGGTTGAGGGCGATGCGAGGGCGAGGGACTCCGTAGGGACACAGGCACTGACACGCCGGCTTGCTACGGCCCCCTGAGGAGAAGCGCAGGGAAGCGGCGGTTGTTCGGCAGCCAGTGCGTCGTCCCGCTCTTCGGTGAGGCACGCGATCAACCGTGCTGGCCGGAGGCGATGGTCGACATCCCTCCAGTCGTGCTCAGATTGTCATCCGGAGTCGGCCGAGCCGGAGCCGCCCGGGTCGGCTGCCTCGTGGCTCCGCGGGGTGGGTAGCTCGCTCATCGCCGTCGCCACTGCCAGTCCAGCGGCCGCCGAGCCGATCAGGCGCCAGCCGCCGTGGCGGCCCCAGCCGAGACCGACGATCAGCGCGGCCGCGACGACGGCGCCGACGACCACCTTCGCGCATTCGGCCGGCCAGGTCGGCCACGGACGTCTTATCGTCATGTCTGTCCTTCTTCCCGCACCGGGCGAGTTGTTCACGGCAGTCGTGCGGGCCGGACGCGTAGAGGAAGGAGGACAGGCGGGGCTTCCCGTGGGAAATTGTCTCGTCCCCGCTCCGCCAGCCGCAAAGAGGGCATGACTCGGAAACTGAAAACCCCCGGCCAAGGCTGCTACGCCAACCGTGCGTCGTGCAATTGGCCGACCGTGGGCAGCCGCTGCCGCCGGGGTCCGTGGGGACCGCCGAGTATCGCTATCTCTCGACGCCCCACGTCTTGGCATGCCTGCACAGGTAGTCGACGAGTTCGGGCGGTTGGAGCGCGAGCGCTGTCACGGCAGACGCATCTGGCGCGACCCGGACCGGTGCGAAGTCGCCTGTATCGGGATCGTCCAGTTCAGGACCACCGCGACGGTCCAGATCCAGATCCAGCAGCTCGGCGCGGAAATAGTGCCGCACGACGGTGACCTTTTCGCCGGGCTCGGTCAAGGTCAGGAACTCGGTGGCAGGGCCTATCGTGGCGCCGAGTTCTTCCATGACTTCGCGGCGCAGGGCCGCTTCGAGGCCGGGGTCGTAGGGTTCGACACCTCCACCGACCGTTGTGTGGTAGGCCAGGCAGCCCGGCCATCTGCGGTGCAGGAACACCAGCTGATCGTCGTCCAACAGGACCGCGCGAACATTATGACGGACCTTCATGCGCGCGACGATAGTGCGCCCAGCCTGGCGAGGAGGACCGAACAGGGCAGGCTGAGCGCACTGGAGTTGCCCATTGCCGTCGACGATCACAACCCGCTCTGGGTGACAACAAATCCGGAGAGAGCGGCTGACCTGAAGGGTGCGGCAAGACACCTGCGCATCCCTCCGGGCTCAGCCCGGCGAGCGCAGGTGGGTGGGCAGCAGCGGGCCGTGTGCCGAACCGGATCCGGCCGCTCCGAAAGGGGCTGTGACGTCTCGGTGTCCGGGGCCGCGGTCATGGCTGTTCATGGCCGGATGCCTGCGCCGGTACGGGCGTCGTACTGCCGTCGTTTGGCCTCGGGTAGGACGCGTCGTCTTCCGGGTGGGACTTGCGGGTGGCGATGAGGTAGATCAGGGCGCCCGTGAACAGGATGAGGGAGACGTAGTCGTTCAGGCGCAGGCCGAGGAAGTGGTTGGCGTGGTCGATGCGCAGGGCCTCGATCCAGGCACGGCCGGTGGTGTAGGCGAGGACGTAGCAGGCGAACAGGCGTCCGCGGCGCAGGCGTTGGTGGTGGCGGGCGTCCAGCCAGAGCAGGAGTGCCATGACGCCGAGGTCCCAGAGGGACTCGTACAGGAACGTCGGGTGGTAGAGGGCGACGGAGGCGCTGTCGGCGGGCCGGTGGGCCGGGTCGATGTACAGCGCCCACGGCAGGTGGGTGGGGCCGCCGTACAGCTCCTGGTTGAAGTAGTTGCCCCAGCGGCCGATCGCCTGGGCCAGCACCAGCCCGGGCGCGGCGGCGTCGGCGAAGTCGGACAGCTTGATGCCGCGGCGGCGGCAGCCCAGCCAGGCCCCGACCGCGCCGAGCGCCACGGCGCCGGGGATGCCCAGGCCGCCGTCCCAGATGAAGAGGGCGTGCAGGGGCTGGCGGCCGGCGGTGAAGTACAGCTCGGGGTCGGTGATCACGTGGTAGAGGCGTCCGCCGAGAATGCCGAAGGGCACCGCCCAGATCGCGATGTCCGCGATGTCCTCGCGCCGTCCGCCCCTCGCCTCCCACCGCCGTCCGGTGAGCCATACGGCGGTGAAGATGCCGGCCAGGATGCACAGCGCGTAGGCGCGGACCGGGATCGGCCCGAGATGCCAGACGCCCTGGGACGGGCTGGGCAGGTAA
>NZ_JAJONF010000011.1 GCF_021462265.1 Streptomyces shenzhenensis | reverse complement strand
GCTGCTGCGACAGTACTTTCCGAAAGGCACAGACCTGTCCCGGTAGTCCGCCGAAGACCTCGAAGCCGTCGCATACGCACTCAACAACCGGCCCCGCAAGATCCTCGGCTGGAAGACCCCCGCCGAAGTCTTCGAAGAACAACCACGCTCACTTCAACAACCCGGTGTTGCATCGACCGGTTGAACTCGCCCAGTTCCGCTCCCGGAAGTTCGTCCAGGCCCTCGACCGCCACCGGATGGCCGGATCGATAGGGCGGGTCGGGGCGGCAGGCGACAACGCGGCCATGGAGTCCTTCTTCAGCCTGCTCCAGAAGAACGTCCTCGACCGCCGGGCGTGGGCCACCCGCGAGGAACTGCGGATCGCGATCGTGACCTGGATCGAGCGGACCTACCACCGACGCCGCAGACAAGCCTCGCTCGGCCGGCTGACACCCGTCGAATTCGAGACCGTCATGACCACACCGGCCCTCCAGGCCGCGTGACTGAACCTGTCACCCGAACCTGCATCAGACCCGTCCGAACGAAAACGCAACAGGCTCGGTCCCTGCGCGGGTGTCCCACTCACGCCAGCGATAACCGTTGCGGTGGTTGACTCGCTCCGCGCTGACCTGCCCGTATTCGGCATTGCAGAGGGCATCGGCCTCCGCAGACATGAGTGCGTCGGCGAACGTCTTGGCCATCGCGCCCAGCAGATCGGGACTCGCCGCGGCGAGATTGTCCTCGGCGAGGGCGTGCAGCGGCAGACTGTCAGGTGCGGTCATCGTGCTGATCTCCTTCTAGTTTCGACACCTCGAAGATCAGCCGGTGGTCGTTCGTCTGCGCGGGCATCAGCCAGAAGCCGGAGCAAACCCCAGGATCAGATCGGACCCGTACAGCACTTCCCTGGACGCACCCTCTGCCGCGCCTCCACGGCGACGGAAAGGCGCGGGGGCATGATGCGGTTGCGGTTCTGCAGAGGGCTTCGGTCCCCGCGCGTTGCGGCGCCCGTCAATCGCTTCGCTTCTTCGTGCGCGCGTCGCCCTCCCGTTCACCGAACAGCGCCTCGGCGGCGGACTCCCACTCCCGGACCAGATCGACCCTCTCCGGCGCTCGCAGCCACTGGATCTGCAGGCCGTCCATCATCGCCACGATGTGCCGAGCGAGCGATTCGGGATGGTCGCTGATGTCCCTGGCCAAGGACGCGAAGGCGGCTATCGCCTGGTCTTGCCGCTTCACGAAGTAGGCGTGCGCGGGATGGCTCGGTGTCAGCGACTCGGCTTCAAGTACCGTGAAGAGCCGGACGAACTCCGGTTGTTCCGAGTTGCGCCGCATCGTCGCCGAGCACAACTGTCGCAGACCGACTCCGTGGGGGCCGCCGGCGGACCACTCGTCCGGGACCTCCTCCTCACCGACGCCGAGATGCGCACGAAGCGATCGTGCATCCTCGACATCTCGGTGTTCCAGCACGGCGATGAGCAAGCCGGTTTTGGAACCGGCATGACGCAGCACACCCGGAACGGTGAGCCCGCACCGATCGGCCACGTCCTGCATCGACAGCCCCCAGAAACCGCGATCTGCAATAAGCGCGGAGGTTACGTCGATGATCTGGCGCCGTCGCTCGGCGGCCGGCAGTCGTGGCCGGTCGCGCCGGTACGAGGGCGCCGCCCCCTCAGTCACGTTCGCCAAGACCTTTCCGTCGGGCGTCACCGGTGTTCCGGGCAGCGCTGCGGGACAGTAAGTTCCCCTGGCTGCCCAGGAGTCGATCCGCACCGCAGTTGCAGCGTGTCAGGTGTGCCCGGCGTGCAGCACACCCCGTCGTCCAGTCACCGGCCGGATCGGACATCACCCACTTCCACTCCCGGGCCGAAGATCCGTCAGTTGCTACCAGGGCGAATTAGTTAGTAGCTACTAGCTGGTGACTTGGCTGAGGTGGCACCTTAGCCCCGCCCGGATGCATCGGCAAGGGGTGCGTCCGCATCGCCCGAGGGGTGGTGCGGCGACCATGACGATCCGGCAGAGGGGATGCCTGAACCGTGAGTTCAAGGAGTGGCGAGGTCGGACGCGTCGCAGGGCGAGGACGACGCAACGCCCGTGCACCGCCAAAAGGACGCCGACTCGAAAGTGCGGGGCGTGCCGGTCCGGAGCGACGGTCGCCTGTTCGAGACAGGGCCGTCCACGCTTGCCACGCACACCTTGCGTTGACTTCACAAAGTGAACTGACGCAGACCGCTTGACACTCAATCAGCCTCGCTGGCTTCATGAGTCGCGGCGTCAACGAGCTGGGCGAGCTCGGACGCCGCGCACCGGTCCCGCCTCAGGCGGCGCCGATCCGCCGTTTTGGCGCAATTCTCTCTCATTTCATTTCCGGAAGGTCCCGGCGTCGGTGCTCCGCAATATGGGAGCGCTCCCAAGCCGACGCTCCCCACTCTCCGGGTCCATCCCTCACGGTCCGGGCGCCGCACGAGCCGCTCCGGCCATCGAAAGGATTCCCATGCCCAGATCGAGCCCGAATCCGCGCAGTGGAGCTGCGGTGGTCTCGGCAGTCCTGGCTGCCCTGTTCCTGGTGGCCCTCTCCCTGGCCGGTGCCTCGCCGGCGTCCGCGAACACGACCCTCTGCGGCAAGACCGACAGCATGAAGGTCTCGGGCGGCAAGTACGTCGTCCAGAACAACGAGTGGGGTGACTCGATCCCCCAGTGCATGGACGTGTCGGACGACGGCTTCAAGGTCACCACCGGCTGGCACGACGTGGGCACCAGCGGCGCGCCGGCGGCGTATCCGTCGATCTACGCCGGCTGCCACTACGGCAACTGCTCCAGCGGCAACGATCTGCCGCTGCGGGTGTCGGCCTTCGGTAACCCGCAGTCCAGCGTCGACTTCTCGACCGCCGACGGCCAGTGGGACGCCTCGTACGACATCTGGTTCGACACCAGCTCCAACCCCTCGGGCCAGAACAATGGCGAGGAGATGATGATCTGGGCCAACCACTCCGGCTCACCCACACCGTTCGGCACCAAGGTCGGCACGGTGTGGATCGAGGGGGCCAACTGGGACGTCTGGTACGGCCGCCAAGGCAGCGGCATCGCCTGGAACACTGTCTCCTACGTTCGCCAGCAGCCCACCGACGCGATCACGGTGAACATCAAGGACTTCACCAACGACTCGATCAGCCGCGGTTACCTGTCGTCGGCGTGGTACATGACCAGCGTGCAGTTCGGCTTCGAGCCCTGGGTCGGTGGCCCCGGCCTGGCCGTGAACAGCTTCTCCTACGACTCCAATGGCTCCGGCGGTGGCGGCGGAGGCGGTACGTCCGGCACGATCGCCGGTCAGCAGAGCAGCCGCTGCCTGGACCTGAAGGACTGGGGCACGGCCGACGGCACCCCCGTCCAGCTGTGGGACTGCGGAACCGACTGGAACCAGAAGTGGACGCGGACCGACGGCAGCCTCGTCAACCCGCAGACCGGCAAGTGTCTCGACGTGGCCGCCGGTTCCACGGCCAACGGCGCCAAAGTGCAGCTCTGGTCATGCAACGGCACCGGCGCCCAGCAATGGCAGTTCAACGCCAACGGCACCGTCGTCAACCCCCAGTCCGGGAAATGCCTGGACGCCGACGGCTCCGGCAATGGCGCGCTGCTGCAGATATGGGACTGCTACGGCGGCGGCACACAGCCCAACCAGGTCTGGACGCAGAACTAGCGTGGCAGAGCTCGCCGCATGGTTTGCAGGACCGGGCTGCCGCCTGGGGGTGGCCTGCTGTGTGAGGTCACCCTCCCGGTCGCACGGCTTCAGTGAGCCCGACGGCGACGGCCGACGCCCCGCGAACGCAATGCGGCTGCGGGGCGCCGGCCCGGACACCACTTCGGCGCCATCCCCATGGCCGTCGCCTGCGGGGCGGCCGCATCCAAGGAGAATCGGCGTGAGATATCAGCCCGTGCGCGGCGCGCTGCCGCCAAGAATCACCATCAGCCGACGACGTACGGTCGGCGCACTGCTGGCCGCGGCCGCCCTGGTCGCCACGGCGGTCCCGGCCTCATCGGCCCTGGCCGACACCGACACCGCCGCATCGCGGCCTGCCAGGAGCCGGACCCTGCCGTACCTCAACCCGAAGCTGCCGGTACCTCGCCGCGTCTCCGACCTGCTCGGCCGCATGACGCTGGCAGCGAAGACAGGTCAGATGACCCAAGCCGAACGCGGCTCGGTCGACGCCGACCAAACGCAGATCACGGACCTCGCCCTCGGCTCGCTCCTGTCCGGCGGCGGCTCTACCCCTACCCCCAACACCCCCGCCGCGTGGGCGGACATGATCGACGGCTACCAGGCGCACGCGCTGGCCACCCGCCTGCACATCCCGCTGCTGTACGGGATCGACTCCGTGCACGGCAACGGCAACCTCGTCGGCGCGACGATCTTCCCGCACAACATCGGCATGGGCGCCACCCGGGACCCCGGGCTGGTGCGCGAAGAGGAGCACATCACCGCCACCGAGACTGCACCTGCCGACGATGTCATCCATGCAGCTCAGGGGCTTGTCGGTGCTGAGG
This sequence comes from Streptomyces shenzhenensis, assembly GCF_021462265.1. Classification (GTDB taxonomy): domain Bacteria; phylum Actinomycetota; class Actinomycetes; order Streptomycetales; family Streptomycetaceae; genus Streptomyces; species Streptomyces shenzhenensis. Next base: position 230,037 of record NZ_JAJONF010000011.1, on the reverse strand, counting down.
CAGGATGAGTACTCGTGTTGCTTCCTCTCGCCTACCTGACCATCACCAACGCGTTCGCCGCGCTGTGGCTGCTACCGATGAGCGACCGCGACAAGGACACGGGGATTCTCGCCCTGCGCCACCAGATCATGGTCCTCGAGCGGCAGCTCGGGGAGGACCGGGTGAAGTTCGCCTCGGAAGACCGAGCCTTCCTCGCCGCTCTGCTAGTGCCGCTGCCGCGCCAGGTTCTGCGTCGGCTCCGGTTGCTGGTCCAGCCCGACACCGTGCTGCGATGGCACCGCGACCTGATCAAGCAGCGCCACGCCCGCACCTGCCGACCGAAGAGGCCGGGCCGCCCGCCCACCGTTCGCTCGATCCGCATCCTGATCCTGCGCCTGGTCCGGGAGAACCCGTCGTGGGGCTACCGCAGGGTGCATGGCGAACTCGCCACCCTCGGCCTCAGGGTCGCCGCCTCCACGGTTTGGGAGATCCTCAAGAACGAGGGGATCGACCCCGCGCCCGACCGGGCTGCCACGACCTGGTCCGACTTCCTGCGCTCCCAGGCCGACGCAATCCTGGCCTGCGACTTCATCGAGACCGTCACCCTGACCGGCCGAAGCCAGTACATCCTTGCGGTCATCGAGCACGTCACCCGCCGCATCCGGATCCTCGGCACCACGGCGCACCCCACCGCGCAATGGGTGAGCCAGGCCGCACGAAACCTCGTCATGGACCTCGAAGGCACCTCAGCCACCGTCACTTACCTCATCCGGGACCGGGACTCGAAGTTCCCTGCGCTCTTCGACCAGATCCTGGCAGCCGCCGGCATCCAGACCGTGCTCACCGGCGTCCGGATGCCGCGCATGAACTCAATCATGGAGCGCTGGGTCCAGACCTGCCGCCACGAACTCCTCGACCGCACCCTCGTCTGGAACGAGCGCCACCTGCGCCACGCCCTCCGCCAGTTCGAGGTGCACCACAACGCCCACCGACCCCATCAAGCGATGAACCAGGCAGCACCACTGCGCGCGATCTTCGAACCAATCACCGATCCGGGGCGCATCTCCTGTCTGGACATACGCCGCCGAGACCGGCTCGCCGGAGTGATCCATGAGTACCGGCACGCCACCTGACCTGGTCGGACGAAATATTCGGCAGCCGCACAGTCGCCCTCGGCGAATTCACCGTTCAGCTGACCATCCGGGACGACTTCGACCGCTCTCGGCTTCCCCACCCGGCAGGAACCCTGACCCTCGCGGAGCGAGCGGTCACCGGTTTGGCGCAGAGTCTGAGCTGCGCCGTTGCTGTCCGACGGCGCGCATGCTGTCGCTATAACCTCAGTACGTCGCATCCCCAGAGTCCTTGATCGCGAGCACGCGGATCCGACGGCTGGGCTTCTACGAGATTGATCGCGTGCAGATGGAGCGCCACCACCCGAGCGAACCATGTCAGCAGAGCCGCCCGAGATCTCGCCCCGCGGAAAGCCACAAGCAGTGACACGGCCGTTCTTCGGGGCTCTTTCAGGATGCTGTCATGGGGTCATTTCCGGACTCGGGATGCCATTGTGTCGGATGCTGGTTGCCGGTGTGCGTGAGTCGGTAGCGACCGGGGGAGATGCCGTGCTCGCGTTTGAAGGCGTTGGCGAAAGCATGCCGCGAGCCGTACCCGACGTGCTGCGCGACGGACTCGAGGGACGTGCCGCTTTCTTTGAGCAGGCGGGCTGCGACGCTCAGTCGCCACCAGGTCAGATAGGTCAGCGGTGGCTCTCCCACCAGAGCGGTGAATCGGCGTGCGAAGGCCGCACGGGACAGGTTGGCCTGCTTGCCCAGTTCTTCGACAGTCCAGGCGCGGGCCGGGGACTCGTGCATGGCGCTGAGGGCGGCACTGACCGCGGGGTCGGCCAGCGCCGCTGACCAGCCGGGCACGCCGCGGTCGGCCTCGTCCTTGAACCAGGCCCGAAGTATGTAGACCAGCAGGAGGTCGAGCAGCGTGGACAGGGCGGCGCTGGATCCCTGTTGGGGGTTCTCCAATTCGTTGCCCAGGAGGGAGACGGCGGAGCGCAGCGCGGGATGGCGCCCGAACTGTGCGCGCAGGTGGATGACGTCCGGCAGGGCTGACAGGAGGGGGTGGGACTGCGTTCGATCGAGCTGGTAGGCCCCGCACAGCAGGGATGTGGGCCCGTCGAAGTCCGCGTCGGTGCGGCTGAGGTCCTCCAGCGTGTGCTGTATGCCGTGCGGGGTAAGCACCACGTCACCGGTGTTCAGGGTCAGGGGCAGGCCGTCGGGCGTCAGCAGTCTGCACGCCCCGCTCATTACGATGTGGAATCCCGCTCCGGCGAACGCTGCGAAGGCAGTACGCCACGTGCCCGCGCGGTCTTCCCGGTTGGCGAAGGGGCGGCCCGAACGGAGGGATGCGATGACGTCACTGAGCACGTCCACATCTGCCCAGGCATGCGGTCGACGGGAAGTTAGGTCCACAGAAGTGTTCATCGTCTCGTTCGCCGGAAGCGGTGGAAGTGGTGGCGGGGCGGAGGTGCGCGGGTCGACGGCTGCTTGGGATCAGCCCTGCGCCGCCGGCGCGGTCAGGGGCGCCCACTGTTTGATGGCGAAGTCCCTTCCTTCCCGGACGACTTCAGCCGCTCCGGCACCGCCCAGGTGGGCTGGAACAATGAGGGCGTTGGTGTCCGCCGCTTCTTCCAGCATGCGCCGACGACTCCTGGCGGCCTGGTGCTGGTCTTCGCTCAGGCAGGTGTCGTGGTCGGGCGTGAGGAACTGCAGTGGCGTGTGGACGAGGTCTCCGACGAAGAAGGCACGGTCCGTGCCGGAGTGCAGCTTGAGCACTGTGGAACCGGGGGTGTGCCCGGGAGCCAGGTGCAGGGAGAGGCCTGCGGCGACGGAGTGCTCGGTGCCTTCCCACAACAATGCCTGGCCGGCTCGGTGGACGGGCAGCACGCTGTCGTTGAAGCCCGCCCTGCTGTCGGCTGGGTCGGCGAAGTCCGACGCGTGGGGGATGCCGTTGGCGGGGTTCCAGTAGTCGAAATCCGCCTTATGCATCAGATAGCGGGCGTTGGGGAATGTCGGCACCCACTCCTCGTTCTCCAACCGGGTGTTCCATCCGACGTGGTCGGTATGCAGATGGGTGTTGACGACCGTGTCCACCTCGTCGGGCCGTACTCCGATCGCGGCGAGCCGGTCCAGGAAATCGCCGTCGCGGTCGGCCAGCAGGCTGTGCACGCGCGGCTTGTCGTTGCCCAGTCCGGTGTCCACCAGAATCGTGCGACCCTGCCCCCGTATCACCCAGGTCTGCATATGGGCCTGGTAGTCGCCGGTCGCGGCATCCCAGAAGTGCGGGTCCAGCCAGGCTCGGTGCTCTTGCCAGGTACTCGCGGGGAGAGAGGGGAAAAGCGCGCTGACCGGTGCGAAAGCACCGTGCCACTCGGTGACGCGGACGATCTCGAAATCCCCCAAGGTGAACATTTGCATGGCCCAACCATAAGGACCGGCCGGGTAGACCCTCAATAATCAGAAGTACCTCATGTATGCGTGATCGTCTCGCCTGAAGAGTCATGGATGGCGGCGTTTGTTCAGCGCCGAGCCGCCCAGGGCAGCGAACGAGGAGAGGAAGAAGAACCTTTTAAGCTGCTTGCTTCCCCGCCGGGAGGGTTGTTCGCCGCGGTTCGAGGAGCCCGAGTTCCGGGGCGCCGGGGCGAGACCCGGATAGGCGGCGAGGTGGCCGGTGGTGGGGCTTTCGGCCGTAGCAGGATGGCCAGGCACCGACGGCGGGCCTTACGAACGTGAGCCGGGGATCCGAACCCCTCCCAGCAGTGTGAGGACGACTGGATGCTGCAGCCCCGGGTCTCCAGGATCCGTTCCCGCGACGGATGGATAGGGTCTGTCAAACGAATGGCCCTGTCTCACTTTCGGTGATGACGGAGCAGCGACAGAGCCACTTCGTGTGGTTCGCGTATGCAGGGTGACTGTCCGCTTTGGTGCCGGTTGGGTTCAACGCAATACTGGAACCGCATGCCAGAGCGGCCCCAGCGCGCGGCTGCCGCGCGGGTGCCGATCTGAAACGGCGGTGGCCGATCAGCAGGCCTGCCAGATGCCCACACTGTGGCGGGAAACGTCGAGCGTGGCAGCGCGAGTCGTGCCGACGGTGGTGCGGAGCTCGGTGCCGAAGCACAGGAACGGGGTGAACTTCTCCCACTCGTCCGGCGAGGCGAAGTCAGGAAGGGGCCGAGTCGCGGTCGCCTTCTTCTTGTGGTCCGAGTGGGCCGAGCCGGTGGTCGAGCGCGGCACCGACTTCGGGGCAGTTCTTGCGGATGACGTCGAGGAAGGCGTTCAGTGCCGGGGAACGGTCCCGGGCGCCGAAGGACAGGACCAGATCGGGCAGAGGTGTGTGCGGGGTCACCTCGCAGAACCACGTGCCCCGTCGTGGGGCCGTCAGCATGCGAGAGGGTCCCAGACCCACGCCCATCCCGCAGGCGGCGAGGCCGATGATGGTGTGGATGTCCCTGGCGACGGTCGCGCCGGAGAGCGCCGGGGAGTCCTTGCCCAGGAGGGTCCGCAGCCCGGTGACGACGGCGGGCTCGTCCTCCCCCGGCGCAACGATCAGTGGCTGTCGCCGCAGCTGGTCCACGTCCACCGACGACTGGCCTGCGTACGGGTGCGTGCTGCTCACGACCGCGACCAGGTGGTCGTGTCCGATCGGGACCGATACCAACTGCTCGGCCCCGACGTCCCCTGCCCGGCCGAGGCCGATCGCCACGTCCAGTTCGCCGGCGACGAGCGCAGCCGTGCTGCGCCTGGTCGCCATCTCGTGCAGTTCCAACCGCACGTCGGGCCGTTCGCGGCCGAACCGGCCGAGGACGTCCGGCAGGGGTTCGAGCAGCGCGGAGGCAATGAACCCCAGGCGCAGTCGTCCCGTCTCGCCGCGCGCTGCCCTGGCCGCGTCGACCGAGGCCGCCGCGATCTCGTCGAGCGCCCTGCGCGCCCGGGAGAGGAAGGCCGCGCCCGCAGCCGTCGGAAACACCCCCTGACGGGTGCGATCGAACAAGCGGGCGCCCACTTCCCGTTCGAGGTCGGCAATCTGCTTGGACAGCGGAGGCTGCGCGATGCCCAGCGCACCGGCTGCCCGGCCGAAGTGTGCGTGCTCGGCGAGGGTCAGCGCGTACCGCAGGTGTCGCGCCTCCATGTCAGCCTCCCAGTCATATCTGACATGTATCGTCGGCCAGCTTGTCAGATCTTTCGCTAGATGATCGAAGCCGGGTCGCGTGGAATGCGGTCATGACTGATTCTTCCTCCACAGACACCGTCTTCGTCTTCGTGCACGGGGCCTGGCACGGCTCCGGGCAGTGGGCGGCGACGCAGCGTGCACTCGCCGCACTCGGTGCTGCGAGCATGGCCATCGACCTGCCGGGGCACGGCTTCGACGCGCCACTGCCCAGCGGATACCTCCAGCCGGGCCAGCCGGGCCTGTTGACCGAGAAGTCCGCGCTCGCCACCGTGACGATGGACGACAGCGCCGAGGCCGTGCTGGACACGCTGCGCCAGGCCCGCCACCACCGTCGTGTCGTGCTCGTCGCGCACAGCGCGGGCGGCGGCCCCGCATCACTGGCCGCCGAGCGCGCACCCGTACTCGTCAACGAGATCGTCTACCTCTCGGCCTTCGTGCCCGCCGGCCGGCCCCGGTTCTTCGACTATCTCGGCTCGCCCGAGAACGCCACGGCCCGGGGCCAGAGTCTCAACCTCGGCGACCCCGGGGAACTGGGCGCCGTGCGGATCAACCCGCTCTCGCAGGATCCCGCCTACGTCGAGGAACTGCGGCAGACTCACTACCACGACACCGCTCTGGACCGCTTCGACCGCTGGCGCTCGGCACTGAGCCCCGATCTGCCGCTGGCGATCCCAACCACCCCGGTCATCGTGACTCCACAACGGTGGGGGCGCATCCCGCGGACCTTCCTGCGCTGCGCGGAGGACCGGGCACTGCCCACGGCCGTCCAGGATCTGATGATCGCGGAAGCCGACCGGGTCATGCCCGGCAACCCGTTCACCGTGCGCACCCTCCCAGGCAGCCACAGCCCATTCGCCGCCCGGCCCCGTGAGCTCGCCGCGGCTCTGCTGCCGTGAGCGGCGGACGCCTCATCCTGCCGGTGGTACTCAGCGCCACTTTCATACAACTGCTCAACGTCACTGTCGCCCAGGTGGCTGCGCCGACGATACAGGCCGGCCTGGGCGCCGGTCCGGGCGCCGTGCAACTGATCCTCGCCGGATACACCCTGACGTACGCGTGCCTGCTCATCCCCGCCGCACGGCTGGGCGACCGGTACGGCTACCGCCGACTGTTCGTGACGGGCACCGTGATCTTCACCGCAGGTTCGCTAGCCAGCGCGTGTGCCCCCGACACCGCATCGCTGATCACGGCCCGGCTGGTGCAGGGCGCGGGCAGCGGTCTGGTCGCCCCGCAGGTCCTGTCGCTCATCCAGGCCGCCACTCCCGCGACACGCCGGCCGCATGCCCTCGGCCTGTACGGCGCCACCATGGCCGTCGCGTCACTGGCCGGGCCGCTGATCGGCGGCCTCGTCCTCAGTGCCGATCTCTTCCGCCTCGGCTGGCGGCCGGTGATGCTCCTCACCGTGCCGGTGGCGCTCGCGTCGCTGGCCGGAGCGACCGCGCTGCCTCGCACCCGCGGGGCGGACGGACTCCGCGTCGACAAGCAGGGTGCGCTGCTGGTCACCGTGGGAGCCGGCGCGCTGGTCTTGCCCCTGGCGCTGGGGCGGGAAGCAGGCTGGCCCTGGTGGACGTGGGCCGGTTTCGCCGTGGCCGTGGCGGCTCTCGGCCACTTCGTCCGGAGCCTCCCGCACCGGCCTGACCCGCTGATCCATCCCACGGTGCTGCGTGACCGGTCGGCTCGGAGGGGCACGTTGCTGGTGTTCGTGTTCAACACAGGTGTGCCCTCCTTCACCTACCTCCTCTTCCTCCACCTTCAGTCCGCCGTCGGGTACTCGGCCCTGGCGGCCGCGCTGACGTCAGCACCGTTTGCCGCCGCAGCCGTCGTCGGCAGCAGAGCCGCACCCGCTCTCACCCGCCGGCACGGGCCGACGGTTCTCACCGTCGCGTCCCTGGTGCTGGCCGGGATGTGCCTGGCGCTGGCCCCGCTCGTCGGCTCGGCGGCGGGACGCCAGGCGGCACTGCCCGTGCTGGCCGTCGGCGGAGCCGCGTTCGGCGCCTTCACCGCGTCGGTGTTCACCCTGGTCCTGGCCGAGGTACACGGCCCCGCCGCCGGTTCGGTCTCCGGACTGCTGCCCACAGCACAGCAGCTCGGCGGATCCATCGGAGTGACCGCGGCCGGACTCGCCTACTACGCCCCCGCCGCCGATACGGACACCGCGTTCTGGCACGCCATGCTCTACCAGGTCGCCGCCTTCACGATCACCGCGCTGATCAGTCTCCGGCTCCGCGACCGGCCTGGCACCGAGCCCGTACACGGCCACAGCAGTCGGAGCGGAACGGCACGCATGTAAGGCGCGCAGCTGACTCCGAAGACGGCGTCTTCCTGCTTCCTTAGGGTTTGCAGAGGAACAACATGCGGGCGCATGGTGCGCTGACCTGCGATGTCAAGCCGCAGAACCCGCAAGTTATTTCACGGCAAGCCCTTAGCTTGAGATAAAATCTCAGGGCTCGCGCAGGGAGATGTTCGAGTCCCCCACATGGGGAAACGCCGGACACGGCGACAGCCCCATGATCCTCGGGTTGTGAGAGTGCGGGATGTGAGCTGATGTCCGTTTCGGGGTTGGGTCTGGGTGAGGAGCTTTGGTCGGCGGGGCGAGTGGACGGTCAGGGGCGGGGCTGAGCGAACAGGCCGGGCTCCGGTTCGGTGAGGATGCCCCGTGTGACCAGGCGTTTCAGCTTGGACCGGATGCCTTCGGTGTTCTTCGGGACGATGGGCAGGTCGAGGGCCTGGCAGAGGTCGCGGGCGCGCAGCGGCTTTTCGGTGTCCGCGAAGGCGGTGAGGATCTGCTGGCAGGCCGGGTGGTCCGGGACGTCGGGCCGGGCCGGTTCGTCGGCGGGGGCCGGTGCGGAAATGTCGAAGAGAGTCTTGCGGGTGATGCGCAAGTTCTCGCTCTCCGCGTCGAGTTCCCCCAGCCGGGCGGTGAGGTCCTCAATGCGGGAGCAGATCTCTCCAGCCTGCTCGCCGAGTTCGGCCTCACGGGCCTCGATGTACTCCAGAACGGCGCTGATCTGCGGGTTGTCGCTCACGCTGTCCTCCAGGAGGCGATGGTGGATCCGGTGAGGCGGCGGGCCATGACGGAGGTCATCGCCCAGAACACCCGGGAGCGGGCGGGCCGGTGCTCGTAGTCGCGCACGAGACGCCGGTAGAACATCAGGATCCCGTTGGTATGCTCGATGATCCACCGCTTGGCCTGCGGGACGAAGCCGGTGTCGGCCGGGTTGCGCTCGACGATCTCCACGTCGATGCCGTACTGCTTGCCGTGATCGACCACGGTCTTCTTGAGCCTCTGGTCGACAAGGGCTTTTGGGACCCTGTCGGTCTGTGCGGCCACGCCGTCCAGCAGGGCGGTGCCCGCGGCGTTGTCGTGCGCGGACGCCGGCAGCACGACGGCCTCGACGACCAGGCCCAAAGTGCCCATGGCCAGGCATCTCTTCCTGCCCGGCACCCGTTTCGAGGCGTCCTTGCCGGTCGTGGTGGCCGGCACCCCGACGGAGACGCGGATGCTCTGGGTGTCCATGACGATCAGGCTCGGGTCGGCTAATCGCTTCTTCTTCTCCCCTAGATGCCAGCGCAGCAGGTCGTGCACGGTCTGGTCGGTGCCGTCGTCGCGCCAGAGGTAGAAGTAGTACTTCACCGCACCGGGCGGAGGCATGTTGTGGGGCAGGAACTCCCACCGGCAGCCGGTGCGGTTCTGGTACAGGATCGCGTTCACGATCTCCGGCATCGCGTATTTGCCCTGGTGACCGCTGACCGAGGGATGCTGGGCCTTCCATGCCGTGATCACGGGTTCGATGAGCTCCCACTGCTCATCGGTGAGATCGCTCGGGTACGGCTTGCCCATGTCCATGCCGCAACCCAAGCGAACCTCGAACGTCCGACCGGCAGCGATGCCCCAACGTCACACCATCGAGCGACGACCAGCCGGACGGAAGGTCACATCCCGCACTCTGACAGTCAGGGGCCCCATGGTCGTGGGCCCCGACCAGCCCTGTCCCTGGCGGCAGGCGATCAAGCCGACGGCCGCCAGGCCTGTCAACGTTCAGATCCCGCCTCCATGATCATGATGGAGAGATCTCCCGCAGTGTGCCGAGCACGCGGGCCAAACGGAGGGCGAGGCTGTTGCCTTGGTCCGGTCCGTCGGCAAAACCTCGGCAGATTGCCGGCGATTCGGTTCCGAGGGTTTTGTGACAGACCACGTGCCCCTCGGTTTCGCGCGCCCGGGTGACCATGGATGCGACACGTCCGGGCTGCAGGTGCATGAGGTTGCCCGGGTGGAAGATGCAGGAGTCACAGCGGCGGGCGCATACCCGGACGGCGCCGGTGAGCGGGTCAGCAACCTCGTCGTACGGCCCACCGCCTTCGGGCTCGGCGCCGCCGTCGTCGAAGGCGTGCCGCATCGTCAACTCGGCGTCGCCGCACGGGGCGTGCCGGTTCATCGTCATCCTTCGCAGCCCGCGTGCCCGCAGCCTCCGCAGAAACCACCGCTGTTGCACGGGCACGGGCAGGCCCCCCTCGCATGGTCCCGCGGGGCCGTCTGTCGTCCCGGGGCCGGGGCGAGCTTGGCGGGAAGCGGGATGCTGTGGGGGTCGGGTGCCGTGTACCGGATGACCACGGTGAGCAAGCTACTGAACTTGAATGGGTGATGTCGGGCTGGTCGGCTGCGATCCTCATCAACCCCCGCTACACCGGCTACGAGATCTGGAACAAACAGCGCAAGGAGGAGCACCTCTACGACATCGACGACGTCACCCTCGGCCACCGCACCCGCATGACACACAACCCGGTTGAACAGTGGGTGTGGTCCAATGACACCGCTCACGCGGCCATCGTCACCACCCAGCTCTTCGACACCGTCAAGAAGATCCGCCAGCAGCGCGCCCGCATGCCACAGCGCCTCGAACGCCCCGGCCGACAACAGCAGGGGCAACGGACGTACGCACTGCGCGGACGCGTGCGATGTGAGACGTGCGGGCGCAAGATGCAGCCCGCGACGATCCGCAACACCGTCTACTACCGCTGCGAGTTCAAGGAACAGGAACAGTCCCTCCACCCCGGCATGAATCACCCCCGGGCCGTCTGCCTCCGGGAGGACGTGGTCTGCCGGGCCCTGGACCGATGGATCGCGAAAGCCTTCGCCCCCGACCGGCTCGCCGCCACCCTCACCGCCCTTGCCCAAGCCAGCGCGGCAGCGAATGCGGCCAAAACACTCACGCCGGAGCAGACGCAGGCCCGCAAAATGGTCAAGGAGTGCGAGCGGCGTCTCGCCCGCTACCAGGCCGCCCTCGAAGCCGGCGCCGACCCCGCCGTCGTCACTCAATGGATCAACGAGGCGCAGGCGGACAAGGAGGCAGCACGCAAGAAGCTCGACACGCCACCTGCCGCCACTCCAAAGAAGGAGACCCCCTCAGCGCCGACCAGATCCGGGAGATCACTGAGAGACTCAGACACATCGCACAACGCGTGCAGGTCGTCGACGCAGAGAAGAAGAGCCCGCTCTACGAAGCCCTCGGGATCACGATCAGTTACGAAAACGCACGTAGGGCCACGACCGTTAGGTCGAGGCCCTCATCCGCGTATCGCTATAGCGAGTGTCCGAGGGGGGACTTGAACCCCCACGCCCGATAAAGGGCACTAGCACCTCAAGCTAGCGCGTCTGCCATTCCGCCACCCGGACTAGGTGTCTGCCGCCTGACCGGGGGTGTTCCCCGCGGCGACAGACACAACAATACCAAGCTTTCGGAGTGCCTTTCACCTGCGTTTCCGTTGGCATTCCCGCAGGTGGGCACCGTCCCAGTGCGTGCCCGGCCCGCTACCGCCCGGGCAGCGGCGCACGCAGCGCCCGGATCAGGGTCGCGGCCGTCGCGTCGTCCAGCGGCGCGAGAAATCGTCTCTCGGCCGCCGGCCGCGCCTCCTCGGCCCGCCCATGCGCCGGCGCCCGGCGTCGGTCAGTTCGACGATGTTGCGCCGTCGGCCCGGCGGACCGCGCCGGCGCTCGACCAGCCCGCGCCGTTCCAGCCCGTCCAGGAGCGCCACCATCGTCGTGCGGTCCACCCCCGGCGCCCCGCCACCTCGGTCTGGACAGCGGCTCGGACCCGGCGATTGCCCGGGCCGCCGCACAACACCGTGGAGTTCGTCACCGAACGCGCCCAGGTACTGGACGCGCGCTGCGCCGCCCTGGGCCGGTATCCGGCGGAGATCGTCCGCTCGGTCCAGGTCCTGGTGTCGTACGACGACCCGGCGGTGACCCGGCCGCCGGCGACCGCCAGCGCGTCACCACGTCGGCACCGCCGACCTGCCGCCCTCCCCGATGGGGCCGTGTGCCACGGGCACCGCCCTGGTACCCGCCGGAGCGAACTACATCGTGCCGAGCCCGCCCCGCCCCTCGCCGCATGGGGTGGCCCGGCGGCTCGCCGAGCGAGTCACCGCCCCGGTGCTCGCCCCCGTCCCGGCATGAGCTGGTACTCCGGGAAGTTCCCCGGCAGCCGCTCCCCCGCCGGTCCCTTCGTCACCGCCCGCACCAGCAGTTCCCCGCCGACGAAGGCTCCCCGCCAGGACGCGCCGAAGCCGCCGAAGAGTTCGTCGCGGTCGCCGCGGGAGCGTGGCTTGCCGTGGCCGACCTTGAAGGCGCGGATCTGCGGGGCCAGGCGGGCGAAGGTGGCCTCGTCGTCGGTGGAGAGCGTGGCGACCAGCGCGCCGTTGGAGGCGTTCATGGCGGCCAGCAGTTCGGCCTCGGTGTCGACCAGGACGATCGTGTCGACCGGGCCGAAGGGTTCCGCGTGGTGGAGCGGGGAGGAGGGGGGCGGGTTGAGGAGGGTGACCGGGTGGACGTACGACGACGTGTCCTGGCCGGGCAGGAAGCGGGCGTCGGCCGGACTGCCGCGGTGCAGGGGGACGGCGCCGCGGTCGACGGCCTCGGCGACCTGGTCGGTCAGGTCCTTGGCCTTGGCCGCGTTGATCACCGGACCGAAGTCCAGCTCGGGCGGCGGGTCGGCGGGGTCGGTGACCGCGAGGGGGTGGCCGATGCGGAGCCGGCGCACCGCCGGGAGGTAGGCGGTGAGGAACGCGTCGAACAGCTCCCGCTGGACGACGAAGCGCGGGTAGGCGGTGCAGCGCTGTTTGCCGTAGTCGAAGAGCTTGGGGACGACGGCGGTGAACGCGGCCCAGTCGGTGAAGTCCCAGATGCCCCAGGTGTTGAGTCCCTCCTGTTCGAGTACGTGGCGCTTGCCGAGGTCGGTGACGGCCGTGGCCACCGCCGCTCCCGTGTCCCGGCCGCCGACGAAGCAGACGCAGCCGATCTCGGTCGCCCGCACCAGCGCCTGTGACAGCTCGCCGCCGCTGCCGCTGAGCAGGGTGACGGGCAGGCCCTCCCGGGCGGCCAGCGCGCAGGCCAGGGTGAGACAGGCGACCCCGCCGTCCGTCGGGGTCTTCGCCACCACCGCGTTGCCCGCCAGAGCCTGGACCAGTACCGCGTGAACGAGCACGCTCATCGGGTAGTTCCAGCTGGCGATGTTGGACACCGGCCCGTCCAGCGGGCTCCGCCCCGCGAGCATCGGCTCGATGCCGTCGACGTACCAGCGCACCCCGTCGATCGCCCGGTCCACGTCCGCCCGGGCGAGCCGCCAGGGCTTGCCGATCTCCCAGACGAGCAGCAGGGCGAGGAGGTCGCGGTGCTCGGTCAGGGCGTCCAGGGTGGCGGCCACTCTGGCCCGGCGCTCCGCCAGGGGGACGTGCCGCCAGGCGCGGTGCTGGTCGAGGCAGGCGCGGACGGCCCGGTGCGCGGTGTCGCGGTGGAGCCGCGGGGCGCCGGCGATCGGGCTGCCGTCGACGGGGCTGGTCGCGGGCAGCGGCCGGCCGTCGGGCCGCCAGGCGGCGGACCAGAGGTTGAGGACCCGGTCGTCCCGGAAGGCCTCGGGGGCGACGGTCAGGCAGCGCGTCCAGGCGTCACGCCACGCGGTGCCGGGCTTCTGCACGAAAGCCATGGTTCAGCTCCCCTCGGGCTGCCGGGTGTCGAGCAGTTCCAGGACCAGCCGGGCGGTCTCGGTCGGGGTGCTCCCCACCCGCACCCCGGCCGCCTCCAGCGCCTCCCGCTTGGCCCGCGCGGTGCCGGCCGAACCGGAGACGATGGCGCCCGCGTGCCCCATGGTGCGGCCCTCGGGCGCGGTGAACCCGGCGACGTAGCCGACGACCGGCTTGGTGACGTGCTCCCGGATGTAGGCGGCGGCCCGCTCCTCCGCGTCGCCGCCGATCTCCCCGATGAGGACGACGAGTTCGGTGTCGGGGTCCTCCTGGAAGGCGCCCAGGCAGTCGATGTGACTGGTCCCGACGACCGGGTCGCCGCCGATGCCCACGCAGGTGGAGAAGCCGATGTCCCGCAGCTCGTGCATGAGTTGGTAGGTCAGCGTGCCCGACTTGGAGACGAGACCGATCCGGCCGGGCTTGGCGATGTCGGCGGGAACGATGCCCGCGTTGGACTGGCCGGGGGTGATCAGCCCGGGGCAGTTGGGCCCGATGATGCGGGTGCCCCTGCCCCGGGCGTACGAGGTGAAGGCGACCGAGTCGTGGACCGGGACGCCCTCGGTGATCACCACCGCGAGGCCGATGCCGGCGTCGGCGGCCTCCAGTACCGCCGCCTTGGCGAAGGCGGGCGGCACGAAGACGACGGTGACGTCCGCGCCGGTGGCCGCCATGCCCTCGGCGACGGTGCCGTAGACCGGGACGGTACGTTCGTCGAAGCCGACGGTCCGGCCGGCCTTGCGCGGGTTGACGCCGCCGACGACGTTCGTGCCCGCGGCGAGCATCCGCCGCGTGTGCTTCATGCCCTCGCCGCCGGTCATGCCCTGGACGAGGACCCTGCTCTCCTTGGTGAGGTAGATCGCCATGTCCCGGCTCCTCAGGCGGTGTGGGCGAGTTCGGCGGCGCGGTGGGCGGCGCCGTCCATGGTGGTGGCGTGTTCGACCAGGGGGTGCGCGCGGCCGTCGAGGATCGCCCGGCCGCGCGCCGCGTTGTTGCCGTCGAGGCGGACCACCAGCGGTTTGGTCAGCCGGACGGTCTCCAGCGCCTGGACGATGCCGTCGGCGACCGCGTCGCACGCCGTGATCCCGCCGAAGACGTTGACGAGGACGGACTTCACGGCCGGGTCGGAGAGGATCACCGACAGTGCGTCGGCCATGGTCCGGGCGGACGCCCCGCCGCCGATGTCCAGGAAGTCGGCGGGCCGTGCGCCGCAGCCGGCCACCGCGTCCAGGGTGGACATCACCAGGCCCGCGCCGTTGCCGATGACGCCGACCTCGCCGTCGAGCTTGACGTAGTTGAGCCCCTTCGCGGCGGCCGCCGCCTCCAGCGGGTCGTGGTGCCCGCTCTCGTCGGCGCCCCAACGGGCCTGCCGGAAGCGGGCGTTGTCGTCGAGGGTGACCTTGCCGTCGAGTGCCAGTATCCGGCCTTTCGTGCTGCGCACGAGCGGGTTCACCTCGACGAGCAGCGCGTCCTCGCGGACCAGCACCTGCCACAGCCGTACGAGGACGTCGGCCGTCTGCGGCGGCAGCCCGGCGGCCGCGGCGATCTCCTGGGCCTTGGCGGAGGTCACGCCGACCGCGGGATCGACGGGGACCCGTGCCACCGCCTCGGGCCGGGTCGCGGCCACCTCCTCGATCTCCGTGCCGCCCTCGGCGGAGGCGATCGCCAGGAAGCCGCCGGCCGCCCGGTCGAGGACGTAGGAGACGTAGAACTCGCTCTCGATGTCGACGGGCTGGGCCAGCATCACCTTGCCGACCCGGTGTCCCTTGATGCGCATGCCGAGCATCTGACGTGCCGTGAGTTCCGCCGCGGCCGGGTCGGCGGCCTGCTTCACTCCGCCCGCCTTGCCCCGGCCACCGGTCTTGACCTGCGCCTTCACGACGACCCTGCCGCCGAGCCGACGGGCGATCTCGCGGGCCTCCTTGGGCGAGTCGGTGACCTCGGCCCTCGGCACCACGATGCCGTGTTCCTCGAAGAGTTCCCTTGCCTGGTGTTCGTACAGGTCCATTTCGGCTCCTGTCTGGAAAGTGCCGCACGCCCCCTGGACACCACCCACCGGATGCGGGATAACAAGGTTCATACAGTATTCGTCGACTGTATGCAATGTACCGCGAGAGCGTTCCCACCCCCTACGAAGGGACAGGACTCCGCCATGCCCGACGACACCCAGGACGTGATTTCCGGTGGTCATCTCGTTGCCAAGGCGCTGAAGGCCGAGGGGGTCGACCGCATCTACACCCTGTGCGGCGGCCACATCATCGACATCTACGACGGCTGCGTCGACGAGGGCATAGAAGTCGTCGACGTCCGCCACGAGCAGGTGGCCGCCCACGCCGCCGACGGCTACGCACGCATCACCGGCAGGCCGGGGTGCGCGGTCGTGACCGCGGGTCCGGGTACGACCGACGCCGTCACCGGGGTCGCCAACGCCTTCCGCGCGGAGTCCCCGATGCTGCTGATCGGCGGCCAAGGGGCGCTCAGCCAGCACAAGATGGGGTCCCTGCAGGACCTGCCGCACGTCGACATGATGGCGCCGATCACCAAGTTCGCGGCGACCGTCCCGGACACCGCCCGCGCCGCCGACATGGTCTCCATGGCGTTCCGTGAGTGCTACCACGGTGCGCCCGGCCCCTCCTTCCTGGAGATACCCCGCGACGTCCTGGACGCCAGGGTCCCGGCGGAGAAGGCCCGCATCCCCAAGGCGGGTGCCTACCGGGCCGCCACCCGCTCGGCCGGCGATCCCGACGCCGTGGAGAAGCTCGCCGACCTCCTCGTGCACGCCGAGAAACCGGCCATCCTGCTCGGCAGCCAGGTCTGGACGACCCGCGGCACCGCGGCCGCCATCGATCTCGTCCGCACGCTCAACATCCCGGCGTACATGAACGGCGCGGGACGCGGCACCCTCCCGCCCGGCGACCCGCACCACTTCCAGCTCTCCCGCCGGTACGCGTTCTCCCACGCCGACGTCATCGTGATCGTCGGCACCCCCTTCGACTTCCGCATGGGCTACGGCAAGCGCCTCTCCCCCACCGCCGCCGTCGTCCAGATCGACCTCGACTACCGCACGGTCGGCAAGAACCGGGACATCGACCTCGGGATCGTCGGGGACGCGGGTCTGGTGCTGAAGTCCGTCACCGAGGCCGCCTCGGGACGCGTCGACGGGGGTGCCTCCCGGCGCAAGGAGTGGCTCGACGAACTGCGGGCCGCCGAACAGACGGCGATCGAGAAGCGGTTGCCGCAGCTGCGCTCGGACGCGTCGCCCATCCACCCGTACCGGCTGGTCAGCGAGATCAACGACTTCCTCACCGAGGACTCGATCTACATCGGCGACGGCGGCGACATCGTCACCTTCTCCGGGCAGGTCGTCCAGCCCAAGTCGCCGGGCCACTGGATGGACCCGGGCCCGCTCGGCACCCTCGGTGTCGGCGTCCCCTTCGTGCTCGCCGCCAAGCAGGCCCGCCCGGACAAGGAAGTGGTCGCCCTCTTCGGCGACGGCGCCTTCTCCCTCACCGGCTGGGACTTCGAGACCCTGGTCCGCTACGACCTCCCGTTCGTCGGGATCGTCGGCAACAACTCCTCGATGAACCAGATCCGTTACGGCCAGGCCGCCAAGTACGGCAAGGAGCGCGAGCGGGTCGGCAACACCCTCGGCGACGTCCACTACGACAAGTTCGCCCAGCTGCTGGGCGGTCACGGCGAGGAGGTCCGCGACCCCGCCGACATCGGCCCCGCCCTGCGCCGGGCCCGGGAGTCGGGCAAGCCGTCACTGATCAACGTCTGGGTCGACCCGGACGCGTACGCCCCCGGAACCATGAACCAGACCATGTACAAGTGAGGTGAACGCCGATGACCGCCAAGGCACTCGAGGGCATTCGCGTCCTCGACATGACCCACGTCCAGTCGGGCCCCTCCGCCACCCAGCTGCTGGCCTGGCTCGGCGCGGACGTCGTCAAGCTGGAGGCGCCGACCGGTGACATCACGCGCAGGCAGCTGCGCGACCTCCCGGACGTCGACTCCCTCTACTTCACGATGCTCAACTGCAACAAGCGGAGCATCACCCTGAACACCAAGACCGAGCGCGGCAAGGAACTGCTGACCGAGCTGATCCGCCGTTCGGACGTGATGGTGGAGAACTTCGGCCCGGGCGCGGTCGACCGGATGGGGTTCACCTGGGACCGCATCAAGGAGATCAACCCGCGGATCGTGTACGCCTCCATCAAGGGGTTCGGGGACGGGCCGTACACCGACTTCAAGGCCTACGAGGTCGTCGCCCAGGCCATGGGCGGGTCGATGGCGACCACCGGCTTCGAGGACGGTCCGCCGCTGGCCACCGGCGCGCAGATCGGCGACTCCGGCACCGGCGTGCACACGGTGGCCGGGATACTGGCGGCACTCCTCCAGCGGGAGCGCACCGGTCGCGGCCAGCGCGTCAACGTCGCCATGCAGCACGCGGTGCTCAACCTCTGCCGGGTGAAGCTGCGCGACCAGCAGCGCCTCGCCCACGGCCGGCTCGCCGAGTACCCCAACGAGGACTTCGGCGACGAGGTGCCCCGCTCCGGCAACGCCTCCGGCGGCGGCCAGCCCGGCTGGGCGGTCAAGTGCGCGCCGGGCGGCCCGAACGACTACGTGTACGTCATCGTGCAGCCGGTCGGCTGGCAGCCGATCACCCGGCTGATCGGCCGGCCCGAGCTCGCGGACGACCCCGAGTGGGCGACCCCGGAGGCCCGGCTGCCCAAGCTCAACAAGATGTTCCAGCTGATCGAGGAGTGGTCCTCGACGCTCCCCAAGTGGGAGGTGCTGGAACAGCTCAACGCCCACAACATCCCGTGCGGGCCGATCCTCTCCACCAAGGAGATCATCGAGGACGAGTCGCTGGTCGCCAACGAGATGGTGGTGACCGTCCCGCATCCCGAGCGCGGCGAGTTCGTCACCGTCGGCAGCCCGCTCAAGCTCTCCGACTCCCCTGTCGAGGTCACCGCCTCGCCGCTGCTCGGCGAGCACAACGAAGCGGTCTATGTCGGCGAACTCGGTCTCGGCGACGAGGAGTTGCGCCTGCTCAAGTCGAACGGAGTGATCTGACGTGATGGCAGAGGACCGAAAGCCGCGGGTCCGTGAACTCCTCGACGCGGTGCGGGCCGAGGGCCGTACGGCCCTCACCGCGCCGGAGGGCAAGGTGATCGCCGACGCGTACGGGATCGCCGTACCGGGCGAGGAGCTGGCCACCGACGTCGACGAGGCGGTGGCGTACGCGGCGCGCTTCGGCGGGCCGGTGGTGATGAAGATCGTGTCGCCGGACATCCTGCACAAGACCGACGCGGGCGGGGTGATCGTCGGCGTCGAGGGCGCGGCGGACGTGCGCGCGGCCTTCCACCGGATCGTCGAGAACGCGCGCGCCCACGCCCCCGGGGCCCGGATCGAGGGCGTCCAGGTGCAGGAGCTGCTGCCGAAGGGGACGGAGGTGATCGTCGGCGCGGTCACCGACCCCACCTTCGGGAAGGTCGTCGCCTTCGGCCTGGGCGGGGTGCTGGTCGAGGTACTGAAGGACGTGACCTTCCGGCTCGCGCCCGTCACCGCCGACGAGGCGCTGTCCATGCTGGACTCCGTCAAGGCGGCCGACGTGCTGCGCGGCGTGCGCGGGCAGGCCGGTGTGGACCGGTGGGCGGTCGCCGAGCAGATCCGCCGGGTCTCCCGACTGGTCGCGGACTTCCCGGAGATCGCCGAGGTGGACCTCAACCCGGTGATCGCGACCCCGGAGGGCG
Organism: Streptomyces shenzhenensis; assembly: GCF_021462265.1. Taxonomy (GTDB): domain Bacteria; phylum Actinomycetota; class Actinomycetes; order Streptomycetales; family Streptomycetaceae; genus Streptomyces; species Streptomyces shenzhenensis. The sequence goes on along the minus strand of NZ_JAJONF010000011.1, from coordinate 211,051 downwards.
CGGTCGCCGCCGACATCCGGATCATCCTCGCCGAACGGCAGCCGCCACCGCGCCGGAAGTACTCCCGCGAGGAGATCCTCACCGCCATGCGCCGGCTGATGCAGCCCCGCTCCGTCGCCGTGATCGGCGCCTCCAACGAGCCGGGCAAGATCGGCAATTCGGTGATGCGCAACCTCGTGGACGGCGGGTTCGCCGGGGAGATCCATCCGGTGAACCCCAAGGCCGATGACATTCTGGGCCGCAAGGCGTACAAGAGTGTCACGGACGTTCCCGGTGAGGTGGATGTGGCCGTCTTCGCCATCCCCGCCAGATTCGTGGCAGCGGCGCTGGAGGAGGTGGGCCGGAAGCGGATTCCCAACGCCGTCCTGATCCCGTCCGGTTTCGCGGAGACCGGCGAGCACGAGCTCCAGGCCGAGATCGTCGAGATCGGCGAACGCCACGGCATCCGCCTCCTCGGCCCGAACATCTACGGCTACTACTCCACCTGGCAGGACCTGTGCGCCACGTTCTGCACGCCGTACGACGTGAAGGGCGGCGTGGCGCTGACGTCGCAGTCGGGCGGGATCGGCATGGCGATCCTGGGCTTCGCGCGGACCACGAAGACGGGGGTGTCGGCGATCGTCGGCCTCGGCAACAAGTCGGATCTTGACGAGGACGACCTGCTGACCTGGTTCGGCGAGGACCCGCACACCGAGTGCATCGCGATGCACCTGGAGGACCTGAAGGACGGCCGCGCCTTCGTCGAGGCGGCGCGGAACACCGTGCCGAAGAAGCCGGTCGTGGTCCTCAAGGCGGGCCGTACGGCGGCCGGGGCCAGGGCGGCCGGTTCGCACACGGGCGCGCTCGCGGGCGACGACGCGGTGTACGACGACATCCTGCGGCAGGCCGGGGTGATCCGGGCGCCGGGCCTGAACGACATGCTGGAGTACGCGCGGGGCCTGCCGGTGCTGCCGGCCCCGCGGGGCGACAACGTCGTGATCATCACCGGCGCGGGCGGCAGCGGCGTGCTGCTGTCCGACGCGGTGACCGACAACGGGCTCTCCCTGATGGAGATCCCACCGGACCTGGACGAGGCGTTCCGCCGCTTCATCCCGCCCTTCGGGGCCGCCGGCAACCCGGTGGACATCACGGGCGGCGAGCCGCCGTCGACGTACGAGGCGACGATCCGGCTCGGCCTCGAGGACCCGCGGATCCACGCGCTCGTCCTCGGCTACTGGCACACCATCGTCACCCCGCCGATGGTGTTCGCGGAGCTGACCGCGCGGGTGGTCGCGGAGTTCCGGGAGCGGGGTGTGCAGAAGCCGGTCGTCGCCTCGCTCGCGGGGGACGTCGAGGTCGAGGAGGCCTGCCAGTACCTGTACGAGCGGGGGGTCGTGGCATACCCGTACACGACCGAACGGCCGGTGGCCGTGCTCGGCGCCAAGTACCGCTGGGCGCGGGCGGCCGGGCTGCTGGGGAGCGGACTGTCGGGGGGCGGGTCATGACATAGCCGAGGAAGGGGCCGGCCGGCGGAGCGCGTCCCCGGCCGGCCCCGGGACCCGTGCGCGCACGAAAGGCATTGGACAGGGGGCGCTGGCCAGAACTTTCGACGCAAGGGGTGCTGAGCGAACATGTCATCCATCGATCTACCGGCGTCCGTCCCCTTCAGGGAGGTGACGGACCGCAACGGCCGCAGGTACCGGATCGGCGAGACAGACGTCGATCTCATGGGCCGGACCCGGACATGGATGGTCGTCCTGCCCTGGGTGGGCATGATGGGCATCAGCTCCGCCGCGTACGCGTTCGCGTCGGCGGAGGACACGCTGCACGAGGCGTATCTGTGGAGCAGCGGGCGCATCTTCTGGCTGCTGGGCGTCTGGGTGTTCTGCCAGGCGGCCGTGGCCTTCCCGGCCGGACGGCTGCGGGAGAGCGGACGGCTCGCCGCCCGTACGGCCATGCTGGTCGGCGCGGCCTGCACGCTGGTGGGCTGTCTGGCGCCGGCGTTCGCGCCGAACGTGATCGTCGCCTGTCTCGGCTTCGGCGTGTGCGGCGGTACCGGCGCCGGTCTCGTCTACGCGACCTGCGTGAACATGGCCGGCAAGTGGTATCCGGAGCGCAGGGGCGGCAAGACGGGCTTCGTGAACGGCGGTTTCGCGTACGGGTCCGTGCCGTTCGTGTTCCTCTTCCCCTCGGTACTCGACCTGAGCGACTACCGGGTCGTGCTGTCTTCGGCCGGCATCGGCCTGTGCCTGGTGGTGGCGTCGGCCGGCTGGTTCTTCAGGGATCCGCCGAAGAACTGGTGGCCGCCGCACGTCAATCCGCTGAAGGGCACTCAGGATCCGCGCGTACGGCGGGCGTTGGCGAAGAACCCGCCGGCGGTCAGGCAGTACACCCCCGGGGAGGCCGCGCGTACCCCCGTTCTGTGGATGATGTGGTGCTGCCTGCTCTGCACGGCCTGCGTCAATGTCTTCGGCATCGCCTTCCAGGTGCCGTTCGGCGAGGACATGGGGTTCGCGGGCGGGATCGTGGCCACCGCCCTGTCGTTGAAGGCCGTCGTCAACGGCACCGGGCGCGGGGTCGTCGGCTGGATCTCCGACCGGTACGGCCGCCGCAACACCCTGATCATCGTCTGCGTCGTGCTCGGCACCGCGCAGTTCGGTGTGCTGGTCTCCGGCCAGGTGCACAGCGTGCCGTTCTTCCTGTTCTGCTCGATGGTCTCCGGATTCGGCGGCGGGGCGGTCTTCCCGCTCTTCGCGGCCATGACGGCGGACTACTTCGGTGAGAACAACAACGCCACCAACTACGGAATGGTCTACAGCTCCAAGCTGGTCTCCGGCCTGGTGGGCTCCGGTCTGGGCGCGGTCGTCGTCGGTGAGTGGGACTACCACGGCGCGTTCGTGCTCGCGGGCTCCGTCGGCCTGGCCTCCGCAGTGCTGGCTCTCTTCCTCAAGGCACCGGGCAGGCCCAGCGCCCGGCGCATCGTCCCCAACCCGCATCCGCTCGGCGAGGAGATGGCGTGACATGTCGGCAGACCCTGTAGCCACGAACAGCACCGGCGCCGGACGGCGTCCGTACCGCGAGGTCACGGACGCCCGCGGCCGGGTGTACCGGATCGGCGAGACCGACCGGGACATCCTCGGCCACTCCCGCAACATCATGGTGTACCTGCCGTGGATCGCCATGATGGCCATCAGCGTCTTCGAGTACGCGTACGGCTCCGCGGAGGACACCCTGTCCCACGCGCACGGCTGGACGCAGTCCAACACCTTCTGGATCCTGAGCGTCTGGGTGTTCTTCCAGGCCGGCATCGCCTTCCCGGCGGGCTGGCTGCGCGAGAAGGGCGTCCTGACCGCGCGCCGCGCCATGTACACCGGCTCCGTGATGTGCCTGATCGGTTTCCTGGCCCTCTCCCACATCAGCGAGATCTGGCTGGCGATCACCGGCTTCGGCGTGATCGGCGGTCTCGGCTCCGGCCTGGTCTACGCGACCTGCATCAACATGGTCGGCAAGTGGTTCCCCGAACGCCGCGGCGCCCGCACGGGCTTCGTGAACGGCGGCTTCGCCTACGGCTCGCTGCCCTTCATCTTCATCTTCAACTACGCCTTCGACACGGCCAATTACCACAGTGTTCTGGACCTGATCGGCGTCTACGTGATGGTCGTGGTGCTGGTCTCGGCGTTCTTCTTCAAGGACCCGCCGAAGAACTGGTGGCCGGCCGACATCGACCCGCTCACCCACTCGGGCGCCGCCAGGACCGCGACGGCCCTCGCCAAGAACCCGCCCGCGGTACGGCAGTTCACCCCGAAGGAGGCGATCCGCACCGGCATGCTCCCGCTGATGTGGGTCTCGATCGTCATGACGGCAGGTGTCTCGATCTTCGGCATCTCGTTCCAGGTCGACTTCGCGAAGGACATCGGCTTCGGCCCTCTCGTCGCGGCCTCCTCCATGGGCGTGATGGCGGTCATCAACGGCATAGGCCGGGGCGTGGTGGGCTGGCTCTCCGACCGCCTCGGCCGAAAGCCGACCCTCGTCTTCGTCATCGTCGTCCTCGGTCTCGCCCAGTTCGGCGTGATCTGGGCCGGTGACGTCAAGAGCGAGTGGCTGTTCCTGTTCTTCGCCTTCCTCTCCGGCTTCGGCGGCGGCGCCTTCTACCCGCTCTTCGCCGCCCTCACCCCGGATTACTTCGGCGAGAACTACAACGCCACCAACTACGGCCTCGTCTACAGCGGCAAGCTCGTCAGCGGCCTCTTCGGCGGCGGCCTGGGCTCCATGGTGGTCGGCGCCTGGGGCTACGACGGGGCGTACGCGCTGGCCGGCGGCGTCTCGATGCTGGCGGCGGCGACAGCCCTGCTGCTGCGGCAGCCGGGGCGGGGGACGGCCACGGCGGTGGGGGCGGTCCAAACCCAGACCGCCACCTGACGGTTACCACCGAGCCTCGGGCCGAAGGTCCACCCGGTAGTGAGTCCCGGACCAGCCTCCGGGACTCAGCCGCTTCCAGAACACGGCATGCGTCGCCTTGCCGGACAACGCTGTGCCCGGTCCCGAGGGCGTCCGCCCGTACCCGGAACCAGAGGCTTCCCACGTTCGTTTCTCTCCGTGCAGGTCACCCGGCACCCGGGTCTCGGTTGCGATAACGGGCCAGTAGCTCTCGGGCCGCCTTTACGAGAGGAGCGTCCGCGGGCAGCACACGTTCCATGTCGGACAGCAGCCGAACCAGTTCGGTGATGGCGTCGGGAATGGCGGCGTCTCCCGTTTCCCCCAGTCTGCGTGCGTAGTTGTACCGGGCGATCAACAGATACGGATCGTCTTCGCGCAGGGCACGCCTCATGTCGATCAGCAGCTGCGCAAGGTGAGCCACGGCCCGGCGAGGGTCCCCGGCCTCGCCGTACCAGAAAGCAAGGTCCAGCCGGACCGCAAAGACCCGGCGATCGTCCCGGCGCAACGCCTGGATCATGTCCGTCCGAAGGCTCCGCAACTCTCTGGCGGCCGCGTCCGGATCTCCCGACTTGCCCCGCCAGACGGCGAGCCTGTGGCGGGTGACCAAGGTGTCGGGATGGAGTTCGCCGAGGATCCTCTCTCTTCTGGGTACGAGTTCGGTGAGCGCGGCCACGGCCCCTTGCGCGTCGCCCGCCTCCCCGAGCCAGCGAGCGTGATCGTTGCGGGCGCTGAGGGTGTCGGGGTGGTCGGCCCCCATGACACGCCCCAGGTCCGGCAGCAGTTCGGCGAACTCGGCCGCAGCCCGTTCTGCGTCTCCTGCTTCCCCCTGCCAGCGGGCGAGGCTGTGCCGGGTGGCGAGAGTGCTGCGGTGATCCGCGCCGAGTACGCGCGTCATATCGGGCAGGAGATCGGCGAGGTCGGCCACGGCGCGGTCTTGTTCCCCCGCCTCTCCTCGCCAGCGTGCCAAGTCGTGCCGGACGCCGAGAGTGTCGGCGTGGTCATCGCCCAGGACCCGCCGGTGGTCCAGCAGCAGTTCGGCGAACTCGGCCGCGGCGCGGACCGCATTTCCTGCCTGCCCCCGCCAGTAGGCCAGTCCGTGCCGGACGGCGAAGGTCTCGGGGTGATCGGCGCCCAGCGTGTTCTTCAGGCGGGGCAGTAGTTCATCGAGCGCTTCCACGGCTCCCACAGCGTCCCCGGCCTCCCCCTGCCAGTAGGCCAGATGACCGCGTGCGATGAAGTAGTCCGAGTGCTCGTGCCCCAGATATCGGTGCACGGACCGCGCCAGGGCCTTGAAATAGTCCCGGGCTGCGGCGGCCCGGCCGACTCCTCCGAGGCTGGTACCCAGTCTGAACAACACTCCGTGTGTGTCCGGGGTGTACAGCACGTCTTCGGCACAGCTGGTGAGCGCGCCGGCGTTGGAGCGCAGCGCGGCGGCCAGTCCCATGTCCCGTTCGCCGCCAGGCCACACGTCCAGGAGTGCATCGGCTGTACAGCGGGCGCACTCGGTCCTGTCCTCGTCTGCGAGGCGTTCGGTCACGGCCCGCTGAATCAACTGGTGGATGCGTACCGCCCCGCTGCCAGCCCGGGCATCGTATTCGATGAGGCTGAACTGACGCAGATTCGCCAGGGCGTCGGCGGCGTCCTGAGTTTCGGTGCGGCCTTTCCCGGCCGCACCTGGGCGAGCGGCGTGGCCGGTCAGGTAGCCCCGGGCCGGCGGGCTCAGCAGGACCGGCTCGGGAATGCCGTTCGGATCGAGCAGGCTGAGCACGTGGAGCATGGGCCGAGCCAGTCCCTGGGGTGGCTGCTGGTCGGCGAGGTCGATGGACAGGTCCCAAGCCGCTGCCACGGTGAGGGCTTGGTCGTCGGGCAGCCCGGTATCGGTGGGCAGCACGTCATCGAGTGATCTGGCCCGGTTGGCCAGACGCGCGCGGTAGGTGGCGCAGTCCAGACCACGGTTGACCATGTAGGGGATGGCCTGTGCAAGAGCCAGAGGCAGCCGTCCGAGGTCTTCGGCCAGTCCCGCCGTTTCCTCCGCGGTGTCGTGCAGCCCGTGGCGAGCAAGTTTGGCGGTGAGGTATTCGACCGCTTCCCGAGTGGTGAACCGGTCGACATCGACGCGGCTGCGTCCCGTGGTCAGGAAGACCGCATCGCGGTTACGGGTGGTGACCAGGGTGCGCCCGTGTGGAACATCGGGAGGCCATAGATTCTGCAGGGCCTGAACATGCGGAACGTCGTCGAGCACCACCAGCCACCGCGCACCCAGCCGCCTACGGCCGGTGCCCGGGGCCTGCTCCAGCCATTTCCGGAACAGCTGGACCGCTGCCTGAGGTTCGTCCCGGCCGGCACCCAGCAGTCTGACCGAGGCACCGGCGAAGGCGTCAATGACCGCTGATCGGGAGGTGGCGTTCACCCACACCAGCACCTCCGCCCTGCCGGACTCGTACAGATCGCGAGCGTACTGGGCTGCCAGTTGGGTCTTGCCGACACCGCCCGTCCCGCACAGGATCCACTGCCGTGCCCCCTGCTGGAGCAACGCGTCAAACAGCTCAAGTCGCCCCTGGTAGCAATCTGCCCGAGCAGGCACCACGCCGAACTCTCCTCGCACCACACGCCCCCGGCCAGGCCGCCCGGCCTGGTGCTGGCCCACCGCCTCCCGACGCAGGGCCTCCCACGTGGCCCCGGAGTGTTGCGGATACCCGGCACCATTCCTGGCCCGGTGAGCCAAGAACCCGACCAGTGCCTTCAGAGTGCCTTTGTGCTGATCAGAGGGAACGGCCACGCCACTCACCCACCCATGAAGAGTGGTACGAGATGCACCGCATACACGGGCCATAACGTTGACGCTGGGCCTGTTCGCGGCCTCATACAGAGCTTGAAGCTCCCCTGTGAACCGCGTGACTTCAGGTTCATTCGGCTGTGCGGCCACGCCCACCCCCACGGGACCGACGACCTGTCCGGACCGGATGACACCCAGACGTTAATTCAATGAAGTTGACCTGGGAAGACAGCCATCCAGCCGTTCCGGACACTTCCTCAGGCCGCCCGTATCTGGGGTCATGACTCCACCAAGCACGCGCTTGGCACGCAAGTGCCGTGGAAGGTGCCCGCCATGACCGCCCTGTCCCAAATCCTCGACGGCACGATGCTGCCCGCCGGTATCGGCGCCGTTCTGTACGCCGGCACGGTAACGGTGGTCGCCCTGACCGCGGCCCTGGCCCGCGACCCGAGCCGACGCCAGGACGCCTGCAAGGCACTCGCAGTCCTCCTGCGCCGCAAGAGTGCCGGCCGTTGACGCGACGTCAGGGCCCTGGTCGACTTGCATGTCTTCACCGGACCCTTGGACGTACCTGATGAGGACCTGTCGGCTTGAGCGCTGTTGTCGTTCCGATCTCGAGCGGTGTCCGTCGAACGGAAGTCACGGGAGTCTCGGCCGGGTGGTCGCGGTGTGCTGCCCGGAAAGACGACGCCTCTGACGAACTCGCGCCCCGGGCAGGGGGCTCGTGATCCAAGATACCGGATAGCCCGACCGGGGGCGGCGGCCGAGGCCGTCGCCGTGGGAGCGGCACTCGCCCCGGATCAGCCGCAGGACGACGTACGCGTGCCGGTCGGTCCCGCCTGGTCGGCCCTTCTGCCTGTGCCGCGACCCCGAGTAGGCGCGGGGCCGCAGGGCCCCGTAGATTCCCGGTGGGGGGCCCGACCGAGGGGCACCGGAGTGGGGGCGCCGATGTCCGTGGAGTCGATACCGGTGAAGGCGGCGCCGAAGTCGCTGGTGTGGCAGGGGGACGAACTGGTCTGCGCGGTCGACGGCGGCCGGCGCTGGGGCCGCGGCGGGGAGGAACTGAAGGCGGCCGCCTTCACGTGGAGCTCTCCGTTCGACGCCGGGACCGCCTCGGTCTCGGGGCCGTACTCCGCCGTGTACCAGGAGCGCGGCACCAAAGGGGTGTTGTGCGAAGGCGAACGGATCGTGCGAGAGCTGAACCGCAGCTACTACCACGCACCGGACTACGACTACCCGCTCGCCCTGGGCGCGTTGGGCAACGGCCGCGAGGTCGTCGTCCATTGCCCCGACGAATACAACGTGCTCCAGATCGAGGACGCGGCGAGCGGCGAGCGGCTGACCGTCGGCGAGCGCGAGCCGCAGGACGTCTTCCACTCCAGGCTGAGCCTGAGCCCGGACGGCCGGTACCTGCTCTCGATCGGCTGGTACTGGCAGCCCTTCGGGGCGGCCCTGGTCTACGACACGGCGCTCGCGCTCAGCGACCCGGCCACCCTGGACGGCGGCGGTGTGCTGCCGTATGCGGCGGTCATGAACGGCGAGGTGACGGCGGGCTGCTGGCTCGACACCGACCGGCTGGTCCTGGCGACGGGGGCGGAGGAGTGGGACGAGGAGGAGACGGCCGGGCTGCCGCCTCGCCACCTGGGTGTGTGGTCGGTGCCGGAGGGACGATGGCTCCACCGCAACCCGGCCGGCGATGCCGATCCGGGTGTCCTGCTCCTGCCCCGCGGCGATCAGGTGATCTCGTTTCCCGGTCACCCGCGGCTGCTCGACGCGGCCACCGGGCGGCTCGTCGCGGAGTGGCCCCAGGTCGGCGTACCCGCCAAGGGCACGTGTTTCGGCGGCAGGCATGTCCCGACCCCCGTTGCCGCCCTCCACCCCGACGGCACCCGGCTGGCGGTCGCGCAGGCCGGCGGCATCGCCCTGATCGCCCTGCCCTGAGCCGCCGTCCCCTGGCGCACCCGGTCGTGAGCCGTCCTGCTGCGAGCCACCCGGCCGTACGGGCCGTGATCACGGAGCCTGCGGTCCGGGCCCGCCGCCGGACCTTGCGGTCAGCTCGTCGCCCGCCCGAGATACGACCGGCGCGTGTGCTCGGTGTGGTCGCGCATCAGCAGCGTGGCGCGCTGCTCGTCACGGTCCACGATGGCGGCGATCAGGCCGCGGTGCTCGATCCAGGACTGGCTGCCGCGCTGCCGCGCGACCGGTGTGTAGTACCAGCGCACCCGGCGGTCCACCTGCGCGGCCAGTTCGGCCAGCACGGTGTTGCCGGCGAGTTCCATGATCTTGGCGTGGAACCGGGCGTTCATGGCGACGGCCCCGTCCACGTCGTCGGCCCCGACGGCCTTCTCGCCCTCCGCGCACAGGTCCTCCAGGGCCTTGATGCCGGTGGCGTCGGCGTTGGCCGCGGCGAGCCGTGCCGCCTCCGCCTCCAGGAGGGTGCGGACGGTGAGGAGTTGGTCGGCCTCCTCCTCCGTCGGCTCGTGCACGAACGCGCCCTGCGCGGGGCGGAGGTCGACCCAGCCGTCGGTGTTCAGCCGCTGGAGTGCCTCGCGCACCGGCTGCCGGGAGACGCCGAGGTGGCCGGCGAGTTCGCTCTCGACGAGGTGCTGGCCGGGCTGGAGAGCGCGGGTGGTGATGAGTTCCAGCAGCGCCTCGTAGACGCGGTCGCGCAGCGGGCCGGGGCGTTCCAGCTTCGGCACCGCACCCTGCGGCAGTCCGGCAGACAGCATGGTCTCCCCCTCCTCGGCAGACGCGCGGCGAGTCCGTCCCAGTATCGATTGGCTTTCGTCTACAGTCTACGGTGCGCAAGGGCCAGTCGGAGCGGGAGTCAGGCGTGTCACAGCGCGGTGCGCCCCCGGAGAGACATCAGGGACAGCGGACGACCTGACCGGCGTACGACAGGTTGCCGCCGAACCCGAAGAGCAGGATCGGGTCGCCGCCTGACACCCGCCCCTGCTCGACCAGCTTGGACAGCGCGAGCGGGATGCTCGCGGCCGACGTGTTCCCGGATTCGGTGACGTCGCGGGCCACGACCGCGTTGACCGCGCCGATCTTCTGCGCGAGCGGCTCGATGATCCGCAGGTTCGCCTGGTGCAGGACGACCGCCGCGAGGTCGGCGGGGGCGATCCCGGCCCTCTCGCAGGCGCGCCGGGCGATGGGCGGCAGCTGGGTGGTGGCCCAGCGGTAGACGCTCTGCCCCTCCTGCGCGAACCGGGGCGGGGTGCCCTCGATCCGTACGGCGTGGCTCATCTCGGGGACCGAGCCCCACAGCACCGGCCCGATGCCGGGCTCCTCGCCGGGCCCGCACGCCTCGACCACGGCGGCGCCCGCGCCGTCACCGACCAGGACGCACGTCGTACGGTCGGTCCAGTCCGTCACCTCGGACATCTTGTCGGCGCCGATGACGAGGGCGCGGGTGGCGGCGCCCGCGCGGACGGTGTGGTCGGCGGTGGCGAGCGCGTGGGTGAAGCCGGCGCACACGACGTTGACGTCCATCGCGGCGGGCTGCGGAATGCCGAGCCGGGCGGCGACCCGCGCGGCCATGTTCGGGGAGCGGTCGATCGCGGTGGAGGTGGCGACCAGGACGAGGTCGATGTCCGCGGGGGTAAGGCCGGCCGCGGCGAGGGCCTTGGCCGCGGCGTGGGCGGCCAGTTCGTCGACGGGTTCGTCGGGTCCGGCGATGTGCCGGGTGTTGATGCCCACCCGGCTGCGGATCCACTCGTCACTGGTGTCGACCATGCCCGCGAGGTCCTCGTTGGTGAGTACCTTCGCGGGCTGGTAGTGGCCGACGGCGGCGATGCGCGAGCCGTTCATGGGTGGTGGGTCCCCCTCGTTGCCTCGGTATGGGCTCACCAGTCTGTTCAGTGACTCACGGGTACGACGGCACGTAAGGCCACAGGAAACGGGCGCCCGAGTTGTCGGCTTCTTGCAGACCCTCGGACGCCCGAGCATTCCGGGTGGTCATCCGTTGAACAGCTGTGTCGCCTTCTGTACGAGTTCGTACACCCCGTAGGCGAACGGCGCGCCCACCCAGATCCAGGCGACCGCGATCAGCCAGCGGCGGTCGGGCTCACGCAGGCTGCTGTCGTTCGACATCGACGGCCTCCCTCGGGGTGGGGACGTGGTGGCGGGCGTGGACGGGCCGGACCAGCTCGTTGGCGACGAACCCGACGACGAGCAGGCCGATCATGATGCCGAAGGACAGGGTGTAGAGGTCGGAACCGTGCTTGCCGGCGCCCTTCTGGTGGTCGGCGATCCAGTTGACGATCAGTGGTCCGAGCACACCGGCGAGGGACCAGGCGGTGAGCAGCCGGCCGTGGATGGCGCCGACCTGGTAGGTGCCGAAGAGGTCCTTCAGGTAGGCGGGGACGGTCGCGAAGCCGCCGCCGTAGAAGGAGAGGATCACCAGCGCGCAGAGGATGAACAGGGGTTTCGACGAGTCGCCGAAGAGGGCGATGAGCAGGTACATCAGGGCGCCGACGCCGAGGTAGACGCGGTAGATGTTCTTGCGGCCGATGAGGTCGGAGGTGGACGACCAGCCGATCCGGCCCGCCATGTTGGCGGCGGACAGCAGGGCGACGAACCCGGCCGCCGCGGACACCGACACCGGGGTGGAGCTGCCGGCGAAGAAGTCCGTGATCATCGGGGCGGCCTTCTCCAGGATGCCGATGCCGGCGGTCACGTTCATGCAGAGCACGACCCACAGGCACCAGAACTGCGGGGTGCGGATCGCGCTGTTCGCGGAGACCTGCACGCCCTCGAATGCGCTCGGCGCGTCCTCGACCGGCCGCTCCGTGCGCGGCACCCGGATCAGCAGCACGCCGAGGGTCATGAAGACGGCGTACGACAGCCCGTGCACCAGGAAGGCGACCGCGATGCCATCGTTGTCACTGCCGAAGGACGAGAGCATCTGCGCGGACCACGGAGAGGCGATCAGCGCGCCGCCGCCGAAGCCCATGATGGCGATGCCGGTGGCCATGCCGGGCCGGTCCGGGAACCACTTGATCAGCGTGGAGACCGGCGAGATGTAGCCGATGCCGAGCCCGATGCCGCCGACGAAGCCGTAGCCGAGGACGATCAGCCAGAACTGCCTGGTCTCGGCGCCGAGCGCGGAGACCAGGAAGCCCGAGGAGAAACAGATCAGGGCGACCGTCATGGCCCAGCGCGGCCCGTTGCGCTCGACGAGGGTGCCGCCGAACGCGGCGGACAGCCCGAGCATCACGATCGCGAGCTGGAAGGGCAGCGCGCTCTCGGTGCCGCTCAGGTTCAGCGCGGATTCGAGCGGCGGCTTGAACACGCTCCAGGCGTAGGCCTGGCCGATGGAGAGATGGACGGAGAGGGCGGCGGGCGGGACGAGCCAGCGGCTCCAGCCCGGCGGTGCTACAGGGGGGCTGCTCATGAATCCCGAACGGTAGGGCCGGGCCGGGTGGTTGAGAAGGCAACGGCTCGATCGTATGCGATGAGCGGTATCCAGAATGCGCCGAACGGTCGCTGCCCGAACCCTTGTCGGCGTCGGCTCCATACTGTAGACAATATTTCGTCGACACGATGCGGCCGAGGCGCGCAAGAGCTCGAGGCCGCACCGGATCCGGCCCCGAACGCGGCACGAAAGAGGCCACGTCCGAGGCCACCTCCGCGGTATCCCTCAAACCGAACGGAGTGTTCCGTGAAAGTCGCAGTCCTCGGCGCCGGTGCGATCGGCGCCTACGTCGGTGCCGCGCTCCACCGCGCGGGCGCCGATGTGCATCTCATCGCCCGTGGACCCCACCTGACGGCCATGAGGCAGTACGGAGTACGGGTGCTGAGCCCGCGCGGCGACTTCACCGCGCACGCCCACGCCACCGACGACCCGGCCGAGGTCGGCCCGGTCGACTATGTCTTCCTGGGGCTGAAGGCCACCTCGTACGCGGCGTGCGGGCCGCTGATCGAGCCGCTGCTGGACGAGCGGACGGCGGTGGTCGCCGCCCAGAACGGCATCCCCTGGTGGTACTTCCACCGGCACGGCGGCCCCTACGAGGGCCACCGCGTCGAGAGCGTCGACCCGGACGGCGCCGTCAGCGCCGTACTCGCCCCCGAACGCGCCCTCGGCTGTGTGGTCTACGCGGCCACCGAGCTCGACGCCCCCGGTGTGGTGCGGCACTTGGAGGGCACCAGGTTCTCGGTCGGCGAGCCGGACCGCAGCGTGTCCACGCGCGGTCTGCGGTTCAGCGAGGCCATGCGGGCCGGCGGGCTGAAGTGCCCGGTGGAGCAGGACCTGCGCAACGACATCTGGCTCAAGCTGCTCGGCAACATCTCCTTCAACCCGATCAGCGCGCTGGCCCGCGCCACCATGCGGCAGATGTGCCTGCACGGCGGCACCCGCCGGGTCATCGAGATCATGATGCGCGAGACGCTCGACGTCGCCGAGGCGCTCGGCTGCGAGATCCCGGTCTCCATCGAACGCCGGCTGGCGGGCGCGGAGAAGGTCGGCGACCACCGCACCTCCACGCTCCAGGACCTGGAGCGCGGCAAGCCGCTGGAACTGGACGTCCTGCTCGCGGCCGTCGTCGAACTGGCGGACATCACCGGCGTGGAGGTGCCCACCCTGCGCACCGTGCACGCCATCTCGGACCTGCTCGCGCTGAGGAGCGCCGCATGAGGAAGAGGCAGCAGAAGACCTACACCCGGCTCACCCACCCGCTGGTCCGCGACTCCCGCGACGAGCCGTTCCGGCAGGCGGGCTGGGCGGAGGCCCTGGACCGCGCGGCCCGCGGACTGGAGCGCAACCGGGACGCGTTCGGGATGTTCTCCTGTGCCCGCGCCACCAACGAGATGAACTACGTGGCGCAGAAGTTCGCCCGGGTGGTGATGGGCACCCACAACGTCGACTCCTGCAACCGGACGTGCCACGCGCCGAGCGTCGCCGGTCTGACGGCCGCCTTCGGCTCCGGGGGCGGCACCTCCTCGTACGAGGAGATCGAGCACACCGACGTCATCGTGATGTGGGGCTCCAACGCCCGCTTCGCGCACCCGATCTTCTTCCAGCACGTGCTGAAGGGGATCCGGGGCGGGGCCCGGATGTACGCGGTCGACCCGCGCCGCACCTCGACCGCCGAGTGGGCGGAGAGCTGGCTCGGGCTGAACGTCGGCACGGACATCCCGATGGCGCACGCGATCGGCCGGGAGATCATCCACGCGGGTCTGGCCAACGAGGCGTTCATCGAACGGGCGACCAGCGGCTTCGAGGAGTACAGGGCGCTCGTCGAACCCTGGACGCTGTCCCTCGCCGAGAAGGTGACGGGCGTACCGGCGCGCGCGATCAGGGAGTTGGCGCACGCCTACGCCCGCGCCGAGCGCGCCCAGCTGTGCTGGACCCTCGGCATCACCGAGCACCACAACGGCACCGACAACGTCCGCGCCCTGATCAACCTCTCCCTGCTCACCGGCCAGGTCGGCCGGTACGGCGCCGGGTTGCAGCCGCTGCGCGGGCAGAACAACGTGCAGGGCGGCGGCGACATGGGCGCCATCCCCAACCGCCTGCCGGGCTTCCAGGACATCCTCGACCCGGCGACGCGGCTGAAGTTCGAGTCCGCCTGGGACACGGTCATCCAGCCGCACTACGGGCTGAACCTCACCGAGATGTTCGAGGCGATGGAGGACGGCACGCTCCGGGCGGTCTACTGCATCGGCGAGAACCCGGCCCAGTCGGAAGCCGACAGCGAGCAGGCCGTACGCCGGCTCCAGGCCCTCGACTTCCTCGTCGTCCAGGACATCTTCCTCACGAAGACGGCGGAACTGGCGGACGTGGTGCTGCCCGCGACCGCCGGCTGGGCGGAGACCGAGGGCACGACCACCAACAGCGAACGCCGGGTCCAGCGGGTACGCCGTGCGGTCACGCCGCCCGGCGAGGCCCGTGAGGACATCGACATCATCTGCGCGCTGGCGGCCCGGCTCGGCCATGACTGGAAGTACGCGGACGCGGAGGCCGTCTGGAACGAGCTCCGCTCCGTCTCCCCGGACCACTACGGGATGACGTACGACCGTCTCGCCGAGCACCAGGGCATCCAGTGGCCGTGCCCGAGCACCGAGCGCCTCGAACCGACGTACCTGCACGGCCGGTTGTGGGAGACGGACCCGGACAGGCGCGGGACGCCTGCGCCGTTCGGGCTGGTGCGGCACGATCCGCCGGTCGACCTCACCGACGAGACGTACCCCATCCGGCTCACCACCGGGCGACGGCTCGACTCCTACAACACCGGTGTGCAGAGCGGCGGTTTCGCCTCCCCGCTGCGGCGCGGCGAGTACATCGAGCTGTGCCCGGAGGACGCCGAGCGGTACGGGGTGGCCGCCGGCGAGGAGGTCCGGGTGTCCTCGCGGCGGGGCGCGGTGGTGGCCCCGGTCTGGATCGACACGGCGCTGCGCCCCGGTCTCGCCTTCATGACCATGCACTTTCCCGACGAGGTGGACACCAACCAGCTGACCATCGAGGCCAACTGCCCGATCGCGGGGACGGCGGAGTTCAAGGCGTCGGCGATCCGTGTCGAGAAGCTTCCGGTCGCGACCATCGTGAGGTGACGCAGGTGGACCTGCACTTCGGCGACAGCAAACCGACGGACGACGAACGCGCCGCCGTGGACGCCCTGTTGGGCCCACCGGAGTCCTCCTGGGAGGGCGCCGACCGCACCGACGCGGATCTGCGGTGGGCGCGCGGCGGCCGGGCGGCCCGGGACCGCCGCGACCTGCTGCTGCCGGGGCTGCACGCGATCAACGACCGGATCGGCTGGATCAGCGAGGGCGCCCTCGGCTACCTCTGCCGCCGTCTGACGGTACCCCCGGCGGAGGCCTACGGCGTCGCCACCTTCTACGCGATGTTCTCGGTCCGGCCCCGCCCCGCGACCGTCCTGCGCGTCTGCACGGACCTGGCCTGCGCGGCGGCCGGGGCGTCCGCGCTGTGCGCCGGCGTGGAGGCGGGCCTCGGCCCCGGGGCGCACGTCGAGCGCAGTCCCTGCCTGGGCCTGTGCGAGCGCGCCCCGGCCGCCCTCGCCGTCCGGGCCGGGGATCCGGTGCGTACGGCGGTGGCGGCACCGGCGACCGTGGCGGCGGCCGTCCTCGCGGCCACCGCGCCCGACTCGGCACCCGAGGAGCCGCCGGCGGCGCTGGCCGTACCCCAGGCGGGGCAGGAAGGCCTGACCCTGTTGCGGCGGGTGGGCGTGGTCGACCCGTCCTCGCTCGACGACTACCGGGCGCACGGCGGTTACACCGCCCTGCGGCACGCCTTCGCGCTCGGCCCCGCCGGGGTCATCCGCGAGGTCACCGACTCGGGCCTGGTCGGGCGCGGTGGCGCCGCCTTCCCCACCGGCCGCAAGTGGCAGGCGACGGCGTCCCAGCCCGGCCGGCCGCACTACCTGGTCTGCAACGCGGACGAATCGGAGCCCGGCACCTTCAAGGACCGCGTGATCATGGAAGGCGATCCGTACGCGCTGGTGGAGGCGATGACGATCGCGGCGTACGCGATCGGGGCGCACCGGGGCTTCGTCTACCTCCGCGGCGAATACCCGCGGGCGACCCGCCGTCTCCGGCACGCCCTCGGCCAGGCGCGCGCCCGTGGTCTGCTCGGCGACGACATCCTCGGCCAGGGCTTCTCCTTCGACATCGAGATCCGGCGCGGCGCCGGGGCGTACATCTGCGGTGAGGAGACGGCCCTGTTCAACTCCATCGAGGGGTACCGGGGCGAGCCGCGCTCGAAGCCTCCGTTCCCGGTGGAGCAGGGGCTGTTCGGCAGACCGACGGCCGAGAACAACGTGGAGACGCTGGTCAACGTCCTGCCGATCCTGACCATGGGCGCCCCGGCCTACGCGGCGACCGGCACGGCAAAGTCCACCGGCCCCAAGCTCTTCTGCGTGTCGGGGAGCGTGGCCCGCCCCGGCGTCTACGAACTGCCCTTCGGGGCCACCCTCGGCGAGCTCCTCCGGCTGGCAGGCGTGCGCGAGAACCTGCGGGCGGTTCTGCTCGGCGGTGCCGCGGGCGGTTTCGTACGGCCCGACGAACTCGGCATCCCGCTCACCTTCGAGGGCACCCGTCAGGCGGGCACCACGCTCGGCTCGGGCGTGGTCATGGCCTTCGACGACAGCGTGCCCCTGCCCCGGCTCCTGCTCCGTATCGCCCAGTTCTTCCGGGACGAGTCCTGCGGGCAGTGCGTGCCCTGCCGGGTCGGCACGGTCCGGCAGGAGGAGGCGCTGCAGCGGATCGTCGCGCGCGGCGGCCCCGAGGCGGCCGGGGACATCGCGCTGCTGCGCGAGGTGGGGCGGGCCATGCGGGACGCCTCGATCTGCGGTCTCGGCCAGACCGCGTGGAACGCCGTGGAATCCGCCATCGACCGTCTGGGGGCGTACGAATGACCGTGACACCGCTCGGGATCCCGCGCCGGCTGCTGGAGTTCGCGATCGACGGCCAGCAGGCGCGGGTCCCGGAGGGTTCGACGATCCTGGACGCCTGCCGGGCGGCCGGGAAGGACGTGCCGACCCTGTGCGAGGGCGACACCCTGCGTCCGAAGAACGCCTGCCGGGTGTGCGTGGTGGAGGTCGAGGGGTCGCGGACCCTCGTGCCCGCCTGCTCCCGGAAGGCCGAGCCGGGGATGGTCGTGAGGACCGGCGGCGAGCGCGTCCGGCACAGCCGGAAGATCGTCCTGGAACTGCTCGCCTCCTCGGTGGACCTCTCGACGACCCCGCGCGCCGCCGAGTGGATCAAGGAGTACGAGGCGAAACCGGACCGCTTCGGTCCGGGCGCGGCCCGCGTGAACGAGGAACCGAGGATCGACAACGAACTGTACGCGCGCGACTACGGTAAGTGCATCCTCTGCTACAAGTGCGTGGACGCCTGCGGAGACCAGTGGCAGAACACCTTCGCGATCTCTGTCGCCGGACGCGGCTTCGACGCCCGGATCGCCGTCGAGCACGACGCCCCGCTGACCGACTCGGCGTGTGTCTACTGCGGGAACTGTGTGGAGGTATGTCCCACCGGGGCGCTGTCGTTCAAGTCGGAGTTCGACATGCGGGCGGCGGGTACCTGGGACGAGTCCCGGCAGTCGGAGACGACCACCGTGTGCGCGTACTGCGGTGTGGGCTGCAGCCTCACGCTCCATGTGCAGGACAATGAGATAGTCAAGGTCACCTCGCCGCACGACAGCCCGGTGACCCACGGCAACCTCTGCATCAAGGGCCGTTTCGGCTACCAGCACGTACAGAACCGGGGCTGATCAGACCATGGGACGAGTCACGGAACGACGCAAGGTCATCCGCATCCGCGACGGGGCGGTCTCCGCCCGGCCGGACACACTGGTCGCCGAGGAACCGCTGGAGATCAGGCTGAACGGGAAACCCCTGGCCATCACCATGCGCACACCCGGCGACGACTTCGCGCTGGCGGCCGGGTTCCTGGTGAGCGAGGGCGTGCTGGCGGCCGCCGGCGACCTGCAGAACATCGTCTACTGCGCGGGCGCCACCGCCGACGGCTCCAACACCTACAACGTGGTCGACGTGCGGACCACGCCGGGCGTCGAGCTCCCCGACTTCACCCTGGAGCGGAACGTCTACACCTCCTCGTCCTGCGGGCTGTGCGGCAAGGCGAGCCTGGACGCGGTGCGTACGACGGCCCGCTGGCCGATAGCCGACACTCCCCCGGTCCGGGTCGGGCCCGAGCTGCTCGCGAGCCTCCCCGACCGGCTCCGCGCCTCGCAGCGGGTGTTCGACCGGACCGGGGGGCTGCACGCGGCGGCCCTGTTCACGGAGGACGGCGAGCTGCTGGACATCCGCGAGGACGTGGGGCGGCACAACGCGGTGGACAAACTGGTCGGCCGGGCCCTGCAGAACGGCGACCTGCCGCTGTCCCGCACCATCCTGCTGGTCTCCGGGCGGGCCTCCTTCGAGCTGGCCCAGAAGGCCGTGATGGCGGGCATCCCGGTGCTCGCTGCGGTCTCCGCGCCGTCCTCGCTGGCGGTGGACCTGGCGGCGGAGACCGGACTGACCCTGGTCGGTTTCCTGCGGGGCGGCAACATGAACGTGTACGCGGGCGAGGACCGCATCGCTCTGCGGGCCGCGGCCGCCCAGGGCTGACCGGTCCCCCGCGGCACGGCGGCGGGGCCCCGACCGGCGGGGAGCGCCCCCTGCGCCGCAGGGGCCCCGCCTCGGCCGGAGCCGGCGGAAGGGTACCTGGTCCGAGCGGTCAGCGGGTCAGGCGGTCAGGCGGGGACGAGGCGGACGTCGGCGGCGGTCACGACGGTGCCGAGGCGCGGGAAGTCGAGGCGGACGGAGGCCTCGTGCTCGGGGCCGGTGAGGGCGGCCATGGCGTCCTCGACGAAGACCAGGTCGTAGCCGAGGTCGGCGGCGGCACGGGCGGTGGACTCGACGCCGAGGTTGGTGGCGATGCCGCCGAACACCAGCCGGGTGACGCCGAGTCCGCGCAGCCGGTCGTCGAGTTCCGTGCCCTGGAAGCCGCCGACGGTCCGCTTGACGATCTCCACGTCCCCTTCCTTCCGGAGTCCGGCCACGAGTCCGCTGCCCGGCGGCTGCTCGGCGAGGGAGGGCCGTTCGACGCGGACGAGCACCACGGGCGCGCCGGCGGCGCGGAAGGAGTGGGCCAGCTCCTCGGCGGTGTGCAGGACTGCGGTGCCTTTGCGGGGCTCCAGGGGCAGCGCGACGATGCGGTCCATCAGATCGACGAGGACGAGGGCGGTGTGCGCCGGGTCGAGCGGCAGGGGTGCGGTCATGACGGAACGTTACCTCTGATGAGCCGTCCGTACCGGAAATACGGATCAACAAGCCCGTGAACCGGTCGCGTTCGGCAGCCGGCCGCGGGCGCTCAGCGGCTCCGGGGCCCGGTGCCGGCCGCGGGCCGTGACCCCGCCGCCGGGGCAGCGGGGGGTACGGTCTCCTCCCGGGCCTCGGGGTCGTGGGCGCGGCGCTTGGCGATGACGGCGCAGACCATCAGCTGCATCTGGTGGAAGAGCATCAGCGGCAGCACGGCCAGCGAGGCGTGGGTGCCGAACAGCACGCTGGCCATGGGCAGCCCGGAGGCGAGGGACTTCTTCGACCCGGCGAACTGGATGGCGATGCGGTCTCCGCGGCCGAAGCCGAGCGCCTTGGCGCCGTACCAGGTCAGCAGGAGCATCACGGCGAGCAGGACGGCCTCGACGGCGAGCAGCCCGGCCAGCCGGACCGCGCTGACCTGGTGCCAGATGCCCCGGACCATGCCCTCGCTGAACGCGGTGTAGACGACGAGCAGGATGGAACCGCGGTCGACCAGGCCGAGGATCTTCTTGTGCCGGGCGACGAAGCCCCCGATCCAGGGACGCAGCAGCTGCCCGGCGACGAACGGCACCAGCAGCTGGAGCACGATCTTCACGATCGAGTCGGCGGAGAACCCGCCCCCGCTGTTGCCGAGCAGCGCGGCGGCGAGCAGCGGGGTGAGGACGATGCCGACGAGCGAGGAGAAGGAGCCGGCGCAGATCGCGGCGGGCACGTTGCCGCGGGCGATGGAGGTGAAGGCGATCGACGACTGGATGGTGGAGGGCACCAGGGTGAGGAAGAGGAGGCCCTGGTAGAGCGGATGGGTGAGCAGGACCGGCACCAGCCCGCGGGCCGCCATGCCGAGCACCGGGAAGATCACGAAGGTGCAGACCAGGACCGTGACGTGGAGCCGCCAGTGGCGCAGTCCGTCGACGGCCTCGCGGGTGGACAGGCGGACCCCGTAGAGGAAGAAGAGGAAGGCGATCGCGGCCGTGGAGGCACCGGAGGCCACGTCGGCGGCCGTGCCCCGGGCCGGGATGAGCGCGGCGAGGCCTACCGTCCCGATCAACAGCAGGACGTACGGGTCGATCGGCATCCAGCGGGGCCAGCTCAGGCGTTTCACGGTGCTCCACTTGCGGGTCGGTCAAGGTGGCGGGCCGGGCGGGTACGGCCGGGGTCTCGCCGGGCCGGGAGGCCCCTCTCCATCGTCCTCCTCGGCCACTTGATCGGGAATCCGGTATACCGCTCTGACTGCCATCATGTTCCGCGATAACCTGGGGGTGTGTACGACCCTTCGCACCTGCGTACCTTCCTGGCGGTGGCCCAGACGCTGAGCTTCACCCAGGCGGCCCGGCGGCTCGGGCTGCGCCAGTCCACGGTGAGCCAGCACGTTCGCCGGCTGGAGGAGGCGGCCGGCCGTCAGCTGTTCTCCCGCGACACGCACTCCGTGGAGCTGACCGAGGACGGCGAGGCGATGCTCGGCTTCGCCCGCCGGATCCTGGAGGTGCACGAGCAGGCGGCGGCCTTCTTCACCGGCACCCGGGTGCGTGGCCGGCTCCGCTTCGGCGCGTCGGAGGACTTCGTCCTCACCCGGCTGCCGGAGATCCTGGAAGGCTTCCGCTACGACCACCCCGAGGTCGACCTCGAACTGACGGTGGAGCTCTCGGGCACCCTGCACGAGCAGCTGGCCGCCGGAAAACTGGACCTGGTGCTGGCCAAGCGGCGCGCCGAGGACCCGACGGGCGAGCTGGTCTGGCACGACGAGCTGGTGTGGATCGGCGCGGAACGGCTCCGCCTGGACCCCACCCGTCCGGTCCCGCTGATCGTCTATCCCCCGCCGGGCATCACCCGCGCGCTGGCCCTGGAGGCACTGGAGCGCCAGGGCCGCGACTGGCGGATCGTCTGCACGAGCGGCAGCCTCAACGGCCTGATGGCGGCGGCGCGGGCGGGCCTCGGCGTGATGGCCCATTCGAGGGGCCTGATCCCGCCGGGCCTGTTCCGCGTCCCGGACCGGGCGGGCCTGCCGGAACTGGGGAAGGTCGACTTCGTACTCGCACCGGGCCCGAGACGATCACCGGCGCAGACGGCGGCGGACGCGCTGGCGGCGGCGATCCTGGCAAGCGGAGCCCGCTTGCGACACCCCTGACCGCAGCGCCCCGGAAGGGGCGCGGGGCCGAAAGACGTGCGGCTGCCGCCGCGCGGGCGCGTCCGGACGCGCCGCGTCCCGCGGCACCGCCGTCACGACGACGCGCGACGGCCCGGCGTCGGCCGCGGCGGAAGCCGCCTCGCCGTGGACGGCCCGCGGGGGTGACGAAATCGGCGGCGCCGGCGCTGTCTTCAGAGGGTGCCGCTCTCCCCGGCCCGACCGGCGGGTAACCGGCCGGGGGCCGTAATCGGGTCGTACAGATTCCGTGGAGATTGCCGGGCCGGAACTTACCGAACCGTAGGGATTCTGTCCGACCCTTCCCCATGTGGGCGCATTTCGCGGACGTGAGCGCTGCCATACGAGAGCAATGGACGTTTTCGTACCCCCTCCCGAACGGTCTTCCGGTGGGGTAGCTTTCACGGCGCCATGCGGAGCGTCACTACGACCGTCACTGTGGAGTGAGTGAGGAGCGGGGAGCGGGGTTTGCGCGAGTTCACCAACCCGCCGTTGCCGTCGGCACCGCCGGTCGGCGGTCTGGCCGACAGTGTGTTCGAGCGCGCCCGGACGGACCCGCTGCACGTCGCACTGGGCCGCAAGGACGAGCTCGGCCGGTGGCGCGATGTGACCTCCGCCGAGTTCCGCGACGAGGTCCTCGCCCTCGCCAAGGGGCTCCTCGCCCGCGGCATCCGATTCGGCGACCGGGTCGCGGTCATGTCCCGCACCCGCTACGAGTGGACGCTGTTCGACTTCGCGCTGTGGACCATCGGTGCCCAGGTGGTGCCGGTCTACCCCACCTCGTCGGCGGAGCAGTGCTTCTGGATGCTGTACGACGCGGAGTGCACGGCGGCGATCGTGGAGCACGAGGACCACGCGATGACGATCGCCACCGTCATCGACCGGCTGCCGCGGCTGCGCCAGCTGTGGCAGCTGGACTCGGGGGCGGTGCAGGAGCTGTACGACGCGGGCGCGCACCTGGAGGACGAGGTGGTGCGCCGGCACCGGCAGGCGGTCACGCCGGACTCGGTCGCCACGATCATCTACACCTCGGGCACCACCGGGCGCCCCAAGGGCTGTGTCCTCACGCACGGGAACTTCATGTACGAGGCGGACACGGTCGTCGCCCGCTGGGAGTCGGTGTTCCGCGCGAAGAAGGGCGAGGAGGTCTCCACCCTGCTCTTCCTGCCGCTGGCGCACGTCTTCGGGCGCATGGTGGAGGTGGCGGCGATCCGGCACGGGGTGCGCTTCGGCCACCAGCCGCAGCTGCACGCGGCGGCGCTGCTGCCCGACCTGGCCGCGTTCCGGCCGACGTTCATCCTGGCCGTGCCGTACATCTTCGAGAAGGTGTTCAACGCGGCGCGGCGCAAGGCGGAGAAGGAGGGCAAGGGCGGCCCGTTCGAGAAGGCGGTCGAGATCGCGGTCAGGTACGCGGACGCCGTCGAGGCCAAGGCGTGGGGCACCGGCCCCGGCCCGTCGGCGTCGCTGCGCATGCAGCACCAGCTCTTCGACAAGCTCGTCTACGCCAAGGTGCGCTCCGCGATGGGCGGCCGGATCCGCAACGCCATGTCCGGCGGCTCGGCCATGGACCGCCGGCTCGGTCTGTTCTTCGCCGGCGCGGGCGTGCAGATCTACGAGGGCTACGGCCTGACCGAGTCGACGGCGGCGGCGACCGCCAACCCGCCCGAGCGCACCCGGTACGGCACGGTCGGCCAGGCCATTCCGGGCACCACCGTGCACATCGCGGACGACGGGGAGATCTGGCTGCACGGCGGCAACGTGTTCCAGGGCTACCTCAACAACCAGAAGGCCACCGACGCCACCCTGCACGACGGCTGGCTGGCCACCGGTGACCTGGGCTCCCTCGACGAGGACGGCTATCTGACCATCACCGGCCGCAAGAAGGAGATCCTGGTGACCTCCGGCGGCAAGAGCGTCTCCCCCGGTGTCCTGGAGGAGCGGGTCCGGGACCATCCGCTGGTCAACCAGTGCATCGTCGTCGGCAACGACCGCCCCTACATCGCCGCTCTGGTCACCCTCGACACCGAGGCGGTCGAGCACTGGCTGACCATGCGGGGCAAGCCGCAGATGTCCGCCGCCCAGCTGGTACGGGACGCCGACCTGGAGACCGAGGTGCGGCGCGCGGTGGTGGCCGCCAACACCCTGGTGTCGCAGGCCGAGTCGATCCGTACGTTCCGTATCCTCGCCCAGCCGTTCACCGAGGAACACGGGCTGCTGACCCCGTCGCTGAAGCTGAAGCGCAAGGCGATCGAGAACTCCTACGCCAACGAGATCGAGGCCCTGTACCGGGCCTGAAGTCCCGTCGGCCGACATCGACCCGACACGTCCGACGACGCGCGGCGGACCCGCCGCTCCCCGCTCGCGGATATCGCGATCAGGAATGCATCCGGGCCGGTGATCGTTGACGATGGGAGTACCACCTGTCGACAACCTAAGGATCGAGAGCTCGTGAGCAGCAAGGTCCCCCCGAAAATCCTCAACAACGGCGTGGAGATGCCTCAGCTGGGCTTCGGCGTGTGGCAGGTGCCGGACGACGAGGCCGAGCGGGCCGTCGCCACGGCGCTGGAGGCCGGGTACCGCAGCATCGACACAGCGGCGATCTACGGCAACGAGGCGGGCACCGGCAGGGCGATCGCCGCCTCCGGCGTTCCGCGTGAGGACGTCTTCGTCACCACCAAGCTCTGGAACGCCGACCAGGGATACGACGCCACGCTGCGCGCCTTCGACGCGTCGCTGGCGCAGCTGGGTCTGGACTACCTGGACCTGTACCTCATCCACTGGCCGCTGCCGGCCCGGGGCAAGTACATCGACTCGTACAAGGCGTTCGAGAAGCTGCTCGCCGACGGCCGGGTCAGGGCGATCGGCGTCTCGAACTTCCTTCCGGAGCACGTGGAGCGGCTGATCGCGGAGACCTCGGTCATCCCGGCGGTCAACCAGATCGAACTGCACCCGTATCTGCAGCAGCACGCGTCCCGGGAACTCCACGAGGAGCAGGGCATCGCCACCGAGGCCTGGTCGCCGCTCGGCCAGGGCAAGGGGCTGCTGGAAGTGCCGGCGCTCGTCGCCATCGCGCAGAAGCACAACCGCACCCCGGCCCAGGTCGTGCTCCGCTGGCACATCCAGCTGGGCAACGTGGTGATCCCGAAGTCCGTGACGCCGTCCCGGATCAAGGAGAACATCCAGGTGTTCGACTTCAGCCTGGACACCGAGGACCTCGCGGCGATCAGCGCGCTCAACGAGGACCGGCGCATCGGCCCGAACCCCGCGGTCTTCGACATGGACTGAGCGAGAAGCACGGCACGGAGCGGGCGGGAGCCCGGTCCACCCCGGCCGTCCCGCCGTACGCACGGCGGGACGGCCGTTCGCGTCGCCGGCCCCGGCGCGGGGCGCGTCAGCCGGGGCGCACATCCGCGTGGACGACCTCGAACTCCTCCAGGCCGACCACGGTGACCTGCGCCTTGGCCGCGTCCGCGCTCCGGGCCGCCGCCTGCCCGGCGCGCGAGGCGGCCATGGAGGCGTGGTCCACGTAGAGCGAGCCGACCATCCCCCGGCCCCGCTGCCGGTCGACGAACAGGGAGCACCGGGCGAAGCCGGGCACCGCTTCGAGCCGGGGTATCGCCGAGGAGCGGAACGTCTCGACGAACAGGTCCGTGTCGGCGGGGGCGAACTCGACGCGGGTGGAACGCATGCCGCCGCCCGCTCTCGGCGGCTGCACCGAGTGGAAGACGGCCGCCTCGTAGTTCTCGACGGCGACGGTGCCCGCGAACGGCTCCAGCATCGGCCCGCGCCGCTCGCACATCACCTGGTCGCTGTTGCGCCGGGCCGCCTCGGAGCCCCACCAGCTCACCGCGAGCAGTTTGCCGAGCTCCCGGTCGACGAAGACGTCGGCACCCCGGTACCCGGGGCGTTCTTCGAGCAGTTCGCGCCCCTCGTTGTTCAGCACCCTGATGGCAGCCTCGGCCTTCGCCGGATCGCCGGTCACGTACACCGTGCGCACGAACATGGCCCCTCGCCTCCCAGGAGCCACCGGAGCCACCGTCCGAACCCCGCACGGCTCCTGTGTGAATATCCGGAATGTTCTGCCCCATCAGTCTTCCGTCCCGGACTTATCGCCGCAATATGCAAGAAATCACCGATGTGACCTCCAGGGCTTGACGCGAACATGCCGCCGGGTCCACCTTGTACGACACCCGGTCAGGAAACTTTCCTAACAGAAGGGCACCCCCACAGTGCGCATCCGAACACTGACCCTTGCCGCGGCCTCCGGGGCCGCTCTGCTGGCCGCCGGAGTGCTTCCCGCGAGCGCGTCCGGCGCCGCCGTACCGAAGTCCGCCCAGGAGGGCTCGGTCAGCGCGGCGGAACTGCTCGCCAAGGTGACGTCCTGTTCCCAGATCTCCAACGGCAAGTACCAGACCGACGACGAGACGTCGGCCACGATTCCCGTCTGCGGCAAGAACGGCGCGGTCTTCTGGAAGGCCGACATGGACATCGACTGCGACGGGCAGCGCACCACCAACTGCAACGAGGACCGCGACCCCTGGTACCAGGACGACACCGCGTTCCACCAGTCGGACGGCAAGCCGCTGCGGGCCGAGTCGCTGCCGTACGTCGTGGTCCCCAGCTCCAGCGGCATCTGGAACTACTCCAGTGCCGGCATCAAGGGCGGCGGAGTGGTCGCCGTCGTCTACGGCAACAAGGTCGAGTACGCGGTGGTCGGCGACACCGGCCCCACGAACATCATCGGTGAGGCCTCGTACGCCACCGCCAACGCGCTCGGCATCGACCCCGACCCGGCGACCGGCGGCGCCGACTCCGGCGTGACGTACATCCTGTTCAAGAACTCCAAGGCGTCCCCCATCGAGAGCCACAGCGCGGCGGTGTCCCTCGGCAACCAGCTGGCCGAGCAGTTCCTGGCCGACAACTGACGAGGTCTTTCGCGCCGGCACCGGCCCGGGGCGGGCGGCCCGGTACCGCACGGTACCGGGCCGTTCCGGCATCACAGCCCTCGACGCGACCGTCCGCGCGGCGGGCGCGGACGCCGGCGGCGTGCTCTGCCTCTCCGCGCGCCGCCGGGTGTGGCCCCTCGCCGCCACCGGCGCCCAGCGCGGCCTGCGCGACCGCCCCCTTTCCCGCACCCCGGACGCTCTGCGTCTCCAGGTCCGCTCAGGCGGGCCGGACCGCCGTGTGCACGGTGCGGACGCCGAGGACGAACAGGTCGGACCTGCGGTGCAGGCTCGCCGGGTCGGCCGGGTCGAGGAGGCGCTCCAGGGTGGCGCGGTCGTCGGCGTGGAGATCGCCGCTGAGGGTGTCCCGGATGCGGGAGAAGATCTCGACGGCGTAGGCGCGGGCCCGGTCGGAGGCGGGAGCGGGCAGGTCGATCAGGAAGCTGCGGGTGCGGGCGTACTTGAGGCCGGCGGAGGACAGCAGCGTCGGCCAGTCCTCGGCCTCGGCGACCGCGCCGGGCAGTTCGGCGCGCATCCGTGCGAACCACTCCTCCTGGAGCGCGTCCAGCCGGGCCTGGAGTCCGGGGCGGCCGATGCCGATGTCGCGGGGCAGGAAGCGGCTGGGCAGGCCGCCTTCGAGGATGGCCAGGGTGCCGCCGGGGGCCAGCCGCTCGCCGAACGCGGTGAGCGCGGCCCGCTGGTCACCGAGGTGGTGCAGGCTGTGCCCGGCCCACAAGAGGTCCGCCGGGTAGTCCAGCTGGTCCAGCACACCCGGGAGTTCACCGGCGAGCACGCCGAAGCGGTCGGCCACGCCCTGCCGCTCGGCACGGGCGCGGGCCCGGTCCAGGAGCGGTTCGCTGCCGTCCACGGCCAGCACCCGGGCACCCGGGAACACCTCGGCGAACAGACACGACACCACCCCCGGCCCACTGCCGACGTCGACGATCAGCCCCGGCTCGGTGACCTCCTTTCCGAGCCAGCCGAGCGCGCTCTCGTAGAGAGGCGCGAGGAGTTCCGCCTGCGACTCCAGGTGACCGGCCATCTCGGCCCAGTCGATGTCGGTGTTCGAGTGCGCCTGATGGTGATCGTGGGGGTGCGTGTGCCGGTGGGTGTCCGTGTGGTGGTGGTCGTGCGTCATGGGCTCAGCCTCTCGTCCGGGTGCCGCCAGGGTGCGACGACGCACCGCCCGGATGCCAGTCGTGTTGCCGGGGCGGCAAAAAACCGGATGCGGATGGCAAGGCGCACGGTCCACGATGACCGGGTGGACGACGAACTGGTGGCACGCTTCCTGACCGACGGTTTCGTGAAGATCGAGGGCGCGTTCCCGCCACGGGTCGCCGAGGACTGCACCCGGCTGCTCTGGCGCGAGACGGGGTACGACCCGGCGGACCCCGGTACCTGGAAGGACCCGGTGGTGTGGGTGGCGGGGATGGCCCAGGGCCCGTTCGCGGCGGCCGTCAACTCCCCCGTGCTGCATGAGGCGTTCGACCTGCTGGTGGGCGAGGGCCGCTGGGTGCCGCGCTACTCGCTGGGCAGCTTTCCCCTGCGGTTCCCGCACGCGGCGGAGCCGGACGACGCGGGCTGGCACATCGAGGGGAGTTATCTCCCGGAGGGCGAGAGCTGGTACTTCACCAATCTGCGCTCCCGGGACCGGGCCCTGCTGATGCTGTTCCTGTTCTCCGAGGTGACGGAGACGGACGCCCCGACCCGTATCCGGATCGGCTCACACCTCGACGTGCCACCGCTGCTGGAGCCGTACGGCGAGGCCGGTGTGTCCGGGCTGGAGATCGCCCCGCGTCTGATCGAGGCCTCCGCCCACCGCCCGCTCGGGTACGCCACCGGCCGTCCCGGTGACGTCTACCTCTGCCATCCCTTCCTGGTGCACGCGGCCCAGCCCCACCACGGCACCCGCCCCCGTTTCATGGCGCAGCCGCCGTTGCTGCCCGCCGCCCCCTGTGAGCTGGAGCGGCGGGACGGGAACTACTCGGCGGTGGAGCGTGCAATCCGCCGGGGCCTGGACCCCCGCGCCCCCAAGGGGCGCGGGGAACTGCGCGACCAGCCACAGACGGCCCGCAGCGTCGATCTCAGCTCGGCCGACGGGCCTACAGCGGCGGATAGGCGTTAGCCATCAGCTGCTGGAACTGGGCGGAGAACCAGTGCCCGGACAGCGGCGCGTTCGGCAGGGCGCCGGACATGTTGTTGCCGTTGCGGGCGTTGCCCGTGTACGTCGGGTCGCACATCCGGTCGAAGCCCTTGCCCTCGTCGTTCGGGATGGCGGTGCTGGAGCCGTCGGACTCACCCGGCGGCTTCATCCAGACGTAGGCGTCGATCCCGGCGGCCGGGCTGGCCTGCGGGCGCTCACCGAGGCCGGCTCCGGCCTGGTTGCACCAGTTGCCGACATGGATCCGGCGGTCGTAACGGCCGCCGTCGACGTACGCGTCCACGCTGGTCGTCGGGCCGGGACCGGCCGGCCGCGCGCTGCCGCCCCAGCCGTTGCGGGAGGTGTCGATCAGCATGCCGATGCCGGAGTTGAAGCCGACCGAGACCAACTCGGTGCGGAAGGCCTGTGCGAAGGAGAGCTCGTCGACGTAGCGGTTCCAGTCGACCCACTTGGACTGGCGGACGGAGGTGCCGTTCACCGTGTCGTTGATGGTGAAGTTGTTCTCCTTCAGGGCGCTGTAGTTGGCCGTGTCGGTGATGAACCCCTGGACGTCGTCGACGGTCGCGCCCTCGGCGTTGGCGGCCTGGTAGAGGACCTGGGCGGAGGAGGCGAAGTTGTCGTCCCAGCCCAGCCAGCCGTGGTGGCCGGCGTCGAGGTAGTTGTAGACGTTGGGGATCGCACCGAGCTTGGCGAGGGCGTAACCGACGCCCTTCACGTAGTTGCCGTTGGCCAGCATGGTGTCGCAGTTGGGGGTGGCGGTGGCCCGGCTGCCGGTGTTGGTGACCAGGTTGGGCAGCGAGTCGATCTCGACGGTGGTGACGATCCGCAGCGAGGCGTACTTGCTGTCGGAGAGGATCGCCGCGATCGGGTCGATGAACTGCGTCTTGTACTTGTCGATCTCCGTCGGGCCGAGTTCGCCGTTCGAGGCGAGGGCGGAGCAGTCGCGTCCGGGCAGGTCGTAGATGACCAGCTGGACGACCTCCTCGCCGCTGCCCTTCTGGGCCAGGGCCGCGTCCAGGTGGTCGCGCAGGCCCATGCCGCCGTTCACCCCGTTGATCGCGGCGATGCGGTCGAGCCAGACGCCGGTGGGCTGGTCGGAGACGCGGGTGCCGCCCGGTTCCGCGGCGGCCAGCGCCGACCACTCCGGGTTCACGTACACCTTGGCACCGGAGTACGGGTTGTCGACGCGGGTGCCGGAGCCGCCGCCGTTACCGGTGCCGCCGCCACCGCTGCCGTCGTCGACGTTGCAGGTGACGCCGTCGAGAGTGAAGGAGGTGGGGATCGCGTTCGTGCCGCTGTAGGTGCCGTTGAAGCCGAAGCTGACCGAACCGCCGGTCGCCAGAGCACCGTTGTAGGTCTCGTTGGCTGCGGTGACGGCGGTGCCGCTCTGGGAGAGCTTGGCGCTCCAGGAGCTGGTCACCTGCTGGTTGCCGGCGTACGACCACTTCAGCGACCAACTCGACTTCGCAGCCGCGTTGTTGGTGACGGTGACCGCGGCGGTGAAGCCGGCGCCCCAGTCGTTCTGGATCTTGTAGTCGACGGTGCAGGGAATCGCGGAGATCGCCGCGTCGGCGGCCGGGGTCACGGCGGCCGCCGGCCCGGACACCCCGGCGACGAGCGCCAGGGCGGCGAACACCGCTGTTCTGGTACGACTCATGAGTGCGGGTTCCTTCTTGTTCGATGGACGTGCTTCTTCCGTGGACGTGCTGGTTCGGTAGGCGTGTTACGGGTTGATCGCCTGGAGGTGGTCGCGCAGCCCGGCGCCGTACGCCGTGGGCGTACCGCTGTAGTCGGAGATCAGGGACGGACCCGAGGAGCAGTCCCAGGTGTTCCAGGTCCAGCCCAGGTAGGACAGGCCGCGGTCGTCGAACCACTTCATGGCCTGGTCGACGAAGGCGTGCGAGCAGGTGTTCTCGCCGATCTCCCCCGCGACCAGGGGGACCTGGGCCGCGACCGGGGCGAGGGTGGAGTTCCAGCAGCTCGCGTCGGCGCAGGTGTTGAAGTTGTAGCCGTGGTACGCGGCAACGAGATTGCCGGCCGGGTCGGTGGGCTTGTACGTCAGCCACTGGCTGAGGTCGTTGGAGTACGCGAGCCCGCCGATCATGATGACGTTCCGGGCACCGGCGCCCCGGATGCTGTCCACCAGGTCCTGCGTCCCGGCCACTTCATAACCGATGCCGGGGCAGGTGCCGCCGTCCCGCCAGCACTGCCAGGCCTGGGCGGTCGTCGAGGTGGCCCGGTCCGGGTAGGGCTCGTTGAACAGGTCGAAGACGGCCGCCTGGTCGTCCTTGAAGGCGCCGGCCACCGAGGACCAGAACGACGGGGCGTACTGCGCGTCCGGCATCGGCTTCTGGCAGGTCGCGTGCACGTCGGAGCAGCCGGACGAGTTGCCGGTGTACTGGCCGTAGGACCAGTGCAGGTCGAGGATCGGTGTCAGGCCGTACGACTCGACGCGGGTCACCAGTTCCTTGACCGCGTCGATGTAGTTGGCGCCCGCGTACTCGGGTTTGACGTTGGACAGGCCCAGCCAGCACTCCTCGTTGAGCGGGATGCGGACGGCGTTGGCCTTCCAGTCCGCGATCGCCTTGATGGCCGTGTCGTCCACCGGGCCGTCCCAGATGCCGTAGCCCTGCACGCACATGAACTCGCCGCCGGAGCGGTTCACGCCGAGGAGGCGGTGAGCCGTGCCGCCGGCGTCCACGAGCTTGGTGCCGGAGACGTGCAGGGCCGGTGCCGACCCGGTGGCGGGCGGGCCGGTCGGAGTCGGCGTGGGGGTCGGCGTGGGCTGCGCGTCGACGTTGCACGTCGTGCCGTTGAGCCTGAACTCCGTGGGTACGGCGTTGCTCCCCGACCAGGAGCCGAGGAACCCTGCGCTGACGCCGGCGCCGGTGGCGAGCGAGCCGTTCCAGCTCTCGTTGGCCGCGGTGACCGTCGTACCGGACTGGGACCACTTGGCGTTCCAGCCCTGGGTGACCTCCTGGCCGCCTGCGAAGTCGAAGCTCAGGCTCCAACTGCTCATGGCGGCCATGTTGTTGGTGATGGTCACAGAGCTCTGGAAACCGGTGTCCCACTCACTCGTGACCGCGTACTGCACCGTGCACGCGGGTGTGGCGCCGGACGCCGACACCACCGGCACCAGTGCGGCCCCGACAAGGGCGACCGCACCGGTGACGGCTAAAAGAACCGAACGCGGGGGGTGTCGCATGAGCGACTCCTTGCAGCTCGGGCGCGTCGTGACGGACGCGTCGACTGAATGGAATCGCTCCCACTGGTGCGAAGGAAGGTAGCGCCAAGTGCGAGCAAAGAACAGAGGGGCTGCCTGAGTTTCCGCTCGGTGACGTCTGTCGAATCTTTTCGACTCTTCGACACTCTTGACCGCACCATGCCACATCTCCACTATGGGAGCGCTCCCACTGGTTCAAGCCTTGACTTCTCCCCGAGCCGCAAGCGCAAGGAGGAACCAGCACATGCGACCCGGACATGCCATGCAAGCCGGGAGGAAACGCAGAGCCGTACGGCGGTTGTGGACCGCCGTCGTCGCGGCCCTCGCCCTGCCGCTGTCGATGCTCGCCGTCGGAACGGTTCCCGCCCACGCGGCGACCGTTCAGTGCAGCGTCGACTACAAGACCAACGACTGGGGCACCGGTTTCACCGCCGACCTCACGATCACCAACCGCGGTACGGACGCGATCAACGGCTGGACCCTGACGTACGCGTACTCGGGCAACCAGAAGCTGTCGAACGGCTGGAACGGCACCTGGTCCCAGTCCGGCGCCTCGGTCACCGTGCAGAACGCGTCGTTCAACGGCACGATCGCGGCGGGCGCGGCGGTGTCGACGGGCGCCCAGTTCTCGTACACGGGAAGCAACGTGGCGCCGACCGCCTTCGCGATCAACGGCACGACCTGCGCCGGTGCGCACCAGCCGCCGGTCACCGTGCTGACCAGCCCGAGCGCGGGTGCGGTCTACACGCAGGGCGACGCGGTGCCGCTGGCGGCGACCGCGGCGGCCGCCGACGGCGCGACGGTCAGCAAGGTGGAGTTCTACGACGACACCACGCTGCTGGGCACCGACACCTCGGCGCCGTACACGCTCTCGGTCTCCAGTCTGGCCGCGGGCAGTCACTCCCTGGTGGCGAAGGCGTACGACAGCCTGGGCGCGTCCGCGTCCTCGGCGCCGGTCGGCATCACGGTCTCATCGGGTCCCGCCGTCGTGGCCTCGCCGACCCAGCTGGGCATCGAGCAGGGCGCCACGGGCACGTTCGGGGTGAGTCTGTCGAAGCAGCCGAGCGCCAGTGTGACCGTGTCCGTGGCCCGCACGGCCGGCAACACCGGGCTGTCGGTGAGCGCCGGATCGTCGCTCACGTTCACACCGTCCAACTGGAGCACCGCGCAGAACGTGACCGTCCTGGCGGACTCCTCCGGTACCGGGACCGCGACGTTCACGGCCTCGGCGACCGGCTACAGCGGCGCCACGGTCACCGTGACCGAACTGGCCGCGTCGAACGCCTACGACGCCCGCTTCCTGGACCTCTACGGGAAGATCACCAACCCGGCGAACGGCTACTTCTCCCCCGAGGGCATCCCCTACCACTCGGTCGAGACACTGATCGTCGAGGCCCCCGACCAGGGCCACGAGACCACCTCGGAGGCGTACAGCTACCTTCTGTGGCTGCAGGCCATGTACGGCAAGGTCACCGGTGACTGGTCCAAGTTCAACGGCGCGTGGGGCCTCATGGAGAAGTACATGATCCCGACCCACGCCGACCAGCCGACCAACTCCTTCTACAACGCGTCCAAACCGGCGACCTACGCACCGGAGCTGGACACCCCGAACGAGTACCCGGCGAAGCTGGACACGTCGGTGCCGGTGGGCTCGGACCCGATCGCCGGTGAGCTGAAGACCGCCTACGGCACGGACGACGTGTACGGCATGCACTGGCTGCAGGACGTCGACAACGTCTACGGCTACGGCGACACACCGGGCGGTTCCTGCGAGGCCGGTCCGACGGCCGCCGGCCCCTCCTACATCAACACCTTCCAGCGCGGTCCGCAGGAGTCGGTGTGGGAGACGGTCCCGCAGCCGACCTGCGACGCCTTCAAGTACGGCGGTACCAACGGGTACCTGGACCTGTTCACGGGCGACTCGTCCTACTCGAAGCAGTGGAAGTACACGGACGCCCCGGACGCCGACGCGCGTGCGGTGCAGGCCGCGTACTGGGCGGACGTGTGGGCTAAGCAGCAGGGCAAGGGCGGTGACGTCTCGGCCACCGTGGGCAAGGCGGCGAAGATGGGCGACTATCTGCGCTACGCGATGTACGACAAGTACTTCAAGAAGATCGGCAACTGCGTGGGTCCGACGACCTGCCCGGCCGGCACCGGCAAGGACGCCTCGGACTACCTGCTCTCCTGGTACTACGCCTGGGGCGGCGCGACGGACACCAACGCGGGCTGGGCGTGGCGGATCGGGTCGAGCCATGTGCACGGGGGTTACCAGAACCCGCTGGCCGCCTACGCGTTGAGCTCGTACGCCGACCTGAAGCCCAAGTCGGCGACCGGGGCCTCGGACTGGGGCACCTCGCTGACCCGGCAACTGGAGTTCTACCGCTGGCTGCAGTCCTCCGAGGGAGCCATCGCCGGTGGCGCGACGAACAGCTGGCAGGGACGGTACGCGAGCCCGCCGTCCGGTACGCCGACGTTCTACGGCATGTACTACGACTGGGAGCCGGTGTACCACGACCCGCCGTCCAACCAGTGGTTCGGTTTCCAGGCCTGGTCGATGGAGCGGGTCGCCGAGTACTACCAGCAGACCGGCGACGCCACGGCGAAGACGGTCCTCGACAAGTGGGTGGCGTGGGCGCTGTCCAAGACCACGATCAACCCGGACGGCACCTACCTGATCCCGTCGACACTCCAGTGGTCGGGGCAGCCCGACACCTGGAACGCGTCGAGTCCGGGGGCGAACAGCGGACTTCACGTCACGGTCTCCGACTACACGAACGACGTGGGTGTCGCCGCCGCGTACGCCAAGACGCTGACGTACTACGCCGCCAGGTCCGGTGACGCGACGGCGAAGTCCACGGCCAAGGCGCTGCTCGACGGCATGTGGAACAACTACCAGGACAGCCGGGGAATCGCGGTGCCGGAGACGCGGGCCGACTACAACCGCTTCGACGACAGCGTGTACGTGCCGAGCGGGTGGAGCGGGAAGATGCCGAACGGGGACGCGGTCAACTCGTCGTCGACGTTCGCGTCCCTGCGGTCCTTCTACCAGAAGGATCCGGCGTGGTCGAAGATCCAGAGCTATCTGGCGGGCGGCGCCGCGCCCGTGTTCACGTATCACCGGTTCTGGGCCCAGGCGGACATCGCGCTGGCCATGGGTTCGTACGCGGAGCTTCTCGAATAGTCCCCGCCGGACGCTCCGCGGGTCGGGCCGTGGCGGCTGCGGGTCGGTGGTGGCTGGTCGCGCTCCTGTGGCGGTAGCCGCACCTACCGGCAGCACCGCGCTCCTTCGGGGGCCCGGTACAGGCACCGTACTTCTCGCGGAACCGTCTGGAAGCTCCGTGTGCGTGTCCCGTCACCGGACGACGGGACCCCGGCCGGGCGGCCCCCACCCGCACTGGGGGCCGCCCGGTCCTCGCACGTCTCCCTGATGGAAGGACCCCACCGTGCGAAGAACCCGCATCCTCACAGCGGTGCTCGCGCTCACGGCCGGCCTGCTCGCCGGCGCGCCGCCCGCTCTCGCCACGAGCGCCCCGAAGGTGACGCTCGCCGCCGACACCTACACCTGGCACAACGCCCGGATAGACGGCGGTGGATTCGTGCCGGGCATCGTGTTCAACCGCTCGGAGAAGAACCTCGCCTACGCCCGTACCGACATCGGCGGTGCCTACCGGTGGTCGGAGGCGACGAAGACCTGGACGCCGCTGCTGGACTCGGTCGGGTGGGACGAGTGGGGGCACACGGGGGTGGTGAGTCTGGCCTCCGACTCCGCCGACCCGGACAAGGTGTACGCGGCCGTCGGGACGTACACCAACAGCTGGGACCCGACCGACGGTGCCGTGCTGCGCTCGTCCGACCGGGGCGCCAGCTGGCAGAAGACCGACCTGCCGTTCAAGCTGGGCGGCAACATGCCCGGCCGGGGCATGGGCGAGCGGCTGGCGATCGACCCGAACAAGGACAGCGTGCTGTACCTGGGCGCGCCCAGCGGCAACGGCCTGTGGCGGTCCACGGACTCCGGGGTGACCTGGTCCCAGGTGACGGACTTCCCCGACGTGGGCACCTACGTGCAGGATCCGACCGACACCACCGGCTACGCCTCCGACAACCAGGGCATCGTGTGGGTCACCTTCGACGAGTCGACCGGTACGGCCGGTACGGCGACGAAGACGATCTACGTCGGGGTCGCCGACAAGGACAACGCGGTGTACCGCTCGACGGACGCGGGCGCGACCTGGACGAGGCTCGCCGGTCAGCCCACCGGGTACCTCGCCCACAAGGGCGTGCTGGACGCGGCGAACGGCTACCTCTACCTCGCCTACAGCGACAAGGGCGGTCCGTACGACGGCGGCAAGGGCCGGCTGTGGCGGTACGCGACGGCGACCGGCACCTGGACGGACATCAGCCCGGTCGCGGAGGCCGACACGTACTACGGCTTCTCCGGGCTGACGGTCGACCGGCAGCACCCCGGCACGGTGATGGCGACGGCGTACAGCTCCTGGTGGCCGGACACGCAGCTCTTCCGCTCCACGGACAGCGGGGCGACCTGGACGAAGGCGTGGGACTACACGTCGTACCCGAACCGCTCGAACCGCTACACCATCGACGTCTCGTCCTCTCCCTGGCTGACCTTCGGCGCGAACCCGTCGCCGCCCGAACAGAGCCCGAAACTGGGGTGGATGACGGAGGCGCTGGAGATCGACCCGTTCGACTCGGACCGGATGATGTACGGGACGGGGGCGACGCTGTTCGGCACCGAGGATCTGACGCAGTGGGACAGCGGCGGCCAGTTCACGGTCAGGCCGATGGTGCAGGGCCTGGAGGAGACCGCGGTCAACGACCTGGCCGCTCCCCCGTCCGGCGGGGCCCAGCTCTTCAGCGCGCTGGGTGACATCGGCGGCTTCCGCCACACGGATCTGACCAAGGTCCCGTCGATGATGTACACGTCCCCGACGTTCACGACGACCACGAGCCTGGACTTCGCCGAGGCGAACCCGGACACGGTGGTCCGGGTGGGTGATCTGGACTCCGGTCCGCACATCGCGTTCTCGACGGACAACGGCGCCAACTGGTTCGGGGGGACGGATCCCTCGGGGGTGAGCGGCGGCGGCACGGTCGCGGCCGCCGCCGACGGGAGCCGGTTCGTGTGGAGCCCGGCCGGCACCGGCGTGCAGTACGCGACGGGCTTCGGCTCGTCCTGGGCGGCGTCGAGCGGGATCCCGGCGGGCACGGCCGTCGAGTCCGACCGTGTCGATCCCAGAACCTTCTACGGCTTCAAGTCCGGGAAGTTCTACGTGAGCACGGACGGCGGGGCGACCTTCACGGCGTCCGCCGCTACCGGACTGCCGAGCGGTGACAGCGTACGGTTCAAGGCCCTGCCCGGGACCAAGGGCGACGTATGGCTGGCCGGCGGGGCGGCGGACGGCGCGTACGGCCTGTGGCACTCGACCGACGGCGGCACGAGCTTCACCAGGCTCGCGAACGTCGACCAGGCCGACACGATCGGCTTCGGCAAGGCGGCGCCGGGAGCCTCGTACCAAACCCTTTACACCAGCGCGAAGATCGGCGGGGTACGCGGCATCTTCCGCTCCACGGACAGGGGTTCGACCTGGACCCGCATCAACGACGACGCCCACCAGTGGGGCTGGACCGGCGCTGCCATCACCGGTGACCCGCGCGTCTGGGGCCGGGTGTACGTCTCGACGAACGGCCGGGGCGTGATCTACGGAGACACGTCCGACACCGGCGGGGGCGGAGGCGACGATGGCGGGGGCACCGGTCCCACGCCCTCCGGTGCCTGCACGGTCGCCTACACCGTCACCAACCAGTGGACGGGCGGCTTCCAGGCGGACGTCCGGCTCACCAACACCGGCTCCACGGCCTGGAGCGGCTGGTCCCTCGGCTGGTCCTTCCCCGACGGGCAGACCGTCGGACAGCTCTGGAACGCCGACTGGACCCAGTCCGGCACAGCCGTGACAGCCAGGAACGTCGGCTGGAACGGCACGGTGGCCTCCGGTTCCTCGGTGTCCTTCGGCTTCACGGGTACATGGACCGGCAGCAACACGGAACCCACCGCCTTCAAGCTGGGCGACCAGACCTGCGCGGTCGCCTGAGAAGCGGGGGCGCGTGCCGCACCGGGCACGCGCCCCTCCGGTGTGCTCCCGGACCGAGCCGGTGAACCCGTCGGGGCCGGTGCCGGGGCGGGCGCCCGCCGGCCGGACCTCCCGGCGCCGGTGCGGACGCTGACCACGCCCCGGCCGAGGGCCTCGGCCCGGCGGGCGGTGGCCGTGGGCTGGGCGGTACGGCCGGCGGCGGTCAGGCCGCCGGCTTCCTGAACGCCCGTACGCGAAAACGCGGGTCGGGCCGGCGGCGGTCCTGGTCGGGCAGGGCCGCCAGCCGCTCGGCGAACTCCTCGGCGCGGGGGTCGTCGGGCGGGAGCATCGTGAACCAGCCGCGCCGCAGATCGGCGCGGGTGGAGCGGGGGCTGCGGCCCTGGCCGATGCCGGTGAAGACCGCCTCTCCGGCAGGCCGCAGGCCGCTCGCCAGGGCGTACGCGGTCACATCCGCGGCGGCGTCGGACGCCGGGCGGCGCGGGCGGGCGGCGAGCACGGCGTCGATGTCGCTGCCGACGTCGTGCGCGGCGGCCTTGTCGACGGTGGTGACGTACACCCCGCCGGGCCGCAGCACCCGCGCGCACTCGGCGACGATCGCGTGCACCTCGGTGGCGTCCGCCATGAGGTGGAGCAGCCAGACGGTCGTGACGGCGTCGAACGTGGCGTCGGCGAAGGGAAGCCGACGGCTGTCGGCGAGCAGCACGGCTCCCGGCAGCCGGGTCGCCGCCATCCGTGCCATGCCCGGTGATCGGTCCGCGCCCGTGACCCGGAGCGCGGGTCGGGCCGCGGCGAGCCGGCGGGTGACGATGCCGGTGCCGCAGGCGACGTCGAGGAGACGGGCCGGGCGGCCGGGGCTCTCCGTGCCGCCCGAGCCGGGGGCACGGTCGGGTATCAGGGTGAGGACGGCGTCGGCGGCTGCCTCGGCGCGGGCCTCCCCGCCGCGGGTCGCGTCGTAGGCGGCGGCTTCCTTGTCGTAGTCGAGCACACGGCTCAGTGTGCTCCGTGGCCTGCGGCGATGTCCTCCACCCTGTGGGCGAGTTCGAAGTCCTTGCCGGTGACGGCGCCGCCCACGCTGTGGGTGTTCACGGTGAGCGCGACGGTGTTGTAGCCGAGGGTGAGGTCGGAGTGGTGGTCGAGCTCGTCCTGGATGCGGGCGATGTGCACGACCAGGGCGACGGCGGCGAAGTGCGAGTCGAGGCGGTAGGCGCGGGCGAGCCTGTCACCCTCCTGCGACCAGCCGGGCAGCTCGGCCAGCCGGTCCTCGATCTCCTGCTGCGACAGCGGTGCGACGGCCATGGTGCGGCTTCCTTCCCGGGTACCGGCGAGGGGTGTACGTGCGTTCAGCCTGCCATGGCCAGGTCCGCCGGGCGGCGATCGCACACCGCCGTCAGCGCGTCGCCGGTGCGTCGCCGAGGGTGCCGCTCCTCGACTACGGTCGTAGGCATGACCATCGTCGCGTCCGGTCCCGCCGCCACCCCGACCGCCCCCGACGGCAAGGGCGTCGGCCCGCTGCTGCGCGCGTGGCGGGAGCGGCGGCGGGTGAGCCAGCTGGAGCTGGCACTGCGTGCCGACTCCTCGGCCCGGCACATCAGCTT
Source organism: Streptomyces shenzhenensis (assembly GCF_021462265.1). GTDB lineage: Bacteria > Actinomycetota > Actinomycetes > Streptomycetales > Streptomycetaceae > Streptomyces > Streptomyces shenzhenensis. The sequence goes on along the minus strand of NZ_JAJONF010000011.1, from coordinate 170,908 downwards.
CGTCGAGACGGGCCGGTCCCGGCCGAGCGAGGAGATGGTGCTCCGGCTGGCCGAGCACCTGGACGTGCCGGTACGGGAGCGCAACGCCCTGCTGCTGGCCGCCGGTTACGCCCCGCGCTACCCGGAGACCCCGCTGGACGACCCCGCCCTGGCGGCGCTGCGCGACGGCATGGAGCGGCTGATCCAGGGCTACGAGCCGTATCCGGCGCTGGTCGTGGACGCCACGTACACGGTGGTCGCCGCCAACCGGGGCATCGCGATGCTCCTGGAGGGCGTCCCGGAGTCCCTGCTCGCGCCCGCCCCGAACGCGATGCGGCTGACCCTGCACCCGGAGGGGCTGGCGCCGCGCATCCGCAACCTGCGCGAGTGGCGCGGGCATCTGCTGGAGCAGATGGAACGCCAGATCGCACTGCACCGCTCGGAGGCGTTGCGGGAGTTGTACGAGGAAGTCGCCGGCTACTCGGCACCGGCCGGCGCGGGCGTCGACGAGCCCGCCGAACCCGCCCGACCGGTCGCGTACTTCGCGCTGCCGCTGCGGATCGAGCACGCGGGGCGGGTGCTGTCGTTCGTGTCGTCGATCTCGACGTTCAACACGCCGATGGACGTGACGGTCGCCGAGCTGGCCATCGAGACGTTCCTGCCCGCCGACCCGGCGACCGCCAAGTACCTGCACACGTTGGTAAGTTGATCCCAGGAGTTTCCTCGGTCAGGTGTGCGACGCGGCATCCCGTGACACACTGCTCCCCGTACTTGTGCACGTAGGGGAGGCGTGGCGTGAGTGAACGGCGTGCTGCGCCCACAGTAGGGCAGGTCGTGCTCGGCAAGCGGCTGCAGGAGCTGCGTGAGGCGGCCGGCCTGGGACGGGACGAGGCGGCGCGGGTACTGCGGGTGGCGCAGGCGACCGTCCGGCGGATGGAGATGGCCGAGGTCGCCCTGAAGATCCCCTACATCCAGGTGCTGCTGGAGACGTACGGGGTGCCCACGGAGGAGCAGGCCGCTTTCGTGCGGCTCGCGGAGGAGGCCAACCAGCCGGGCTGGTGGCAGCGGTTCCACGACGTGCTGCCGGACTGGTTCAGCCTGTACGTGAGCCTGGAGGGCGCCGCCCGGGTCATCCGCTCCTACGAACCGCACTTCTTTCCCGGCCTGTTGCAGACCGAGGCGTACGCGCGGGCCGTGATGGAGGCCGGGACGATCGGCCACAGCGATCCCACGGCCGTCGAGCGGCATGTGGCGCTGCGCATGACCCGGCAGCGGCTGCTGGAGCAGGACGATCCGCCCCATCTGTGGGTGATCATGGACGAGACGGTGCTGCGGCGCCCGGCGAGCACCCACTCCGAGGTGATGCGCGACCAGGTCGACAAGCTCCTCGCCTACATCGAGCGGGACCGGGTGACCCTCCAGATCGCCGAGTTCGCGAGCGGCCCGCACCCGGGGACGTACGCGCCGTTCACGCTCTTCCGGTTCGCCGAGCCGGAGCTGCCCGACATGGTCTTCACCGAGTATCTGACCGGCGCCCTGTACCTGGACTCCCGCGACGAGGTCGAGGCGCATCTGGAGGTCCTGGACCACATGACGGCCCGGGCGGCCTCGGCACAGCGGACCGAGGAACTGCTGCGGGAGTACCGCGACAAGATCTGATGTGAGGAGCAGGGACCGTGACAGCGCCCGAGCCCGAGCCCGAGCCCGTCCCGACCGCGATCGACACGAGCCGGCCGCATCCGGCGCGGGTGTACGACTGGTGGCTGGGCGGCAAGGACAACTATCCGGTGGACGAGCAGCTGGCCCGGCGGATCCTCGCCGTGGACGGCACCGTGCTGCGCGGGGCGCGCGCCAACCGCCGGTTCATGCAGCGGGCCGTGCGGACGGTCGCGGAGGCCGGCACCCGGCAGTTCCTGGACATCGGCACGGGCATCCCGACCGAGCCGAACCTGCACCAGGTGGCGCAGGGTGTGGCGCCGGAGTCCAGGGTGGTGTACGCGGACAACGACCCGATCGTGCTGCGCCACGCGGAGGCGCTGCTGCGGGGCACGGACGAGGGCAGCACCGCGTACGTGCACGCCGACGTCCGTGACGTCGACACCCTGCTGGCCCGGGCCGCCGAGACCCTGGACTTCGAGGAGCCCGTCTCGCTGTCGCTGGTGGCGCTGACCCACTACCTCGACGACGACCCGGACGGCGACGACGTGTACGGCCTGCTGCGCGGGTACGTCGACGCGCTGGCGCCGGGCAGCCACCTGATCCTCTCCCAGGTCACCCCGGATCTCAGCCCGGAGGCGATCGCGCGGGCGGCGGAGAACTTCCGGCGCGGCGGGACGCCGTTCCACCCGCGTGCGCTGCCCGAGTTCTCCCGCTTCTTCGACGGCCTCGAGCTGCTCGGACCGGGGGTGATCCCGGTCTCCGGCTGGCGTCCGGAGCCGGTGGACGTGGCCATACAGGCGGAGGGCATCGTGCCGGTGTACGGCGGTGTCGCCCGCAAGGTCTGACCCGTCCGGGCGCCCTGGACAGGTGCGTTCCCGGGCTCGCCCCTAGCGTCGAAGTGACGGGTGAGCCAAGGAGCTGACGTGACGGACACGCGGACACCGCCGAAGGAGCCGGGTGCGGCGCTGCCGAGCGCCGGCCGCTGCTTCCGGCGCTTCCGGTCCTTCCGGTCCGGCGGGCCCGAGCCAGGCCCGCGCAGTGCGGCCCTGGCCGGCGGCCGGGCCCCGGCACGGAGCCGGGTGCGGCGATCTCCTCTGCCGTCGGCGCACGCGGCCGGAGCAGGCCGAGGCCGGGCACCGGCCCCGGCCCCGGCCGCCGGCGGTCGCCGAGTACCAGGACCGGTACCTGCGGCCTCCCCGTCGACGGCGGCCCCGGCGTGGTCGGCGACGGTCCCTTCGGCCAGAACTCGGCGCGGACGCCGCTCCCCGTGGTGCCGGTGGAGAACCTCCACGGTCCGTGCAGACGGCCCACGGCGGACCGCCGGCACTCCCGACGATGCGAAGGAGGACTGATGCCCTCGGACGCGGTGTTCTACCAGGCGGCGGCACTCTGTCTGACCTACCCGGACGACGACTTCATAGCCCGGCTGCCGCTGCTGCGGGAAGCCGCCCCGCAACTGCGGGAGTTCACCGACCACGCGACGGTGACCCCGCCCCCGGAGCTGGCCGCGCACTACGTGCAGGTCTTCGACTCCAAGAACCGGCACAGCCTCCACCTCAGCCGGTGGCGGGACGACGACACCCGGCGCCGCGGCATGTCGCTGGTCCGGCTCCAGGACGTCTACAAGGCGTACGGCATGGAGTTCACGGGCGAGGAGCTGCCGGACTTCCTCCCCGCCGTCCTGGAGTTCACGGCCCGCACCGGCAACACCGGCCTGCTCACCGAGCACCGCGACTGCCTGGCACGGCTCCGGTGCCGGCTCACCGACTTCGGCACCCCGTACGCGTCCGTCCTGGACGCGGTCTGCGCCGCCCTGCCCACGGGGCCCGGCGCCACCGCCACGCCGGATACGCCTGGACCAGCCGCGCCTCCCGGGGCCACGGGTCCCGGCTCCTGAACCGCGGCCGATCTCCTTCCCGGCGCGACGGCGATCAGCCACGACGGCGGAATCCGGCGGTGCCTCACCCGCCCGTGCCCTTCTCGTCGTCCACGATCTCGGCGTCCACCACTCCCTCCTCCTCAGGTGCGGATGCCCGCTCTTCCCCGGCCGGACCGCCGGAGGCCGACGCGTACATCGCCTGCCCCATCTGCTGGCTCACGCTCGCCAGCTTCTCCACGCCCCGCCGCAGCTCGGCGGTGTCGGCGTCCCGTTCCAGCAGCGCCCTGAGCTCGGCGATCGCCGCCTCCACCTCGGTCTTCGTGCCGCCCGGCACCCGCTCCTCGTTCTCCTGGACGAACTTCTCCGTCTGGTAGACGAGCTGCTCGGCCTGGTTCCGGGTCTCCGCCGCCTCGCGGCGCTTGCGGTCCTCCTCGGCGTACTGCTCGGCCTCCCGCATCATGCGGTCGATGTCGTCCTTGGGAAGGGCGGAACCGCCGGTCACGGTCATCTTCTGCTCGCGGCCGGTCGCCAGGTCCTTCGCCGAGACGTGCATGATCCCGTTCGCGTCGATGTCGAAGGCCACCTCGATCTGGGGCACCCCGCGCGGTGCGGGCGGCAGACCGGTGAGGTCGAAGACGCCCAGCTTCTTGTTGTACGCGGCGATCTCCCGCTCGCCCTGGTAGACCTGGATCCCCACCGAGGGCTGGTTGTCGGCGGCGGTCGTGAAGATCTCCGAACGCCGGGTCGGAATCGTGGTGTTGCGCTCGATGAGCTTGGTCATGATGCCGCCCTTGGTCTCGATCCCCAGGGACAGCGGGGTGACGTCGAGCAGCAGCACGTCCTTCACGTCACCGCGGATGACACCCGCCTGGAGGGCGGCGCCCACCGCGACCACCTCGTCGGGGTTGACGCCCTTGTGCGGGTCCTTGCCGGTGAGTTCCCGGACCAGGTCGGTGACGGCGGGCATCCGGGTCGAGCCGCCGACCAGGATGACGTGGTCGATCGCCGCCAGCTTCACGCCCGCGTCCTTGACGGCCTGGTGGAAGGGGTTCTTGCAGCGGTCCAGCAAGTCCGCGGTGAGCTCCTGGAACTGAGCTCGCGTCAGCTTCTCCTCCAGATGCAGCGGACCCTCGGCGGAGGCGGTGATGTACGGCAGGTTGATCGACGTCTCCGTCGACGACGACAGCTCGATCTTCGCCTTCTCGGCGCCCTCGCGCAGCCGCTGCACGGCCATCTTGTCGTTGCCCAGGTCGACGCCGTACTGCCCCTTGAACCGCCGCACGAGATGCTCGACGATCCGCTGGTCCCAGTCGTCGCCGCCCAGGTGCGTGTCGCCGTTGGTGGCCTTGACCTCGATCACGCCGTCGCCGATCTCGAGGAGCGACACGTCGAAGGTTCCGCCCCCGAGGTCGAAGACGAGGACCGTCTGCTCCTCGCCCCGGTCCAGGCCGTAGGCCAGCGCCGCGGCGGTCGGCTCGTTGATGATCCGCAGCACCTTCAGGCCGGCGATCTCCCCGGCCTCCTTGGTCGCCTGCCGCTGCGAGTCGTCGAAGTACGCGGGTACGGTGATCACCGCGTCGGTGACCTCCTCGCCGAGGTAGGCCTCGGTGTCCCGCTTCAGCTTCTGCAGCACCCGTGCCGACAGCTCCTGGGCCCGGAACCGGGTGCCGTCGACGCTCCCGGTCTCCGGGAACCGCCAGGCCGCGTCGCCCATGTGCCGCTTCACCGAGCGTGCGGTGCGCTCCACGTTGGTGACCGCCTGCCGCTTGGCCACCTCGCCGACCAGCACATCGCCGTTCTTCGCGAAGGCCACGACCGACGGGGTGGTGCGCGCCCCCTCGGCGTTGGCGACGACGGTGGGCTCACCGCCCTCCAGCAGGGCCACGACCGAGTTCGTCGTACCGAGGTCGATACCGACCGCGCGTGCCATGTCCGTCCCCTTCCGCCCAGGGCGCTTCCCCGATTTCCAGCACAAAACTCGAGCGAGCCGTTGTCAATGCCGGGTACCCCGGAACGACGATGCCGCGCCCCCGGACAGGGGGCGCGGCATCGCGGCTGGTACGGCGCTCAGGCGAGCTTCGCGTCCAGGGTGATGGTGGTGCCGGCCAGGGCCTGGCTGACCGGGCAGTTCTTCTTGGCGTCCTCGGCGGCGGCGGCGAAGCCCTCGGCGTCCAGGCCGGGGACCGTTCCCTCGACGGTCAGGTGGATGCCGGTGATGCCGGTGCCCGGCTGGAAGGTGACGTCGGCGTTCGTGACCAGCTTGGTGGGCGGGGTGCCGGCACCGGTCAGGGCGTGCGACAGGGCCATGGAGAAGCAGCTGGAGTGGGCGGCGGCGATCAGCTCCTCGGGGCTGGTCCTGCCGTTCGCCTCCTGGGAGCGTGAGGCCCACGTGACGGGCTGCTCGCCGATGCCGGAGGAGTCGAAGGTGATGACACCGTTGCCCTCGGTCAGGCTGCCTTCCCAGACGGTGTGTGCGGTGCGCGTGGTAGCCACGGTTGTTCCTTTCGGCGATGAAGGCGAACGAACCGGTTCGCTGGCCCCCATCCGATCACATCCGCGCTCAGCGCACCCGGAAGACCGGCCCGCCGGGAGTGAACGGCAGGCGCCGGCCGTCCGGGATCAGATACGCGTGCTCACGGCGGACCCGCAGCACGTCGCACCAGCCGTCGGTGATCACCAGCACCGGCGCGGCGGGCGGGAAGTCGTCCGCGCGCTGGAGCAGGTCGATGCCGGGCTGCAGGACCGTACCGCCGCGGCCGTGCACCCGGACCCGGCCGGCGATCTCGGTGGCCGGCAGATAGCCGGCGTCGTACGGGGCCGCGTCGCAGAAGACGACGCGCGCGGCCGGGACGTCACGGGCCTCGGCGTAGGAGGCGATCGCGCCGAGAGCCTTGCCGAGCAGGGTGCGGTCCATGGAGCCGGAGGTGTCCAGGACCACGCCGAAGGTGCAGCGGGCGACCTCCTCGGGCGGGAAGTACCGGCCCGCGCGCGGAATGTCCGGGGTGGACGACTGCCGGCGCGGGGGGCGGGCATAGGACCGTACGGCCTCCGGGCGTGGCACGAACTCGTCGAACCAGCGGGCCAGTCGGGCGTCCCAGGGCAGCGGTGGATGGCTGAGCGCGCGGATCTCCTCGACCAGGCCGCCGGGCAGCAGGCCCCGGTCCTGCGTCTGGTGCAGGTCGAGGCCCTGGCACAGCCCCCGGCGGTAGAACTCGTCGAGGTCGACGTACGCGCCGGGCGGCCCGAGCGGTGCGCCCAGCACGTCACCGCGGCCCTTGCCGCGCAGCGTGGCGAGCCGCCGCATCCGTCTCAGGTCGACGGTGATCCGGTCGTAGACCTCCTCGGCCGAGAGCCCCTTCAACCCGGCGTCGTACAGCAGCCCTTCGGGCATCGTGCCGACGCGCATCTCGACCAGCCAGCCGTTGATGACGTAGTCGCAGGCGATGTTGAAGAGGTAGGCGTCGCGGCTGCCGAGGCGGTCGCCGTGGCGCAGGGCGGCGTGCAGCATCTCGTGGGCGAGGACGAACCGCCACTCCTCGTCGTCCATCGTCCGCAGCGGGTTGACGTAGATCTCGCCGGCCTCGGGGTTGACCGCGGCCACGGCGATGTCGTGGGCGCGGGCCAGTTCGGCGTCGGCGACGAGTCTGATGCCGGCCGCGATGCCGCCGAGCAGCGGGTAGGAGGAGACGAACCAGCTCAGTGCCTGCTCCCAGGGGCGCAGCGGGGTGGGCGGCCCGGTCATGGCGGCGCGGCGGCCGCCGGCCAGGTCCATCGCCCGGGACATGGTGCGGGTCAGCGCGTGCGCGAACCCCACCTGCCAGTCGGGTACCTGTCCGGCCCACCGGTTCCAGGAGAGCAGAAGCTGGTCGGGCTCACCGCCGCTGGTCCCGCCGTGCTCGTAGGGGGCCGGGACGCCGCCGGTCCGGCGCCAGCCGGCGGCGAGCCGCTCCTCGTCGCCCTCCGGGTAGGAGGCGGGCAGGTGGTCGGGGGCCTCGCCGACGGGGAAGGTCTGCAGGAAACGGTTGACGACGGTGCAGCGGGCGGCGAGATCGTAGCGGTCGGGCTGGGTGCGCGGCCCGGTGGCGGCGGGCAGGTGACCGAAGCCGAGGTGGATGGTGCAGTGCGCCAGCGCCCAGGCCCACTCGGCCGGTTCGGCCCGGCGGGTGGCGTGGGCGTGCAGCACTCCGTCCGAGTCGGCGCGCACCAGCCCCTCCTGGGGCCCGAGTTCGCACTTCTCGTGCCGGCAGATGGTGAACTCGACGGCGCGCAGGGCGGGGTTGGCCCGCAGCAGTTCGACGCCGGCCGCGAAGTTCTCGGCGGCCAGGTCGGGCTTCTTGCGGGCGGCGGCCCGGCTCACCGCCGGGCCTCCACCAGCCGGGGCATGTCCCGGGCCGCCTCGATCAGGAACCAGGCGGGCAGGACCGGGTTGCCGTCCGGGTCGGAGGCGATGACGGTCTGGGCGACCTCGACGGAGATCTCGGCCAGCTGCACCAGCAGCGACTTGGCGCGGTACGCGGTCTGCCGGCCGTTCGCCGACATGTGCTCCTTGTCGGCGGGCAGTTCCTTGACCAGCCGCCCCCGGAACGACTCCGCGAGGTAGTACAGCAGGTCGCGGTCCTCGATGCGGGGCGGCCATCCCGCGTCCCCCTTCAGGATCGCCTCGATCCCGAACCGGCTGCGCACGATCTTGACGTATCCGCAGAAGGCGGTGGCGTGCGCGGGCGTCAGCGTGCCGTGCGCCAGGACCTTCAGCGTCGCCTCGTCGAGATCGCGTCCGAAGGAGTGCAGGGCGTCGGAGAGCATGTGCCAGGAGCGCGGGGTGGAGAACGGCTCCTCGGTCTTCGGCGGCCTGGACCACAGGTGGTCGGGCCGGTCGGTGAGGTGGTCCAGGATCCACGGGTGGATGCCGCTCGCCGCGGCCCAGGCGAGCCAGTCGTGCGCGGAGGCCTCCAGGTGGACGTGGGCCAGCCGGTTGACGAGCGCGGAGGCGATGGGCCGGGCGAGGGCGTTGTCGGTGGCCCGGTTGCCGGCCCCGATCACGATCGACCCCTTGGGCAGCTCGTAGTTCCCGATCCGCCGGTCCAGGATCAACGAGTAGAACGCCTTCTGCACATCAGGGGTGGCCGCGTTCAGCTCGTCCAGGAACAGGCAGTACGGCTCGTCCCGGGCGATCGCCTCGGGGGGACAGAAGACGGACCGTCCGTCCCGGATCTGCGGGACGCCGATCAGGTCCTCGGGCGCGAGCTGGGTACCCAGCAGGCTCACGCACTCCAGCCCGAGCGATTCGGCGAACTCCCGCACCAGGGAGGACTTCCCGATGCCGGGCGCGCCCCAGATGAACACCGGCCGGACGGTGGCGAGTCCGAGCAGGAGCTCGGGGATACGGGAGGGAGTGACGGTGACGGCTGCCTGCAAGGCGACGGCTCCTGGGGAGTGTTCGGGAAGGGTCGGTTTCGACCGACTCGAACAGTGTGTGCCGGGAGCCAGGCGAACGCAGCCGATTTTCCTGCCGCCGGGGATGCGGCCCCGTCAAGGGCGTGTGCCGCGAGCCACGCGGACAACTCGGCGAGCAGCCCCGCCGCGCGCGGCGACCCGGGACACGCCGCGACGGCCGCGGCCGATGCCCGGGAACCCGTTGCGGTTTCTGGCGACGGTCGGCGGGGCCGGCACTCGAGCCGAGGTGCGGCTCCGCCGCGTGGGCACGACCGGCCCCCGCCGGCCCGCGGCGGACGGACTACGCGGCCCGCTCCCCCTCCGCGGACAGGGGAACCTGTGGCCCGTCCGCTTCCCGAAGCCACCGCCGCAGCACCTCGTGCACCGCCTCGGCCCCCACGAGTTCCTCCCCCTCCCCCACCGGTTCGGACACACAGACCGGCGACAACAGGAACGGCCGCCCCTGCGCACCCCCCAGCCCCCCGTGCGACCCGATCTGCTCCTCGAACGCCAGCACTTCGCCGGCCTCCGGGTCGTACCACGAGTTCACCATGATGTCGGCGGTGTGCGGAAAGGCGTGTGTGCGCCGTACGGCATCCGCGGCCCCCGGCCCGAACAGGCCGAGCGGCCCCGCGTGGCTGTCGAGCCGGTCGAGGGGTATCTCCGCGCCGTACGCGCCGAGCACCACCCCGCCGTGTTCCTCGCTGCGCACCAGCAGGAACCCGATGCCGGGATGGTTGGCGAGGGTGGTGAGCAGAGCCGGATGGCGGGCGTCCAGCTCCTCCTTGGTCATGCGGTGCGGCACGTCCGGGAAGGAGACCAGGCCGAGGTTGCCGGAGGCGAGCACGATCGGCTCCGAGCGCCGGGTCGGCCGGTACTTCTCGCCGCCCTCCTCGACCGGCCTGCGCAGCGCCGCGCGGACGGCTGCCCGCGCCTCCGTGCCGCTGTGGGTGCTCTCCGCCCGGCGCGGTACGGGCAGTCCGCAGCCGGCCCGGACCAGGTCGCCGAGGGTGAGCCCGTAGCGGGAGTGGAAGGTCTCGCCGGGGCTCTGGCCGTGGTCGGAGAGGACGACGATCCGGTACGGCCGGGGGGCGTGTTCGGCGGCCTTCTCGATGAGGGCGAGGGCACGGTCCAGGCGTCGCAGCACCTTCTCGGCGTCGCGGCTGTGCGGGCCGGAGTGGTGGGCGACCTCGTCGTAGGCGACCAGGTCGGCGTAGACGGCGGTGCGGCCGACGAGCAGGTCGCCCATGACCGCGGCGACGACGACGTCCCGTTCGACGATGGTCGCGAAGGCGCGGACGAAGGGGTAGAGGCCGCCGCGGCTGACCCGCGGGCGCTGCCGGCGGAGCCGGGCCGCGCCGGACTGGCCGATCTCGCGGGCGACCTCGGCGCAGAAGGAGAGCGCGGTGCGGACGGCGTTGGCGGGGTCGGCGAAGTACGCGAAGTAACCGGCGCGGGAACGGTTCTCCCGGCCGCGGCGGCGGGCGGCTATCGACAGGACGAGGGCCTGTTCGTCGGCGCCGCCGCTGAAGAGGTTGCCGCGGCTGGCGCCGTCCAGGGAGAGCAGCCCCGCGTCGGCGGTGCGCTCGACCGCCCGGCGCTGGAGTTCGGCGGCGCTGGTCGGCCGGTTGCAGACCATCACCTCCCGGTGCTCCTTCTCGTACCAGCGGAAGGCGGGGATGTCGAAGGTGGAGCCGTGCAGGATGCCGAGCTGGCTGGCGCCGGTCTGGCTGGACCAGTCGGTGCGCCAGGGGGTGAGCCGGTGGCTGGCGGCGAGCCATTCCGCCACGGTCGGCATCAGGCCCTTGGCGACCGCGGTGGCGAGGACGTCGTGACCGACGCCGTCGAGCTGGAGGAAGACGGTGCCGGGGGTGGCCGGGCAGGGCGGGTGGGATCTGCGGCGGCGGGTGGCGAGGCGGGAGAGCCGGTGGCGGTAGGCGTCGTCGTCGCGGACGGTGAGGGCACCGCCGGTGGCGGAGGCGACCGCGGACATCACGGCGGCCACGATCACGGCGGTCTCCGGCGCGGCCTCGCTCTGCCCGGAGGGGTTGATGCGCAGCGCGACGAGGAGGAGGGAGCCGTTGAGGAAGAAGACCAGCAGGCCGAGGACGAACGCGGGCACGAGCAGCAGGAGCCGTACGAGCAGGGGCCAGACGACGGCCGAGAGCACACCGAAGGCTCCGGCGCCGAGGGCCGCGGTCATGGCGATGCGGGTGGCACTGTCACCGTCGGGGGACTGGAGCTGGAAGTCGGGCAGGATGCCGGCGAGGACCAGCATGGTGACGGTGGAGACCACCCACACCGTGACGCTCCGCCCGACCTGACTGACCACCCGCCGCCACCGCACGCCCCACCGACCTCACGTCCACGCCCCGCGCCGGCCGCGGGTCTGCTCGCGCCAACACTGTCACACGCGGGCGGGCCGGAACGGGGCGGTCACGGTCGGGGTCGACACCGCCGCCCCCGCCGGACACCGCGGCGGGAGTTGTGCGCCGTGGCGGCGGACCGAGGGTGGCCGACGCGCTCAAGGGGCCTGTCCCGGGCCGCTCGACGGCCCCGGCCCTACCGGCCGTCGTACCCCGCCGTCGGCATGGACAGCCTGCGGTGCACCATGGCCTTCATCCGGGCGTCGTAGCGGGGCTCCGCACGTCCCACCGTCTCCACCCGCACCCCGCGTCGCGCGCACTCCGCCATGAAGTCCTCGACCGACGACAGCGCGCTCTCCAGGACCCGTCTGCTCGGGGCGACGAAGACGTCGAGGCCGGACCGGACGCCCGTCCACAGGGCGCTGTGGTCGTGGCGCACCCCGCGGACCAGCAGCTCGCGGGCGATGACGTATCCGTGTTCCACGGCCCAGCGCGCGCACATCGCGTGCTGACTGCGGGAGTCGACCAGGAAGGGGTCGATCTCCAGCTCCTCCAGGGGCGTCAGACTCGCGATCGCGGTCACCCGCACCGGCGCGATCCCGCCGGAGGCACCCCGCACCTGTCCCATGGTGTCCCCCTCACCTCCGGGTTTCGCCGCCGACCCTACTCCTGCACGTAGGCTTCGGGGAGTCGCGCGAAGGAGGCAAAGAGGTGCCGGTGGAGATCACCTGGTGGGGTCACGCCACCTGCACGATCGAGGATTCGGGCATACGCCTGCTCACCGATCCCCTGTTCGCGCGCCGGCTCGCGCACCTGCGGCGGCGGCGCGGCGCCCCGCCGCCGCCCGAGGCCCGCCGCGCGGACCTGGCGCTCGTCTCCCACCTGCACGCGGACCATCTGCACGTGCCCTCGCTGGCGGGGCTCGCGCCGGGCACGCGCCTGCTCGTGCCCCGGGGCGCGCTGCGGGCGCTCCCCGCGCTCCGCCGCCTCCGCCTGCTGCGGATCACGGAGATGGGCGTCGGCGACGAGATATCCGCCGGCCCCCTCGTGGTACGCGCCGTGCCCGCGCTGCACGACGGCCGCCGGCTGCCGGTCGGACCGCACCGCGCTCCCGCCCTCGGATACGTCGTCGAGGGCGCGGCGCGGACGTACTTCGCCGGGGACACCGGGCTGTTCGACGAGATGGCCGAGGCGGTCGGGCCGGTGGACGTCGCCCTGCTGCCGGTCGGCGGGTGGGGGCCGTACCTCGGGGAGGGCCACCTGGACGCCGGGCGGGCGGCGCGGGCGCTGGCCCGGCTGGCGGCGCGCAGCGCGGTGCCGGTGCACTACGGGACGTACTGGCCGATCGGCATGGACGGGGTGCGCCCGCACGAATTCCACGCGCCCGGTGACGAGTTCGTGCGCCTCGCAGCCGAGTACGCGCCGCAGGTGTCGGTGCACAAGCTCGGCCACGGGGAGAGCGTGCGGCTGGAGGTCGCCCGGTGAGGCTGCTGGTGGTCCTGGCCGCCGCCGGCTCCACGGCGGCGACCTCCTCGACGGCGACCGAGTCCACGCAGCAGGCGATCGGGTATCCGACGCTGTTCCTGCTGGTGCTGATCGGGGCGTTGGTGCCGGTGGTGCCGACGGGGGCGCTGGTGAGTTCGGCGGCGGTGGTGGCGTACCACCAGACGGCGCCGTTCGCGCTGGCGCTGGTGTTCGTGACGGCGTCGCTGGCGGCCTTCCTGGGGGACGCGGCGCTGTACTGGCTGGGACGGCGTGGGCTGCGGTCGAAGAACGGGTCGCGGTGGCTGGCGGCGATACGGGCGCGGGCGCCGGAGCAGCGGCTGTCGCAGGCGCAGTCGAAGCTGGCCGGGCACGGGGTCGCCGTGCTGGTGCTGTCCCGGCTGGTGCCGGCCGGCCGGATTCCCGTGATGCTGGCGTGTCTGCTGGCGGAGTGGCCGCTGCGGCGGTTCGCGCGGGGGAACGTGGCGGCGTGTCTGGCCTGGGCGGTGACGTATCAGGTGATCGGGATTCTGGGCGGGTCGCTGTTTCCGGAACCGTGGGAAGGAGTGGTGGCGGCGGTCGGGTTGACGGTGGCCATCAGTGTGGCGCCGAGTGTCTGGCGGCGGGTTCGGTCCGCGGCGTGAGGGTGCGTCGCGAGGGGCGGGGCGTCGCGGTGTGAAGGTGTGTCGGGGCGTGAAGGTATGTCGGGGCGAGGGTGCGTCCTGGTGTGAGGGTGCGTCGCGGCGAGGGTGGATCGCAGGACGCAGGTGCGTCGCGGGGCGCGGGTGTGCCGCGGGGCGCGGGTGTGCCGCGGGGCGCGGGTGTGCCGCGGGGCGCGGGTGCGTCGGGGCTGGTCGCGCCGGCGCGGCGGCAGCCGCATGTCGGGCGGGGGCCCGCGCCCCTGAGCGGCGCTCTAACTGACGGCGCTCTCGGACGAAGCCCGCTCCAGGATCCTCGAACCCCCCACCGGCAGATCCCAGAGGTCCTCGCGGGCCAGCTCCGCCCGCTCCCAGGCCGCCCGCACCCGCGTCAGCGGTTCGAGTACCGGCTCTGCCGAGAGGATGAACGTGCCCCAGTGCATGGGGGCCATCCGCCTCGCCCCCAGGTCCTGCGTCGCACGGACCGCCTCCTCCGGGTCGAGGTGGACGTCGCTGAGCCACCAGCGGGGATCGTAGGCGCCGATGGGCATCAGGGCCAGGTCGATACCGGGATAGCGGCGGCCGATGCGGGAGAACCAGTCGCCGTAGCCCGTGTCGCCGGCGAAGTAGACGCGGCCGCCGTCGGCCGCGGTGAGGACCCAGCCGCCCCAGAGGCTGTGGCAGGTGTCGATGAGGGTGCGCTTGGACCAGTGGTGGGCGGGGACGAAGTCGAAGCGGACCCCGGACAGTTCGGCCGCCTCCCACCAGTCCAGCTCGGTGACGGTGGTGAAACGGCGGCGCCTGAACCAGCGGCCGAGCCCGGCCGGCACGAACACCGGCGCGTCGCGCGGGAGGCGGCGCAGGGTGGGGGCGTCCAGGTGGTCGTAGTGGTTGTGGCTGACGACGACCGCGTCGACGCGCGGCAGGGTCTCCCAGGGGACACCGACCGGGGTGACGCGGGCGGGGGTGCCGAGGATGCGGCGGGACCAGACCGGGTCGGTGAGGACGGTCAGGCCGCCGATCCGGACGATCCAACTGGCGTGTCCCGCCCAGGTGACGGAGACGGTGTCGGCGGCCACGCGGGGCAACGGGCCGGGTTCGTAAGGCAGGCGGGGGACGTCGGCGAGGCCCTCGCGGCCGGGGCGGACCGAGCCCTCGCGGGCGAAGCGGGCCATGGCCTTGAGGCCGGGCAGGGGGGCGGTCAGGCGGTCGTGGAAAGTCCGTGGCCAGACGCGGAGTTCACCCAGCGGGCGGGGGTCGGCGAGCGGCGGGGACGCGGGCGGCCAGGGACCGGCTTCCCTGATCGTCGTGACGGTCGTCGTGGCGGTGGTGGTCGTGGCGGTCGCAGTGGCGGCGGTCTTCGGAGGGGCAGGCGTCGTGGGGGCAGTCGTCGTGGACCCTGGCTCATGCGTCTGCTGCGTCATCGAGGAGGCTCCCATCGCTGAGCGTCGTCGCGGAGATCGCCGAGTACCGACCTCAGGGACATCAACGCGCGTTGCACGTGTGGCAGTTCCAACGGCGCGGGTGACGTGAGGCATTCCAGGCGTTCCGATTCGACGCCGCCCAGCAGTGGCCCGGTGGCCAGCCGGACGCGCAGCGCGCCGAGGTCGTCGCCGAAGCGGTGGCCGCCGGCCGCCGGCATGCCCAGCCGGGCGGTGAGGAAGTCCTCCAACTCCTGTGCGTCGCCGACCCCTTGGGTGTCGAGCGCGGCGCGCAGCGGCTCCAGGTCGGCGTACAGGTGACGGCCGGCCTGCGGGGGCCGGGCCAGGGCACCGCAGGCGACGACCGCGGTGTGCG
Organism: Streptomyces shenzhenensis; assembly: GCF_021462265.1. GTDB lineage: Bacteria > Actinomycetota > Actinomycetes > Streptomycetales > Streptomycetaceae > Streptomyces > Streptomyces shenzhenensis. Next base: position 155,675 of record NZ_JAJONF010000011.1, on the reverse strand, counting down.
CGGCGGCGGCCACGCGCGCGTGCAACCGTACGACGGCTTCCCGGCGGGCGGTGACGGGCTCGGGCTCGCCGAGCGCGTAGCCCGCGGCGACCGCGACCGGTCCGGCGAGGCGGGCGCCCAGCGCCGTGAGGATGTCGAGCACGCGCGCGTGCAGGGCCGTACCGGTGGCGCCCGCCGGGAACCGGGCGACGGCGGCGGGCCAGCCGGCCGGCAGCAGGGCACCGGCAAGGTCGGTGACCACGGTGACCCGGTCCGGAAGCATCTCGGCGGGGCTGAGCAGCACGGTGGCGTCCGGGGCGTGCAGGGTGTCACGCCAGGTCTCGTCGCTGACCAGGTGGAGCCCCGCGCCGGTCGCGGCCTCCACGGTCTCGTGCAGCAGTTCGGGCGGGGCGACGGTGGCGGTGGGGTCGTCGGCGACGGAGAGCACCAGCAGCCGGGGGTCACCGCCCTCGTCCCGGACCCGGCGCACGGTCTCCAGCAGCGCGTAGGGGTCGGGCGCGCCTCCGGACTCGGCCGGGGTGGCCACGTGGAAGACAGGCCTGCCGAGGACTCTGGCGTACGGCGCCCACCAGGCGGCGCAGGGGCGCGGCACCAGGACGTCGCCGCCGAGCGCGGCGGTGAGCGCCAGCAGCAGGGCGGGGGCGCCGGGTCCGGCGGCGACCCGGCCGGGCGGGGCGGGCAGTCCGCGGTGTTCCCAGTAGCCGCGGGCCGCGTCCAGCAACGCCGGTCCGCCGCCGACGGGCTCTTCCGCGCCCCGGTTCGCGGCGGCGGCCAGTACGGCGGTGAGCTCGGGCAGGACGGGCAGCCCGTCGTCGGGCAGGGGCGGGCCGTAGCGGACCGGACCGTGGCCTTCGGGCGGCGCCGGCGCGCTCTCCCCCGGGGAGCTGCCGTCCGCCGGTCCGTGGGCCCCGGGATCCGTCCGCCGCATGTCCGCCTCCGCGCAGTCGGTGGTGCCGTGTGCTGTCCGGTCCTGGTCGTGCGTACGGTGCCGGAGAGGTCGCTCCGGGGTACCCGGTGACGGCCCGGTCACCCGTCCGCGCCGGACCTCCCGCCCCACAGCCGCCCGCCCCACAGCCGGTAGGCGGCACCGCAGCAGGCGGCCGCGATCAGCGTCCCGCCCGCGGCCAGCGCGGGGACGGACGTCTCGTAGGCGCCGCCGTCCCCGGCCGCCACCCCGTGCTGCAGGCCCGCGGCGGCGCAGGAGCCGTCGTCACCGCCGTGCGCCCCTTGGCACTCCCGCCCGTCGCCGCCCCCGCACGGCTGCTGGGCCCCGGCACAGGGCCGCTCGCCGGTCCCCCGTCCGGGGTCGGCGCCGTCCTCGCCCCGAGGATCCGCGGCGTCCCCGCCACCGTGAGTCCCGTGAGAGGCCGCACCGTCGCCGGGAGAGACCAAGGCGCCGTCACCGCCGCCGGCGGTGCCTTGCCCGGGGCGAGGCACCGTGCTCCCGTCAGCGCGAGGAGCCGTACCCCCGTCCGCGCCAGGAGCCGTCCGCCCGCCAGCGCCAGGAGACGTACCCCCGTCACCGCCAGGAGCCGTGCCCCCGTCCGCGCCAGGAGCCGTGCGCCCGTCCGCGCCAGGAGGCGTGCCCCCGTCACCGCCAGGAGGCGTGCCCCCGTCACCGCGGCTGAGCATGCCGTCGTCTCCGCCCAAGGCCGTTCCGGCGTCACCGCCGACGACCGCCGGCCCGTCGTCCCCGTGCGGGACCGCATCCGCGCTCCCCGGGGGCAGCTCACCTCCGTTCCCCGGGGGCAACGCGCCGCCGCCGACCTGCGGCAGCGCGCCACCGCCTACCTGCGGCAGCACGCCACCGTCTACCTGTGGCGGCGCGCCGCCGTCACCCTGGAGAACCATGCCGCCGTCCGGCCCGGAACCGGTGCCCGCGCCGTCGCTCCGCGCCAGGGCCAGGCGCGCGCTCCACGGCCGCCCCTGCTGTCCGCCCGCCCCCGGGCACGTCCCGTCGACCGTCCGGGTGCCGGCCGGCCCGGCACCTGCCGTGTCCTCTTCCGTGCCCCTTTCCGTGTCCCCCTCCGTATAAGTCCCCGTGGTGCTCCCGGAGACGACCCGCGCGGTGCCCCGATAGGTCAGGCCGCCGCCCTGTTCGACCCTGGCCAGCCGCACGGTGTGCCCGGCGAACGCCGACGACGTGGCGTCGATGGCCGCGGGCGCCTGCCCGGCGGCCTTCTCGCAGGTCACGGAGACGACGACGGTGGCGCCCGGACGGGCGTTGCCGGGGCTGACCTCGGCGGCGGGATCGGCGGCCGCGATGGCGGCCGTACCGGCGGCGCCGCACGCGGCACCCGCCAGGACGGCGACGGACAGGGCGCGAACGGTGCGGCGCATGGGTGCGGCTCCTTGCACGGATTGCACGGACGACTGCGGAGGCACGGGGTCCGTACCCCCGCAGCCATCACAGCCCGCCGTTCGCGCCGCCGCGCGCGGCCGGACCCCATTCGCGGGACACGCGCCCTCTTTCGGGTGACACCACGACCTGGTTCCGGCGGGGCTGGAACGGCCGGGTGGATCCCCGTGTCGGCCTCCTTTCCCCGGGTACGCGGTCCGCACCCCTGAAGCACTTGGAGGGAGAACATGCAGCGAGGCAGTGCCCGGCTGAACGTGTACCGGGACGACGAGATGAAGCACGAGCTCCAGGGCCTGCTCAGGTCCGGGCATCCGACGCGCACGGAGGACTGGAACGACCCCGAGCCGCCGGCCGAGGACGATCCGGAGGTGTACCGCGGTCCCAGGGTGCCGGGAAAGAGTGAGCGGCAGTCGCCGGAGAGCGTCCGGCTGGAGCTGGCCCGCTCCCTGAACCGGCACGACTTCCCGGCGACGGCGCGGGAGCTGGCCGACGCGCTGCGGCGCGGGAACGCCCACGACGATCTGGTCGAGCGGGTGTCCCGGCTGCCGCGCTCGGCGCGCTACGGCAACCTCCTGGCGCTGGCCGAGGCGGTGACCGGCGGGGAGTGAGCCGGGGGCAGGAGTACGAAACCGCGCGCCGGCGGGCCGCGCCGCCCGTCGGCGTGCCTCGGAAGGGAGTGAACGTCATGCGTATCGCGTTTCTGGCCGCGCCCGAGGGCGTCGAGCAGGTGGAGCTGACCGAGCCGTGGAAGGCGGCCTCCGACGCCGGGCACAAGCCGGTGCTGGTGTCGACGAAGCCGGGGAAGATCCAGGCTTTCGATCACCTCGACAAGGCGGACACGTTTCCGGTGGACGAAGTGGTCGGCGAGACGTCGGTGGAGTCGTTCGGGGCGCTCGTGCTGCCGGGCGGGGTCGCCAATCCGGACTTTCTGCGGATGGACGACAAGGCCGTCGCGTTCGTGAAGGGCTTCTTCGACAGCGGGCGGCCGGTCGCGGCGATCTGCCACGCGCCCTGGACGCTGGTGGAGGCCGACGTCCTGCACGGCCGGACGCTGACGTCCTGGCCGAGCCTGCGGACCGACATCCGCAACGCGGGCGGCACCTGGGTCGACGAGCAGGTCAAGGTGTGCGACGGCGGCCCGGGCAAGCTGGTCACCAGCCGCAAGCCGGATGACCTCAAGGCGTTCTGCGAGGCCTTCCTCGACGTGTTCGCCGAGTAGGCCGGGGCGGCGAGCCGGGACGGGGGCGCCGCGGCCTCAGCCGGCCGAGGCGCCCGGTGTCGCCGTCTCGGCGCAGTTCCGCTCCCGGGCGCCCTCCCGGGTACGGCCGGCGGTGACGAGACGCCGCGGATTGCGCCGCAGGTACTCGCCCTCCAGCTGGGCCATGCGCTCGTTGTGGGCTCGCAGCGCGTCGTTCGAGCCGTACAGAAGGGTGTCGTGGCGGGTCCGGTGGATGGTCTCCAGCTCCTTCATGAGCTGCTGGTCGTCCAGCCGGCTGGGGTCGACTCCGGTCATGGTGGTACCCCGCTCGTCGTGTGGGTCCCGGCGGTCCGGATTCCTGCCTCCACTGTACGAACATCCGGGCGCGCGGGCCTCCCTGCGGAGCTACCGCACCCGCTCCACCCGGCGCTCGTCCCACACCGGCTCCGGGGTCTCGCGGACCCGGCCGTCGCTGCCGAAGACCAGGTAGCGGTCGAAGGAGCGGGCGAACCAGCGGTCGTGGGTGACGGCGAGCACCGTGCCGTCGAAGGACTCAAGACCCTCCTGGAGGGCCTCGGCGGACTCCAGGTCGAGGTTGTCGGTCGGCTCGTCGAGGAGCAGGGCCGTCACTCCCTGCAGCTCCAGCAACAGGATCTGGAAGCGGGCCTGCTGGCCGCCCGACAGCCGTTCGAAGTTCTGTTCCGACTGCTGGGTGAGTTCGTAGCGGCGCAGCCGGGACATCGCCGCGCCGCGGTCCTGGGAGTGTTCCTTCCACAGGATGTCCAGCAGGGTGCGGCCCTCCAGTTCGGGGTGGGCGTGGGTCTGCGCGAAGTGCCCGGGCACCACCCGCGCGCCCAGCTTCCACTGCCCCGTGTGCGTCACGTCCTCGCCGGCCAGCAGCCGCAGGAAGTGCGACTTGCCGGAGCCGTTGGAGCCGAGGACGGCGACCCGTTCGCCGTAGAAGACCTCCAGGTCGAAGGGTTTCATCAGGCCGGTGAGTTCGAGCCCCGCGCAGGTGACGGCCCGTACTCCGGTACGGCCGCCCTTGAGGCGCATCCTGATGTCCTGCTCGCGCGGCGGCTCGGGCGGCGGGCCGGCCTCCTCGAACTTGCGCAGCCGGGTCTGGGCGGCCGCGTACCGGGAGGCCAGCTCGTGGGAGACGGAGGCGGCTTGACGGAGGTTCAGCACCAGCTTCTTCAGCTGCGCGTGCTTCTCGTCCCAGCGGCGGCGCAACTCCTCGAAGCGGGCGAAGCGTTCGCGCCGGGCGTCGTGGTAGGTGGCGAAGCCGCCGCCGTGCACCCAGGCGTCGGCGCCGGCCGGCGAGGGCTCCACGGAGACGATCTTCTCGGCGGCGCGGGCGAGGAGCTCACGGTCGTGGGAGACGAACAGGACCGTCTTACGGGTCTCCTTCAGCTGCTGTTCCAGCCAGCGTTTGCCGGGCACGTCGAGGTAGTTGTCCGGCTCGTCGAGCAGCAGCACCTCGTCGGTGCCGCGGAACAGCGCCTCCAGCACCAGCCGCTTCTGCTCTCCGCCGGAGAGGGTGCGCACCTGCCGCCACTGGGCCTTCTCGTAGGGCACCCCGAGCGCCGCCGTGGTGCACATGTCCCACAGCGTCTCGTGCTCGTAGCCGCGCACCTCGGCCCAGTCGGCGAGGGCCTGCGCGTACCGCAGCTGGGCCGCCTCGTCGTCGACGGTCATGAGGGCGTGCTCGGCCTTGTCGACGGTCTGCGCGGCCTGCCGGATCCGGGGCGGGGCGACGGACACCAGCAGGTCGCGCACGGTCGTCTCGTCCCGTACGGAGCCCACGAACTGGCGCATCACGCCGAGACCGCCGCCCACGGTCACGGTGCCGCCGTGCGGCTTCAGCTCGCCGGAGATCAGCCGCAGGAGCGTGGTCTTGCCGGCGCCGTTGGGTCCGACGAGGGCGACGGCGGCGCCCTCGCCGACCCGGAAGGAGACGTCGCCGAGCAGCGCCCTCCCGTCGGGGAGGTAGTACTCGAGGTGCGCGGCTTCCAGATGTCCCATGGTGAAGGATTCTGCGGGGCACCCGTGGCCGGGGGCAAACCGTTATCGGCCGGGGGCGGGCCGGCGGGGGGCTGGTCGCGCAGTTCACCACGCCCCTTGAGGGGCGCGGGGCTGTATCGATGTGCGGCTCCGCCGCGTGGGCGCGAGAAACCACAACGCACCCTCGGCCGAAAACGCCGGCGTCCCCCTACTCCAGCGGATCCCCCGTCGGCCCGCTCACCCCCGTCGGCTCCACGACCGCGCCCTCCCAGCTCAGGGCCTTCCAGCCGTCCGCCGGGGAGCCCTCCAGGACCACCACGCCCGTGTTCGCCAGGGGACGGGACGCGGCGAAGGGCACGTCCACGTTGTCGGCGCGGGCCGCCGTCCACAGGCGGATCGCGGCGCCGTGGCTGATCATCGCGACCGTTCCGGCGCGGCTCACGGCGGCCTCCGCGATCACCGCGTCGTAGCGGCCCAGGGCCTCGTCCCCCCTCTCCCCGCCGGGCATGCGCAGCGCGGTGTCCCCGGCCGCCCAGGCGAACACGGTGCGCATGTACCTCTCGCCGTGCTCGGAGTGGCCGGGCAGCAGCTCCAGGTCGCCGGCGGACACCTCCCGGATGCCGTCGCGGACGACCGGGTCGAGACCGCGGGCGGCGGCCAGCGGGGCGGCGGTGAGCTGGGTGCGGGTGAGGGTGGAGATGTAGAGGAGCTCGATGTCCTCGCCGGCGAGGGCTCCGGGGAGGGCCGCCGCCTGCCGCTCGCCGAGGGCGGTCAGACCGGGGCCCGGTACGGCGGTGTCGAGGAGGTATTCGACGTTGGTCGGGGTCTGCCCATGACGTATGAGGAGCAGGCGCATCCAGGGTTCCTCTCACTCGACCGCACCGTGTGCCGGCAGGAAAGTGCCGCTTCAGGGTAACCGCACCGGCATGAGCCCAGACGTCGACCTGACCCTCCCGAAGCCCGGCCGGCACGCGCTGCGCGACCGGCTGCTCGCCCTCGACAGCCGGCTGTTCGAGATCGCCGCCGAGCGGAACTGGCCGTTCGCCGAGCCGGTGCTGCCCCGGCTGAGCCGGGGCGCCAACCACGGGGTGCTGTGGTTCGCGACCGCGGCCGCGGTGGCCGCGACCCGCACGCCCCGGGCCCGCCGGGCCGCCGCCCGCGGCCTGGCCTCGCTCGCCCTGGCCTCCCTGACCATCAACACCCTCGGCAAGCGCTCGGTGCGGCGCCCCCGGCCGCGCCTGGACCCGGTGCCCGCGGTACGGCACCTGCGGCGCCAGCCGGTCACCACCTCGTTCCCCTCCGGGCACGCCGCGTCGGCGGCCGCCTTCGCGGCCGGGGTCGCCCTGGAGTCCCCGTCGTGGGGCGCGGTGGTGGCACCGGTGGCGTTCTCCGTCGCGATGTCCCGGGTCTACACGGGCGTGCACTTCCCGAGCGACGTGCTCGCGGGCGCCGCGCTGGGCGTCGGCGCCGCGTTCGTCGTACGGGGCCTGGTGCCGACCCGGGCGCAGACCGGCCCGCCGCCCCAGCCGCGCGCCGAGGCCCCGGCGCTGCCGGACGGGGACGGTCTGGTGGTCGTCGCCAATCGTGCCTCCGGCAGTTCCGACCGGGTCCGGGCGCTGCGCGACGAGCTGCCGAAGGCGGAGCTGGTGGAGTGCGCACCGGGCGAGGTGAAGGAAGAGCTGGCGAAGGCGGCGCTGCGGGCGCGGGCGCTCGGGGTGTGCGGCGGCGACGGCACCGTGAACGCGGCGGCCCACATCGCCCTGCGCCACGGGCTGCCGCTCGCGGTGCTGCCCGGCGGCACCCTCAACCACTTCGCCTACGACCTGAGCGTGGAGGGCGGCCGGGGCCTCGGCCGGGCGGTGCGCGAGGGCGAGGCGGTCCGGGTGGACCTCGGCCGCTTCGTCTGCGGTGACCGCACGGGGATCTTCCTCAACACGCTGAGCCTCGGTGTCTATCCGGAGCTGGTGCGGGACCGGGAGCGCTGGGCGCCCCGCATCGGCGGCTGGCCCGCCCAGGTGCTGGCCGCGCTGCGCGTGCTGCGTACGGACCGGCATCCGCTGCAGGTCGAACTGCGTGGCCGGACCCACCCGTTGTGGCTGCTGTTCGTCGGCAACTGCGTCTACCACCGGATGGGCCTGGCGCCGGGCCGCCGCACCGACCTGGCGGACGGGCAGCTCGACGTACGCGTGGTGCACGGCGGCCGGCACCCGGCGCTCAGCCTGCTCTCCGCCGCCCTCGCGGGCCCGCTGCCCCTCCCCCACTCCCGGCTTCCCGCAAGCGGGAGGTACCCCCACCCGGCCCGCGCCGAGACACGGGTGAGCCGGCTGCGGCTGACCGGGATCGCGCCCGGCACACCGCTCGCTTACGACGGTGAAGTCATCGATGTGGCAGGTGAGATGACCGTGGAGAAGCTGCCGCAGGCGCTGACCGTGTACCGGCCGCTGCCCTGACGCTCACTCCTTGCGGTGACGACCCGTCAGTCCATATCGCGAAACGCGGGTCTCATCATTCGGCATGCGAGCGTAGCGTTGCGCATACCGCGGGACGGGGCCGTCCGGCCCCGTCCGCCGGTGTGACGCGAAGGGGTCGAGCCATGTCGAAGCCGCAGGAGACCGCTGTCTACACGCACGGTCACCACGAGTCGGTGCTGCGTTCCCACACCTCGCGGACGGTCGCCAACTCGGCCGCCTACCTGCGGGGTTCCCTCAAGCCCCACATGAAGATCCTGGACATCGGCTGCGGCCCGGGGACCATCACCGCGGACCTGGCGGCCCTGGTCCCGGACGGCCATGTCACCGGCGTCGACAACGCGCCGGGCATCCTGGACCAGGCCCGCGCGACCGCCGCCGGGCGCGGGCTGACCAACGTGGACTTCGCGGTCGGCGACATCCACGCGCTGGACTACCCGGACGACACCTTCTGCGTGGTCCACGCCCACCAGGTGCTCCAGCACGTGGGCGACCCGGTGCGGGCGCTGCGCGAGATGCGCCGGGTCACCAAGCCGGGCGGGTTCGTCGCCGTACGCGACGCGGACTACGCGGCGATGACCTGGTACCCGGAGGTGCCCGGCCTGGACGACTGGCTGGAGCTGTACCGGCGGGTGGCCCGGGCGAACGGCGGTGAACCCGACGCCGGGCGCCGGCTGCGGTCCTGGGCGCTGGCGGCGGGCCTGACCGACATCACGGCCACCTCCGGCACCTGGACCTACAGCACGGCCGAGGAACGGGCCTGGTGGGGCGGACTGTGGGCGGACCGTACGGTCGCCTCCTCCTACGCCGAGCGGGCCGTACGGGGCGGGCACGCGACCAAGGAGCAGCTCGCGGAGATCGCGGCGGCCTGGCGGGAGTGGGCGGGGCAGGAGGACGGCTGGTTCGCCGTACTGCACGGAGAAGTTCTGTGCCGTAAGTGAGCCTGATCCGCGAATTTCGGGAAACCCGCTTTTGCAGGAGGTTCACATGGTTCCCATCCTGCTGGTACTGCTTCTGGTCCTGATTCTTTTCGGGGCCGGATTCGCGGTGAAACTGCTCTGGTGGATCGCGCTCGCCGTACTCGTGATATGGCTTCTCGGATTCCTGGTGCGCGGCACGACCGGCGCCGGCGGCAGGGGCCGCTGGTACAGGTGGTGATTCCGCCACCGACCGGTGGCGGAATCACTCGCGCGGCAGCAACGGTCCCAGCGGCCCGAGGTCCAGGTTCAGGTCCTCGGGCCGCAGTCCGTAGCGGTCCCGCAGCTCGGCCATGCGGTCCTCCAGCAGCATCAGGGTGAGCCCGATGCGCTCCTCCTGCTGTTCGGTGAGGTCACCGGTGTCGAAGCGGCGCACCGCCTGCCGTTCCATCAGCTGGCGCAGCAGCTCCACGACGGTCAGCACGAGTTTCACCAGGTCGCGCTCGACCGTGTCCGGTTCGAGGTCCAGCCGGTTGCGGTGTTCGCTCACGTCGGCTCCCCCCACGGTGCGGGCACTTGCGCGTTGACCGAGCTGATCAGCGCGTTGAGGTCGATGCGGACGAGGTCGACGTCCGCGATCCGCAGGGTGATGTCACCGGTGATGACCACCCCGCCGGCCAGCAGCCGGTCGAGCAGGTCGACCAGGGCCACCTCACGGCGTTCCACGACGGTCACCGCTGCTCCCCCGCTTCCGCCGGCTGTGCCGGCTCGGTGGCCGGAGCCGGCATCGGCTCCACGGCCGGCTCGGTGAAGGAATAGGCCGCCCAGGGCCCGGTGAGTTCCACCCGCATGTGCGGGGCCTCGTCCTTCGTACGGTCGACCAGTTCCACGAATTCCTCGGAATCCGCGCGCGGCACGAGATAAGCGGCGTTGAGCAGGTTCTGTCCGGAGACTCCGGAAAGCATCGCGTTCTGCGGAGGGTGCAGCCGGGAATCCTCGGCACGCTCGGAAAGCCGCTGATGCAGAATGCGGGCGAATTCCTCGGCGGCCCGCCATTGCTCCTCCTGCGCGTGCGTGCGCATCCGCCGCTGCCGCAGATAGTCCCGCCCGCTGGCGGGCCGGCCGGCCGGCGCGGACGCCTGCTCGGGCGGGTCGACGTAGAGCTTCACGCCCCACTCCACCCGCCCGTCCAGCCGGTCGAGGGCGCGCAGGAAGTCGGCCTCGCGGGCCTCCATCATGGTCCGCACGCCGCTGTCGTCCCGGAAGACCGTGGCCAGCCGGAGCGGCAGCGGCGTGGTGACCGTGGTGAGCGCGTCGATCACCCCCTGATGGGCACGGGCGGTCGCGGCCAGCCAGTCCAGGTCCTCCAGATGACCCCGCAGCGGCTCCGCGGCGAAGTCGCCCTCCGGGACCGTACTGACGACGGCGACCAGGCCGCGGTGCCTGAGCAGCCCCGGCGGGGCGCCGGCCACACCGGTGAGCTGGGCCTGCAGGGCCGCCGCGAACGGACGGCAGACGGCGTACACGTACCGGAGTCCGCCCTGTGCGGTCATCTGTCCTCCTCCTGGCGCTTCTCGCGCTCCCGGAGCTGTCCCCGGCCGCCCTCCAGGGCCTCCAGGGCGGCCAGCCGCTCCCGCAGCTCGCGGTTCTCCCGGGTGAGCTGATTGCTCCGGGCGCGGGTGGAGAGTTCGGGGTCGTGCTCCCACCAGTCGATGCCCATCTCCTTCGCCCGGTCGACGGAGGCGACGACCAGGCGGAGTTTTATGGTGAGCAGTTCGATGTCGAGCAGGTTGATCCTGATGTCACCGGCGATGACGATGCCCTTGTCCAGGACGCGCTCCAGGATGTCGGCGAGGTTGGCGCCCCCGCCGTCCCGTCCGTAGGGCTCGGGCATCCGGCCGGCCATCGTCATCGACGGCTCCGGGAACCGGCGTACTCTTCCTCGTACTCCGGCTCTTCCTCGTCCTCGGTCTCCTCTGTCTCCTCGGAGTCCTCGTACTCGTCCTCGGGCTCCTCCTCGCCCTCGGCCTCGGCCTCGTACTCCTCATCCTCCCCCTGCTCGGCGTCCTCCGCCTCGTCGTAGGGCTCCTCGCCCTCGTACGACTCCTCGTCCGACGCCTCGTTCTCGGCCCCGTTCTCCTCCTCGGCCGCGTTCTCCTCCTCCTCGGCCAGCGCGTCCTCGTGGCTGCGGACGACCTCGCCGTCGCGGATCTCACCGCGCCAGCCGTCGTCCACCTCTCCCTTGAGGGTGATGTGGCGGGCGTAGTGCTTGAGGTCGAGACGGACCCGGCGGCCCGAGGCGCGCCAGACGTTCGCGGTCTTCTCGAAGAAGCCGCTGGGGTAGTACTCGATCACCAGCAGCACCCGGGTGAGGTTGTCGTCGAGCCGGTGGAAGGTGACGACTCCCTTGTGGGTGCCCTTGGCACCCGACGTCGACCACTGGATGCGGTAGTCCGGGACCTGCTCGACGGTGCTGCCCTTCCAGCTGCGACTGGACCACCAGATCTTGCCCTGCCAGTCCGACGAGGTGTCGTCGGAGCGGCTGGCGCTCTTGACGCCCTTGGCGAAGGTGCTGAAGTCCTGGTAGCGGGTCCACTGGTCGTAGGCGGTGCGCACCGGCACGCCGACATCGACCGACTCGATGATGACGGTCGGCTTCTGCCCGCTGCCCTTGCCCTTGCCTTTGCCCTTGCCGCCGCCCAGGTTCTTCACCTTGTCCATCACGGTGTCCTTGGCGTGGGTCAGGCCGAGCTCCAGGGCGGAGCGCACCGGGCCCTTGCCCTCGGCGACCTTGCGGCCCGCGTCGAGGGCGAGCTTGGCGAAGCCCGGGCTGTTGCCCTCGGCGATGTCGTTCAGTTTGCCGGTGGCCTCACCGAGCTTGCGCCCGGCGCCCACCATCATGCGCTCGGTCTGGGCGGAGAGGTATTCCTGCAGCTCCGCCTTCAGGCGATCGGCGGCCTCGGAATGGGCCGCGTCCATGAACGGTCCGCTGTTCATCGGTCACCGCCTCCCTTCGGCCGGGCCCGGCCGGCCGTCTTCTTGGCGGCCGCCCGGCCCTGCGCGGCCTTCTTCGCCGGCGCCTTCCTGACGGGCGGCTTGGCGGACGATTTCTTCGCCGGTGGCTTCTCGGCCGCCTTCTTCGAGGGGGCCTTGCGGGCCGGCGCCTTCCGGTCCGGCCGCTCCTCGCGGTCGCGCCCGGCCCTGTCGCGCCCGGCCCTGTCACTCCCGGCCCGGTGGCTGCCGGCCTTCTCCTCCGGTGCCTCGTTCTCCTCCGGTGCCTCGTCCTCCTCGTATTCCTGGTCCTCGTATTCCTCGTCCTCGTCCCGGCCGCCGCCGAGACCGCCGGTGTCGGGCACGACACCCGCGAGCTGGTCGCGTACCTCTGCGGTACGGCCGTGCAGCCGGTCGGCGAAGGCGTCGAGCCGCCGTTCGACCATGGCACCGGAGGCGGCCTTGCCGACCCCGCGCAGATCGTGGCGCAGTTGCTCCCCGATCTCCTTGAACTGCGGGTTGTCGCGCAGTTGCTGGTTGGCCAGGTCGAGCACCGCCTTCGGGGTCAGGTTCAGCCGTTTGCCGGCCACCAACGACCCGACCGCGACGGCCATTTTGAGCTTCTTGGTCCGGCCCAGCAGGTATCCGGCCCCGATCGCGAGGCCCAGTCCCATGCGGTTCATGTATGCGTCCCATTGCCGGGCCCCACGCCTTTGCGCAGGGCGATCTCCAGCCGGTCGAGAAGCTCGTCCTCGGCCCGGTCGAACTCCTCCTCGTCGATCTCGCCGACTTCCAGCCGCTCTTCCAGCCGGGCCAGTTCGGCCCGGACCGCGGCGGGGTCGTAGTAGATCCGCTCCGCCTCCTGCACCACCTGCGCGATGGCCCAAGCGCTGCCGCGCACGGGCGCGAAGGGCAGTAGCAGCAGCTCCTTGACCAGTCCCATGGGTGCCTGCTCCTTCGGTTTGCTACTTCTCGGCCGCTCCGGCCGCGCTGGCCGCCGGTTCGGCCGGCCCCGGTTCGACGAAGCTGTACGGCGGGAGCGGCCCGTTGACGCTCAGGTCCAGGTGCGGATGGCTCTTGCGCAGCCGCTCGACGCCGGCCAGGAATGTCTCGGCGGAATGCCGGTCCAGGAGGAACGACAGGTTGACGAGCCAGCCGGTGGATTCCGGACCCACGCTGACGGCGGACGCCTCGGGCTCCAGTGCCTGCCGCACCTCGGCCGCGTCCTCGGCCTCCCGGGCCTTGACGGCGCCCGCCACCATCTCACCGAGCTCCAGCCGGCTCTCGTACGACCCGCCGCCCGCCTTCCGGTTGGCCTCGGCCAGGGCGCGCAACTGCGAGTTCTCGGACATCACGCGGTGCAGCACGGCCTCTTCGACATGGCTGGCCTTGACGTTGTACTCGACCTTGCCGTCGAGGGCGCGCAGCCGTTCCAGGTAGTGGTCGGCGCGTTCGGCGAGGACCCCGGTGACGGTGTCGTCGTCCGGGGAGACGCTGCCGAACCGCATGGGCAGCACGCAGCCGCCCGCCCCGGCCTCGGCCAGCACGTTCTGGTGGGCGAGCAGGTCGCGGCGCTTGGGCCGGAGTCCTTCGGGGGCGTCGCTGACGACGGCGGCCAGTTCACCCTCGGTGAGCACCCGCACCGGGCGTGGCGGGTCCCCGACCCCGTCCATACCGTCGGGCAGAGCGGGATGCGCGGCGGCCGTGATGCCGTAGACGTACGTACTCACTCCTGTTCCTCCCTCTCCTTGCGACGCGCCGGGGCGGTCCTACGGGGGCGCCTGGACTCGGGGTCGGAGTGCTCCTCGCGGGCCTGCTTGAAGGCGTCCGAGATCGTCTCGGCGGCTCCGGAGAGCGCGCCCTTCGACTTGCCCCGGGCACCGGACTCGGTGATCTCCCCGACGAGGTCGGGCAGGCCGGGGCTCTTGTGCGGCCCCGCCTCCAGGTCGAGCCGGTTGCAGGCCTCCGCGAAGCGCAGGTAGGTGTCGACGCTGGCGACGACGACCCGTATGTCGATCTTCAGGATCTCGATGCCGACCAGGGAGACACGTACGAACGCGTCAATGACGAGCCCCCGGTCGAGGACGAGTTCGAGCACGTCGTAGAGGCCGCTGCTGCCGCCTCCGCCGGTCTGCTGTGCCGGTACAACGGTCATGCCTGTCCAACCTCCTCCATGTCATGGGCCCGGTCCGTGATCAGTGGTCACGGTCGGGCGGCCTAGCGGCCGCCGGGCCGGCGCGCGTCGGCGCGTCCGCGTTCGTAGCGGCTCACCCGCCGGTAGCCGGTGAGCTCCCCTTGCGGATCGAGTTCGACCTGGTAGCTCGCCATCAGGCTCATGGTGTCGGGCACCCTGGGCAGCTCCAGGACTTCGACCACCAACTCCCAGCCGTCCTCGGTCTGTTCGAAGGACGACACGGACTCGGCGGACATCCCGGTGAGCTCCGCGAGCTGGGCGCGGGCCTGGCGCAGAACCTCCATGGGGCTCGGCCGGTCCGGTGCCGTGTCGGGTCCGTCGTCGCGTTTGCGTTCTTTGCGTGAATCCTGCGTCCGAGACGTGTCGTTTGTGTTCGTCATGGCCACCTCTTGGTTCGAGTGGCCGGAGGTCCCGGAGTCAAACCTTCACAACCGGCCTGTGACGGGGTGCGGTCAGCCGGATCCGGTGCGCAACGCGTCCAGCCGCCGCCGGGCGGGTCCGAGCGCCCGGCCCCGGGCGGGGATGCCGGCCCAGGGCCTGGTACGGGCCTGGTCGACGGCGTCGGCGATGGTCCAGCGGCGGGCGTCCAGGGCCGGATCGGCGAGCTGGTCCCAGCTGATCGGTACGGCGACGGGCGCCCCGGGCCTGGCCCGCACGGTGTAGGGGGCCACCGCGGTCTGGGCGTAGGCGTTGCGGCCCGTGTCCAGGAAGAGCCGGTCGCCGCGGTCGGCCTTGCGGACGGCCGTGGTGAGCCGGTCGGGGTGCTCGGCGGCGAGCAGGTCGGTCAGGTCCCGGGCGAAGGCGCGGACCTCGTCGACCTCGCTGTGGCCGTTCAGCGGTACGACGAGGTGCAGTCCCCGGGATCCGGTGGTCATCGGGGCCGACGGGAGCCCGAGCCGGCCGAGCAGGTCCCCGGCCCAGCCGGCGGCCTCCCGCACCAGGGCGAAGTCCTCGCCGGGCGGGTCCAGGTCGAGGACGAGCCGGTCGGGACGGTCGGGGGCGGTGGTGCGGGAGAGCCAGCGGTGCAGGGTGAGACAGGCCTGGTCGGCGAGGAGGACGAGGGTGGCGGTGTCGCCGCAGACCACATGGGTCACGGTCCCGCCTTCCTTGGCGACCTCGGCCCGCTCGATCCAGTCCGGATAGTGGTCCGGGGTGTTCTTCTGCATGAACCGGGGGCCGTCCAGGCCGTCCGGGTACCGCTCCAGCATCAGCGGGCGTCCGCGCAGGTGCGGCAGCAGGTACGGCGCGACGGACTTGTGGTATTCGACGAGGTCGGCCTTGGTGTACTCCTTCGCGGCGCCGCCCCCGCCCCCGTCCCCGTCGCCGGGGAAGAGCACCTTGCCCGGCCGGTGGATCTCCACCGTCCGGCGGCCGGCCCGCACCGGCCGCACCTCGTCCCGGCTCATCGCACGACCGCCTCCTCGACCATCAGCCGCCCGGCCGCCGCGATCGCGTCGGCGTCGATCCCGGCGGCGTGCAGCTGCTGGTCGGGTGCGGCCGAACCCGGCATGGTCCGCACGGCGAGCCGGACCAGCCGCGGCACGGGCCGGCCGTCGGTGAACGCCTCCGCGACCGCGTCGCCGATCCCGCCCTCCTCGTGGTGGTCCTCGACGGTGAGCAGACAGCCGGTCTCCTCGGCGGCGACGCGCAGCGTCCGCCGGTCCACGGGCTTCACGGAGTACAGGTCGACGACCCGGATCAGGATGCCGTCCTCGGCGAGCGCGTCGGCGGCCTTCAGCGCCTCGTGCACGGTGACCCCGGCGGCGACCACGGTCAGCCGGTCCTCCTCGGAGGACCGCAGCACCTTGCTGCCGCCGACCGGGAACTCCTCGTCCGGGCCGTAGATCACCGGGCCGGCCCCGCGCGAGGTGCGCAGATAGCGGATGCCGTCGAGTCCGGCCATGGTGGCGACGAGCCGGGCGGTCTGGTTGGCGTCGCACGGGTAGAGCACGGTCGAGCCGTACACCGCGCGGAACATCGCCAGGTCCTCCAGGCCCATCTGGGAGGGCCCGTCCTGCCCGATGGCCACGCCCGCGTGCGAGCCGACCAGGTTGATCCCGCTGCCGCTGACGGAGGCCATGCGCACGAAGTCGTAGGCCCGGCTGAGGAAGGCGGCGAAGGTGGCGGCGTACGGCACCCAGCCGCGCACCGCCATGCCGACGGCGCCTGCCACGAGTTGCTGTTCGGCGATGTAGAACTCGAAGTAGCGGTCGGGGTGTTCCTTGCCGAAGAGCTCGGTACGGGTGGAGTCGCCGACCTCGCCGTCCAGTGCGACCACGTCGGCGCGGGCGTGGCCGAGCGCGACGAGCGCCTTGCCGAAGGCGTCCCGGGTGGAGACCTCTTCTCCCCGGTCGTAGCGCGGGAGTTCGAGGGCGCCGGTGGGCACGGAGTGCAGGGCGCGGGCCGCCGGCGGCTCCTGCACGTGGACGCGCAGGTCGCGTACTCCGCCGAGTTCGGCGACCGCCTCCTCGGCGTCGGGCAGCGGCTTGCCGTGCATGCCCTCACGGTCCTCGACGGCGGCGACGCCCCGGCCCTTGCGGGTGCGCGCGAGGATCACCGTGGGCTGTCCGGCGGTGGAGGCGGCCTCGCCGCAGGCGCGGTCGACGGCGTCCACGTCGTGGCCGTCGATCTCCACCGTGTGCCAGCCGAAGGCCTGGAAGCGGCGGGCGTAGGCGTCGAGGTCGTGGCCGTGCCGGGTGGGGCCGCGCTGCCCGAGCCGGTTGACGTCCACGATCGCGGTGAGGTTGTCGAGGTGCTCGTACCCGGCGTGCTCGGCAGCCTCCCACACGGAGCCCTCCGCCAGCTCGCTGTCCCCGCACAGCACCCAGACCCGGTAGCGGCCGTGTTCCAGCCGCTTCCCGGACAGCGCGATCCCGACCCCGACCGGCAGGCCCTGGCCGAGGGAGCCGGTGGCGGTCTCCACCCACGGCAGCCGGCGCGGGGTCGGGTGCCCCTCCAGATGGCTGCCGAGCTTGCGGAAGGTGAGCAGTTCGGCGTCGTCGATGGCGCCGGCCGCCTTGTAGGCGGCGTACAGCAGCGGCGAGGCATGGCCCTTGGAGAGGATGAAGCGGTCGTTGCCGGGGTGCTCGGGCCGCTCGAAGTCGTAGCGCAGATGGTGGGCGAGCAGGACCGCCATCAGATCGGCGGCGGACATCGACGAGGTCGGATGCCCGGACTCGGCGGCGGCTGCCGCCCGCACGCTGTCCACGCGCAACTGCTGAGCGAGCTCGACGAGTTCGGCGGTGTTCATGTGGCTCCTTCCGGGGGATGGTCGGTGACGGATGCGGGGGCCTTCGGCAGCTCGGGCGAGGCCGTGTCCAGGGGCACCGACCAGGACCGGACGAGGCCCAGCTGGACGCCCTGGCGCGGCAGTACGGCGTCCAGCAGCCAGTCGGCGGCGACCCGGACCCGCCCCGCGGGCATCGCCGCGAGGTGGTAGCCGCGGGTCACCAGCCCGGCGGGCGGCCCGGACAGAGGCACCCCCAGCGGGTCGGCGGCGGCCTGCACACCGCCGAGGTCGACGACGAACCCCAGGTCGCGGTGGCGATAGGGGCGCCGCCGGTGTCCGGCGCCGAGCGAGGCGGCCACGTTCTCGGCGGCCACCCGGCCCTGCCGCCAGGCGTGCTGCGCGGTCATCGGCGTGAACCCGCCGGGATTGACGAGGTCGGGCACCGCGGCCGCGTCCCCGCAGGCGAACACGTCGGCGCAGCCGGGCACTTGAAGGTACGGGTCGACGATCAGCCGTCCCTTCTCCAGCGGCTGGCCGGTGGCCTCCACGAGCGGGTCGGGCCGTACGCCCACGCACCACACGAGGGTCCGTGACGCGACGAACTCCCCGTCGGAGAGCAGCACCCCGTCCCGGGTGGCCTCTTTCACGGAGGTTCCCATCCGCACCTCGACCCCCCGTCGGCGCAGCACCCGGTCGGCCGTTCGGGACAGCTTCTCGTCCATCCCGGGCAGCACCCGGGGCGCCACGTCCAGCAGCAGCCAGCGCGGCCGCACCCCCTCCGGGAGGCGGTGGCGGCGGGCCAGCTCGGCGGTGAGCATCCGCATGTGGGCGGCGACCTCGGTCCCGGTGTACCCGGCACCGACGACGACGAAGGTGCACCGGGCCGCGGCCTGCGCGGGGTCGTCGGCCACGGCTGCCAGTTCGATCTGCCGGATCACGTGGTCCCGCAGATAGAGCGCCTCGGGCAGCCCGCGAAAGCCGTGCGCGTGCTCGGCCACACCCGGGACGGGCAGCAGTTTGTTGACACTGCCGACGGACAGCACCAGCCGCTCGTAGCCGAGGCTTCCGCCGCCGCCCTCGGGGTCGGTGTAGTGCACACGGTGCCCGTCGAGATCGACATGATCCGCCTCCCCGAGCACCGTCCGCACCCCGCGAAGGGCACCGGGCAGTGGGAGGGCGATGCGCCGGGGATCGAGGATCCCCGCGGCGACCTGGGGCAGCAGGGGCAGATACAGAAAGTAGTCGGTAGGGTTGAGCAGGGTGATCTCGGCACGGTTCCGAGCCAGCCGCGCGAGCGTACGGGCCGCGCGGTACCCGGCGAACCCGGCGCCGACAATCACGATCCGGGGTCGACGACTCACGGTGCGCCTCCGGCGGTACGAGGTCCAGGGCCTCCCACGTAACCGTAGGCTCGGCCTCGAAACGCCGCGCGTCGGAACACCGCCACCCGCAGCGCGCCCCGAACGGGCGCGGGGCTGTCATGCATGTGCGGCTGCCGCCGCGTGGGCGCGAGCGGGCACCCGCCCCTCGCGGCCGGCCGGCCGCGCCCACTGCAGCGGCGCTCTGCGTCAACCCCGGTGATGGGGCGACTCCGGGTCGGTACCCGGCTCCACCGGCGGAGCCTGCGGCATGGGCGGATAGGGCAGCCCCAGCCCACTGGGCGGCCCGCCGGGCGCCGTCCCCCCGATCACCCGCTGCGGAGCATGCGGCCTCTTCGGCCGCCCCGCCTCCCGCAGCCCGTAGGCGACCGCCCCCAGGATCACCGCGGTGACCAGCGCCGCGGCCCACGCCGGCAGCAGGATCGCCCATGCCAGCCCCATGGCCAGCGCCACCGCGGCCCCCGCGTACAGGGCCACCGCCCCGGAGGCGCCGTAGAGCATGGCGGCCCGCCGCCGCTTGCGGCCCTGCTCGCGCAGTTCCTCGCGCACGGTTTCGCGCGCGACCTGTGCCAGCTCGTCGACAAGGTCCTTGTCCAGATGTTCGAGATGATCCAGGTGTTCCATGCCCCGCGGGTACCCGGACCGGTCGTGCCGTAACAGGAGATCACCGGAGGGGGCGTCCTG
This sequence comes from Streptomyces shenzhenensis, assembly GCF_021462265.1. Taxonomy (GTDB): domain Bacteria; phylum Actinomycetota; class Actinomycetes; order Streptomycetales; family Streptomycetaceae; genus Streptomyces; species Streptomyces shenzhenensis. Next base: position 136,252 of record NZ_JAJONF010000011.1, on the reverse strand, counting down.
GCGGCCCACGGCAACTAGGCTCGTACGTATGGAGATTCTGGGCGCCTCCCTGCGCATCTGCGTCGACGACCTCGATACCGCGATCCCGTTCTACGAACGCCTCTCCGGCGGCAGAGCCGCGCGTTTCGAACGCGGCGGCGTGCAGGTCGCCGCGGTCGGCTCGTTCCTTCTGATGAGCGGTCCGGAGGCGGAACTGGAGGTGCTGCGCAAGGTGACCGCGACCATCGCGGTGAAGGACGTCGAAGCGGCCCACCGGCTCCTCGACGGCCTCGGCGCGCGCATCCTCGCCGGGCCGGTGCCCACCCCCGCCGGCCGCAATCTGCTCGCCATGCACCCGGACGGCTCGGTCTTCGAGTACGTGGACCAGCACCAGGACTGACACAGGCCCTGCGGCCGCATCCGGACGCCGTACCGCGCGGGCAGCGCTCGTCACCGAGCCGCTGCCCGCAGCCGGCCGCCGGTCCCTCCCGCGGACCGACGGCCCCGGACCCGGCGCCGAACGCGGCCACCGTTCGCCGCCCCTGCGCGAGCAGCGGCTCCGGCCGTACCCGGGGGCGGTCAGGATCGCGCGGAGGTCAGCCGGTCGTGCGCATCTCCGCCGTGATCGCCCAGCGTTCGTGGTCCCGCCAGGCCCCGTCGATGTAGATCATGTTCGGTGAGAAGCCCTCCAGCCGGAACCCGGCGCCGCGGGCGAGCGCGATGGACGCGGCGTTGCCGGGCTGCACGTTGATCTCCAGCCGGTGCAGCCGCATCGGCCCGAAGGCGTGGTCCACGACGAGACCCATCGCCTCCCGCATCAGCCCCCGCCCGGCCGCGTGCGCGAACACGCCGTAGCCGAGCGCGCCGCACTGGAAGCCGCCCTCGACGATGTTGTTGATGTTGATGAACCCGGCGATCTCGTCGCCGCGCTCCCCGCCCTCCTTCTCGCACACCAGGAACCCGGCCTTGCTGCGGTCCTCGATCAGCCGTCCCGCGTAGCCGGCGTAGGCCGCGTCCGTGGTGGGCGGGAAGAGCCAGGGCTGGTGGAGGGCCTTGCTCTCCCGGGCACGGGCGATGAACTCGGCGCCGTCCTCGTAGGTGTAGTGGCGGATGCCCACGCGGGGGCCCTCGGCGAGATAACGGGAAGCGGTGTGCGGCATCCCGTCACCCTACGCGGAGCCGGCTCAGGCGTTCCGCGGAATACGCTCCGCGGGTCCCGGGGGCCGTCAGCGCAGCGCCGGCTCCAGGACGGTCAGTGTGCCCGCGTCCGCGTCCAGTTCCGCAGCCACCCCGAGCGGGACGGTCAGGGCCGCCTCGCAGTGCCCGAACCCGAACTCCTCCAGCACCGGCACCCCCAGCCCGCCGAGCCGGTCGAGGAGCATCGGCCGTACCTCCTGGTAGGGCCCGCACCGGTCCCAGGAGCCGAGCAGGATCCCGGCGACGCCGTCGAGCCAGCCGGACCGCAGCAGCTGGGTGATGCTGCGGTCGAGGCTGTACGGCCGCTCGCCGACGTCCTCCAGGACGAGCAGTCCGCCGCGGGCGCCGGTGTGGGTGTGCGGGGTGCCGAGGCCGGCCGCGAGCAGCCGCAGGCAGCCGCCGACGGTGACGCCCCTGGCCCGGCCGCCCACCAGCGCGGCGCCCCGGGCGGGGATGGTGCGGACCGTCTCCGGAGCGAAGAGGGTGGCCCGCAGGTGGTCCTGTGCCTCGGCGCTCTTGACGAAGTCGGCGCCGGCGGCCACCGGCCCGTACAGGGTGGCGAGCCCGAGCCGGGTCGCGAACGCCTCGTGCAGCACGGTCGCGTCGCTGAAGCCGACGAACGCCTTCGGACCGGCCGCCCGCATCGCCTCCCAGTCGAGCAGGTCGACCATGCGCTGTGCGCCGTAGCCGCCGCGCGCGCAGAGCACGGCGGACACGGACGGGTCGCACCACGCCTGCTGGAGGTCGGCCGCGCGGTCCGCGTCCGAGCCCGCGAGGTACCGCAACTCACCGTCCGTGGCGAGCACATGGGGTGCCACGACCGGGTCGAGGTCCCAGCCGCGCAGGATGTCGAGGCCGGCCTGGAGCCGCTCCTCCAGCACCGGCCCGCTCGGCGCCACGACCGCGACCCGCGCCCCGGCGAAGAGCCTCGGCGGCCTCGCCAGTGCGGCCACCGAGGCCACTCCGGTCGCACCGGTCACGCCGGCCGCTCCGGGCGCTCCGGGCGCTCCGTCGGGTCCGGTCGGACCGGTCGCTGCCGTCATCGCGGTCACTTCGCTCACTTCACCAGCTCCAGCTCGGGAATGCCGGGCACGTCCAGCCCGAAAACCTGAGCGTAAAGGGCGAGCTCGGCCTCCAGGGCACGGACCAGGGTGTCGGCACGCCGGAAGCCGTGCCCCTCGCCCTCGAAGGTGAGGTAGGCGTGCGGTACCGGGCGGCCGTCGAGCCCGGCGAGGAAGCGTTCGCACTGGGCGGGCGGGCAGATCACGTCGTCCAGTCCCTGGAGCAGCAGGAACGGCGCGGTGAGCCGGTCGGCCTGCCGGCTGGGCGACCGCTCGACGTACCGCTCGGGCACCTCGGCCAGCGGGCCGATCAGGGATTCCAGGTACTGGGACTCGAAGTCGTGGGTCTCCCCCGTACCCCAGCTGGTGAGGTCGAGGACGGGGTAGGAGATGGCGCCGCAGGCGTAGACGTCGGTGCCGGTCAGGGAGGCGGCGGCGGTCCAGCCGCCGGCGCTGCCGCCGCGGATCGCGAGCCGGGCGCGGTCGGCGGTGCCCTCCTCGGCGAGGGCGAGCGCGACGGCCGCGCAGTCCTCGACGTCGACCACGCCCCACTGCTCGCGCAGCCGCTCCCGGTACTCGCGCCCGAATCCGGTGGAGCCGCCGTAGTTGACCTCGGCGACGCCGATGCCCCGGGTGGTGAAGTAGGCGATGGCGAGGTCGAGGACGAGCGGTGTCCTGCTGGTGGGGCCGCCGTGCGCCCAGACGACGTACGGCGGCAGCTCGCCCTCGGGGGCGGTGTGGCCGGGGTGGTGGGGCGGGTAGATGTGGGCGTGCACCTCGCGGCCGCCGGGCCCGGCGAAGGTGCGGACCTGCGGCTCGGGGTAGTAGGCGGGATCGACCGGGTCCTGGTGCGGGGTGCCGACGACCCGGGTGCGGCCGGAGGCGGTGTCGAGTTCGACGACCTCGTGGGCGGTGCGCGGGCCGGCGCCGACCGCGAGGACGCGGTGGCCGTGCACGGCGAGAGTGGCGGAGAACTCGGTCCACGGTCCGGCGGCGTCGGCGATCTCACCCGTTTCCGGATCGAGTATCCCGAGGGCCATCGCCCCGCGGCCGTGCAGGACGGCGATCAGCCCGTTGCCGAGCGGCGCGAACCAGTTCTGGCCGAGCCGCCACAGCGGGCCCGCGAACTCCTCCTCGCGCGGGCACAGGGGTTCGTCGTCGCGGTACAGGTTCCACCAGCCGCCGCGGTCACTCGTGTACAGCAGCCGGTCGTCCGCGGACCACTCCACCTGCGCGACGGCCTCCGCCGGACCGCCGGCCACGGTGCGGACCTCGTGCAGGACGCCGTCCGCGCCGACCTCGCCGACCAGCAGTTCCGTGCCGTCCCACGGCATCCGCGGATGGTCCCAGGCGAGCCAGGCGGCCCGGCGCCCGTCGTGGGTCAGGCGCGGCCCGGTGACGAACCGGTGCCGGCCGTCGGTGAGTTCGCGAACGGCGGCCCGGTCGTCGGCGGCCGAGCCGTCCAGCGGTACGGCGGCGAGCACCCGCCGTACGTCGGTGGGCGTGTCGCCGGTGAACTCCTCAAGCACGCACCAGACTTCGCCCCGGTCGAGCAGCAACTGCGGGTCCACCCAGCGGGGTCCGGGCGGGGTCAGCGGCCGGGGTGCTTCGCCGGGCTGGTACCGGTACAGCCGCTGGTCGTCGAAGTGGACGAAGACCAGCAGCGGCTGACCGCCGTCGTCGGGGACGGCGCCGGCCCACGGCCGTCCCCCGTACTCGATGACCCGGCTGCGGACGTTCCACGGCGCGGGCAGCACGGACTCGCCGGTGCCGCCGCGTACCAGGGTTCTGCGGCCGCCCTCCGCGGGCCGGGGTTCGGTCCACCAGGGCTCGTCGCCGACGAACCCCACCCACTCGGCGAAGCCGTCGTGGGCCGCGGCCAGGGCCGCGTCGACGGGTGAGGGCCACGAGCCGTACGCCTTCGTCTCCACGTTCTCTCCCAGTTGTCCTAGGGCCTGCAGACGGCACTTTCGCAACAGGCCCTGGTTCTCTGCTGCTCGCCCATGCCGTGCTATGCCGTGCGCAGGAAGCGGTCCAGGACCTGGACGCCGAAGTGCAGGGCCTCGACGGGGACGCGTTCGTCGACGCCGTGGAACAGGGCCTGGTAGTCCAGGTCCTCGGGGAGCTTGAGCGGGGCGAAGCCGTAGCCGGTGATGCCGAGCCGGGAGAACTGCTTGGCGTCGGTGCCGCCCGACATGCAGTACGGCACCACGTGCCCGTCGGGGGCGAACTCCTCGACGGCGGCGCGCATCCGGGCGTACGTCGGTGTGTCCAGCGGTGCCTGGAGGGCGACCTCGCGGTGGTGGAACTCCCAGTCGACGTCGGGGCCGGTCAGGCGGTCGAGGGTGGCGCGGAACTCGTCCTCGGTGCCGAACAGATAGCGTCCGTCGACGAAGGCGACGGCCTCGCCGGGGATGACGTTGACCTTGTAACCGGCGTTCAGCATGGTCGGGTTGGCGCTGTTGCGGACGGTGGCCTCGACCAGTCGGGCGGCCGGGCCGAGCTTGTCGAGGAGCACGTCGACGTCGGTGAGTTCGGGTTCGATGCCGTAGAGGGCGGCGAGTTCGGTGAGGGCGGCGCTGACCGTGGGGGTGAGGCGGAGCGGCCACTGGTGGTCGCCGATGCGGGTGACGGCGGCGGCGAGGCGGGTGACCGCGTTCTCCTTGTTGACCTTGGAGCCGTGTCCGGCCCGGCCGCGCGCGGTGAGTTTGAGCCAGGCCGTGCCGCGCTCGCCGGCGGCGACCGGATAGAGGTGCCGTCCGGTGCCGTCGTGGAAGGTGAAGGCGCCCGACTCGCCGACGCCCTCGGTGCAGCCCTCGAACAGCTCCGGGTGGTGGTCGGCGAGGAACCCGGAGCCGTCCTCGGCGCTGGCCTCCTCGTCGGCGGTGAAGGCGACGACGATGTCCCGGCGCGGCCGCACGCCCTCCCGGGCCCAGCCCCGGACCACCGCCAGGATCATCGCGTCCATGTTCTTCATGTCGACGGCGCCCCGCCCCCACACGACCCCGTCGCGGATCTCCCCGGAGAACGGGTCGACGCTCCAGTCGTCGGCCTGGGCGGGTACGACGTCGAGGTGGCCGTGGACGAGCAGTGCGTCGGCGGCGGGGTCCGTGCCCTCGACGCGGGCGACGACGTTGGTGCGCCCCGCGGTCCGCTCGAGGAGGATCGGCTCCAGGCCCGCTCCCGCGAGCCGCTCGGCCGCGTACTCGGCGGCGGGCCGCTCCCGGCAGTCGCCGCCGCCGAAGTTGCTGGTGTCGATCCGGATCAGCTCGGCGGTGAACCGGACGACCTCGTCCAGTGCCTGCTGGTCAGCCATACTGCTCCTCCACCGCGGCCGAGACGATCGTGGTGACCGCCTTGAAGGTACGGATGCCGTCGTACATGGTGCCCTCGGTGTACGCCACCTTCCGCTCGCCGACCCGGTCCACGCCGGGAACGACGGTGGCGGCCTGGGCGAGGTGCTCGGCGTCGAACTCCAGGGCGATGGTGAACGGCCCGCCGGTCACGGGCTCGTGCCGCACCGCGAGCCGGGCCGCTTCCTTGGCGGCGGCGCGGATGTCGCCGGCGGTCCTGGCGGGCGTCCGGCAGACGGCCGCGTATCTCGACACGTGGTCCTTGACGGCGACCTTGAGCGCCTCGGGCGCGTAGCCGAGGGCGTCCTCGCAGGCCAGGTCGTCCCCGGTGACGAGGACGACGGGGACGCCGTACTCGGCGACGACGTGCGCGTTGAGCAGGCCCTCACTGGCGCGGACGTCGTTCAGCCAGACGCCGGTGATGGAGTTGGCGAGGTAGGTGTGGGCGAGGACGCCCTCCATGCCGGCGCCGGTGTGGTAGCCGACGAAGGCGATGCCGTCGACGTCGCCGTGCTGGACGCCCTCGACCATGGACAGCGACTTGTGGCGGCCGGTCAGCATCTCGGCGCGCTCGTCGAGCTGCTCCAGGAGCAGGTTGCGCATGCTCCAGTGGGCCTCGTTGATGAGGACCTCGTCGGCGCCGCCGTCGTAGAAGCCGAGAACGGCGGCGTTGACGTCGGAGGTGAACATCGGCCGGCACCGCTCCCACTGCGGCGTGCCCGGCAGCACGTCGCCGGGCCAGGTCACCCCGGTGGCGCCCTCCATGTCGGCGCTGATGAGGATCTTCATGCACACCCTTCTGCTCGCGGGTCACAGGCTCGTCATCCGGTTGGTGACAGCAGTCTGCGACACCGTGCACCGATGACCGGGATCTTCACGCTGCCTCACGTTACGCGTCGCCGGGGGAACTTCCTACGGGGCGCCCCACCCGCCGCCGGGCACGGCCGGAGCCCAGGCCGGACGGGCAACTCGGCCGCGCTCCAGGCATCGTGGGCGGATCCTTCGCGCAGCACCGGCCCCGCTCTCCGAGCCCGGGTGGCTCCCCGCTCTCCGGCGGCCTCGCCGCTGCTGCGCCGTACGGGTGCCGTTCACGCACCCACGGCGGGAGGCGGCCCTCGTGCCCGGGCCGCCTTGGGTGACGTGGCCGGGAGCTCTCCGGCTGCGCCGACCGGCGACGCGGGAGAAGATGGCCGCTGGGGGGAGTGACCACGCGGTCGCGGTCCGCAGACCCGGCCCTCGACGCTGTTGAGTGAAGTGGTGTGAACATGACCCAGACATCACAGAACAACCCTGCCTGGCGGCGGATACCCGAGGACGTGGCCGACGCGGCAGTCACGGTGGCACGGGCCGCCGGGCGGGCGGTCCTCCACCCGAAGTCCACGGTGGAGCGCGCCCGCCATCTGCCGGACATCGTGCCCATGCTGGGTCAGGCGGTGAAGCCGCTCCTGACCGGGCGCGTGGACGACTGGCGCGGCGAGTACGCCTACACGCTGGGTCAGCAGGCGTTCGTCTACGGGTTCCCGTACATCTACAACGCCAGACTGAGGCACGACTGGGTGACACAGCCACGGAACCCCTCGACGGTTCCGTACGCGCCCGTCAACCATTTCTGGCACGCCGAGCGGTTGCTGGACGCGACCTACCGCGACGGCGGCTGCCCCAACAACGACACCCTGTACTCGGCGGCCTGGGTGAACCTCGGCAGCGAGCCGGTCGTCCTCTCCCATCCCGACATGGGTGACCGGTACTTCACCTTCGAACTGGTGGGGATCACCTCCGACAACTTCGACTACGTCGGTCAGCGCACCACCGGCTCGGGCGCGGGCAGCTTCGCCCTGGTCGGTCCGGAATGGCAGGGAGAGCTGCCCGCCGAGGTGCGGCGCCTGAAGAAGGCCCTGAGCCCCTGGGTCCTCATCCTCGGCCGCACCCTCGTCAGCGGCCCCGGCGACGTGCCACGCGTCCGGGAACTCCAGAAGCAGTACCGGCTCACCCCGCTCAGCCTGTTCGGCAGACCGGACGCGAAGGTCCCCGAAAGCCGTGACGTCCTGACGCCGGTCCTGGCGGAGGAGGATCCCCTGGGGCCGTGGAAGACGCTGAACGCGATGCTGGCCGAGAACCCCCCGCCCTCCCATCACCACGTGCTTCTCCAGCAGTTCGCCCAGATCGGCGTGGGCCCCGGCCTCGACGTCGAGGCGCAGCCCGACGCGGTGAAACGAAGCCTGATCCGGGCCGCTGCCCTCGGCGTGCCCCTGCTCAGGCAGCAGATCCTGAGCGGCGACTGGGCCCACCTCGTCAACGGCTGGCGCTACCCTCCCCCGCAGATGGGACGCTTCGGCGACGACTTCCTCAAACGCGCGGCCGACCAGTCGCTGATCGGTGTCGCCGCCAACGACCCCGCCGAGGCGGTCTACCTCTTCAACTTCGATGACGCGGAAGGCAACAAGCTGGCCCCCGAGGGCCGGTACGAACTGCGCTTCCCCGCCGGCTCCCTGCCCCCGGTCGACGCGTTCTGGTCGCTGACCGCCTACGGGGAGGACATGAACCTCATCCCCAACCCGGCCGACCGCTACTCGGTCGGTGACCGCAGCACCGGTCTGCGGTGGGACGAGGACGGCGGACTGACCATCCACCTGCAGAGCGAGGCGCCCGACGAGGAAAGGGAGGCCAACTGGCTGCCCACCGCGAAGAAGGGCGCCTGGTTCGTGGCCCTGCGCATGTACCGGCCCCGCCCGGAGGTGATCGACGCGACCTGGGAGTGCCCTGCGCTGACCCGCGTCGCCTGACGTCCCGGCACAGCGGCAGGGCCGGGCTGGCGACCCCGCCGGGAAACCACAGGCCAGAGTGGTAGCGCAGGGTGCCGCGGCGGGATCCGGACCCGCCGCGGCGGCCTCGGGGATGCGCGGGGCCGTTCCCCCGGTGCGGAAGAGGCCGGCCGGACGGATGATCGGAGGAGGCCCGGAGAAAGGAGGGGCCGCATGCGAGGCGAGACCATCCGGAAGACCACCCCGCCTCGGGTAGCCCCGAATCTGCGTGACTACGCCGAGGAATGCGCGGGCTTCTCCTGGTCGCGGGCGCGGGAGGCGTTGCGGGGACTGCCCGGCTCACGAGGACTGAACATCGCGTACGAGGCCGTGGACCGGCACGCGGCGTCGGCTCGCGCGGCGGCGGTCGCCCTGCGCTGCGTCGGGCGGGACGACTCCGTGACCTGCGTGACCTACGGGGATCTGGCGGCGTCCACCGCGCGGTTCGCGAACGTGCTCGGCAGGCTCGGCGTCGGCCGGGGCGAGCGGGTGGTCACGCTGCTGGGACGGTGCCCCGAGCTGTACACCGTGGTCCTGGGGACGCTGAAGAACACCAGCGTCCTGTGCCCGCTGTTCTCCGCCTTCGGCCCCGACCCGGTGGCCCAGCGGCTGCGGCTGAGCGACGCCCGGGTGCTGGTCACCACGGCGGAGCTGTACCGCAGGAAGGTCGCCGGACAGCGCGACGGGCTGCCCGGTCTGCGGCATGTGCTGATCGTCGGCGGCGGCGCGGACGCTGCGCCGGCGGGCACGCTCTCCTTCGACGCGCTCATGGCCGACGCGGACGACACGTTCACCATTGCGCCCACCGCGCCGGACGACATGGCCCTGCTCCACTTCACCAGCGGGACGACGGGCACCCCCAAGGGAGCGGTGCACGTGCACGAGGCCGCCGTGGCCCACTACGTGACCGCGTGGTACGCCCTCGACCTGCACCCGGACGACGTGTACTGGTGCACCGCCGATCCCGGCTGGGTGACGGGCATGTCCTACGGGATCGTCGCCCCGCTCATGCACGGGCTGACGGTCGTCGTGGACGAGGGCGACTACGACGCCCGCCGCTGGTACCGGATCCTCGCCGAGCAGCGGGTGAGCGTCTGGTACACGGCTCCGACGGCACTGCGCATGCTGATGCGGACGACGCCCCGGACCGGGCCGTACGACCTGCCCCGCTCGTTCGACCTGGGCGCGCTGCGGTTCATCGCCTCGGTCGGCGAGCCGCTCAACCCGGAGGCCGTGCTGTGGGGGCGGGACGTGCTCGGGCTGCCGGTGCACGACAACTGGTGGCAGACCGAGACCGGTTCCATCATGATCGCCAACCTCGCCGCCTGCGACATCCGCCCCGGCTCGATGGGACGTCCGCTGCCGGGCGTGGCAGCGGCCGTGCTGCGGCGTGGCGAGGACGGCCGGGCCGAGGTGACCGACGGGCACGTCACCGTGGTGGAGGAGCCCGGCGTGGAGGGCGAGCTGGCGCTGCGGCCCGGCTGGCCGTCCATGTTCCGGGGCTATCTGCACGACGAGCGGCGCACCGCGGCGGCCTTCGCGGACGGCTGGTACCTCACCGGCGACCTGGTGCGGCGCGACGCGGACGGCTGGTACTGGTTCGTCGGCCGCGCCGACGACGTCATCAAGTCGGCGGGACACCTCATCGGACCGTTCGAGGTGGAGAGCGCCCTGATGGAGCATCCGGCGGTCGCCGAGGCCGGGGTCATCGGCCGGCCCGACCCCGTCGCCGGGAACATCGTCAAGGCGTTCGTCGCGCTGCGGCCCGGCTTCGACCCGACCGCGGCCATGCGGCAGGACCTGCTGGCCTTCTCCCGCCGCCGGCTGGGCCCGGCCGTGGCGCCCCGCGAGATCGCCTTCGACCAGCACCTGCCGCACACCCGCAGCGGCAAGGTCATGCGCCGCCTGCTGCGGGCCCGCGAACTCGGCCTGCCCGAGGGCGACATCTCCACCCTGGAGGACTCCGCCCACGGCGCCTGCGCCTCCCCGCGGGGAGCCCCGCAGAGGACGGAGCGGTCCGCATGAGCACCACCCGTACCCGGCCGAACCGGCAGGCCGCGCACCGGCTGGCACTGCTGGAGTCGATGCTGCGCGTCCGCCGGTTCGAGGAACGCTGCGTGGAGCTGTACAGCGCGGCGCGCATCCGGGGCTTCATGCACCTGTACATCGGTGAGGAGGCCGTCGCCGTCGGCGTCAACGAGGCACTCACCGACGACGACGCCGTCGTGTCGACGTACCGCGAACACGGCCACGCCCTCGCCCGCGGGGTGCCGGCCGAGGCGATCATGGCGGAGATGTTCGGCAAGGCGACCGGCTGCAGCCACGGCCGTGGCGGCTCCATGCACCTCTTCGACGCCGAGCGCCGCTTCTACGGCGGCAACGCCATCGTCGCCGGCGGGCTGCCGCTCGCGGCCGGCCTCGCCCTCGCCGACCGGATGACCGGCCGGGCCCGGATCACCTGCTGTTTCTTCGGCGACGGGGCCTTCGCCGAGGGCGAGTTCCACGAGACCGCCAACCTCGCCGCGCTCTGGCAGCTGCCGGTGCTGCTGGTCTGTGAGAACAACCTGTACGCCATGGGCACCGCGCTGGTCCGCCACCAGGCCCAGACGGACCTCGCGCTGCGTGCCGCCGGGTACGGCATGGCCTCCTGGGCCGTCGACGGCATGGACGTCCTCGCCGTCGAGGACGCCGCCCGGCGGGCCGCCGAGGGGGTCCGTGCGGGAAACGGGCCGCACTTCCTGGAGATGCGCACGTACCGGTTCCGCGCCCACTCCATGTACGACTCCGACCGCTACCGCGACAAGGCCGAGATCGAGCGCTGGAAGGAACGCGACCCGGTCGAGGGGCTCGCCCGGCGGCTGCGGGAGGCGAAGGAACTGTCCGACAAGGCCCGGGGCGCCCTGGAGGACCGGCTGGCCGCCGAGATCGACCGTGCCGTGGCGGCGGCGGAGTCGGCGCCCGAGGAGCCCGTCGAGGATCTGCTGAAGTACGTCACCAGCCCGGTGGAGGCGAGCCCGCCATGACCGCGACCCACACCCCTGACGCGACGCCGGCCGCCGCCTCCGACCGGAAGACGACCTACCGGGAGGCGATGCGCGAGGCCCTCCGCGAGGCGCTGCGCGCCGACGACCGGGTCTTCCTGATGGGCGAGGACGTGGGCCGGTACGGCGGCTGCTTCGGCGTCAGCCTCGGCCTGCTGGAGGAGTTCGGGCCCGACCGGATCCGGGACGCCCCGCTGTCGGAGTCCGCGTTCGTCGGCGCCGGCATCGGCGCGGCCCTGGCCGGCATGCGGCCGGTCGTCGAGATCATGACGGTCAACTTCAGCCTGCTCGCCCTGGACCAGATCCTCAACAACGCGGCGACCCTGCTGCACATGTCGGGCGGCCAGCTGCCGGTCCCGATCGTCATCCGGATGACCACCGGTGCGGGCCGCCAGCTGGCGGCCCAGCACTCGCACAGCCTGGAAGGCTGGTACGCGCACATCCCCGGCCTGCGGGTCCTGGCCCCGGCGACCCTCACCGACGCCCGCCACATGCTGGCCCCCGCGCTCGCCGACCCCGACCCCGTGCTGATCTTCGAGCACGGCAGCCTGTACAACGTCTCCGGCGACCTGCCCGCCGACGCCGGCCCCGTCGACCTCGACCACGCGGCCGTCCGCCGGCCCGGCACGGACGTCTCCCTGATCACCTACGGCGGCTCCCTGCCCAAGGCACTGGCCGCCGCCGACGACCTCGCGAACGGCGGTATCAGCGCGGAGGTCGTCGACCTGCGCACCCTGCGCCCCCTGGACGACGCCACGATCGGCGACTCGGTCGCCCGCACCCACCGGGCCGTCGTCGTCGACGAGGGCTGGCGCACCGGAAGCCTCGCCGCCGAGATCTCCGCCCGCCTCGCCGAGCAGCACTTCTACGACCTCGACGCCCCCGTCGAGCGGGTGTGCAGCGCCGAGGTGCCCGTGCCGTACGCGCGCCGGCTCGAGGAGGCCGCGCTCCCCCAGACCGACGGCATCGTCGCGGCCGCCCGCCGCACGGTCGGCGAGCCCGCGCCGGCCACCGGAAGGCCGGGCTGATGGCCGAGTTCACCATGCCCTCACTCGGCGCGGACATGGACGAGGGGCTGCTCCAGGAGTGGCTCGTGGCCCCCGGCGACCAGGTGCGCAAGGGCGATGTCGTGGCGGTCGTGGAGACCGACAAGGCGGCCATCGAGGTCGAGTGCTTCGAGTCGGGGACCGTGGGACGGCTCCTCGTCCCGGCGGGAACCCGGGTGCCGGTGGGGACCCCGCTCGCGCTGATCGAGGCCGGGGCCGCGGCGGGGGCGCGGGCGGGCTCCCGGGCACCGGCCGCCGCACCGCACGAACGCCCGGAACCCCGGCGGGAGCCGGCCCGGGAGGCCCCCCGCGCCCGCGAGAGGGAGCCGGCCGGGCGGCCCGTACGGACGGCAGCCGGACCCGCGCAGCCGCAGCCCCCACCGCCCACACCCTCACCCACACCCACGCCCACCGAGGCCACCGCGGCTCTCGGAGCCGGACCGCTGGTGCGGCACCTGGCAGAGCTGCGGGGCGTCGACCTGACCACGCTGCACGGCACCGGCGCCGGCGGACGTGTCACCCGCGCCGACGTCGAACACGCCCCGTCGCCCCACGTGTCCAGGGTGCGGTCGACCCCGTACGCACGACGTCTCGCCCACGACCTCGACGTCGACCTGACGGAGGTGCGGGGTACCGGGGACGGCGGGGCCGTACGGGCGGCCGATGTGCGCGCCCACGCCGGGAAGGCCGCCGGGGAGGGCGAGCGGGAGCGGCCCCGGAACGGCGCACGCCGCACGGCCGCGGCCGTACCGGCCGCCGACCGCCCGGAACAGCGCACGGACGCGATGCGCCGGGCCATCGCCGAGCTCATGAGCCGCTCCAAGCGGGAGATCCCGCACTACTACCTGTCCACGACCATCGATCTCACGGCCGCCGTGGACTGGCTGCGCCGGGTCAACCGCGGCCGTCCGCCCGCCGGCCGGCTCGTGCCGGCGGCCCTGCTGCTGAGGGCCGCCGCGCTGGCCGCCCGCGAGGTGCCGAGCCTCAACGGCCACTGGCGCGACGACGGGTTCGCCGCCGCGTCCGAGGTGAATCTGGGCATCGCGGTCTCGCTCCGGCAGGGCGGGCTGCTGGCGCCGGTGATCCACGACGCCGACACCCTGCCGCCCGACGCCCTCATGAACCGTCTCAAGGACCTCGTCGAGCGCACCCGCCGGGGACGGCTGCGCGGCAGCGAGACGTCCGGCGCCACCCTGACCGTCACCAGCCTGGGCGACCAGGGCGTGGAGAGCGTGTACGGCGTCATCCATCCGCCCCAGGTGGCCCTGGTCGGCTTCGGCGCGGTCGTCGAACGGCCCTGGGCGGCCGGCGGCATGCTCGGCGTGCGCCCGGTGGTGACCGCGACCCTGGCCGCCGACCACCGGGCCACGGACGGGGCCGTGGGAGCGCGCTACCTCACCGCGGTCGACCGACTGCTGCGCAGACCGGAGGAGCTGTGAGCACTGTGAAACCCCTGACCGACGCGGAGGCCACGGCGGTGATCAAGGAGTCGATCACCCGGATCGTGCCCGACGCGGACTTCAGCCTGGTCCGGCCGGACGACCGGTTCCGTGACGTGCTCGAACTCGACTCGCTCGATTTCCTCAGCCTGGTGGAACTGCTGTCCGAGCGCACGGGAGTCCGCATCGACGAGGAGGACTACCCGGAACTGACCACCCTGGCGGATGCCACGAGGTTCCTGGTCGGCAGGTCCATGGGCGCGGCCGGCTCCGCGCCCTGAGGCCCCCGGGCACGAGGCCGGCGTACCGCGTGCCCGGAGGCCTCAGGAACCGGACGGAGCGGGCCGGGCGTCGTCCCTGCGCCAGGCCAGGTTCCCGGTGACCGAGACCACGCCGTCCACGCCCCGGCACAGCTGTTCCACGACGGGGATCAGGCTGCGGTACTCCACGGTGCCGCTGAGTTCGACCCGCCCGGCACGCACCTCGACGGTCACGTCCGCCGGTTCGAGCCCGAGCGTGCGGTGCAGCAGGTCCCTGGTGATCTCCTCACGGATGGCGTCGTCGCCGCGCAGGAAGACCCGCAGCAGGTCACGACGGCTGACGATGCCCAGCAGCCGGTCCGCCTCGTCGACCACGGGCAGCCGCTTGACGTGCTGGGTCTCCATGAGACGGGCCGCCTCCACCACGCTCCACTCCGGCCGGGCGCACACCGCGGGGGCCGACATCAGCTCCTCGGCCCGGGCCCCCTCGGCCTTCGCCCGTTCCCAGGCCTCCAGGTGCGGGACGGCGGTCCGGCCCGACGGGTCGGTCTGATCGGCGCTCTTGCGCAGCAGGTCGGCTTCGGACACCACCCCCATGGGGCGCCCCAGATCGTCCACCACGGGCACGGCGGTGACGTCGTTCTCCGCCAGCAGCCTGACCAGTTCCTTGAACGGGGTGTCCCGGCGGGCCCGGACGACGGGCCGGGTCATGAGCTCCTCGACCGTTCGGTGGTGCATGGTGCCTCCCGGATACGAGCCGCCTGCCTCGCGGTCGCGGCACTCTCGCCCTGTGCGGCGCCGGGTCCCGCGTGGCGGGTCGGATACAGCACCATTCTGCGGAGAGTTCAGCGATCATGCGAGCTCACGTAGGCGGCCGACTCGTCTGACGGCCCCCTGACGCCGGTCACGCGACGGTGCCGGGCCGAAGACCGGCGGCACCGAGAACCGGCACGCCGGTTCTCGGTGCGGGCTCGTTTCACACCCTCGCTTCTCCCAGGTCGCCCGGCTCCGTGCGGGGCCGGCGGAAGACCGGGGCCTGGCCGGTCCGCCACGGGCGTACGGCGGCCAGCGCCTGTTCGACCGCGGACTCCAGCGCGCCGCTGGTGTCGACCGCCACTGCTGCGGGCCACGGCGGTTCCCTGACGGCCATGGCGCGGGCGATGCCGGGACCGGCGTCGGACGCACCGGGGGCGCGCGTGCCCAGGCGGGCCTCCGACACCTCCACCGGCACCTGGCAGTGCAACGCCGTCAGGTCGGCGCTGACGCGTTCGGCCATCCGCACGGCCGCGTCCCGTTGCCCCGCGTCGGACCAGGTGGCGTCCAGCACGACCGACTCGCCCAGGGACATCAGGGCGGCCGCGCGGTCAAGCAGGGCGGCGTAGGTTCTGGCCGTCCACTCGGGCGTGTACAGCCCCTCGCCGTAGCCGGCGGCCGCGGACTGCCCGGCGGGGATGCCGGCCAGTTCCTTGCGGATCCGGTCGCTGCTGAGCAGCGTGACGCCCAGCCGGTCGGCCAGTGCTCCGGAGAGGGTGGACTTCCCGCTGCCGGGCAGTCCGCCGACGAGGACGAGGCAGACGGCCGAGGCGCGCAGATGCCGCAGTGCGATGGCGGCGAGCAGGCGCGAGGCCGTGTCCGCGCCGGGCGCGCCCTGGCGGGCCTGGATCACCGAGACCTTGGCGCGGACGAAAGCGCGGTAGGCGACGTAGTGGTGCCACAGCGAAGGGGGCGCGGGGTCACCGGAGTACTCGCAGAACCGGGCGAGGAAGTGCGCCGCGGCCTCCGGAGCGCCGAGCCGTTCGAGGTCCATGGCGAGGCAGGCGGCGTCGTCCAGGCCGTCGAGACTGCGCAGCCGGTCGTCGAACTCCAGGCAGTCCAGGACACGGGGTCCGTCGTCGAGGCAGAAGATGTCCTCGGTGAGCAGGTCTCCGTGGCCGTCGACCACTCGCCGCTGCTGGATACGGGCGTCGAACAGCCGCCGGCGACCGGCGAGATAGCGGCGCACCAGCCGCTCGGCCTGCGTGCCGCGGTCGGCCCCGGACGCGTCCGCGTCCACGTCCGCGGTCAGCGTGCGGACCTGCGCGAAATTGGCTTCCCACCGCGCGGACAGCGCGTCCCGCGTGCCCTGTGCGTCCACGTCGGGTCCGCGGGGTGCGGCCGCGTGCCAGGCGGCCAGGTGGCGGGCGACGGTCCGAAGGACGTCGTCCACGGCGGCCCCGTCCCGTACGAGGCCGGAGAGACGGCGGTCCTCCGGCATGCGGCGCATCACCACGACCGGTTCGGGCGATTGCGCGTCGGGGCCGCGGAACTCGCCCAGGCCCACGTAGACGTCGGGTGCGAACCGGCGGTTGAGGGCGACTTCGCGCTCGCAGGCGGTTCGGCGCGCCGCGACCGTGGTGTAGTCCAGGAACCCGAGATCGACCGGCTTCTTGATCTTGTAGACCCGGTCACCGACGAAGAACAGCGTCGCGGTGTGGGTCTCGCACACCGCGGCGCGCGGCGGCCGCCCGCCGTCGGGTCCGGCGGCGGCGTGCGACGGCGGCGGGTCGGCCCGTGGCACCGGCCGCGCCGGTGTCCCGCGCAGGCCGGGCTCAGTCATGGGGGACGACGGCGACGGGGCAGCGCCCGTGATGGATGGCGGCCTGGGCCACGGGACCGAGGTGGGGCGCCAGACCGGGACGATGCCGGCGCCGGCCCACGACCAGCACCGAGGCCTGCTCGGCAGCCTGTACGACAGCCTTGGCCGGACTCTCCAGCCGGACGCTGTCGGCCACGTCCACCCGGGGGTACTTCTCCCGCCACGGGTGCAGAGCCCTGCCCAGCTGCTCGTGCGTCTCCCGCGTCATCCGCTCCCCGACCTCGTGGTCCACGCCCCAGGGCAGCCGTGCGTGCAGCGGGACGCTGCGACCGTGGACGGCCAGCAGCGGGACCCCTCTGGCCGCAGCCGTGTGGAAGGCGAAGTCGAGAAGGTCGTCCGAGGAGCCGTGCAGTTTCAGGGCCACGACCACCCGGCCCGGCCCGGCCGCGGGCGGTTCCTCCTGCCGGGGCTGGGCCCGGACCAGCACCACGGGCCGCTCGGCCCGTGCGACGACAGGCATACTGACATCACCCAGGAAATAGCTCTGCACGGCCTCCAGACCCCGCGAACCGAGCACCGTCATCTCCGACTCCGACGCCGCCCGCACGAGGGCGTCCTGGGCGTCGTCGGCGACCAGGCTTCCGACGACGGACAGCCCTGGATGGCGCGCCTGCAGCTCCGCCTGCGCGGTGTGGACGAGACGCTTCGCCCAGTAGTTCTGGTCGACCTCCGCGGGCAGGCGGGCCGGTTCCGGTGCCAGCAGCGGCCATGCGTGCAGCAGGCGCAGGGTGAGCCTGCGTTTCTCGGCCTCGTCGGCGGCCCAGCGGGCGGCGGCGAGGCTCTCGGGCGAGCCGTCGAGGCCCACGGTGACGACTGGTTGCACGGCGGCGGCCTCCGTCCCGTAAGAAGTGCCGGATCGCTCTCCCATTCGAGGATCCCCCGATCCGCTTTTCGCCGCACACGGAGACCCTCAAGGCTCGCACGGACGGGGCCGGACGCACCGGGGCCGGTCGGCCCCTGTCGAGGGGACCAACGGCACACGTCCTGCGACGGGCCGGCCGGTCACCATGAAGGCCGGAGCCGCAGGGAGGTGGGTCCCGTGGCGATCGCCGGCCGGCACGCAGCGGGCCATGACCCGCCAGGCGGAGGCCGAGATCGCCGCGGAGAAACACTCCGCCGTCGTCTTGCCCGCCCGGTCCCCCGAAAGCGCCCGGGCCCCGACCCGGCCCGTCGAACAGGAAAGCGGCAGCTCCGTCCCGGTCTGAGCCGGGTGGGCCGCGGAGTACCAGGAAGCGGGCTGCCGGAAGCAAGAGACCTCCGCATGCACGAACGCATTCACGAGCGCATTCACGAAGAAAGGCCGAGGGCGTCATGGTCCAGACATCATGGACGACGACAGGTGTGTTCACAGGCCAGGGGGGCGCGCGTACCGACGAGGCGGGCGTCGTGACCGGGGAACTGACCGTGCACACCACGTGGGACGGCAGGCAGGCCGCCGTCAGGGTCCAGTACAGCGGCACCTCCCGGTGGTTCACGCTGGCCGGAAGCCCGGTGCCCTGTCCCTCTCGGCAGAGCAGCCGAGATCTGCACCAGTCTGTGGTGGAAGCGGTGCGGGCCGGCGGCGGCACGACCGTTCCACGCCACGACACACAGTGGGTACGGCCCTGAGCACCGGGCCGGGGGCCCGGCAACCCACAGTTCCTGCTCGGGCACCACGACCGGTTCGGCCCTGGTACCGACGAGGACCGGGGCCGGGGGGCGGACGAGGGTCCTGCCACCGGCACGCCGGCGAATGACGGATTCCGGACCGGTTGGGAATGCGGGACGGCCGGAGTGAGGATGGAGGTACGGGCACATCACGCTGCTCGCCCTGCCCTCGTGTTCCGCCGTGTTCCGCCGCGGAAGGAGGCCGCATCATGTATTTCCTCGATCGCCGAGACGCCGGCCGGCAGTTGGCTGCCCGGCTGAAGCACATCAAGGGTCCCGAGGTCGTGGTGCTGGGACTCCCCCGCGGAGGGGTCCCCGTCGCCGCAGAGGTCGCCCAGGCCCTCGGCGCACCGATGGATGTCTGCCTCGTCCGCAAACTCGGCGTGCCCGTCCAGCCGGAACTGGGCATGGGCGCCATCGGCGAGGGCGGCGTCCGAGTGATCAACGACGAGGTGGTGCGCAGCGCCCGTGTCACCCCGGACGAGCTGGCCGCGGTCGAGGCGCGCGAGCGGGACGTGCTGGAGAGCCGCGCCCGGCGCTACCGGGGCGGGCGGGAACCCCTGCGGCTCGACGGCCGCACGGTGCTGGTCGTCGATGACGGGGTGGCCACGGGTTCGACCGCGCGAGCGGCCTGCCGGATCGCCCGCGCTCGCGGGGCCGCACGGGTCGTGCTCGCGGTTCCCGTGGCACCGCATGACTGGACCGCACGGCTGGGCGCGGACGCCGACGAACTGGTGTGCCCGCACACGCCGTGGAACTTCTACGCCATCGGTCAGTTCTACGCCGACTTCTCCCAGACCGACGACGACGAGGTCGTCGCCTGCCTGGAGGACGCCTTCGCCCGCCCGGTGAGCACCCGCCGGGTTCCGCCGGGGCATGCCCTGCCCGAGGACCGGGAAGCCGATGTGCGAGCCGGCCCGCTGGTACTGCGGGGCCGGCTCACGGTCCCCGAGGGCGCGCCGGGGATCGTGGTGTTCGCGCACGGCAGCGGCAGCAGCCGCCACAGCCCGCGCAACCGGTTCGTCGCGGCCGGCCTGAACCGGGCCGGGCTGGGCACCCTGCTGTTCGACCTTCTCACCGAGGCGGAGGAGACCGACCGCGCCAACGTCTTCGACACGGACCTGCTCGCCCGTCGGCTCACGGACGCCACCGGCTGGCTGCGCGAGCAGCCCGAGGCCGGGGCGCTGGCCATCGGATACTTCGGCGCGAGCACCGGTGCGGCCGCCGCGCTCTGGGCCGCCGCCGAGCCGGGATCGGGGATCGCCGCGGTCGTCTCCCGCGGCGGCAGGCCCGATCTCGCCGGACCGCGGCTGCCGGCGGTGACGGCGCCCACGCTGCTGATCGTCGGGGGCCACGACCAACTGGTCCTCGGTCTCAACCGCGAGGCGCAGGCCAGGCTGCGCTGCGAGAACCAGCTCGCGGTCGTCCCCGGCGCCACCCATCTCTTCGAGGAACCGGGGACCTTGGAGAGGGTCACCGACCTGGCCCGTGACTGGTTCACCGACCACATGGCCCCGGCCGCTCACGCGGCGGGCAGATTCTGACGGCGCGGCGCGGCCCGGCAGCGGCGCCTTCCCTCGCCCGGCCGTCCCGTACGGCCACAGCCGTGCGGCGAGCCCATCGGCCGACGGCTCCGGATCGCGCCCGCACCGCGGTGCGGCGAGGGCCGCGCAACGTAGTCCCGTGTCCGGGCGCCCTCGGCTGTCATGGCGGCCGGCCGAGTCGTACGCGAGCTCGTGCCGCCTTCTGGAGGACGACGACCTTCCTTCTCCGAAACGTCGAGGCGGCGAGCCCGGGCGGGCTCCGGCCGGACGGCCCCCTGTCAGGGCCTTTCGACCCCTGCCGCCCAGGAACGGCGGGGTTGAGGCTGGGGGGCGGGGTCAATGCCGAGCGAAGGGCGTGGAACCGGTGATCACACGAGTGCGGATGCCGCACCGGCATCTGACGCCGCCCGCCAAGCCGGGGCCGCCGCACGAGCCGCCCAAGCCTCCGTCCCGGCAGCCGCAGCCGCTCGGCGGACGGTGGATGTTCTGGTGGATCCTGATGACCCTCCTCGTGGTCCTGGTGCTCTCGCGCGCCCGTTCCGGGCCACATGCGACGTCACTGTCCTACAGCGACTTCGTGACCAAGGTCGGGGCCAGCCAGGTGCAGACGGTCGACATCAACGACAAGGGCGCGGTCAGCGGCAGCCTGAAGGACGGCACGAAGTTCACCACCCAGATCCCCACCGCGCTGGGCACCGGCGCCCAGCTCCAGCAGCAGCTGACCTCCCACCACGTACAGATCAAGGCCAGTCAGAGCAGCGGCGGGGGCGGCTCGGCGTGGTTGTCCGTGCTCTTCTCGTTCCTGCCGTTCCTGCTGCTGATCGGCTTCTTCGTGTGGATGGGGCGCCGGGCCGCGGGGTCGGTGACCGGCGGCCTGAGCGCCATCGGACGCTCGCGCGCGAAGATCATCGAGGCGGAGCGGCCCACCACGGGGTTCGGCGACATCGCCGGCTACGACGGGGTCAAACAGGAGATCAGCGAGGTCGTCGACTTCCTGCGCAACCCCGCCCGGTACACCGCCGCGGGAGCCAAGGGACCCCGTGGCGTGATCATGGTGGGACCGCCCGGTACCGGCAAGACACTCTTCGCGCGGGCGGTCGCCGGCGAGGCGGACGTACCGTTCCTGTCGGTGACCGGCTCCGCGTTCGTGGAGATGTTCGTCGGGGTCGGTGCCTCCCGGGTCCGCGACCTGTTCGGCGACGCCCGCAAGCGCGCTCCGTCGATCATCTTCATCGACGAGATCGACGCGCTCGGATCGCGTCGCGCCGGCGGGGCCCGGCTGGGCGGCAACGACGAGCGCGAGCAGACCCTGAACCAGCTGCTGTCCGAGATGGACGGCTTCGACCAGGCCAGCGGCATCGTCGTCCTGGCCGCCACCAACCGGCCCGACGCGCTCGACCCCGCCCTGCTGCGCCCCGGGCGCTTCGACCGCCAGGTCACCGTGCCGCTGCCCAACCAGGCCGAGCGGGCCGCGATCCTCGCCGTCCACGCCCGCGACAAGACCCTGGCCCCGGACGTCGACCTGGATGCGGTGGCGCGCGCCACGCCCGGGTTCTCCGGCGCGGACCTCGCCAACCTGGTCAACGAGGGCGCCATCAACGCCGTACGCGGCGACCGCACCCGCATCGAACCGCACGACCTGGACGCCGCCCGCGACCGTGTGCTGCTCGGACGACGGGAGTCCTCCAACGCGCTGCTGCCCGAGGAACGCCGCTCGGTGGCCGTCCACGAATCCGGGCACGCCCTGGTCGCGGCGCTGTGCGAGCACGCCGACCCGGTGGCGAAGGTCACCATCCTGCCCGCCGGCGTCACCCTCGGCGTCACCGAACAACTCCCCGAAGCGGAAAGGCACCTGTACAGCGAGAACTATCTGACCGACCTGCTGACGGTGCGCCTGGGCGGGCGCGCGGCCGAACTCGTGGTCTTCGGCGAGGGATCGACAGGAGCCGCCAACGACCTGGCCGGAGCCACCCAGATCGCCACCCGCATGGTCCGCGAGTTCGGCCTCTCCCGCGAACTCGGCCCGGTCGGCTACGCCTCCACCCAACCGCACTACCTGGGTGAGACCACCGAGGAGCCCGGCCGGCCGGCGTACTCGGAGCAGACCCAGCGCATCGTCGACGAGGAGGTCGCCCGCCTGCTGCGCCAGGCCGAACAGCGCGCGATCACGCTGCTGCGCGGCCACCGGCCCGCCCTGGAACGCCTGGCCGCAGAACTGGTCGCCCACGAGACCGTCGACGGCTCCGTCGTCCTCGCCGCCCTGCGCCAGGAACGCCGCCAGGACGACGGACCAGACGATGTCCCCACCGTCGACGCGTCGTCGCCCCCCGGGCATCCGCGGCCGGGGGCGCACACGCCGCGTCGTTGACCGCCGGCGCGTGCCCGGCGCCATCCGATGAACCGGGTCGGCGCCGCCACCGACCACGACGGGCCGGTCACAGGGTGCGGGAACGGTCATGGTGCTCGCCTCCTCCCCGCGGTGGCGCGGGAAGTGCCCGCGACCTCGTGCACGTGTGCACGTGCGGGCTCGCACGCGAGCTGTCAGTGGCCACGGTCGCGGGGCCTCGACCGGTCGGCCCGGCAGCCGGGGTCAGACGGAGGGGGCGGCTCGTGAGGGGAGCCGGGACTCGATCTGCGCGCGCACCCTCGCGGTGAGTTCCTCCAGTGCCGGGGACCGGACGGGCCGCACCGGTTCGGGGTCCTCGATTCTCAGTGCCGGCTCCGGCAGCTCCGCGAGGTCCGCGCGCAGGCGCTCGTGGGCGTCCTGCCAGCGGTCCGGCGGCCCGGTGCGCCGCCCGCCGCGCATCACCGTGTGCAGAAGCGGCCGCGCCGGCTCCGGTGGCGCCTCGACCGCGAGGGCGATGACGTCGGGGTGCCCGGCGCGGCGGTGGACCTGCTTGCGGCCCGGGGCGGTGACCTTCGCCGAGGACAGCTTCATCACCGGGCGGCCGTCGTACTCGACGAGCTTGTACGCGCAGTCCAGGTACGGGGCGTCCGCGGCGACACCGACCCGGGTGCCCACCGCGTACACGTCGATCGGGGCACCGGCGCGTACCAGCCGGGCCACGCCGTACTCGTCGAGACCGCCGCTGGCCACGATCCGCACCTCGGGCAGCCCGGCGGCGTCGAGGACCGCGCGCGCCCTGTGGGCGAGGGCGCCGAGGTCACCGCTGTCCAGGCGGATCGCGCAGCCGGGGCCGCGCCGTAGGTCTTTCAGCACCCGCGCCGCGATCCGCACGCCCGCCTCGGTGTCGTAGGTGTCCACGAGGAACGTGACCGGGCCGGGATGGCAGCGCGCGAAGGCCCGGAAGGCCTCTTCCTCGCCGGGGAACGCCTCGATGTAGGAGTGCGCCATGGTGCCGGAGGCCGGGAGGCCGAGGGCGGTCGCCGCGGCGACGTTGCTGGTGCCCGCGAAGCCCGCGACGGCTCCCAGACGGGCCGCCTGGAATCCCGCCCCGGGGCCGTGCGTGCGGCGCAGCGAGAAGTCCACCACCGGATGCCCCGCGGCGGCCAGCACACAGCGGGCCGCTTTGGACGCCACCGCCGTCTGGTGGCAGACCTGGTTCAGGAGGTACGTCTCGACGAGCTGTGCCTGCGGCAGCGGCGCGGTCACCTCAAGCAGCGGCTCGTCCGCGAACACCGCGTGCCCCTCGGGCACCGCCCGTACCTCGCCCTCGAAGGACAGACCGAGCAGCGGCTCCAGGTCCTCCACCGGTCGCCTCAGGGCGGCCGCGAAGTCCTCGACGTCCGCGCGCTCCACCCGGAAGCCGGCCAGGAAGTCCAGAGCGGGCTCCAGCCCGGCCGCGACCAGGAATCCCCGGCCGGGGGGCAGGTCCCGGACGAAGAGGCCGAAGGTGGCCGGGGCCCGCATGCCCTCCCGGAGGTAGGACAGCGCCATGGTCACTTCGTAGAGGTCGGTGGTGGTGACGTCGGACATGGTGATCACCGCCGGTCGTGGTGGTCCCCCGCCCTCCAGTCTGACCGCGAACGGCCGACGGGAAAGGGGCCTTCAGGGACCTGGACCCGGGCTGTTCGGCCCCCCGCCGGGGTGGGCCCCGCGAGTCGGCCTGGGGGTGCCGGCACGGAAGACGCGCGCGGCGGACCGGCGGGAGGCCGGCCCCCGAGGGCCGTCTCGCCGGTCCGGCAGGGCCGTTCGGCTCTGGACGGCCGACGGCGGAACGGAAGACTGGAACGGTGGGACATCTGCTCACCACCGTCTGATGCACAACCCGAAAGGCGGACACCGTGACCCGCACCATCACCGTAGGCGTGGACGGCTCGCCGGAAAGCCGTGCCGCCACCGACTGGGCGGCCCGTGAGGCGAGGCTGCGGGCCCTGCCGCTGAAGCTCCTCCATGTGTGCGAGCCGGCGCCCGGGACGGGGGCACAGGGGTCCGGTCCGGAGACGGAGTACGACCGGGCGGAACGGGTGCTCGCCGAGGCAGTGGCTGAACTCCGGGTGCGCCATCCCGCCGTGGAGGTGATCACCGATCGGGTCACCGGGGCCCCGGTCCCCGCCTTGGCCGAGGCGGCGGACGCGGCGGAGCTGCTGGTGCTGGGCTCACGCGGGCTCGGCGGCCTCAGCGGGTTCATCCTCGGCTCGGTCAGCCTGAACGTCATCGCGTACACCGCCCGGCCCCTGGTGCTGGTCAGGGCGGGAGAGGACGCCGCCGGTGCCCCGTCCGCCACCCCGCCCGTCAGGCCCGTCGTCGTCGGCCTGGACATCGGCGCCGCAGAGGACACCGTCCTGGAGTTCGCCTTCGAAGCCGCCGCGCGCGGCGGCACGGCCCTGCGGGTGGTCCACGGCTGGACCCAGCCGGCCGGCGAGTTCCGCCGCTTCCACGGCGTCGAGCTCCACGCCTCGCTCGCGCGGCGGCAGGCCACCGCTCTCACCGACGCGCTGCGTCCCTGGCGGCTGAAGTTCCCGGACGTGAAGGTGATCGAGGCAAGCCGTTGCGGCGGTGCGGCGCAGGTCCTCGTCAATGCCTCCCGTGACGCCGCCCTGACCGTCGTGGGCCGCCGGATCCGCACCGGCACCCTCGGTGCGCACATCGGCCACGTCACCCACGCCGTCCTGCATCACGTGCTCGCGCCTGTCGCCGTGGTCGCGCACGACCGCTGAGGCACTTCGGTCACGCGGCGGGGCCTCGCTGTCGAGGTGACACTCCCCGTGGACCACCGGCCGGTCGCCGCCGGGTCCGGCGACCCGCCCGGGCCTCGGCCTCAAGCCGGGAGGCCACCGCGTCGACCAGGCCGGACAGCGGCAGCGGCAGCGGCAGCGGCAGCGGCAGCGGCAGCGGCAGCGGCAGCGGCAGCGGCAGGAGAACGAAGCGCCGGGCCCGCCGGCACCGCGGACTCCGCGTGGCCGGGGCGGGACGAACCACCGCTGCCGGCGCATGCCGCGCGCGGTCGGCGTGGGACAACCTCCCCGTCGCGAGGAGTGTTCGCCCATCGCACGCGACGGCCTTAGCGTGGAAGGGTGCGCGAAGGCGTGGTCACCCTGTTCCTCGGCGGGGACGTGATGCTCGGCCGGGGGGTGGATCAGATTCTCCCCCGTCCCGGTCATCCGGCGCTGCGAGAGACGTACGTCCGCGACGCCCGGGCCTACGTGGACATGGCCGAGGCGGCGAACGGGCCGATTCCCCGGCCGGTCGGTTTCCGCTGGCCGTGGGGCGAGGCACTGGCGGTCCTGGACGCCGTCGCCCCCGATGTCCGGGTGGTCAACCTGGAGACCGCTGTCACCGGTGACGGGGACTTCGCACCCGGCAAGGGCGTCCACTACCGGATGAACCCGGCCAATCTGCCGTGCCTGGCCGCGGCCCGTCCGGACGTCTGCGCCCTGGCCAACAACCACGTGCTGGACTTCGGCCCCCCTGGCCTCCACGAGACGCTCGACGCCCTGGGCGGGGCGGGACTGCGGTTCGCGGGGGCCGGGCGGAACGCGGTGCAGGCGAGGCGGCCGGCGATCGTGCCCCTGGCCACGGACGGGCGCGTGCTGGTCTTTTCGTTCGGATTGCCGTCCAGCGGCATTCCGGCGGCCTGGGCCGCCACGGGGCGGCGGGGCGGCGTCGACGTCGTCATGGAGCCTTCGGTGGCCGCCGCGGCCGCGTTCGCCGAGCGTCTGCGACAGGTCCGGCGGCCGGGGGACATCGCGGTCGCCTCGGTCCACTGGGGCCCCAACTGGGGTTATCACGTCTCCCGTGCCGAGATCGGCTTCGCCCATGCGCTCGTCGACTCGGGCGTGGACATCGTGCACGGACATTCCTCGCATCACCCGCGCCCGCTCGAGGTGTACGGAGACAGGCTCGTCCTCTACGGCTGCGGCGACCTCGTGGACGACTACGAGGGCATCTCCGGACACGACAGCTACCGGGACGACCTCAGGGTGCTGTACCTGGTGTCGGTGGAGGCCGGCAGCGGCCGGCTGGTCGACGTGCGCATGGTGCCCCTGCAAGCGCGCAGGATGCGGCTGGAGCGCGTCTCGCCCGAGGACGCCGCGTGGCTGCGCGCCACCCTCGACAGACACAGCCGTGAGTTCGGCACCCGCCTCGACGGCTCGTCCGACGGCACGCTCACGCTGCGGTCCCTGCGCGCCGGCCGACGCGCCTGACGTCGGCAGGGAGCCGGGAGGGTGGGCCGGCGCCCCAGAGCGTCTTGCTTCCGGCGGCCGGCGGACCGGCGCGTCCCGCTCCGCGCCGGAGGGTGAACGGCCCACCGAGCGCCCGGTGGGCCGGCCGCCGGCCGGTGGGCCGGCGCCCGCCCGCCGGGGTCCCGCCCCTCAGCTGTCGCGTCCCGCCAGAACCCACTTCGACGGCAGGACGATCCGTTCGCCGTCCGGGGTGGCTTCCGTGGTCGTCAGCGGGAGTTCGCCCCTCGCGAGGACGGCGAGACCGGCGTTGTGCAGGTACTCCGGGACCGCCGCGTCGGCGACCTCGCCGGGGGCGATGCCGTGCCGGAAGACCGGGGCGAGCTTGGGCGGCGGTCCCGACGGGCTCTGGGCGAGGCCGCCGAGGACGGGACGGGCGGCCTCGGCGAGCTCGACGAGGAAGGCGCGGCCTCGGCTGCCGACGAGCGTGGCGATGGCGTCGATCACCGGCTGCCGGTCGTCGGGTTCGCACTGGTGCAGAACGCCCCGCATGTAGACGTTGGCGTCGCCGAGCTCCGCGTGCAGCGCCTCGGCCTCGCTCTTCTCGGCCGCGTCGAGGAGCCGGTAGCCGGCCTGTCCGGCGGGGTCGGCGTGCCGGGCGTGGTCGAGGGCGGCCTCGGCTATGTCGGTGCCGAGGACGCGCGGGAAGCGTTCGGCGAGGTAGCGGGTCTGGGTGCCGTTGCCGCAGCCGAGGTCGACCAGGGGCAGACCGGGGTCCGCGAGGTGCGGTTCGAAGAGGGGGACGTGCACGGCGGCGGTCACCGCCGGGTCGGCGTCCCAGAACACCGCCCCGGGCTCGTCGGGCACCTCACGCCAGAAGCCCTCCCAGGCACCGCAGTATCGACTCGTCACGCTCATGGCCCAACTCCCCAGGGATCAGCGGCATATGACTTGCCGTCGGTGACAGGCCAGTACGGTTTACCCTGCGCCTGTTTCGGCCACAAGCGCCGGCGCGTTCCTTCACCCCACGTTCGACGGACGTGCGCCCCCTTGACCGGCGTCCTGAACCGGCCCCTGGGTCAGCGGCGACGGGCGGTGAGTTCGAACCAGACGGTCTTCCCGGCGGTCGTACGGCTGGTACCCCACTCCCGGGCCAGCGTGGAGACCACCCGCAGCCCGCGTCCCGCCTCGTCGCCGGGTTCGGCGCTGAGCAGGGTCGGCAGGGTGTGGTCGTCGTCATCGACCTCGCAGAGCAGGGTCTCGCCGCGGATCAGCCGGAGTTGGAGCGGGCGGCCGTGGGAGTGCCGTACGGCGTTGGTGACGAGTTCGCTGACCATCAGTCCGGTGGGGTCGGCGAGGTGGGCCAGGCCCCAGTCGTGGAGTTGCTCGCGGACCACGGCGCGGGCGCGGCGGACCTCGGCCGGCTCCGGGGCGAGCCGCCATTCGGCGACGTCCTTCGGCTCGATGCCGTTGAGGCGGGCCATCAGCAGGGCGACGTCGTCCTTGCGGCCGCCGCGGGTGTTGAGGGCGCGGACGATGGTGTCGCAGGCGTCGTCCATGGACGCCGCCGGGTGGGCGGCGGACTCGCAGAGGGTGGCGAGGCCGACGCCGATGTCCTCGCCGCGCATCTCGACCAGTCCGTCGGTGCACATGACCAGCCGGTCGCCGGGGTCGACACGCACCCGCAGCGACTGGAAGGCGACTCCGCCGACGCCGATGGGCGCCCCGGTGGGCAGGTCGAGGAGTTCACTGCGTCCGTCGGCCGCCCGCACCAGCACCGGGGGAATGTGCCCGGCGTTGGCGAGGTGCAGTTCGCTCTCGATCGGGTCGTAGACGGCGTAGAGGCAGGTGGCGAGATAGCTGTCGCCGAGGCGCTGGGCCAGGTCGTCGAGGTTGCGCAGGAGCTGGGCGGGCGGCAGGTCCATGGCCGCCATCGTCTGGACGGCGGTCCGCAACTGGCCCATCATCGCCGCCGAGTTGAGACCGTGGCCCATCACGTCGCCGACGACCAGGGCGGTGCGGGCGCCGGGGAGTTTCACCGAGTCGAACCAGTCGCCGCCGACGCGGCCGAGCAGGGTGCCCGGCAGGTACCGGGTGGCGATGTCGCAGCCCGCCATGCGCGGCGGGATGTGCGGCAGCATGCTGTCCTGGAGGGTCTCGGCGACGCTCTCCTGGAAGGTGTACATGCGCGCGTTGTCGAGCACCAGCCCGGCGCGGGCGGCGAGTTCGGCACCGGTGACCCGGTCCATGTCGTTGAACATCTCACGCTCGGGGTGACGCAGCAGGACCATGAAGCCGAGCACGACCGTGCGTGCCTTGAGCGGGACGACCAGCATCGAGCGGCCGGTGATCAGCGGCCGGATGTCCCGCTTCTCGAACTGGGAGGCGATGGCGTGGCCCAGCTCCTCACTGATCCGCGGCACCAGGACCGGTTCGCCGGTGGTCATGCACTGGAAGAACGGGGTGTGCGCCGGGAACGGCATGGCCTCGCCGACCGGGACGACGTCGTCCCAGCGGCCGGGTTCGTCGGTGTGCTCGACGGCGACGCGGTGCCACATGGTGGTGGTGTCCGGGACACCGTCGGGGAACCCCTCGCCGGCGACGACCTGTTCCCGCAGGTAGGTGCCGGCGACATCGGTGAAGCGGGGTACGACGGCTCTGCTGACCTCGATGATGGTGCGGGACAGGTCGAGCGAGGTGCCGATCCTCCCGCTGACCTCGTTGAGGAATTCCAGGCGTTCGCGGACGGCCGCGTACTCCAGGTCCTCGCCCTCGTCGTCGGCGAGTTCGGCGGGCACCGGCAGGCCTTGGGCCGCCGCCCGGGCGGCGCACTCGCGGCGGGCCAGCCGCTCCGCGCGCCGGGCGACGCCCCAGTCGGGGGTGACGGGCACCCGGTCGTTCTGGCTGAACTCCAGGATGGGGTAGCCGAGTTCGAGGACCTGGGCGACGATCCGGGCGCTTTCGTCGACGCTCATGCTGGGCAGGATCTCGGGCAGCCGGCGGGCGAGTTCCTCGGCGCCGGGGAAGTCGGTGTGCAGGGCGAAGCCGGGCGCGATGCGCTCGAAGGCGACGCGCTCGTCCCGCTCGGCCCGGCGCAGCCGCTCGGCGTCGGCGGCGAGCACCAGCAGCCGCTCGTTCCCCGGTCCGACCAGCGGGTAGGCCCACCAGAGCACATCGACGCGGTCGCGGTCGGGCACGGTGAGCCGGGCGCGGCCGGCGGCCGGGAAGTTCAGCCGTCCGTCGAGGGAGGACTCCAGGTCGGGGCCGAGTCCGTCGTACGCCGCGTAGGCGCCGTACGGGGTGATCTCGTCGTCGGGGAGCGCGCCGGAGACGGGCAGCAGGTCGAGGACGGAGCGGCCGATCGCGTCCTCCTTGGCGGCGCCGAACAGCCGCCGGGCGCCGGTGCTCCAGTGCGAGACCCGGCTCTCGCGGTCGACGACGACCACGGCCAGGGGAACGCGGCCCGCCGTGCCGTCCCCGGCACCGAGGCCGGGATGGGTGTCCCGCTCGCTGCCATGGTCCATGGCCAAGGCCCTCTCTCCCCACGGCTCCGCAAAAGATCTGTGCCGCCCGCCACTACCGTACGGTCGCTGCCGGTTGCGATGTGTGGCAATCCTGGAATTGGTTTCACCGGGTCGCGCCGGCGCGCAGGTCCGCGCCCCGGTGCGGTGCGCGCCCGGTCCTGGTCCGGTCTTCCTCAGTCCTCGTGGCCGAGCTGGAGATCGCGTTCGGTGCGGCCGCCGCCCGCGACCTGGAGGACCGTGGCGACCGGCGGGTAACCGGCGGCGATGACGGTGTACTCGCCGGAGGACAGGTCCACGAACCGGAACGTTCCGTCGGTGCCGGTGGTGAGGGTGTCCACGACGTTCCCGGCGGCGTCGAGCAGCGTCACCCGGGCGTCGTCCACGGGCCGGCCGCCCCCGGCCCGGACGGTGCCCTTCAGCACGGCGCCGCCGGCGAGTTCGACGTTCTGCCGGGTCTCCCGGGAGGCCTGGACGGTGACCGGGAGGGCGGCCGGGCGGAAGGCGGGGGCGCTGGCGGCGAGGGTGTACTCGCCGGCCACCAGCTCGGTGATCACATAGCCGCCCTCGCGGCCGCTGCGGACACTGGCGACGACCTCGCCGTGCACGTTGGTGAGGGTGACGGTGGCGTCCCGTACCGGTGTGCCGTCGGCGGTGAGCACGCTGCCCGCGAGCCGCCCGGCGCCGCCGAGGACGACGTCCAGCTCGACGGGCCGCTCGCCGACCGTCACGGTGACGGCCTGCGGCTGGTGCCCGCCGGCGGCGGCGATCAGGACGTACGATCCGGAGCCGGGCGTGGCCAGGGCGTACCGGCCGTCCTCGCCGCTGGCACCCCGCCCGATCTGCCGGCCGACGGCGTCGATGAGGGTGAGCGCGGCGCGCGGCACCGCGGTCCCGTCGGCATGCTGCACCGTGCCGCAGACGGGGATCCCGGCGCCGGTGTGCGACGACCGGGCCTGCGGGATCGAGGCGTTCACGGCTTCGGACTCCGTTTCGGCGGTGGGATGGGACACCAGTGGTCTCTCCTTGAGGAAGCAGGCGATGAGCAGGCCGAGGACGAGCACCGGGACCAGGTAGAGGAAGATCCGGGGCATCGCGTCGGCGTAGGCGCGGATGTAGGCGTCACGCAGGGCCGGGGGCAGCGCGTGGACGAGCTGCGGGGTGAGGGACTCGGGGTCGGGCAGGCGGGCGCCGGCCCGCGCGGGCAGACGTCTGTGCAGGGCGTCGGTGAGCCGGTCGGCGAAGAGGGTGCCGAAGACGGCGGCGCCGACGCTGCCGCCGATCTGCCGGAAGTAGTTGTTGGCGCTGGTGGCGGTGCCGAGGTCGGCGGGCCGTACGGAGTTCTGCACGGCGAGGATCAGCACCGGCATCACCAGGCCGATCCCGGCGCCGAGGACGGCCATCCAGATGCTGTACTGCCAGCGCGGGGTGCCGGCTTCGAGGCGGGAGAGCAGCCACATGCCGACGACGGACAGCCCGCCGCCGAGCACGGGGTAGATCCGGTAGCGCCCGGTGTGGCTGATGAGCTGACCCGCGACGATCGAGGCGCCGACGATGCCGCCCATCATGGGCAGCATCAGCAGCCCGGACTCGGTCGCCGAGGCGTCGTCGACCATCTGCAGGAAGGTCGGCAGGTAGCTGGCGGCGCCGAACAGGGCCACGCCGACGACCAGCCCGACCAGGCCGGTGACGTTGAAGACGGAGTCCCTGAACAGCCGCAGCGGGATGAGGGGTTCGACCGCGTGGTGCTCGACGACGAGGAACAGCCCGGTGGCCGCCACCGCCCCCGCGCCGAGCCCCAGGATGACGCGCGAGCCCCACTCGTACTCCGTCCCGCCCCAACTGGTCAGCAGCACGAGGCAGGTGGAGACCGCGGCGAGCAACAGGGCGCCCAGCACGTCGAACCGGGCCCGGGGCCGGGGCTTCGGCAGTTTCAGCACGACGGTGATGACGGCCAGGGTGACCAGCCCGAAGGGGACGTTGACGTAGAAGCACCAGCGCCAGGAGAGGTGGTCGGTGAAGTAGCCCCCGAGCAGCGGCCCGGCGACCGAGGCGAGGCCGAAGGCGGCGCCGATCAGGCCCATGAAGCGGCCGCGCTGCCGGGGCGGCACGATGTCGGCGATGATCGCCTGCACCCCGATCATCAGCCCGCCGGCGCCGACGCCCTGGACGGCGCGGAAGGCGATCAGCTGGTCCATGCTCTGGGCCCGTCCGGCCAGCGCGGAGCCGACGGCGAAGACGAGGATCGCGAACTGGAAGACACCCTTGCGGCCGATGAGGTCGCCGAGCTTGCCGTAGACGGGGAGACCGACGGTGGCGGTGAGCAGATAGGCGGTGATCGCCCAGGACATCCGGTCCAGGCCGTGCAGCTCGCCGACGATCCTCGGCAGCGCGGTGGCCACGATCATCTGGTCCAGCGCGGCGAGGAGCAGGGCGAGCATCAGCCCGCCGAACACCAACCAGGTGCGGCGCGGCCCGAGTCCGGGCGCCGGCGCGGGTTCCGGCACGGGGGTCTCCCACAGCGCCACGGCCGGTTCCTCGTACTGCACCAGCGTCGTTCCGCCCACGTACCGCTCCCCTCGTCGCGCCTGCGCACCATTGCCGCCCTGTTTCCCGTAGGGCGACAACTGCGGCCAGGCACGACGAGTTACGGCACGAACGCGACCGGCCCGGAGATCCACCCGAACCGGTGAGGAGCCAACAGGCCCCGGTTTTCCGGGAGGTTACTTCTCGACCTCGGCGGCGAGCTTGTCGAGCACCACGCCGTAGATCCGGCCGAGGCCCTTGGGCGCGAAGGTCTTCTCGAAGAAGCCGCCGATGCCGCCGGCGCCCTGCCAGGTGGTGTGCACGACGACCCTGGCCTTGCCCTCGCCTGCCGGGGTGACCCGCCACGTGGTGACCATGGAGGAGTTGCGGTCCTTCTCGACCAGCTCACCGTCGGTGGGCTCACTGACCTCCAGGAGGCAGTCCCGGACCCGCTTGCTGGTGGCCTGGAGCTTCCAGTGGACGAGGGTGCCCTCGCCGTCGCCGCCCTCGCGCACCTCGTACTCGCTGAAGTGCTCGGGCAGCAGCTTCGCGCGCGTGCCGCTGTAGTCCGCGAGCGCGTCGAACACCGTCTCCGCATCCGCGCCGACGACCCGCTCCGTTGTGGCCTCGACCTGCGCCATCGCTTTCCTCCAGCACCTGAGTTCTCGGGGTTGCGCCAAGCCAACCACCCCGGCGCCCGGCCACCCAAATCGGGGTGCCGGAAGCGATCGGATTCGGTGTCCGCGCGGTCTCCACGGATCGTCCGCACGATCATGGGAACAGATGTTCTATTCTGTGGGCAGTGCTACCGAGGAGGCGTCATGCGCTGGGAGAACCTCACCGAGGAGGCCGAACACGGCCGGGCCGACACCGCGCTGTTCGGCGCGGACGCGGTCACGACCCGGACCTTCGACACGCCTGAGTTCCGGGGAATGACGTTCCACGAGGCGCGGGCCCGTTCGATCATCAACCGGGTGCCGGGCGCCTCGCGGATGCCGTTCGAACGGACGGTGAACCCGTACCGGGTCTGCACGCACGCGTGCGTGCACTTCACTGCATGACCCTAGTGAGCCCGGGAGGGCCGATGCTCAACACTCCGAACGCGGACAAGGCCTGGAAAGGCATGACGAGGTCATTCCCGGCCCCGGAGGCGCCAGGCCAGTATGCCGCCCCGGGCAAGGCGGAGAGGACGGCTTACGCCGTGCTGCTGCACGGACCGGCTGAGCGCTCAGACGGCGCCGACGCGAGTCAGTGGCTGCTGCTGCGCGACCACACAGCGAAGCGCCTGTAACCGACGCACCAGCAGCAGCCACACTTCAGGAACGCGTCAGTCGCCCAGGACGGCGTCGAGGCAGTCCCGCACCGGCCCGTACAGGCCGCGTGGCACCGGCCCCACCCGCCAGGGCGGGCAGCGGGACCCTGAGCTGCGCGGACAGTGCACACACTGTCTCGCCTGGGCGAACGATCGCCGGGTCCTGTGCGCGCCGTGCACCAACTGGTGCCACCAGATGCGCAAGCGCGGCGGCAGCGAAGCCAAGTGCGGCCGCTGCCACCGCACGCTGATGCTCAGCGCCGGGATGTGCCGCAGGTGCCGGATCGTCGTCGCCGAAACCGAGGTCGACACCGCCCAGATCGCGATGAAGAACGGCGATCAGCTGTGGTTCGCCGGCCCCCATGCCGCCCGACAGGCGGTCGGACGCCTCCTGCCCGGCGCCGCCGGGCTCCAAGGCCGCCTCGCCCTCAAACGACGCCGCGCCCTCGTCCGGGCCAAGTCCGAACGCCAACTACCAGAGCACCTTCTGGACCCCGACCAGCCGGAACTCTTCCCGCCCCCGCCCCCGCCCCCGCCCCCGGGACTGGACCCGTCTGGACACCAGCACGCCGCCCGCCCTCACCGCTGCAGCGGACAGCCTGGTCACCGACTTCACCGCCTACCTGCGGGGCCGCGGATGGAACACCAGGAGTTGTTGTTCCCACCGGCCGGTTCGTGGCGGACGAGGGTTACTTCTGCCGGTCGTTCTGCATGGTTTGCGTCCGCATGCCCGTGATCGACTCGTCGTGGCGCCGGGGACGCCTGTCCTCTCCCTTCCCCGACTCGACCACGCCCCTCGGCAAAGGAACATGCACATGCGCAGATTCAGGAGTGCCCTCACGGCAGTCGCGGCCCTGGCCGCTTTCGCAGGGGTGGGTGTCGCGGCGGCGCCGGCACAGGCGGCGACCACCTGCACGGACAAGGGCCACAAGTACCTCTGTCAGTACCGCGTCACGACCACTGAACTCGACAATGGGACGACACAGGAATTCGTCGTCGGTACCGATCACGCGGTGTGGACGAACTGGAGCTACCCCGACGGCAACTGGAACGGATGGGTGTCCATGGCCGGATGGGCCCAGAGCCGGGTCTCCATCGGCCATTTCCCAGGGAGCCTCAATTCCTTCACCATCGCCGCCGTCGGCAGCGACGGCAACTACTGGTTCCGACTGCGCTACACCAACGGCCAGTGGAGCCCCTGGCAGGTGAGCTGCAACGTCTCGGACACCGGCCCGCTGTGCCCGTGACCGTGGTGACAGAGCGGTAGCGGCCCTGACGGCACGCGGCCACCTGTCGTCACCGGTCCGGCGAGCGGCTGAGCCGCACTGCGGGTGAGGCCCGGTCGGCGTCCCCTCGGGGGCCCGGCCGGGCCTCACCCGGTCGTGGTGGTGCGGTCCAGCGCGGCGAGTGCGGTGGCGGCTTCGTCCTGTCGTGGGCTTCTCAGCGCGGCGAGGGCGTCGTGGGCGGCGACCAGTGTCTGACGGGCCTCCGGGTGGCCCATGGCGCCGAGCACCTGGCCCAGATCGAGCCGAGCCTGTTCGGCCCAGGCCGGCATCTGCGCGGTCTCGAAGGAGGCGAGGGCCTGCCGCAGCGGCGGCTCGGCTTCGTGCCAGCGCTCCAGGGCCGCCAGGTCGTTGCCGATCTGCTGTCGGGCGACCGCGTGGTACAGCGCGATCAGTTCGTCCGCACGGCCCGGGACACCCGCCCGGCAGATCTGTTCGCTGCGGCGGTGGATGTCCAGGGCTTCCGCCGGTCGGCCGATCCGGCGCAGCAGGGTGCCGAGGCTGTTGAGGATGGTCAGCTCGGCCAGCCTGGCCTGCGGGGAGACCTGCGAGGCGAGGCAACGGGCCGCCTCACGCAGCCGCGTGTGGGCCTCTTCCGTACGGCCCAGTCGATTCAGTGCCCCCGCGCCGTAGCCGAATGCCCAGCCCTCCTGGAGTCCGTCCCCGCTGTCGCGGGCGGCCACGAGCGCGGCGTCGGCGGACGCCAGGGCTGCCCGGGGGTCGTGGACGCAGAGGTTGTGGGCCCAGGCGAGGTAATTGAGGTGGACCGCTTCCTCCCGCCTGCTGCCGAGTGCGCGGGCGGAGCCGGAGGAGCGCTGGAACACCTCCACCCACTGCTCCCAGTGCTGAGTGCGGTCGGAGAACCAGTGCATCGCCTTCGCGGTGTCCAGGACCTGCCGGTGCCGGCCCGTGTCGTGGGCCCGGCGCAGCGCGGCGAGCCACTGGGCTCGCTCGGCCTCCAGCCAGGCCCGCGCCTCCTCCCGGCCGACGGGTGCTGTGTCCGGGTCCGGGTCGCCGGACGGCGCCGTCCGGTCGTGGTCGACGTCGAAGTGCGACGCGGCGGCGGTGGCCCGGCACAGCATCCACTGCGTGGTCCGGTCGAGGGCCGCGTCACGCACCGCGGGGCCGTCCTCGGCCTCGACCTGCTCGGCCGCGTAGAGCCTGAGCAGGTCGTGGAACCGGTTGCGCTCGGCGGTGGGATCGCTCTGGAGCAGCCCGGCGTCGGTCAGCTCCTCGGCACAGGCGACCGCCTCGTCGTAGGACAGCCCGGCCAAAAGCGCGCCGGTCTCCGGGCTGAAGTCCGCCCCGGCAGCCAGTGCGGCGCGCCGCAGGAAGGTCCGTGAGTCCGCGGACAGTTGACGGTACGAGAGCGCGAAGGCGGCGCGCACCCGCAGGCTTCCGGCCTGGAGGCCGTCCAGCCGTCGGCCCTCGGCGGCGAGACGGGCGACGAGCTTGCCCAGGCGCTCGTGCGGCCGGCTGAGGAGGCGTTGTCCGGCGATCCGGACCGCGAGGGGCAGATGCCCGCACAGATCGGCCAGGTCGCGCGCGGCCTGCGCTTCTGCTCGAACCCGTTCGGGGCCGATGATACGGGTCAGCAGTTCCACCGCTTCCTCGCGCCGCAGCAGAGCCAGATCACAGCGGTGAACGGACGTCAGGCCTGCCAGAGCCTGGCGGCTGGTGACGATGGTCAGCGACGGGCCGGTGCCGGGCAGCAGCAGGCCGACCTGGGACTCGTCGATGGCGTTGTCCAGCAGCAGGAGCAGCCGTCGGCCGGCGGCCAGGGAGCGCCACAGGCTCGCCCGGTCGTCGGTGCCGGCCGGTATCGCGGCGTCGGCGATTCCCATGGCGCCCAGCAGCCGGGCCAGCGCGTCACGGGGAGTGGTCGGCTCGGCATCCATGCCGTGCAGGTCCAGAGCAAGCTGCCCGTCAGGAAAGTGCGGGGCGAGACGGTGCGCGGCATGCACCGCGAACGCGGTCTTGCCCAGTCCTGGCTGTCCGGTGACCACGCTGACCACCGGACGGTTCGGACCGGCGTCCCGCGCCAGGTCCAGCAGCCGGGCAAGTGCCGCGTCGCGGGCGGTGAAGTCCTGGATGTCGCGCGGCAGGGCCAACGGGACGGTCACGGCCGGGCCTTCGGCCGGGCGAGGGCGGGGGCGCCCCAGCACGGCGGAGGCCTCCAAGCCCGATGCCTCGTCGCGGTCCAGTCCCAGAGCTTCGGCCAGGGCCTCGACCGTACGGCGCTGCGGCCCTCGGGTACGCCCGCGTTCCATGTCGGCCAGCGCCCTGACGCTCACCCCGGCGGCGTGCGACAGCGCCTCCTGGCTCAGTCCTGCGCGAGCCCGCAGGAAGCGCAGCCGCTGCCCGAAGTCCTCCGTGGAAGGCGTGCCACCGCGCACGTCGGCGTCCCCCGATCATCCGGCTCGTCCGGACGCGAGCACCCCGGCAGAAGTATGACGGACGGTAGTTCTGCCGGGCGAACCGCCTGGGACGCGACGGCCGTTGCTGATCAACTGAGGTCAGGCGGCAGGACGCCTCCTCCCCGGCGGACGGAGTCCGGGCGGCCGATCCTCGACGGACGGAGCCGCCGGACCACGGACCCTGTGCGGACTGGGGACGGGCACCGACCACCCGCCGCCGAACCGCCACCGAAGACACGCGACAGACACGCGACGAGCACGAAACGGGGACACCTCTCATGAACAGCAGCCAGGAGCAGACCACCGGGATCTCCAGGCGGAGCGTCCTGGCGGCGGGTACGCCGACCGCCGCCGTGGCCTACCAGAGCGTCACCGAACTGCTGGAGTCCGCGCACGCCGGTCCCCGCGCATTCGTGTACGCCCTGCCGTCCGGCCGCACCGGCCGGGCAAGGGCGAACTGAGCAACCGCACCACTCCACCGGAACGTCCCCGGCCGACGGCACCAACCGCGGCCCCGAATCACTCACGGAACTCTCCATGAACCTTCTGCGTCACCACTCCATGCTGCTCGCCACCGCGGGCACGGCCCTTGCCCTGTCCCTCACCGCCTGTCAGAGCGACGCGCACACCAAGTCCACTTCCGGCGCCGCCTCTTCGGCGACCGGGAAGACGGCGGACGGCGGGCAGACCGATGCCGCCGGCGCGACGGGCTCGACCGGTCCGGCGCACTCGGCAGCGTCGAAGAGCCCGACGGACCGCACTGCCGGCGACAGCTCCGCGGGCTCGACCGGCGAGCAGGCGTCCGCCGGCACCCGGGTCTGCACCGCGCGGGACGTCACCGTCACCGCCGCCCCACAGGATGGCCCTCCCTACACCCACATCGTCCTCACGGCGAAGAACACCTCCGGACACTCCTGCCGGCTGGCCGGTGCGCCGCACATCCAGTTCCTGGAGAGCCACAAGCAGGACGTCCCGGCCGTCGCCAAGAGCAAGCCGGCCACGCCGGTCGTCCTCACGGCGGGAGCGCCCGCCTATGCCCTGGTGAAGCTGTCGGACGGCGGGGTCGACGAGGACAACGAACCCGTGTCGGCGTTCTCCGTCACGCTGGAGGGTGACTCCACGGTCATCGCCGTCACCGCGCCGGGCAGCAGCGGCGTCGCCGTCGACCCGGCGAAGGCCCTCACCGGCTACTGGACCCCCGAACTCCGCAACGGCGCGGACGACTTCTGAGTCACGCCGCGAACTCGACCCCAGCAGACCGGAGATGACCGTTGATCGTGCTGACGGTTTTCTGCTGGAGGTGCTCATCAAGGAGGACGTCCGCTGACGCCAGGCCCTCCAGGAAGCGGGCGAGCCTGGCGTCCCCGGCCTCGAACGCCACGAGGTTGTCGAAAGGTCTTCCGCAGACCAGTCCCCGGGATTACGGAAGACGTACCGCTCGATGCGGTCTCTCAGCGTCACCGGACGCATCCCGTTCAACAGCAGGCGCTCCAGTTGTGCCGGCCCGTGGGCCGACGACGGTGGTGAGCTGGAGTTTGGTCTCGTCCTCGCTGCCCGGCGCGGCGGTCATGATGACGATCTTGAGCTCGGTGTCGCCGTCGGTCAGGACATCGCAGTCCACCGTGACCGGGCCCACCGACGGGTGATCGACCGTCTTGCGGACCTCGCGGTTCGCGGTCACCTCTCCCTTCGCCCACAACTCGGCGAACCTCTCGTTGCCTGCGTTCAGGTCACGGACCAGCGCGGCCAGGCGACTGTCCCGGGGGAAGCGGCCGGTGGCGCGGCGCAGGTCGGAGACGAGGGCGGCGTCGGTGGTGTCGGGGTCCGTATCGGTGACCGGCCACAGCACGAGGGGGGGTGTGACCGGTGCCCACCGGGAACCTGTCGCGGGCGAAGTTGCGCATCCGCGGCGGCGAGGCCAAGGGGTCGCCCAGCAGGGCGGCCCACCCGTGGTTCCACCACACCAGTTGCCAGTCCGCCGCGAACACGGCAACCGGTACGTCTCCGAGGCGGACGAGCGCTCGTTGCATGCCGGGCGGGAGATGGTCGCAGATCGTGCCGTCCGCCGGCGGCACGATCTGGGCCAGCCGGTAGAGGTGGTCCCGCTCGGCGGTGGACAGCTGGAGGGCACGTGCCAGGGACGCCACCACCGACGCCGAGGGTGTCGTGGCCCGCCCCTGCTCCAGACGCACGACGTAGTCGACGGACACTCCGGCCAGGTCGGCGAGTTCCTCGCGCCGCAGCCCGACAGCCCGGCGCTTGCGGACGACCGGCAGCCCGGCGGCCGACGGGGGAAGCCGGTTCCGCCATGTGCGGATCGCCGCGCCCAGTCCGGCCCCGGGGGGTGTCCTCGTCATGCTCTTCATCCTCCTGCATCCCCGATCACATGCGGGGGCGCGAGGGTGGTACTGGTCTTCCCACCGTCGAAGCGTCCCTGGCCCGGCTCCGTCGTCCAGGCAACCATCGAAGGCATGACGATCACTTTCATCACCGGAGCCAACAAGGGCATCGGCCGCGAGACCGCCCGCCGCCTCGTCGCGTGCGGTCACACCGTTCTCCTGGGAGCCCGCGACCGTGAGCGGGGTGAAGAGGCAGCCGCCGCGCTGGGCGCACGCTTCGTCCCCGTCGACGTGACCGACGACGCGTCCGTGGCCGCCGCCGCCGCGGATGTCGCCGAGCACGAGGGCAGGATCGACGTCCTGATCAACAACGCGGGGGTACAGGGACCCTTCGGTGATCCCGGCGACCTCACCGCCGCGGACGCCCGCGCCGTCCTCGACGTCAACGTCATCGGCGTCGTCCGCACCACCACCGCGTTCCTGCCGCTGCTGCGCCGCTCGGACGACCCCGTGATCATCAACGTCAGCAGCGGCATGGGCTCTCTCGCCTTCACGCACGACCCCGGCCGGTCCGAGTCGCACGTCGTCGCGCCGCTGTACGCCTCCTCGAAGGCGGCGCTGACGATGTTGACCACGCAGTACGCCAAGGGGCTCAAGGGCATTCGCGTCAACGCCGCCGACCCCGGCTACACCGCGACCGACATCAACGGTCACAGCGGCTCCCAGACCCTCACCGAGGGCACGGACGCGATCGTCGCCCTCGCCACCGAGGAGCCCGGCGCCGGCACCGGACGCTTCATCGACCGCCATGGCGAGATCGCCTGGTCCTGACACCGGCGATGCCGGGTCACCGGCCCTGGAGAACAGAACGGGAAGAACATCGAGACCGGTTGGGCGGGAGAACCGCCGCTGCTACTGGCGTCGGCGGAATCTCCGGCAGAAAGGATCCTACGGCCGCGCTTCGCGGCCGGCCTGGGCGCCATTCGGTCGGCGGTTCCCGCGGCCAGCTGCCGGAGAGGTGCGCGGCCGTAGGCGCTCGCCCTGGGGCCCGAACATAATCAGGTACTCAACAGGCCCGCCGGAGCCGGCGTTCACCACCCCATGCGGGGTGCGGGTGTCGAACTCGGCAACGTCCCCGGCAGTCAGGACGAGGTCCTGGTCTCCGAGCGCGAGCCACAGCCGCCCGTACAGGACGCACAGCCACTCGTAGCCCTCGTGGGAGACCTGCCGCGGCCGCGCGGGCGGACCCTCGACAGCGGGCAGGACGTGCTTGTGGGCGTGCAGGCCGCCGACGTACCGGGTCAACGGCAGCACCGCCTTGTCATCCCCGAAGCTCAGCGGCGCCGTAGCGCGCGGCTCGGCCGCGGGGGCGGGCGCGGTGCCGGCCAGTTCGTCCAGGGAGACGCCGTACTCCTTCGACAGCTGCAGCAGCACCTCCAGAGTGGGCTTGCGCCGGCCGGTCTCGATCCGGGACAGCGTGCTGGTCGAGATGCCGGTCGCGCAGCTGACACCGGCGAGCGTCGCGCTGTGGTGCTCGCGCACGGCCCGCAACCGGGGCCCCATCGCTGCCAGCGTGCCGTCCACGTCGTCGACTGCCACCTTTCCCGCTCCTTCCTGCCGTGCCGCTCCACCGCTCTGTCCTGCGAGTTTGCCAGAAGGGCAAGGCTGATCGCGTCGGGCGGGCGCCTCGCCGCATGATCGATGGGTAGCCGCGTCCGCCCGTGAACGGAGGAGAAGCCCATGCAGCCCGAGCCGACCGCCGAGCTCCGCCACCGCACCGTCGAGGCCCCTGCCGGGCGCCTGCACCTGGTCGAGCAGGGCACCGGCCCGCTGGTCCTGCTCGTCCACGGCTTCCCCGAGTCCTGGTACTCCTGGCGCCGCCAGCTCCCGGCCCTCGCCGCGGCCGGCTACCGGGCGGTGGCGATCGATGTGCGCGGCTACGGCCGCTCCTCCAAGCCGGAGACGACCGACGCCTACCGGATGCTCGACCTGGTGGAGGACAACGTTGCCGTCGTGCGTGCCCTCGGCGAGGACAGCGCGGTGGTGGTCGGCCATGACTGGGGCGCCAACATTGCCTCCGCCTCGGCCCTGCTCCGTCCCGAGGTCTTCCGTGCCGTCGGCCTGCTGAGCGTCCCCTACGCGCCGCCCGGCGGCCCGCGCCCGACCGACATCTTCAGCCAGATCGGCAGCCCCGAGCAGGAGTTCTACGTCTCCTACTTTCAGAAGCCCGGCCGCGCCGAGGCGGAGATCGAGCCCGACGTCCGGGGCTGGCTCGCGGGCTTCTACGCGGCCCTGTCCGCCGACACCATGCCCGCCCAGGGCGAGCCCGACCCCCACTTCGTCGCCCGCGCCGGCGGCCGGCTGCGCGACCGCTTCCCCACAGGGGTCCTCCCGGCCTGGCTGAGCAAGGACGACCTCGACGTCTACGCCGGGGAGTTCGAGCGCACCGGCCTGACCGGCGCCCTCAACCGTTACCGCAATATGGACCGCGACTGGGAAGAACTCGCCCCGCACCGCGGAGCCCCGATCAAGCAGCCGTCCCTGTTCATCGGCGGCGCCCTGGACGCCTCCACCACCTGGATGTCCGACGCCATCGACGCCTACCCCACCACCCTCCCCGGCCTGTCGGCCTCCCACCTCTTGGACGCCTGCGGCCACTGGATCCAGCAGGAGCGCCCTGACGAGATCAACCGCCTGCTGACCGACTGGCTCGCCACCCTCCAGGGCTGAACCAGGCGGGCCACCTGGGCAGCTTGGCGGTTCGTTCGGGGTGGGCGGCGGTGACGTAGCGCATGGCGGTCTGCCCGGTGATGCCAGAGAGACGCATCAGCCTGAGCGGGTCGGCGCTTTCGGCCGCTTCGTTGAGGATGCGGTCTTGTCCCGGTGCGTGGTGGCAAAGGGAGCCCCTGTTCGATGAGCAGGGGCTTCTTCGTGTGCGGGGCATGACCGCGACGGCGTAGGGGCGGGCAGCGGACGGCTTGTTGTGGATCGAGGAGGGTGCGATGCCGTCCGTGCTGGGGTTGATGGAGCAGCGTGAGGCGCGGGCGAGACAGGATCTGGAGTCCCGGTGGACGGACGTGGCCAGAACGACGCCGTCGGCTGCCACCACGCGGGCCCGGAGCTCACGTCCGGCCGGGTGCGGGTGTTCACCGCCGGCGTCATAGGCGACGGTGTCAGTTGATCATCGCCAGTGCTCGGCGCGTGCCCACGCCTGCTGCGAAAGCTTGGCCGCTCGCTAACGCATTGCTGAAGAACTGCTGCGGCTGCCCTTAAACAGGCCCCCCTAAGGTTTTCGGTGTCTCCCGGCTCCGGCCTCCGCGGACTCCCCTGCCGCGGAGAGCGTCCGCCCACGACGCGGACAACCACCGCCGGGAGCATCGATCCCTGTGCTCCGGTG
This sequence comes from Streptomyces shenzhenensis, assembly GCF_021462265.1. Taxonomy (GTDB): domain Bacteria; phylum Actinomycetota; class Actinomycetes; order Streptomycetales; family Streptomycetaceae; genus Streptomyces; species Streptomyces shenzhenensis. The sequence continues at coordinate 92,869 of NZ_JAJONF010000011.1, read as the reverse complement.
CGTGTCCGCGCACGGCATGTCGACGCATGTCGACGGGAGCCAGGAAGGCGCCACCGCGCCAGGAAGGAGGGGAGGAACAACAACCGACTGCTGTCGCCGGGTCGTAGCTCCCCCGTTTGCACCCGGCGACAGCGCCGGACCGCGCCCGGCGACGGCGATGTCCGCGCCGCGATCCGGATGATCCGAACAGGAAGATCCATGCATCCAACGAGCATCCTCCCTGCAGACCACGGCCCTTCGGTCCCCGGCAGACCCGTGCCCGCTCGTCCTCCCGAGCGCCGACGGCACCGTGCGGCGCCGAGAAGGAACCGCCTGTGGCCGGGCCGCCGGTTCAGGCCGGCCGCCCCCACGTACCGGCAGACCGTCCCGTATCCGCACGGCGCGGCGGGTCGGGCACCCGTCGTCGAGCACGCCGGCGGTTCCGGCGCCGCGTACGCCGCGGAGCCGGCTCTCGGCCACCATGCCGAGGGCAACCGGCAGTTCGTGGTGACCGGGTTCTGGTTGCTGCTGGTCGCGAGCGTGGCGTTGTGGTGGTTCGACACCCCCGCCGGGTCGATCACCGGCGAGGCCGCCGTATTCACCGCCGTCGGCCGGATCACCGGCATGGTCTCCGGCTTCCTCCTGCTCGCCCAGGTGCTGGTGGTGAGCCGGGTCGGCTGGCTGGAGGAGTGGGCGGGCGCGGATCACCTGATGGCCTGGCACCGGTGGCTCGGCCCCCTGGTACTGGTCACGGTGCTGGCACACACCGTGTTCGTCGTCTACGGCTACGCCCTGGCCGCCCGGACGTCCGTCGCCGCGCAGACCTGGTCGCTGCTGAACACCTCCGAGGACATGGCCGACGCGTTCGCCGCGACCGGCATTCTGGTGGCGGTCTCCTTCATGGCCGTCCGGGCCGTACGGCGGCGCATGCGCTACGAGACGTGGTACGTCCTGCACCTGACCACTTACGGGTCCCTCCTGCTCGGTTACGGGCACCAGTTCGCCTTCGGCGCGGACCTGCAGTCCCCGGTGGCCGGCGGTTACTGGAACGCGCTGTACGCCCTCGTGGTCGTCTGCCTGGTCTGGGGACGGGTCGTGGAACCGCTGTCACTGAACCTGCGGCACCAACTGCGCGTCGCCGCCGTGGTGCCGGAGGCGGACGGCATGTTCTCGGTCTACCTGCGGGGCCGGAAGCTGCACAAGCTGAAGGCCCGGCCGGGACAGTTCTTCCGCTGGCGCTTCCTCACCGGCGCGGACTGGTGGCAGTCCCATCCGTACTCCCTGTCCAGCGCTCCCAACCCCGAGTGGCTGAGGCTGACCGTCAATCCGGTCGGGGATCACACCTCCCGTCTGCGCTCCCTGAAGGTCGGCACCCGGGTCGTCGCGGCGGGACCCTTCGGCGCGTTCACCGCCGACCGGCGCCTGCGCAACCGGGTCCTGCTGATCGCAGGCGGCAGCGGAATCGCCCCTGTCCGTGCCGTCCTGGAGCGCATGCCGCCGTCCACCGTCCTGGTCTACCGGGCCGGCTCCCCTGAGGAGATCGTCTTCCGCGATGAACTGGACATTCTCGCCACGGAACGCGACTGCACGGTCCATTACGTCGTCGGCTCCCGCCACGACCCCGGGCCGGCCCGCCTGTTCAGCCCCGAGGGCCTGGTCGAGCTGGTGCCGGACGTGACGCTCCGGGACGTGTACCTGTGCGGGCCTCCGGGGCTGATCGCCGCCGCGCTGGGCGCCTTGGCGGAACTGCGGGTACCGCGCGGCCGCATCCACCTCGACCCGTTCGAGTTCTGATCCTTCCTGCTTCGAATCCCCCACTGTCACACCCCCCTTTCTTCGCCCTCTGGAGGAACACCATGCGCAAGTCCATCGCCGCGATCACGGGCACCATCGCCGGAACCGCACTGCTGACCGCGCTGAAGCTGGGCATCGCCCCGGTGGGAGCCGGCACCACCGTCACCAGCGAGCCGCCGGCGGCCGGCGGAGCAGTCGTGGGCGGCGCAGCCGCCCCCGCCCCCGCGAGCCCCCCGGCACCGACCTGCTCCGCGACGTTCAGGAACGCAGCGGCCGATGTGGCATCCACCGCACCTGCCAACTGGCGCACTGAGGAGGACGGCGGTGACGGCGAACGCACCGGTACCAGGGACGACGGCGAACGCACCGGTACCGGGGACGACGGCGAACGCAGCGGCACCGGGGACGACGGCCGCGAGAGCGAGCGAAAGGACGGAGACGACGCTCAGCGAGGGGGTGGGCAGGGGCCTGGTGCCTCCAACGGCGGTGCGGGCGGCACTTCCACCGGTCCGGCGTCCCCGGCCGCGCCCCCCTGCCCCTCCCCGTCCACGCCCCCCTGCTCCTGCTCTTCCCCTTCCGCGTCGGCGCCCGCGCCGTCCGCACCCGCGCCGTCCGCGCCGGCGCCGTCCAAGCCCGGCAGCCCCGCCACGCCGTCCAAGCCCGGCAGCGGACTGCGCGACGGCACCTTCAGGGGTGCGGCGTCGACGAACCAGTACGGCACGGTCCAGACCACGGTCAGCATCTCCGGCGGCCGCATCACCCAGGTCACCGCGACGTATCCCACCTCACCCGGGACGACAGCACAGATCAACGCGCGGGCCATACCGGCCCTGCGCAAGGAGGCGCTGGCGGCGCAGAGCGCGACCATCGACAGTGTGTCCGGGGCGACCTACACCAGCGGCTCCTACAAGAAGTCACTGCAGTCCGCCATCGACGCAGCGAGGGCATAGGACGGCCGCCGTGGGGCCACGGGCGGGGCAGCCCCACGGCGCCCACCGATGCCTCAACAAAAGGTACTTAATGCCATTCCTCAGTTGTCCGGCACCAGCAGCCTCTAGAGTTGTCGCCATTTCCGGCCCACGGGTACGCCACGGACCGGCTGTTGCGAGGCCGCCGGACAACCGCCGCGCGGTCAGGGAAACGGTCACTCACCTGGTCACCGAGGAGGAGTCCCGTGGTGCTCAAGCAGGCGCGCAACACGCTTCACACCTCCCCTTCGCCCGCCGAACTCGACGAGGCGACACAGTTGCGGCCGCACCGCCGCCCGAGGCCGGCACCGCCGTCCCACGGCCCTCGTGCCGGCGCCGCGGCGCCGGACATCCGGACCGCGCCGCGGCGGGGCCATGCGGCCGTGCGGCTCGGGCTGCGGGACAAGCCGAAGGCGGTCGCGAGCGCAGTGGTCGCACTGCTCGCGGTGGGCGGTTTCCTGTTCGCCATGTCGCTGTTCGACAGCAGCCTTTCGCTCTCGTCCGGGGATCCCCAGGGACCGGGAACCGTGCCGATCAATCTGCCGCCCGGTTTCACCAGGCCGCCGCTCACGCCGTCGGCCACCGCGGGGCCGCCCGCGGAACCCCCGAAGGGGTCCGGCGGTTCCCCTTCGGCGGCGGCCCAGGGGGTGCTCCGGGAAGGTGACAGCGGGCAGCTGGTGCGCGAACTCCAGTCACTCCTGCACCAGATATCCGGCCTGTACGGGGCAGGCAGCGGCGAGACCGACGGCCGCTACGACGCCGGCGTCGCCCAGGCCGTCGCCCGCTTCCAGAGTGCGGTCGGGATCAGCGGCGAGACCCCCGGGGTGTACGGCCCCGTGACCCAGTACGCCTTGGAGACCCGTGTCCGGCAACAAGCCGTCAGCCCCGCCCCGAGTCAGCCCGAAACCCGAGATCATGAACACGAAGAGGGAGAAGAGCACGCGTAACCGCATCGGACTCCCCGAGGCAGGAGGCATGTTCCGTGACTGCTGTGAAACTCCCGACCGCCGATACGGACTTGTGCCAGCCTAACGCCATGCGGCTACTACTCGTCGAGGACGACGACCGGATAGCGGGTCCGCTGACCGAAGGGCTGGCCCGCTACGGATTCACCGTGGAGCTGGCCCGAACCGCGGCCGCCGCCCTCGCTGCGGCCCCGGTCGATCTCGTCCTGCTGGACCTCGGCCTGCCCGACATGGACGGCATCGACGTCTGCAAGGCCCTGCGCTCGCGCTCCGACGTCCCCATCATCATGATCACGGCGCGGACCGACGAGGCCGACCGTGTCGTCGGCCTCGAACTCGGCGCGGACGACTACCTCTCCAAGCCGTTCGGCACACGGGAGTTGGTCGCCCGGGTCCGTGCCGTCACCCGGCGGACCCAGGCCGCAGGCAGACAGGGCGGTCCCGCCGCCGACCGAGTGGCCGGGACGGCGGGCGCACCCGCCTCCTGGGCAGGACAGGCCGACTCCGCCCAGCGCGTCGGCCCCATGACCATCGACCGCAGGACCCACCGGGTCGAGCTGTACGGCAGGCAGATCGCCCTGGCTCCCAAGGAGTTCGACGTCCTCGAGTACCTCGCGCAGGACCCCGGAGCGCTCTGTTCGCGGCAGCAGATCATGGACACCGTGTGGGACCCGCACTACTTCGGCCCGACCAGGACCCTGGACGTGCACGTGTCCGCGCTCCGTCGCAAGCTCGGCGACCCGGCGTGGATCGAGACCGTACGCGGCGTCGGATTCCGCCTGATCGACCCGACAGGCGGCGCCACGTGACCCGCCGCTTGTTGGTCAGCCACCTCAGCCTGGTGCTGATGGCCCTGCTCGCCCTGGAACTTCCACTCGGATACGTGTACGCGAGGGGGGAGCTGAACCGTTTCTCCGCCGCCGTCGACCGTGACTCGGTGATACTCGCGGAACTCGCCGAGGAGATCATCGATGCGCGCAAGACCGACATGCTCCCGGCCCTGGCCGCCGACTACGCGGTCCGCTCCGGCGGCCGCGTCGTCATCGTCGACGCGAAGGGCACCGTACTCGCCGACTCCGGCGCGGCCGCCGGCCTGGGCCGCAACCTGGCCCAGGAGCCCGACATCGCCGCCGCCCTGCGCGACCGGTCCGACACCGGCACTCGTCGCGACGCCGCCACCGGCGCCGAGCAGTTCTACGCCACGATGCCCGCCTGGTCGGGCACCGCGGTCCGCGGCGCGGTGCGCCTCAGCCATCCGACCGGGGTCCTGCGCGGGCACATCCACGAGGTCTGGCTCGCTCTCGCCATCGGCGGGGCCTGCATCCTGGCCGCCACGGCGCTGACGGCGCTCGCCCTCACCCGCTGGATCACCCGCCCCCTGCACGCCCTGGAACGTGCGGCCGCACAGTTCGCCGACGGCCACTTCACGCAGCCACCGGTCACCGACGACGGTCCTCCCGAACTACGCAGGCTCGCTGCCACGTTCACCCGTACCGCCACCCGGCTCCACCATCTGCTGCACACCCAGAAGTCCTTCGCCTCCGAAGCCTCGCACCAGCTCAAGACCCCGCTCACGGCGCTGCGCCTACGGCTGGAGAACTTCGAGCCGTACCTCGATCCGCGCGCCCACGACAGCCTGGACGAGGCCATCGGCGAGGTCGAACGCCTGAGCCGCATGATCCACGGCCTGCTGGCCCTCGCCCGTCTGGAGAACAGCGCCACCACACCGGAACTGGTCGAACTCGATGCCGTCATCGCCGACCGCGCTGCCACCTGGGCCCCGTTCGCCGCCGAGCAGCAGGTCTGCATCGCCGTGGTCGGGCACCCCGTCGGCCCGGTCGTGGCCATCTCCGGCGCACTCGAGCAGATCATCGACAACCTGCTCGCCAACGCTCTGCGTGTCGCGCCGCCCGGGACGTCCCTCACCCTTGCGCGGCTCCGTACCGAGGGCGGTATCGAACTGCACGTCATCGATCAGGGCCCCGGCATGACCGCGACCGAGCGTGAACGCGCCTTCGACCGGTTCTGGCGGGCTCCCGGCACCCACAGCGACGGCTCCGGCCTGGGCCTGCCCATCGTGCGCGGGCTCGCCCGGGCGGGCGGCGGCGACGTCACCCTTCACGAGGCGCCGGGCGGCGGCGTCGACGCCGTCGTCCGGCTGCAGCCGGCGGCAACGGCCAGAGGCCGGTTTCATACTCCCCGCCCCCGGACGGTTCCGCGGTTCCCACCGAGTCCCGTACGCCCGCCGGAGGCGGCCGTGAACATCGCCGAGGCACGAGTGCCCGGCGGCAGTGACGTGTGGATGTAGGTGCCACCGAACCCCCCACATGGCTGGCGAGCATGAGGATCGCTGAGGTCCTTGCGGCGACGTGGGTCTTCACGGTGGACTCGCCGAGGGTGAGAACCTCGGCGGGTTCAGCCGTCGGCCACAAGGTCACCATGCTGGTCACAGCCCTCTACGAGTGGCTGTGACCAGCATTTTCGCGGCTTTCCTCAGTCGTCGCGGCCGGCGTCGTCGTCGGCGTGGTGGTGGCGGTCGTCGGAGTCGTGGCGATCGGCGCCGGGCGCGCGACTGTCGTCCCGACCGTCCGAGCCGTTGGAGCGGTCGTCGGAGTCGTCACGGCCGGCGCCGGGCGCGCGACTGTCGTCCCGACCGTCCGAGCCGTTGGAGCGGTCGTCGGAGTCGTCACGGCCGGCGCCAGGCGCGCGACTGTCGTCCCGACCGCCGCTGTCGGTGGCCGAGACGTGAACGCTCGACTGCTTGAGCGGGGCCTTGTCGCCACCGCCCGACAGTGCGATCGCGGTGGCGGTGCTTCCGCCGACCAGGGTTGCCGCGGCGATCGCGATGACGACGATGTTCGGCTTCATGGTTTCCCTCCGGTAATAGGGCTCGTTGCGAGGGCTCCACTGTGCTGCCGGGCACCTGAACCCCACCTGAAGTCACCTGAAGCGTCCTTCAGCTTCGTTCTGCCACCCTGTGCGCATGCGTCTGTTGATAGTGGAGGACGAGAAGCGGCTCGCGCTCTCTCTCGCCAAGGGCCTGACCGCGGAGGGCCTCGCCGTGGACGTGGTGCACAACGGCCTCGCGGGTCTGCACCGGGCCTCCGAGGGCTCCTACGACCTCGTGGTCCTCGACATCATGCTGCCCGGCATGAACGGCTACCGGGTCTGCGACGCCCTGCGGGCCGCCGGCAACGACGTGCCGATTCTGATGCTGACCGCCAAGGACGGCGAGTACGACGAAGCCGAGGGGCTGGACACGGGGGCAGACGACTATCTGACCAAGCCGTTCTCCTACGTCGTGCTGCTGGCCAGAATCAGGGCGCTGCTCCGGCGGCGCGGTGCGGCCGGCGGGTCGCCGGTGATAGTGGCGGGCGGGCTCAGAGTGGACACCGCCGCCCGCCGGGTACAGCTCGACGGCAACGAGATCTCCCTGACCGCCAAGGAGTTCAGCGTCCTGGAGCAGCTGGCGCTGCGAGTGGGTGAGATCGTCGGCAAGGGAGAGATCCTGGAGCACGTGTGGGATTTCGCCTTCGAAGGCGATCCGAACATCGTCGAGGTCTACATCAGCAACCTGCGGCGGAAACTGGGTGCCGGCCGTATCGTCACCGTGCGGGGCGCCGGATACCGGTTGGAGGGGAGATGACGGGGCTCTTCCGTCTCGTCGGCTCGGTACGCGCCCGAGCCACCCTCGGCGCGACCCTGGTCGTCGCGGTCGCGCTGATCGCGGCAGGCGCCGCGGTGCTCGGCTCGCTGCGGTCGAGCCTGACGTCGCAGGCGGATTCCTCGGCGCAGTCCGCCGCGCGCGAGGTCGCCGTCAACCTGGGGCTGGGCCATCGGCTCGAGCAGCTCGAGCTCGGGGACGGCAGCGAGCACCCGATCCAGGTCGTCGACGCGGACGGTCGGCTGCGAGCGGCCAGCGAGGCGCTGCAGAGGATCACCGGTACCGGTGTCACCGCGGTCAGGGCGGACCTTCCGAAGACGACCCCCTCGCCCGCGCCCGGTGACGGCAAGGGTGAGGGGCGGGAGGAAGACGAGCCCCAGGAGGACAAGGCCGAGTACGGGACGGCCGCGCCCGGACGGGTCAGGGACGGCCACTCCTTCGCGACGGGCACCGCGACCGTCCTCGGGCGGACCTCCGGCTACCGTTTCGCCACGGCCCAGGTGGACACGAAGGCCTACGGCACCCTCACCATCCACGCCGGCGCCCTGCGCGACGCCGAGCAGCGGGCAGTGTCCACCGCGACGGCCGTGATGCTGGTCGGCCTTCCCGTGCTCCTCCTCGTGGTCGGGGCCGTGACGTGGCTGGTCACCCGTCGGGCCTTGCGTCCGGTCGAGTCGATCCGTGCCGAGATGGCGGCGATCACCGCCTCCGAGGACCTGAGCCGCCGGGTGCCCGAGTCCCGCTCGGGCGACGAGGTGGCCCGGCTCGCATGGACGACGAACGAGACCCTGGCCGCGCTGGAGGCCTCGGTCGGACGTCAGCGGCAGTTCGTCGCCGACGCCTCGCACGAACTGCGCAGTCCGATCGCATCCCTGCGCACCCAGCTGGAAGTCGGCTCGGCCCACCCCGGCCTGCTGGACCTCGACGGCGCGGTGGCGGACACCGTACGGCTCCAGCGGCTCGCCACCGATCTGCTGCTGCTGGCCCGGCTGGACGCGGGTGGGCCGAGCACGGACAGGCGGGTGAAGCTGGACTCGCTGGTGCGCGAGGAACTCCGGCAGCGGGCGGCGCGGGACACCATCGCGGTCCACGCCACCGTGGCGGAAGGCGTCGACGTGGTGGGATCGGGCGGGCAGTTGGCGCGGGTCCTGGCCAACCTGGTCGACAACGCCCAGCGCCATGCCCGCACGCGGATCGACGTCACCCTCGCGAGGGAGGCGACGACGGCCGTGTTGCGGGTCGCGGACGACGGCGACGGCGTGCCGGACAACCAACGTGAGCGGATCTTCGAACGCTTTGTCCGCCTCGACGACGCACGCAGCCGGGATGACGGCGGCGCGGGGCTCGGACTCGCCATCGCCCGTGATGTCGCCGAGCGGCACGGCGGAACGCTGACGGTGTGCACGTCCGCACTCGGCGGCGCCCTGTTCGAGCTGCGACTGCCCGGTCTCAGGGCCGTACAGGGCTCATGAAGGCCTGGACGGGCGGCGCCTCTGCGGCCGTTTTCGCGGGCCAGGAAGTCTAGGGCCTTTATCGAAAGCGGCTCGCGGGACTTGGTGCCTCGATACGGGTCAGGTGGCTTGGTCGTGTCGTCGGGCGCCCGCGGCGAGAAGCATGGCGATCGTTTCGGGGTAGGGCCCGGTCATCGCCCATTCGAGCGGGGACCGGCCCGTGCCGTGGTCTTCGCGGAGATCGGGGTCGGCGCCGTGGGCGAGGAGTGCACGCACCGTCTCGGTATGGCCCCAGCATGCGGCCGCGCACAGGCGCGTGCCTTTCGCGCCACGTCCGCTCTCGGTGCCGGGCAAGGCTCCGGCTGCCAGCAGACGCTTCGGCCCCGCCCACGAACTCGGCGTGCGCACCGGGGGCGAGACGGTGCTCGAGGACCTGCCGGCCGACCTCGCGCCCCGAGACGAGCGGTGCGGCGCGGGCGATCCCTGCTCCGTGCCGGGGGCGGCCCCCACGTCTTCCCCGCCGGACGCGGCTGGTCCGGTCGGGCGGCTGCCTGCTGAACCATGCGGGCTCGGTGTTGCGGAGGGAGCGCGAGCAGGTCAGTCGGGCTCCTCGAGTCGTGTCGCTCGCAGGTGCCGCTGCCCCGACGGACCGGCCGGTGCCGGCCTCGGTCCGGCCGTCGGCGGGTGCAGCGGCAGCACCATCCGGAGCAACGAGCCGCCTGGCCGCTCGGACACCACGGTGAGGCCACCGCCATGACCCTCGACGACGGCGCGCACGATCGCCAGGCCGAGCCCGGTGCCGGGGCGCCCCGACGACTGCGGTGGGCCGCTCCCGTCGTCGGCCCGCGACCGGGCGAAGCCGATGCCCGTGTCCTCCACCTCGACCACGGCGCCGCTGTGGGTCGCGCGACAGCGCAGCACTATGGCGTCGCCCTCCACGGTGAATTTCACGGCGTTCTCCACCAAGGCGTCGAGGGCGGCCTCGAGCCGGGCCTCGTCGCCTTCCATGAGGACGGAGGGCGCGTCCAGGATCCAGTCACGGTCCGAGGCCGGCCGCCACCGCTGGGCGGTCCGCTGCAGGAGAGAGCCGAGGTCGACGGGGGACCGCTCGAATTCGGCGGACTCGTAGGCGTCGGCCAGGACGAGGAGCCGCCCGGCGAGGCCGCCGAGCTTGTCCAACTCGTCGACCACGACATCGAGGTCCTCCTTGCTCTCCGGAGTCGGCAGCTCGTTCCGGACCATCTCCGCGTAGCAGCGGGCCACCGTGATCGGCGTACGCATCTCGTGCGAGCAGTTGCGGACGAACAACTCCTTGACCTCCTGCGCGCGACGCTCGCGCTCGACAAGGCTCTGTGTCTCCGCGAGGGCAGCGGCCCGTCGGCGTACGTGCCAGACCATGGCGAGGAACACCAGCGCCATCAGCGGCACCTCGGCGAGTTCGTCCCACGCGGCGTGGCCCTGCGCCACGAACCCGCCCAGCACGGTACCCGTGACCAGGATGACCGCGGTCAGCACCACGGCCATGCGGCGGGCCGACCAGTTCTGGACGCCGTAGACGATGGACATGCTGATCCACACCAGGTGGAATGCCACGGTCTCGAGGCCGGGCACGACGAGCAGCAGCAGCTGGCTGCACGCGACGAACAGCACCCAGCCGGCGAAGACCAGACGCGGGTGCTCAGCCGGCACTGAACGCGTACCCGACATTGCGCACCGTCTCGATGACCGACCGGGGCACCTTGCCCCGGATCCTGCGGACCGTCGCGTCGACCACGTTGCTCCCGGGACCGTCGGCATAGCCCCAGACGCTCGCGAGGAGCTCACGTCGGCTGCACACCTCCCCCGCTCGCCGCATGAGGTGGCCGAGCAACATGAACTCGCGGTGCGACAGGGGCACGTTCTCGCCATTGAGCCTGAGCGCCTGCCGCTCGAGATCGAGGGTGACCTCCCCGACGCGGAGCCACCGCTGGGAAATGCTGGTGGCGGGCGCACGGAGCCGGGTGCGGACACGCTCCACCAGCTCCGCGGTCGCGAAGGGCTTGCCGAGGACGTCGACGGCCCCGATCTGCAGGCAGCGGACCCGGGTGGCGACGTCCATCACGGCGGACAGGACGAGGACCCGCTGCTCGGGTCGCCGGTCGAAGGCGCGCTGCATCACCTCGAAGCCGTCGAACCCCGGCAGCATGAGGTCGAGCACGATCAGGTCGAACTCGTCGTCTCGCAGGTGGCGTACGGCCTCCGGGCCGGACCCTGTGCTGTCGACGACGTGACTGTCCGCTTCGAGTGTGCGTGTGAGGTAGGCGCGGAGCCGCGCCTCGTCCTCGACGACCAACAGCCGAGCCATGGTGGCTACTACCTCCCCGACCGCGCACCCGACAGCGCCCCCTCTGGGCTGTCATCTGCGCCTTTCACGGGATCTTTATAAATCCCACACCTGAACTTCCATAGGAGATCTCGGAAAGATGTCTGGATCGACTCGATCCGGCGCCCGCCGAAGGCCGCCGAGACGATGTTCCGTGAGCAGTGCGCCGGGCAACGATGCGGCCGCGCCGGTGCCCCGCGCAGTCCGGCCGCGCGACGCCTCGTCATGACAGCTTGATGAGAGGCTCGTCATCTTTGCCCATGTCGTCGGCGGTCGGCCGGAGACTCGTCGCGCGGCCCCGCGGGCCGCGCCACCGATCGGTGGCAAGGGCTGGTGCCCACGTTCTCGTCGCCTCTCCGTGGGCCAGGCAGGTCAGACCCAAGCTCGCAGGCGGCGGGTCACCAAGGGGAGGGAGAAGGCATGTTCACCCGACAGGCGATGAGACCGTTGGGGAAACTGGGACGCCGCGCCGTCGCGTTGATCGGCGCCGGGGCGGTGATGGCGGGGTTGGCGGTCGTCTCGGGTCTGCCGCCGTCGCCGGTCCAGCAGGCGCAGGCGGCCGCCGCAACCGGGCCGAGCAGCCCGACGGACGAGACGAAGGTCCCGCACTACTTCGGCCCGTGGCCGAACTGGGCCAACAGCCCGCTGACCCTGTCGAAGGCCCGTGTGACCATCACGCCCACCGCGATGCCGGTGGGAAACGCCTTGGCCGAGCGGTTATACGCGACCGACTATGCGACGCCGCCGGGCGAACTCGGGCCGGTGTTCGTCGTGCTGACCGGATCTCCGCTTCCCGACGGAACTCTCAAGAGCTTCCAGACCTGGAACCAGGTCAAGCCGGGAGGGAGCCCCTCGGCATCCGAGGGAGGCCTCTTCCACGCCTACGTCCTGCGGCCGGCGGGCGCACCGGACACGTACACCGTCGTGGCCGACAGCGGGCTGCAGACGGTGCCCAAGCCGACCGCCACGGCCGGAGAGGTCGCGACGTACAACGTCCCCGATGTCGCCGTGCGGGCCGGCGACGTCATCGGTTTCTACGGTCAGGGCATCCCGCTCGACACCGGTCTCGCCTCCCACACCGACACCTTCATGTACCCGGCCGGCGTCGACAGCTCCACCTCTCCGCCGGCCAACGTGGCCCCGAAGCAGGGCGGCACGGTCGCGTTGGGCTCGACCGACTACCCGCTCTACCCGACCCAGGACCGGCAGTACTCCTTCGGGGCACAGGTGACCCCCGCCGGGACCGGCGCCGAGGCGACGGCCACGGTGGACCCGCAGACCGGCGGCATCGCCGGCATCGACGTGACCGCCCCGGGGCACGGCTACGTCGCCGGCGCGACGTCGGTCACCGTCGACGGTGGCACCACGGCGGCGACCGCGGAGGCCACCGTCAAATCGACCGGGGCCGTGGTCGACCTCAAGGTCGGCGCGAACGGCAGCGGCTACGGCGGCTTCGCGGTCGACATCACCGGCGGTGGCGGCAGCGGTGCCGCCGCCACGGCCTCCGGCGGGGTGGACGCCGTGACGATCGCTGACGGCGGGTCGGGCTACACCATGCCCACGGTGGACTTCGACCTCCCCGACGACCCGAACGGCACCGTGGCCAAGGGACACGTCGACCCGGCCGACCTCACGGCCGACGGCAGTGTCACGAAGGTGATCGTCGACGATCCGGGCAGCGGCTACGGCAGCGCGCCCGGCGTCGCGATCCACAACGGGACGCTGGCCGACCCGATCCCCGGCGCGACGGAGTCGAAGGCCTCCAGCAGCCTGAAACTCGTGGGCCTCACGGTGGACAGGATCGGCTCCGGCTACACCGGAACGCCCGATGTCACCATCAGCGACCCGACAGGCAAGGGAGGCACCGGGGCGGCGGCGAAGGCCGTGACGGACACCGGCGCGATCAGTGCGGTCAAGGTCACCGACCCGGGGGCCGGCTACCTCTCGGCCGGGATGAAGAAGTTCCAGGACGAGCTGCCGGTCACCTGCGACCCCAAGGCGGACGGCACGGGCTGCCCCGACGTGGCACAGCTGCAGGCGCCGTCGACGAAGCCGTCGGAGAAGTTCATCCCCTTGGCGGTGCCGGAGACCCTCACCACCAGCGGCAAGCCGGCCGACGAATACGTCATCGGTCTCGTGCAGTACCTCACCCGGTTCTCCTCGGACCTGCCGCCGACCCTGGTGCGGGGCTACGTCCAGCTGTCGACGGACGCCGTGCCCGGACGGAAGGTCCCGCTCTACAACGAGCTGATGGACGGCACCAGGCAACCGCTGCCGTACACGGGCGTGACCTCACCGCAGTGGATGGGCCCACTCATCGCCGCGACCAAGGACCGGCCGGTGCGGATCGTGTTCCGCAACCTGCTCCCGAAGGGCGCCGACGGCGATCTGTTCCTGCCGGTCGACAGCACCGGCATGGGCTCCGGCATGGGCCCGATGGCGATGCCCGCACCGAAGAACGACGGCACCGTCACGGACGAGGTGCGCAATCCGGGGTGCACGAACGACAAGGCCGGCTGCTTCCCGGACAACCGGGCCACGTTGCACCTGCACGGCGGCATCACGCCGTGGATCAGCGACGGCACCCCGCACCAGTGGATCACCCCGGCCGGCGAGACCACGGACTGGCCGCAGGGCGTCAGCGTGCAGAACGTGCCGGACATGGTGGACGGCACCGGGGCGACGCTCTGCGCCGCGAAGGACGACGGCTGCTCGACGTTCTACTACACCAACCAGCAGAGCGCCCGGCTGATGTTCTACCACGACCACTCCTACGGCATCACCCGGCTCAACGTGTACGCAGGCGAGGCCGCGGGCTACACCATCACCGACGACACGGAGAAGTCGCTGATCCGCGGCGGCACGATCCCCGACGCGGGTGACACCGTCCCGCTGCTCGTCCAGGACCGCACGTTCGTGCCGGACGACGCCCAGCTCAAGGACCGGAAGGACGCCGACGGCAAGACCACCTCCTATGGCCAGGACCCCACCTGGAACACGAAGCGCTGGGGCACCAAGGGCAGCTTCTGGTACCACCACGTCTACATGCCCGCGCAGAACCCGGGCGACCCGTCGGGCATGAGCGCGTACGGACGCTGGATGTACGGGCCGTGGTTCTGGCCGCCGTCCGGCACCGCCAAGTACGGGCCGATCGCCAACCCGTACTACGACCCGAAGTGCAAGCTGGACGTCCCGTCGACCTGGCAGTACCAGACCGACCCGTTCTGCGAGCCGGAGCAGATCCCCGGTACGCCGAACATCTCGATGGGCATGGAACAGTTCAACGACACACCCATCGTCAACGGGGTCGCCTATCCGAAGGTGACGCTCCAGCCGAAGACCTACCGGATGCGGCTGCTCAACGCCGCGAACGACCGGTTCTTCAACTTCCAGTGGTACACCGCCGATCCGAAGCAGGGCGACGGCACGACCGAGGTGGCGCTGAAGCCGGGCGAGCTGGCGGCGGCGCAGACCGACCCGACCGTCTCGCCCACCCCGGTGGATGCGAACAACGACCTCGCCGGGCCGGACTGGATCCAGATCGCCAACGAGGGCGGCTTCCTGCCCGCACCGGCGGTCATCGACGGCCAGCAGCCGACGACCTGGATCACCGACCCGACGCGCTTCGACGTCGGCAACGTGGACAAGCACTCGCTGGCGCTCGCACCGGCCGAGCGGGCCGACGTGCTGGTGGACTTCTCGAAGTTCGCCGGCAAGACGCTCATCCTGTACAACGACGCACCCGCGGCCTACCCGGCACGCATCCCGTCGTACGACTACTACACGGGCGCACCCGACCTCAGCCCGGCCGGCGCACCGAAGATCCTGCCGGGGTACGGGCCCAACACCCGCACCGTGATGCAGGTGACCATCGCGGACACGGCGCCGGCTCCGGCGTTCGACCTGGCAAAGCTGCGGGCCGCCTTCCGGCACCATGCGGACGGCTCGGGCGTCTTCGAGTCCGGGCAGAACCCGGCGATCGTCGGGCAGGCGGCCTACAACTCGGCGTACGGCACGACCTTCGCCGCCAGCAGCAACTGCAATGTCGCCAACACGTCCGTGAACACCTGTGACGGCCTGGTCCGGGTGAACGACACGTCGGCGTTCGGCTTCAACACGCTCAAGGCACCGAACACCAAGATGTCGATGCCCCTGCAGCCGAAGGCCATCCACGACGAGATGAACGCGACCGCGTTCGACGACTTCGGCCGGATGCAGGCCAACCTCGGCGTCGAGGCGCAGCCACCGACACCGGGCGCGCAGAACGTGACGTTGTACCCGTACATCAACCCGCAGACCGAACTGATCGACGGCACCGACCTGCCCAAGGGAGATGTGAAGGTCACGCCCATCAGTACCAACGCGGACGGGACCCAGATCTGGCGGTTCACCCACAACGGGGTGGACACCCACCCGATCCACTTCCACCTGTACGACGTCCAGGTGCTCAATCGGGTGACCTGGGACAACATCGTCATCCGACCGGACGCCAACGAACTCGGGTGGAAGGACACGGTGCGGATGAGCCCGCTGGAGGACACGATCGTCGCGCTGCGGCCGGTCGTGCCGACGGTGCCCTTCGAAGTGCCGAACTCCATCCGGCCTCTCGACCCGGCGATGCCACTCGGTGACACCTCGATGTTCAACAACATCGATCCGCAGGGCAACCCGACGGCAGCCATCACCAACAAGCTGGTGAACTTCGGCTGGGAGTACGTCATCCACTGTCACATCCTCAGCCACGAGGAGATGGACATGATGCGTCCCGCGTCGCTGGCGCTGCCCCCGTTGAAGGCGAGCGGGCTCTCGTCGGATGTCGTGGGCACGGGCACGAGCGCTCGGATCCGGCTGACGTGGCAGGACAACTCGGTCAACGAGACCTCCTTCGTCGTCCAGCGGTCGAGCGACGGCACCACGTGGGCCGACGTCGGCACGGTGGCCTCGCCACTGGACCAGCCGAACATCCACGAGGCCCGCTCCTTCGTCGACCCGACGGCATCGACGGCCACGCCGTACCTCTACCGGGTCGTCGCGCTCAACACGGTCGGATACGGCAGCGAGTTCCCGAGCATGACGGTGAAGTCGGTGTCGGACCCGCTCGGCCTCAACGGTCCGCTGCCTCCGACGGGCCTGAGCGCCGCGCTGCGGTCCGGGAAGAGGGTCGGCCTCACCTGGCGGGACAACTCGACCAACGAGTCCGGGTTCGTCATCGAGCGGTCCACGGACAACGGTGTGACGTTCAAGCAGGTCGGCAAGGTCCCGGCCCGCGCCAAGACCGGAAAGGTCACGTTCGTGGACGGCACCGTCGGACCGGGGTCGGCCTACCAGTACCGGGTCTCGGCAACGAACGTCGCCGGGCGCAGAACGACGCGTCCCCTCACGGTTCAGGTGTCGGTGCGCTCACCACGGTGACCACGGGGGGAAGGAGCCGGGCAGCGGCTGAGTGACCACGCACGACAGGAGGGCGGGCCCCGGCCCGCCCTCCACCGCACGCCGTCAAGGACGTGTCTGTTCCGCCTGCCAGGTGAGCCAGCCGCCGTCGGGGTTGCGCACGTTGCGTCCGTGTCGGGTCAGGATGCGGGCGGCCGTCAGACCGCAGTCCGGCGTGGCAGTAGACGACTGCGGGACGGCCGATGGGAATCTCGTCGAGGCGGGCGCGCAACTCGTCGACGGGGACGTGCAGGGAGCCGGGGATGCCTCCCGCCTCGTGCTCGGTACAGGTGCGGACGTCGACGCGCACGGCCCCGTCGCGTACCGCCCGGTCGAGTTCGTGCCACTGGACGATGGCGGTCGTTCCGCTGGACTGGTCGTCGGTGACGCATCCGAGCATGTTGACGGGGTCACCGCACCACCGTGACCCGGCTGGTCGGCGCGGTCCTGGCCGAGCAGAACGACGAGTGGACCGCGGCGCCTGCCACCTCACTCCCGACGGCAGCGAACCGATCCTGCTCTTCCAGGGCGACATCGCCCTCCTGCCCTCCGGCATCGGACACGCCGTCTCCGATGCCGGAGAGCGCCCGGTGCGGCCGTTCGGGGAGATCTTCGGCGGGACACTGGAGGGAATGTCCCCCGCCGGTCTGATCGTCGAGGGGGGAGGGCCCGCTCAAGGCCCTGCTGTGCGCGGTGGCGGATGACGGCCGCCGCCCGGCTGGCGCGCGAGGGCCGGGTGCCGCTGCGCCGCACCGCTCATGAGGTGGGATACGACTCGGAGTTCGCCTTCGCCCGCGCGTTCAAGCGCGTCGTCGGCCGGGCCCCGGCCGCTACCGTACCGAACATCGGAAGAAGGGCTGATGCCGTCGAATGTCAGGTCGCTTGAAGCACACCCTGGCATGCGCACCCGCCTCGGCACCGCATCCCTCGGAACTGGCGGCCCACGCCGGGTGGTGGGTCGCCGGGCTCCGCCCGCACGGCGGACTACCGGCCGGCCCGCTGCCGCGGCACCGGGCCTTCGGCGGTGGCCTGGTCCGGCGGAACCCGGGCGCCGCTGCGCAGCAGGGGCAGCTCGCTGCGGGCGCTGACGACGTGGACGCGCCCAAGTGGTACCAGCGCCGGATCACCCGTCAGGTGCGCGAGCCGGCCGGGGAGTACGGCATCGGGCCGAACCGCGCGGGCACCCCGCGCCGGATCCCGGTACCGGCGCCGGAGGAGGAACCGGCGCCGCCGGAGCCGACCCAGCTCACCCTGCTCTGAGCGCGTTCACGGCTGGGGGCGTTCGGGCGCAAGCCTCGACCCAATTGGGTCATTAATCGTCAGAATGCGTTCTCTGGGGGTCCGTTCCCGGGACGATGCGGCGAGGACCGTGACACGTGCGGTCCACGACCCTCCGTCCTGGGAGGACCCATGCGAACACGCGCAGCCGTGCTGTGCGCCGCCGCCGTCGTGGCCGGTTCGTTCACCGCCCTGCCCGCGACCGCCGCCCCCCGAGCCCCCCTCCGGGTGTCCCCGGTGACCTGGCGGAAATGCGGCACCGCCGACTACCCGACGCTCCAGTGCGGCTCGGTCAGGGCACCCCTCGACCACCGGAACCCGCGCGGAAAACAGATCACCCTCGCCCTCACCCGTGTCCCGCACACCGCGGCGGCCTCTCAGGGGCCGCTGCTGGTCAACCCCGGCGGCCCCGGCGGCAGCGGGCTGAGTCTCGCGGGCTTCGTCGCGTCCACCCTGCCCAAGAAGGTGGCGGCCCGGTACGACGTCATCGGCTTCGACCCGCGCGGAGTCGGCAAATCCAGCCCGGCGGTCGACTGCGCGCCCCGCTACTTCGAGCCGGTGCGCCCCGACCCGGTCCCGGCCACCCCCGCCCTCGAACAGGCGAACCTCAAGCGGGTGCGGTCGTTCGCGGCGGCGTGCGGCGAGAAGTACGCGAACCTGCTGCCCTACCTCGACACGGTCAGCGCCGCACAGGACCTCGACTCGATCCGCCAGTCCCTCGGGGCGCGCCGGATCAGCTACCTCGGCTACTCCTACGGCACCTACCTGGGCGCGGTCTACGCGAAACTGCACCCGGACCGGATCCACCGCCTGGTCCTGGACTCGGTCGTCGACCCCACGGGCGTCTGGTACGACGACAACCTGAGCCAGGACCACGCGTTCAACGACCGTCAGCGCGCGCTGATGGCGTGGATCGCGAAGTACGACTCGACCTACCGGCTCGGCACCGACCCGGAGAAGGTCGAGGCCAGGTGGTACGCCATGCGGGCCGCGCTGGCGAGGAAACCGGCGGGGGGCGAGGTGGGCGCCGCCGAGCTGGAGGACACCTTCGTCCCGGGCGGCTACTACAACGGCTACTGGCCCTACCTGGCCGAGGCGTTCTCCGCCTACGTCAACGGCGGGAAGACGACCGCGCTGGTCGCGGCCTACCAGAAGTTCGCCGCCGTCGACGCCGCCGGCGACAACGGCTACAGCGTCTACTCGGCCGTCCAGTGCCGGGACTCCTCCTGGCCACGGGACTGGAACCAGTGGCGCAAGGACAACTGGGCGGCGTACGAGAAGGCGCCGTTCATGGCCTGGAACAACGCCTGGTACAACGCGGTGTGCGCGTACTGGCCGACGAAGACGCTCCGGCCGGTGGACATCACCAACGGCAAGCTCCCGCCGGTCCTCCTGTTCCAGGCGACGGACGACGCGGCCACCCCCTACCAGGGCGGCGTCACGGTCCACCGGCTGCTGGCCGGCTCCAGCCTGGTCGTGGAGCAGGGCGGCGGCAACCACGGCGTCACGCTCAGCGGCAACACCTGCCTGGACACCCACCTCGCCGCCTACCTGACGAACGGCACGGTCCCGCGCGGCCACGGCACGGCCGACGCGGTCTGCCGGAAGACCCCGGACCCGAAGCCCCTGACCACCAAGGCCGCCTCGACGTCGTCCCGCGGCTCGGCCCTGCACGGCCTGCTGGGCTTCCGCGGCTGAGCCGCTCCCGACGGTGTCGCCCCGAGGTGCCGCCATGAACGACGCCTCGCTCCCCCGGCGGTGCCGGAGCGGTGCGCCGGGCAGCCGCGCGGCTTTCTGTGGGTGCTGAAGGGGAACGCGCGCGCCCGGCGGTTCTACGAGATCGCGGGTTTCGCCGCCGACGGCGCCGAGGAGGCGTACGAGGTCGACGGGGTGCCGGTGCCCGAGGTGCGGTACGTCAGGGAGTCCGGCGTCACCTCTGACCAGGGATGCGGGTGAGGGCCTGGACCGCCGCCTCGGCGAGGGCGGGGTGGGCCAGTGCCTCGGTCAGGACGCGGCGGGCGCGGGTGTCGCCGAGGGCGCCGAGGCCGTCCACGCAGGCGAGGGCGACCCTGCGGTAGGGATCGTGCGGGCGCAGCCGGCGTTCCAGGGTGGTGATCAGGGCGGGGACGGACTCCGGGGCACGCAGTTCGACCAGCAGGCGGACGGAGTGCAGGGCGTAGCCGACGCGGAGCTCGTTGGTGGCGAGGGCGGCGGCCGCGCGGGCGGTGCGCGGGTCCCCGAGGCGGGCGAGGGCGTGGGCGGCACAGGCGCAGCGGGGTGGGTCGCGGTGGTTGAGGAGCAGGACCAGGGTCTCGAAGGCCCGCCGGTCGCCGGCCGTACCCAGCCGGAACGCCGCCAGCTCCCTGGCCCACAGGGGCTGTCCGGCGGCGGTGAGCACCTCCGCCAGTTCGTCGTGGTCCTCGGTGGCCAGAAGCCGGTCGTAGGCAGCCGTTCCCTGCGACTCCTGCCGTAAACGCTCCGTGAGGGATCGCAACTCTTCGTCCACGAAGTCCAGCGTAGAGGGGTCGCGCGGACGGGGGGACGTACATCACAAAGTCGGGGGGCTGGCGCGCTCGTTACCCGCCGGTTAAGCTCAATCGAGCGAGTCACCCACTCGCCATCGCTCACGCCGGTTTGGTGACGCAGCCGCGTGAGTGTCAGGTCGGTTCGGTACCTCGGTACCGCAGTACGACCCGGCTCCGGGACAGGGCCGGTCGGAATCCGCCGCTCCCGGGCGTGTGCGCGCCCGCGGCAGCAGCACCGGGCGTGTGCGCCAGTCAGCCCGGCTACACCCGCATTCACGCAGCGCTCTCCGCACCCGGTGCGCCCCTCGGCGCACCCGGGCGCGTTTCCAGTCGTCACCCTCATTCCTGGAGTCCCGCGATGGCCGCTCCCCAGCCCGACCCTTCCCTGTCCTCCCCGTCCTCCCCGTCTCCGCTCAAGACGATCGCCGTCGTCGGCCTCGGCACCATGGGCACCGGTATCACCGAGGTCCTCGCGAGGGCCGGCCGCGAGGTGATCGGCATCGACGTCAGCGAGGCCCAGGCCGCCAGGTCCCTCGCCGCCCTGCAGGCCTCCACGGCCCGGGCCGTGGCGCGCGGCAAGCTCACCGAGCAGGAGCGCGCCGGCCTGCTGGCCCGGGTCCGCACCGGCACCGACCTGACGGCCGCGGCCGACGCCGGCCTCGTCATCGAGGTGGTCCCGGAGTCGTACGACATCAAGCACCAGGTCTTCCGCGAACTGGACGGCATCGTCGGCCCCGAGACCATCCTCGCGACCGGCACCAACGCGCTCTCCGTGACCCGGCTGGCCGCCGCCTCGGCCCGCCCCGAGCGCGTCCTCGGCCTGCACTTCTTCAACCCGGCCCCGGCGATGAAGCTGATCGAGGTCGTCTCGTCGGTCCTCACCGCGCCGAGCGCCGTCGCCACCGTCACCGACCTGGCGATCGAACTGGGCAAGGAGCCGGTCGCGGTCGGCGACCGCCCCGGGTTCGTCGCGGACGGCCTGCTGTTCGGCTACCTCAACCAGGCCGCCGCGATGTACGAGGCGAAGTACGCCTCCCGCGAGGACATCGACGCGGCCATGCGGCTCGGCTGCGGCCTGCCGATGGGCCCCCTCGCCCTGCTCGACCTGATCGGCGTCGACACCGCCCGTACGGTCCTGGACGCCATGTACGCCGAGTCCCGCGACCGGCTGCACGCCCCGGCCCCGATCCTCAAGCAGCTCAGCGAGGCGGGCCTGACGGGCCGCAAGTCGGGTCGCGGCTTCTACACCTACGAGGCCCCCGGCAGCGCCACCGTCGTCCGTGACGCGCTCACCCCGCTGGAGGGCGCCGCGCCCGCCCCGGGCCGCACGGTCCGCTCGGTCGGCGTCGCCGGCTCCGGCACCATGGCCTCCGGAATCGCCGAGGTCTTCGCCAAGGCCGGCTACGAGGTCGTCCTCGCCGCCCGCAGCGCGGAGAAGGCGCAGGCGGCCAAGGCCCGCATCGGCAAGTCCCTGGACCGCTCCGTCGGAAAGGGCCGGATGACCGCCGAGGCGGCCGCGCGGACCCTGGACCTGATCACCCCGGCCGGTTCGTACGACGCCTTCGCGGACGTCGACCTGGCCGTCGAGGCGGTCGCCGAGGACCTGGAGGTCAAGCGGCAGCTGTTCGCGACGCTGGACAAGGTCTGCAAGCCGGGCGCGGTCCTCGCCACCACCACCTCCTCGCTGCCGGTCGTCGCCTGCGCCCGCGCCACCTCGCGTCCGCAGGACGTGATCGGCATGCACTTCTTCAACCCGGCGCCGGCCATGAAGCTGGTCGAGGTCGTCCGTACCGTGCTGACCGCCGAGGACGTCCACGCCACCGTCCGCGAGGTCTGCGGCCGCGTCGGAAAGCACGCGGTCGACTGCGGCGACCGGGCCGGATTCATCGTCAACGCCCTGCTGTTCCCGTACCTCAACAACGCGATCAAGATGGTCGAGGAGCACTACGCGTCCCTCGACGACATCGACGCCGCGATGAAGCTGGGCGGCGGCTACCCGATGGGCCCCTTCGAACTGCTCGACGTGGTCGGCCTGGACGTCTCGCTCGCCATCGAGAAGGTACTGCACCGGGAGTTCCGCGACCCGGGCCTCGCGCCCGCGCCGCTCCTGGAGCACCTGGTGGCCGCGGGCTGCCTCGGCCGCAAGACCGGCCGCGGCTTCCGCGAATATGCCCGCCGCTGACGGCGTCGGCGACTGGTTCCGGGACGACCTGGACGGCAAGGACTGGGGCGGACTGCTCGACCCCGCGGACGGTCCCCCGCCCTTTGCGGGCGGGGGAAACCCCGGACATGCGCAGCAAGCTGCGCACATGCAGTACGTTCGGGTCATGCCCCAGCCCGCCAAGTCCTCACGTACCCCCGCCACGCCCGACGCGCCGGAGAGTGCCGCGGGCACCCGCGCGGCGGCCCAGCGGCTCAAGATGCGCCGAGAACTGGCGGCCGCCGCGATGGAGCTCTTCGCGACGAAAGGGTACGAGGCGACCACCGTCGACGAGATCGCGGCGGCGGCCGGGGTCGCCCGCCGCACCTTCTTCCGGCACTTCCGTTCCAAGGAAGAGGCGATCTTCCCCGACCACGACGACACGCTGATCCGCGCCGAGGCCGTGCTGAAGGCGGCCCCGGCCCACGAGCACCCGCTGGACACGGTGTGCCGCGGCATCAAGGAAGTCATGAAGATGTACGCGGCCCGGCCCGAGATCTCGGTCGCCCGCTACAAGCTCACCCGCGAGGTGCCCACCCTCCGCGAGGCCGAGATCGCGTCGGTGGCCCGTTACGAGCGTCTCTTCACCCGCTACCTCCTCGGCCACTTCGACGAGCACGCCCACGCGGACGACGCGAACGACGACCCCCTGCTGGCCGAGGTCGCGGCGTCGGCGGTGGTCACCGCCCACAACCACGTCCTGCGCCGCTGGCTGCGGGCGGACGGCCGGGGAGACGTCGAGACCCAGCTGGACCACGCCTTCGCGATCGTGCGCAAGACGTTCGGCACCGGGATCGGGGCCGGCCGGGACGCCGCCCCCCGGTCCACCGCGCCGGCTTCGGTCGGTTCGCGGGGTGAGGTGCTGGTGACGGTGGCGCGGACGGACGCGCCGCTGGACGAGGTGATGCGCACGATCGAGCAGGCGCTGAAGGAGCGGTCGTAGGGCGACGGTCGTGGCGGGCCGCGGTCACCGGACCGCGGCTGAGCCGCTCGTCCGCACCCGCCGGACGGGCTGAGTCGGTGGCCGCGGCCCGGGCCGGGAAGTACCGCCGGGCCGCCGTCCGCTTCCGCGCGGCGGCGGACCGGAACCGCGACAGCCGATGCCGGCCTCCGCGGCCCACCGCCCCGCCGACGCCGCCATCGGCATGCTCTCTGACCTGAGGCGTGCGTCACGCCGCCCGTGTGATCCACGCCTCGCGGCCCGTCCCCGGCATCCGGACCTCTTCCGCGAGACGGGGCATTTTCACCTACTCGGCAGTAGGTTTGATCGATCATCGCTCATTTGTTACGTAAAGATTTCATCTGAGAGCGATTTCTGGCACTCAGTGCCTTGCCGCCTGACACGCGGTGTCATACGTTGATGGTGTCCGGCCTGTCCCGGCGAGCCCATCGGCCCGCCCGTCGGACGCCTGCGTCACAGGCAACCTCCCGCGCCACAAAGCGCCGCCGAAGCACCACCCCGCCGAACCGACGGCACCAGGGCACCTTCCCGAAACCCTCAGCAGCACCGACGTAACCCTCAGCGCCCCTTCCCTCGGGGGCGCACACCGCCGGAGGCAACACCGTGACCACTCAGGCCATTCTGGACGCGATCCAGTCGCCGGAATCGACGCCGGCCGACTTCGCCGCCCTGCCGCTTCCCGAGTCCTACCGCGCGATCACCGTGCACAAGGACGAGACGGACATGTTCGCGGGCCTGGAGACCCGTGACAAGGACCCGCGCAAGTCGATCCACCTCGACGAGGTCGCCCTGCCCGAGCTCGGCCCGGGCGAGGCCCTGGTCGCCGTCATGGCATCGAGTGTCAACTACAACTCGGTGTGGACCTCGATCTTCGAGCCGCTGTCGACCTTCGGTTTCCTGGAGCGCTACGGGCGCCTCAGCGAGCTGACCAAGCGGCACGACCTCCCGTACCACATCATCGGCTCCGACCTCGCGGGCGTCGTCCTGCGCACCGGCCCCGGCGTCAACGCCTGGAAGCCCGGTGACGAGGTCGTCGCGCACTGCCTCTCCGTGGAGCTGGAGTCGTCCGACGGTCACAACGACACCATGCTCGACCCCGAGCAGCGCATCTGGGGCTTCGAGACCAACTTCGGCGGTCTCGCCGAGATCGCGCTGGTCAAGTCCAACCAGCTGATGCCCAAGCCGGGCCACCTCAGCTGGGAGGAGGCCGCCGCTCCGGGGCTGGTCAACTCCACCGCCTACCGGCAGCTGGTCTCCCGCAACGGCGCCGGCATGAAGCAGGGCGACAACGTGCTGATCTGGGGCGCGAGCGGTGGACTCGGCTCGTACGCCACGCAGTTCGCGCTGGCCGGCGGCGCCAACCCCATCTGTGTCGTCTCCTCGCCGCAGAAGGCGGAGATCTGCCGGGCGATGGGCGCCGAGGCGATCATCGACCGCAACGCCGAGGGCTACAAGTTCTGGAAGAACGAGCAGGAGCAGGACCCGCGCGAGTGGAAGCGCTTCGGCAAGCGCATCCGTGAACTCACCGGCGGCGAGGACGTCGACATCGTCTTCGAACACCCGGGCCGCGAGACCTTCGGTGCCTCCGTGTACGTCACCCGCAAGGGCGGCACGATCGTCACCTGCGCCTCCACCTCGGGCTACAACCACGAGTACGACAACCGCTACCTGTGGATGTCCCTGAAGCGGATCATCGGCTCGCACTTCGCCAACTACCGCGAGGCCTGGGAGGCCAACCGGCTGATCGCGAAGGGCAAGATCCACCCGACCCTGTCGAAGGTCTACTCCCTGGAGGAGACCGGCCAGGCCGCCTACGACGTGCACCGCAACCTGCACCAGGGCAAGGTCGGCGTCCTCTGCCTCGCTCCCGAGGAAGGCCTCGGCGTGCGCGACGAGGAGATGCGGGCCAAGCACCTCGACGCCATCAACCGCTTCCGCAACGTCTGAGACACCCGAGGTCATAAATGACTGAGCGTCAGATCGCCGCAGACAGGCGGGAGAAGGACCGGCCGTGGCTCATGCGCACGTATGCCGGGCACTCCACCGCCGAGGCGTCCAACGAGCTGTACCGGCGTAACCTCGCCAAGGGCCAGACGGGCCTGTCGGTGGCGTTCGACCTGCCGACGCAGACCGGATACGACCCCGACCACATCCTCGCCCGCGGCGAGGTCGGCCGGGTGGGCGTGCCCGTCTCGCACCTCGGCGACATGCGCCGGCTGTTCCAGGACATCCCCCTGGAGCAGATGAACACCTCGATGACGATCAACGCCACCGCCATGTGGCTGCTGGCGCTCTACCAGGTCGTCGCGGAGGAGCAGGGCGCGGACGTCACCAAGCTCCAGGGCACCACCCAGAACGACATCGTCAAGGAGTACCTGTCCCGGGGGACGCACGTCTTCCCGCCGGGGCCGAGCCTCCGGCTGACGACGGACATGATCGCGTACACGGTCTCCCACCTGCCGAAGTGGAACCCGATCAACATCTGCAGCTACCACCTGCAGGAGGCGGGCGCCACACCGGTCCAGGAGATCGCCTACGCGATGTCCACCGCCGTCGCCGTCCTGGACGCGGTGCGCGACAGCGGCCAGGTGCCGCAGGAGCGGATGGGTGACGTCGTCGCCCGCATCTCCTTCTTCGTGAACGCGGGCGTCCGGTTCGTCGAGGAGATGTGCAAGATGCGGGCGTTCGGCCGCATCTGGGACAAGGTCACCCGTGAGCGGTACGGCATCGAGGACCCCAAGCAGCGCCGCTTCCGGTACGGCGTCCAGGTCAACTCCCTCGGCCTGACCGAGGCGCAGCCGGAGAACAACGTCCAGCGGATCGTGCTGGAGATGCTGGCCGTGACGCTCTCGAAGGACGCACGCGCGCGTGCCGTGCAGCTCCCGGCGTGGAACGAGGCCCTGGGCCTGCCCCGGCCCTGGGACCAGCAGTGGTCGCTGCGCATCCAGCAGGTGCTCGCCCATGAGAGCGACCTGCTGGAGTACGACGACATCTTCGAGGGCTCGCACGTCATCGAGGCGAAGGTCGCCCAGCTGGTCGAGGACTCCCTCGCGGAGATGGACCGGATCCAGGAGATGGGCGGCGCGATGGCCGCCGTCGAGTCCGGCTACCTGAAGTCGCAGCTGGTGGCGTCGCACGCCGAGCGCCGGGGCCGGATCGAGTCCGGTCAGGACAAGATCGTCGGCGTCAACATCTTCGAGACCACCGAGCCGAATCCGCTCACCGCCGACCTGGACACGGCCATCCAGACGGTCGACCCGGCGGTCGAGGCGAGGGTGGTGGCCGCGATCGGGCGGTGGCGCGACACGCGCTACCAGCCGCCGTTCAACCACCCGCGGCCCTGCAAGGCCCTGGAGCGGCTGAAGGAGGCCGCCAAGGGCACCGACAACCTCATGGAGGCCACCCTGGAGTGCGCCCGCGCGGGTGTGACGACCGGTGAGTGGGCCGGGGCCCTGCGCGAGGTGTTCGGCGAGTTCCGGGCGCCGACCGGGGTCTCCTCGGCTCCCGTCGCGGTCCCCGTCGAGGCGGGCTCGGCGCTCGCCGAGGTGCGGGCCAGGGTGGACGCCACCGCCCGTGAGCTGGGCAGCGGCAAGCTGCGGTTCCTGGTCGGCAAGCCCGGTCTGGACGGGCACTCCAACGGCGCCGAGCAGATCGCGGTGCGGGCCAGGGACGCCGGCTTCGAGGTGGTCTACCAGGGCATCCGGCTCACTCCCGAGCAGATCGTGGACGCGGCGCTCGCCGAGGACGTGCACGCGGTGGGCCTGTCGATCCTCTCCGGGTCGCACGCCCAGCTGGTCCCCGACGTCCTGGAACGACTCCGTGTGGCCGGTGCCACAGATATACCGGTGATCGCCGGTGGCATCATCCCGAACGGAGACGCCGAGCAGCTCAGGGCAGCCGGAGTGGCCGCGGTCTTCACCCCGAAGGACTTCGACATCACCGGAATCATCGGCCGCATCGTCGACGAGATCCGGAAAGCGAACAAGCTCGACCCTCTGGAGGTCCCCGCATGACGACGACCGTCAACCGTCTCCGCCCGCGGCGCTCGTGCCTGGCCGTACCCGGTTCGAACCCGCGCTTCCTGGAGAAGGCGCAGGGTCTCCCGGCGGATCAGGTCTTCCTCGACCTGGAGGACGCGTGCGCGCCGCTCGCCAAGCCCGAGGCGCGGCACACCATCGTCAAGTTCCTCAACGAGGGCGACTGGACCGGCAAGACGCGCGTGGTCCGCGTCAACGACTGGACGACCGAGTGGACGTACCGTGACGTCGTGACCGTGGTCGAGGGCGCCGGGCAGAACCTCGACTGCATCATGCTGCCGAAGGTCCAGACGGCCCAGCAGGTCGTCGCCCTCGACCTGCTGCTGACCCAGATCGAGAAGACCATGGGCTTCGAGGTCGGCAAGATCGGCATCGAGGCGCAGATCGAGAACGCGCAGGGCCTGAACAACGTCAACGAGATCGCCACCGCGTCCCAGCGCGTCGAGACGATCATCTTCGGCCCGGCCGACTTCATGGCGTCCATCAACATGAAGTCGCTGGTCGTGGGCGAGCAGCCGCCCGGCTACCCGGCGGACGCCTACCACTACATCCTGATGAAGATCCTGATGGCCGCCCGCGCCAACAACCTCCAGGCGATCGACGGCCCCTACCTCCAGATCCGCAACGTCGAGGGCTACCGCGAGGTCGCCCAGCGCGCCGCGGCCCTCGGCTTCGACGGCAAGTGGGTGCTGCACCCCGGCCAGGTCGAGGCGTCCAACGAGATCTTCTCGCCGTCGCAGGAGGACTACGACCACGCCGAGCTGATCCTGGACGCGTACGACTACTACACGTCCGAGGCGGGCGGCAAGAAGGGCTCCGCGATGCTCGGCGACGAGATGATCGACGAGGCCAGCCGCAAGATGGCCCTGGTCATCTCCGGCAAGGGCCGGGCGGCCGGCATGCAGCGCACGTCGAAGTTCGAGATCCCGGAGGCGTGAGCGCGATGCAGTTCGGACGCACGTACGAGGAGTTCGAGGTCGGGGCGACGTACAAGCACTGGCCGGGCAAGACGGTCACGGAGTACGACGACCACCTGTTCTGTCTCCTCACCATGAACCACCACCCGCTCCACATGGACACCAACTACGCCGAGAAGACGACGGACTTCGGCAAGAACGTGGTGGTCGGGAACTACATCTACTCGCTGCTGCTCGGCATGTCAGTTCCTGACATCTCGGGCAAGGCGATCGCCAACCTGGAGATCGAGTCGCTCAAGCACGTGGCTCCCACGTTCCACGGCGACACGATCTACGGCCAGACGACCGTGCTCGACAAGTGGCCGTCCAAGTCGAAGAACGACCGCGGGATCGTCTACGTCGAGACCAAGGGCTACAAGCAGGACGGCACGCTGGTGTGTGTGTTCCGCCGCAAGGTGATGGTGCCGACCGAGACGTACATCAAGGAGCGCGGCGGCGAGCAGCCGGGCCGCCCCGAGCTCAAGGAACAGGGGAAGTAAGCGATGGCCCGTCTCGCCCAGACCGCCGGTCTGACCGACGTCCAGCAGGAGATCCTCTCCACCGTCCGCGACTTCGTGGACAAGGAGATCATCCCGGTCGCCACCGA
Organism: Streptomyces shenzhenensis; assembly: GCF_021462265.1. Taxonomy (GTDB): domain Bacteria; phylum Actinomycetota; class Actinomycetes; order Streptomycetales; family Streptomycetaceae; genus Streptomyces; species Streptomyces shenzhenensis. The sequence goes on along the minus strand of NZ_JAJONF010000011.1, from coordinate 63,692 downwards.
GCTGGAGCACCGCGACGAGTACCCGCAAGCGATCGTGGACGGCCTCAGGGAGCTCGGCCTCTTCGGCCTGATGATCCCCGAGGAGTACGGCGGCCTGGGCGAGTCCCTCCTGACGTACGCGCTGTGCGTCGAGGAGATCGCCCGGGGCTGGATGTCCGTCTCCGGGATCATCAACACGCACTTCATCGTCGCGTACATGCTCAAGCAGCACGGGACGCAGGAGCAGAAGGAGCACTTCCTGCCGCGGATGGCGGCCGGCGACATCCGGGGCGCCTTCTCGATGTCGGAGCCGGGCCTCGGCTCGGACGTGTCGGCGATCACCTCGAAGGCGGTGAAGGACGGCGAGGAGTACGTCCTGAACGGCCAGAAGATGTGGCTGACGAACGGCGGCACGTCGTCCCTCGTGGCCGTCCTCGTGCGAAGTGACGAGGGACACCCCGAGGGCACGGCCCCCCACAAGTCGATGACGACCTTCCTGGTGGAGAAGGAGCCCGGCTTCGGAGAGGTCCGCCCCGGCCTCACCATTCCCGGCAAGATCGACAAAATGGGCTACAAGGGCGTCGACACCACCGAGCTGATCATGGACGGGCTGCGGATTCCGGCCGATCGGGTGCTCGGCGGGGTCACCGGCCGAGGTTTTTACCAAATGATGGACGGAGTCGAGGTCGGCCGCGTCAACGTGGCGGCGCGCGGCTGCGGCGTCGCCCAGCGCGCGTTCGAGCTGGGCGTCCAGTACGCCCAGCAGCGTCATACTTTCGGCAAGGCGATCGCCCAGCACCAGGCCATCCAGTTCAAGCTCGCGGAGATGGCCACCAAAGTCGAGGCCGCGCATGCCATGATGGTCAACGCCGCACGCAAAAAGGATTCCGGGGAACGAAACGACCTTGAGGCAGGGATGGCGAAGTATCTCGCCTCCGAGTACTGCAAGGAGGTCGTGGAGGACGCCTTCCGGATCCACGGCGGCTACGGCTTCTCCAAGGAGTACGAGATCGAACGCCTCTACCGCGAGGCGCCCATGCTGCTGATCGGCGAAGGCACCGCCGAGATCCAGAAAATGATCATCGGGCGACGACTGCTCGAAGAGTATCGATTCCAGGGTTGATTGTCCGGGTACGGGGTGTTTTCTTCGAGAAGAAGATCACACCCCGTCAACGGTCTTCGGCCGCCGACTCGGCTTCCTGGCTTGCCCAGTTGTAGGCCGCGACCGGTACGATCCCGGAAAGCCGCCGTCCCCTTTTCCCGCGCGGCATCATCCGCTACGAAGGTCATCCATGCCCCACAGCCAAACCTCTGCACATCGAGACAGCCTGGCCGGCGTACGCCTCGCGCGCGGAGCATCGCCGTGGCTTCTCCCGACCGTCGCCACCGCAGCCGTCAGCCTGCTCCGCGCCCGCCGCTCCGGCGCCGCCAAGGCCGTCGCCGTGCCCGCCACCGCGCTCGCGGCGGGCATGCTGTGGTTCTTCCGCGACCCCGAGCGTGAGATCGCCCAGGGCCGTGTCATCTCCCCCGCCGACGGTGTGGTGCAGAGCATCATGCCGTGGAAGGACGGCCGCACCCGCGTCGCGATCTTCATGAGCCCGCTCAACGTCCACGTCAACCGCGCCCCCCTCGCGGGCCAGGTGACGTCGGTGGAGCACATCCCCGGCGGCTTCGTTCCCGCCTTCAACAAGGAGAGCGAGAACAACGAGCGCGTAGTCTGGCACTTCGACACCGAACTCGGCGACATCGAGATGATCCAGATCGCAGGCGCAGTGGCCCGCCGTATCGTGCCTTACGTCCCGCAGGGCACGAAGGTCGAGCAGGGCGACCGCATCGGGCTGATCCGTTTCGGCTCGCGCGTCGACATCTACCTGCCGGAGGGCGTGGAGGTCGCGGTCGAGGTCGGCCAGAAGACCGTGGCTGGGGTGACTCGCATTGACCGTGATTGATCCTGAGACGCAGGCGGGCTGGGTGCCCGAGGCCGACGAGATCGGCGACGACGAGGAGGAGATGCCGCTCTCTCTCCGCCTCTCGATAGCGGACACCCTCACGCTCGGCAACGCGACGTGCGGCTTCATGGCCGTGTACTTCACCACCACGGGCATCCTGATCCCGCACCTGACCGGGGACGACCAGTCGGCGGGCATGGCACGCCACAGCGCCGCCACCGCCGTCATCCTCATGCTCTGCGCGGCCGTCTTCGACCTGTTCGACGGCCTGGTCGCCAGGAAGCTGCGCTCCTCCCCCATGGGCGCGGAGCTGGACAACCTCTCCGACCTGATCAGCTTCGGCCTCGCGCCGGCGTACTTCGTGCTCGTCTACGGCATGGTGGCCGACGACGCGTACCAGAAGGTGGCCGCGGTCGGAGCGGTCATGGTGCTCCTGGCCGTGGTCCTGAGACTGGCGCGCTTCTCGTGCGTGACACCGACGAACGGCATGTTCCAGGGCATGCCGAGCCCCTTCGGGGCACTGACGGTCGTCTCGATCGTCCTTCTGGAGCTGCCGTTCTTCGCGACGCTCCTGGCGATCCTCGGCACGGCATGGCTGATGGTGAGCCGGGTCGAGTACCCGAAGCCGCGCGGCCGCCTCGCCGGGGCGATGCTCGGCTGGATCGTCCTGTCGATGGGCCTCCTGGCGTCCTGGGCCTTCGACGCCCCCGGCGGCCAGCTGCTCCTCCAGACCGGCTGTGCGCTGCAACTGGTGATGGGCGCGGTGATCCCGCTGTTCGCCACCGCCCGCCGCGTGAACAACTTCCGCGACAACCGGCGCGAGGCACGGGCGGCGCAGCTGCCGTAGCCGAAGCCGTCGAGGGCCCCGGACCGCCACCTGGTCCGGGGCCCTCCGCTTTTTCCCTGCCCGCCCACCCCTGCCCGACCCGGCGGGCCGAGAGGTGGGGGCAGGAGGCCGGTGCGCCGAGCGGTGAACCGACGCGGGAGGCGGCGGGGGCGAAGCCCCCGGGAGGGCCTCAGGTCAGGAAGTCGCGCGCGATCTGTTCGGCGACCCGCTCCAGGATCGGCCCGGCCTCCGCGATGCACTTCACCACGTCCGGTTCGAGCTCGGTGAGCGGGTAGGCACGGCGGATCCCGGCCCGTCCGATCGACTCGGGCGGCAGGGCGAGGCGGCCGCACACCGCGACGACCTCCTTGCCGGCGGCGCGGGCCGCGGCCGCCACCCCGGCCGGGGCCTTCCCGTGCAGGGTCTGCTCGTCCAGCGAGCCCTCGCCGGTGATGACGAGCGACGCCCGCTCCAGCGCCGGCGCGAAGCCCAGGACGTCGAGCATGACCTCGATACCGGGCCGGAAGCGGGCGCCGAGCAGCAGCGCGCCGTACCCGATGCCCCCGGCGGCGCCCGCACCCGGCGCCGCCGCGTACTCCACGGCGCGCGGGCCGACCTCGGCCTCCAGGATCTTCGCGAAGTGGCCCAGCGCCTCGTCCAGGGCGGCCACGTCGTCCGGCGCGGCCCCCTTCTGCGGGCCGTACACCGCGGGCGCGCCCTTCGGGCCGGTGAGCGGATTGTCGACGTCGCTGGCGAGGATCAGGTCGACGGAGGCCAGACGGGGGTCCAGCCCGGACAGGTCCGCGCGGGCCAGGTCCGCGAGGCCGCCGCCGCCCGGCGGCACCGGTTCGCCGTCCTCGTCCAGGAACCGCGCCCCGAGGGCCGACAGCATCCCGGCGCCGCCGTCGGTGGTGGCGCTCCCCCCGACGCCGAAGACGATCGTGCGCGCACCCGCGTCGAGGGCGGCCCGCAACAGCTCTCCGGAGCCGTAGGTGGAGGCCGTCAGCGGGGCGAAGACCCCGCGGGGCAGCCGCTGCAGCCCGCTCGCCTCGGCCATCTCCACGACCGCGGCGTCGCCGCGCAGCGCGAAGGCGGCGGTGACCTCCTGGCCCAGCGGCCCGGCGACCTGCCGCTCGTGCCGTTCGAACCCGGCCGCGACCGCGGCGGCCACCGTGCCGTCCCCGCCGTCCGCGACGGGCAGCGCCTCGACGTCGAGTCCGGGCACGACCCGCCTGAGCCCCGCCGTGACCCGCTCGGCGACCTGTACGGCCGTCAGCGAGCCCTTGAACTTGTCCGCGGCGATGAGCACGCGCTGTGTCACCTGTATCCCCTTGCTCTCCGGGCCTCGCGCACGTCAAGGCCAGTCGCGCCGCTGTGACCCTAACCGGAGGACACCCTCCCCGTCATGCCCCGCCCGGAGCTGGGAGGAGGCTGGGAACCACCTGCGAAAAGGTGGACCACAGCCATGAGCAGTCTGGGGTCCGAGTTCGCCGACCGGGTGCTCGGCGGCCGGCTCGGCCGGATCGCGGGCCACATGCTCGGCAAACCGGTCGAGCGGGGCGACCTGTGGACCCGGGAGCGCATCGACGGCCATCTGCGGCGGGCCGCCGCCCTGCCGCTCACCGGCTACCTGCCCGAGCCCGCCGACGAGAGCGACGCGCTCGCGCTGCGCCCCGAGTGGCGGCAGTGCGTGCGCGGGCGGATCCACGGCAGCTGCCGTGACGACGACGTCGACTACACGATCCTCGGCCTGCACCTCCTGGAGACCCACGGCTTCGGCTTCAGCAGTGAGCAGGTCGGCGAGCTGTGGCTGCAACGGCTGCCGTACCTCCAGACCTTCACGGCGGAACGGGCCGCCTACCGCAACCTCGCCCTCGGGCTGAAACCGCCCCTCACCGCCACCCACGACAACCCGTACCAGGAATGGATCGGCGCGCTGATCCGCGCCGACGTCTTCGGCTGGACCTGCCCCGGCGCCCCGCGCCAGGCCGCCGCCCTGGCCCGCCGCGACGCGGTGCTGTCGCACTCCGGGAACGGCGTACTGGCCCGCAGGTGGGTGGTAGAGCCAACGCTGAGCTGGCTCTCCCGCTCACGCGCCTCAACCGCGACCACGAACGCCGCCCCGACCACCACGCCCAGATGGTGTGGCGGGCCGCCGTGATCAGGCTGTCCCGGCACCTGACCGGGGACGCTCCGCACTGGCCGGAGAAGCGTCCCAGCCGACTGCCCGCGTCAGCTCGACCCCGTTCACCGGCGCCGCAGCAGCCACCACTGCGGCGAACACCTCCGCATACAGGCCGATGAGCACCTCCTCCCCCATGGCCGGCCGCCACCCCCGGCGGCCTCTCGCCATGCCCCGCGCCAAAGCCGCCCGATCCCACGGCAGCAGCCATCTCGCCACCAGACGGCACAGAAACCGGCGTATTCACCGGGCTCTCCCCGGCCAGCACCGACACGAGCTCCTCACGCCCCTTTGCCACAACGCACTCAGTCGTCCAAGACGCCGTCGAGCAGTCCTGCACCGGCCCGTACAGGCCGCGCGAATCAGACTGCCGACAATCGCCCTGCGAGGCCCAGACGACCCCTGTGACTTCCCTGACGCTCACCGGGGCGCTTCCGTGTGTGCGCTCAGGTCAGCGCAGGCCGTCTGTGTCGTCGTGCTCTTCGCCGACTGGGAGTGGCCGACGGTCGCCCCCCGGGTCCTTGCTGCAGATGACTGCGGAGACCGCGCCGTCGTAGGCATGGTTGAGGCCGTTGCCGCTTGTGCCGAGCATGTTCTCCCGGAGCTGTCGGGAAATGAGTGAGATGCGTGTCGGGTCAAGTTCCCGTTGACGCTGCGGCCATGACATAGCGGGCGAGTCCACAAGGGTCGACGGGGCGGACGGGGAGCGGCTCGCTGTGGTGGCCATGCCGGTCGAGAGAAGTGCCGGAGGATGGAGCAGACAAGAATGGAAGGGCTTCCACGTACGCGGTGACATGATGGGGCAAGTGATGAATGAGGTCTCGCGGTCGGGACGGCCGACGCTCGACGAGGTGGCCGCGCTCGCCCAGGTCTCCCGCTCCGTCGCGTCCCGGGCACTCAACAACGCTCCGCATGTCAGCCGCGCCAAACGCGAGGCAGTAGAGCGGGCCGTACGGGAACTTGGATACGTGCCGAACCCCAAGGCCCGGGCGCTGGCCACGCGCCAGGCGGGAGCAGCGGCACTCGTCATCTCGCAGCACGATCCCTCAGTGCTCGCGGACCCCTTCTTCGGACAGGTCATCGCCGGAGTCTCCAGTGTCCTCGAAGAGGCCGACCTGCATCTCATGCTCTGCCTGGCCGCCTCCGACCGGGCCCGAAAGCGGGTCGGGGACCTGCTGCGGTCCCGCGGCGTGGACGGCGTGATGATGATGGCGCTGCACGCCGACGACCCCCTGGCACACCTGGCAGCGGAGACGGATCTGCCGGTCGTCTTCGGCGGACGCCCCGGAGGCGCCGACCCGCGCTGGTACGTGGACATAGACAACGTCGCCGGCGCACGGCGCGCCACCGAGCATCTGCTCGCCGGCGGGCGCACCGACATCGCCACCATCTGCGGGCCTCTGGACACGGAGGTGGGCCGTGCACGCTACCAGGGGTACCGGGAAGCGCTGCTGCTCGCCGGGAGGAGACCGCACGCCCCCGAGACCGGGGACTTCAACGAGCCCAGCGGGGCCTTGGCCATGGCCAGGCTGCTCGAGAATCATCCCGCCGTGGACGGAGTGTTCGCAGCGAACGACAACATGGCGGCGGGGGCCCTGCGTGCACTGCGCGCAGGCGGCCGCTCGGTTCCGGACGACGTCGCCGTCGTGGGCTTCGACGATCTCCCCGTGGCGCAGATCGCACACCCACCGCTGACCACCGTTCACCAGCCGGTCCGTGCCCTGGGACGGGAGATGGCCCGCATGCTGGTCGGTGTCATCGAGGGCGCAGACCCCACTCCCCTGCTGCTGCCGTCTCATCTGGTGGTGCGTTCCAGCGCCTGACCGTGCGGACCACCCTCGCGGGATCCCGCACGGGCGGCGGCCATCCCGGAGGATGGCCGCCGGTCAGGTCACGGGTAGTACGGCGTGTACGTGATCGAGGAGACCTTCAGGTAGCGGGCGCCGTCCGCCGTTGCCCAGGTCGAGTTGTCCGGATTGCCCGGCCAGTCGCCTCCCACCGCCGTGTCGACGATGAAGTGCATGCCGGTGCCGGCCGGCGTGGTGTAGGGCTTCGAGCCCGTGATGGTGCCGTCCACCGCGAAGTCGACGTGGTCGGGCCACCACGTGAACGAATACGTATGGAACGCGTTCGTCCACCCCGAGGAGTTGTTCTTCGAGTACTGAGTCTGCCCGTTGTTCTGGTCGTGAAGTGTCTGGTACACGGTGTGGTTGTTCTGGCCGACGATCTCGGCGGCGTCGAACTCGGGCAGCCACGGGTTCAGGTAGGCCGCCCATACCGCCGGGAGCAGCCCGCGTCCGTCGGGCATGTTCGCGGTGAAGCTGTAGGTGCCGTAGCCGTAGAGCGCCTTCGACTCCACGCGACCCGAGTAGTACGTCCCGTCGGCGGCCTTGTATGTCTTGATCATCAGGGTGCCGCCGTCGTACCAGACGCAGTTCGGCGTGTACGTCTCCAGCTCGTTGTTGGCGGTCCACCTCCCGTTGATGACATTCCAGGAGTTGACGGTCTGGGGACTCCCCCAGGAACTGGCATGCGCCGGGTGAGCGGCGAAGGGCAGCAGCAGGCACGCCGTCACCAACGTGACCGCGCTGCGGACCGACGTGAAGAGACCAACTGGCATGGTGAGCTCCGTTGCTCGGCCGTGGAGGCATATTGGAAGCGCTTCCAGCAAAGGTGGCACTTCGCTCCGACGACGGTGAACATGACAGGGCCGTAACTTCCTGTCAAGAGCTTCGACTTCAACTGTTGAACAAGGACGGGCCGATCGCTTCGATGTGTGAGCTCGATTGAACTGAAGGCAGTGCCGAGCCGGACGTTGCGGGTCACCGCGTTCAGCGCGTGAATGCAAAGGTGAGACGACGCGACCGCACGTCTTCGTTCCTCATTCAGCCGTGTACATCATCCACTTCAGTCTTGACACGGGCTCTCGTGCGCTCAATCATCACCCATCTGGAAGCGCTCCCAACCGTGCGCCGCATGGCGGAGAACCGTGAGATTCGAGGCTCCGTCGGTGCAGTCGCCCGGCACACCCACACCTGCGTACTGAAAGGGAGACTCCACCCCATGATCAATGGCAGAGCGCTCCGCCGACTGGCCCTTGCGGCCTGTACGGCGGCCCTCGTGATGACGGGCCTCACCCCCGGCGCCCAAGCCACCCCCGGACCAGCACCGAGCCGAACACTGGGCAGCGGCACACGCTTCTACGTCGATCCACGCAGCGAAGCCGCTCACCAGGCCCTCTCCGACCTGCGGGCCGGCCATCTGGCCGACGCGCGCAACATGGCCGAACTCGCCAGCTGGCCCGAGGCGGTCTGGCTGACCGACGGAACCCCCCAGCAAGTCGGCGATCGCGTCCGAGGCATAGTCCGGGCCGCGAAGGCGACCCGCTCCGTCCCGCTGCTGGTCCTGTACGACGTTCCTGGTCGCGACTGCGGCTCCTATTCGGCCGGCGGCGCGGCCGACTCGGCCGCCTACGACGCCTGGGTGAAGGCTGTCGCCAGAGCCATCGGCACCCACAAGGCCGTCGTCATCGTCGAACCGGACTCACTCGCGCTGCTCCCCAGGGACTGCGGCCCGGATACCGACCCGACAGGTTCGCTCACCACCGCCCGTATTGCCGAGGTCAGATCGGCCGTCGGCACCCTGGAAGCCGACCCGGCGACCTCCGTCTACCTTGACGCCGGCAACAGCAAATGGCAGCCCGTCGGTGAGATCACCGGCCGACTGATCGAGGCGGGCCTGCGACAGGCGCAGGGATTCGCCCTCAACATCTCGAACTACCAGCCGACCGACCAGCTCAACCGCTATGGCACATGGGTGTCCAAATGCGTCTGGTACACCACGGAATCCCTTGCCCCCGCCGGGCGAGCCGACCAGTGTGCCAGCCAGTACTACTCCTCGGCTGCCCCCAACGACGGGCTCCCGGGCGACGCGGTCGAGTTCAACGACCCTTCGACCTGGCACTGGACCGACGCCTGGTACGACAGCAACGTCGGCACACCTCGTACCGACCGGCTCACCCACTACGTCCTGGACACCAGCCGAAACGGACGGGGTGCATGGACCGCCCCGCCCGGCAAGTACACCGACGACGAACCCTGGTGCAACGCCCCGGGCCGCGGAGTCGGCAACCGCCCCACGACGCAAACCGGCGTCCCCTTGGCCGACGCGTACCTGTACGTGAAGACCATCGGCCAGTCCGACGGCACCTGCCACCGCGGCACGGCCGGACCGGGAGACCCCGAGTACGGCGGCGTCGAGGATCCGCCCGCCGGTGCCTGGTGGCCGGACTTCGCCCACACCCTCGCCAGCAACGCCAACCCTCCGCTGACCTCCAACCACGCGCACTGATCACACCGCTTGGCACACCAACCCGGCGCCCCCGGCGTCGGCCCCCGATAACCCACCTGCGGGGAGCTGCACCCCGTTTCGTGGTGCGGAGTCGAACCCGGCCGAGGGGTCTGGTCACTCCTCAGGCGGCACCTGGCCGACTTCGCCGCCGCCGACCTCGCGCACCTCACCCGCGTGATCAAGCGGAAACTGGAGAAGATCCAGTACCGGCCTCACCTGGTCGACGGCTGCCTCCCGCCCACCGGTCTGGCCACGGACGACGGCGCGATCAGACCGCCGGACTCCACGAGTTCAACCTGAGTAACGCAGCATGAGGTGGTTTGACGCCCCCCGGCAGGGCGACGCCGAAGGGCTGGGTCGCCCGTCACACCCGCGTCCTGCTGGGCGGCGGCGTGCAGCAGACCGCCGCCGCACTCGAGGCAGCCGCCCACGCCGCCGGACTGCGTGGCGCCCAGCGCAGGGGCATCGACGAGGCCGTGAACCACCTGGCCGCCAAGGCCGAGCATCTGCGCTGTGACACCGCCCTTGAACGCGGCTGGCCGATCGCCACCGGGATCATCGAGGGAGCATGCCGGCACCTGGTCAAAGACCGCCTGGACATAACCGGCGCCCGCTGGGGCCTGTCCGGAGCTGAAGCCGTGCTCAAGCTGCGTGCCGTCCGCGCCAACGGCGACTTCGACGCCTACTGGGCATGGCACCAGCAGCAGGAGTTCATCCGTAACCACCAGACGCGCTACCGCGACCAGCTCATACCCACCGCCTGATCGACTGCACCCTCATTGGATCTGCACCCAAGAGGAAACGTACCCTCTACCGAGGGCCCCGCGCCCAGACGACCCTGGAACGCCGGCACCAGGTCCACAACCTGCTCAAGAAGGGCATGGGCCTGCTCGAATGCGCCCGCCGACTTCAGCTGGCCCTGAACACCGTCAAACGGTACGCGCGGGCCGACCGGCCCAGGCGGATGCTCCGCGTCCCCGAATACCGCGCCAGCCTCGTCGACCCCTACCGCGAGCACCTGCGCAAACGCCGGGCCGAAGATCCCGCCGTGCCCGTCCAGCACCTCTTCGAAGAGATCAAGGCCCTCGGGTTCACCGGCTGCCTGAACCTCCTGCACAAGTACATCAACCAGGTCCGCGCGGACGCAGACCGCAGCCACATCTCCCCGCGCCGGCTCGCCCGGATGATCCTCACCAAGCCCGACAACCTCATGCCGACGGGCTCTCGCGCTGGATCGTCGAGGTTCGCTCAGCCCGAGCTGCCCCATCTGCACGCCTTCGCCCGGGGCCTGGACCGAGACCGCGACGCCGTGCACGCCGCACTCACACTTCCGTACAGCAACGGCCCCACCGAAGGTGTCAACACCAAGACCAAGCGCATCGCGCGCCAGATGCACGGCCGAGCAGGCTTCTCCCTCCTCCGCCACCGCATCCTCCTTCCGACAGCGCCACCCTCCGTCACCACCGAAAATGAGACAGGGCCGTTGGCTGGACAGACCCGCGGGTGGCGTACAGCGATATCACCATCGGGGACACCGTCATCCCCAAAGGCTCGCGGATCATGCTCATGCTGGCCTCGGGCAGCCGCGATCCGCAGCGCTTCCACGATCCCGACCGCTTCGACCCGGACCGGCGTGACAACCAGCACCTAGGGTTCGGCAGCGGCATCCACTCGTGCTTCGGCGCCCCGCTGGCCCGGCGGGAAACCCAGATCGCGCTGACCGAGCTGGTACGCCGGCTCCACCGCCCCAGGCTGGTCGCCGACCCGCCGCCGTACCGGCCCAGCCCCATTCTCCGGGGTCCGATCCATCTGGACGTCGAGCAGGGTGACGAATGACGCGGCAGCCGGTGGACTCGGCCGTGCTGACCTCGGGCAGCGTCCGGGTGGGGGCCGGGGACCCCGACGTGGCAGCGGCGGCGACGGTCACCAAGCCGGCGGAACGGGCGGTGCGGGACTCGCGAACGACGTAGCGGGTGATCCCCCAGCGGCGCCGGTGCTCGTCGAGCGCGGCCGTGATCTCCCGTTCCGTGCCGACCCACGCGTAGGGGGACACGAGCACGTCGGCTGGGGAGCAGTTCAGCTGCCCGGCGATGCGGTGGGCCGCGGCCTCGGCGTCGTCGGTGACCTCCACCAGCTGGACCAGCGCTTCGCGCGCCGGGGCGAGGCCCGGCTGAGCTGGGAGGACACCCTCACCACCGTCGCCGCCGAGACCGCGGGCCTCGGCTGGATCCACACCGTCCCCAACGCGGCCGTGCTCACCGCCGGGCTGCTCCACGGCGACGGCGACTTCACCCGGACCATCGCCCTCACCGTGCGCGGCGGCCTGGACACCGACTCCAACGGCGCGACGGCGGGCTCGGTGGCCGGGGTGCTGACCGGCGCGGCGGCCATTGCGGACCGGTGGCAGGCCCCTCGAGGACACGGTCCGCAGCGCCGTCTTCGGCTTCGACGGGGCCCGCGTCAGGGACCTGGCGGAGCGCACGGTGCGGCTGGCCCGGACGAACGCGGCCGCCGGGCTGGCTACCCTGCCAGAGTGACCACCACCGACACCTACGCCGCGTACATCGCGAGCCTCCCCCGCGTCCTCGCCGGGGCCGCCGCGCTCTTCCGGGACACCGAGGGACGGGTGCTGCTCGTCGAACCCAACTACCGGGAGGGCTGGGCCCTGCCGGGCGGGACCGTCGAGTCCGACGACGGGGAGACCCCGCGCCAGGGCGCCCGCCGGGAGACTCTGGAGGAGATCGGCCTGGACCGTGAGATGGGCCGGCTGCTGACCGTGGACTGGGTGCACGGCACCGGCCGGCCGCCCATCGTGGCGTACGTGTACGACGGCGGTGTCCTCGCCGACACGGATCTCCAGGCGATCAGGATCCAGGAGGAGGAGCTGCTGTCCTGGCGGCTGGTGTCCCGCGAGGAGATCACCGCCCACCTCCCGGGTGCGCTGGGACGGCGCGTCCTGATCGCGCTGGACGTGGTGACCGAGGGCTCGGGCACCGCCGAGCTGGAGAACGGCGACCGCGTGGGGTGAGCGGGCGGGGTGCGCCGGCGGCCGGGCGGGCCCGGCGATATCCGCTCGCCGCCCGCGCCCGGCCCGTCCTACCCTCGAACACATGACCAAGCCCCTCGTCGCCATTCTCAGCGGCGCCGGTATCTCGACGGACTCCGGGATCCCGGACTACCGCGGCCCGAACGGGCTGTGGCGGAAGGATCCCGACGCCGAGAAGCTCGTGACCTACGAGTACTACATGGGCGATCCGGAGATCCGGCGCCGGTCCTGGCAGCTGCGGCGGAAGAACCGGACGCTGAGGGCCGAGCCGAACGCGGCACACCGGGCCGTCGCCGAGCTGGAGCAGTCGGGGACACCCGTTCGGGTGATCACGCAGAACGTGGACGGTCTGCACCAGCTCGCCGGGATGCCCGCCCGCAAGGTGCTCGAACTGCACGGCACCGCGCGGCAGGTGGTGTGCACGAAGTGCCGGGCGCGCGGACCGATGGCGGACGCGATCGCCCGCGTCGAGGCCGGTGAGGAGGATCCGCCGTGCCTGGAGTGCGGGGGCATCCTCAAGTCGGCCACCGTCATGTTCGGCGAGCGGCTCGACCCGGACGTCCTCGGCGAGGCCCTCGCCATCAGCAAGGCGTGCACGGTGTTCATCGCCGTCGGCAGCAGCCTCCAGGTACAGCCCGCCGCCGGACTCGCGGGCGTGGCCGCCGACCACGGCGCCCGGCTGGTCATCGTCAACGCCGAGCCCACGCCGTACGACGACCGCGCCGACGAAGTCATCCGCGAACCGATCGGCACCGCCCTGCCTCAGCTCCTCCGCGTTCTGGCGCGCCAGAGCGCGTAAGGGGGCTTCGGCCCTTCTGAGCGAACTCGAAGGTTGCCGTGAACCGCGGCGCGTACCGCATCCTGCCGCCCGAAGAAGTCAGGCGAGCTTTTTGAGCTGAGCGTCTACGACGTCTTGGGGGATGGTCGGGGGCTGGATGGGGTTGACGGACATGAAAGTGGCGATGACGGAGTTCTGGCGGACGACCAGGACGGTGAAGGGGATGCTGGGGCCCCTGCCGCCGTCAACGACGACCTAGACGGCGCCGAAAGCGAGGGTCTCGTCGCCGTAGCCGGAAACGGACCGAAGCCGGGTACGGGAGTACCCCAGCCCAGCATCGGGGTGAGCAGCGGACGGGCGCATCTCGGCGGTGGCGCACTTCGCAAGCGCTGCGCGCAGTTCGGTCATCACCCTGCGGGCATCGGCAAGGGTGTAGGACGTCAGGCCGACACTCGCGTGCTGCCCGAGGTCGTCGGAGGTGGACACGACGTCCTGACTGACTTGAGCCGTGAAGTCGTGCAGGCTGCCCAGCTCTGCGGCCGCGTAGACGGGGCGACAGAGGGTGGGGGTGACGGCACGGTAGGCCGTGAGCACGTCGTGGTCCACCGGGCGGCCCTTGCCAGTGACGGTATCGACCGTATAGCCGGGGGGGCGTGCGAGGTCAGTGCCAGGCCGTCGAGGCCCTTCTGGTCAAGCTTCTTCCCGGTCGCGGAGACGGACGATCCGGATGCCTGCTGCGGCGTCGAACTCGCAGGCGAGGCGGACCCGGCAGGCGCAGACTTCTTACGTCCTCCAGCGTCGTCCCCTCTGTCCGCACCGCACGCGCCGATCAGCGCCAGCACCGACACCCCACCCGCCGCCGCGACGCCCCGTCTGCCGAACGCAGAAGCACTCATCATCCACCCCCGGTCCTCCTACTGAGAGCACCCACGTAAGAAGCCCCAGCGCGGGCCGGGACCGAAGTTCACGGGGAGCCTAGCGGGTCAGGCCGAGTGTCCTTCGCCCCCATTGAGATGCGGTACCCGCCCGTCCGTGCCGCCGCCCCGCAGACCCGGGCGTTTCGTTCGGATCACCGGGTCGTTGGTCCGGGAGTGCCGTTGGCTGACGCGCAGTGGACGCTGAGTGAGCCATTGCACCGCGGTAGCACGTACAGCGAGGTGCATCCGCGGCTTACCAAGCCTCCTGTCACATCTGCCGATGCCTTGCGACAGTGGGAATCCGTTAACGCATCCCGAGCAGGGCGCGAGCACGGACTACGGCGGTCCGGCGGTCAGCAACGCCCGAACACGGCATCACAACTCAGCCACATCACTTACACATAATCCGACCAACGATCATGATCGTCGGTATGAGAAAATTCCTCGCCCTCGCCGCAGCGGCCACCGTCCTCACGGCCGGTCTCGTGGGCTGCAGCAGCAACGCCGCACCTGCCAACGCCACCTCTCCCAAAGCCGCAGCAGCTCAGGCCAAGCCCCTCACCGCGCGGATCGCGTTCGACAAGGTCTCCGCCATCGTGAGCACGGCGAAGCTCTCCGGAACCGTCACCGCGGACAACGACCCGAACCACCTGCTAGGCCGCCCGAACCAGTACACGTCGAAGATCACATTCGATGACACGCGGATCTCGGCCGACGACGTCAGCGGCACCGACAAGGGTGACGTCGACCGCGGCGGCGCTATCGAGGTGTTCGGCAGCCCGGCCGACGCACAGGCCCGCGCGAAGTACATCCTGTCCGTCACCAAGTCGCTGCCGATGCTCTCCGAGTACGACTACGTTCATGGCGCGGCAGTTGTGCGGGTGTCCCACTACCTGACCCCGAAGCAGGCCGCTGACTACAAGTCCGCCGCCAACAACCTCGGCTGATGAAGCACCACCTTGGTAGTCCGCCCGCTCGATGAGAGGGTACGGCGTTATTTCTACCAATACCTTGCGACTCCGGGCTCCCCGACTATCGCGGCACGATCGGGCTGTGGCGGGTGGTCGAGCCTGAACGGTCCGGCGTGCCGGTCAGGTTCATCACACAGAACGTCGATGGACTCCACCAGCTCAGTGGTCTTGCCCGGCCGCAAGGTGCTCGAACTGCACGGCAGGGGCGTGGAGCGTCGTGTGCACGAAGTGTCATGCGGGGGGGCCGATGGAGGACACCCTCGCCCGGGTCGCCGCCGACGAAGAGGATCCAACGTGCCTGGAGTGCGGCGGGATCCTGAAATCCGCCACCGTCATGTTCGGCGAACGGCTCGACCCGGACGTCCTCGGCGAGGCCCTCGCCGTCAGCAAGGCGTGCACGGTGTTCATCGCCGTCGGCAGCAGCCTCCAGGTACAGCCCGCCGCCGGACTCGCGGGCGTGGCCGCCGACCACGGCGCCCGGCTGGTCATCGTCAACGCCGAGCCCACGCCGTACGACGACCGCGCCGACGAAGTCATCCGCGAACCGGTCGGCACCAGCCTGCCGAAGTTGCTCGCCCCGCTTCAGTCCGGTCAGAAGAGCCCCGCACCCCGCTCGAAGTCCAGCAGGCGCTGCTTGCGGGGCAGGCCGCCGCCGTAGCCGGTGAGGCTGCCGTTGGCGCCGATCACGCGGTGACAGGGGACGATGATGCCGATGGGGTTGCGGCCGTTGGCCAGGCCGACCGCGCGGGAGGCCTTGGGATTGCCCAGGGCTTCGGCCAGTTCGCCGTAGGAGCGGGTCTCTCCGTAGGGGATCAGGGAGAGCTGTCGCCAGACGCTGCGCTGGAACGGGGTGCCGTTCAGGCGCAGTTCGAGGGTGAACTCCTTCAACTGGCCCTCGAAGTAGGCGGTCAGCTGCTCCTCGGCCTCGGCGAAGAGATCGTCGTCGCGGTCGCCGAAGGTCTCCTCGGGCGGGCGGTGGCGCTGGTCCGCCATGTAGAGACCGCAGAGGGCGCCGTTCTCGGCGACCAGGGTGAGGGGGCCGTAGGGGCTGTCGGTCACGGTGTGGTTCTTCATCATGGCGTGGTCCTCGAAATGACTATACGGGCAGGAAGTTGATCGGGTGGCTGTCGGTCGCCCACAGGTACTGCACGGCGTAGGCCCGCCAGGGGCGCCAGGCGGCCGCGCGTGCGGTGAGGGCGGCCGGGGTGCCGGGCAGGCCCAATTCCTGGGCGGCGCGCCGGATTCCGAGGTCGGTGGGGAGGAAGGCGTCCGGGTCGCCGAGGGCCCGCATGGCGATGACGTCGACGGTCCAGGGGCCGAAACCGGGGAGGGCGAGGAGCTGGGCGCGCGTCTCGGCCCAGTCGCTCTCGACACCCAGGTGGAGGGTGCCGTCGGCCAGTTGACCGACCAGCGTGGTGAAGGTGGTGCGGCGGGTGCGGGGCATCGCCAGCGACTCCGGGGGCACGTCCGCGAGCGCCTCGGGGGACGGGAAGAGGTGGGTGAGACCGCCCTCGGGGTCGTCCACCGGGGTGCCGTGGGCCCTCACCAGGCGGGCCGCGTGGGTGCGGGCGGCGGCCGTGGAGACCTGCTGGCCGAGCACGGCCCGGACGGCGAACTCCGCCTCGTCGGCCGTGCGCGGCACCCGGCGCCCCGGCGCCTTGTCGACCAGCGGCGCCAGGAAGGGGTCCGTGCGCAGCTGCTCGTCGACGGCGACCGGATCGGCGTCCAGGTCGAGCAGCCGCCGGCAGCGGCTGATGGCGACGGGCAGGTCCCGCAGGTCGCTGAGGGTGAGCCGGCAGGCGATGTGGTCGGGCTTCGGGGCGAGGGCGGCGACACCGTGGCCGTACGGCAGCCGCAGGGTCCGCCGGTAGGCACCGTCCCGCCACTCCTCGACGCCGGGTACGGCGGTGGCCGCGAGGTGGCCGAAGAGGTTGTCGGGGTTGAGGGGGGCGCGGAAGGGCAGCCGGAGGGACAGCGTTCCGGGGGTGTTCGAGGTGCTCTTCTTCGGGGCCCTGGCGCGCAGGTCGCTCGGGGACAGGGCGAAGACCTCGCGGACGGTGTCGTTGAAGGCACGGATCGAGGAGAAGCCGGCCGCGAAGGCGATCTCCGCCATCGGCAGCGGGGTCGTCTCGATCAACAGGCGGGCGGTCTGGGCGCGTTGGGCGCGGGCGAGGGCCAGCGGGCCGGCGCCGAGTTCGGCGAGCAGCTGGCGCTCGACCTGCCGGGGGCTGTAGCCGAGGCGGGCGGCGAGGCCGGGCACGCCCTCGCGGTCCACGACCCCGTCGGCGATCAGCCGCATGGCGCGGGCGACCAGGTCGGCGCGCTGGTTCCACTCCGGGGAACCGGGGCTGGTGTCGGGACGGCAGCGCTTGCAGGCCCGGAACCCGGCCTGCTGACAGGCGGCCGCGCTCGGGTAGAACGTCATGTTCCCGGGTTTGGGCGGTACCACCGGGCAGCTGGGCCGGCAGTAGATGCGGGTGGTCAGGACGGCGGTGAAGAACCAGCCGTCGAACCGCGCGTCCTTCGACTGCACGGCCCGTACGCAGTGCTCCCGGTCGAGGTGCATCCCTTTCTGCATGGGTCCAGCATCGGCCACCGGACGTGGCCGGTGCTGGCGGAAATCCGACACGAAGGTGCCCTGACCTTCGGGACCCCGAGGACCGCCGAGGCCCCGGAGGACCGGGGGCCCGGAGACCCGGGGGCCCGGACGCCCGGGGGCCCGGAGACCCGGGGGCCCGGACGCCCGGGGGCCCGGAGACCCGGGGGCCCGGACGCCCGGGGGCCCGGAGACCCGGAGAACCCCAGACCCCGGAGGGCCGGAGGCCCGGAGGCCCGGAGGCCCGGAGAACCCCAGACTCCGGAGGCCTGGAGGCCTGGAGGCCTGGAGGCCTGGAGGCCTGGAGAACCCCAGACCCCGGAGGACCCGAGGACCCCGAGGACCCCGAGGACCCCGAGGACCGGAGAATCCAAGGACTCCGAGGACCGGAGGACCCCGAGGTGCTACGGCCGTCAGGCGAAGTAGTGGTCCTGGTCGAGGTCGGCCAGCAGTCCCGGCTGTGCGGGCTGCCAGTCGTACCGCTCGCGGGTCGCGGCGCCGGACGTCGGGTTGTCGTTGCCGACGAAGGCCGCGAGCCAGCCGAAGTGGCCGGCGGCCTCCTCCGGTGCGAGGGACATGACCGGCACGTCGAGCCGGCGGCCGATGATCTCGGTGATGCCGCGCAGCGGGACGCCTTCCTCGGCGGCCGCGTGGAGCACGGCACCGGCCGGGGCCGTCTCCAGGGCCTTGCGGTAGAGGGTGGCCGCGTCGAAGCGGTGCACGGCCGACCAGCGGTTGGTGCCGTCGCCCAGGTAGGCGGCGACGCCCTTGTCCCGGGCGATCCCGATGAGGGCCGGGACGAAGGCGTGGTCGCCGGCCCCGTGCACGGCGGGGAGCCGGATCGCCGAGACCCGTACCCCGCGGTCGGCCAGGGCCAGGGCGGCCCGCTCCGACTCGGCCCGGTGGGCGCCGGGCGCCGCCGGGTCGGGGCCGTCGGTCTCGGTGCCGAGGCGGCCGGGGGTGAGCAGGCCGGTCACGGAGCTGATGACGAGGGGGCGGCCGGAGCCGGCGAGGGCGTCGCCGAAGGCGGCCAGGGCCGCGAGTTCGGTGCGCAGCGCGCCGTGCAGGTCGGAGAAGTCGTGGACGAAGCCCGTGTGGACCACCCCGTCCGTCGCGTCCGCCGCGACCCGCAGGCCGTCGACGTCGTTCAGGTCGCCGCGGTGCGCCTCCGCTCCCACCTCCTTCAGGGCCGCCTCGGCCGCGTCCGAGCGCGCGAGGCCGAGCACCTGGTGGCCGGCGCCGAGCAGTTCGCGGACGACCGCGCTGCCGATGAACCCGGTGGCGCCGGTGACGAACACACGCATGACAAATCACCTCACGGAGAGTGCTGCTGCTGGGATGACTTCAGCGTGCGCCCGGCCCGTCGCCCGGGTCCAAGACCTGTTCCGCACCCGGTGATGCCGCTGCGGTCATGACCGCAGCTCACGACGGTGGGAGCAGGCGGCTGGAGCAGGCGCCGGGAGTAGAGTCGACGGGTGCCCGATTCCTTCGTACCGCCGGTGGACCTGGAGCTGCGCCTGGTTCGCTACTTCACCGTGGTCGCCGAGGAGCTGCACTTCGGCCGTGCGGCCGACGCACTGCATCTCGCACAGCCGTCGTTGAGCCGTCAGATCCGGCGCCTGGAGCGGGAGTTGGGGGTGCGGCTGCTCGACCGCACGCCGCGCGGCACCCGGCTCACCGAGGCCGGGGAGGCCTTTCTGCCGCAGGCCAGGGAGCTGCTGCGGAGTGCGGCCAGGGCCGCCGCCAGCGCCCGTTCGGCCGCCGCGCACGGCCCGTTCACCGTCGGGTACACCACCCACCAGATCGTCACCCCGGCCGTACGCGAGCTGCGCCACCGCCACCCGGAGGCCGACGTCCGCACCCTGCACGTGGACTGGAACGAACCGCGGTCCGCGCTACGGGACCACCGGGTCGACGTGGTGGTGACCCGCTTCCTGTTCTGCGCCGACGGCCTGGACATCACGGCCCTCTACGACGAGCCGCGCGTCCTCCTGGTGCCGCTCGGCCACCGGCTGGCCGGCAGGGAGTCGGTCACCCTCGCCGACTTCGCCGACGAGCCGCTCCCCCGTTTCACCGGCTCCGACCGGATCGGCGCGAATCCTCCCGGCCACACCAACCTCGGCGCCGTGGTGGAGACACTGGAGGACAAGCTGGAACTGGTCGCGAGCGGTGAGGTGGTGTCCCTGGCGCCGGCGGGGTTCGGCGGCAACCTGCGGCCGGACATCGTCGTCGTCCCGATCGAGGACGCGGACCCCCTCCAGGTGGTCCTCGCCACCCGGACCGGTGACCGGCATCCGCTGTTCCCGGCGTTCCGCCGCGCGGCGGAGGCCCATCTGGTCCCCTCCGGCGCCACCGGGACCGGACGACCGCGTGCGGGCACCGGGGCCGGACGATGAACGGGCCCGGGAGGGTCACGCTGAACGACGTGGCCGCCGCCGTCAGCCCACGCGCGTGTCCGCGGTGTCCGCCGAGTCGTCGCCGCGCACCACGCACAGCGCCCAGATGATGAATCCGGACAGCGCGATCATCACGACGGACCACACGGGGTAGTACGGCAGGGACAGGAAGTTGGCGATGATCACCAACGCCGCGATGGCCACACCGGCGCCGCGTGCCCACGCGGCCGGCTGGAAGAGGCCGACGCTCACGGCCACGGCGATCACGCCCAGGACCAGGTGGATCCAGCCCCAGCTGGTGAGGTCGAACTTGAACACGTAGTTGGGGGTCGTGACGAAGACGTCGTCCTGGGCGATCGCCATGATGCCCCGGAACACCGCGAGCAGTCCGGCGATCATGAGCATGACGGCAGCGAAGGCGGTCAGTCCTCCGGCCCACGCCATCTTGGCGGTGTGCTGGTGCGGGGGGCGCGCGGGATGTGTCGCGGTCATACGGCTGCCTCGATTCGTTCTCGGAGGGGGTGCTCAGCGCCCGTGGGCGGTGGGCACCGAGCCGGAGCGCTCGGCCGGCGGGTGGTTGCCCAGGACCATTGCCTTGGCCCTGCGGAACTCCTCGTCAGAGATGTCACCGCGGGACTTCATCTCGGAGAGCCTGGCCAGTTCGTCCACGCTGCTGGGCTGCCCGGTGCCGCTCTGGGCGGTCTGCCGGATGTACGCCTCGAACGCCTTCTGCTGGTCGCGGGCCTGGGTGATCTCCCGCTGCCCCATGCCCTTCCCGCGGGCGATCACGTAGAGGAGGACGCCCAGGAAGGGGACCACGATGCAGAGGGCCAGCCAGCCGGCCTTGGCCCAGCCGCCCATCGAGTCGTCGCGGAAGATGTCCACGATGACCCGGAAGAGCAGGACGAGCCACATGATCCACAGGAAGAGCCACAACATCGTCCAGAAGGCGCTCAGCAGCGGATAGTCGTATGCGAGGTAGGTCTGCGCACTCATGTACGTCCTCCGTCCACGGCGCCGGCCGGTCGGCCGGGCCCTGCCGTACCAGCGTGCGCACGTCGGACGCCGGGGTTCCTCACCCGGTGCGGGTGATCGTGCGCGGCGCGGTAGCCGCGGCGGCCGGGGTTCAGTTCGTGACCAGCGACGCGTCACCAGGCGGTACCCCCTCCGGGACCGGATGACCTGCCGCCGAGCGGGGGCCGCGGGCGGGCGGGGACTCGGTCGAGGTGGTCACCGCCACCGCTCCCCCTTGTGCGAGGGCCGCGCCGGCGCGGCCGGCCCGGGTCGCGGGTCACCCACGGCGGGTGATCCCCCGGCGTTCCCGGGCGCCGGGGCGGGAGAGGCACCGTACAGGCCCACACCCGAACCGCATCTGGTCGTCGACATCGACGACGACGTCGACGAGCCCCTCACGGGGCCGTTCGAGCGGGACGTCAAAAGGCCGGCGGCCGGCTTCGCCGAGGCGCCGACCGCGGGACTGGCAGGGCATCGCCCGGCCGGACACCGTGGACCCGGCCGCGGTCACCCCGGTTCGGGCAGCCGCCGCATCTCCACCACCCGCAGTCCCAGGGACAGACAGCGGTCCAGCAGGCCGTAGAGCTGTGCCTCGTCGATGAGGGGACCGAACAGGACCGTCTGGCCGGACATCGTCACATGCTCCAGCTCAGGGAAGGCCCGCGTGAGCATGTCCGACATGGTCCCTTCGACGCGGATCTCGCAGTGCATGAGCCGTCTCCCGCCGCCGGCGTGCTGCGGTCTACCTCGCGATCCTGCGCCGTACGGCGGCCGCCGGCCTCACCCGGCGCAGGTGAGTCTCGCCCCATGTCCGAGAGCAAGCTCAGTGTCACCGGTTGCGGGCGCGGGCGCCGCGCCGGCCGTGGGCGTCGGGGGGCCCGCGCGTGCTCACCGCGTCGCGTCCGGGACAACAGCCGGCGCGGCGCCCCCCGGAGGACCGCTCGCGGCGGGCCGGGCCGCATCGGGCTCACAGCAGTCCGCGCTCCCGGGCCCGGCGCACCGCGTCACCACGCCGGTTCACGCCGAGTTTCCGGTACACGCTCTTGAGGTGCGTCTTCACCGTGTTCACGGAGATGAACAGATCGGCGGCCATCTCTTGTGTGGACATCAGCTGCGCCAGCCGGGCCAGCACCTCACGCTCGCGTCCGCTGAGCTCCTCGACGACCAGTGCCGGGGGTCCGGTGCCGGTTCCCGGGCCGTCGTGCGGCGCACGGGCGCCGCCGTGCAGCCACCCGGCGGCCAGGCCGTGCAGGTAGGGGGCCTCCAGGAGACTCCGGACGCCGGGCCCCGCGTCCAGGAACGGGCGCCGCAGCCGGTCCGGGCGGGCGTCCAGCAGGGCCCGGGCGAGCAGCTTGGCCGCTGCGGTGGTGTCCCCCGCCTCGGCCGCGGCGCGGGCCCGTACCAGCGTGGCCCGGACGGTGACCCCGGGGCCGGTCAGGTCGCTCCCGCACAGCCGCTCGGCGGTCTCGACGGCCTCCGCGCGACGGCCGGCGGCGAGGCGGACCCAGGCCACCTCCGCGGCGTACCGGGGCTCCCCGGAGCAGGGCATCGCGTCCAGCATCCCGGCGGCCGTGTCGGGGCGGCCCTCGGCGAGCTGGACGGCCGAGGCGGTGAGTGCCGCGTGCGCCTCGGCCCAGGGCGCGGTCGTCAGGGCCGCGACGGCCGGGGCCGCGGCGCTCGCGGCCGCCCGCGCGTCACCGTGGGCCAGCAGCAGCCGGGCGGTCGCCAGCGCCCGGCACGCCTCGGTCACCGGGTCGGCGCCGACGGCACCGCAGGCGGCCGCCTCCTCCAGCAGGGACCGGGCCCGCTCCAGTTCGTCGCGGTCGACGGCCACCGCGGCCAGCACCAGCTGCCCGAGACCGGCCCCGGGGAACGGGCGCCCGCCGGCGCCGCGGGCCTCCGCCGCGGCCAAGGCCTCGCGCTCCGCCCTGCCGACCCAGCCGTCGAGGTAGTCGATCAGTGCCAGATGGGCCAGGCAGTCCTCCCGTGCCGGTGCCGTGGCGGCGCCGCCGGGGCCGTCCAGCACCTCGGTCAGGACGGCGCGCGCCGCGTCGAAGCGCCCGGCCCACACCCGTGCCGAGCCCAGATGGGTGAGCAGCAGGGCGGCGAGTTCGGGGTGCTTGGCCAAGAGGTGGCCGGGCACCTCACGGCGCAGTCGCGCGGCCGTGGCCGTCGCCTGTTCGGCCCTGCCGGGGGCACCGGTCAGCCGGGCGGCCAGGCATTCGAGGAGCGTGCAGCTCAGCCGGCTCGGGTCGGCGGCGGGGCCCGCGGGAAGCTGCTCCTCGGCGTGGCGAAGGTGGGCCAGGCCGTGGTCGAGATCACGCTCGGACAGCTCTCGGGCCGCCCTCACCAGGTCCGCCGCCGCGCCCGTGGCCCGGGGATCCATCCCGGAGAAGAACACGCGGAGGTGGTCCGCGCGCAGGCCGGTGAGGAGCTGGCCGATCGCCAGATCGCCGACGAACACGCCGGCGGTGAACTCCCAGTCGCCCGCGGCGGCGCCGTGCGTCAGCGCCTGCGGCACCGCGCCGAAGTCCCGCAGCCACCGTGCGGCGCGGCGGTGCAGTTCCGGTTCGAGGCCCGGCAGACGGGCCCGCAGATGCACCCGCAGGATCTCCCCGAACAGCGGGTGCAGCCGGTACCAGGAGTGGCCCAGGTCCTCGACGAACGAGTTCTGGCGGCACAGACCGGCCAGGATCGGCTCGGCACCGGGGCGGCCCGTCAGCGCCTCCGCCAGCTCGGGGCGGAACCGGTCCAGGACGCTGACGCGCAGCAGCAGGTCCTGCGTCGGGGCCGGCTGCGTGCCGAGGACCTCGGCGAGGAGGAAGTCGGCGATGGTGCTGCGTCCGGCCTCGAACTCCTTCAGGTACGTCTCCGGGTCGCCGCTCTGCCGGGCGGCGAGGGCGCTCAGCCGCAGCCCGGCGGCCCATCCCCCGGTGCGCTCCACCAGGGCGCGGGTGGCCGGTGCCGGCAGCCGCAGGCCGTGCCGGGCCAGGAGGTCGGCGGCCTCCTCGGGGGTGAAGGCGAGTTCGTCGTTCCTGATCTCGGTGACGGCCGCGGACGCCCGGTAGCGGTGCAGGGGCAGCAGTGGTTCGGTCCGGCTGACGAGGACCAGCCGCAGTCCGTCTCCGGCGTGGTGCAGGACGAACTCCAGTTGCTCGGCGTTCTCCCGGGTGGTCAGCCGGTGGAACTCGTCGAGCACCAGGACCACCGGCCGGTCGCGGCCGCTCAGCTCGGCGGCGAGGCAGACCAGCAGCCGGTGGTCCACCCGGCCCGCCGGTCCGGGGCCGGGTCCCGCTCCAGCGGGCAGCGGGACGCCCGCGGAGTGCAGCGCCCGCAGTGCATAGGCCCAGAACACGCCCGGCTGCCGGTCCCCCGCCTCGCCGGTGAGCCAGGCGACCGGCGGTCCGAGTCCTGCCGCCCAGTCGGCGACGAGCAGCGTCTTGCCCGCGCCGGCCGCGCCGTTGACCAGGGTCAGCGGGGTGTCGAGGGCCTGGTCGAGGTGGTCGGTCAGGCGGGGCCTGCGCACGAAGGTGGCGGGCCTGGCCGGCAGGGCGAACCGGGTGCGCAGGAACGGCTCGCCCAGCGGATCGGCGTACGGGACGGGTTCCCGTACGCTGTCGTCCCTCGCGGCCACAGGGATCACCTCCCGTGTCCGGCAGGCCGTGGTCGGCGCTCCACTCGATCAGGATCGCAGTCTTGCCACCGCCGTGCAGGGCGCGGGGACCCCGGGCCGTCCATGGGCGCCCTCGCGCCCCGGCCGCCCGCCGTCAGGAGGTCCCCGTGTCCCGCTCCAGGTCCCGGCGCGGCGGCGGGCTGCCGAGCGGGCCGGCGAGGAACGGTTCCTGCGCGAGGACCGCGCCGCAGCTGATGCTGACGGTGGCGGCCAGGCACACCACGATCAGCCAGGACAGCAGCACGAACACCGACCCCAGCGGGCCGTATCCGGCCAGGGCCCGGTTGAGTGCCCCAGGCATGTAGAGCTTCGCGGTTACCGTCAGCGCGGTGAAGGCGATCGCCGTGATCACAGCGCCGGGCAGCAGGGGTTTCCAGCCGATGTCGCCGTCGAGCAGCAGGTGCTGCGTCCACCACCACAGGCCCACCTGGACGCCGAAGGTGACCGGGACGCCCAGCCAGGCGCCCGGACCGAAGCCGGCATGCAGCGCGCCCTGCAGGACCAGCGCGACGATCCACAGCGCGAGCCAGGCCACCCAGCGCCACGGTACGGGCCGGATGCCGCCCCGGGGGATCTCCCAGGCACGCCGGCACATCCGCTGCACGGCCCGGCTGACCGCGGTGGCCGAGATCAGCACCATCAGCCCGCCGATCACGCCGGTGGTCTGCCGCAGGCTCTCGCCCTGGGGCTCCATCAGCTGCTGGAGCTGGGCTTCGGCCGGACCGGTCAGTCCGAACGCCGAGCGCAGGGAGCGGACGAGCTGGTGCCGGATCGCCGGCGGGGCGTAGGCGGCGAACACGAAGAGCAGCGGAACGGCGGCGAGGAAGCTCTGGGCGGCCAGCCGGGTGGCGGTGTCGAAGATGCTCACGGACACCATGCGTTCCGCGAGATGGGTGACGACGGGGAACCGGCCCTCGGCCCGCCGGTGCACCGCCTTCGCCCGGGCGGCCAGCCGCGCGGTCCGCCGGCGCCACCCGGACGGCACGGGCCGGGAGCCGGTGCGCGGCACCCGCCCGCTGGTCGGCATGGCATCACTCCTCTCCTGCCTCCAGAGTGCGGTGCGGGCGCGCCGGTGGCACTCCGGAAGGCCCGCGCGGGGTGCGGCACTGCGGAAGGCCCGCGCGGGGTGCGGGCCCGGATGTCGTCCGGGTCGTCCGGGTCGTCCGGACGCCATGCGCCTGCGCTCGTGGGCTCCCGGACGCCGGGTGCTCCAGGTCCTCGGCGCGCTGTTCGTCGCTCTGACGGTCACGCTCGACCGCCGAGCGGAAACGGCGGATCCCGAACCGCCGCGGATGTCGGCTCAGGGGAGCTGGCGTGCGAAGGCCTCGTGGGCCCGCTCGTCGAAGAGCACGAACCGCACCTCCTCGACGGCCGTGTCCGCCTCCCGGACCGTGGTCACGGCGATCCGGGCGCCGTCGTCCATCGGCCAGCCGTAGATGCCGGTGGAGACGGCGGGGAACGCGACCGTGCGGGCGCCGAGTTCGTCGGCGCGCTTGAGGGACTCGCGGTAGCAGGAGGCCAGCAGGCCGGAGCGGTCCTCGCTCGTGGAGTACACGGGGCCGACGGTGTGGATGACCCACCGCGCGTCGAGGTCGCCGGCCGTGGTGGCGACGGCCTGGCCGGTGGGCAGGCCCTTGCCGAACCGGGAGGCGCGCAGCTTGCGGCAGTCCGCGAGGACGGCCGGGCCGCCGCGGCGGTGGATGGCGCCGTCGACGCCTCCGCCGCCGAGCAGGGAGGAGTTGGCCGCGTTGACGATGGCGTCGACGCTCTGCCGGGTGATGTCGCCCTGGACGAGGGTGATGCGGGTCATGACTGCCGCAGCCTCCTCCACACGGCCTTCGCCGCGTTGTGCCCCGACATGCCGTGCACGCCCGGGCCGGGCGGGGTGGCCGAGGAACAGATGAAGACGGCCGGGTGCGGGGTGCCGTACGGGAACAGGGACAGTCTGGGGCGCAGCAGGACCTGCAGGCCGGAGACCGCGCCGGTGCCGATGTCGCCGCCGACGTAGTTGGCGTTGCGGGCGGCGAGTTCGGCGGGGCCCGCGGTGGCGCGGGCCAGCACGCGGTCACGGAACCCCGGTGCGTAGCGCTCCAGTTGACGTTCCATCACCTCGGTGAGGTCGCCTCTCCAGCCGCTCGGCACATGCGCGTACGCCCAGAACACCTGCTTGCCCGCGGGGGCGCGGCCCGGGTCCACCACACTGGGCTGCACGGTGATCATGAACGGTCGGTCGGGGGCGCGGCCCTCGCGGGCGGCGGCGCGCAGGGCGGTGCCGATCTCCGCGCTGTCCGCGCCGATCTGCACGGTTCCGGCGCGGCGGGCCTCCGGCGCCGTCCAGGGGACCGGCCCGTCCAGCGCGTAGTCGATCTTGAAGACGCCCGGGCCGTACCGGTAGTCCCGGTAGTAGTTGCCGAGGCCGGCGATCCGGGCGAGGGCGGTGGGCGAGGTGTCGAAGATGTACGACCGCGCGGGCGGCAGGTCGTCGAGGCGCTTGACCTCGTAGTCGGTGTGGATCGCGCCGCCGAGGTCCGTGAGGTAGGCGGCGAGGGCGTCGGAGATGGCCTGGGAGCCGCCTCTGGCCACCGGCCAGCCGCGGGCGTGTGCGGCGAGCGCGAAGACCAGGCCGACGGCGCCGGTGGCGAAGCCGCCGAGCGGGGCCATGACGTGCGCGACAAGACCGGCGAAGAGGGTGCGGGCCCGCTCGTCGCGGAACCGGCGCAGCAGCAGGGTGGCGGGCGGCAGCCCGGCCAGGCCGAACCGGGCGAGGGTGACCGGGTCGCGTGGCAGCGCGGTCAGCGGCAGGGACATGAAGTCCCGGGCCAGGGTGTCCCACGTGGGCAGGAACGGCTCGACCAGCCTGCGGTAGGTGCCGGCGTCACGCGGCCCGAAGGAGGCCGCCGTCTCGGCGACGGAGCGGGCCAGGACGGCCGCGCGGCCGTCGCGGAAGGGGTGCGCCATCGGCAGGTCCGCGTGCAGCCACTCCAGGCCGTACCGCTCCAGGGGCAGGGCGCGGAACGCCGGCGAGTTGATGCCGAGCGGGTGGGCCGCCGAGCACGGGTCGTGCCGGAAGCCGGGGAGGGTGAGCTCCTCGGTGCGGGCACCGCCGCCCACGGTGTCCCGCGCCTCGAAGAGGGCCACGGAGAACCCGCGCCGGGCCAGCTCCACAGCGGCCGTCAGGCCGTTCGGCCCCGCCCCCACCACGACCGCATCGAGCATCGACGGCACCTTGGGACCCCTTCGTCAGCCGATGGCCACTCGGCTTCAGGATATGCCGGGGGACTGACACCCCCCTCGTTCGGGTTACCAGTGCGGGTTCAGCAGCAGGTCCACGATCCGCTGGGCGGTGGCGGCGTCCCGGGCCGCGGTGAACGGCAGCGTGTTGCCGCCCGTGACGCGGAACGGCTCGCCGGCGAGGGTGAGGTGGGCGCCGCCCGCCTCCTCGACCAGCAGCAGCCCGGCCGCGTGGTCCCAGGCGGCCTCCCAACTGAACACGGTGGCGTCCGACTCGCCCCGGGCGACGGCGAGATACTCCAGGCCGGCCGAGCCGCAGGGGCGCGGGGCGAGGCCGTCGCTCCACAGCGGGAGCAGCGCGCGCTTCTGCGCGTCGGTGGTGTAGTCCGGGTGGGAGGTGGCTATGCGCAGGTCCCGGCCCGCCTCGGGCGCACCGGCCAGCAGCCGCTCGCCGTCGAGGAAGGCGCCCTTGCCCCGTACCGCCGTGGCGAGTTGCTCGCGGGCCGGGGCGTAGGTCCAGGAGGCGAGCAGGACGCCCCGGTGGGCGAGCGCGACCAGGGTGCAGAAGCCGTCCTCGCCGCGCACGAACTGGCGGGTGCCGTCGACGGGGTCGACGATCCACACCGGCGCGTCACCCTGGAGCGCGTCGTAGGTCTCGGGGTCGGCGTGCACCGCCTCCTCGCCGACCACGACGGAGCCGGGCAGGAGGGAGCCGAGGGTCGCGGTGAGGTATCGCTCGGCGAGCCGGTCGGCGTCCGTCACCAGGTCGTGCGGGCCGTTCTTCTGGTCGACCTCGTGGTCGGCGAGCCGGCGCCAGCGGGGCTGGATCTCGGTCCGGGCGGCCTTGCGGATGGCGTCCTCGACGTCACCGGCGTGCTGGAGGAGAAACTCGTCGATGGTCTCCGTTGCTTCGATCATGCCTCCATGAGAGCACGGCGCGCTGACAATCCCCGCCGCTCGGACGTACGGGGCATGGAATGCGGACGAACAGGCGGTGCCGGCGATCGGCGGGCCGAAGACGGACGGTCGGCGGGCCGACGGCAGACGGTCGGCGGGCCGAAGACGGCCGCACCAGGTCGGCGGGCGTCAGCGCCCCACCGCGTAACCCTGCATCCCGCGCGGGTTCGCCGCCGCCGACAGCACCCCGGTCCGCGGGTCCCGGGCCACCGCGCACAGCCGCCCCTCCGACCAGCCCGGCCCGACCGTCACGTCGTGGCCGCGCCGCCGCAGTCCGGCCACCACTTCCGGGTCCGTGCGGGACTCGACGGTCACGCTCCCGGGGCGGCGGCCGCGGGGGTAGAAGGAGCTGGGGAAACTGTCGTTGTGCCAGTTCGGGGCGTCGATCGCGCCCTGGAGGTCGAGCCCGCCGCGGACCTCGCCGCGCAGCGCGACGGCGAGGAAGAAGTGCAGTTGCCACTGGTCCTGCTGGTCGCCGCCCGGCGTGCCGAAGGCCAGCACCGGGACGCCGTCGCGCAGGGCGATCGACGGGGTGAGGGTGGTGCGGGGGCGCCGGCCGGGGGTGAGGGAGCTGGGCAGGCCCTCCTCCAGCCAGGCCATCTGCAGCCGGGTGCCCAGCGGGAAGCCCAGCTCGGGCACGACGGGGTTGGACTGGAGCCACCCGCCGCTCGGCGTGGCCGCGACCATGTTGCCCCAGCGGTCGACGACGTCCAGGTGGCAGGTGTCGCCCCGGGTGCCGCCGTCGTCCGCGACCTGGGGGTCTCCGGGCACCTGCGCGACGGTCGGCTCACCGGCGCCGAGCGGGTCGAAGGCGGTGTCCGGCCGGGTCCCCACGCGCGCGTACCCGGGCAGCCGGGGCTCGCGCCCGCCGGGGCTGCCCGGCCGCAGCTCGTCGGAGGCCTTGGCGCCGATCAGCTCCCGCCGCCCGGCGTTGTACGCGGCCGAGAGCAGTTCGGCCAGCGGTACCTCGGCTGCGTCCCCGTACCAGGCCTCGCGGTCGGCCATGGCGAGCTTGCAGCCCTCGATGAGGAGGTGGAGGTAGTCGGCGGAGCCGTGGGCGGGCAGCTCGGGCGGCAGCAGGGCGAGCTGCTGGAGGAGGGCCGGGCCCTGGCTCCAGGGGCCCGCCTTGCACACGGTCCAGCCGTTCCAGTCGTACGACACCGGGCTCTCGTAGCTCGCGGACCAGCCGGCCAGGTCGGCGGCGGTGAGGGTGCCGGTGTGCCGTGTACCGCTGGTGTCCATGGTGGGGCGGGCGGCCTGCCGGACCAGGGCCTCGGCGATGAAGCCGGTGCGCCACGCCTCGCGGGCCGCGTCGATCCGCGCCTCCCGGTCCCCGGCGCCCGCGGTCTCGGCGAGCAGCCGCTTCCAGGTGGCGGCGAGGGCGGGGTTGCGGAAGAGCTCACCGGGGCGGGGTGCCCGGCCGCCGGGCAGGTAGAGCTCGGCCGATGACGTCCACTCGGTCTCGAACAGCTTTCGGACGCTCGCCACCGTGGCGCCGACGTTCTCCACGGGCGGGTGCCCGTGCCCGGCGTACCCGATGGCGTACTTCAGGACCTCGTCCAGCGGCTGGGTGCCGTGGTCGCGCAGCAGGAGCAGCCAGGCGTCGAAGGCGCCGGGGACGGCCGCGGCCAGCGGGCCGGTGCCGGGGACGAGGTCCAGGCCGAGCCCCCGGTAGTGGGCGACGGTGGCACCGGCCGGGGCCACGCCCTGCCCGCACAGCACCTGCACCTCGCCGTCGGCCGGGGCGAGCAGGATCGGCACCTCACCGGCGGGCCCGTTGAGGTGCGGCTCGACCACGTGCAGGACGAAGGCCCCGGCGACGGCCGCGTCGTAGGCGTTGCCGCCGTTCTCCAGGACGGCCATCGCCGACTGGGAGGCGAGCCAGTGCGTGGACGAGACCATGCCGAAGCTGCCCTGGAGGGTGGGACGGGTGGTGAACTGCATCTGTCACCTCGCTGTGCGCACGGCCGGGCCACCTGTCTGGCGGTCACATGCTTTCACGGCCGTGGCGAGGCGAACCCCGTCGTGGGGCTCGCCTCTCCCCGTCACTCGTCCGAGTCGGGCTTCTTCGACGCCGCCGCGTACGCCTGGGCCGGTGTCATCGCGATCCCGTTGAGGCTGACCGTCTTGTAGGGGCTGACCTTGGCGCAGGTCTTGGAGTCGCTGGCGGTCGAGGCGTTGGCGTTGGCGACGGCCGCCTTGGTGTCACCGGAGCTCGCCGGGTAGGAGGTGCCGCTGGTCCAGTCGCTGCCGACCACCAGGACGACGCCGCTGCCGCCCGACTTGAGGTGCGAGCCGGGCAGGTCGAGGGCCTTGGCCACGGTCTGCGCCTCGGCTTTGTCGCCGCTGCCGTAGGTCAGGGTGGTGGTGGTCGCGGAGGCCGGGGCGTTGGCCGTGCTCGTGCCGGTGCTGAAGCCCTGCGAGATCAGGGCGTTCGCGATGGCGGAGGCGCGGCCGGTGATCTCGGTGCCGTTCTCGACGGTCACGGCTATCTGGGACGCGGGGACGGTCGCGGTGGCGGTCGGCTTCGCGCTCGCGGCCGCCGAGCCCGCCGCCGACTTCTTGCCCGAAGCGGTGGTCAGCGCCTGGTCGTTGGCCATGGTGGCGAACAGGTCCTTGGCACCCGAGCCGACCACCACACGGTTGGAGTTGTTGGGGTCGGGGGCGGTCTGCATGGTGGTGAACGTCATCCGCTTGGTGGGGACCTTGTTCACGTCGTCCGCCAGCGAGATCAGCTTCTTGATGCTGCCGAGCCCGTCGTCCACGGTGAGCGCCTTGGTGGCGGCGTTCGCGAGGCTGTATACGGCGGTGGGGTCGGTCAGCGTTCCCGCGCTCTTGAACTTGCGGATCATCGCGCTGAGGAAGATGTGCTGGGAGACGGTACGGCCGAGGTCGCTGCCGTCGCCGAAGCCGTGCCGGGAACGGACGAACTCCAGCGCGGCCTGGCCCTTGAGGGTGTGGCTGCCCTTGGACAGCTTCAGGTGCGAGTAGGTGTCGTACACGTTGGAGCTGACGCACACGGAGACACCGCCGACCGCGTCGGACATCTTGACCACGCCGGAGAAGTCCAGCTTGACGAAGTGGTCGATGGGGATGCCGGTGAGCTGGTGGACGGTGGCGACCTGGCAGGCGGCCCCGTACTGGAGGGCGCTGTTGACCTGGCCGTAGTAGCCGGAGGTCGACTGGCCGCTCTTGGTGTCCTTGCAGGCGGGGACGTCGACCATGGTGTCACGGGGGATGCTCATGACCGTGGCGTTGGAGCGGTCGGCGGATATGTGGACGACCATCTCCACGTCCGCGTTGCCGTTGCCGGTCTGCACGCCGGTCTGGGAGCAGCCGCCGCCGAGCTTGCAGTCGGTCTTGCTGGTCCGGGCGTCCGAGCCGATCACCAGGATGTTGATCGGGGTCCGGCCGAACGCGTCGGCCTTCTCGGTGCCGCCCTTGCCGTCGAGGGAGACGCTGTTGATGTTGCCGTTGAGGTGCTGGTAGAACCACCAGCCGGCGCCGGCCGTGACCAGTACCAGGACGGCCGTGCACAGGCCGAGGATCTTCAGGACCCGCTTGCCGCGGCCCGCCGGTCTGGCCCGCCGGGACCGCCTGCCGCCGCGGGTCTTGGCCGCCTGCCGGGCGGCGGCCCGGCCGCCGGTCGGCCGCGTCCCGTCGGGCAGGGAACCGCGCTGTCCGGGCACCCGGTCGGTGCGGTGGCGCGTGGCCTGGCCCCCCGGGCCGTCCCACGGGTCGGTCATCTTCCACTCCCATGAACGGTCGGGTCCGTCTGCGGGTACGGTCGGGCGGGTCGGGCATCCGCGGCGGGGTAGGGGCAGCCGCGAGCTGGGCCCATTTGGGTTGCGTGATTGCGCAATCTAACAAACCCACGGCCCCCTCAGCACAGACCCCACCCGAATTCACAGGTGAGGGATCTCATGAAACCTCCAGGACACACCTGCCGTCCGCCCCCGCGCCGGACCCCGCCCGCACGGTCAGACGCCGGCCTCGGACAACCGCCGCACCGGTGCCGGGTCCTGCCGCGAGCGCGCGGTGAGCTGTCCGACGGTGACCCGCACCACAGTCACGATGTCCGGATCGTCCACGTAGTAGACCTGCCGCCGCCCCTCCCGGCGGGAGCGCACCAGGCCGGCCAGCCTGAGCTTGGCCAGGTGCTGGCTGACCGCGGGCAGGGCGCCCCCGACCCGGTCGGCGAGGCACGTCACGTCGCTCTCCCCCTGGGACAGTGCCCACATGATGTGCAGCCGGGCCGGCGAGGCGAGCAGCCCGAACACCGCGGCCGCCTCCGTCAGCACCCCGTCGGAGGGGTCCGTGAAGCCGCCGACGCTCTCCCCCACAGCACGCCCCCTCCTCGCCCGGTCTCCGCACAGACGCCACTCAGTGTAGCCGCGCGGTCACCCCTCCCCGGCGGCCTCGCCGCAACGTCCGCCACACGTTCCCCGCATTGTCATGAGCGGGTGACAGATCATCGACGGCTCGACGTCAGGCGCCACCGGCGGCCACCACCGTTCATAGGCTTGCGCAACAACGCAACCCAGCAAGGCACACCCGTACTGAAAGGCAGAGCTCGTGGGCATCATCGGCTGGATCGTCCTGGGTCTCCTCGCCGGAGCCATCGCCAAGGTCCTGCTGCCCGGCCGCGACCCGGGCGGCCTGATCGGCACCACCGTCATCGGCATCGCGGGCGCCTTCGTGGGCGGCTGGCTCTCCTCCCGCTTCCTCGACCGCCCGGTGGAGAAGCACTTCTTCGACCTCTACACCTGGGGCGCCGCGATCGCCGGCTCCCTCGTCCTGCTCGTCGGCTACCGGCTGCTGTTCGGCAACTCACGCGACTGAGCGTCCCGCGGTCAGCAGATGCCCGCTGGCCCCGAGCAGGGACGGCTCGGACTCGATGCGCCGGGTGGCCGCGAGCACGGCCGCCCGGCGTTCGGGGTCGGCCAGCCACTCCTGCACGCCGCCCATCAGCCAGGCGATGCCCTCGACGCCGTACTGCCCCTCGACGGCGAGTCCGACCTCGGTGAACTCCTCGGGCGTCTCGGCCGGCTGGGCCAGATAGGCGGTGGTGAAGAGGCTGCCGTCCCATTGCGAGGCGAGCCTGCCGTCCTCGGAGACGGCGTCGGCGACCGCCCGCTGAACCGGTTCGAAGTAGCGCTCCTCGTGCAGGAGGTCGTGCAGCGCCGCGTACCGGTTGATGGTCGCCGCGACGACCAGTCCCCCGGGCCGCACCGCCCGCCGCGCCTCGGTCAGCGCCCTGATCCGGTCGGCCCGTTCGGGCAGGTGATAGAGGGGTCCCAGCAGCAGTACGACGTCGTAGACCGCGTCGTCGACGGGCAGCTCACGGGCGTCCCCGGAGCGGGCCGTGACGCCGGGCAGCCGGGCGGCCTGGGCCACGTGCAGCGGCACCGGGTCGACGAGGTCGACGGCGTGTCCGTCCGCCGCCAGCCACTCGGCGTGCACCCCGCTGCCGCCGCCCACGTCCAGCACCCGCGCGGGCGCGGCCGGCAGCAGCCGCCGCAGTACGTCCTGGGTGCGCCAGAACTCCAGGAGCCCGACGCCGTCGCGCAGCCGCGCGTCCTCCTTGCCCTCGTTGTAGTAGGCGAGGACGTCCGCGCGCAGACCGGTGGACCCGGGCTCTTCGGATGAGGATGTCGTGGTCATACCCGAAAGGCTGGCGGCCGGACAACAGGGGGCGCAAACGACTTTGCCGGGCCCCCACGGGCGTGACGGTGACTCCGGTCACCCTCGGGGCCGGATGCAGTCACGACATTCCGGATGTACGGGGACCGCGGGCGCACGACATTCCGGATGTAGGGGGACGGCCCACGGCGGCTGTCAACGGGGCTCCGTGCCCGGCGCACAGGCAACGCACGGATTCCACTTCCGCCCCACAGGGACTCGTGTGAAACTGGCGTCCCGTCCGCAGTGTGGACTCCTCCGCACACCGTCCCCCAGCGAGAAGTGCGACTTGCGTTCTCTTCCACTGCCGCTCGCCCTCACCGCGCGCCTGACGCCGGTCGCCGTGCTCGCCTGCGCGGGCTGGGCGATGGCGTCGGGCCCGGACAAGACGACGTCCACCGGCTCAGGTGACACCTCGGCCCAGCAGGCGGCCGGCCAGTCGGGGGGCGACACAGCGTCGTCGTCCTCCGGGTCGACGGCGGCCACCAAGACGTACTCCGCCTCCCCCGCCCCCTGCGGCAGCATCCCCGTCGCCACCGTCAAGTCGCTGGTGCCCGGAGCGAAGACGGCCGGCAAGGAGATCCCCTCCACCGACACCAAGCTGCGCCGCACCTGCTCCTGGAACGCGCTCAAGGGGTACGACTACCGCTGGCTCGACGTCTCCTTCGAGATCATGGACACCGACGCGGCGGCCGCGAAGGAGTACAAGGACCGGGTCGCCGAGAAGAGCGGCGGCGGGGCCGTACCCGGACTCGGCGACAGCGGCTACTCGGTCGTGAACCTCACCACCGAGGACAAACAGCAGACCCGCGAGGGCGTGGTGCTGGCCCAGGTCTCCAACGCGCTGGTGGTCGTCACCTACAACGGCAGCGACTTCGAGTCCAAGAAGGCGCCCAGCACGGACGTGATCAACAAGGGTGCCATCCAGGCGGCGAAGAGCGCGGTGACCGCGCTGAAGGGCAGCCAGTGACCGGCCTGGCCGCCCTTCGTGCGCGCGCCTGCTGACTCACGCCTGCCGGCTCACGCCTCCTTGGGTCGCACCAGCAGGGTCAGTCCCAGGTACAGCACCAGGGAGGTGGCGAGGCCGACCGCCCAGCCGTAGTCGGCGAGCGAGGACAGGGCCGGTACGAGGCGTCCGTCGATCAGCGGTTTGAAGCTGGCGCCGCCGATCGCGAGGATGCCGCCGGCGAGGAAGGCCACGACCGCCCGCCAGTTCCAGCCGCCGTCGTACCAGTAACGGCCGCCCGTGCGGTACAGGTCGGTCAGGTCGAGGCGGGTGCGGCGCAGGATCCAGTAGTCGGCGACGAGGATGCCGGCGACCGTGCCGAGCAGACCGCCGACCAGGCCGAGCCAGGTGAAGATGTAGCCCTGTGGGTCGGAGTACAGCTTCCACGGGAAGATCAGCACGCCGAGGACGCAGGTGACCAGGGCGCCGGTGCGGAAACTGATCCGCCGGGGCGCGATGTTGGAGAAGTCGAAGGCGGGCGAGACCAGGTTGGCCGCGATGTTCACGGAGAGTGTCGCGACCAGCACGGTGACCAGGGCGTAGAGCAGGCCGACCACGCTGTCCGTCTTGGCGGCCAGCTGCACCGGGTCCCAGATCGGCTGCCCGTACACGGCCTGCGAGCCGGAGGTCACCAGGACGGAGAGGAAGGCGAAGAGGGTCATGGTGGTGGGCAGGCCCAGTGCCTGGCCCCAGGTCTGCGCCTTCTGGCTCTTGCCGTACCGGGTGAAGTCGGGGATGTTCAGCGACAGTGTGGACCAGAAGCCGATCATGCCCATCAGGGACGGCCAGAAGATCTTCCAGAAGCCGCCGCCCCAGCCGAGCTTGGAGGGCTGGTCGAAGAGCGGGCCGAGGCCGCCGGCTTTGTTGCTCATCCAGATCAGCATCACGAAGGCGCCGACGAGCACGAAGGGCGCGGCCCAGTTCTCGAAGCGGCGGATCGTCTCCATGCCCCGGTAGATGATCGCGACCTGGAGCACCCAGAAAAGCACGAACGACAGCCACATGGTCCAGGGGTAGCCGCCGATCTTTCCCGTGTCGGACCAGCCGCTGCCGATCAGCTTGCCGGCCAGGAAGAAGATCGCCTCGCCGCCGATCCAGGTCTGGATGCCGAACCAGCCGCAGGCCACCAACGCCCGTACGACGGCGGGGAGGTTGGCGCCGCGCACGCCGAAGGAGGCGCGGGCGAAGACCGGGAAGGGGATGCCGTACTTGGGTCCGGCGTGCCCGGTGAGCAGCATCGGGACGAGGACGATCAGGTTGGCCAGGGCGATGGTGAACACGGCCTGTTTCCAGTCCATGCCGACCGCGATGAGCCCGGAGGCCAGGGTCCAGGACGCCGTGTTGTGGGCCATGCCGACCCAGAGCGCGGAGAAGTTGTACGTGGTCCAGGTGCGCTTGGCGACGGGGACCGGCAGCAGGTCCTCGTTGGCGTACGGACCGCTTGGCGGCGGCGAGCCCGGGGTGAGCTCGACGCGCCCGTCGGGGAGGGCGACTTGACCGGAGATGGGTATGGCCGAGGGAGCGGTGTCGGTCATGGGCAGGCCAATCAGGGTGAGGTGGGACGGGAAAGGCCGTGCGGGCGGGACGGGGGGTACGCCTGTGGGGTGCGCCCTGACCCCCTTCCCGGAGCGCCGGGAAGGGGGAGACCAACTGCCAGGAGTGGGCTAGCCGTTGACGGCCGGGATGACCTTCGTCCCGTACGCGTCGATGGTGGCCTCCTGCGCGTCGTGCATGTCGTAGACGGCGAACTGGTCGACGCCCAGCTCGCGCAGGGCGTTCAGCTTCTCGATGTGCTTCTGGGCCGGGCCGATGACGCAGAAGCGGTCGACGATCTCGTCGGGCACGAACTCGGTGTCGGGGTTGCCGCTGCGTCCGTGGTGCGCGTAGTCGTAGCCCTGACGGGCCTTGATGTAGTCCGTGAGTTCGTCGGGCACGGCGGCGGAGTGCTCGCCGTACTTGGCGACCAGGTCGGCGACGTGGTTGCCGACCATGCCGCCGAACCAGCGGCACTGGTCGCGGGCGTGGGCCAGGGCCTCGGGCGAGTCGTCCTCGGTGACGTAGGCGGGGGCGGCGACGCAGACGGTCACCTCGGACGGGTCGCGGCCGGCGGCCACCGCCGCGTCCTTCACCGCCTTGACCATGTACTCGGTGAGGTAGAGGTCGGAGAGCTGGAGGATGAACCCGTCGGCCTCCTCCCCGGTCATCTTCAGGGCCTTCGGGCCGTACGCGGCCATCCAGACCGGGAGTTCGGCGCCCGGCTTGACCCACGGGAAGCTGATGACGGTACCTCCCAGGTCGGCCTCCTCACCCCGGCCGAGGGCGCGGATCACCTTCATGGCCTCGCTGATGCGGGCGAGGGTGTTGGGCTTGCGGCCGGCCACCCGCATCGCCGAGTCGCCGCGGCCGATGCCGCACACCGTGCGGTTGCCGAACATGTCGTTGAGGGTGGCGAAGGTGGAGGCGGTGACCTCCCAGGTGCGGGTGCCCGGGTTGGTGACCATCGGTCCGACCGTCAGCTTGCTGGTGTTCGCGAGGATCTGACTGTAGATCACGAACGGTTCCTGCCAGAGCACGGCGGAGTCGAAGGTCCAGCCGTAGCGGAAGCCGTTGCGTTCGGCCCGTTTCATCAGGCTGATGACCCGGGAGGCCGGCGGATCGGTCTGCAGGACGAGTCCGAAGTCCATGGGCGCGCCTCTCCTAGTTGAGGTACTGACAGGTGGAGCGCGGGGTGTAGACACCGTGCCCGGCGTGCCCGGTGTACTCCCGCTCGGTGATGACGGGTTCGCCGCGCGAGAGGACCGTCTCCACCCGGCCGGTGAGGCGCTTGCCCTCGTACGCCGAGTAGTCGACGTTCATGTGGTGGGTCGCGGCGGAGACGACCTGCTCGGCGTGCGGGTCGTAGATGACGACGTCGGCGTCGGCGCCCGGGGTGATGGTGCCCTTCTTCGGATACATGCCGAACATCCGGGCCGGGGTGGCGCAGGCGATCTCGATCCAGCGGCGGCGCGTGATGTGTCCGTCGACGACGGCCTGGTGGAGCAGGTCCATCCGGTTCTCGACGCCGGGCAGGCCGTTGGGGATCTTCGAGAAGTCGCCGCGGCCGAGTTCCTTCTGGCCGGTGAAGCAGAAGGGGCAGTGGTCGGTGGAGACGACCTGGAGGTCGTTGGTCCGCAGGCCCTGCCAGAGCTTGGCCTGGTGCTCCTTGGGGCGCAGTGGCGTGCTGCACACGTACTTGGCGCCCTCGAAGTCGGGCTCGGCAAGGTTGTCGGTGGACAGGAAGAGGTACTGCGGGCAGGTCTCGCCGAAGACCGGCAGCCCCTCGTCGCGGGCGCGGGCCAGCTCGGCGACCGCCTCCGTCGCCGAGACGTGCACGACGTAGAGAGGGGCGCCGGCGACCTGGGCGAGCCTGATGGCGCGGTGGGTGGCCTCGGCCTCGAGGAG
Organism: Streptomyces shenzhenensis; assembly: GCF_021462265.1. Taxonomy (GTDB): domain Bacteria; phylum Actinomycetota; class Actinomycetes; order Streptomycetales; family Streptomycetaceae; genus Streptomyces; species Streptomyces shenzhenensis. The sequence goes on along the minus strand of NZ_JAJONF010000011.1, from coordinate 24,698 downwards.
GGCCTTGCGGACCTCGCCGTGATACCGGGGGTCGGTCTCGCCGCGCGCCAGCGCCTGCTCCACCAGCACGTCGATGGCGATGCCGTTCTCGGCGTGCATCATGATCAGGCCGCCGTTCTCGGCGGAGCGCTGCATGGCGCGCAGGATCTGGCCGTCGTCGGAGTAGAAGACGCCCGGGTAGGCCATGAACTGCTTGAAGGAGGTCACGCCCTCCTCCACCAGGAGGTCCATCTCCTTGAGGGTCTCCTGGTTCACATCGGAGACGATCATGTGGAAGCCGTAGTCGATGGCGCAGTTGCCCTCGGCCTTGGCGTGCCAGGCGTCCAGGCCCTCGCGGAGGCTGTGTCCGACGCTCTGCACGGCGAAGTCGACGACGGTGGTCGTACCGCCCCAGGCTGCGGCCCGGGTGCCGGTCTCGAAGGTGTCGGAGGCGAAGGTGCCGCCGAACGGCAGTTCCATGTGGGTGTGGGCGTCGACGCCGCCCGGGATGACGTACCTGCCGGTGGCGTCGATGGTGCGCTCGGCGGTGAAGGCCTGGGCGGCGGGGGTCGCGGAGGCGGCGAGGGCGGCGATACGGCCGTCCTCGATCAGGACGTCGGCGTGGATCTCGTCGGACGCGGTGATGACGAGTCCGCCGCGGATTACTGTACGGCCGGTCATGGGGTCCTCTCGTTCGTGGTCACGTGCGGGTCCGACGTGGCTGGTCGCGCCCTCGCGGCGGCAGCCGCATGTCCAGCCCAGCCCCCGCGCCCCTTTGGGGCGCGAATGGCGCCGTCTGCTCTTACGGAGCCGTCAGCGGGCCGTACGCGTCCGGGCGGCGGTCCCGGAAGAACTGCCAGCGGTCGCGGACCTCGCGGAGCTTGGCCAGGTCCAGGTCGCGGACGACGAGTTCGGTCTCCTTGTCGGAGGCCACCTCGCCGGCGAACTGGCCCTCCGGGTCCACGAAGTAGGAGGTGCCGTAGAAGTCGTTGTCGCCCAGGTCCTCCACGCCGACCCGGTTGATCGCGCCGACGAAGTACTCGTTGGCGACGGCCGCCGCCGGCTGCTCCAACTGCCAGAGGTAGCGGGAGAGTCCGCGCGAGGTGGCCGACGGGTTGAAGACGATCTCGGCACCGCCGAGGCCCAGTGCCCGCCAGCCTTCCGGGAAGTGGCGGTCGTAGCAGATGTAGACGCCGATCCTCCCGACGGCCGTCTCGAAGACCGGCCAGCCGGCGTTCCCCGGGCGGAAGTAGAACTTCTCCCAGAATCCGGGGACTTGAGGGATGTGGTGCTTGCGGTACTTGCCGAGGTACGAGCCGTCTGCGTCGATCACGGCGGCGGTGTTGTAGAGGACTCCGGGCTGCTCCTCCTCGTACACCGGCAGGATCAGGACGAGGCCCAGTTCGCGGGCGAGGGCCTGGAAACGCTGGACGACCGGGCCGTCCGGGACGTGTTCGGCGTACTCGTAGAACGCCTTGTCCTGGACCTGGCAGAAGTAGGGACCGTAGAACAGCTCCTGGAAGCACAGGACCTGGGCACCCTGCGCGGCCGCGTCGCGGGCCGCCTGCTCGTGGACCTGGATCATCGATTCCTTGTCGCCGGTCCACGCGGTCTGGAAGAGGGCGGCACGGATCACTCGGCTCATCGGGACCTCCGGTCGCTCGGGCGTGTGTCGCTCGATGTGCGAGGAGCCTAGAAAGTCCGAAAGCGGGCTTTGAGTGCCAGCGTGTCACGTCTGCGGGCGCCCGGCGTGCCACCGTGTCACGCTGTCGCTGGCCCATGTTTCACCGCCGTTTTCCCAGGTCGTCGCATATTTCACTGCTGTTGCGCGTCGTGCGCGAGGAGTGCGATGTGCACGGAGGCCGCCTGCTCGAAGTCGTCGAGGTCGACGCCGAGCCGGGTCTGTATCGCCTCCAGGCGGCGGTACAGCGCGGGCCGGGAGACGTGGTGCAGCTGGGCGGTGCGGGACTTGTTGCGGCCGGTGGCGAGATAGGTCCGCAGGACGCCGAGCAGGTCCGGGTCGGTGCCGTTCGGGCACAGCAGTCCGTCCAGCTCGCGTTCGGCGAAGGACTGGACGTGCGGATCGTCCCGCAGCAGCCGGATCAGGCCGCGCAGGTGGACGTCCCTGAGGCGGACGACGGCCGGCAGATCGAGGGCGGCGGTGCTGTCGGCGACCGCGTCGGCGACGTGCTGGGCCTCGCGCAGCCCGACGGGTACGTCGTCCCAGACGGTACGGGCGCCCGCGGCGGCGACCACCGCGCGGGGCCCCGCCGACTCGTCGTGCAGCCGGGCGGCGAAGTGCGCGGCGAGGGCGTCGGCGTCCTGGTCGCGGGCGAGGCTGAGGAGGACGGCGGTGGTGCGCTCGGTGAGCTCGGCGACGAGTCCGGGCAGGCCCAGCAGGCGCAGGATCCGCTCCAGCTGGGCCGGTTCGGCGTCCCGTACGACGAGCGGGACGAAGCTGCGCCGGTTGACCGGGAGACCGGCCGCCCGGGCCCTGGGCAGCAGCTGACGTGCCGGTACGACCCCGGAGACCAGGTCGGTCAGCAGGCTCTGCGCGGACTGTTCCTCCCAGGTGTGGGCGGAGCCGCCGCCGAGCATGCGGTGCAGCACCAGGGCCTCGGCGGCGCGGTCCGCGAGCAGCCGGCCGGTGGCGGTGTCGCCGCGGTGGCCGCAGAGCATGATCTGGCCCCAGCGTTCGCCCCGGCCGCCGAGTTCGGCGCGGATCCAGCCGTCGCCGGCGCTGCCGCCGGCCTGCCGGGCGATGCGCTCCCAGTCGCGCAGCACGTCGTCCACGGCCGACCGCTCCCCGGCGGTGGCGAGGACCCGGTGCGCGAGGTTGGTGACGACGACGGGGCAGGCGCTGTGCACGGCGACTTCGTCGAGGAGCCGCTGGAGGGGGGCGCCGGCCGTGATGAGGCCGGTGAGGGCGGTACGGACCGACTCGGAGAGGCTGACGGCGGCGAACTTCCGCCGTACCAGGCGGGACTGGACCTCCTCCGTCAGTTCGGCGAAGGGGAAGGGACGGTGCAGGACCACCAGCGGGAGGCCGCACCGGTCCGCCGCGCGGCGCATGGCGTCGGGCGGGGCGGGGAAGGCGCGGCCGAGGCCGAGGACCACGGCGGCGGCCTCGGCCCGGTGCAGGGACTGGATGTACTCGGCCTGTTTGTGCTCGTCGCCGGCGAGCAGGACGCCGGTGGTGAGGACCATCTCGCCGCCGGTGAGCATGACGCCGACGTCGGGGGCCTCGGCGACGTGCACCCAGCGGACGGGACGGTCGAGGTGGGCCGCGGCGGCGACCACCTCGGGGTCGCCGGCGAGGACCCTTTCCAGGGCGAGGATCTGGCGGACCGACAGTATGGGCTCTGTGGTGTTCGGGGGATCCCAAGTGGCGGTCATCTCGCGTGGTCCCTTGGTCGGGTTCGGTGCGTGTGGAGACCTGCGGGCCGGTGGGGGCTGGTCGCGCGGTTCCTCCCCCGGCCGTCGGCCGGGGGAGGAACCGCGCGACCAGCCATGACGGCGCCGCAGTCGACACACGGCGTGTCGCGGCGCCTCCGGCAGAGCGCCTAGTAGGCACTCCTCAGGGCCTGTTCGAGGATCGCTGCGCCCTCCTCCGCCTCCGCCACCGTCAGCGACAGCGGCGGGGCGATGCGCAGGGCGCTCGTGTCGTGGCCGCCGCCCTTGCCGATCAGGAGGCCGTACTCGCGGGCCGCTTCCAGGACCGCAGCGGCGGATTTCGGGTCGGCCTCGTCGGTGCCGGGCCTGACCAGCTCGACGCCGATCATCAGGCCGCGGCCCCGCACCTCGCGTACGCCGGGCAGTTGGGCGGCGGCCGCGCGGAGGCGTTCGATGAGGAGGCCGCCGACGCGGCGGGCGTTGCCCTGGAGGTCGTGCTCCAGGAGGTACGACAGGTTGGCCAGTCCCGCCGCCATGGTGATCTGGGTGCCGCCGAACGTGGAGATGCTGTTGGAGTCCAGGCAGTTCATGATCTCCGAGCGGGCCACCACCCCGCCGATGGACATGCCGTTGCCGATGCCCTTGGCGAAGGTGAGGATGTCCGGCGGGCCGCTCTGGCCGTGCGCCTGCCAGCCCCAGAAGTGCTCGCCGGTGCGGCCCCAGCCGGTCTGCACCTCGTCGGCGATCCAGAGGATGCCCTGCTCCTGGAGCACCGTGCGGAAGGCGGCGTAGAGCCCGTCGGGCGGGGAGGTGAAGCCGCCGACGCCCTGGACGGGCTCGGCGATCAGCGCGGCCGGCGGGCGGGTGTGGCCGAGGAGGTCGCGCAGGTCGTCGACGCAGGCGGCGATGAAGTCGCGGTCGTTCAGCTCGGCGAACGGGCCGCGGGTGCGGACGCCGCCGTGGACGTAGAGCGTCTGCAGCGGGGAGAGGGAGGTCGGGGACCAGCCCTTGTTGCCGGTGAGCCCGATCGCGCTGAAGGAGCGGCCGTGGTAGCTGTTGCGCATCGCCAGGACGGTGTTGGTCCGGCGGTAGGCGGTCGCCAGCAGCAGCGCCGTGTCGTTGGCCTCGGTGCCGGAGGTGGTGAAGAAGACGCGGGCGTCCGGGATGCCGCTCAACTGGGCGATGCGCTCGGCGAGTTCGACCATCGGGCGGTTGAGGTAGAGGGTGGAGGAGTGGATGATCCGGCCGGCCTGCTCGCTCACCGCCTTCGTCACCTCGGGCAGCGCGTGCGCCGTCATCGTGGTGAGGATGCCGCCGAAGAAGTCGAGGTACCGGTTGCCGTCCGCGTCCCAGACGTGCCGCCCCTCGCCGTGCGTGATTTCGAGGGGCTCGTCGTAGTAGAGAGCCAGCCAGTCGGGCAGGACCTGGCGGTGGCGGGCGAAGAGGTCGTTCACGGCTGTACCAGCCCTTCGTAGGCGTCGGGACGGCGGTCGCGGTAGAAGGCCCACTGCTGCCGTACTTCTTCGATCAGGTCGAAGTCAAGGTCACGGACGACGAGTTCCTCGCTCTTGTCGCTCGCCACCTCCCCCACGAACTGCCCACGTGGATCGACGAAGTAGCTCGTCCCGTAGAAGTCGTTGTCCCCGTACTCCTCCTGGCCCACCCGGTTGATGGCGGCGACGAAGTACTCGTTGGCGACGGCGGCGGCCGGCTGCTCCAGTTGCCAGAGGTAGGCCGACAGGCCGCGCGAGGTGGCCGACGGGTTGTAGACCAACTGGGCTCCGTTGAGTCCCAGTTGCCGCCAGCCCTCGGGGAAGTGGCGGTCGTAGCAGATGTACACGCCGACCTTGCCGACGGCGGTGTCGAAGACCGGCCAGCCGACGTTCCCGGGCTTGAAGTAGTACTTCTCCCAGAACCCCTTCACCTGCGGGATGTGGTGCTTGCGGTACTTGCCGAGGACGGTGCCGTCGGCGTCGATCACGGCGGCGGTGTTGTAGTAGAAGCCGGACTGCTCGACCTCGAAGACCGGTACGACGATCACCATGCCGGTCTCGCGCGCGAGTTCCCGCATACGACTGACCGTGGGGCCGTCGGGGACCGGCTCGGCCCAGCGGTAGTGCTCGGGTTCCTGGACCTGGCAGAAGTAGGGGGCGTTGAAGACTTCCTGGAATCCGATGATCTTCGCACCCTGGCGGGCCGCCTCGCGGGCGTACACCTCGTGTTTCGTCACCATGGACTCGGTGTCGCCGGTCCAGGTGGCCTGGACCAGAGCGGCGCGTACGACGTTGGCCATGAGCTGCTCCTTCGGCGGGTCGTCAGAGGCCTCTACGCCCGTAGAGGGACGAAAGTAAGCCTCTTGGGAGTCCTTGCCAAGACCATCGCCGTTAAGCCGCCGGGTCGATCGCGTTTCCTACCCTGGTGGACGAGCGTGGCGGCCCGTCCCCGCCACGGCGGACGGGCCTCAGGAGGCGAGGCCGGCCACCCGCAGCGCGTGCAGCAGGTCCCAGTGGCGCTGGTCGGAGACCGACTGCGCCGAACGGAGCAGCAGGGGCACCAGGCGCCGGGGATCCGGTTCCGCGCTGTGGGCCGCCTCCTCGGGGGTGCGGACCTGGACGTAGGTGTCCAGCAGGGCCCGGGCCTCGCGGTGGCGGCCCTCCGTGTCCAGGGCGAGGACGGCCTCGCCGATCTCCGTGGCGGGGCGGGCGACGCCCTGGCGCAGGATCTGCCGGCCGTCGTGGGTCCGGCCCGCGGCGGTCAGGGCGTCGGCGGCCGCGACGAGCCGGGCGGGGGGCAGCGAGGCCGTCTCCCACAGCAGCGTGGCCCAGTCGGCGCCGAGGCCGGACCGCTGGAGGGCGTCCGCGAGCAGCGGGAACCGGGCGGCGGACCAGTGCGCGACCTCGGCCAGGAGCGCGTGTGCCTCACCGGTGCGGCCCTCGGCCCGCAGCCGTTCGAGCCGCTGCACGGCCGCCGCCACCGCCCGTCCCGCCTCCTCGTCGGGCTGTGCCGCCACCGGCTCCGCCGGCACCGGCACCTCGGCGGCCCCGGCGAACCGGGCTCCGCGCGGGGTACGACGGGCGGTGGCGGACTCCGGCCCGGTCGCCTCCGGCGTCAGCGGTACGACGGTGGGGGCGGCCTCGTCCTCGGCCATGCCGGCGAACCGGGCGCTGCCCCGTCGGCGCTTGCGCTGTTTCGCCGGGGCGTGGACGGAGTCCGAGACGGGCGCGGGGGCAGCTGCCGGGTCGGGGGTGGAGACGGGGGCGGGTACGGGAGTCGCGGCCGGGGCGGCAGCCGGGGCCGGCCGGGGGGCTGCGGCGGGGGTGCCGCCTCGCAGGCGGCCGGCGAGTTCGGCCCGGTGCCGGAGCCTGGCCATCCGGGTCCGGAGCTCGGCGCACCGGGCGGTCGCCCGTTCGTGGTCGTCGCGGGCCCAGGCGAGGTCGACGTGCAGGGCCTCGGCCTCCTCGCGGGAGTGCGCGGAGTCGAGGGCGCGGCCGAGTTGGGCCAGCCGTTCGGCGGCGTACCGCTGTTCGCGGAGGGTCACGTCGAGGCGGTCGCTCAGGTCCTCCCGGGCGCCCGGCCGCGCGTCGTACGCGGTGAGCGCGTCCGCGTGCAGACGGCGGGCCTGCTCGGCCTCGCGAGCGGCGGTCTCGGGGCCGTAGCCGGTCGCGAGGTCCTGGAGCAGCGCCGCCACGACGTCCCAGGGCGGCAGCTCGCGCCCGCCGAGGCAGGCCTGCATTCCGTCGGGGTCGCGCTGCCAGAAGACGGCGCACCAGCCGGCGCCCTGGTCGAGGCGCGCCAGCAGGCCGTTCAGGTAGCTCGCGAACTCCCGCACTCGGCCCGGGAGTTGATCCACAGTCATCGCTCGACTCCCGCCAGACCGGAACACTCCGCTTCGTAGGCAACACCAGGCGTGTTACGGGGCTGCTACGGGAAGTTTTCGACGGGAGGGCAGAGCCCTCATTGCCCGATCTTGACCGTTGCGCGTCACGCGACGGTCAGGGCGCAGCGCTCCACCAGGTCGTCCATCGACAGACCGAGCGCGCGGGCGAGCGCGGCGACGGTGAAGAAGGCGGGGGTCGGCGCCCGCCCGGTCTCGATCTTGCGGAGGGTCTCGGCCGAGATCCCCGCCGCGGCCGCCACCTCCGTCATGCTCCGGCCGCCGCGCGCCTCGCGCAGCAACCGCCCGAGCCGCTCGCCGCGGTCACGCTCTTCCGGAGTGAGAGGGGTGCGTACCATGCTCACCATTCTAACCCGGTCGAGAAAGCCGGTATATTAATTGGCATGGTGGAACTGAAGACAGACACATCGATCGACGCCATGTACGCCTCGGGGCAGGTCGTCGGGCGGGCCCTGACGGCCGTACGGGAGGCCGCCGGCATCGGCGTCTCCCTCCTCGAACTGGACGAGGTGGCGCGCGGGGTGCTGCGCGAGGCCGGGGCCTCCTCGCCCTTCCTCGGCTACCGCCCCACGTTCGCGCCCACCCCGTTCCCCGCCGTCATCTGCGCGTCCGTGAACGACGCGATCGTGCACGGCATCCCGACCGGCTACCGGCTGCGCGACGGCGACCTGGTCTCCATCGACTGCGGTGCGGTACTGGACGGCTGGGCGGGCGACTCGGCGATCAGCTTCACGGTCGGCAGGCCGCGCCCGGCGGACGTACGGCTGGTCGAGACGGCCGAGCGGGCGCTCGCGGCGGGCATCGCGGCGGCGGTCGTCGGCAACCGGATCGGCGACATCGCGCACGCGGTCGGCCGGGTGTGCCGGGACGCCGGGTACGGCATCCCGCAGGACTTCGGCGGCCACGGCATCGGCCGCCGCATGCACGAGGACCCCGGGGTACCGAACGAGGGCCGCCCCGGCCGCGGCCTCCCGCTCCGGCACGGCATGGTCCTCGCGATCGAGCCCATGCTGATCGGCGGCGGCCAGGACGACTACCACGCGGCCGCGGACGGCTGGACCCTGCGCACGAACGACGGCTCCCGGGCCGCTCACGCGGAGCACACGGTGGCGATCACGGAGTCGGGCCCGCGGATTCTCACGGCCAGGAACGCAGAGAGCTGACCCAGGAATGTCCCGGGTATCTCTTGTATCTCTTGTCGTGATACGCGGGCAGGCGGCACACAGACGAATTCTCCAGAACACGGAACGACGACGGCATCCCCGTACGCATATCCGTGGCGGGCGGTGAGACATCCCGCCCGAGCGGCGAAGGAGTTCCCGGGAAAAACGTGCGTGCGGGGCCCGATCCCCCAGGCCGGCGGCGGTCCCGGCCGCATACCGACGGCCGCCGGCCACCTGGCGTGGCACGCGTCCGGAGCACCGGCCGGATTCCGCATCCGGCCGGTGCTGAATTCCGCTGGTGAATTCTCCCCGGCGGGCTGGGCGGCCGCGGCCCGTGAAATGCGGTGGTACACGTGGGCCCGCCGCCGAACGGCTGAACGTGCCCCCCTCCGGCGGGCGTGCGAAGGTGGTGTGACCGGGCCCTGCAGGGGCACCCGCGTGGACCGGCACGTCGACCAGCGAGCGCGTCCCGCCAGGCGCCGGGACGCCGGAACGGAACGAACGCTCATGACCAGCGGTTACCCCGGACCGGACAGCTTCGGACAGGACCCCTTCGGAGAGTTCCTCGCCCGCTTCTTCGGGGGTGGCGGAGCCCGCCAGGGGCCTCGGCAGATCGACATCGGCAGGCTGCTGAGCCAGCCGGCCAGGGAACTGGTCAAGGGCGCCGCCCAGTACGCCGCCGAACACGGCAGCCGGGACCTCGACACCGAGCATCTGCTGCGCGCGGCGCTCGCGGCGGAACCCACCCGCTCCCTGCTGAGCAGGTCCGGCGCCGATCCCGACTCGCTGGCGACGGAGATCGACGGCCGCGCGGGCCCGGTCCAGCACCCGCCCGGCGAGACACCCCCGCCGACCTCGCTCTCCCTCACCCCCGCCGTGAAGCGGGCCCTGCTGGACGCCCACGACCTGGCCCGGGCCAGCGGAGCCGGGTACATCGGCCCCGAGCATGTGCTGGGCGCGCTCGCCGCCAACCCGGACTCGGCCGCCGGGCACATCCTGAACGCCGCCCGGTTCGCCGCCGGCGGCCTGCCGCCGGACACCGCGGAGACCGACCGCTCGCTCGCCGGCCCGGACACCCGGCGCCGGGCCGGCGGCACGCCGACCCTGGACAAGTACGGCCGCGATCTGACGGAACTGGCCGGCCAGGGCCGGATCGACCCGGTCATCGGCCGCGACGACGAGATCGAGCAGACCATCGAGGTGCTCTCCCGGCGCGGCAAGAACAACCCGGTACTGATCGGGGACGCCGGTGTCGGCAAGACGGCGATCGTCGAGGGGCTGGCCCAGCGGATCGCCGACGCGGACGTGCCGGAGGGGCTCGCCGGGCGCCGGGTGGTCGCCCTCGACCTGCCGGGCGTGGTGGCCGGCACCCGTTTCCGGGGCGACTTCGAGGAGCGGCTCACCAACATCGTGGGGGAGATCCGCTCGCACTCCGACCAGCTGATCGTCTTCATCGACGAGCTGCACACGGTGGTCGGGGCCGGGGGCGGCGGCGAGGGCGGCGCGATGGACGCGAGCAACATCCTCAAGCCGGCGCTGGCCCGGGGCGAGCTGCACATCGTGGGCGCGACCACGCTGGAGGAGTTCCGCAAGATCGAGAAGGACGCGGCGCTGGCCCGCCGCTTCCAGCCGATCCTGGTGCCCGAGCCGACGGTGCCGGACGCCATCGAGATCCTGCGCGGGCTGCGCGACCGCTACGAGGCCCACCACCAGGTCCGCTACACCGACGAGGCGCTGGTCGCCGCCGTCGAACTCTCCGACCGCTACCTCACCGACCGCCGGCTGCCCGACAAGGCGATCGACCTGATCGACCAGGCAGGCGCCCGGGTCCGCCTCGGCGCCCGCACCAAGGGCAGCGACGTGCGCACCATGGAGCGCGAGATCGAGCAGCTCACCCGCGACAAGGACCAGGCGGTCGCCGACGAGCAGTACGAACGCGCCACCCAGCTACGCGACCGCATATGCGGGCTGAAGGACCGCATCACCGAGCTCTCCGGCCAGGACCAGGCGGACGAGGGGCTGAACCTGGAGGTGACGGCCGAGGCCATCGCCGAGGTGGTCTCCCGCCAGACCGGCATCCCGGTCAGCAGGCTCACCCAGGAGGAGAAGGAACGACTGCTCGGCCTGGAGGCGCACCTGCACCAGCGCGTCGTCGGCCAGGACGAGGCAGTCGCTGTCGTCTCCGAGGCGATCATGCGCTCCCGCGCCGGGCTGGCGAGCCCGAACCGCCCGATCGGCAGCTTCCTCTTCCTCGGCCCCACCGGCGTCGGCAAGACCGAACTGGCCCGCGCGCTCGCCGAGGCCCTGTTCGGCAGCGAGGACCGGATGGTCCGGCTGGACATGAGCGAGTACCAGGAGCGCCACACCGTCTCCCGCCTGGTGGGCGCCCCGCCCGGCTACGTCGGCCACGAGGAGGCGGGCCAGCTCACCGAGGTGGTCCGCCGCCACCCCTACTCGCTCCTCCTCCTCGACGAGGTGGAGAAGGCCCACCCCGACGTCTTCAACATCCTGCTCCAGGTCCTGGACGACGGCCGGCTGACCGACTCCCAGGGACGCACGGTGGACTTCACCAACACCGTCATCGTGATGACCAGCAACCTGGGCTCGGACGCGATCACCAGGCGCGGCGCCGGCATCGGCTTCGGCCCCGGCGGCGAGGAGGCGACCGAGGAGACCCGCCGCGAACAGGTCCTGCGCCCGCTCCGCGACCACTTCCGCCCGGAGTTCCTGAACCGCATCGACGAGATGGTCGTCTTCCGCCAGCTCACCGGCGACCAGCTGCGCCGGATCACCGAGCTGCTCCTGGAACACACCCGCCGCATGCTGCGCTCCCAGGGCGTCACGGCCCACTTCACGGACGCGGCGGTCACCTGGCTGGCAGAACACGGCTACCAGCCGGAATACGGCGCCCGCCCGCTGCGGCGGACCATCCAGCGGGAGGTGGACAACCAGCTGTCACGGCTGCTCCTGAACGGCACGATCGCGGAGGGCAGCAGCGTGACGGTGGATGCGGAGGGCGATCGCTTGGTGTTCAACAAGCAGAACCAGCCAAGCGCCCCGGCCTGAGGCGCCCCTTCAGGGGCGCTGGGGGTACCCCGGCCGAAGGCTGGGGGAGGAACCGCGCGACCAGCCCCCACGCCCCCGCAGCCCGCGAACTACCGAACCGGATTCACCACCTGCGCGGACCCTCCACCCCGCCGCACCGTCTCAGCCGCCGCCAGCCACTTCCCACCCGGCAGCCGCTGCACCCCCGTAGCCGCCCCGATCTCGGGATTCAGACTGAAGGAATGCCCGATCGCCTCCAACTTCCCCCTCAGCACAGGGTCGTTGTACAGCGCCGGCTCCAACTCGGTCTTCGCGGCGTTCCGCTGCGACGCCCGGGGTGCCGCGATCGCGTCCACCAACGGCAGATGCCGGTCGAGGAACTCGGTCAGCACCTGAAGGACCGTGGTGATGATGGTCGCCCCACCGGGCGAACCCACCGCGACCACCGGCCGGTTCGCCTTGTCCAGCACGATCGTCGGCGAGATGGAGGACCGCGGCCGCTTCCCGGGCCCCGGCAGGTTCGGGTCGTGCACCGCGGGGTTCGCCGGCGTGAACGAGAAGTCGGTCAGCTCGTTGTTGAGCAGGAACCCGCGTCCCGGAACGGTGATCGCGCTGCCACCGGTCTGCTCGATGGTCAGCGTGTAGGAGACGACGTTCCCCCACTTGTCGGCGACCGTGAGGTGCGTCGTGTTCTCCCCCTCGTACGTGGTCGGCGCCGCCGTACCGGTGGACCCGGGGTCGTCGGGGTCGCCCGGCGCGACCGGGCTGGTCAGCACCGCGTCGTCGCTGATCAGCTTCGCCCGCTCGTCGGCGTACCGCTGCGACAGCAGCCCCTTCGTCGGTACGTCCTCGAACGCGGGGTCGCCGACCCAGCGCCCGCGGTCGGCGAAGGAGATCCGGCTCGCCTCGATGAAGTGGTGCAGGTACTGCACGTCACCGGCCTTGGAGAGGTCGGTGTTCTCAAGGATGTTGAGCGCCTCCCCGACGGTCGTCCCGCCGGAGGACGACGGCGCGATGGAGTACACCTTCAGCCCGCGGTACCCGGTCTCGGTGGGCGCCTGCACCTTGGCGCGGTAGGCGGCCAGATCGTTCACGGACAGCTTGCCCGCTCTCGCCTTCCACCCCGAGCCCGGATCCACCGGCGGGTTGTCGGCCGTCGACACGATGTCCTTGCCGAGGTCGCCCCGGTAGACGGCCCCGACCCCCTTCTTCCCCAACTCCTGGTAGGTGCGGGCCAGTTCGGGGTTCTTGAAGGTGGAGCCCACCACCGGCAGCTTCCCGCCCGGCAGGAACAGCTTCGCCGTGTCCGGGAAGTACCGGAACCGGGTCTCGTTCGCGGCGGTCTGCGACCGGAAGGTGTCGTCGACGACGAATCCGTCGCGGGCGATCCGCTCGGCCGGTCCGAGCACGCTGCCGAGCCGCTGGGTCCCCCACCGGCCGAGCGCCGTCTGCCAGGTGGCCGGCGTCCCCGGGGTGCCGACGCTCAGTCCGCTGCTCACGGCATCGGCGAAGGCGAGCGGCCGGCCGTTCTCCGTGAACAGGTTGGAGTCGGCGGTCAGCGGTGCGGTCTCGCGGCCGTCGATGGTGTGCACCGTACGGGACTTGGCGTCGTAGTAGACGAAGTAGCCGCCGCCTCCGATGCCGGAGGAGTAGGGCTCGGTGACGCCGAGCGCGGCGGCGGTCGCGACGGCCGCGTCGACCGCGTTGCCGCCCTTGCGGAGCACCTCGATACCGGCGGCGGTGGCATCGGCGTCGACGCTGGCGACCGCGCCGCCGTAGCCGACGGCCACCGGGGTTTTCGCGGCGGGGGCGGCACCGGATGCGGGAGGCGCTGCCGCCCCCACCGACACCACGGCGGCCGAGACCGCCAGGACCGTCAGTTTCCGCGCGACAGGGCGACGCATCCGCACCTCCAGTTCCGGAACGTCCGCGCAGCGTACCGGCGGGACCTCGGCCCCGACAGCCACATTCAGGGCACTGTCATACGACCGCCACAATCCGAACACGGGTACGTTCCGGCCACCTGTGGCCGCTAGCATGCGCGCCCATGAATGACGACCTGCGCAACATTATCCTCGGCGTCGTCGCGGCCGGCATCAGCGCGGCGCTCGGCTGGCTGGCCCGTACCTCGCTGTGGCGCCGGAGCCTGCGCCGCAAGCAGGCCTTCTTCGGGCTGCCGGAGAACTCGGAGTCGCTGCTGGTCGTCAACCGCGATCCGGCCACGTCCGAACCGGCGGTCCACCGTTTCGACGTGTTCGCGCTGCTTGAGCTGGCCGCGCTGATCAAGGACTGCGGCGCGAACCTCCAGATGGTGACCCAGGACAACGTCCAGCAGGGCTTCGGTGAGCGCACCGAGTTCTGCGTGGGCGGGCCGGGGTCGAATCGCCGGATGCTCGCCCACATGTCGGCGATGCTGCCGGGCGTCCGCGTCAACATCGACCCGGAGCCGGGCCCGGACCGTGGTGCCTTCCAGATCGGCACCGAGCGCTACCGGCTGGATCCGGGCATCACGGAGTACGTGCTGCTGGCCCGTCTGACCGCCGGCCAACGCCCCGAAGCCCGCCCGGTGTTCCTCTTCTGCGGGCAGCGCGCCATCACCAACCAGGCGGCCACCCGCTACCTCGCCCGCAACCACCAGCGGCTCGCCCGCAAGCACGGCAACCAGTCCTTCGTACTGCTCCTCAAGGTGGTCAACTCGCAGGCGTACGGCCCTGACGTGGTCGAACTCGTCGAGGACGTCACCCGTGCCGCCCAGGCACCGCTGCCGCCCGACGCGACCGAGACGCCCCACGCCTCGCACCGCGCCTCCTGATTACCTGCACCATTCAACAATCGTTACCCGCACGTAACTTACCGGCGGGTTACTTGCGGTAAGGGGTCGAGGTTACCGTCGGGTCACTTTGCACTGACACGAGTGAGGAGTGACCCATGGGACCTGGTCGCGCCACCGCGAGCCGCCGCCCCGCCCGCCGTGCCACCGCCGTGCGCACGACCGCCGCAGGAGCCGTCTCGGCGGCCCTGATCGCCGGCACCCTCATCGGCCTGGCCCCGGCTGCCCAGGCCGCCGCCTCCGTCCGCTTCGTCGACATCACCGGCGACGGCGGCACGGTCCTGAAGGGGAACGTCGTCACGCCGGCCGGCGCCGACGCCGGCCGGCGCTACCCGCTCCTCGTGCTGCCCACCAGCTGGTCGCTGCCCCAGGTCGAGTACCTGGCCCAGGCCCAGGAGCTCGCGGACTCGGGCTACATCGTGCTCAGTTACAACGTGCGCGGTTTCTGGCAGTCCGGCGGGCAGATAGACGTGGCCGGTCCGGCGGACGTGGCGGACGCGTCCAAGGTGATCGACTGGGCGCTCGCCCACACCGACGCCGACCCGCGGCACATCGGCATGGCGGGGGTGTCGTACGGCGCCGGGATCAGTCTGCTGGCCGCCGCGCACGACAAGCGGATCAAGGCGGTCGGCGCGCTCAGCGGCTGGGCGGATCTGATCGCCTCGATCTACTCCGGCCGTACGCAGCATGTCGAGGCGGCCGCCCTGCTCGACGGCTCGGCGACCCTCACCGGGCGCGAGAGCCCCGAAGTCCGGCAGATCTTCGACGACTTCTACGCGTCGAACCTGGCCAAGGAGCAGGACATGATCGCCTGGGGGGCGAAACGTTCCGCCGCGACCTATGCCGACCAGCTGAACAAGAACGGCGCGGCCGTCTTCATGGCCAACGCCTGGGGCGACTCCATCTTCCCGGCCAACCAGTACGCGGACTTCTACGGCAAGCTGACCGTCCCCAAGCGCCTGGAGCTGCGCCCCGGCGATCACGCCACCGCCGAGCTGTCCGGACTGCTGGGACTGCCCAACGACGTGTGGACCGACACCGAGCGCTGGTTCGACCACTATCTCAAGGGCACGGACAACGGCGTCGACCGCGAGCAGCCGGTGCGCCTCAAGTCCCGTACCAGCGGCGGCTACGAAGGCTACCCGGACTGGAAGTCGGTGGACGCGGCCCGCGGGAAGCTCGCCCTCGCCGGCTCGACCACCATCCACGCGAACGTCGACTCGGGCGCGGACGGCGGGGTCGTCCTCCTCTCCGGACTGCTCGACCAGGTCGCCCAGCTGCCGCCGGTCGCCTCGATCCCGCTGCTGCCCCGGCGCTGGGCCGCCGTCTGGCAGTCGGAGCGGTACGGCAGCACCCAACAGGTGCGGGGTACGGCCGCATTGCACACCACCCTCACGCCGACCGCGGAGAGCGGCACCCTCGTCGCCTACCTCTACGACGTGGGGCCGCTCGGCCTCGGCAAGCTGGTCAGCCACGCCCCGTACACCTGGCACGGCCGGACGCCCGGCAAGGCGTTCGACGTGGACCTGGACCTGTTCTCCACGGCCTACGACGTGCCCGCCGGGCACCGGCTCGCGCTGGTGATCGACACAGTGGACCCGCTCTACACCGAGCACAACCCGTCCGGCGCGCAGCTGACCTTCTCCTCGCCGGTGGACGACCCGTCGTACGTGTCCGTTCCGCTGCGCGAGCAGTGATCTCCGGCTGCCGCCGGCCGGGCCTGGCCCTTGGCCGCTGCCCCCTACGGCAGCAGCGTCCCTGGTTCGGCCGGGGCCGCCTCGGCGGCCCCGGTCTTGGGACTGTGCCGCTCCCGCCTGGTCACCCGGCCGGCGAACCACGAGAGCGACATGCACATCCTGATGCGGCTCGGCGAGATCACCCTCACCACAGGGATGAAGGGCAAATCGTAGTCGAGGTTCGGCGCGGACGGTTTCCCGGCATGGAGGAACTCCTCGTAGGTACGGCATGACCTGGGTCTTGCGTGTGCCGAGCGCGAACACGGCCTCCCGCCGGCCGCGTTCGGCGCGGCGCACCCCGGAGCGGAACACCTCGGCGAGCGCCCAGCCGCCGTCGCAGGCCGCCGAGGGCGAGGGTGCCGGACTCGATGGTCTCCAGGCGGTCGGCGATCCGGCACGGCGCCCGCTCTCCCGGCCCCGAGGGGCCGCTGACCACGACCGCCTCTCCCGTGTCGTAGTACGTGTTGACGTCCCGCAGTCCGATCAGAGGATCGACGGCCATACGCAGCGCTACCCACTCTCAGCTGTGTCGTGGTTGCCGCAAACTATCCAGCCGGGAGCGGACTTAAGGCACGACACGCACCTTTCGGGCATTAGCCGTATTTATCCCGCTTTTATCGCTGCCGCGGTCGTCGCGCCGGCGGCCGTCGTTCAGACCTCCGCGACCTCCGCGTAGAGCTGGGAGAGTTCGGGGACCCCGTTCGCGGCCCAGTCGTGGCCGGACTCGACGACCTCGAACTCCCGCCCGGACGCGAGCCGCACCACCGGCTCCCCGTCCGCCCTGATCTCCCATTCGGCGCCGGACACGGTCCGGGTCAGGACGGTGCCCAGGTACAGGCCGGCGTCGGTGCCGAGCCAGGTCATGGTCTCCTCGTCGTCCCGCCAGCGCGGGAGCAACTGGTCGAGGGCCTCCAGCGAGGCGGGGGTGTCGTCGAGCACGACACCTTCCTCGGCCGCCTGGGCGCGCAGGAGCTCGCACTCGGCGAGCAGGTCGGGGTCGGCGGTGTGGGGGGCGTCACCTGGCTTGCCGTGCCTGTTACCCAGGAAGGGGATGTTCATGGTCCCAGGTTGACACTCACACCTCCAGGTCCACCACCACCGGGGCGTGATCGGACGCGCCTTTGCCCTTGCGCTCCTCGCGGTCGACGTAGGCGTCCTTCACGGCCTTGGCGAAGGGTGTGTTGCCGTACACCAGGTCGATGCGCATGCCTCGGTTCTTGGGGAAGCAGAGCTGGCGGTAGTCCCAGTAGGTGTAGGGGTGGTCGTACTTGAGCGGGCGCGGGACGACGTCGGTCAGGCCGGTCTCGCGCAGGGCGGCGAGGGCGGCGCGCTCGGCGGGGGTGACATGCGTGAGGCCCTCGAAGGCGGCCACGTCGTAGACGTCGTCGTCCGTCGGCGCCACGTTGTAGTCGCCGAGGACCGCGAAGGGGCGGCTGCCGCCCGCGTCCCCGGCGACGGCCGCCTTCAGCGCCTCGAACCACTGGAGTTTGTAGGCGTAGTGCGGGTGGGCCACCTCGCGGCCGTTGGGCACGTACACCGACCAGACCCGGACCGGGCCGCAGGTGGCCGAGATCGCGCGCGGCTCCACACCGCCGTCGTAGCCGGGGTCGCCGGGCAGACCCTTGACGACGTCCTCCAGGCCGACCTTGGAGAGCACCGCCACGCCGTTCCACCGGCCGGTCGCGTGGACCGCCGCCTCGTAGCCCAGCTCGCGCAGCTGCTCGAACGGGAACTGCTCCTCGGCGACCTTGGCCTCCTGGAGGCAGAGCACGTCGGTGCCGCTGCTCTCCAGCCAGGCGAGGAGCCTCGGCAGGCGGGCGGTGATCGAGTTCACGTTCCAGGTCGCGATGCGCATGCTCCACAACCTACCGGGCCCCTCTGACAACCGGCCTCGGCCGTCGGACCTGAGGCACCGGCCCCGGACATCGGCCCGGCGGCACCCGCCGCCGTGAGCCGCGGGGCCACGGCCAGGCGACTCCAGCCAGGCGGCCTCAGTCAGGTGGCCTCACCCAAGCGACCTCAGTCAGGCGGCCTCACCCAAGCGACCTCAGTCAGGTGGCCACAGCCAGGCGGCCTCAGACGTCGGCCGAGGCCCCTGGCGCCAGCCGCTGGTGGTCCGTGCCGCCCAGGGCGCCGATCTGGCGGTCGTAGATCGGCCGCGCGAGATCGGTGAGGAGGGCGTCGTGGACGTCGTAGGCGCGCTGCGGCTTCACCTCGCGGACGTAGTCGATGACCTCGGAGATCTTGTTCCAGGGCGCCATCACCGGGAGCATCAGCGTCTCGACGGGATGGTCGGGGACCGTGAGGGCGTCGCCCGGGTGGAAGACCTTGCCCCCGTCGATGAGGTACCCGACGTTGGTGATGCGCGGGATGTCCGGGTGGATCACGGCGTGCAGTTCGCCGTGCACCTGGACGTCGAAGCCGGCGGCGGTGAAGGTGTCGCCGTGGCCGACGGTGTGCACCCGGCCCGGGAAGGCCGCCGCGAGCTGGTCGGCGACGGACTTCAGCGTCCAGATCTCGGCGGCCGGGTCGGCGTCCAGCGCGGCCCGCAGCCGGTCCTCGTCGAAGTGGTCGGCGTGCTCGTGGGTGATCAGGATCGCCTCGGCGCCGAGGGCCGCGTCCTGCTCGCTGAACCCGCCGGGGTCGAGGACGAGGACCCGCCCGTCCTTCTCCAGACGCACGCACGCGTGGGACTTCTTGGTGAGCTTCATGGTCACCATCCTGCCTCCCAGCCGCTCTTCGGTCCTCGGGACTCCCCCGGTCCCCCGCGGCTCCCTCAGCCCTCGGGGGTGGTCTCCTCCCGGATGACCTGCTGGGCGACCCGGAACGCGCTGTTCGCGGCCGGCACCCCGCAGTACACCGCCGCCTGGAGCAGCACCTCCTTGATCTCGTCCGGGGTGAGGCCGTTGCGCAGGGCCGCCCGCAGGTGGAAGCCCAGCTCCTCCAGGTGGCCGCCGGCGACCAGCGCGGTGAGCGTGACACAGCTGCGCGAGCGCCGGTCGAGGCCCGGCCGGTCCCAGATCTCGCCCCACGCGTAGCGGGTGACGAACTCCTGGAAGTCGCCGGAGAACTCGTCGGCCTGCGCCAGCGTCCGGTCCACGTGCGCGTCCCCGAGCACCTCCCGGCGGACCTTCAGCCCCGCGTCGTACGGGTCGGGTCGTCCGAACGGCTGCGGCGCCACGGCCGCCGGGGCGATCTCGGCGATCGGCGCGACCTGGGGAGCGACCTGGGGCACGGCCTGGGGAGCGGCCGTCAGGACCGGCTTGACCGGGGCGGCGGGGACGGCCATCTGGCCGGTGGTCGAGTCGTAGGCGGGCTGCCAGGCGGTGGAGAAGTGCCGGACCAGCAGGTCGGTGACGGCGGCGGGCTGCTCGACCGGGACCAGGTGGGAGGCGCCGGGTACGACCGCGAGCCGCGCGTCCGGGATCCCCGCGACCAGGGTGCGGGCCTCGGCGGGACCGGTGACCTGGTCGTCCGAGCCGACCAGCACGAGCGTGGGGACGCCCACCCGGGCGAGATCCTGCCGCGCGTCGAAGCCGGCCAGGGCCTCGCAGGCGGCGATGTAGCAGCCGGGGTCGGTGGTGCGGACCATCTGCACGGCCCACTCGGTGATGGCGGGCTGGGCGGCGGCGAACCCGCCGGTGAACCAGCGGTCGGGCGAGGTACGGGCGATCGGGTCGAGGCCGTTCGTGCGTACGATCACGCCGCGCTGGCGGAACTCGTCCGCCGTCCCGAACCGGGGCGAGGTGGCGACCAGCGCCAGCGAGGCGATCCGTTCCGGATGCCGCAGAGCCAGCTCGACGCCGACGGCACCGCCGAGGGCGCAGCCCGCGTAGCCGAAGCGCTGCACACCGAAGGAGTCCAGCGTGGCCAGCAGCCGGGCGGTCAGATCGGCCACGGAGACCGCGGGGTGCGCCGGGGCGCCGCCGTGCCCCGGCAGGTCGTAGCGGAAGACCCGCCACTGCTGGATCAGCTCCGGGATCTGCCGGTCCCACATGTGCCATGTGGTCCCCAGGGAGGGACCCAAGATCAGGACTGGAGCCTCTTCTGGCCCGTCAAAGCGGTATTGCAGGGTGTTCGACGGTGTCTCACTCACGCCTCAGACCCTCTCACGTCTCACGGACGCCCCTATAACGCAGGGGTGCGGGAAACCGGTCTGACCAGGTTGACGACCTCGCCGGCCGCATATCGCTTGAGGCACCGAATGATCTCACGCCGGGTCTTGCCCTCCTGGGTGCGGCGTTCGTAGTACGCCTGGGTGCGCGGATCGTGGCGCAGCCGGGTGAAGACGATGCGGTGCAGGGCGGCGTTGGCCTGCCGGTCGCCGCCGTAGTTGAGCCGGCGCGTGCTCCGACGCCCGGAGGAGTACTCGATGGGGCTGACTCCGCAAAGGGCAGCAGAGGACGCCTCAGTGTTCAGTCGCTCGGGATTGTCCCCCATGGTGATCAGGAGAGTGGCGGCACTGTCCGGGCCGATGCCCACCGGTACGAGCAGTTGCGGCGCGTGGCGTTCGACGAGCCGGGTCAGGCGCCGGTTCAGCTCATCGATCTGCCCGGTGAGCTGCTCAGCGCGCTCGGCGAGACTGCGCAACGTCATGTGGGTGGCCTGCGCCACCGCGTCCTCGTCTCCCCCACCATCGGGTGGGCTGAGGGTCGCGCAGGTGCGGAACAGCTCGGCATTGCCCAAGCTCGACAACCGTTCCCGCAGGGCGGGGTCGGCGATCACTAGGACGGCCTTCAGCTGGTTGATCGCCTGGGTACGGGCCTTGACCGCCCAACCCTTGGCGAGCTTGTACATGCGGGCGAACTGCAACGGCGCATCGCACGGACTTGGCCCGGGCACGCGCCCGCCCTCTCAGCACCGCCCGGGCCGTGTTCTGGGCATCGCGCGGATCCGACTTGCCGCGCCGGCGACGGTTCGGTTCGGTCGGGCAGAGCCGGTTCACGTCGTTCCACATCCCGGGCCAGCATGCAGCGGGCCAGGGCCGCCCCGATGGAGCTGGCTTCCGACCCGATGGCTCATCGCGTAGTTGGCACCAACCGCACGGATGGTCAGAACAGTGACGGCGCCTGGTCGGGCACGCCCCTGTCGAGACAGACCCCTCGGCATCAGCAGCGGACCATCACCGGCCAGCGGTCGGCGAGCGGCAGTACGTCGTCGGCGGCGGTTCGTATCGAGCGCTCAGGTCCCGCAGGCAGTGGATCATCCTGTCCCGCTCTCCGGGTACCGTCAGGGTATGAGTCATCCGCACCCCGAGCTGAAAGCCGCCCCGCCCCTTCCCGAAGGAGGGCTGCGGGTCATCGCCCTGGGCGGCCTGGGCGAGATCGGCCGCAACATGACCGTCTTCGAGCACGCGGGCAAGCTGCTGATCGTCGACTGCGGGGTGCTGTTCCCCGAGGAGACCCAGCCCGGCGTGGACGTGATCCTGCCGGACTTCGCCTCGATCCGGGACCGGCTGGACGACATCGTGGCCATCGTCCTCACCCACGGCCACGAGGACCACATCGGCGGCGTGCCGTACCTCCTGCGCGAGCGGTCCGACATCCCCGTCGTCGGCTCCAAGCTGACGCTGGCGTTCCTGGAGGCCAAGCTCAAGGAACACGGCATCCGGCCGCGCACGGTGCGGGTGCGGGAGGGCGACCGGCGCGGCTTCGGGCCCTTCGACTGCGAGTTCGTGGCGGTCAACCACTCCATCCCCGACAGTCTCGCGGTCGCGATCCGCACCCGGGCCGGGATGGTGCTGCACACCGGCGACTTCAAGATGGACCAGTTCCCTCTCGACGACCGCATCACCGATCTGCGTGCTTTCGCCCGCCTGGGCGAGGAGGGCGTGGACCTGTTCCTCACCGACTCCACCAACGCCGAAGTACCCGGTTTCACCACGTCCGAGCGTGAGCTGAACCCGGCGATCGAGCAGGTGATGCGCACTGCGCCGCGCCGGGTCATCGTCTCCAGCTTCGCCAGCCATGTGCACCGCATCCAGCAGGTCCTGGACGCCGCCCACCAGCACGGCCGCAAGGTCGCCTTCGTCGGCAGGTCGATGGTCCGCAACATGGGCATCGCCCGTGACCTCGGCTATCTGAAGGTCCCCTCCGGTCTGGTCGTGAGCACCAAGGAGCTGGAGAAACTCCCGGACCACAAGATCACTCTGGTGTGCACCGGCTCCCAGGGCGAGCCGATGGCCGCGCTGTCACGGATGGCCAACCGCGACCACATGATCCGCATCGGCAAGGGCGACACCGTCCTGCTCGCCAGCTCCCTCATCCCCGGCAACGAGAACGCCATCTACCGGGTGATCAACGGACTCACCCGGTGGGGCGCCCACGTGGTCCACAAGGGCAACGCCAAGGTGCACGTCTCCGGGCATGCCAGCGCCGGGGAACTCGTCTACTGCTACAACATCGTCAAGCCCCGCAACGTGATGCCCGTGCACGGCGAATGGCGCCACCTGCGGGCCAACGCCGACCTCGCCATCCGTACCGGTGTCGACCCCGAACGGGTCGTCATCGCCGAGGACGGCGTCGTCGTCGACCTGGTCGACGGGCGCGCGTCCATCACCGGCAAGGTCCCCGCCGGCAACGTCTACGTGGACGGCATGGAAGTCGGCGGCGCCACCGAGGCGTCCCTCAAGGACCGCCTCATCCTCGCCGCCGAAGGCGTGGTCGCGGTGGTGGCGATCGTCGACGCGGACACCGGCGCCCTCGCCGAGGCACCGGACTTCCTCGCCCGGGGCTTCGTCCACGACGACACCACCTTCGAAGCGGTCGTTCCCGTCATCGAGAAGACCCTGGCCACCGCGGCCGAGGAGGGCGTCGGGGACGCCCGCCAGCTCGAACAACTCGTCGCCCGCGCCGTGGCGAACTGGGCGTTCCGCACCTACCGTCGCAAGCCCCTCATCATCCCCGTCATCATCGACGCCTGAGCCTCAGCCCGGCAGCACGGTCCCGTTCCGGCCGCGGCGCCGCCTGGCAGGATGGGATGGTCGATTCGCCGTTCACGAGGTTCCTCCAGCGCGGGTGGCTCTGGGCCGCCGCCAACCGGTGCTCTGCGCAGCCGGTGGGAGCCATCTGCCGGGGTTACCCATGCCTGCCCGGTGAACCATCTGTGTCTGCCGGGTGACCGGCAGATCCCGCGAAAGTCATCCGCCGGCAATTCGACGGTGCCGGCGCATGCTGGGTGAGTGCGCTGAAGCCGCCTCGACGCCTTCGGTACCGGGATGGACGACGACACCGCCGTTCTGCCCGTTCCGGCACCCCGCCCCGACGGCGAAGCACAGCTGTGAGCGAGATGCCCGCCGACACCAGGCGCACTCCCTCTGGGCATCACCGTGCTCGTGACCGTCTGGCACCGCATCAAGGCCGTCGGCTGTTCCTTCCGCCTCACCAACTATTGACGGCACCCTTGTCGTCCTCCGCTGTCGGGGACGCTTGAAATGTTTCAGCCGTCGCCGACGCCTCCGCTACTGAGCGCGGGCACCGCATCGGCGCGAGGCGGCCAGCTACTGGGATCGCACCACTGATCGGGACGACCGAAAACCAGCCAGGAAACCAGCGATGCCCATGTCCCTCCTGTCTGTCCATGGTCGGCGGGGACTGATCCATCGGCGCATCCTGCCGGCAGGACGGCAGGCTGCGCCGTGTAAACGGCTTGCCGCCTTGTGTCAGAGCCACGCTTCCGTGAGCACGGTGGCTGAGGCGGCGTACGGCCTCGGTGCAGCCCAGTGCGTTGACGCCTTCTGCGACCGCGGTGCCCTGTTCGCCGAGAGCCAGGTCCGAACCGGCACACACGCAGCGAAGGCCCGGTGGATGCCGGGCCTTCACGTCTGAGTAGCGGGGACAGGATTTGAACCTGCGACCTCTGGGTTATGAGCCCAGCGAGCTACCGAGCTGCTCCACCCCGCGTCGGTACGGTGAACTGTACGGCACCGATCGGAATCGACCCAATCGACTTTCGCATGCGCTCGTCGCGCTGGCCGTCATCCGCCTGTGAACAAACAAGCAGACTCGTCGGACGAGCGAGCGCCCCCGGAAGCTCCCCGTCGAGACCGCACACCCACAGTCATGCACATGGCCGCCTGTCCATGCAGCGCCGGAGGAGGACGCCATGCCCACTGCGGCGTCCGAGCGTCGGTTCCGCCCAGGGGGACTCGGTGGTGTCCGGAGGAAGGCCGCCGCATCGCCGACGTCTTGCTCGGCAGGATTGATGTCCAGGGTGGTGATCTCGTCGCCAGTTACCTTCACCGCGCAGGAAGAGGGTGCTGCGGAACCCGCCACGACGACTTCGTCGGCGTACGGGAAGGGGGCGACGGTCGCGAAGACGGGCCGGGCGTCGCAGACGGTGACGCGGTACCCGAGTTAAGCATGCGGCCTGGCTGAAGTCGACGGCGCCGAAGATTGGCATGCGGGGCGGAGCAGCATGTACGGGAACGAGGACTGAGAGCTTCTCGGGGCAGCTGTCAGGGTCCCCTCCGGTATCGATCACGGCGTGCTCGGATTCCCCGAACGTGTGTGTTGCCGCTCATGGTCGAGCACGTCGTGGCCCCGCCATTCCCTCATGTCTTCCGCCTCGGACATGGGGCGCCTACCATCGCAGGTCAACTGAAGACCGCTGTCTCACCTTCTCTCGCTCCTCTGTCCCTACCCTGTCCCACCAAGCGC
>NZ_JAJONF010000109.1 GCF_021462265.1 Streptomyces shenzhenensis | reverse complement strand
CGCCGAGTGGTGTAGCCGATCAAGGGACCGAAACTCGCAAGCCACAGCGGGAACTTCGAACGACCGGGGCGCTCCCGGCGCCTGACCGGGCCGCTTCGTGTGCCGCGCCCAACGGAAAGATCCTCGCGAGCCACTCCTGTACGCCCTCGGCCGGTTCCAGGAGGACACGGAGAGCGACCTGCGGTACAGCGCGGTGGAGCAGGACCTGCAACGGCTGCTGACCGAGTATGGCCCGCCGAACAAGACGACGCCCGCCTACCCCTTCCACCACCTGGTCAGCGACGGAGTATGGGAAGTACGCACCGATCGTGGGTCCGGCAGTCCCGGAAGCGGGGTGCGGGATCTCCGGGACACGGGTGCCACGGGGCGGCTGGCGCCGGACCTGCGGGCAGCACTACGACGCGAACCGGAACTGCTCGGCAGGCTTGCCCGGTTGCTGCTCGACCTGCACTTTCCGCCCTCGCTCCACGCCGATCTGTGCGAGGCGGTCGGTCTGGATCTGGAGTCGGCGGAGACGGAGCACCTCTTGGCCGCGCGCAGGAAGCGGGACCGGCGGATGCTTGAACTGGTGCTGACCGCCTACGAGTGCCGGTGTGCCTTCTGCGGCTACGACCGCCGGATCGGCACGGTGCCGGTCGGGCTCGAGGCCGCGCACGGGCGGTGGTGGGCGTTCGGCGGCCCCGACGAGATCGAGAACGGGCTGTGCCTGTGCTCACTGCACCACAAGCTCTTCGACAAGGGTGTCCTTGGCGTCGGATGGGGGTCCCCCCGCTCGAGCGAAGCCGAGAGTGGGGGAGGTCACCGGATCCTGGTCTCAGAACGCTTCGTCGGCCACAGCCCCGCGGCCCGCGAGCACGTCATAGCGCTCGCGGGCCGTCCGCTCATCGGCCCGCAACCGGGCGCAAGCCCTGTTGCCGCCGCTCACCGCGACTGGCACACCCGCCAGGTCTTCCACGGCAGTTCACGCCCTGCCACCGCTGCCTGATCACTGGCGCCTGCAGAGACGCCTCAGCTCTCCGCCGCGAGAGCGCTGGACGCGACCTGGGGCATGCTTGCCGGGGCTCGCCTTCACTGTCTACTGCCTGGTCGACGTGCCGGCCCTTGGGCGACTCGGAGCCAAGCGCGGCTCAGGCACGTGCCCTCCTGCGCCACCACTCGGTGTGCCTTGGCGGGTGGCGACGGCAACCTGGGCCGTGGTGTGGCTCGCTGGGTATGCCAGCGTCCGCGCGACAGAAGCGGGCAGCGACGAACCCGGACCCGAAGGACTTCGTGCGTAGTGCACCTCAGGCCCGCTCCGCCGGCGATCAGCGGCTGGAGTTCGTCTACACCTCGATGTGTGAGCCCATGATGACCGTGCGGTCGCGGGGAAGGCCGAAGTACTCGGCGGCGTCGGCGGTGATGTAGGAGGTGGCGATGAACAGCCGCTTGCGCCAGGGCGCCATTGTCGGTGACTTGTCGCGCCGGAGATCGATCTTCGACAGGAAGTAGGACGCCTGGTCGAGGTGCAACGGTCCTTCGGTCTGGGCCGGGGTGAGCATGGCCAGGGTGCTGGGTACGTCCGGTGTCTCCATGTAGCCGAACCGGGCGGTGACATGGATGATCCCGTCGTCGGCGTAGCCGAGGTCGTCGACGACGATCCGCTGGTCGGCCGGGACGCGGGGCACGGGCTCTGTCTCAAGCGAGAGGATCACGACCTGGTCGTGGCGCACGCGGTTGTGCTCGACGTTGGCCCGCATGGCCAGGGGCGCGGTCTGCTTGCCCCGGTTGAGGAACACGGCCGTCCCCGGGATCCGGAGCGTCGACACCTTCTCTGGCGGAGGTCTTCGATGAACTCGGGGAGCGGACCCTCGAGTTGCGCCCGTTCGGCGGTGACGATCTCGCGACCGCGTTGCCAGGTCGTCGCAGACGTGACGTGGCCCTGTAGCCGACTCGCAGCCCCTGATCTCCCGGGCGGGCCGGTCTTCCCTCTCTCGCTGACCGACCCGCCCGGGCACCTATAGGGAGGGGCAGCCATCGAACAGGCTGTCCTGGGGTGCGCACCCAGGAACGGGTGGAGGGGGTGCCGTGCCGATGGCGCCCAAGTCTGCGGGGCGTTACCTGGCCCATCGGGGCTGCCGGGTCGCTTCCTGTTTGTGACGCTCGTTTGACGCTCCGAGGCCCCGGCGACCCTTGCAAAGGCCCGTAAAATGCCGCCTGACCTGGTTATTTTTCATCTCCCGCGTGATGCGACATGTTTTCGATGACGCATCACGTGGAGTGCGTGGCGATTCTGGAGCCTACGGACAAGGGCGCCTGACCTCGGGTTCGTGAGCCAGGCGCTTGGAACGATCAGGCGGCGACGAGCTCCTGCTCGCGGGCCGGCGTTTTGACCTCGGGCTTCTTGTTCGGCAGCGAGAGCCGGAAGACCTTGTGCCACGCGGAGAACACCTGTTTGGGCAGCGGTCCGGTGACGTACTCCAGCTCGTACTTTTCGAACAGCGTGCGCACCTTCACCGCGACCTCGGCGTACCGGTTGCTCGGCAGGTCCGGGAACAGGTGGTGCTCGATCTGGTGCGACAGGTTGCCGGTCATGAAGTGCATGGCCTTGCTGCCGCTGATGTTCGCCGAGCCCAGCATCTGGCGCAGGTACCACTGGCCGCGCGTCTCGTCCTTGATCGACCGGCGCTCGAAGACCTGTACGCCTTCGGGGAAGTGCCCGCACATGATGACCGAGTGGGACCAGATGTTGCGGACCAGGTTCGCGGTGAACGTGGCGGCGAGCGTGGTGAGGAACGACGGGCCCGACAGCAGCGGGTGGATCACGTAGTCCTTGAGCACCTGCTTGCGGATCTTGCGGCCCACGGCCTTGGCCCGGGCGCGGAACTCCGGGTTCTTGCGGCGGCGCTTGTGCAGGTTCTTGCCGAGCTCCAGGTCGTACGCTGCGATGCCGTACTCGAAGAAGCAGGCGTTGATGAAGTTCCACAGCGGCTGGCCGAGGTGGAACGGGTGCCACTTCTGGTCCTCGTCGACGCGCATGATGCCGTAGCCGAGGTCGTTGTCCTTGCCGATCACGTTGGTGTACGTGTGGTGCAGCTCGTTGTGCGAGTGCTTCCACTGGTCGGCCGGCGAGACGTGATCCCACTCCCAGGTGGTGGAGTGGATCTTCGGGTCTCGCATCCAGTCCCACTGGCCGTGCAGGATGTTGTGGCCGATCTCCATGTTGTCCATGATCTTCGCCACGGACAGACCGGCGGTGCCGATCAGCCACGCGGGCGGGAAGATCGAGAACAGCAGCACGCCCCTGCTGACCAGCTCGAGTTTGCGCTGCGCCGAGATGACCTTGCGGATGTAGGCGGCGTCCTTCTCGCCGCGGCCGGCGATCACCTCGTCGCGGATCGCGTCCAGCTCGCGGCCGAGCTCCTCGATCTGCTCCGCGGTCAGGTGGGCGGTGGGGTCGATGGCGGTCAAGGTGCTCCTACCGTTCGATGTCGCAGGGGCCCGCCGCGGCGGACACGCAGGTCTGGATGAGGACGCCCGGCTCGGCCTCGGTGATCTTGCCGGTGCGCAGGTCGCGGACGGCGCCCGCCTTGAGCGGCGTGACGCAGCCGAAGCAGATGCCCATGCGGCACCCGGACGGCATGAGTACGCCGGCCTCCTCGCCGATGTCCAGCAACGGCGTGGCGCCGTCCGCGTCGAGGGTCTTGCCGGTGGAGCTGAACGTGACCTCGCCGCCGTCGCCGGCGACGACGATGCTGGGGCGGAAGCGTTCGGTGTGCAGGCGCTCTGGGACGCCGTGTTCGCTCCAGTGCTCTTCGGCGGCGTCGAGCAGGCCCGCGGGTCCGCAGGCCCAGGTCTCGCGCTCGGCCCAGTCGGGCACGAGTTCGTCGAGACGGGTGATGTCGAGCATGCCGTCGGTGTCGGTGTGCGCCTCGGTGAGCTGCAGCTTCTTGTCCGCGACCAGGTCGTGCAGTTCGTTGCGGAAGATCACGTCTTGCGGCCGTGGCGCGCAGTGGACCATGGCGACGTCGTTGAACTCGGTGTCGCGCAGCATGCCCATCACGGGTGTGATGCCGCTGCCGGCCGTCAGGTAGAGCACCTTGGCGGGCTTGGCCTGCGGCAGCACGAAGTCACCGGTCGCCTGGTCGAGCTGGATCAGCGTGCCCGGTTTCGCCCTGCGGACCAGGTGGTTGCTGACCTTGCCGTCCGGGATCGCCTTCACGGTGATCGTGACGCGGCCGTCCTGGCGGTTCGTCGGCGAGGTGATGGAGTAGGCACGCCACAGGCGCACCCCGTCGACGTCGACCCCGATCCGCACGTACTGACCGGCCGTGTGGCCGCGCCAGCCCCGTCCCGGCCTGATCACGATGGTCGCGGCGTCATCCGTCTCGGGGTGCACGGCCTCGATGCGCCCCCGCAGGTCAGCGCCCGCACGCAGTGGGCTGACCAGGTCGAGGTAGTCCGACGGCAGCAGCGGCGTCGTGACCATCTCCAGCAGTTTCCACGCCCTGCTGCGAAGGGCTGCACTCGTCATGACTCCAGCTTGCTGCGTCTCAGGGCGTAAAGTCCTGACCGTAGGGCGTGAATCTGGTGGGTGGAATTGTTCGCAGGGAATAAGAACGTGAGTCGTGTAACCCAGAGGGCCAGCGAACTGGCCCTGGATGAGACGACGGTCACCGCACTTCGGGCCGCGCTGAAGACCACCGCCGACGAGGTCGTCCAGGCGATCATCGACGAGGTCCCTCCCTACGCCAACGCCCTTTCGGGCAGCATGGGCGGCACCATCCGCCGAGCCGTTCGCACCGCCCTCGGGCACTACCTGGACCTCGCGAGCGGGAACGCCACGGGCGGCGACGGCGGTGACGCGGCCTACGAGCTGGGCCGCGGCGAGGTGCGCGACGGCCGTTCGATGGACGCCCTGCTCAGCGCCTACCGCGTCGGCGCCCGCGTGGCCTGGCGATGCCTGGCAGCGGGCGCCGTGTCCGCAGGTCTGCCCGCCGCCGAGGTCGCCAAGTTCGCCGAGCTGACCTTCGCCTACATCGACGAGCTCTCCGCCGCGAGCGCCGCGGGCCACGCCGACGAACTGGCCGCCCGGGGCAGGGCCCACGAGCGCCACCTGGAACACCTGGCCCGCGACCTCCTCGCCGGCGCGAGCCCGGACGTGCTGCTGGCCTCTGCTCAACGGGCCGGATGGCAGCCTCCGGTTACGCTGACGGCGGTCCTGCTGCCCGCCGCCCAGGCCCGGCCTGCCTACCGCGCGCTCGACCCGAGCACCCTCGTCCTCGACGATCTGCCGGACGCCACCGGTGTGCTGCTCGTCCCCGATTCCGACCGATCACATCTCTTGCGGCAGCTGACCGACCGCACCGCCGTGGTCGGCCCGGCCCGGCCATGGACTCGTGCGTCCGCCTCGTACGCACGAGCCGTACGCGCGCGCTCCCTCTCCTCTGATATCCGCGACACCGAGGACCACCTGCCCGAGCTGGTGCTGAGCGCCGACGTGGACGCGTTCGCAGACCTGCGTGTCCGAGCCCTCGCACCGTTGCGCACCTTGCCTGTCGCGACCGCACGGCGGCTGGAGGAGACGTTGCGGGCGTGGCTGCTGCACCAGGGCAGGCGGGACGAGGTGGCGGCGGCGTTGTTCGTCCATCCCCAGACAGTCCGGTACCGGATGTCGCAGCTGCGGGAGCTGTTTCCGGATCTAGCATCGCCACACCGGGTCCTTGAACTGACGCTGGCGGTCGGTCTTCGGGCCAGTTGACGCGTACTTCGACCGTCCACGAACTTCCGGAGGATCCCGGCATCGTGCTCGGTGATGTCGGCGAGCCACAGCCGGTTCGCACAGGTCGCGGTGAAGTCACGGCGGACCAGGTCGTCGTGTACCGGTGGGCCGGCCTTCCTGCCCTTGCCATGCTTCTTGCCGACACGCTCCACCAGCGGTTGTCCCGGCAGATCCGCCATGCTGTGCGGTCCGCCATCACGGCCCCGGCGCCGCGCGCTTCGTCGGCGAGGAAGCGGTAGCCGAACTCCGGG
>NZ_JAJONF010000108.1 GCF_021462265.1 Streptomyces shenzhenensis | reverse complement strand
ACCGTTCCTGAATACTGCCGGGCCACGCCAGCCGACCGGACACCCTTTTTGAGGAATCCCGTCTCATCGAGAATAAGGATTCCCCGCTCGGGGTCCCGGAGGTGTTCCACCACTGCGTCGCGGACATCGTCATGCACGGCGTCCGCGTCCCAGAGGTAGTGGTTCAACAGCCGCTGCATGCCCTGAGGACCGTCGTCCCCAGCAGCCTCCGCCAGCGTCCAGCCGTTCTTCCGCTCCGTCTCACTGAGCAGTCCCCGCAGGTAGGACACCATCCGTCGCCGTGGCTCCACCCGACCGAATCGACCCGCGAACCTCGCCACGAAGTCGCCAAACACATCTGACCAGCCGTCAGTTACCTGTTCCCCCACACAACGACCAACGACGCGGCACCGACAACGTCACGGAGTGTCGTTGCAGTACTAAAGGCTGTCCCGCAATGATCAACTGACTCGACACGGTGGGCATCGGGGACGCCCACCTGGGCTGGTTTATCCGGCGAGCGCGAGGTTGTGCAGGCGGGCGATGCCAAGCATGGCGTGATGAACGCCGTCTCCCTTCAAGCGGCAGTCGCGGAGGATCTTCCAGCTCTTCATGCGGGCGAAGGTGTGCTCGACGCGGGCACGGTCTGAGGTTCCCCCTGCCGGCCGGACAGCTTGATACTGGGACGGATGGTCCCGGAGGAAGCAGTCACAGGTGGTGAGTGGCAAGAGCAACATGAGTAAGCGGTACACGGCCGAGTTCAAGCGGGACGCGGTCGCCTTGGTGTTGTCCTCGGAGAAGAGGGTCACCGAGGTCGCGAGGGATCTTGGCGTGAGTCCGGAAGGGCTGCGCGGGTGGGTGAAGCAGCGAAGGTCGACCGCGGGGAGGGACCCGCCGGGGCTTTGACCAGTGCGGAGCGTGAGGAGTTGGTCCGGCTGCGGCGGAAGGTCCGCGAGCGGGAGGCCACGATCGAGGTTCTGGGGAAAGCGATCGCCTTCTTCGCTCAGGACAAGATGAGGTAGACACCGTGGCACGGTGTCGTTTCATCGATGCGGAGAAGGCGTCGGAGGGTAATCCTGCAGGTCACAGCGTTGCTTTTCTGTGCCGTGTGCTGGGAGTGCCCCGTTCCGCCTACTACGCGCACAGGGCGTCACGGCCGGCCCGGACGGTGCGGGAGCGGGCCGAGGAGGTGCTGGTGGGCGAGATCCGGGTGCGTCACGCCGGATCTCGCGGTGCCTACGGGGCCCCGCGGATCCACGCCGCCCTGCGGCGGGCCGGGCGGGTGGTGAACTCCAAGAAGATCGAGCGGCTGATGCGCAAGCACCGGATCGTCGGGATCACCCGCCGCCGGCGGCGGCGGGGCCTGACCCGGCAGGCGAAGCGGGCGGTGTTCGCGCTCGACCTGATCGGCCGGGACTTCACCGCGCCCCGGCCCGGGATCCGGCTCGTCGGCGACATGACTGAACTCAGCACGCTGGAAGGGAGGTTGTATCTGGCGATTCTGTGGAATCTGTGAGCTGGGGTTTCGTCAGCGGGTGCCTTGTCGGACCTCGACGATCGGCAGCAGTGCGGAGGTGGTCGGCCGGTTCAGGTCGCGAGGGCTGGGGCCGGCGGGAGTGGGGACCTCGGAGAGTCGGTCCAGGAGTGCGTCGAGGGCGACCTGGCCGTCATCGATGGCGGCGCGTTCGTCGTCGGTCAACGGGATGGAGATGAGCATCCGCTGCAAGTTGGCCTTGGCTTCGAGGAGTTGGGCCTGAGTGGAGTCCTTCGGGGTGTAGAAGTCGCAGCGTGCGCAGGCCATGCGGTGCTGGCACTGTTCGAAGAAGCTGTAGGTGCAGTAGCCGTGGCCGAGGTCGTAGTGCTGCCAGGGCTCGCCGCCCGCGGCGGCGCCGGAGGCGACGGCATCCCGGTCGACGAGCACTTCGATGGTCCGCAGGTTGCGGGAGAAGTACCCGGCTTCGGTGTAGGCCCTGGTCAGCGTGTTCGGGGTGATCTTCGCGTAGTGCTGGGTGCTGGTCGGGCTGCGGTGTCCGAGCCATGCCTGCAGCTCGAAGAGCGTCATCGGCTCCTTGGCGTTGTAGAGCTGGCTGGCGATGGTGGATCGGGCCCGGTGGCTGGTGATGTTCCCGCGGACATCGGCGGTGGGCACTCCGGCCTTCTCGCAGAGCGCGGGGATCAGGGTGCGGTTGATGTAGTTCTTCGCGACCGGGTGGGCCCGGACGGAGAAGAGCAGGTCAACGCGCTCGTTGGTCTTGGCGTCGAGGCGTTCGGGCTGGGTGGGCCGCAGGGCCTGCCAGGCTTCGACGGCCTGGCCGACGATCGGGTCGACGGGCTTGGTGAAGGCCGTACTGGTCTTGTTCACCGGGATGTCGAGGAGGCAGACGGCCTGCTCGGCCAGAACCTCGCGGGAGGCGCCGTCGATGGGCTGGCCCTCGTGTTGCCAGCGGATGCAGCCGACCCGGAGCCGGGAGATCTCGTCACTGCGCAGGCCGGAAAACAGCCAGGTCAGAGCGAGAGCGCGGATCAGTTCCAGGGGGTAGTAGCTGCCGGCGGAAGTGCCGGGAAGGTCTGGGGCTTGAAGGTTGAGTCCGGCCCACAGCAGTTTGGCCCAGACCTCATCCGCGATGACGCGAGGGTCGGTGGAGATCAGGGCGGCGACCGTGCGGGGCACCGCCAGGGCCCGGTTCGTGTCGAAGCGCCTGGGGATCCATTCCCATTCCTGCAGGTCACGCAGGAACGTGCGGGTGCCCATCAGGATGTGAGACTTGGTTCGTGGGGCGATCGGATCGCCAAGACGCCCGTGGAGGTGGTCGACGCGCTGGACGTAGGCCCCGACGGCCATCTTGTCGACCGCGGCGACCCAGTTCGCGCAGGTCGACCGCGTCCAGTGGGCCGGATCGACCGCGTCAGGATGCTCGGCGGCCAGCCAGCGGCCGGTCTTGGCCATGTTCGTACGGATGTTGTTGCGGACAGCCGCGGTGAGCGTGGAGGTGTCGTACCAGCGCTGCAGATAGATGGACCACGGTTCGGGGACTCCGGCCAGGCCCGGAGCGTGGTTGAAGCCGGGCCGGACCGGGGCCCGGCAGTGCCCGAGATCGGCCATGACCTTCTGCAGTGCGTAGAACCCGGACGCATAGCGAGTGCCGGTGGCCGGGTGGGCTTGCAGACGGGCAAACGCCTCGGTGGTCAGGTCCTCGAGGCGGGGGCTGCGGTTGATCAGCAGGGCCTGGGCCAGCACCCCTGGCAGCCGGTAGCGGCCGTCCTCACGGTTCTGGCTGCGGTAGCCCCAGCGGTCCGAGACCACCGCGACCTTGGCCATCGCCGTCTCCATCGTCTCCGGTCCGAACAGCAGCCCGGCCAGGTAGAACCGGTTGAAGTAGCCCAGGTGCTGGTAGTCGGTGAAGCCCCCGAGGACATAGGCCAGAGCGATCAGGAACGGGCGGGTCGCGGTGTCCGTCGGCAGGGGCTGGGCCGCGCGGAACGCAGTACTGCCGGTGGAACACACCCCGGCCCAGTCCCAAGGCGTCCATCCCCACCAAGAGCCTTCCAGGTTGCGGCAGTTGTCCAACACGATCGCCACTGCCTGGGCCCCGGCCCGGCGGTGGCTCACCTCACCACCGTGGTGAAGGACGCTGCGGGCCTGGTCGAGGGGGGCGACCAGACGGGCCAGGGCCCTCCAGTGCACGGCGGTCCGGCGCGGAATCCCGCCGTGGGCCCGCTGCCGGCGCAGAGCCCGCAGGTCCATGGCAGCCAGCGCGTCCCGTTCCCTGCCGAGCAGCTGCGGGCTGCGGTCGAAGCCGTCCAGCGCGAACAGACACGGCCGGTCCGCCCCCGCGCCGGGTGCCGAAAGCAGCGGCCTGACCTGGGACGGGATCATCGCGAGGACCTTTCCGTGGTGGTGAGCGTCTCGACCCGCCAGGCGTGCAGATGCGACATCGAGGCGTTCAGCCGCGCGGAGAGCTCCCGGCCCGAGAGGTGGATGTAACGCAGAGTCGACTCGGTGCTGCGGTGCCCCGCGAACGAGGCGATCGTGTGCACCTCCCAGCCCATCCGGGCCAGATCCGTCAGACACAGGTGCCGCGTGGTGTGCGTGGAGAACCGCGTCACCTCCGCATCCAACGCGATCCGGCGCACGACCTTGGACCAGGTCCACAACGTCAGCGGCTGGGCCGCGTTGCGCCGCGACTCCGACAGGAACAACGGCCCCCGTGCCCGCGACAACGAGGCGCGGTGCCGCAGATACTCGCCCAGCAACACCCCGGTGGACGCCGAGTAGGGCACCACCCGTTCCTGACGCGTCTTGGTCGTCTCCGCCCGCACCCGCAGCGTGCGGTGGGCCGGATCGATGTCGTCGGTCCGCAGCGAACACAACTCCTCACGGCGGAGCGCTGAATCGTAGGCGAGAGCCAGCATCAGCCGGTTGCGCACCGGCTCGGCCCGGAAGACCTCCAAGATCTGCAACCACTCGTCCTCCGCCGGGATCCACGGCAGCTTCACCATCCTCGGTACCAGTCCCCGCGCCGTCCCGCCACCTGCCCGGCCGGGGGTGTAGCGGCCGCGGCCCACCGGATTCGACTCCCGCACGCCCTCCTCGACGAGGAAGTCGAAGAACAACCGCACCGGCACGAGCCGCTGCTGCAACGTGGCATTGGACAGTCCCGCCCCCGAGTCCAAGGCCAGTACATTCGCCCCGTTCCGGCTCGGCCGCGTCCTCAACTCCCGTACAAATGCGGCGACATGAGCGCGACTGGCCGCCTCCGGGGCGACTCCGTCCCGCTCACACGCCAGCAAGAACTCACCCAAACCCCGGGCATAGGCATCGATCGTCCGCGGCGCCCGCCCCAGATCCGACCAGATCTGCAGCCACTCGGCCGCCCGCTCATGCCGCCCCAGGACCGGCCACTTCTCCGACAACACCGTCACGAACACGCTCAACGCGAGACCAGCGCCGCCGTACCGCCCCGCCCGGAAGGTCCATCCGTCAGCGTGATTCCACGTAACTTATACCTGTATCGATCCCGCGACGCGGGAGGTGGTCGGCTGGGCGATGGCCGGCCACCACCGCGCCGAGCTGCCGGTCGCCGCCTTGCGGATGGCTGCCGGGCGTGGCGGCCTGGAGCAGGGTTGCGTCATGCACACGGATCGTGGCAGCGAGTACACGAGTGACGAATTCCGCAGCGAGATACGCAAGTTGCGCATGCGGCAGTCGATGGGGCGTGTCGGCTCTTGTTACGATAACGCCGCCGCGGAAAGCTGGTTCGCCATCCTGAAAGCGGAGATCGGGACGACCATGTGGGAGACCCGCGAGGCCGCCCGGGCCGACGTCTTCCGCTACGTCGAGGTCGAGTACAACCGCAGCCGGCTCCGTCGGCACCCCGACTACGGGTACGTCACCCCGCTCGAAACGAGATTTTTGCTCGGGCAGAACGTCGTCCCGGCAGCGTAAACATCCGCTGTCCAGTTCGCGGGGGGAACTTCAGTCCTTGCGGTGTGAGCGGTTGTGTTCCTCTTTCCAGGCCGGGAGTTCGGCCTGGCCTGGTTGACGGCGGTGCGGGATCACCAGGCCGGTGCCGCGGTTGCCGCCGTCAGCGATCACCGTGGTGTTGCCGACGGCGGCCTTCGCTCCGGACAACTCCCATGCCCTGCAGTCGTTGCAGTTGCCGCAGAGGCCGGCCAAGTGCGACGACCAGCCGGGTATCGGCGTCGATGACGACCTGGTGGTTGGTGGAGTACCGGTAGTTTTTCGACTGCTCGGCCACCGCGTGATCACGCGTGGGAACCAAGGTGCCGTCCACGATGAGCATGGTGTCCTTGCGAAACCGTCGTCGCGGCTGCAGGGCGGGCAGCGGTGCGAGGCGGTTGATGATGCGGTCGGCCGCAGACTTCGAGATTCCGAACAGCGGCGCGAGCTGGCGCAGCGTCAAGTTCGTCCGACAGTACGCCGCAACCAGTAGGACGGGATCCTCCAGAGGCAGGCCCCACGGCCGACCTCGGCGGACCGTGTCCGCTCCCTCGCGACGCAGCGCGGTCACCAGCTTGCCGAAGCAGCGCGGGCTCAGCCCCGTGAACGGGCCTATCCAGGACGGCTGTGACGCCGTGATCACACCAGCCACGAGAAGATCGTCCCACCACGTTGCGAACCGCCGGACTCGGAGGCATCCATGGAGAAGGACTTGGTCAGTCGTCTGGAAGAGAAGGCGAATCGTTTCGTGATCCCCCTGCGCATGAACGAGGGGTTCGATGAGCAGGCGCTCCTTCACCT
>NZ_JAJONF010000107.1 GCF_021462265.1 Streptomyces shenzhenensis | reverse complement strand
CCGCATGGTGCTTGCCCAGAGCCAGCTACTGAGCGGCGAGTTGGAAGCCGCCGTCACCACCGCAAGCCTCGCGGTCGACGGCGGCGACTCCCTCCAGTCCACCCGGTTCCAGCGCTACGTGACCGACTTCCAGAACGAGGTCAGCGTGCACGCGACGAACCCCACCGTGGCAGCCTTCAACGACAAGGTGCGCGATGCGCTCACCCGCTTGGACGAGGACGACGAGTAGCAGTCACCAGGGGCGCCAGTCCCGAGGCGCATCGTCATTCCGCAGTCCGGCGATGCGCCGGCGGTACTCGGCCGCCGTGTCCTCGTCCTCCTGCACGTTCTGCATGAGCCACGTCGTCATGCCGAACTCTTGGATGCCCCGCAACGTCTCGTAACCGGGCCAGTCGTACAGGTCGCGCCCGTAGGCCGCCACGAAGTCGGCGTACTGTTCGTCGGTCTGCCACCCAAGGCTGTGGTGCTCCACGGCCGTAACCATGAGATCCCACTCCGGATGGTCGTAGCAGAACATCTCGAAGTCGATCAGGATCACGCGGCCTTGGTCATCCACCATGAGGTTCTGCACGTGGGCGTCTCCGTGCACCGGCCCCTTGGCCGACTCGAACCGCAGCTCGGCGTACTTGTCCCGCAGCTCGCGCCAGCGCTTCCGCAAGAACACCTTGTCATCGTCCGGGATCACCGCCCGATCGAGCCTCAATGCCTGCTTGTCGAAAGGGTCGTACGACGGCAGTACAAGCCCGTCCGGCACGGTCAGCGAGTGCAGATCCCGCAGGACCCCGCCCAGCTCCCCGTACGTCGCCTTACGGTCACCCTCCACGATCAGATGCCAGAACGTCACCGGATGGCCGCCGATCAAGAGTGGCTGCTTCAGATCCTCGACGATACGGGATGCCGGAAACCCCTCTTCCTTCAGCCATCGCGACACGTCCACTTCCACACGGGCCTTAGGCAACCACTCCTGCCCTCTCGCCACGCGCACAATGACCGGCGCAGAAGCGAGGCGAAACAGGGCGTTCTCCCCGAGCCGGATCAGCTCAGCGCCTCTGCCATCGAGCCCCGCAGCCTGGCATGCGGCAGTCATCACCCGTGCGGCCCTCGTCGACGTGAACCCCTCTTGCGATCGAGCAGCGTCAAGCGCCATGCCCGTACCAGCTCCCCTAGTCGCGCGCGATCAACCGGCGCACGCCTATGGGTGACCAACCCGACGTGTGCCGGACACACGTCGAGGACAGTACCCAGAGGAGACCATCTCAGCGAGGCCCGGACTCATAGCTTCGGAAGCTACGCGACTTCGAGGCCCATCTCAGGGTTGGAGCTGTGTAGACGCTTGGTGAGCAGCTCAGTGATTTCACCAGGCAGCGTGTGGCACGGCCGATCGTCTGCGCAAGCCACGCTCTGGTCAAACCCGCCGACCAGGCCCCCTACAAGCTCAGTCAGCGGAGGAGACCAGGCAGCCACCCGCATCTACTTTCACCGCAGCCCAGGCCTACCACCGAGCCTCTGGCACTAGCAGTCACAGATAGTGACTGTCAGTCCCGGAGGATAGTGTCTCTTTGTGTGGAGCAGGGGTACCAGTCCTGCTGCGCACACTGTGTGGTGGCAGGACATCTGCCACACTGGTAGGCGATGCATGAGGCAAGTCAGAGCCTTACGGAGTGAGTTGGCAGCGCAGCGGAAAGGGCGGTGAGTGGAAGTGGGGGAAACACCCGAAGAGCGTTTTAGTGCGACCTTCAAGTCCCTAATCACCGAAGGACAAACGCCACCTGCACAGCTAATTGAGCTTCTTGAATCCGATGACGCTTTTCACGAGCTAATCTCTGGTTCTCGATTGCCTTCACTGTATGAAGCGACGGCGCTTGGCGCGTTCTTTAAGATTGCTCCTAGCACTCTTCTTCAATCCAAGACACCCTCAATGGGTGTTAGCTTCCGACTGGGCGTACTAGAAGGCATAAGCGATGTCAGCGAGTCAGTCTCACACGCCGCAAAGCTTCTTTCTGTTGATCGCTTGACTCGTGACTGGGGATACGAAGAGCCGACCGTATCGCTTACTAAATTCTCCCCCTCTAAAGTCTGGCACGATCGAGAAGCTGGCGAGAGCACCGCTTCCCGACTTCGAGCTTTCTTGGACATCGACGACCTTGAGCCAATCGGAGATCTTACCGGGCTGGTCGAGAGCCTCGGTTATCCCGTTGAATATCGAGTGCTCCCGCGCGATGTGCACGGCATTTCCGTACCAGAACAGTGGGGCGACAATACGGCTTGGGTTATCCTGATCAACTGCGAAGACAACTGGGCTCGACAGCGTTTTACCTTGGCGCACGAGCTCAGCCATATTCTGCAACGAGATACAGGGCAAGTCGTTGTGGACCGGGCTACGGTTGAAGATAGGCGGCCCGAGCGAATCGCCGACTCATTCGCACGGAATTTTCTGCTTCCAGAAGAAGCCCTACATCACGCTTACAGCGGGTATGGGGCCATCAATAGCTTTGAAAAAGTTGCTGGCTTCGTAACGAATCTAATGCTCACTTACGGCGTCAGTCGCGATGCCACCATGTACGCACTTCGCGAAACTATCGGCGAATTCACGAGTCCCGATATAATCGAAGCTTGTGGGAAGGCAAGAATTGCCGACCTGATGATTACATCGGGAAACATGGAACAATGGGCTGAGGTCAAACAGAATGAAAGTCGATGCTTTCCGTCTGAGCGCCTCACTCAGCAGTCTCTTAACTCGTTCGCTGCTGGATTGATCTCCTTGCAGGCGGTTGCCGATGTGATTGCCGATGGCGATCAGGAACATGCTGCCGAGCAACTCCACGCTGCCGGCTGGGACTTGATCGGTTCCTAGATGGCGCCATCACATAGGGCGCAGATACCGTCCTTTTGACGGCAGACGAAGAAGTCCGAGGTGCCGGGCCGAAGTTCTGCCGGAACCGTGGCAAACCTCGATGTCATCTGGTCGAAGTTCTCGTACAGCAGCTCTGCGTCCATGAGCGAATCCTGACACCCAAGTTCTGCGAGCAACTGCCCCGTGTGCTTCCAGGCAATGCCGTTTCGTTCAGCAACCAGGGTTGCGCCGTTGTCATTCGTGAGAAGCCGGGTGCTCCGCTGGTGACCAACCGTGAGTATGGCGCTCACGATGCTGTAAGCCTCCCCTGCGTGCTTCTGGGAAGAGCGCACAGCGTCGTCGGAGCGTCCGGCCGTAGCATTCTGACGCTGCTCGATCGCATCAAGTTGCCGCAGCACCCTATCGAGCATGTCGAGCGTCTCACTCGTCGCGGGGAGGGGGAGTTCCCGAATCTCACCAGCGTCCAGCTTTCGAACGATCGCGTCAGCGCTGTTGCACCTCAGGCGGTTTTCCGCAGTCCGTGCGGCGTTCGGGATGTTCGCCATGGCACGGATCTCCCGTGCCACAGCGTCGGTGACGACAAGTGACGAACCATACAGGGCCAGCACCTTGTTGAGCATTGCCGGCCGGAGACCCAAGGAGCACAGGGTGCCGGTGTCGCACCACGCCAGGTCAACGGGAGAGTGACGCTTCGCCTGGGTCGCCACTTCCTGCCAGCGTGACGGACGCGATGGCGGGCGCGGCTGCAAGCTCGGCCGCCGAAGGGCCATCGCCTTGGGGGAGGGGCGCCCCAGGTCGTCCAACTGCCCCTCCTCGGTGTCCCATCCACACTCCTGCTCCGCCTGCTGGAGTACCTGGACAAGCGTAGCCCCGACGGAGGACACACGCACCCGCCTCCAGGAACGCGCCAGAGGCGAAATGCGTCCGCATTGGCGTGGTCACTCCGTCTCGGTGTTGCTCTCGTCGTCGCGTTGTGCTTCAGGGCACCAGCCTCTGACTGGACACCAGGTGCAATGCCTTCCGGGAGTCGCAGCCCAAGTAACGTCCCCGTGCCAGGACTTGACCCGCCGCCGGACCTCCTTCTGTGCCATTCGAAGGACGCCTTTATCTTTCAGGTCCCATTCGAACACTCGACTGGCGTCGGATGTGATCACTTCCAACTCTAGCCGGGCAGACGCACTTTGATAGGGTCCTCTGTAGCCACTGGCAAAAAGGCTGAGAAGCCAAGCGACCGCGAAAAATTGATCGAAGGCCTCTGCGTCATCTTGGGGCATATCGCGACTGGTCGTTTTCGTCTCACGAATTACCAGCGAATCGTCAGCGTCGACATAGATCATGTCGGGTGCGCTAACAATGATCACATCGGCCAGGGCGTCATAACCGTAAACAGGCGCCTCAATAGAGATGACTTGCGTCTCGTCGCGCACTGGGCAGATTTCAACATGTTGAGCAAGGAAGGGCTGTATCTCCGCGTATTCGTCCGGTGAGAGAGTTGACGTAAAAGAGTCCGGATCATCGAAACTACCAATGTCCTGCACAGTGCACCGAACCGACCGGCTGTGAGCTTTTGCGATCCAGCCGTGCACGAGACGCCCCCGATGAGACGCGGGACCCGATGAATCCTTCTGGGGCAAATGCTGCGAACGTGTAATGAACCATTGCGCGGGACACGTCTTATACAGCTCGATATCTCGCGCACTGACCGAACGGGTGGCGGATCCCGGGGTTGATTGCCCAAGAAATCCATCCAGCTTTTCAAGGGCGCTGCAGCTTCCGGCAATTTTACAGTCCTTGCAGAAGCTCCCGGGATGATAGGTATCACCACGAATTATCTTGTGCAGGTTGGGCAGCGCAATAGACGTAAATGCGGATCGCGCCTCCTCTGGATTTTCATCAAAGAGCACTTGAAAGGAGGAGTCCTCCAACCCGATCTCTACCACCCGAATCCGAGAAATATTCTGCGTCGGCCTGAATAAGCTTGCAACGTGTGCAGCTACGGCCGTCCACGGTTCGGGCGTGACTGGCTTCTCACGTACCGACCCAAAGCGCATTTTGCGCACCTCACGGATCCCGTTTCCATCCTCGTACAATGGGCCCCAGACCCACAGAGTCCCTCCCGGTTCAGGGAAGATTTTTGGATCAAAGGATCGGAACTTCAGACCTGGTGTTTCAGCAGACAGTGCATCGTGCGCTTCGAGGTAGCCAGCGATGGCGTGTTCTGCGTATCTGCGAGTGGCAGGATGCAGGGATATCTGGCTGAGCCTCTCGCTGATTACAGATTGCATGCCGTGCCATGTGTCGATCCTTGGATCGTCATGGATTGCACACGCGATTTCCCGGATAATGCCGAGAAGGAAAGGATGGCTGTCGTCCCAGCGTCGCTGCCAAGCCTCGCCCCTCACGTCAGGACGGACCTTCAACGCGCCGCCCATTCCGCAAGTCTTAGCGCGCTCCTGGACGTCTGTAGCACTGATCTTGAGAATGTTGGTGCGTCCGACGAGGTTCGGTCGCACTGTATGAGCGCACACCGCTGCTGAGCCCCCCATCCATCATCCGAGCGATGAGGAACCATATTAGTGCTGGTTCGAGGGGGATGAGCGGCCCAGGAGAGTTTTGCGTCCAGCGGGGCTGTAGTGGCGCATGCAAGGTGGCCAGACGGACGGCTGGCTCATCCGGCGCATAGTGATCGCGCTCGGCGCCCAGGGCGGGCAATGAGGTGCGTGCGAG
Organism: Streptomyces shenzhenensis; assembly: GCF_021462265.1. Lineage (GTDB taxonomy): Bacteria > Actinomycetota > Actinomycetes > Streptomycetales > Streptomycetaceae > Streptomyces > Streptomyces shenzhenensis. Next base: position 952 of record NZ_JAJONF010000107.1, on the reverse strand, counting down.
ATGCGCCGAGAACGCCCCTGCCGCCCTCCGGGGGCTCTTCGAGCATCCCAGTCCGAAGTGGTGTGGGTCCGAGAGGTTGCTGCGCCCGGAGACAGCCATCTACCACTGCCTTGCACTGTTGGGGGTGGCTGGACTAGGGCCTGTCCGGCGGATCATGTGACCGCCTCGCGTTTGGGGTCATTGTTCTGGTCGTGGGGCGGGGCGACCTGACAGGCGACGAGTGGGCGCGGCTTGCGCCGCATCTACCGAAGTGCGGGGGCCGAGGCGGGCGCTGGTGTGATCACCGAACGGTGATCAACGGGATCTTGTTCCGGATTCGCACGGGCGTCCCCTGGCGGGACCTGCCGGAGCGGTTCGGGAGCTGGAAGACCGTCTATGAGCGCCATCGCCGATGGTCCGCAGACGGTACCTGGGACCGGATCCTCCAGGCCGTCCAGGCCGATGCCGACGCCCAAGGGCGGATCGACTGGAGCATGGTGAGCGTGGACTCCACCTCGTGCCGGGCCCACCAGCACGCGGCCGGGGCGCCCCGCAGAGCACCACGGATCCCGAAGAGGAGGTCATTACCTCGGCAGCACCGCCCCGACGAAGGACTCGGCCGTTCCCGGGGTGGCCTGACCTGCAAGATCCACCTCGCTGGGGAGGGAGGTTGTCGGCCGCTGGCCCTGCTGGTTACCCCCGGCCAGTGGGGCGACAGCCCGCAGATGATCCCCGTCCTGGAGCGTATCCGGGTCAATGCGCCCCCGCGGAGGGCACCCACGCACGCGTCCCAACCACTTGGGTGGTGATAAGGCGTACAGCTCTCGCCGCAATCGCCGCTACCTGCGTCGACGCCAGATCAAGCACACCATCCCCGAGCCGAGGGACCAGCGGGCCAACCGTCGACGCCGCGGCAGTCGGGGAGGCCGACCCGCCGGCTTCGACAAGGAGATGTACAAGCGCCGCAACGAAG
>NZ_JAJONF010000106.1 GCF_021462265.1 Streptomyces shenzhenensis | reverse complement strand
ACGGCGTCATCGTCGGGGCCGTCGCCGTCGGCGCGCAGGGGCCGGGCGTCCACCTGGGCGCCCCAGCGCAGGGCCAGTTCTCCGACGGCCGGGCTGTAGGGGGTATGGACCAGGACCCGCCGGGCGGAGGCGTGCACGGCCTTGATGAGCAGTTCCGCGGTGCCCCAGGCCGGAGGTTCGTCATCGGCCCCGTTCGGTCCGTCGAGGCGTACGACGGCGTGTACGTGGACGGCCCCGCGTTTCTGGTACTCGGCTACGCGGGCGAAGGACAGCCGGGCGTGGTCGGCGAAGCGGGACTGTACGAGGCCGACGGAGGCGGCCAGGCGCCGGCGGACGTCGATGACGAACCGGTCCCACAGCTTGGAGGCGTGTGCGTGCCACAGCACGTGGCCGGTGTAGTCGTAGCAGTCGGCGCACAGCGGCTGGCCGATGGCTGGAGTGTCTGGCGCGTGTACGGCGCGGCAGCCGAGGGGCCGCTCATGCTCGCAGGTTCCACCGTCGCGGCGAGGACGGCACACGTCCCCGGACCGGTGAACGGGGCTGAAGGACGGGGCGGTCAGGGTGACGAAAAGCCGGGGGCGGTGCCGGACCGTGGCGGGGACGTTCTTGCCGCCCAGCAGGCCAGCACGGACGAGGTGGTACGTGTCTCCGGCGTGGAGGCGGGAGCAAGCCGGGCAGACGGTCGCCCGGCGGTTGCGGCAGCGGACGAGGAGGCGTTCGCCGGGTTCGGTGCGGGTGTCGTAGTGGTGGAGGATCTCGCCGGTGGTGCCGTCGAGGGTGGTGGTGGAGCCGGAGAGGTGGATGGGGTGGGCGCATCCGCCGGTTGCGGTGATCTGCTGAAGCCAGCGGGGGAAGTTCGGGTCTTGGGCGAGGCGGATGGCGTCGCGGTCGGTTTCGGGGAGCTGGCGCAGGCGCGCCGCGCGGTCGAGGGCGGCGCGCCTGTCAGCCGGGGTGAACTCCGGGGTGATGGTGGTGACCTTCCGGGGTGGGCCGCCGGGGCGGCTCGGTGGGTGGGTGGTGGTGCGCCGAGATCCATGGGTTGTCCTTTCGGTGGTCCGGTCAGTGGGTTTGCTGTTCAGCGGATGGTGCCGGTGCCCCGGCAGACGCGGCAGCGCCGCAGCCGTCCAGTCCAGGTCTTCCGTGCTCCGTCGCCCTTGCAGTACGGGCACCTCACGCGAGGCATGGGCATGGTGGTGGTCCCTTCTGTGCTCAGTGGTGGGAGAAGCCGCTGATGACCCAGGTCACGAGTTCGTGGACCGTGAGGCCTACGGGTGTCTGGCCGAGGTAGAGGCCGAAGAGGCCGACGCAGACGGCTTCCCAGGGGCGGACGTCGCGGGAGCGGACGAGGAGGACGGTGATGATCCCGAAGATCACCGCGAACCCGTAGGCCGTGCCTTCGCTGATCACTTGGCGTCTCCTTCCAGCACCGCGAGAGCGCGGGTGAGGGCGGGCAGTTGAGGGGTCAGCGCGCTGTACTTCCGGGCCCTCGACACGGCCTCTTCAGTCGAGGTGAGGTGAGAGCGGGCACGGCTCCAGCCCCCGTCCGGAGCGGTGCACACGGCCACCCCGCGCTCCTCTGCGGTGATGGATTGGGCCACGGCAACGGCGTCCTTGTTCAGGTCCCCGAGCGTCATTTCCGCCGTGCCGGGATCGTTGACGCGGTGACAGATCCGGCCGCCAAGCTGGGCACGCAGGGCCGTGACACCGGGGCCGAGGTCGGAACCGACCCGTTGCCCAGCGACGACCAGGTGCAGGCCGAGCGCGGCCCCGAGCTGGGCCAGCCGAAGCAGGAGCGTGGAGCACTGCTCCGCCTCGGTCTTGCTCTCGCGGGTGCCGTCGGACAGGTACAGTTCGGCGATCTCGTCGACGATCACGACGATGGGCACCGGGCGGAGCTTGTCGGGGAGCTCCCAGATCGAGCGGACGCCGGCCGACCGGCAGGCACTCATGCGCTCCCGCATGTCGGCCGCCAGTGCGAAGAGCACGGTGACCGCTTCGCTGCGGCAGGTGGCCAGCGCGCTCAGCCGTCCGGCGAACAGGCCGAGTTCCATGCCGCCCTTGCAGTCGATACCGATCAGAGCGATCCGCTGCGGGGCCAGCTCTGTGATCAGCCGCGCCAGGAGGGTGGATTTGCCGGAGCGGGTGGCCCCGGCGATCAGCCAGTGCGGCACCAGTCGCAGGTTCATGACCCAAGCGCCGCCGGACTCCAGGACACCGATGAGAGCCGACAGCAACTCGGCGGGGGCCGTGGCTAAGCCGGGCCGCTCCAGCGGATCGGTGGCCGTCGCGGTCAGCAGGACGAGCCCGCGTTCGGGCGAAGTGACCCGGACCGCGTGGACCTTCCATGCGTGCACGAGGGCATCCGCCGCCTTCATGTACGTCGCCGGGGTCTGTCCGGCATGCAGGCGCACGGTCACCGTCAGGCCCATGCGCGTCGCACGAGGAAACGAGGCCCGTGGGATGAGCGGCCGGAGCGGATCGCCCTTTACGACCAGGTCGCCGAGAAGCCCACGGGGCGGGCGCCGGGACACGGACAGGTCGTTGAGCATCGCGACCTTGCGCCAGGTCGCCACCACGCGGAAGGCGGTGGCCGGGTAGCCGACGAGGTACCAGTGCCAGACCGGACGGTGCCGACGCACCAGGTCACTGACGACGAGCATCCAGGCCAGCACGGCGAGAGCGAACGCGATCGGGATAAGTCCCATCAGGCGTCACCGCCCTTGCCGTGCACCGGAGTTCCGTGCACGGGCGTGATGGCGTCGGCGCGGAAGCTGACGCCGTGCCGGTCGCCCATCGACCAGGCGAACGCGGTCAGCCCGGTGACCTTGACGATCATTCCTTCCTCGATGCCCTTGGGCTGGCCGCTGACGGCGATCTCGATGACGGAGATCCGCCGGCCGTCCTGCCGCACGGTGACCGCCACGGTCCAGACCGGGTTGCCGTCCCGGTCCCTCTTCACCTCCTGTGTCTCGGAGTTGGTGATCTTCGCTTCAGGCGCGATGGCGCACCGCAGTACGCCCAGCCGCGCCGTGTCCACGGGAATGGACTGCATTTCTTCGGCCTCCTTGGCCAGTCGAGACGCCAGACTCACTCTGACGTCACTCGTCCTAACGAGTTATGAGTGTGGAGTGCTGTACGGCGAGTCCGCAACTACTTATGCTGACGAGTGACGCCGCGCGTGCGACGTGCCTACGACCCCGACCCGTCGGAGATGCCCAGATGTCGGAGATCCAGCGCCCCGGAGCCCTCTACCAGCAGGTGGCCGCCGCGATCCGCGAAGCGATCCTGTCGGGCGAGTTCGCCCCCGACTCCCTGCTTCCGTCCGAAGCCCAGCTCATGACCCGCTATGGCGTCTCCCGCCCCACCGTCCGCAACGCCATAGCAGCCCTGCGCGCGGAAGGCCTGATCGACGTACGCCACGGCAAGGGCAGCTTCGTCCGGTCCGACGGACAGCCATCGCTGACGATCGAGCGCCGGATCAGCCGCACGCCGGACGGCAAGTTCGTCATGCCCAACGGCGACGTCTGGCAGGAAGCCGAAGAACCGCACACCTACCGCACGCACACCACGAAGGCCACCGGCCGACTCCTCCAACTCGGCGAGGAGGAGGCCCTGTTCGGTTGTGACCGGCTGCTTCTCGATCCCGGTACGGGGACGCGTGCGATGCACCGGACGTTGATCCCGTTCGCCGTGGCTGACGTGGTTCCGGCACTCGCCGAGGATCCGTACAAGCGGTCGGGTGCCCTCTACCGGCAGCTCACCGAGGACGGTCACAAGCTCACTTGGTCCGAGACCGTGCGCGCCCGCATGCCGCTGCCCGACGAGCGCACCACGCTCCAGCTCCCCGACGCGACTCCGATCCTGCACCTGGCCCGCGTCACCCACGACAGCGACGACCGGCCCCTGATCCTCGAAGAACTCCGTATCGGTGCCGACCGCGCCGAACTCGCCTACCGGATCAGCGCCGACAAGCAGCCCGCGCGAGGCACCCGCCATTGACCTGGGTCGAGGATCGGTCGAAACAGCCTTCACTTCCTCAAGGGCGCGCCTTCGGCGCGCCGGGGCGCCCGGCCGCCCCGGCCGGGCGTGCGGCGTGGCCGCCGGTCCCATCCGGTCGGCAGACGCCCCCGCACCCAGGACGCCCAAGGAGTCGAGGCGTCGACCGGCCGACGGGGGCCGGGGTCCGCGGGGCTGGGGGTCGCCGGCCTCCGAGACTTTAGGCAGCTCCCATGGGGCGAGCCTCGAAGAACAGGGGGCCGATCGGGCTCTTGCGGGCAGGTCCAAAGACTGCCCGATCCGCTGGCGAGCGTAAGGCCCCCTGTTCACTCGCCCCATGGCAGCTACCGCCCAAAGTCTCTGCGGCCGGCGACGTGCCCACGCACACCACTCACCAGCGGAAACCCCCCTCACGCTGCACCACCATCGCCATCCGCGCGCGCCTCCAGGAGCGCGGCGAGTCGGTCCACCGCACCAGGCCAGGCCGCCAGCCGTACGACGCCCTGCCCGTCCTCATTCGTCGAGGCGACGGCCCGCACAACGGACAGTTCGAAGCCCACGCTCAGGAGCGCCCGATTCAGGCGATCGGCAGACTCCCGCGCCTCACGCCACCCCGCGATGTAATCGACGCCGGACGCCCAGAACCCGAAGTCCGCGCCCGGGACATCGAGCCCATCACTCAGCCAACCCTCACCGGAGCCAGTCACCTTGCCCACCTCTGCCCTGATCTAGGTAACGGATCGTCAACTTCCTGGGACCAGGGCCGAAACGCAGCACGACGGCCCCGGTACCATCAGGCACCGGGAACCGTCGCGTTCCCAGCCGGGCCACCCTTCGCTTCCTAGGGCTGATGGGGTGGCCCGGCCTATTGGGGATGTGAAGCGCGGCCCCTCACTCGGGAGGGGAGACTCCGGATGTCCGAGAGGCCGCGCCCCGTGGCCGGAGTGGTCAGACTCCAGCCGGTGACCGGGTCGCCGCCCGCTCCCGATCGCGAGGGAGAAAGCCAGGCGGCGACCCGGCGTCTGTCAGGCCGCGTACTCGGCCCACCACTCGTCCCAGATCCGATCGAGGTCGAGGCGACACCACACTGTCTTGCCAGTGCCCTTGAGTCCCGGCGACCACCACACCGCATCAGCCAGCCTCTGAACGATCAGCAGCCCGCGCCCGCGATCCGGTAGAAGAGCTTCGCTGAAGTCACCGGCCAGATCGGGCGAGAGGAACTCACCGGCGGGAAGGTCCGGCGGAGTCGAGTCCTCATCTGAGACGCCGATTGCCAGCAGTCCGGGCCAGGTCATCAGTCTTACGTCGATGCGCCGCTTGGCACCGGGCATCGCCAGGCGTTCATCCGGTACCGCGTGGTGGACGACGTTCCCAACCAGTTCTGACACGATGAGCTGAACGTCATCGATGGCGTAGCGCAGGCTCCAAGCCTTGAGGTAGGAACCCACCAGGTCCCGCGCGGCCTTCACACAGTCCGCGTCCTCGGCATAGACCGTCAGCGCCCGGAAATGGCCGCTGGAAGGGTCGTACAACGAGCCGTGCGTAGTCCTCCCCATTGGGGCGTTCGCTGTGTGTTTGCTCTGCCGCGCTTCCACCGCGTTCCCTCCCGAGCGCTGGCGAGCCCTACGGCCCGCCGATCTGTGACAACCAGTGAACGGCGCGGCAGGCTCAGCCGGGAGCGTTCACCAGGGGGTTCATCCGAGCATTTGCAAGGCGAAGGGGGGTTCAGGAATGAACCCCCCAGCCGGATAGCGCTGTGACAAGATGAACACTCGCCGTCATTCTCGGGTTGGCAGGGGAGCATGAGCCGAGAGCCCAACGCGCAGTTGATCGCCGTCATGAGCGAAGCGAAGGTCTCCAACAAGGGTCTTGCGAAACGCATGACGGACGAGGCCTACCGGCGAGGCACGGAGCTGGGGACAACGCACGTCTCCGTACAGCGTTGGCGCAACGGCTCAAGCATCAGGCCACAGACAGCGGCGATCATGGCGGACGTCCTCTCGGCCAAGCTTGGCCGCCGCATCACGCCCGCCGATCTCGGATTCTTCGGCGACACCAAACCGACCACGCCAGAGCCGATCGGCTACCCCGGCACCGTTCCCGATGTCCTGTCCGTGCTTGACGGACTCGCCCAGGAGCGCGCCGACGCTCCTACGTCGGACCGACTGATCATCGCGGAGGCCGACGTCAGCTCCGCCGTCCTGACATGGATGATCGCGCGCCCCGACGGCATCCAGGCGGACAGGCCGGCTCTCCAACGAGTGGGCATGCGCGATGTCCGGGCGATCAGGGACGCCGCCGGGACGTTCATGGCCCTCGACTTCAAGTACGGCGGAGGCCACGGTCACAAGGCATTACGCCACTACTTCCGGCACGAGGTGCTGCCCCTCCTGAACGTCAGCTACAGCGAAAAGGTGGGAACTGCGTTATTCGGCGCTGCCGCCGAGGTGTCCCAGTTGCTGGCATGGACCGCGTACGACGCCGGTAACCAGCGACTCGCCCACCACTACCTGACGTCCACTCTGCGCCTGTCCCAGGTCATCGACGACCGCATGTTCGGCGCCCGCATCCTGGGCAACCTCAGCCACCAGGCCAACTACCTCGGTAACCACGCCCAGGCCATCCAATACGCCCGTGCCGCCGTCGA
>NZ_JAJONF010000105.1 GCF_021462265.1 Streptomyces shenzhenensis | reverse complement strand
GGACTCCAGCGCGTCCAGATGCGACAGCGAGAAGGCGCTCATGCCAGTCCCCGCTCCACCAGCAGCGCGTGCACCGCGTCCGCCGACTCCTGCGGGGTCTGGTTCTGGGTGTGCAGCACCAGCGCCGGATCGGTGGGTGGCTCGTACGGGTCGTCGACACCGGTCAGCCCGGTCATCTCGCCCGCGGCCTGCTTGGCGTACAGGCCCTTCACGTCCCGCTCGAAGCACACCTCGACCGGGGTCGCCACATGCACCTCCAGGTACGGTGTCCCGCTCTTCTCGTGCCTGTTCCGCACCGCTTCGCGGCTGTCGGCGTAGGGGGCGATGACCGGGACGACGCAGAGCACGCCGTTGCGCGCGAGCACCTCGGAGACCAGGCCGATGCGCTGCACGTTGGTGGTGCGGTCCTCCCGGGAGAAGCCGAGGCCGGCCGAGAGGAAGCGGCGTATCTCGTCGCCGTCGAGGACCTCCACGCGGTGTCCCCCGGCCTTGAGCCGGTCGCCGAGGAGGCGGGCGATCGTCGTCTTGCCCGCGCTCGGCAGCCCCGTCAGCCAGACCGTGGCTCCCTGAGCCCTTGGCGTGGTGGTCATGCGCAACAGACCTCTTCCTTACCTCTGGACGAACTTGCGTACGACCTGTCGAAGGGTAGGTAAGAACTCTGAGAGGAGTGGTCAAGAAAGCTTAGGTTTAACTGAGTGACGCCGAGTATGCAGGAGGTGACATTACCCTGTCATGCACATTTCACAAGTGGGCGTTCTCTGAGCAGGCAACAGGACGCGCAGAGGTCGGTCACAGCCCGACGAGGGCGCCTCCGGCGTCCCGCAGCCGGTCGTGCAGCGCGTGGAAGACGGCCGCCGAGCGGGCGCCCGGCCAGTCGGCGGGCAGCAGGCTCGCCGGCAGTCCGGGGTCGGTGTACGGCAGGTGGCGCCAGGAGTCGAGAGCGCGGAGATAGTCACGGTAGGCGTCCTCGGGCGGGGTGTCCGCCCGGTGCTCCCAGTCGCGCAGCACCGGCTCGTGGGCGTCGAGGAACTGCTCGTGCGCCTTGGCGATCGCGGTCAGGTCCCACCAGCGGGCGACCGCCTCGGCGGTGGGGGCGAAGCCGAGGTGCTCACCCCGGAAGAAGTCCACGTACGGATCGAGGCCGAGCCGGCACAGCGTGTGCCGGGTCTCCTCGAACAGCCGGGCCGGGGCGATCCACACGCCCGGGGCGGCGGTGCCGAAGCCGAGTCCGGCCAGCCGGGAACGCAGCACGTGCCGCTTCTGCCGCTCCGACTCGGGCACCGAGAACACCGCGAGCACCCAGCCCTCGTCCTCCGGCGGCGCGCCGGCGTACACCCGGCGGTCACCGTCTTCGAGCAACTGCCGTGCCTCATCGGAGAGTTCGTACCCGGCGGCGCCCTGCGCGGTACGGGCCGGGGCCAGCAGCCCGCGCCGTTTCAGCCGGGACACCGACGAACGTACGGAGGGGGCGTCCACGCCCACGGCGGCCAGCAGCCGGATCAGCTCGGCGACGGGCACCGGGCCGGGCAGGAGGCGGCCGTACGCGCCGTAGAGCGTGACGATGAGGGACCGCGGGGCGTGTTGCTCGGGCACGTTGATCATTTTAGGTCCCCGGCATCGCTGCTGGTCACCTTCGGTGCCCGGCTGAATGAGAGTCAGGGTTCCGGGGCCGCCCCGGCCCCTGGTGCCGGGTCAGGCGGCGACGGCGAGGCGGTCGGCCGGGCCGCGGTGCGGCGGGACCACGCTGCCGTCGGGGTGCAGCTCGCCGGTGTCGTCGAAGACGATCGCCCCGTCGCAGAGCAGGGTCCAGCCCTGCTCGGGGTGGGCGGCGACGATGTGCGCCAGGCCGAGGCCGGCCGTCGCGCTCGGGGACTGGTGGGAACACATGGCGCACCTCCACGGGTCTGCCTCCGGCACGGACGCCGACCGGCATGACCAGACCATGCTCCTGCCGTGAACGCCGGGGAACCCCCTGCCGCGACCTGTGACAACACGCGGACAACTCCCGGACGCCGCCACGACGGACGCCGCGGCTCCGGGACCCCCGCGTCCCCCCAGCGGTGTGCGACGGCGCCGCAGACCGCGGGGGGAACACCGGCAAGGTCACCTCCAGGAAGCCGGGGACCGGCGCGGCCCGCGTCCGAGGCGCCGGTCAGGGAGCCGCGCGGCTCGGGCGGCCCGCCGCGGCCGTCCTGCCGCGCTCGGCCGGCGGCACATCACCCTCGCCCGGGCCTGAGACGCCTTGCCGGGCGGCCCAGCACCGCACGGCGCCGGACCGCCGGACGCCGATGACCTCCGTCACCGGCTCAGCAGCTTCCGCAGCGCCGATGTCACCTCCTCCGGCGCCTCCTCCGCCATGAAGTGACCGCAGTTCACCGTGTGGTGCTCCAGGTCCGGCGCCCAGGCCCGCCACAGCGCGGCCGCGTCGTACCCGAGGGCGGCGCCCCAGTCCTGCTGGAGCACGGTGACCGGCATGGCCAGCTGGTTCCCGGCGGCCCGGTCGGCCCGGTCGTGCTCGGTGTCGACGCCCGCCGAGGCCCGGTAGTCGGCCACGATCGAGGGCACCGCCGCCCGGCAGGCCGCGAGATAGACGGCGCGGATGCCGGCGGGGATCGCGGTGGGGTCGTTCGACCACAGGTCGAGGAAATGGCCGAAGAACAGGTCCGGAGCCGCGCCGATCAACTCCTCCGGCAGCCCCGGCGGCTGGGCCATCAGGTACAGATGGAAGGCGACGGCGGCCGTGGTGCCGTGCAGCACCTCCCACATGTCCAGGGTGGGCAGGACGTCCAGCAGTGCCAGATGCGTGACCGCCTCCGGATGGTCGAGCCCGGCTCGGAAGGCGACCAGCGCGCCCCGGTCGTGCCCGGCCAGCGCGAAGCGCTCGTGACCGAGGGCCCGCGCGAGCGCCACGATGTCGGCGGCCATGGTCCGCTTCGCGTACGACGTCCCGTCCGCGTCGGCCGGTTTGTCGCTGGCGCCGTAGCCGCGCAGGTCAGGACAGATCACGGTGTGCCCGTCCGCGAGGTCGGCGGCCACGTGCCGCCACATCAGGTGGGTCTGGGGGAAACCGTGCAGCAGGACGACCGGGCTGCCGGTGCCGCCGACCGCCGTGTGCAGGGTGACGCCGTCCGCGACCTGGACGCGGTGCGCCCGAAAACCAGGAATGTTCATGCGCCGAGGCTCTCGCGTCCGGATCAGCAGCCGATCAGCAACACGTACGGTGGGCGGGTGAGCATCGACCAGGTCGCCTTCGGGGTGCTCGGGCCCGTGACGGCGGAGCGGGCCGGCCTCCCGCTCGCCCTGAAGGGCCCACGGCACCGCGCCGTACTGGCCCGGCTGATCGTCGCCCGCAGACGCGTGGTGCCCGTGGCCCGGCTGGTCGCCGACCTCTGGACGGAGCCGCCGCCCAGCGCCGTCGGCGCCGTCCGCACCTTCGTGGGTGATCTGCGGCGGGCCCTCGAACCCGACCGGCCGCCCCGTGCCCCCGCCCGGCTGCTGGTCACCGACGGTCCCGGCTACGCCCTGCGTGCCGAAGCCGTCGACGCCTGGCGCTTCGAGCGGGCCGTGGGAGCCGCCGGGCAGCAGGAGCCCGTCCGGGCCGGGCAACTGCTCACGGAGGCGCTGGAACTGTGGCGTGGACCCGCCTACGCCGAGTTCGCAGACGAGGAGTGGTGCGGGGGCGAGCGGGCCCGGCTCGCCGAGCTGCGGCTGCGAGCCGTGGAGCAGCGGGCCGAGGCACTGCTGGCGGCGGACCGGGCGGCCGAGGCGGTACCGGACCTGGACGCCCACCTCGTCGGGTACCCGTGGCGCGAGGAGGCCTGGCGACTGCTCGCGCTCGCCCTCTACCGGACCGGCCGCCAGGGCGACGCCCTCGCGGTGCTCCGTCGGGCCCGCGCGACCCTCGCCGGCCAGTTGGGCGTCGACCCCGGCCGGGCGCTGCGCCGGCTGGAGGCCGACGTGCTCGCCCAGGACCCCGGCCTGGACGCCCCCGCCGTCCCGGAGGCCGCGGCGGCCCGGGTCTGGTCCCGGGCCGCCGAGGTGTACGACCGTACCGTCGCCGCCGGTTCCCGGGCCCGGCTCGAATCCGCCGTCGGGCTGCTGCGCACCCTCGCGGTGACCGGCTCCGGCGGGCTGGCCGCCGCCCGCGAACACCGGCTCGCGGCGATCACCGCGGCCGAGGAGTTCGGCGACCCGGAACTCACTGCCCGGGTCATCGGCGCCTACGACGTCCCCGCGATCTGGACCCGGTCCGACGACGAGTCGGGCGCCCGCCGCATCGTCGGGGCCGCGGAACGGGCGCTGGCCCGCCTCCCCGCCACCCCGGCCCACGACGCGGCCCGCTGCCGGCTGCTGGCCACCGTCGCCCTGGAGTCACGCGGCACCCGGTCCGACCGCGCCGTGGCAGCCGCCGCGGAGGCGGAACACCTCGCCCGCCGCCTGGACGACCCGGCGCTGCTCGCCTTCGCCCTCAACGGCGTCTTCATGCAGTCCTGCACCCGGACCGGCCTCGCCCCGCGCCGCGACGCCGTCGGCACCGAACTGGTCGCCCTGGCCGCCCGGCACGGCCTGGTCACCTACGAGGTACTCGGCCACCTGATCAGGGTCCAGACGCGGTCCGCCCTCGCCGACTTCCCCGCGGCCGACGAACACGCCGAAGCCGCCGACCGGTTGGCCGACCGCCATGAGCTGCCCCTGGTCCGGGTGTTCACGGAGGGATACCGGGCGCTGCGCCTGGCGGCGACGGGCGAGACAGGGCAGGCGAGGGGAAGAGCCGACAGCGGCGGGGAAAGACGCCTACCGGTTTCCGGCAGACGGGCCGGGCCGGATGGTGGGCGGGACGTAGGTCGGGGTGAAGTGGCTGGGCCGGGTGGTGGGCCTGACGCAAGCGGGGGTGCAGTGGCTGGGTGGGGTGGTGGGCGGGACGTAGGCCGGGGTGAAGTGGCTGGGCCGGGTGGCGGGCGTGACGTAGGCCGGGGTGGAGCGGCTGGGCCGGGTGGCGGCCCTGACGCGAGCGGGGGCGAAGCGGCTGGGTGGGGCGGCGGGCGGGATTCGGGCCGGCGCGGTGTGGCCGGGCGGGGCGGCCGGGGCCCGGGGTCCGGTGCCGAGGCCGCCACGGCCCGCGGGACGGGCGGTCGCACGCCCGTCGCCGGCTCCCTCGCGCCGTGCGGGACCGGAACGCCGGCCGACCCCGGTGGTCCTGTCGAGGCCGCCTACCGTGCGGTCGGCCGGCTCCTGGACGGGGGCGGTATGCCCGGGGTGCGCGACGGGCTGCTCCCACTCGCGCTGCTCTGTGCGCGGCTCGCCGGGCGGCCGTACCGGATCCTCGAGGCCGTCGATCCAGCCGCCGACTGGGGGCCGTATCTCCCCTGGATCCGGCCCGCACTCGCCCTCGCCGAGGACGGTGAAGAGGCAGCCCGCGACGTGCTTCGCGGGCTGCCCGAACCTCCCGCCGACCTCGTGCAGGAGGCGTTGTGGTGCGTCACGGCGGCCGTCGCCCTGGCAATCGGCGACCGCCCGACGCTGCACCGCTGCCTGGTGCGGCTGCGCCCGGCCGCCGGCCAACTCGCGGGCGCCGGCAGCGGATTGCTGACGGCGGGACCCGTCGACGGCTGGCTGGCGGCGATCGAGGAGGCACTCCGCTAGGCGCACCGCCGAAAGTGCCGCGACGCGACGTCGGTCGGCTCCGGCCGGATGCCGCCCGGCCCGCTCAAGGCTCACCGCGTGCCGCACACCGGTTTCGGAGCCGCCTTGGCGTCGCCGTTCCGCGCGGACCGGGCGTCCTGTACGCGCTGCCCGTCCTGGAGCAGTCCCCGGACACCGGGGTCCTGGCCGGTAGTGACGCGCGCGATGGTCAGGGGGACGGCCTCGTGGCGCGGCGCTGGTCCGGTGTGCCGGCCGCCGGTGACCGGGCCTGGTGGTCCTCGCCGTCCGCCCTCAGGCGGTCGGCTCGGCCGGGACGAGGGAGGCGAGGGCGGCGTCGAGGCGGTGGGTGGCCTCCTCGGCGACCGGGCGGAGGGCGTCGAGTCCGGTGAGGGCGACCATCGTGTCCGGGTCGAGGGCCTGTACGGCGGTGCGGTCGCCGTCGCGGCGTACGACGACGTTGCAGGGCAGCAGCAGGCCGATGGAGCGGTCGGCGTCCAGGGCGCGGTGGGCGAGGGCCGGGTTGCAGGCGCCGAGGATGAGGTAGTCCTCCATGTCCGCCGCGGCCGGGCCGAGCTTGGCCTTGAGGGTGGCGGTGACGTCGATCTCGGTGAGGATGCCGAAGCCCTGGGCGGCGAGGGCGTCACGGGTGCGGGCGACGGCGGTGGTGAAGTCGGTGTCCAGGTGGACCGTGCGGTCGTAACGCATGGCGGTGATCCCTGCCTTCGTGTCTGCTCGCGTAGCCGGGAGGCGTGTCCTGTCGTGTGCGCGAGGTGCCCGTGGTGATGTCACCCGCGCTCTCCCTGGCTCCGATAATACCCCCGGGGGTACATGTGCTCCCGTCGAGCCCAGGGCCTTGCGGCGCGTGTCGTCCCGGTGTCGCTCCAGGCGGGTGGGCGGGCGGCAGCGTGAACGGAACGGGAACCGGCGCACGCGCCGAACGCCCGCCGCGCCGGCTCCCGCGGTACCGAGGCAGTACTCACGGTGCCAGCTCGATGGCGGTCTCCGGCGGCTGGTGGAGGGTGTTGTGGACT
>NZ_JAJONF010000104.1 GCF_021462265.1 Streptomyces shenzhenensis | reverse complement strand
GGTTCAGATGTCACCCGATCGTGCGGCAGACCCGGATGCGGGCTTGTTCCATGGCGGCTTCCCAGCGGATGCGTTTCTGGCGTGCCGCTTCGGCCTCGTCCTGGCGTCTGCGTTCGGCGGCTTGGCCGCGAAGCGTGACCTCCTGTGCGATCTCGGCGAGCTGCTCTTCGAGGGGCGGCCGGGGGTGTCGGCCCATTCGCTCGCCCGGTGTGGCTGGCCGCCGCTGAGGATGAAGCGGAGGCGTTCGGACGGCATGGAGTGCGAACGGCTCATCCAGCACTGCGAGAGCCTCATCACCCGGGCCGCCATTACCGTCATGACCAGGCGCCTCACCCACACTGAAGAGGAGGGCTCGCTCATCCGGGACCGGGAACGGCATCCGCTGCGTGGTCGTCCCCACAGTCTCGCAGCTGCCTTTCCTGGCGGAAGCGGCTTTTCCCGGCCGCCGCGCAGCGTGCCGATTGGCCACCCTTCCTGAGGCGTTGAACGCTGAGTGAATCATATCTGTTCCCGAGGGATCAGTTTTTGGAGGGCCGCGCAGCCGGAGTTTTTACCGCGAAGAGCAGAGCGCAATTATCCAACGTGCACGGGCCGTCCGGTGTGCTACTGTCGATCTCAGTTGCAGTTGTGGTTCCCAAAACTTCAAGTGCCCCCGCCAGGCTTCTGCCGGTTGGGAGCACTTTTGTATTTCCGGTCATTTCCGGGCGGGGTAATCATCGCGGCGACACGGCGTCCGCGCAATGCGGATGCCGATGCACTGCCCCAAAGGAGATATGACATGGCTGCTGGTACCGTGAAGTGGTTCAACGCGGAAAAGGGCTTCGGCTTCATCGAGCAGGACGGTGGCGGCGCCGACGTGTTCGCCCACTACTCGAACATCGCCGCGCAGGGCTTCCGTGAGCTGCTCGAGGGTCAGAAGGTAACCTTCGACATCGCGCAGGGTCAGAAGGGCCCGACGGCCGAGAACATCGTTCCGGCCTGACGCTCACGCGCAATCCGTAGCTGGGGCCCGCATCCTTCGGGGTGCGGGCCCCAGCTGCATGCGTTTCCCACAGCGGCTTTCACCCGCGGGACGCCCCGGAGGAATCCGCGGTACCACCACAAGCGGTTCCTCCCTCAGGAAGCGGACGCATCCTGAAGCGCTGCACCGCAGCCGACGTCCGGATCGCAAAGTCCCCATCGCGTCACCCATTTCAGCACCTGTGCCCACGGATATTTCCGTCGGTCAGATCTGCTTTCTTTTGTCACCGGTCCATACTTGTAATTCTCCGTGTCGTTCATCGCAGCGGGAATTCCTTGATATGTGCCACATCGAGGAAGGTTCCGCATGAACCGCACGTACACGAACGACCGCCCCGCCCGCACCCGTGACCGCCGTGCCGACGCCGGAAAGGGTGGCAGCCGCACGAGCTCGCAGGCACCGCGCCGTACCGGCGGGCCCGTCCGCTCCGGCGGCTACGGCCGTCGGCCCGCCGCAGTGCAAGGTGAGTTCGCGCTGCCCAGGACGATCACCCCCGCACTGCCCGCCGTTGAGGGCTTCGCCGATCTCGACATGCCCGAGCAGCTGCTGGCCGAACTCGGCAGGCAGGGTGTGACCGCACCGTTCCCGATCCAGGGAGCGACGCTGCCGAACTCCCTGGCGGGCCGTGACGTCCTGGGCCGCGGCCGCACCGGTTCCGGCAAGACCCTCGCCTTCGGCCTCGCCCTGCTCGCCCGCACCGCCGGACAGCGTGCCGAGCCCCGCCAGCCGCTGGGGCTGATCCTCGTACCCACGCGTGAGCTGGCCCAGCAGGTGACCGACGCGCTCACCCCGTACGCCCGCGCCGTGCGGCTGCGGCTGGCCACGGTGGTGGGCGGCATGTCGATCGGCAGGCAGGCCGGCGCGCTGCGCGGCGGAGCCGAGGTCGTCGTCGCGACACCGGGCCGGCTCAAGGACCTCATCGACCGCGGCGAATGCCGGCTGAACCACGTGGGCGTCACCGTGCTGGACGAGGCCGACCAGATGGCCGACATGGGCTTCATGCCCCAGGTCACCGCGCTGCTCGACCAGGTGCGCCCGGAGGGGCAGCGCATGCTGTTCTCCGCCACCCTGGACCGCAACGTCGACCTTCTGGTACGCCGCTATCTGACGGACCCAGTGGTTCACTCCGTCGACCCGTCGGCCGGTGCAGTCACGACGATGGAGCACCACGTCCTGCACGTCCACGGCGCCGACAAGCACGCCGCCACGACCGAGATCGCCGCCCGCGACGGCCGCGTGATCATGTTCCTGGACACCAAGCACGCCGTCGACCGGCTGACCCAGGACCTGCTCAACAGCGGAGTACGGGCCGCAGCGCTGCACGGCGGCAAGTCGCAGCCGCAGCGCACTCGCACGCTGGCGCAGTTCAAGACGGGACACGTCACCGTGCTGGTGGCGACCAATGTCGCGGCGCGCGGCATCCACGTCGACAACCTCGACCTGGTCGTCAACGTCGATCCGCCGACCGACCACAAGGATTACCTCCACCGCGGCGGCCGTACCGCCCGCGCCGGCGAGTCCGGCAGCGTCGTCACCCTGGTCACGCCGAACCAGCGCCGAGGCATGGTCCGCCTCATGTCGGACGCCGGAATCCGGCCGCAGACCACCCAGATCCGCTCGGGCGACGAGGCCCTGCGCCGGATCACCGGAGCCCAGGCCCCGTCCGGCATCCCGGTCGTCATCACCGCACCGGTGGTCGAACGCCCCAAGCGCAGCGCCACCTCCCGAGGCCGCCGTCGCCCCGCCTCGGCGACCAGGCGCACCCCCGTACGCCAGTCCGGCTTCGGCACGGTGGCCTAGAACTCTCGTGATCAGGAAGCCGGCCCATCTCTGCAGGAGGCACCCTTTGACGCTGGTTCAGACGCAGCCCCGCCCGGCGGACTCCGGCCCCGCGCACAGGACGGCGGTCGAGGTCATGGACGCGGCCGGACCGCAGGTCTGTGACGACATGAGCGTGGAGGTGGCGCTGGCCGTCATGGCCGCCGCCCGCACGGTCCGACTGGTCGTCTGCGACCAGGACGGCCAGTGCACCGGCCTGGTCACCCGTACCGAACTCGCCGCGGTCCGTGACAACTCCGACTACACGGACCGGGTCCGCCTGCGCGACATCCTCGGCGACCACGAATCGTGCACCCCACCCGTGACCACGATGGCCGAAGCCGAGCACGCGATGCGCACCCGTCGGCTCGGTGTCCCGCCGGTGGTCGACGAGCAAGGCAGCGCCCTGGACATCCTCGCCCTCTCCCGCTGAAACACCTCGCCCCCGGTCGGACCGTTCTCCCCTCTTCTCTCTGTGAGGCCACATGCGCTGCGTCATCGCCCGCTTCCCCTTCGAGCTCACCAAGGGCGGAGTGCTGGAATCGATGAAGGGCATCAAGCCCGAACCGGTCACCGGAGAATCGGTGATCATCGGCCGCCGCCACTACCCCGTCAAGCAGGTCGGCCAGGTCATCACCCGCCAGGACCGCCGTGATTTCAGCGCCGCCGAAGTCCTGCGGGCCATGGCTCAGCTCGGCTTCACCTGCCGCGCCGTTCCCAAGGCAGCGCCCCTGGGCATTCTCAGCCCGATGCAGCACGCCTCCGCGATGCTCGGCACCCCCGTGACGGTCTGACCGGGTAAACAGGCACGAGCCGACATCCGACCAGCAGTGTGGGCCCGACCGGTACGCCGGCCGGGCCCACACCGCGTGCAGCGGGTTCCCGTCGCCGTCGCTCAGTGGCCGGAACCGCTGAAGTCGCCCACGGTCCAGGCGCTGACGTCCTCGATCGCAACCCGGTACCTCCACCCGTCTCCGGACCTCCAGGGTGCCCTGCAGGATCCGGGCGGCATGGAAGTGCAGACGCGTGGGCGGCCCGTCCTTCTTCGCCGGGGAGTCGAAGACGGCGGCGACTCGTCCAAGCGGGCGGAATCCGTCAGCACATCCGACACCCTCTGCCTTCACGTGGCTGCGAGAGAGCCAATAGACCGGTGATGACAGCGCCACTGGTGACCACGGTCAGGGACTCCGATCGCTCTGGTCGCACTCCACCCGGGGCGCCGACGCCAGCGAGCAACTCGTCAGGCTGCGACATGAGGCGGACGATATTCGCCGACCATCCGGCTGCCTGAGCGGTGACGCTACCGGGCAAGGAAGGCGCTCACGGTCTTGCCGCCGGAGGCCCGGCGGGTTTCCGCCGTGGCGCGCGCGAGGCGGGTGACTATGGGCCAGCCGAAGCCCCCGGTGCCGCCGTTCAGGTCAGGCGTGCGCATGCGCGGCACATGCCGGCTGGGATCGTGAACGGCGACCTCGATGGTGTCGGGGTGCGCAGTCAGTTCCAGTGTGCAGCGGCCCCCGCCGTGGCGCAGGGCATTGGTGACGAGCTCGGACACGACCAAGACCACAGTGTCCGCTGCGTCAGGGGCCACGGCCGGCTGCTGCAAACCTCAGAGGAAGGCCCGTGCCGTATCGCGTGCGTCGGCAATGGCTGTGGTGGAACGGACGGCTTCGGCGCTGGCCATCACCGTGATCATCAGGGTCACCACGGTCTCTGAATAGTCCATGCCCCTGCCCGTGCCTACCCAGCCCCTGTGCCCTCCACCCGCCAACCCCGCGGAGCCACAGTGCTTGCCTGAAGGGTACGGAGGACCACAGTCGACGCATGACAGGCACCTGCTGCCGTGAGCCCGTGTCTCCGCAGCCCGCGGTCTGCTCGAGTCAGAGGCCGTGCCGGTTCGCCACGAGCTGCTCGATCATCCCGGGACCGTCGAGGGCGGCGCAGGGACTCCTGCCGCGCTCGTCAACGGCCGACCTGCGGGGCGTCACGGCTGGAAACGCCCGTCCCGGCCGGTGGAGTTCTCCACGAGACGCAGTGTTGGCCGGTGCCCGCCGACGGTAGCCGCGGCGCAGTCGGCGACGTCCCGCTCAGCCCGACGTGCTGCGCGGCGGGGGATCCCTGCGCGCCGGACTGAGCCCCGAAGCTGCTTGAACCGTACATGGACCGGTCGAGGCAGACTGGTCGAGACGGACTACCTCATCGTCGAGTGCACGGAAATCTATGCCAGCCGAAGTAGACATTCGTCGGCGATGTGGTTATGGTTTCTCTCGTAGCCGAGATCAAGAGAGGCCCGGCAGAGATGAACTGCCGGGCAGCAGTACGCAGTTGTAGTTCGCAGGACGGTGCGGTGGTGGAGTTCCGAAGCCAGAGCGGTTGCAGGACGGCGACGGGACTGACGACCGGACCGGGTGGCCCGCAGTGATCAGGGGCCGCCATGAGCAGCACCGCAGTGGCAGTACCAGTAAGTGAAGGTTCGCAGTGCCCAGCAGTGAAGTCAGTGAGCAGTACCTCGGTGAAGGCGTCGGCTGCGGACGCGCGCACCGGGAAGTTCGGCAGTGGGGTTCCAAGCCAGAGCAGACGCAGGACGGGCGACGGGGCCGGCTGCCGAAGAGTGGCGCTGTTCGAGGCCACCAGCAGTTCACAGTTTCCGAAAGTGAGTAGTTGATCAAGAGGGAAGAACGGAGGAGCCGAGCGCCATCAGGATCGCCCGGGCGGAATTCTTGGCCCCGGGTACCGCAGGACATCGATAGTGAGGTGGTCTCCGGTCAAGCAACCGCGATCCCCGCGCCCCCGACAGCGTCTCGGTCGGGTTTGCGGAAACAGAAGGCCGGTGCAGTATCAGGGCCGGCAGATGGTGTAGTAGTTCCTTCGGGGCCCTGGTGCCAGTACGGCGCCAGGGCCCCTCGACGCGTTTTACAGAGAGGTGCAATGACAGCAGACGACACGTTCGGCCGTCTCGATGACGACGACTACCCCGCTTACACCATGGGCCGGGCCGCCGAACTGCTCGGCACCACACAGGGCTTCCTCCGGGCCATCGGCGAACACCGGCTCATCACCCCGCTGCGCTCCGCAGGCGGACATCGCCGCTACTCCCGCTACCAGTTGCGCATCGCCGCCCGGGCTCGGGAACTCGTCGACCACGGGACCCCCATCGAGGCCGCCTGCCGGATCGTCATCCTGGAAGACCAGCTTGAGGAAGCCCAGCGCCTCAACGCCGAATACCGCCGCGCCGCCGAATCAGCGAACCCGACGGCAGCAGCATGAGATGAGCGTGCCCGCCAGCGTCGGCGGGCACCGCACGCACGGTCTCGTGTGTGGCGTGATCATTTCCTGTGGTGACCCGGTGCGTGGGCGTGTAGCGTCTGCGTCAGCTGTCGTGGTTCGGAATTCCCTGCCCGCGCCTTTGGTGTGGGCGTCTTGCTGTGCTGTGCCGCAGGGACCAGGACGATCACCTCCGTCTGCCACATGGAGTGGGAGGCGTTCATCGACTGGAAGGCATGAGGCATGGCAACGGGAACTGTGAAGTGGTTCAACGCGGAGAAGGGCTTCGGCTTCATCGCCCAGGACGGCGGCGGCCCGGATGTCTTCGCGCACTACTCCGCGATCAACTCCACCGGCTTTCGTGAGCTCCAGGAGGGCCAGGCCGTGACGTTCGACGTCACCCAGGGCCAGAAGGGCCCGCAGGCCGAGAACATCAACCTGGTCTGACCTCGCAGACCTGGCCGAGAGGTTGCGCACGCCGCGTCAGGTGGCCGCCGCCCGTGCAGGCCCTGCCTGCTGTCGCGCCGGGCCGGTGCAGGATCAGGGGGCCGCGCAGCCATTGCTGCGCGGCCCCCTGATCTGTGGAGGCCCGGGGCCGCTGCCACCTCGGTTTGAACCTTCCTGACCTCAGTCGCTGCAAGCGTGGTCGGGCACGGGAGCCGCATGTCTGGCGCGGCTACCGTGCAGCTCGGAGGAGCCGACGTTCAGACGCTCGTCCAGGCGTCGAGGAAGGCTTTCCGTCCAGCCGGATCGTCCGACCTGCGGTCTGCGTGCAGGACGCGCCAGGCGGTGAGCTCGAGATCTCGGAGCCACAGTTCTCCGATGACCTGTGTCTTGAGGTCGGGCAGATGGTCGGACTCGACGAGGGCCTGACTGATCACCTCGCCGGCCGCGAAGCGCTGGGGCGGGGTCATCTCATCGACGGCCGAGAGGATCTGCCGGGCCAGGGCGGTTCCCTCTCCTGCCAGCGAACGCAGCACCGGATCCTTGATGTTGCCGGGCGGCAGGTACGCGGTGCCCGAAGACCTCCACAGGTCCGACCGGAAGCGCTCTCCTGCCGCGGTGGGGGCAGGCAGCGCGGCGAGCAGCCTGTCTGCAAGTCGGCTGTTTTCCGGGATGCGGCGCTT
>NZ_JAJONF010000103.1 GCF_021462265.1 Streptomyces shenzhenensis | reverse complement strand
GAGTGCCTGTTCCTGAGCCGGCCATGACGGAGCAGTGACTACAACTTCTCGTCATCGATGTTCACGTACAGTGCTTAGGCAGCTGGCGGACACTCGCGTACACGGCGGAGACGAGGTCGGCGTTCCGATGCGCGTAGCGGCTGGGCGTCCCGGCAGACACGCGTTTGGCCGCCTGCAGCGCTGCCTCCACGTCCCCCGCCCTGCGAAGTGATCGTCAGTTGGGCGAGCCAGGAGCCGTTCCCGCACTGAGGGGAACCAGAACGGTGCGGTCTCTGCCGAGGCTCGGCAGGGATCGGGCGGTGCCGGGCGTGCCGGTCAGACGGTGGGTGAGATCGTCAGTCGGTGTATGCCTGGAACACCTTGAGCGTGTCCTCATGCAGATGGAGCTGGACGATCCGGTCGCTCTCGACGCGGAAGTGCATGGCGACAGGCATGTCGTAGGTCCGGCCGGTGCTCTTTGCCACGCGCGTGAACCGCCCCAGCATGACCGCGTGTTCGCCGTCGACCAGCAGCGCGTCCACCTGGTCCACGTTTCTCTCCGGGACGATGTTGTTGCCGAGGGTCCTGAGGTGATCGGCCACCTCCTCACTCTTGGAACGATGCCCGGTCCAGGGCAGGGACGGCAAACCGGGGACGTACCAGTCGATGTCGTCCGCGAAGACCGGGACCACGGCGTCCGGGTCCCCGGCGCCCAGGAGCCCGAAGAACCGCTCCACCACCTCACGTGTTGTCATGATCGAGAACCTTCCGCGAAGCGAGGTGTGTTGGACTTCCGGGGGTGGCACCTCAGTTGGTGCCGAGCGCCTTGCGGAGGGCGTGGATGGCCTGCTCGATCGCGGCCGTCGAAGCCTGCGTGGGCCGGACGGGATCGAGCATCATGAAATCGTGGATGATGCCGTTGTAGCGGACGCTCGTCGTGGGCACACCGGCCTGGCTCAGGCGACGCGCATAGGCTTCGCCCTCGTCACGCAGGACGTCGTTCTCGTCCACGATGACCAGAGCCGGCGGCAGTCCGGACAACTCCTCCTCGGCGGCCCGCAGGGGGGATGCGGTCGCTTCGGCACGCTGCTCCGGGTCGGTCGTGTAGGCGTCCCAGAACCAGGCCATCGCCTTGGCGGTCAGGAACGGACCGTCGGCGAACTCCCGGTAGCTCGCGGTGTCCTCAGCTGCATCCGTGACCGGGTAGTACAGCGACTGGTGCACGAAACGGACATCACCACGCCGCTTGGCCAGGATCGCCAATGTGGCGGCCAAGTTGCCCCCGACGGAATCCCCTGCGACCGCCAGGCGGGACACGTCCAGGCCCTCGGCCGCGCCGTTCGTGTTCAGCCACCGCGCGGTCGCGTAGGCCTGCTCGATCGCCACCGGGTAGTGGGCCTCGGGAGAGCGGTCGTACTCGACGAAGGCAACCGCCGTCCGCGCGCCTACGGCCAGTTCCCGCACCAGCCTGTCGTGCGTTCCCGCGTTGCCCGGAATCCATCCTCCGCCGTGTACATCGAGGGTGACAGGCAGTGGAGCCTCCGCGTTCCGGGGTTTTACGACACGGACCCCGACGTCACCCACCTCCGCCGGAACGGTGATCCACTTTTCCTCGATGTCGAGCAATTCGACAGGTGCTGCCTGGATGTCGTCCAGTACTTTGCCGGCACCTTCCGGGCCCAGTTGGTAGAGGAACGGCGGCTGCGACGATGCGTCCGCCACCGCTTGAGCTGCCGGCTCCAGGACAGGAGCGCTCATGACGGTCACTTCCTCCGCGCGGATCACAATGGGCTGCCAATACCGACGCCGGCGGTCATGGGTTCCCATCCATTCCAGGCTGCGCCCCGTCCAGGAAGACCGCCAGTGCGGAGGTGGCTGCCGTCGGCGGCCGGGTCTAGTGTGAAATCGAACAATTCGGCCGGGCGGAGCAGAGAAGTTGAATTCAGGATTCAGGATTTCTCCCCGGCGTCGCATCCAGATGCACCGTCAAGTAGTTGATCGTTGCTCGGGGTGACCACCGGAGGCCATCGTGCTGCCTATGCATCACCGGACCGTGACCGTCGACGCCCAGCAGGTGTTCTATCGTGAGGCGGGCCCCGAGGAAGCCCCGACAGTTCTGCTTCTGCACGGGTTCCCCAGCAGTTCGCACATGTTTCGACATCTCATTCCCGGCCTCGCCGACCGTTATCACGTGATCGCCACCGATCATGTCGGATACGGGCAGTCGTCCATGCCCCGGGCCGGTGAGTTCACTTACACATTTGATCATCTGGCCGCCATCACTGCGGGATTGTTGGAGAAACTAGGGATCAGCCGTTTCTCGGTCTATGTACATGACTACGGCGCGCCCATCGGCTGGCGCCTTGCCCTGAATCCCGCGTTCGAGGTGACAACCGTCATCTCCCAGAGCGGCAACGCCTACATGGAGGGCTTCGCCAAACCCTTCTGGGACGATCTGTTCTCGTACGCGACATCACCCGGTCCCGACACGGAGCCCGGCGCGCGGGCGAAGTTCAGCGCCGAGACCACGCGCCGGCAGTACGAGAACGGGGCCGGGGACCCGAGCCTGGTCAGCCCGGACAACTGGCTGCACGACCAGACCCTGCTGGACAGGCCGGGCAACGACCAGGTGCAGCTGGCGCTCTTCCGGGACTACCCGACGAACATCGAGGGTTACCCGCAGCTCCATGAGTACTTTCGCGCCAGCCAGGTGCCACTGCTGGCCGTCTGGGGTGAGCGCGACGAGATCTTCGGGCCGGACGGTGCTCACGCCTTCTCGCAGGATCTGCCCGATGCTGAAGTCCATCTGCTCCCGGCCGGTCATTTTGCCCTGGAAACGCACCTGGACGCCATAAGCGGCTACATCCGCGGATTCCTCGGCCGTGTGACCGGCTGAGGGTGGACGAGGAGGGAGACGAGTGGTGGCCACCTTGATCTCAGTCAACGTGGGGATGCCGAAAGACGTCTCCTGGCACGGCAGGACCGTGTACACGGGGGTGCACAAGCAGCCCGTGTCCGGGCCGCGGATGGTGAGGCGGCTGAACATCGACGGAGACGGTCAGGGTGACCTGGGCGGACACGGCGGGGAAATGCGGGCCGTGCTGGTCTACCAACTCGACTCCTATCGCTTCTGGTCCGGGGAACTGGGCCGGGACGACCTGACGCCGGGCAGCTTCGGAGAGAACTTCACGGTCGACGGGCTCCCCGACGACGAAGTGTGCATCGGCGACCGGTACCGGGTCGGCGGAGCCCTTCTGGAGGTCTCGCAGCCGCGGGTGACCTGCTACCGGGTGGGCCTGCGTCTGGAGGAACCGCGCATGGCGGCGCTGCTGGTGGCCCACCATCGGCCCGGTTTCTACCTGCGTGTCATCGAAGAGGGCGAGGTGGAGGCCGGGCAGGAGATCGTCAAGGTCTGCACCGGCCCGGAGGCCATGACCGTCGAGGAGATCGATTCCGTCCTCTACCTCTCCGGTCACACACTCGACCAGGTGCGGCGGGCCCTGCGCATACCGGCGCTCAGCCCGGGCTGGCAGGGCTCGATGCGCGACCTGCTGGAACAGGCCGACAAGGGCGCGGCGGCGTCGTCCGGGAGCGCCGGCCTGACCGTCGCGGCCGGCGTCCCGCCCCCGGTATGGCGCGGCTTTCGTCCGCTGACGGTCACGGACGTCCACCCCGAGAGCGAGAACGTGATCTCCCTGCGTCTGGCCGCGGCCGACGGCTCCGCCCTGCCCGCCGCGCTGCCGGGACAGTTCCTGACCGTGAAGATGCGCGCGGCCGGGGACGGGACGTCCCTGATCCGCAGCTACTCGCTGTCGGGCCGGCCCGGCACGGGTACGTACCGGATCAGCGTGAAGGCGGAACCACACGGCCTGGCGAGCACCTACGTGCGCGCGCACGTCCGGGCCGGGGACAGCCTGGAGTTCGCCGCACCGCGCGGTACCTTCTGCCTGCCCCGCGGCGACCGGCCGGTCGTGCTGGTGTCCGCCGGCATCGGGGCGACCCCCGTGCTGGCCATGCTGCACTCACTGGCGGACGCCTCCTCCGGCAGACAGGTGTGGTGGCTGCACGCCGCCCGCAACGGCCGTGAGCATCCCTTCGCCCAGGAGGTGCGTGCCCTGACGGCACTCCTGGCCGACGCACGGTCCGTCGTCTACTACAGCAAGCCCGACCCCGCCGACGAGCGGGGCAAGGACTACTCGGAAGCAGGTCGCATCTCCAGCGAGCGGATCCTCGGTCTGGGCCTGCCCACTGATGCCGACGCCTACGTCTGCGGGCCGGCGGCCTTCATGGACGGCGTGACCGACGCGCTGGTCAGGGCCGGCCTGAGGCCGTCCTGCGTGCACACCGAGAACTTCAGCGGCGGCCCCTCCCTCACTCCGGGGATCAAAGGCACGCAGGCGACGCGGGCGCCGCACCGGCCCGAAGGCGCACCGGGCACCGGTCCCGCCGTCTCCTTCGCCCGCAGCGGACTGACCGTCGCGTGGAACGACGACCACAGCTCCCTGCTGGAACTCGCGGAAGCATGCGATGTCCCGGTCCAGTGGTCGTGCCGTACCGGCGTGTGCCACACCTGTGAGCTCGCCATGATGTCCGGGACCGTGGATTACTCCCCGGACCCGGTCGAGCCGCCGGGCGAGGGCAACATCCTCATCTGCTGCAGCAGACCCGCCCAGGACGTCGTCCTGGATCTCTGACACCTGCCCGCCCGGCGGGCGGGCCTTCTCGGCCGAAGGACGAACGGATGGTTCCCATGACAGCAGCGGTGGATCCGGACCGGTCGGAGTGGGACGTGATCGTCCTCGGCGGTGCCGCGGCGGGCGAGAACGCCGCACAGTACGCGAGCCAGTTCTCCGGCCTGTCCTCGGTGCTCGTGGAGGACCGCCTGGTCGGCGGCGAGTGCTCGTACTGGGCGTGCATGCCCAGCAAGGCCCTGCTCCGGCCGGTCGAGGTGGTCGACGCCGCTGCCCATCTGCCCGGCGTCTCGGCACGGCTCGATCCGGCCGGGGTGTTCGCCCGACGAGACCGCGTGATCAACGCACTGGACGACACGTCCCAGGTGACATGGGCCCTGAACACCGGGATCGACGTGGTGCGCGGCTATGGACGACTGGCCGGTGAGCGCGTGGTCGTGGTGAGCCGGCCCGACGGTTCGACCAGGACGCTGACCGCCCGGCACGCGGTGGTCCTCGACACCGGTTCCTGCCCGGCCGTACCGGATGTGCCGGGGCTGCGCGCCGCGCTTCCGTGGACCTCCCGCGATGTGACCACGATGAGTGAGGTGCCGCGCCGGGTGGTCATCCTCGGTGGTGGTGTGGTGGCCTGCGAAGCGGCCACCTGGCTGCACGGCGTGGGGGCCGAGGTCACGGTCGTCCATCGCGGCGAGCGGCTGCTGGCCCGCAGCGAGCCGTTCGCGGGGGCGCTCGTGGCCGAGGAACTGCGGGGCTCGGGGGTCCGTCTGTGTCCCGGGCAGGGCCTGTCCCAGGTGAAGCGGTCGGACACCCGTGACACGGGCGAGGGACGGGTGCACGGCGGTGAGCTGAGCGTGACGCTGGACGACGGGACGGTCATCGTGGCGGACGAGGTCGTGGTCGCCGCCGGGCGCACCCCGAACACCGACGACATCGGCCTGGAAACCGTAGGGCTGCTCCCGGGCGGCTTCCTCGACGTCGACGACCAGCAGTGCGTACGGGCGGCGGGCGGCAGCTGGCTCTATGCCATCGGGGATGTGTGCGGCCGCGCGCTCCTCACGCACATGGGCAAGTACCAGGCGCGGATCGCCGGGGACGCTATCGCGGCCCGCGCCGCCGGCCGCGCCGACCTGCCGTCCGCCGCGGCCGGACACGTCGGGACACCGCAGGTCGTCTTCACCACGCCGGAGGTCGGCAGCGCCGGTGCCACCGAGCAGCAGGCGCGCGAGGCGGGTCTGGACGTGGAGACCGTCGAGTACGACCTCGCCGCGCTGGCGGGCACGTACGTCATGCGCTCGGACTACCGCGGACGGGCCAAGCTCGTTGTCGACCGCGGTGAAGACGTGGTGGTGGGGGCGACGTTCGTCGGCGCGGGCATCGCCGAGCTCGTGCATTCGGCAACCACAGCCATCGTGGGCCGCATCCCCGTGTCTACCCTCTGGCACATCGTGCCGAGCTACCCCACGGCGAGTGAGATCTGGCTCCGCCTCCTGGAGACGCTGCGCGGGCAGCGCCACACAGCCGGCTTGGACCGGCGCCACAGCCCATAGGACTGCTTCCCGTCGACGGAACCTCACAAAAAACCTCGGCGGATACGAGGCCGCCCCCAAGCACCACCAGCGGCTCGCCGAGGGCGACGTTCTAGGTGTTCTGTCCGGGAAGGTTGTGGACGGTCGGCCAGGCACCGAACTCCTGCGGCATCTCCCGCCACTGCCCGCCGGTCCTGAACCGCCAGATCACCCCCTCGAACTGCTGCCGCAGCCGCTCGGGGTACGGGCCGTACTCGCCGATCGGCAGGTACGGCTCGATGAACTCCCATTCCTCGTCCGCCAGTTGCATTCGCGTCACGCAAGAAGGTCTACCGGTCCAGCCCCCGCCACGAAGGCGAATCCCGCAGATTGATCACGACTCAATACGCGCCCTAATACTGCAACGACACTCCGTGATGCCCTCTTCGTCTGTAGTGACTGATGCGAGCTCGGGCTTGGCTTCTTCTTCGCCAGAGGGACCAGTCGAGTGCATGTTGGATGCCGTGGCGGATGGGAGAAGCGATTCGATTGAAGAGCCGCCGAGCCTCGTTCATGGTCACGGGTATGAGGGATCGAGTGCCATCGGTTTCGGGATCCCCTTTTTTGCCTCCATTCGCAGGATGGCGAGGAAGGCGAGGGTGGCCATGGAGAGGGTTATGTGCCGGTACCATGCGGTGTAGCCGCGGACCTGATAGTGGTCAAGTCCGGTCTCGTTCTTCGCGGTCTGGAAACATTCCTCGACCATCCACCGGGACCCCGCGATTTGCGCGAGTTCTTCCAGTGGAGTCCCGGACGGGCAGAAGCAGATGTAGTAGGCGATATCCGTAGGGTCGGTGAGGCTGCGTCGTGCCATCAGCCAGTGGTCCCAGCCCTCGCGCCGCCAGGGCCGGATCGCTGCTGCGGCCCAGTCGTACTCGCGTGGACCGTGAGCGCCGTCGCCGCAGCTCATGCGTGTCCACGCATCGTCGGGGAGTTCGCCGATCAGCTTGTGCGCGCGGGCCTGGCCGAAAAACTCCATGGTCATGACCATCTGCGATTTCGGCACAGCGAGTACGTGTGGGATGCCGTGTTCTTCCAGCCAGAGACGAATTCGGCTTGTCTGCCCACAGACTTCATCGGCGGTGACCCACCCGAACGGGATGCCGGACTCCACGGCACGCTTCAGCATGCGCAAGCCCAGGTCGGGTTTCGTGGTGAACTCGACATCATCACCGATACCGGCCGCCTGGCAGCGCTCAGGGTTCGATGTCCATTCCTTCGGGAGATACAGCTCGCGGTCGATCAGCGCCCGTCCGTTCCCTGATCCATACGCCAGGAAGACACCCACCTGGGAATTCTCGATCCGCCCGA
>NZ_JAJONF010000102.1 GCF_021462265.1 Streptomyces shenzhenensis | reverse complement strand
GAAACCATCGAGAACGTCACCAACGCGGGACCCCGACTCCACGACCACACACACCAGGACACGAACACCCCCGCCCTCGACCCCGACACCACCCCCGTCCCCGCCCAGTCCACCCCCACCTGGCCCACCTCGAACGCCCCGACCGCTCAACCCCAGGCACCGGCCCGACTCCCGTCGAGCTACGTGAACTCGTACGGCGCGCTCCCGGACGGCGCGGTCGGGCTGGTGTACGCGGAGCCGTTCTCCGACGAGGTGACGGACGGGCTGCACGGCCAGGTCTACGAGGCGCTCGGTCTGGATCCCGACGACCCGCCCGAGCCGGTGCGCGACCAGGTGCGGGACGCGCTGAGCCGCGAGAACCTCGGGCTCCACCTGCCGTATCTGCGTTCCAACGGCGGTCACCGCATCACCGTCCGGGTCGACGGCCGGGATCACACCGTCGACGTACAGCTGACCCTTTCCGAGGCGCGGGCCTCGTTGCGGCAGGGGCGTTTCGACCAGCGTGACCCGGACAAGCACGTCGAGCGGCGCGGGTTCGGTACCCGGGAGAACTTCTCCAGCCAGCCGTCCGGCACCTACCGCACGTTCCAGGTGCCATGGACCGGTTCCTGGCCGATCGCGGCGCCGACCGCGGTGCGGGCGGTGGACGGATCGCTGACCGTGGCCATCACCCACAACCAGGCGAGCGACGCCACCACCGTCACCCACGCCGTCCAGACCACCTCCGCCCAGCGCTCCAACGAGCCCTCGGATCCGGTGGAGTTCACGACCCGATGGCGGGTGCGCGTCGACGCCCCCGCCGTCACCCCGCCGGCTCCGGCGGCCACGGCGCCCGTGCCGGACGGGTGGGGCGCGCCGGAGTCGCACGGTCCCACCACCATCTGGTTCCCGCGGCACCTCACGACCGCCGACCCGGCGCCGAACTCGCTGCCCGCACCGGCGCGGCCGGCCGATCTCCCGCTCTACGGCGTCGACTCCGTGATCGACCCCAGGGCGCTGTACGAACACGTCCACCAGACGTTCCACGCCGACCTCGACACCGTCGCCGCCGGGCAGGTCTCGGACTTCCTCTCCGAGCAGGTGCTGCGGGGCACGCTGCCCATGCAGATCGACGGAGGTATCTACTCGCCCGTCCTCACCGACGCCTCCGGCAACGCGGTCGGCATGCTGCACCTGGTCACCGTGCCCACGGTCGGCACCCCGCGGCGGCAGAGCACCCCGGGCAAGATCAACCTCGAAAGCCACCTGGTCAACACCGCGAAGGTCGACCTCTCCTCGAAGTACACGAGCGGGATCGGGGTCAGCGGCAGTGGTGCCGCCGCTCTCACCGGCGACCACGCGCAGGGACACCCGGACGCCTCCGGCACCGTCGGCGGCAGTCTCGGCCTGCGCGGGCAGACCCAGGCGACCGTCACCAACACGTACAGCGCGAGCAGTTCCGCCGGCACGATGCATGCCATCCGCACCAACCAGAGCCATCTGCTCACCCCCTCCGGCGTCACCTACCGAGTCACGCTGATCCGGCCGGACGGCACCGAGACGCCGGCACCGGCGCTGACCCTGGCACACGGCATGGACCTGCGGGTCCTGAGCCGGACGGACGCCGTCGGTCATCAGCCCTCCGCAGCCGAACTGCGGGAACTCCCGGACGCGTTGGAACGGCTGGACGCCATCGGGCTGAGCACGGCCCCGCTCGACGTCACCGGTACGGACGCCCTGTTCACGGAGGCCGAGGCGTGGCTGCGCCGCGAGGGCTTCCTGCCGCCCGCCGCCCCGGGGCTCACCGGGATCCTCCCGCGCCTCCAGCGGGCGGCGCGAAACGTGGAGCCCGAGCACCAGATCCGGCTGCATGCCCAGCTCAACAACCTGCGCCGGCTGCGCGAGGCCCGCTCCCGCACCGGGCTGCGCGCCGCCACCGACGCCATGGTCGACGGCGGACACGCCCTGCACTTCGAGGTGCCGAACAGCACCGACACCGGCGTCCGCCGGGTCCGGCTGCTCCTCACCGCCGTCCGCGACACCGCGACTCCCAGCAGCCACCTGCGGGTCCTGCCGGGCATCCAGGTCATGGGCCTGGCCCAGATGGCGGGCAGCGACTCCGAGCAGCGCGGTGAGTCGTACGGCGGTGCGCTCGGACCGATGGGCAGTGTCAGCGGGCCGCTGGGCGCCTGGGGGTCCATCGGGTTCGGGGCCGACTACCAGTACGGCCACCAGGTCACCCACGGCGACACCGTGGGCGGCGCCACCGGGCACGACCAGTTCTTCATCGCCACCGGCCAGGACAGCCACGAGTTCGACGTGCCGGTGCGGCTGGCCCTCGACCTGTACGCGGGGGAGGACGACCGGCCCACCGAGCGGTTCGGACAGAACGTCAACCAGGCGCTCGCTCCCGCCCCGGTCCCGGTCGTCGCGCGGGCGGTCGCCGGTGTGCCGCCCGTTGCCGTGCCGCCGCCCGTCGTCGTGCCGCCGACGGTCACCGGTTCGCTGCGGCTGGCGGTGCCGGCCGGCCGTACCCACGCGCCGACGGTGCCCGCCGCGCCGCCCGCCGCACGTGCCGACGGGGCACCGCGCCTGCCCGACGCGACCGACCGGGCCCGGCTCGACGCGACCGACGCCCACGGCGTCCCGCGCCCGGAGCTGGTGCGGGTACCCGACGACGCCCTGATCGACACGGTGCGCGGCGCCGCGGCCATCGAGTCGGCGTTCCAGCGGGCGGCCGCGCAGATCCGCCGCGACGCGCAGCCGACACCGCCCGCCACCGGCACCGGCCCGATCCTGCCGGTCACCGCCCCCGGCGCGCCGCCCGTCCCACCGGCCCCCGGCGCGGCCCCCGCCCGCGACGGAGTCTCGCCGCTCGCCGGGCACGGGCTGACGGACAGCAGGACGCGTGCCGCCGAGACCCGGCACGCGGCGATCACCCCGGGCAGCCTCGTCGC
The DNA here is from genome assembly GCF_021462265.1 of Streptomyces shenzhenensis. Classification (GTDB taxonomy): domain Bacteria; phylum Actinomycetota; class Actinomycetes; order Streptomycetales; family Streptomycetaceae; genus Streptomyces; species Streptomyces shenzhenensis. The sequence goes on along the minus strand of NZ_JAJONF010000102.1, from coordinate 4,905 downwards.
GAACGGCCACCAGATCTTCAAGAACTCCTATGTCGTGGAGGGCCTGAGCCTGCCGGGGACGATCGCGGACGGCCAGTACTCCCTGGAGATCCAGGCCGTCGCGCACCGCCCCCGGCTGCTGGACACCACCGCGCAGTACCTGGAGACGGGCGTCTCCGCCACTGACAGTGCCCAGCAGCTCAAGTCCCTAGGAAAGTCACATCAGTTCGGCGGCAGCGGGGTGCTCACCCAGAACCCGCCCACGCGGCCCCCGGGCCCGGAGAACGCGGCCGGGCAGGGCGACACCGGTCCCGAGTCCGACGGTTCGGTCTCCACCAGCCAGAGCAGCGGCAAGCCGTACAAGGGCCTGTTCAACCCGTCGGCACGGCTCGGCCAGGTGTCCCGCACCGACACCGCCGGCACGCTCGCCGCCGGCACGGGCGTCAACCGCACCCCCACCGAGAGCGGCACCCTGCACCGGGTGGTCGCCGACGTCACCTATCTGGTCACGGTCCGCGCCGGCTCCCGCACCCTGCTGGGCGGGGTCGGCGAGAGCGGCACGATCGACCCCGTCACCTTCGCGGTCGACGTCCCGGACGGCCTGCAGTTCCTTCTGACACAGGGGCAACTCACGCGCGACGCACGGTGGATGGGCGCGGTGACGGGACTCGTCCCGACACCCGTCCCGGCCACGGCACCGCTGCCGGCCTCGTACATCCGCACCCGGGAACTGGGCCTCGGCGGTGTTCTCTCCGTCATCGAGTACGACGCCCCCGTCGCCGCTCCCGTGCCCGCCACCGGTGCGATCGCGCTGCGGCCGGTCAATCCGAGGGAGCGGCGTGGCCAGGTCCGACGCGAACTGATGGATCTGGTGGAGAGAGAGGCCCCCGGAGTGTTCACCCCGGGGCACTCCGGCTACCAGCCCGGTGTGCACAGCCGGATCGCGCAGCTCACCTCCACCGCCGGACTGCGCTCGCTGCCCGGACGCGGCCCGAACCTCACTCCGGGCCAGGCCGCCACCACCCGCTTCCACTTCCGCCACCACGGCTTCGGCGGCGAGCGGCTGGTCGAGGTCTCCCTCAAGGCGGTGCCCCGGCAGACCCAGAACCTGAGCAGTGTCCGGGGTACCTCGACCCCCGGCTCGGGCCTTGAGCAGTGGCAGTCGCACACCGCCGCCGGCCGCACCACCACCCGGGCCTCGGTACGGCAGCGGCAGCTCCCGGTCACACTGACCACCCGCTATCTCCGCCCGAACCAGGGCCCCGACCCCACGAAGACGGACCGCGCGGCGCCCGTGTTCACCCCGCAGTCGGCCACCAGCAGGTCCGTCCGGCGGGCGACCACCGCCGACAACCGGTTCTGGCTGCGCACCGACAACGGTGCCGATTTCGACGGTCTCCGGTACGACTACGTCCTGTCCGTCCGCTCCGCGCTGGTCGCGGACTGGCCGCCCAACGTCGTCGGCGGCCTCGTCCAGGACGGCGTCATCGCCTGGGCCGAAGCCAACGGCGACGTACGCCGGTGGATGAACGCCATGCTGGCCACGGACAATGCCCGCACCCGTACCGTCGAGGTGCGGCTGGCCCTGAGGTTCACCGGCACCGAGACCAACGCCCCCGTGACGGCGGCCACGGTGACGGCCCCGTCCGTCGTCTCCGGCGCCGACCCGCGCAACACCGTGCTGCCCGGTCCGCCGCCCGTCCCGTACCTCGCCGACGCGCAGATGTTCCACCCGGTGGGGCCGACCCCGGCGTTCGCCTTCGACGGGTGGGCACATCTGGAGACGGCGCTGAACGAGGTGGCCCCGCGCGGCGGTCGCGGCTGGCACGCGCAGATCACCTCCGTCTCGGTGGAGGGGCAGGCGGTCCGGCTCGGCCAGCTCATCCAGGCCGGGCGGGTCACCCTCGACCGCCCCCGGCTGGCCGCCGACCTCACCCGCAGGATGCCCGGCACCGCACCCTTCGAGGGAGCACCGGGCCAGTCCCCGTCGATCGCGGTGACGCTCTACAACCCGCGCCGCTCCACCCACGCCGACGACGTCACCCTCGACCAGCTCCACAACACCACCGACACGGTGAGCACCGCCGCCGGCGCCGACCACTCCCTCGCGACCGGGTTCACGGAACTCCTCAGCGGCGACGACGGGAACCACCAGATCGGCGGGCTCAGTGTGCCGCTCGCCCAGCGGCAGACCCAGCCCTCCAGCTTCGGCGGCACCACCACCGGCAGCCGCCGCGACTGGCTCAAGTCGGGCAGCACCTCCGCGCCCGCGGGCGGCGCCCGCGGCACTCGCAGTTACGTCATCGACACCGATGCCCACCTGCTCGTGGAAGGACCGGAGGGCACCCGCCACGTCACCGGCACCGTCACCCTCCGCGTCGAGGAACGCGACCTCCTCGGCCACGGGCTCATCACCCCGGCCGAGTCCCCGACGGACGTGCACGACCTGCCCGCGCTGGTTCCCGACTGGGCCACCGCCGCCCCGCACACCCTGCCCGAGCGCCTCAACTCTGCGATCCCCGCGGGCAGTCACGGGGTCCAGTTCTGGGTGGCCCTCGGCGCCGACCCGCAGGGCACCCACCTCGGCCAGGCCCTCTACGCCGCCTCCCGCGCGGCCGTACTCGGCAACCGGCCGCTGGAACTGATGACCCGCGACCCACAGGGCGTCCGCCGCTGGGAGTTCACCCCCGAGGGCGCCCTCGTCACCGCCGACCCCGGCCTCACCACCGCGTGGACCGCCTTCCACGCCCAGGCCGAACTCCTGCACTCCGCCACGGACACGCTCACCGACACCCCGCAGCGGCTGAACCGGCTCACCTTCTCCCTCCAGCACGCCAACAGGGCGCACACGGACGCCACGGGCGCCCACCAGCGGGCGAGGCACGCGCTCACGGTCGCGGGCGCCGCCCACACCCGGGCGATCGCCACGTCCGCCGCCTCCGCCAAGGCCGCACGCGCCGCCGAGGCGAAGGTCGCGCGGATGAAGCGGGACCTCGCGAACGCCCGACGGACCGTCACCACCCTGCCCGCGGAGATCGCACGGCACGAGCGGGACGAGGCTCAGGGCCAACACGACCTCCGCACGGCACTGGCCCGGCTGGCCCAGGCCGAGGACAACGTGCGCGCCGAGCGCGCCGCCGCTCAGCAGGCCGCGCGGGGCGGGCAGTCGACCGCCGCTCCGGCACCCGCAGCGGTCCCGTCGGCCCCCGGCACCCGGCGCTCCAACCGCCCTGCCGCCGATGTCGCGGACGATCCCCGGGTGCAGGCCACGGTCCCCGCGATCACCGCCGCCGAGGACGCGGTCCAGCAGGCCAACGATCAACTGGTCGCCGACCGGGCGACGTTGAAGGACGCGCAGCGCATCGTCAGGCTCGGACCGGACCGCGTCAGGGAGGCGGAAGAGAACCACGAGGAGGCCGTGGAGCAGGCGAAGCGGGACGCGCGGGCCGTGACCCGCCGGGCCGAGAACCTCCGGGTGGCCACGTTCCGCGAAACCCGCGCCGGCCGCCGCGCGACCCGGGCCCTGGCCGAGGTCACCCGCCGCAACGGGCAGCTTGCCACCACCGTCACCGCGCAACTGCAGGCTGCCGCAGACCAGTCGTCGGCCACCACCGCGCTGCCGGGACTGTCCACCGCCGTCCGGGACAGCGCCCCGACCCCCGAACAGGCACTGCGGACCACCTTCGCCACCACCCCGCCCCGCTGGCCCGACCCCGACGGCCGAGCCACCCCGCTCCCGGCCGGCGCCCAGACCCACACCCCGGCCCCCGCCACCACGGCCACCACCACGGGGACGAACCCGTCCACGTCCACGCCGACCCCGAAGCAGCCACCGAAGAAGCAGCCGCCCAAGAAGACCGGGCCCGCCATGCCCGCTACGAGCAGCGGCAAGAACGACAAGGGCAAGAATCCGGCCGCCGCCAAGAGCACGGCCGCGGACAAGGGCAAGGCCCCGCTCGCCCCGCCGCCCGGCACGACCACGACCGCCACGGCCCCGCCCCCCGCCGTCCCGCCGTCCCCGTACGTCACCCCCACCGGAACCGCCGTCCCGACCCCCGGCGACGGCTTCTGCCTCCTGTACGCCGTCATCGGCAGCGCCCCGGAACTGGTCCGCACCCGACTGGGGCAGGGCGGCCCGGCCCTCGACGCGGGCACCGACGGCTGGCTCCGGCAGCCCCACCTCGTACGCCAGACCCTCACCGCGCTGGCGCAGAACCCGGCCACCGCGGACCAGGGAACCGGTCATCTGCGGGCCGCGCGACGGGGGTTGCAGAACCTGGTGCTGACCCGGCTGGCGGCGGCACGCGACGGCAGCCGGCCGCTCCCGCCCCAGGTGCTCGGCCAGCTCCGCGGCGTCCTCGTCCGCCGGTTCGGGACGGTGGTGCAGGGCATGCCCAGTGCCGTGGTCAACAGCCAACTGGCCCTGTACGGCATCCAGGGCGTGACCCGTGCCGAGGACCTGGACCCCGTCGACCTCCAGACCCGCTACCTCCAGGCCGTCTCGGCGCCGGGTGCGCCGCCCGCGCCGGCCGGCAGCCCGCCGAGCAACCGGCGGATGTTCGCCTATCTGCGTGCGGTGAACGCGCTGCCGACGCCCGCCACCATGACCCTGGACGAGCGCCGGGCGCTGCTGATCGCCGGCTACCACCAGAGCACGGCCGCACTCACCGCGCCCGAGGCGACCGAGCTCGAACGCGTGGTGCGCAATTGGTCGGACGAGTGGGCGAACCGGATCGGCGACACCTTCCTGCCGCTGCTCGCCGACACTCTCGGCGTCCCGATCCACGTCTTCCAGCCGGTGGCCCCCGCGCTCGCCGGCACCACCGCGACCGGCGGACCCCGGGGCATCGTCCTGCCCTACGGCCCGACCACCAACACCCCCGCGCTGGAGGTCCACTACACGGGCCGAAACCACTACAGCGCGAG
>NZ_JAJONF010000101.1 GCF_021462265.1 Streptomyces shenzhenensis | reverse complement strand
CTGGGCCCTGCACTGGTCCGAGGTGTCGTCACCGGTGAGGGAGCGCTCCTGGGCGGACTGGCGCTGTTCACTCTCACGGCCAGCGGAGCATTGACCGTTCTGGTCCTGCGCTCCGCTGCACCGCGTACCACCATGCGGATCGGCACTGTGGCTCTGATCGCGGGCGTAGCCCTCACCCTGCTGGCCATCGCAATCGGATCGGCGGGGCTGTTCTTCACCGGCACAGCGGTCGCGGGCGTCGGATTCGGAGCCGGATTCCAGGGGGGCGTACGCACCGTCGTCCCCCTTGCCGAACCGCACGAGAGATCGGGACTGCTGTCCGTGATGTATCTGATCTCCTACCTGGGCTTCGGCCTCCCGACCATTGTGGCGGGAGTGATCGTCGTGTACGGCGGTGGAGTGGAGAGGGCTGCCTACACCTACGGGATCGCCGTGATGCTTCTCGCGCTGCTGGCTCTCATCAGCACATTCGGGCTCCCGGGGGCTAGAACCCCTGCGGCGCCGGAGGCCGTGTCGGGGCGCGCGCCCGGCACCGGCTCCGCGGCCGTCGACGTGTGCGCCGACGCCTGCCACGTTGGGCCGTCCGGGCACGGTCCTTCGCCGAAGGTCAACACCCTGGCACACAAGGGAGACGAACACCGATGACGCAAACCGTGCCCTCTCTCGCACCCCGGATCGTCGTCGGTGTGGATGGCTCCTCGTCCTCGAAACGGGCTTTGGCCTGGGGGCTTTTCATGGCGCGGACCACCGGGAGCGTCCTGGAGGCCGTGACAGCCTGGCAGAACCCCACTTCCTGGACCGGCGTCGCGGACGACTGGGACCCCGTCGCGGAGGCGCGAGCCATGCTCACAGCCTGTTGCGCCGAGGTGCTCGGTGACGACCGGCCGTCGGATCTTCGGCTCACGGTGCTCGAAGGGCCCGCCACGGCCGCTCTCCTCTCTGCCAGCGCGGGGGCGAGGATGCTCATCCTCGGCAGCCGGGGTCACGGCGGGTTCGCGGGGCTCCTGCTGGGTTCGGTCAGCGCCGCGTGTGCAGAGCACGCCGCCTGCCCCACCCTGATCATCCATGGCGACGACCTGCCTCCCGGTCCGACTCCCGCCTCGCTGCCAAAGGCTCACGAGGTGGACCACCCGGACGACGCCGGATGCCGTGCGGCTGCTCCCGCCGGTCGGCCCGCACCCAAGCCAGGGGAAGAAGGAGCACGATGACCACCGACAACGACCACGACACCGGGTCCGCAGACCAGACGCCGCAGCGTCGCCCATATCCGCATCCCGCCGCCGGATGGGGCGCCGCCAAGAGCGTCGGGCAGTTCCTGTTGCGCGAGCACAGTCTGGTGGCCGGCACGCGCGCCATCCAGCGCATGAACCACGAGAACGGCGGCTTCGACTGCCCGGGGTGCGCTTGGCCGGACGACCGCAAGGGCCTCCACCTCGACATTTGTGAGAACGGCATCAAGCACGTCACCTGGGAGATGACCCGCAAACGGGTCGACCGGGAGTTCTTCGCGGCGCACACCGTGACGGAGTTGATGGAGTGGTCCGACTTCGACCTCGAAAACCAGGGACGGCTGACCGAGCCGATGGCCTACGACCCGGTGAGTGACCGGTACGTGCCCATCGGATGGGACGAGGCGTTCGCCATGGTCGGTGAGGCGCTGCGCACTCTCGACGACCCGAACCAGGCCGCCTTCTACACATCGGGACGCCTGAGCAACGAGGGTACATTCCTGTACCAGTTGCTGGCCCGTGAGTTGGGCACGAACAACCTGCCCGACTGCTCCAACATGTGCCATGAGGCGAGCGGACGGGCTCTGCAGGCATCCATCGGAACCGGTAAGGGCACCGTCGACCTGAGCGACTGGGAGTCCACGGACGCACTGTTCGTCTTCGGCGTGAACGCCGCCTCCAACGCCCCGAGAATGCTGACCTCCCTGGCCGAGGCCCACCGGCGCGGGGCACAGATCGTGCACGTGAACCCTATGATCGAGGCCGCCGCGGGCAGCACCATCGTCCCTCACGAGTTCATGGAGATGGCCCGCTTCCGTGCCACCCCTACCAGCACGCTGAACCTTCAACCGCGCATCGGCGGCGACATGGCCCTGCTGCGCGGCATGGCCAAGGCCGTCCTGGATGCCGCACGTGCCGATCCCTCGGCCGTCGACCGGGCCTTCATCGAGCAGTACACCAGCGGCTTCGAGGCCTATCGCGCGATGTGCGCAGCAACATCGTGGGAGACCATCGAGCGCCAGTCCGGAGTCGGCCGTGACGAGATCACCAAGGCGGCCGACATCTATCTGGCCTCGGAGCGCACCATCATCAGCTGGTGCCTCGGGCTGACCCAGCACGAACACGGAGTGGACACCGTCCGGGAGATCGTCAACCTCCTTCTGCTGCGCGGAAACCTGGGTCGCGAGGGCGCCGGCCCGTCACCGGTGCGAGGTCACAGCAACGTCCAGGGCAACCGCACCTGCGGCATCGACCACCGGCCCGCTCCCGCGTTCCTGGACCGCCTGGGCGAGGCGTGCGGCTTCACCCCACCTCGAGACCACGGTCTGGACACCGTGGGCACGATCGAGGCCATGAACCGCGGCGAGGTGAAGGTCTTCGTCTGTCTGGGCGGCAACTTCGCCCTGGCGGCCCCCGACACTCCATACACGTATGCCGGTCTCCAGAACTGCGAGCTGACGGTCCAGGTCAGCACCAAGCTGAACCGCAGCCATCTCGTGCACGGCCGCCGAGCCCTGATCCTTCCCTGCCTCGGCCGAACCGAGAAGGATCACCAGCAGAGCGGTCTGCAGAGCGTGTCCGTCGAGGACGCGATGAGCATGGTGCACCTGTCCCGCGGAATCAAGCGCCCCGCGTCCCCCGCCCTCCGGTCCGAACCGGCGATCATCGCCGGGATGGCCCGCGCCGCACTCCCCGACAGCGCCACCCCCTGGGAGGACTACGCGGATGACTACGACCGCATCAGGGACACGATGGCCCACGCCCTGGAGGGGTTCGAGGACTTCAACCAGCGCGTGCGCCAGCCGCTGGGATTCCGCCTCCACCAACCCGCACGCGAACGGGTGTTCCTCACTCCGTCAGGACGTGCAGAATTCTCGCACGCCGAACTGCCCGACGTCCTTCCGGCCACCGGCACACTGGTCCTGGCCACGATCCGGTCGCACGACCAGTGGAACACCACGATCTACTCCGACAACGACCGGTACCGCGGCATCAAGAATCTCCGGACGCTCGTCTTCATGAACGCCGAAGACATGCGGGAGCGCGGCATCCGCGCGTTCGGCCCCGTGGACATCGTCTCCACCGCCAAGGACGGCACCGAACGAGGCCTCAACGGCTTCCTCGCCGTCCCCTACGACATCCCGCAGGGCTGCGCAGCGGGCTACATGCCCGAGATGAACGTCCTGTGTGCCATCGGCGACTACAGCACACAGAGCGACCAGCCCCTCATGAAACACGTCAAGATCACCATCACTCCGGCCGCAGCGGCCGCCGTGCGCACGGATGCGTCCTGACAGGACGCCAGACCTCGTTCCCCGGCGGGGACCGGATCGGAAGCCACTGACCCCTCCGGCCCCCTGTCCCTCAAACCGAACGCACCCTCCGGGAGTCGCCTTGTCCACCCCGTCCCCCCGCGCCCCAGCCGAACCGGCGCCCCTCGGCCTGGCCGCCTTCGGCACGGCGACCTTCATGCTGAGCTTCTTCTACGTCGGCGTCGATCCTGCCCTGACACCCGCCGTGTTCCCTCTCGCCTTCTTCTTCGGAGGTGTCGTCCAACTGATCGCCGGCGCTGCAGAGTTCAGACAGGGATCCACGTTCGGCGCCACCGCCTTCTGCTCCTACGGCGCATTCTGGATGGCCTATGCCCTGTACGGCCGGTTCGTCGTCGACACCCTGCCGGCGGCCGAAGCGCACGTGGCCACCGGATTGTTCATCCTGCCGTGGGCCGTGCTGACGCTGTACCTGACCGTCGCAACGCTCCGTACGACGGGGGCGCTGCTGGCTCTGTTCACCTCGGCGACCATCACCTTCACCCTCCTGGCCCTGGCGCAGTTCGTGCAGTCCACCGCCGTGACCCGCGTCGGCGGTGCCTTCGGGTTCGCAACCGCCGCCCTTGCCTGGTATGCGTCGTTCGCGGGCCTCGTCAACAGCACCTGGGGCCGGCATCTCATCCCCACCATGCCCGACCCCGGAACACGTCTGGGGCACCTCGGTCACGAACGGGGACGTCCCGTATCGCTCACGTCCTCCATCGGCGAACGCCAACGGCGCACGGATCAGGCCGCCTGAGCGGCGACAGAACAGCAACTCCGCATATGAGGCAGATGAGATGAACACAATGATGAAGGCCGCTGTCGTGCGGTATCCCGGACCGCCTGACGTCCTCGAGTGGGCCGACGTGGATAGGCCGAAGCCCGGGCCCGGCGAAGTCGTCATCGAGATCAGGGCCAGTGGCGTCAACAATGCCGACCTCCTCCAACGCCAGGGGCTTTACCCGGTCCCGCCGGACGACTCGCCTCTGCTGGGTCTGGAGTGCTCGGGAACGATCAGTGCCCTCGGCAGCGAAGTCGACGGCTGGGCTGTCGGGGACGAGGTGTGCGCCCTGCTCAACGGCGGCGGATACGCCCAGGCCGTTGCCGTGCCTTCGACCCAGCTGCTGGCGAAACCGGCGGAGCTGTCCTTCGAGGAAGCGGCCTCCCTGCCAGAAGCTGCCTGCACCGTGTACTCCAATATCGGAATGCTCGCCCGCTTGCAGCCCGGTGAGACGTTTCTGGTCCACGGCGGAACCAGCGGTATCGGAAGCCTGGCCATTCAATGGGCCAAGGGTCTCGGTGCCCATGTACTGACCACGGCAGGAACACCGCACAAGGTGGCCCAGGCCGTTGCGCTCGGAGCCGATGCCGCGATCAACTACCGCGAGGAGGACTTCGTCGCCGCCGTCCGCAAGGCGACGAACGGGCGCGGTGCGGATGTCATTCTGGACATCGTCGGAGCGCCCTATCTGGCTCGCAACATACGCTGCCTGGCCCCAGACGGGCGTATCGTGATGATCGGTGGGGACGTCTCGCCCACGGTCCTCGGCATCGGTGAATTGATGGCGAAGCGTGGATCCCTGGCGGCTACGACGTTGAGGTCCCGCAGCCACCGCCAGAAGGCGGCGATCGTCGATGCGGTGCGCTCGGATCTGTGGCCGATGGTGACTGACGGCCGGATCCGTCCGGTTGTCGGTAACACCGTGCCCATGCACGAGGCATCGCGGGCCCACCAGCTCCTGGCGGAGGGGAACGTGGTGGGCAAAGTGGTGATGACGGTATGACCCCCCTCGTGATCCCCCTTCCCGTCACAGCCCCGCAGTGCCCGGGTATGCGGCGGGCCTGGTGACCTGGATGTCGTGGCGCGGGGTTCTGCGCCGCACCGGGCACGAGTTCCGACGCACCATGCCAGCAATCGTCATCACTGTCATCGTTGCCGTCGCGGCCGGTCTCTTTGCCGGCTCCTACAGCTTCAACCTCGCCCATCCGACACCGCACCGCGTACCGGTGGGGACATTGAAGGGCGACAACGTCAACGAGCGGTTCATCACCGCCTGGGACGACCGCCTCAACACAGAACTGGCCGTGCGCGTCTACCCGGACGAAGCCTCTGCGCTGCGCGCCGTCGATGCCCAACAGGTCTTCGCACTGGTGCGGAACAAGACGGGTTCGCACCATGATGTGACTCTGCAACTGGTCCCCGCCGCGGGTGCCTCGGTGGCCCGGGTCCTGCAGCAACAGGCTCCCGCTGCCGCTCAAGCAGTCGGTGTGTCCCTGCAGACCACCGAACTGCGTCCCTTGCAGGCAGGGGACCCCCAGGGCCTCGCCATTTTCTACATCACCCTGGCGGCAGTCGTTCTCGGTTTCATCGGTGCCGCCCAGCTGAGCGCGCACGCCGGTCAGATGCGCCTCCATGAGAGGGTCCTGGCCATCGCCTGCTACTCGGCGCTCGGCGCCTTGGCGATTTGTGCAGTCGTTGACTGGATGCTGCACGTCCTCGACCTGCCGGCCGTGGAGTCATGGGCGATCCTTGCCTTCACGATGTTCACGTGCGGGCTGGTGTTCACCGCGTTCCACGTACTCGTCGGCCGATGGGCGATCCTCCCGACCTGGCTCCTGCTGGTCATGGTCGGCAATCCGGCCTCGGGCGGAGCCGTGTCACCGGCGTTGTTGCCCGAACCGACACGATCGCTGGGCCGCTGGCTACCCCCTGGAGCGTCGGTCAGTGCCCAGCACACAGCCGTCTACTTCAACGACCACCAGTACGTCACGCCTTTTCTGACCCTCGCAGTGTGGTGCACAGCTGCGGCCACGACCGCCGGGGTCTGGCGCCGGAGACGCTATCCCGCCCCCTCTACCAAGGGGACTCAAGCTATGCCTACCGGGTGATCCATCCAGTCGAGGCTGGAGAAGGAGGAGTGCTGGAGTGGCCGGCACCAACGACCACGGGCCCCGGATCCGCAGGCGCCCCCCGATCAAGCAGGCAGCGGCGGTACGCGGGGGAGTGCGGGACGAGGATCCTGGCCGAGCACGAGAGGCTCGACAGGCAGGGCAACGGTGCCCTGCTGCGGCGCGAGGGCAGCGCTCGGAGCCGGAAATGCCAAGCTTCGCGTCGAGTTGGGCAAGGCCCGCATTGTCATTGAGGTGCGGGGAAGACCCTCGGCGCGGTTGGATCGCCTCCCCACCGTCAGCGACGAGACGGACGGGTGAGAAGCGGTGACGACCACCTCCACGACGCCGCCGTAGTCGGCAGTGGGAGGAGCCTTCGAGGCCGCCCGCGCCAAGGCCCCGGAACCGCGTCGTCCATGGTGGGACGGATGCAGGCATCCGCCGAGCTCGGTCGGCCCGAGCGGGCGACATCGTGCAGGCAGCACCGCGCAAGTCTCCCGTCCCGGCGCGGCCGAAGCGGGAGCGCCGGCGGCATCCGTGGGCCCTGACGGCGGCCGAGGGGGTGAAGGACGCCGCTGTGTTGCGGTCGAGTGAGTGCGTCGACACGGCGCCTGCCGAGATCTGCGTGGTGCTGCCCGACCGAGGTGTCTACCTGCGCCTGAAGGCGACGCTGTACTGGATCCTGTGCAAGTGCGGCAGCGAGGCCCGTGAACGGCGCCGGAAGGTCAGGCATCCGCAGTGAAAGAAGCCCGAGCTGATTGCCACCGCACCGAACCGGGTGTGGTCGTGCCGAGCAGCCCCGTCTAAAACGTGCCGAGGCTCGGGATGGGCTCTATGCCTGTCCCGAGCCGGTAACCTCTCCGGGCTGTGGTCACGTCACGGACACCGACTCAAGGCCGGCACGGTCACCTCGCGGCCAGCCACGGCGGTGCACTGGCGTGCCACTCACCGGCCGACGCCTGTCGCGTCCTCGTCAGTGATCGTCCCAGTGGTCGCCGTGCGCAGCGTGCCGATGTCCATCATGCACATAGTCGACGTGGTCGCCGTGCGGCACGGCGACGTGACCGCAGTCCTTGTGGTGTTCGTGGGGATGCTGACCATGCGGTTCGTGCCCGTCCTTCGCGCACTCGTGCGTCTGCTCGCCCACGGTCCGATGGAAATGACCGTCGTGTGCGTAGTCGACGTGCCCCTCATGAGGGAAGGACACATGACCGCACCCTTCGCCGTGTGTGTGGTCAGCATGTTCGTGCGTTGAAGCCATGTCGTACCTTCCATGTGCCGCGGATGAACGCACCGCGAGCTGGGGCCCGATGAGAACCCAAGATAAATAGCGGCTACCGGGTGTGCGACCGCTGCTGAGCCACCGCATACCCGGCATGGTCGGACTGTGGTGCACAAGACTGCGCAGCTGCCCGGTCGTGTCATATCGGTCCTGTCCGTGACCAGAGGTCCAGCCGGTCTGCCGGTCGCGGGGACCGCACGTCACCTGTCGGCG
>NZ_JAJONF010000100.1 GCF_021462265.1 Streptomyces shenzhenensis | reverse complement strand
AAGCGGCTCTACGAGCTCTCTGGTCGCAACGGCGACGAGGCGCGCTGGGGGCACCGGGTCTCGACGTCTCGTTCGCGAATCCTGGCGAGTTCTTGTCGCCGCTGCCGGGTTGGTGATCGTCGATCTCGCGTACTGGGGGAAGGAGGGGCTGAGGATCCGCTCGAAGAGTTTCGCGCCTGGGGCGAACGCGAAAAGCGCCTTCCTCCCCGCCATGAGGGAAACGGACTACGCCCGGGTCATTGATCGAGCCCAAGGGCGAGAAGGCTTTCCGCAGTGTCGGCGATGGTGTCCTCGATCAATCGGGGACACCATCCCAGGAGCTCTTGTGCCTTCTCGCTCGACGCGTCGAGATTGCGGCCCAACTGGGGTCTCAGCAGACGCAGTTCATGGTTGATCAGGCCCATGGCGCGTGTGAGCCACACAGGCAGCTCACGGGTCGGGGCCTTCGCGGCTCGATCACCGAGGCGGTCGTGAAGGATCCGCCCGATCTCCACCGCGCTAAGGCTGCGCCCGGCAGCCGCCAGGAACCGCTCACCGACCGCTGCCGGATCGGTCATCGCTCTAAGGTGCAGGTCTGCGACATCGCGGACATCGACGTAGCCCATCCCAAAGGGGGGACACGCAGGTACCTTGCCCTCGAGCATTCTGCGGATCAGGCGCAGCGAGGGCGGGTCGTCCGGGCCCAACAGCGGTCCGAAGACACCCACGGGGTTGACCACCGCCAGTTCCATATCGCCACCCTCGTCCCGGATGAACTGCCAGGCGGCACGCTCGGCGAGCGTCTTGGACCGCTGATAGGGCGGGATGTCGGCGTCGACGTCGGTCCAGTCCTCCTCAGTGAACGGAGTCGACCGCGGGGGATGCCCGATCCCGACGGCGCCGAACGCGCTGGTCAGGACAACCCGGCGGACGCCGCCGTCACGGGCGGCGCGCAGGACCCGCAAGACGCCCTCGCGCGCCACCGACACCATCTCGTCCTCGCTGGCCGGGGCCTGGCGCAGGGTCGGCGAGGCGACGTGCAGCACGTACTCACAGCCGGCGACGGCGGCGTCCCACCCCTCGGCGCGTGCGAGGTCGGCACGCACCACGGTCAGCCGCGAATCGTCGAACGGCGCCGCAGCGTGAAGCCAGGACCGCATCGCCGGTTCGCGTCCGAGGTTGCGGACCGTGGTGCGCACACTGTGCCCGGCCTCCAACAAGGCCAGTGCGCACCAGCTCCCGATGAATCCTGACCCTCCGGTCACCAATACTTGAGCCATCTGTCTCTCCTTCAGCTTGTGACTCGATCAACTCGATCAAGGGGCGTTGGTGGCCGGTCCGCCTGACGCCGCTGGGCGCCGATCACGCCGCTGCCCACCAGGACGTGGCCGATCATGATCGGGTAGATCACGGCGCGCTCGAACATGCCGACGTCCCACATCCAGCCGGTGAACACGTCGGCCATGAAGACGGGGAACGCGACCAGGCCCGCGGCGCCGAGCGCGGTCAGCGCGACCGACCGGCCGCGGCCAAGCCCGAGCCGGGCCCCGCTCGCGCCGACCACGATCGCCATGATGTTGCCGGCGAGCATCACACCCTGCGCGCCGAGAGTGTGGAAGGCGATCAGGCCGTTCGCGGCGTTCGCGTTTGACCCCTGAAAAACGCCGACCAGCGAGACCCCCACGCCGGCGAGGACAGCGAGGATCACGATGCTGATTGCGCTGGCTCCCTTGCGCAGGTCGAACAGGAGGAACGACCCGACGATCAACAGCGCGCCGTAGCTCACCCAGCCGGCGTCCATGACGGCGCCGAGCGGGGAGTTCGCGACCTGCCCGAACGCGGTCTGCCGCGGGCCGGTGACACCGAGGTGGCTGACCCAGTTGTACAGGGGGGAATACGGCGGGTCCTGCCACGCGGCCGCGGTGACCAGCTCGCAAAGCCAGGAAACCAGCGGCCCGAGCATGACGAACAGGGCCCCGCCCCGGGCCGCTACGCCGGAGCGGACGACGGTGCTCATGAGAGGGCCATGCCTGGCACACGCCGGCGGATGGCCTCCATCTCCGCCTCGTCCGAGACGCCCTGCCAGTCGTACCGCGGCGTGTAGGGGTCTTCCAGGGAGCGCGCCTGGTCATCGGTGAGCTCCACGTCCAACGACGCCACGGCCTCGTCGATCTGCTGAATTGACCCGGCGCCGACGAGCGGGGCCGTGACGACCGGCTGGCGCCGCAGCCAGGCCAGCGCCACCTGCGCCCGAGTGACACCGTAAGCGGCGGCCACGTCGCCGACCGCGTCGATGATCTTGCGGTTGGAGGCATCCTGCTCGGGTGAGTAGAGCAGGTCCGCAAAGTCCCCGTCTGTCTGGGAGCGCGTCGTCGATCGGGCGTCGCCCCACCCCCGGGCGAGGCGGCCCCGGGCCAGGGGCGACCAGATGATCGTGCCCACGCCCTGGTCGAGGCACAGTGGGATCATCTCGCGCTCTTCCTCTCGGGCGAGGAGGTTGTAGTGGTTCTGCATGGAGATGAACCTGGCCCAGCCGTTCTGCTTCTGCAGTTGCAGTGCCTTCGCGAACTCCCACGCGTGCATGGACGAGGCGCCGAGGTAGCGGACCTTTCCTGTCCTGACCAGGTCGCTGAGCGCCTCGAGGGTCTCCTCCCATGGGGTGGAGTGGTCGTTGCGGTGAATCTGGTAGAGGTCGATGTAGTCGGTTCCGAGGCGGCGGAGCGAGTGCTCGACCTCTGTCATGATCGCCTTGCGCGACAGTCCGCGGCCGTTCGGGCCCAGCCGCATCGGATGGCGCAGCTTCGTGGCGATGACCACCGCGTCGCGGTCGGCGAAGTCCTTGAGCGCGCGGCCGAGGATCTCCTCGCTCGAACCGTTCGAGTACATGTTCGCGGTGTCGAAGAAGTTGATCCCCTCCTCCACTGCGTGGCGGATGAGCGGACGAGCGTCCTGCTCGCCTTTCGACCAGACGGGGTGGCCGCGGTCGGGCTCGCCGTAGGTCATCGCTCCGATCGCGATGGGGGAGACGTCCAGGCCAGTGGTGCCGAGCTTGATGTAGCGCATGATGCCCCATAAAGTATGTGGAGAACTCTCCACATACCGTAGTGGAGAACTCTCCGCTTAGCAAGGTGAGGCTGATGGTCCGCTCGGACGCCCGCGAGAACCGGGCACGTATCCTCGCGGTCGCCCGCGAGGCCTTCGTGGCAGACGGCAACATCTCGATGAACCAGATCGCCGGCCTCGCCGGCGTGGGTGCGGGCACGCTGTACCGCAACTTCCCCACACGCGATGCCCTGGTCCTGGCCGTCTACCAGGACGAAATCGAACGCATCACCGGCACCGCGCCCGAGCTGCTGGCCGAGATGCCCCCGCTTGAAGCCCTGCGCGACTGGACGATCGAGCTCGTATCGGCCATGCGCAAGAAGCACGGTCTCGGCGATGCCCTCAGCGGCACTGCTCTGCAGGCAATCACCGAGCAGAGCTACGGCCCCGTGATCACCGCCCTCACGAAGCTCCTCGACGCCGGCAAGGCAGACGGCACGATCCGCGAGGACGCCGATCCTGGCGACTTCCTCCAGCTCACCGGAGCACTGTGGCGCGCCGCGTCCAGCCCTGAAGACCGGGCCCCCCGCATGCTCGCGCTCATCCTCGACGGACTGCGCACGCGCGGATAGGCCACGGGCCGGGCGCATGCAGTCCCAGGATCCACTGCCAACTGATGGATGCGACGCGCAACCGTTGGAGGCGCGCTGGCCACCGGCGCGCTTCCGTGGCCGCGAGCGGAGCGGCAACACGGGTGAGGGCAGCCTCTTCGAGATCAGGCTCGACGTTCCGCTTCCTGGGGCTTCGCGCAGGACGCGGCCATCTCTCCAGTGCAGGCGGTGGCGCGGCAGACGGCGCGCACCTCGCGGCCGACTACCTACGGGTGCGCGGGCCTTCGGAGCGGGTGAGCAGGTCGCGGTCGGATGGTTCTTACTCCTGGGCCCAAATCGCCAGGGTCCCGCGTGTTTCCGCGGACCGGACTGCGGTTCCCACCGACTCCAGAAGCCCGTAGACGTCGAGCCTCGCCCGCCGTCCTCATGCTCCGCGCCGTCACGGCGATCGCCTCCCGCGGCGAAGCCCCCGGGCGATCCTCGGGTTCAGTCCGCTGCCGCGAGCAGTTCCTGCGAGAGGTCCCAAAGCCGCGCTGCGTTGTCCGGGTCCACGGCGTATTTGGCGACGCCGTTGAGGGTTCCGGTGCGGCGGGCGACGACCTGAGTCTCGTTGCAGTCGGTGAAGTAGCGCCCTCCGATGCCCTCCAGGAGTGGGGAGGTGGCGAGGAGGACGGCGGTGGCGGCGCCCTGGTGGACGGTCTTGATCAGCTCGGCTGCCACGGTGCCGCTGCCGCGGCCGCCTTCTGTGTGGCGCTGGAGGTTGGTGTAGATCGCGCCGGGCATCAGGGCGTTGGCGGTGATGCCGTCCGCCGCCCAGCGGCGGGTCGCCTCGACGGCGAACAGGACGTTGGCGGTCTTGGACTGGCCGTAGGCGAGCCAGGGGTCGTAGCGGCGGAAGGCGAAGTGAATGTCGTCCCAGACCACCGGGGACAGCTGGTGGCCGCTGGAGCTGACGGCGACGACTCGGGCCGCGCCGTCGGCGGCGAGCGCGTCGTGCAGGCCGGTGGCGAGGGCGAAGTGGCCGAGGTGGTTGGTGGCGAACTGCCACTCCCAGCCCTGCGCGCTGTACCGCTCCGGGCAGGCCATCACGCCCGCGTTGTTGACCAGGACGTGCAGCGGTCCCTCCCAGGCGTCGGTGAACGCGGCGACGGAGGCCGGGTCGGCGAGGTCCAGTTGGGCCACGTGCACGTCCCGGTTGTCGGTCGACTCGGCGATCTCCTTGGCGACGCGCTCGCCCGCCGCCGTGTCGCGGACGGCCAGGGTGACGTCCGCGCCGGTGCCGGCCAGCACGCGGGCGGTCTCCGCGCCGAGGCCGGAGGATGCACCGGTGACGAGCACCCGGCGGCCGGTGAGATCGACGCCGTGGGCGACCTCCTCAGCCGTGCTGGCGAATCCGAAGGGCGTGGTGACAGCGGTCATGGGTGAACTCCTTTTGTGCTAAGACGAGTTGATGGGGCGATGCGTAGTCAGGGCGTGAGCAGACGGTCCTGCTCCACCGGCGGCGTGCCGCCGTGCCAGTCCAGCGCCTTGCCGAAGCGGATCAACTCCCCATAGAGGGCGGGGTCGACGGAGTCGGCGAAGACGAGGTCGAGGACGGCGCGGGCCGCGTCGGCGGGTGTCTGAGCCTGGCTGTAGTCGCTGAACCAGGGCCGGGAGGTGGCGGTGTCGACCATGCCGGGGCAGACGGAGGCGACCAGGGTCCCGGTCGCGAGGTCGCGCTCACGGCGTTCGGCGGCGAGGGCGCGGACGGCTGCGACCTGGGCCACCTTCGACGGGACGTTCAGCCAGCGCGGCCAGCCCGCCTCCTCGGCGGTGTTGTGGTGGACCGCGGCCCGCCAGGACTCCACCGCGTACTCGACCTGGTCGAGGTTCGCGCCGTCGAACAGGTGGTGCAGCCGGGCGTCGAGGTGGCCGAGCGTGCCGAGGCTGCTGGCGACCACGAGCAGCCGACCGCCCGAGCGCAGCACGGGTCCGAACGCGCGCAGCACCGCGTGGGTCGCGGTGTTGGACACGTCGATGAACTCGTCGGCGCGCGCGGCCTGCGACTCGTCGGGCAGCAGGCGAGCGACGGCGTTGGAGAGGACGACATCGACGCCGCCGTACCGGCTGCGAAGGTCCTCGGCGAGCGCGGCGATCGCCTCGGCGTCGGTGACGTCCAGGACCCGTCCTGCGACCCGGGCCCGGGTGCCGGGGAGCTCGGCCACCTCGCGGGCGGCGGCGGTGACGCGGCCTTGGTCGCGTCCGGTGAGCAGGACCAGGTCGTCGGCGGTCAGACGGGCCGCGAGGCTCTCGGCGAGGGCCCGGCCCAGGCCCTGGTTCGCGCCGGTGACAAGAGCGATGCGGGAAGCGTGGGAACCGTTCATGACTGCCACGTTAGGAAGGCCGCGACCATGCGTCTAACGAAACTTATGCAAGCATGGTATGCGTAAACATCATGGACTTCACCGACGTCTCCCTAACCGCGCTGCGGGTCTTCCGCGCGGTGGCGGAGCAGGGCACCTTCACCGCGGCCGCTGCGTCGCTCGACTACACCCAGTCGGCGGTCTCCCGGCAGATCGCCTCGATCGAGCGGGCCGCGGGTGCAAAGCTGCTGGAGCGGCGGCGCGACGGCGTGCGGCTCACCTCCGCAGGACAGATCGTCATGCGACGGGCGACGGTCGTCGTCGACGAGATCGACGCCACCGCCCGCGAGCTGTCCGGCACACCGGACGCGGGCGGCACCGTGCGGCTGGGGTGGGTGCCCGTCACCGGCGCCGGCCTGGTCCCGCGCGCCCTCTGCGCGCTGCAGCGCAGCGATCCCGGCGTGCACGTCGTCAGCCGCGAGGGCACCACCCCGGCGCTGCTGCGCGCGCTGCGCGCAGGCAGCATCGACCTCGCGCTCCTGGCGTCCGCACCGCCGTTCCGCGCCCCCGACGCCGAGTCACCGCCCCTGGTGCTGCAGACCCTCGCGGAACGGCCCCTGTGCCTGGCCGTCCCCGCCACGCACCCGCTCGCGCGCGGTGACTACGTCGACGTGGTAGGCCTGCGCGGGCAGCGCTGGATCGCCGGTCCGTCCTCGGGTGCGGACCAACTCATGGGCGTGTGGCCGGGACTGGACGAGCGACCCGAGATCGTGCACACGGCCCGGGACTGGCTGGCGAAGCTGCACCTGGTCGCCGCCGGCTGCGGGCTCACCACTGTGTCCGCCGCGCTCGCCGAGGCTGCGCCTCCCGGCGTACGCATCCTGCCAGTGCGCGGCGGACCGCAGGAACTGCGCCGCCTGCTCCTGGCCCGGCTCCCCCAGCCGCCCACCGAACCCCAGCGCCGCCTCGCGGCAGCCCTGCGCGCCGTGGCACTCAACAGTGACTCCCCAGGAGACCAGTGACCGGTCAGCCCTCCTGCTGCCGCAGGCGGGGGGGGCGGGCCGTACTCGCCGATCGGCAAGTACGGCTCGACGAACTCCCACTCTTCGTCGGTCAGTTGCACACGAGTCACGCAACACGATCGTTAGATTCAACTGGTCAAGGCAACACTCTCGGCTGGTGTTCGGAATCCCAGGCACTTGCGCGGACGGTTGTTGAGCTTCGTCGCGATGGCGTCAAGGTCGTCCTGGCTGAAGGTCGACAGGTTTGTCCCTTTGGCCAGGTACTGCCGGAGCAACTTGTTGGTGTTCTCGTTGGTGCCACGTTGCCAGGGGCTACGCGGTGCTGCGAAGAACACGTCGACACCGGTGTCGGCGCTGAGACGCTTGTGGGCTGCCAGTTCCATGCCGCGATCCCAGGTCAGCGTGCCGCGTAGTCGGGAGTCCATGCGCGCGTAGGCCTCGGCGAGAGCGGGGACGACCACGGTGGTGTGACGGCTGGCGAGTTTCACGACCGTGAGGAAGCGTGACTTCCGGTCGACCAATGTGGCGACCTGGCTGTTGTTCGAGCCGATCACCAGATCGCCTTCCAGGTGCCCGGATTCGCTGCGGTCCTCCGCCGCCTGGGGCCGCTCCTCGACCGGTCGGGCATCGGTGATCTGTGAACGCCATTGACCTTTCACCGTGTGACGCTTGTTCTTCCGGATCGGGCGGCCAGTTCGCAGGCGCTTGCACAGCTCGCGGGGGATCACCTTCCAGCGGGTGGTGTAGATCGACCGGTAGATCGTCTCGTGGGTAATCCGCATCTGCGGGTCGTCCCCGTGATGCAGACGCAGGTGTCCGACGATCTGTTCGGGCGACCACTCCTCCTTCAGCAGGGTCAGCACCGTCTGCCTCAACGCGGGTTTGCGGGCGAGCAGGCACTGCTTCGGGCGCCGGGCGCCATCAAGCGCCCGTTCCTGCGCGGCAATCGCCCGGTAGACGTCACGTCCGCCGTTCTTGTTGACTTCACGGCTGATCGTCGACACCGCACGCCCC
>NZ_JAJONF010000010.1 GCF_021462265.1 Streptomyces shenzhenensis | reverse complement strand
CTTGCGGCCTTGCGGCCTTGCGGCCTTGCGGCCTTGCGGGCTGCACCCGGCGGTCCTGCGGTCGGCGGTCCTGCGGTCCTGCGGTCGTGCCGTCGTGCGGTCGTGCGGTCCATCAGGACTGAGGTGGGAGCGCGGGAGGTGGGGCTGAGTGCGGGCGGGTGGGGGAGGGCGGTCGACAATGGCCGTATGACGGGAACGGGCGAGCGGGCGCGGCACTGGCGGTGCGAGGCGCTGCCCGGCGTCGATCTGCTGCGGGCCCGGTACATAAGGAAGACGTTCGTGCGGCACACCCATGAGCACTTCGTGATCGCCGCCATCGCGGACGGCGTCGAGGTCTTCCACCACCGGGGCTCCGACGTGTCCGCGGGAGCGGGGGCGCTCGCGCTGGTCAACCCGGACACCCCGCACACCGGGCGGGCCGGGGTGCCCGAGGGCTGGCGGTACGGGGCGGTCTACCCGGCGCCGGACCTCGTGGCGGGGATCGCCGCCGAGACCACCGGGCTCCGGGGCACCCCCGGCTTCGTCAGTCCCGTGCTCGCCGACCCGTACGGCGTCGCCCTCGTCCACCGGGTGCTGCGCGCCGCCGACGAGGGCAACGCGCTCGCGGCCGACACCCTGCTGAGAGTGGCGGTGACCCGGTTGCTGCGGCTGAACGGCGGCCCGTTGCCGCAGCGGCAGGTCCGCACCGCAGGTGGCCGGCTCGCCGCACGCGCGCGTGCCGTGCTGGAGGAGCGGATGGCCGACCCGCCGAGCCTGGAGCGGCTCGCCGCCGACCTCGGCACCAGTCCCTTCGCGCTGCTGCGGGCGTTCCGCGACGCCTACGGCATGCCGCCGCACACCTGGCTGACCGATGCCCGGGTGCGTCGCGCCCGACTGCTGCTGGACGCGGGCACGACACCCGCCGAGGCGGCCGTCGCCGTGGGCTTCACCGACCAGCCGCACCTCAACCGCCACTTCGCCCGGATCGTCGGCGTCCCGCCGGGCGCCTACCAGCGCGAGCGCAAGAACGTACAAGACGTGCCGGACGGCCGTCCGTAGCGTCCTGTCCGTGGCACAACAGACAGCACCCGCAGACATACGCACCGAAGGCGGACCGAAGCCGGACTCCGCCGTCGTCCGGGACGCCCTCGGGGTCGGGGTCGCCGTAGGACTCTCCGGGTTCGCCTTCGGGGTGACCTCGGCCGGCAGCGGGCTCGGCCTGCTCCAGACCTGCGCGTTCAGCCTCCTGGTGTTCACCGGCGCCTCCCAGTTCGCTCTGGTGGGCGCGCTCGCGGCCGGCGGCAACCCGCTCACCGCGGCGGCCGGCGCCTTCTTCCTGGGGGTGCGCAACGCGTTCTACGGGCTGCGCCTGTCGCAGGTACTGGCCCTCCCGCGCGCGGTGCGGCCGTTCGCAGCCCAGTGGGTGATCGACGAGACCACCGCGGTCACCCTGGCCCAGCCGACCCGGCGCGCCGCCCGGATCGGCTTCACCGTCACCGGGCTCAGCCTGTACGTGCTGTGGAACCTCACCACCTTCCTCGGGGCGCTCGGTGCCAAGGCCGTCGGGGACACCGGCGCCTGGGGCCTGGACGCGGCCGGACCTGCCGTCTTCCTGGCCCTGCTCGCCCCCATGCTGAAGACCACGACCGACCGCGCGGTCGCCGCCCTCGCCGTGCTGCTGGGGCTCGGCCTGTTGCCCGTGCTGCCGGCCGGGGTGCCGGTCCTGGCGGCCGCGCTGGCGGCACCGGCCGCCCTGTTCGTCTCCGGCCGCCGGTCCGGCCGCGGCCGGACCCGCGACGAGGCGCCCGAGGAGACGCGGTGAACTTCTGGATCGCGATCGGCGTGACCGCCCTCGGCTGCTACGCCGTCAAGCTCGCCGGGCTGCTGGTGCCCGCGGGGCTGCTGGAGAGGCCAGTGGTGCGACGGCTGGCCGCCCTGCTGCCCGTGGCGCTGCTCGCGGCCCTCACCGCCCAGCAGACGTTCGCCGACGGGCACGCGCTTGTGCTGGACGCCCGGGCCGCGGGGCTCGGGGCGGCCGCGGTGGCGCTGGTGCTGCGCGCGCCCTTCCTGGCCGTGGTCGGGGTCGCCGTGGTGGTCACGGCGGGGCTGCGCGCCATCACCGGCTGAGACGTCCGCACCCGGCTCGCGGCACCGGCTTCCGTCAGCCCACGAGGCGGCCGTACGCCCTGAGCGTGTGCAGGGCCTCGATCGTCACCATGGGGCGGGACTCCAGGACTGCGGCCGGTGCCCACTGGCGCCAGCGGATCGGCCAGCCGCCGTCCGCCTCCTGCTCGGCGGCGAGGAAGTCGAGCGAGCGGGCCATCTCCTCGTCGGTGAACCACGCGCGCGCGAGCGAGTCCGGAGACTTCGCGAAGTCATGCGGGAAGTGGTGCTCGCGCGGGGCGTAGCCGGGCGCCACCGGGTACGCGTCCAGGCGCTCCGGGTCCAGCGCGGCCAGTCGCTGCTCGCGCACCAGGCGGCCCAGCCGGTCGGCGGCCGCCTCCGCGCGCGAGCGGTCGGGAACCGTGTCCAGGAACGCGACCGCGGCCTCGATCTCGTAGGGATGCGAGGCCTCCAGACCGTCGATCTCCTGCCAGCAGAAGTCGGTGGCCCGGAACAGCCACGCGTGCCAGACCTCGTTGCGGTGCAGCAGGCCCACCACCGGGCCGGTGGCGAGGAGCGAGCCATGGGGGTGCCCCCGGCCGGGCGTGTTCGGGGCCGGAGGAGGGTCGTCGACGACCGGGACGAACGGCGCCGCCGGATAGCCGCGCTGGCTCGGCAGGACCGCCGGCAGCGCTCCGTCCGCCGTGGAGACGGCCGTCAGATAGCGGCACACCCGCTCCACCCGCTGCCCGCCGCACCGCTCGATGGCGTCCAGGACCCGCAGCGCGCGTCCGGTGTGCAGCGGCTGGCTCACCGGGCCGCGCAGGTCGGGCTCGAGCGCGTGTCCGTAGCCGCCGTCCTCGTTGCGGTAGGCGTCCAGCGCCGTCTGCACCGGATCGGGGCCGCCGTTCAGGAAGTGGTACGAGAACAGACGCTGCTCCAGCACGCGCGCGGTGAGCCACATGAACTCTTCGGCGCGCGGGAGTGGGGAGTGCGCCGGGGGCGTAGGGGGGAGTGGGGAAGCTCCGGTTTCAGCCATGCGAAAGACCGTAGGGGGGAAAGCGGTCTCGGCAGGCGCTCCCGGGCAGGGCCCACTCTCAGGGGCGGGATGCCGGTGTCACGCGGTTGACGGTCTGCCGGCGGCGGAACCTCCGCGACCTGGGGAGACTGCCGTGCGTCCGTACTGCGGTCCGCACGGTTGTGCGGAACCTGGGCGAGCGGGTTCACCGTCCGTAGGGCATGGAGTGCGAGGGGGAACGAATGTGCCCCGCTGCCGGCGGGCTCTGGTGTTCGAGGCAGGCGAAAGGATCACGCGGATCGGGCTCGTGATCGTGGACGGACGCCGTTGCCTCCCGGACGCCGTTGCCTCCCGGACGGCGAGTGATCTTGCGGTCGCTGGAAACTGCTCCGGTGCGGAGCGATAATTTATCGCGCCTGATCTGGAGCACGTGTCATGTCTGCTGCTGAGAGAGAACCGCACAGGCCGGACCCGTCGGCCCGGTGTCCCACCGCGCCGGACCCGGGGCGCCTGCACTTCCCTGATCCCGCCCGCCTCGAACTCGACCAGGCGGTGGAGAGCCTGCTGGCCGCCGCGCACGAGGTGCGGCGCGCCCAGGACCGGATCCGCGCGCTGCTGCGCGCGGTCATGCTGGTCACCGACGAGAGCGATCCGGGCGGGGTGCTGCGGCAGCTGGTCACCTCCGCGCGCGACCTGACGGAGGCGGTCTGGGCCGCCGTGGTCCCGAGTGATGAGCCGGCTCGGCCCGACGGGATGATCCGTGCGGGACTGCAGGGCGTGGATGCCGGCCGGCTCGCCCGGATCGCGCACGGGCTGCACGCACTCCAGGGCCTCTTCGGGGACCGCGACACCGTCCGGGTGGACGACGCGGTGCGGCATCTTCCGGGTGCGCCGCCGGCCAGTGCCCTTCTCGGCTTTGTGATCCGGACCCGCCGCGGGGACGTGGCGCACCTGTACCTGGCCGACAAACACCGCCCCGGCCACCCCCCAGGGCCCTTCACCAGCGAGGACGAGGAGCTGGTACAGGTGCTGGCGTCGGCGGCCGGAAACGCCATGGACCACGCGGCGCTGCTGGAACGGACGAGGCTGCGTGAGGCATGGCGGCACGCCGACACCCAGCTCACCACGGCCGTCCCCGGCGACGCCGACTGCGACCGCGCGCTGCAGGTCATCGCCGAACAGGCCCTGCGGATCGCCGAGGCCGACGCTGCCCTGGTCAGCCTGCCGGACCATGCGCCCGGCCGCCTGGTCGTCCGTGCCGCCGCCGGCCTCGCCAGCTCCGATCTGCTCGGCCGGACGCGGTTCGTGGACGCCGCCTCGCTGACCGGCCGTGCCTATGCCACCGGACGGCCCCAGATCAGCGACGACGGCAGCGGCCCGCTCGTCCTGGGCCCAGAGCTCCCGATCGCGACGCGCCTGGGGCCGGCCATGGCCGTTCCGCTCACCGACCGCGACACACCCGTCGGCACGCTGTCCGTCGCCCGTGCCAGGACGCGCGGACGCTTCGGCGACACGGAGGTGGAACTCCTCGCGTCCTTCGCCGTCCAGGCGGCACTCACCCGGTGCCTGGCCGCACACCGAGCGGACGACGAACGGCTCCGGCACCTCCGGGACCGGGACCGCATCGGAGCGGACCTGCACGACCGCGCCGTCCACGATCTCTACGCCGTCGGCCTCGACCTGCACAGCATCGCCGGACGCCTCGACGCCGACCGGCAGCGGGCGGTACTCGACGTGGTCGACCGCATCGACGAGGTCATCAAGGACGTCACCAACACCGTCTTCGGCCTCCGGACCGGGCCCGAAAGATGAGCCGCCGCCCTCACCGGCCCGCGGTCCGACCGCGAACGCGTTCATGCCGAAGGCATGGGGCGGCCGTTCTCGCCGCCTTATGCGTACCGTCACCGAACCGGATGGGGTGAGCGATGAACGATCAGAGGGCGTCGACCGGACGGATCGTGGTCGGTGTCGACGGGTCCGAGCCGTCGAAGGCCGCCCTGCGGTGGGCGGCGCGGCAGGCTGGGTTGACGGGGGCTGTGGTCGAGGCGGTGACCGCCTGGGAGTACCCGTCGTTCTACGGCTGGGGTCCCTCCGGGTTCGACTTCGGCGACAACGCGGGTGCGGTCCTCACACAGGCGATCGACGAGGCCCTCGGTCCCGACCGCGGGGGCGAGGTCCGGCAGGTGGTCGTGTGCGGGAACCCGGCGGCCGTGCTGCTGGACGCGTCCCGGGGAGCGGAGCTGCTGGTGGTGGGGAGCCGGGGGCACGGCGGATTCACCGAGGCGCTGCTGGGCTCGGTCGGCCAGCACGTCGTCCAGCACGCCGACTGCCCGGTCGTCGTCATCCGTGGACCGGCTGACGCCACGCACGGATGAGAAGGCACCGGGAAAGGCCGGGGAAGGCCGGGGAAGGGAGAGGTCCGGCGTCCTTCGCGTGCCGAATTCCCGGCTTTGCTTCGCCGGGCAGTCGGTCAGTGCCGTCAGTACCTGGACGCAGGGTGTGGCTCAGTCCTGGCTGGTGCTCCGGTTGACCGGCTCGGGTGCGGGGCTCGGGCTGGTGGCCGCCGCGCAGTTCCTGCCGCGGCGGGCGGCCGGCGGCGGGCGGCGGGCGCTGTCGGGCGCCTCGCCCGCGGCGCCCGCGCGAAGCGCGCCGCCACCAGGGCCCGGTGCCGCGGCACCGGCGGGCCCGTACGGCGGGCTGGTCGCCGGCCGTGCCGGCAAGCGCCGTCTGATGGCCACGCAGTCCGCCTGGGCGGTCTGTCCTCGGCGCCGGGGCTGCTGACCGTCACTCCGGCCCGCACACTGCGCGGCGCCCGGGCAGTCGGCCCGTCGTGACCTGCGGTGCCGAATCGCACGTCCCGGACGAGCCTCCCGCTCGTCGGCCCGCCGGGGCATGCGGCGGCGGTGTGCGCTACCGGGCCGTGTCGTCGACGCCGTAGTCGATCATGGGCCTGACGGTGACGACGCCGTCCACGCCCTTGGCGAGCCGTTCCGCGATCTCGGCGGTGCTGCGGTTCTCGACCTCACCGCGCAGGGTGACGACACCCTCGTGCACCTGGACCTGCACTTCCGTGCCGCCCAGCCGCAGCATCCCCGCCAGCACGTCGTCCCGGATCTCCTCCCGGATCTCGTCGTCGGGGCGCAGGAAGACGCGTAGCAGGTCCGAGCGGCTGACGATGCCGATGATGCGGTCGGTGTCGTCCACGACCAGCAGCCGCCTGACCCGGTGGCGGTCCATCTCCCGGGCGGCCTGGGCGACCGGCCAGTCGGCGTGAGCGGTGACCACCGGGGTGGTCATCAGCCCGGCGGCGTTCTCCGCGCGTGCCTTGGCCCTCTCGTGGGGCCATTCGGGGGGTGCTGCCTGCTCGCCGTATTTGTCGGGCTGGTCGACCTGCTTGCGGAGCAGGTCGGTTTCCGACACCAGTCCCATCGGCGCGCCACGCGCGTCGGCCACGGGCACGGCGCTGATGCCATGGGTGGCCAGGACGGACGTGATCTCTTTGAACGGGGTGTCGGGGCGGACGGTGACGACGTCGCGTGTCATCACCTCGCCGACGGTGCTGTGCTGGGCGGGTTTCGTCGCCGGCCTGCCTTTCGAGACGGGGGTCTGAACCGTTGGGTGGGGCGGACTCGCGGCCCAGGCGACGGCGTCGTCTAGTTCGTCGTATCCGAACTGCCTCACCTCGGCCTGGACGAAGTGGTGAGCGAAGTGCGGTACGAGTCCGGCGAGCTTGCTGTCGGCCGCCAGCGCGATCCGCCCGATCCTGCGATGGTGGTCGCGGACGAAACGCACATGCCGCAGCAGGCTTCCGATGTTCTCCCAGCCCGGGAAGTCGCGGACATGCACCACGACGCCGGACAGGGCGTCGTGGGTTTCGAGCCAGCTGTCGGCGGTCTGTGCCAGTGCGTCGAAGTCCTGCGTGCGCAGGGGCTGTTCCACCTCGACCACGAGAACCTTGGACTCGGTCAGAAGCTCGTGGGACACGCCGGGCCCCTCAGGCAGCGAGACGAGCCAGCGCAGGGCCTCCTCGCGATCCTGGCCGCCGAAGACGCGTACCGGACAAGGCATCAGGAAGCTCGCGAGCCGGGTCGAGTCCCGGATCCAGCGCATGTCGGTGACGACGGCGCACCCCTCGAACAGGCGCATGGCGCCGGTCCCGGTCTTGAGGTCCTCCCATCCGGCGGCCGGGGTGAAGGACCGGAACTCCGGGCCGCACTCCCACAGGAGCCGGATGCGGCGGCCTTCCCTGCGGGCGTCATCGATGAGCGGCTCGATCACCGCCTTGTAGTCGTCCTTCGACACCGTGCCGCTCGCCTTGACCGCGTCGACCCCTGAGGGCGCGTCCTGGGCTCTTTCAAGCATGCCGTTCCTCTCTGGGCGCAGGTGCTACCCGGCCTGCCTCTGCCATCGGAATCGACTCGTATGGCTACTTTTCCTGTTTTCCAGTCTTTTTT
Organism: Streptomyces shenzhenensis; assembly: GCF_021462265.1. Classification (GTDB taxonomy): domain Bacteria; phylum Actinomycetota; class Actinomycetes; order Streptomycetales; family Streptomycetaceae; genus Streptomyces; species Streptomyces shenzhenensis. The sequence continues at coordinate 227,461 of NZ_JAJONF010000010.1, read as the reverse complement.
CCTGTTGTTCCATCATGGCAAGGTGCCAAGGTCTCCGCGACCGTGTCGCACGTCGCACGTCGCGCACGTCGCACGAAGATTCGGCTCGGCCGCGAGGCGGGCGGGGCGCGATCACCACGGCCGTGAGCGAGGGCCGTGCGGCGCCCGCCCGGTCGGCTACCGCCGTCCGTACAGCCGGTCGAGGCCGATGAGTGTCACCTGTCCCTGGGCTTCGGCGGCGCGCAGGGCGGGGCTGAAGCCGGCACCGCTGTAGCAGGCCGGCCGGGCGTGGGTGATGTCCTCGCCGCGGTCGGCGAGGACGTCGAGGAGGCCGCGGAGATGTTCCAGATGGACCAGGTCCATGACCTCGTCCCAGCGGGCCAGGCCCACCGACAGCAGAGTCCCTTTGCGCACGCCCCCGTGGCCGCGTACGACCACTTCCGCCGCCACGTCCGCGCCCCCGGAGTGCGCCGGGTCGGCCACCGATCCGTGAGCCGCGGACCTGGCAGGGGCGCCGAAGACGTCAGGGCCGGCGAAGTGGAGGGCCCAGTCACGGCAGATCTGAGCGAAGTGGGACCTGGCCACCATCGAGTCGAAGCCCGGGCGGGCGTGCTTCCAGACCGCGACGGCGTCCTGCTGTGCCAGAGCCGACCGATGAGGTCGTACGACCGCGTGCTCGAAGGCCAGCAGCGGCTCGGCCACGCACAGCCTGACGAGGCTGGGCCGGAACGCGTCGGGCTCGCTGTGCAGCAGGCCGTGTTCCCGCAGCAGCCCGAGGCAGCGCGCGGTGTCGGTCAGGGGAGCACCGAGGCAGTCCGCGACCTGGCCCTGGGTCGCGCAGCCCGTGGCGACGGCGGAGAGCGCGGAGTGGCACAGGGCGCGGTCCTTGTGGTCGGTCTCCTCCTGCAGCAGGTGGTACGCCTCGCGGTACAGGGGCCGGCCGGGATTGAGCACGGTTCTGCACACCCAGGCGTCGAAGTCCTCCCGCCCGGTGGGGCTGTCCTCGTGGACGTAGGCGTGCCGGTAGGCGGGCGTTCCGCCGACGACGGCGTGCACGAGCAGCGCGAGGGCGGGGTCGTCGATGTCCCAGAAGCATGCCGCCCGGCGGTAGTCGAACGGGCGCAGGGTGAGGTGCAGATCGCTCAGTTCGTGCAGCGGGGAGGCGGTACTGAACAGCCGGTGCATCAGGGGCAGGGAGCTGCCGCTCAGCAGGAGACGGGCCCGGCCGGGGCGGCCGCCGTCGTGGCGCCGGTAGACGCCGTGCAGGACGGAGGGAAGCGAGGGGCTCTGCCGAACCAGGTCGGGGAACTCATCGATGACGATGGGCGTCGGGCACCGGTCCCCGAGCGCCAGGAGGTCGTCGACGGCGTCCTCCCAGCCGTGCCAGTGCGGTGCGCAGGAATCGTTCGTGTACCGGGCGAACTCGCCGGCGAGGTGGCTCAGCGACTCGGCCTGCGTCCCCTGCTGCGCCCCGAAGTAGAAGCCGCCCAGCGCGCTGGTGAGCGCCTCCAGCAAGTACGTCTTGCCCTGGCGAAGCCGCCCGCTGACCACCCCGAGGCGGACCTCGGGCCGGCGGTCACAGGCGAAGGCGACGAGTTCCTGCCACTCGGCGTCCCGGTCGAAGACCTTGTGCGGCTTGCCCGGTGGAGGGATGTCGGACGACGACGGCACGGCCAGCTTCCCCTCGTTCGGCGGTGCTTCCCTTCCCAGTACAACGCCGGACGCCCTGCCCCGCGACACGCGCCCGGGATTACCGAGGACTGGGATTGCTGCGGACTGGGATGATGAGAGGTGCCGCTCGGCACGGGCTCCTGTCGCGGGCGTGGGGAGGTGTCGGCCGCCCGTGTCTGCGGGCGATGGACGCCGGGCTCACACCCGAGTACGGCGAATGGGGGCGGGAGGGGCGCACCTATGTCCTGGCCGACGCCGTGGACCGACACCCACGCACGTGACGGCGTCGGCGCTGAGGCGTCCGTGGCCGAGGCGGCACACGGAGCCGTGCTGCGACGGATCGGGCCGGTGTGACCGGAGGTCTCGCCCCGGCGAGCGGTCGCCCGGGCGCTGACCGTCGTACGTCCGTGGGGAACGGGCCAGGCCCTGGTCCTCCGTCAGTTGGTCACCGACACCTTCGGCCTCGACCGAATGGAGGACGCCTACGAGGTGTTCCGCACGCGGCACCGCCCACAGGAGCCCTCAAAGTCGTGCTTCACCGAGAGTGATTCACGTATCCGTCGAAGTTCAGGCGGCCACGCAGACAGCCTCGACGAAATGGCCCACCTGTTTTTCCGGCAGGCGGCGTGCGAGGTCCGCCTCGCTGATCATGCCTACCAGGCGGTGGTTCTCGATGACCGGCAGCCGCCGGATCCTGTGCTCCTGCATGACCTGGAGGACCCGGCCGCTGTCGGTGTCCGCGTCGACCGTGACCGGCTTGCCCTGTTCGAGCTGGCCCGCGGTCATGCTCCGGGGGTCCCTGCCCTTGGCGAGACACTTCACGACGATGTCACGGTCGGTGATGATCCCGTGCAGACGATCGTCCTCCCCGCAGATCGGCAGGGCCCCGACGTCCAGCTCTTTCATTCTGCGCGCTGCGGCTTCCAGAGTCTCGTTCTCCTGGATGCAGGTGGCGCCGGCGTGCATGATGTCCCGCGCGGTGGTCATGACTGCTTCCTTCCGATGGGGCCGATGGGGGTGCGTTCTCCGCCGGCGGCGGATGCTCGTCGGCGGCCGGGTGTCCGCTCGCATCGGACCGGCTGGGCGCTCGCGCAGCAGACCGCCTCCGACACCGTGCCGATGCGGTTGTTCTGTTCGTCGGCGACCGGGACCCCTGCGACCGGCCGCCGCGGCGTCCCGTCCCGGCTGGTCAGCCCGGACGGACACCCTGCTGGCCACGTGCGGCGAATGTACTGCCCGCTGTCTCGTGCCGCAGGTCAGGCGGTCGGCTGGAGAAGCAAGGCGCGGATGTCGTGCGGGAGTTGTTCCAGCGCCGCTTCCAGGTGCCCGGGCGAGACGTGCTTGCGTACGACGCTGGTGACCGCAGCGGCGATCCGGGGGACGTCCTCGGCGCTGACCTTGGCTTCCTGGACGAAGCGGTCCACGTACCCCTGGCGGTCGTACTTGACCGGTACGGCACTGGGGTCCCAGCCGTCGTAGTAGGCGCCGCGCACCAGTTCGGGCAGTTGCGCGGCGAAGTTGGCGGTCACATCGACGGTGAGCCGGTCGCGGAGCGTGTGCAGCCAGGTGCGCAGGATCCGGTGGGCGAGGTGGCGGTCCTCCGTGTCCAGGGCTTCCGACACCGCTTTGAGCCAGATGTTCGCGCTGTGGATGGAGTGCTCGAAGTCAGGGGGGTGTGTGGGGGGCATGGATCTTCCCTTCCGGTCGGTCCGCGGGAAGGACGTGCTGCGCGGGTGCCGAGAAACCTCGTCCACACCTGCGAGGCTGACTTTGTTCAGAAGCGGCGGGATCGCGGCACAGGCCCGGTGGCGTCCGGTCGGGCACCAACGGCGCCGCTGTGGCTTCTCTTTCCCTGCCCAGGGCTCCATGCTAAGGCGGGCGGGGCCGGTTGGCAGCCCCACCCGGCACCCGGCACCCAGCACCCGGCACCCGGCACCCAGCACCCAGCACCCGGCACCCAGCACCCGGCACCGTGCGGCCGTGCGCCCAGGGCCATGCGCTTGGCCGGCCCGGCGTCCGGCGGAGTCCGGTCGGCTCCTCTTGGCGCGGGCTTCCCACCTCGTCGCTGTCCGGGCCGCTTCGGCATGTCCGGTTCAGGGCAAGGAGGTTGATCAGCCGGGGACGGGCACGCTGGCCGTGCGCGCAGGCCCGATGAGCGCAAGTGTGGAGAGGGGGACATACGCGGCAAGGAGGCTGCCATGAAGCGATCGGCACCACAGCAGGCTCCCGAGATCCAGGTGGAGACCCAGGGGCAGATGCCGCCAGGAGCCATCGAGTACGCACAGGAGAAGGTACGGGCGCTCACCGGCCGCACGCGGGAGCCGGTTCTGTTCGCCCGCGTCAAGCTGACCCGCATGGCCAACCCCGCCATGGAGCGGCCGGCGATCGCGCAGGCCAATATGGACGTCAACGGGCGTCCGGCTCGCGCGCATGTGGCCGCCACGACTGTGACCGAGGCCGTCGACCTGCTGCAGGACCGGCTCGGCGCACGGCTGGAACGTCTCGAACAGCACTGGGAGGCACGGCGCGGCAGGACGCCCGCGCCGGGCTCGCACGAGTGGCGGCACGGCAGCGAGCCCACCCACCGCCCGGACCACTTCCCGCGCCCGGCCGAGGACCGGCAGGTCGTGCGGCACAAGTCCTACTCGCTGGCCTGGGAGACGCCCGACGAGGCGGCCTTCGAGCTGGAGACGATGGACTACGACTTCCACCTCTTCACCGACATCGGCACCGGAGAGGACAGCGTGCTGTACCGGTCGGGCCCGACGGGCTACCGCCTCGCCCAGGTGCGCCCGCACCCCGAGCTGGTCGGCCCGGCGGCCGTGCCGCTGACCTTGAGCGAGCTTCCCGCTCCCCGGATGAACGTGGCCGAGGCGAAGGAGCGGCTGGACCTTGCGGGATTCCCGTTCGTGTTCTTCGCCGACGCCGCCACCGGACGGGGAAACGTCCTCTACCACCGCTACGACGGCCACTACGGCCTGATCTCACCGGTCGAGTAGCGGCCCCGCCACCCGAGGGCCGCGCCCAGGCGGGAGGCCCGGCCCCGGGGCCGATGACGTGCCTCCCCGCGTTCAGAACCGGGCCTCCCCGTGAGGTGCCGGGGCCGTGTGGCCGGTGAACCGGTCACGGGCTTGCCGGGTCGGGAGTGATCATGAAACTTTCCTTCCTCGAACCTCTCTACACGCAACGCGGTCCTTTCGCGTCCGTCTATCTGGACACGTCCCGTGACGGCGCCATCGAGGATCCCGATGCCGCGGTGCAACTGCGCTGGCGGCGTCTTCGGGAGGCGCTGATGGCCGAGGGAGCGGACCGGGACTCCATCACCGCGGTGGCGGGCACCGTGGGCGGCGACGCGGACGTTCCCGGCACGCACGGCCGGGCTGTCTTCACCGCCCACGGACACCTGGCCCTGCTGGACGAGTTGCCCGCACCGCCCACACGGGACACCGCGCACTTCGGCACGCTGCCGGACACCATGCCGCTGATCGTGCAGCACGCGCCCGGGATCCCGTACCTGGCGGTGCACGTGCACTACGGCGGCCGGCACTCGACGGACGCCGTCGGCACCGTACGGATCGAGGCCGAGGCGGGTTTGTGGCCCCTGACCAGGGTCACGCCGGGACACCGCGTGGACCAGGAGATCCCGGTGGCCGACTGGACCCGTGCCGCCGGAGAGGTCGGCCGAGAGCTGGAAGGACACGCACGGCGCATCGACGTCGAGACGGTGTTCGTCGCCGGAGACGTCTGGGCCCGCGGCATCCTCGTCCGCCGGCTACCGGCGGCCCTGCGCGGGCGGGTCACCACCGTGGACGGCGCCGGCGAGTCCGAGCCCGGCCGGGCCCTGATGGAGCAGTGCCTCGAACGCCTCTTCACCGGGCGCATGGCCGCGCACGACCGGGCACTGCTGGACGCCTTCCTCGCCGAGCGTGCCCGCGGCGGAGCGTTCGCGGAAGGTCTCGCCCCCGCCGTGTCGGAGCTGCAACGCGGCAGGGTCAAGGCCCTCTTCCTCAACGACCACCCCGAGTCGCCGTTGCGTCTGTGGGCCGGCCCGGAACCTGGTCAACTCGCCCTCGCCGAAGAGGAACTGCGCTCCTACGGAATACGGGAGATCAGCGAAGAGCGCGCCGACACGGCCCTGGCTCGCGCGGTCGTCGGCACGCGGGCCGAGCTGGTCGTGGTGCCCGAGCAGGAGCTGAGGCTGAGCGAGGGCGTGGGCGTACTGCTGCGCTACACCGATCCCCGCCTCCCGTGAGCGAACGGACTTCCGAGAAGCGGCAACACTTCGCCCCGAGCCTCAGCGCGCGTTGTCGAGCACCGGTGCGCCGAGCTGCCGGGCAGCGGCGCGCCAGGCCCGGGTCAGCGCGCTGTGCGTCATGGCGAGTGCCTGGGCCTGGGTCTGTCCGCTGTCCAAGCGCAGGGGAGCGCCGACGTACACGCGCAGTCGTGGACGGCGCAACGGGGCGGTGAGCAGCCGGGCCACCTGTTCGAAGGGGCTGCCGGATGTCAGCGCGCGGGCTCCGGCCTGGCCTACCGGCACGATCTGGGCGCCGGTGGCGCGCGCGAGGTGGAAGAGGCCCGGGTGAAAGGGCCGGGGCGGAGCCTCGCGGACGCCCTTGCGATGGGGGAGCCCGCCTTCCGGGTAGAGCAGGACGGACCGGCCCGCGGCCAGTGCGGCTTGCGCTTCTCGCAGGGCCTGGGCGGCCCGCGGGTCGTGGCGGTGCACGGGGATGTGCCCCTCGCGGGTCAGGGCGCGGCCGAGCAGGGGGACGCGCCACAGCCCGGCGGCTGCCAGCACGATGGGCTCGGTGCCGAGGCGGCGCAGCGCGGCGAGGACGATCGCGGGGTCACTGAGCGAGGTGTGGTTGGCGATGACGATGCTGCCTGCGACCGGTCCAGAACCGGTCTCCGTGGTGATGTCCAGGCGGCCGAAGACCGGCACTACGGCGGTTGCGAGGCGACTGAGCACAGCGGCACCCCCAGGGCGGCGACAACCGGAGGCTGCTCTTGTCGTTGCGTGGGGCGAGCACTCCGTGATCACCCTATGCCGCGCGTGCCGCTCCGGTCGGCTGTCCCGGCCCCTTGCCGCCCGGCCCGGGGACTCCATTCGGCGTCAGTCGGCCGCGCGGCCGCGCTCGCCATGTGCTCCTGAGGCGCGCCGGGCCGTCGGGCAACAGTGGTTCGCCGTGCGCCCGGTCGTCCCGGCAGCGTTCTGCCAGGCGGGTTCTCCGTCCCGCGGGGCGCCCACGGACTACGGCGCCCGCTGCCGCGCCGACGGGCCGTCCCGGCGAGGCGGTGGTAGGCGGGCGGCCGACGAATGCGCCGTCGCAGGATGCCGGCCCGGCCCGGCCACGCGTACCGCCCTTCAGGACGGCATCGGGTGCGAGACCGGTCGGCCGCTGCGAAAAGCGCGATCGACGTCCTCGCCGGTGGGCTTCTGCCGCGTGAACACGTCCTGCCCCACCACAGTGGACTCCCACGCCTCCACCGTGGCGGAACGGGTCAGCAGCCACGTGCTGAGGATGCGTTCCGGGTCGGCCAGGAACTGGCCGCTCCAACTCGTGACCGAGCCCACGTTGCCGTGCTCGTTGCGCCAGGCGACCGTCCAGCCGAGAGCGATGCCGTTCCCCGGGCTCGCAGGCCCGTCATGGCGCCCGGTGAGCAGGTACGTCCCCGGCGTGTGTCCCACGGCGGTCACGTACTGCCCGCTGACGGTCCCTTCGGGGTCCATCTCCAGGTGCATTTGTGAACCGAACTCGTTGTACCACTCTCCGTCAATGGGCATGGTCTTCCCTCTACTCGCTCGCGCCTGCGGCAGCACGGGCCGGAACCGCCCCTGCCTCCCTGCGGTGACCGCCACCGTAATGCCAAATACGCGGATGAATCCGACAGGCGTGCCGGAGGCTGGGAAGAGGGACGGGCTGTCGTGGACCTCAGGCTGCGCCGGGACGGGCGGGCAGCGTTGCCGAGGTCGGCCCCCTCGCTAGCCCTTGAGGACGCCCAGCGGCACCAGGCGCGCTACCAGGCGCCCCAGGTTGTTGTGTTCGCTGGCCCGGACGACGGCGTCGACGTCCTTGTACGCCTCGGGCGCTTCCTCGATCACGCTGCGCCAGGAGGCGGGCCGCACCCAGACCCCCGCACCGGCCAGTTCGAGGCGCAACTGCCGGGCGGACGTCTCACGGTGGGCGCGGTGCCGGCTCCAGACGCGGCCCGCGCCGTGGCAGCAGGAGTCGAACGCCCGGTTGCCGGTGCTGCCGGTCATGACATACGAGGCGGTGCCCATCGTGCCGGGCACGAACACCGGCTGGCCGAAGCGGCGCAGGGCGTCCGGCAGGTCGGCGTGGCCCGGCGGCAGCGCCCGGGTGGCGCCCTTGCGGTGGACACACAGCAGCGCCCGGGCGCCGTCATGGGGGTGGGTCTCCAGCTTGGCCAGGTTGTGCGAGACGTCGTAGAGCAGATCGAGCCCCGAGCCGGTCAGCTGCAGGAACACCTGGCGGGCCGCGTCGGCGAGCAGCTGGCGGTTGGCGCGGGCGTAGTTCGCGGCCGCTGCCATCGCGCCCAGGTAGGCGCGGCCTTCGGGCGAGTCGACGGGCGCGCAGGCGAGTTGCGCGTCGGGTACGTCGATGCCGTAGTGCCGCATCGCGGCGTCCATGACCCGCACGTGGTCGGAGCAGATCTGGTGGCCCAGTCCGCGTGAGCCACAGTGGATCATGACGCACACCAGGCCGGGCCGCAGGCCGAACGCCCGTGCGCAGGTCTCGTCGTACACGGTGTCGACCGCCTGGATCTCCAGGAAGTGGTTGGCCGAGCCCAGGCTGCCGACCTGCCCGGCGCCACGGTCCAGCGCGCGTTCGGCGACCTGGGCGGGGTCGGCGTCACCGACGGCTCCGCCGTCCTCGCACCGCTCCAGGTCGCGCGGCACCCCGTGGCCCTGTTCGACCGCGTACCGGGCGCCGCCGCGCAGGATCTCGCGCAGCTGTGCCCGGCCCGTCAGGTCCCAGAGTCCGCCGCGCCCGAGCCCGCGTGGGATCAGGCCGTCCAGCCGGTCCATCAGCGCGGGCAGCCGGTGCCGCAGGACGGTGCGGTCGACGTGCGCGGTGAGCAGGCGCACCCCGCAGGAGATGTCGAAGCCCACCCCGCCCGGCGAGATGACGCCGCCGCCCGCGACTTCGGTGGCGGCCACACCGCCGATGGGGAAGCCGTAGCCCCAGTGGATGTCGGGCATGGCGTACGAGGCGCGGACGATGGCCGGAAGCGTGGCCACATTGGCCACCTGGGCGAGGGCCTGGTCACCCGGCTCGTTCGGCAGCAGCTCCCGTGGGGCGAGGACCACGCCGGGTACGCGCATGGCGCCGGTCTGTTCGATGCGGAACCGCCAGGGTCCGTCTGCCATGAGCCGGATGTCCATGTCGGTTCGGCCTCCTCGGAGAGGCGTCCCGGCACCGGAGCCGGGACGGGCGTCACACATCGAGCGTGACTCGGCACGCCCACCCGTGCGCGTCCCGGGCCAGCCGCAGGCCGTGCAGTGCGACGGCCTTGGGCACGGCCCCGGTCTGCGTGGCCGCCGAGCTGTCGGCCATCGTGAACCGCACCCGCACGCCGTCCGGTTCCGGCGTCACCGTGACGTCCACCGGGAGTTCGTCCGCCGCGTCCATGCGGTAGACGACTTCCTCGAGCACGGCGACCAGGAGCCGGCTGTCGTCCTCGGCCGCCACCACACACTCCCGCGTCCCGTGGGAGGCGCCGGCGGGCAGTTCGGCGAAGCTGCCGACCATGCCCCGCACCGCCTCGGCGATGCACTCCTCACGTGTCGGTGCCCAGGCCTCGACCCGCAGATCACCGGTGTGCGGCACCCTCCGGTGACCGCGCAGCGAATGCCCGGGCCCGGTGGTCATGGCCGTCCGGAGACCCGGCCGGTCGGGCCGACGCGCGTCCCGGCACGCAGGATCATGGCTGGCGCGTTCCTGTCGCGTGGTGCAGGGGGCGTGCGGCCGCCGTTCGACCGGCCGCCTCACGCGGTCGCGCGGGTGCGGTTCGAGCGTCGGCCGTGCGGACCCCTCGGTCGCCTCCCTGCGGGAGCGGTGGTTCAGCCCTCGATCTCGATGTGACGGGGCTTGGCCGCCTGGGCCTTGGGAACGGCGACGGTGAGAATGCCGTCGGCAAGGGTGGCGTGCACCTCCTCGGCCTTCACCTCGGTGGGCAGCAGCGCCCGGTACTCGAAGCGCCCGGTGCGGCGCGTGGCGCGACGCAGTACGCCTTCCCGTTCGCTTTCCTTCAGCTCCCCGGTGATGTGCAGTTCCCGTCCGCTGACCTCGACGTTGACGTCCTCGCGTTTGACGCCGGGCAGTTCGCACTCGATCTTGTACGCTTCGTCGGTCTCGCTCAGGTCGGCCAACGGCGCCCAGGCCATGGGCTCGGCCCAGGACGGTGCGGCGGACTCCAGGAACCGGTTCATGCGCTCGAAGAACTCGTCGAACTCGGCGGCTATCGGCGGGTAGGCCCGCTCCAGCATGCTGCCGTGCCGGTGTCGTGCGGGCAGAGTCATGAGGCTCACCTCCGCGGATGTGGACTCGAAAAGCCGTGTGACCCTCTTGCTCTCCATCATGAGCGGCGGCGGCCCGGTCTGCGACTCGCACCGGCGCGGCACGGACGCGGCGGGAAGGCGCGCATCGGCGGCCGAAGGCCAGTGCGGCGGCGCCGGGGGCAGGGCGGGCCGGGCAGCGCCACCCGCCAGGAGCCTCGGGCTCGGGGGTACGGTCTCGCCTCGTCGCTGCCCGGCGTGCGCCCGTAACCGCGGCAGCCACTCGCCCGCACACACCGGCAGGACGACGGACACCCGCACACACGGGCAGGACGACGGGCAGGCGGCGGCGGGAGCGACACCCTGGCGCGGCCTCGCCCGGCCGGAGTCCGGACGCGAGGGACGGCTCCGCGGCGTACGCGGCGTACGCACGCGCACCGGGAGCCGGTGAGCCGGTCGCCTCCCTCGCCCGCCGGCTCGGGTTCCCCGGCCCTGGCTTTACCCTGCGTACATGGACGCACCGCATGCCCGCCGCCGGCATGCGAGGTCGCGCCGCCATGGATGCTTGGGTGGGCGGGGAGGCGGACTCCCTGAACCCCCTGACGTCGTGCGGGGGCGTGAAGGGCGGTAAGCGTGCAGGTCATGGCGGGTATGGAGCGGAATTCATGCGGTTGACGGTCTTCTGGCAGCGGATGGCGGAACACTTCGGTGCCGGGTACGCCGACACCTTCGCGCGCGATCATGTGATGACGGAGCTCGGCGGACTGACGGTGCACGAGGCGCTGGACGCCGGCTGGGACGCGAAGGACGTGTGGCGTGTGGTCTGCACGGTCATGAACGTTCCGGGAGAGAAGCGCTGACCGTGCGCGAAGATCGGATACGGCCCACGCGTTGTCAGTGGCGTGCGCGAGAATTGCCCCGTGGCAGCCACTGACGAGGACGGGCGGACCGCCCAGGACGCATCCCCGGTCGACACGACGCCGCGCGCCGGGGCGCCGGCCGCCGGCGTCGCGGTACCGGGCGCCCGCATGCCACGCTGGCTGCCGCGCGCCATGGTGCTGGCGCTCGCCCTCGTCGCCGCCTTCCAACTGGGCAGCTGGGCGTTCCACCAGCTCACCGGCCTGTTGATCAACATCCTCATCGCGTTCTTCCTGGCGCTGGCCATCGAGCCCCCGGTGAGCCGGATGGCCTCCCGCGGCATGCGCCGCGGCTTCGCGACCTTCCTGGTCTTCCTCGGCCTGGCGATCGCCGTCGCGGGCTTCGTCACCCTGCTCGGCTCGATGCTCGCCGGACAGATCAACAAGATCGTCGAAGACTTCCCGGACTACCTGGACTCGGTCATCAACTGGGTCAACGAGACCTTCCACAGCCACCTGAGACGGGTCGACGTCCAGGAGGGCCTGCTGCACTCCGACTGGCTGCGCAAGTACGCGCAGAACAGCGCGGCCGGCGTGCTCGACGTCTCCGGGCAGGTGCTCGGCGGTCTGTTCCAACTGCTGACGATCACCCTGTTCGCCTTCTACTTCGCCGCCGACGGCCCCCGGCTGCGCCGCACCCTGTGCTCCGTGCTGCCGCCCGCCCGCCAGGCCGAGGTGCTGCGCGCCTGGGAGATCGCGGTCGACAAGACCGGCGGCTATCTGTACTCGCGCGGTGTGATGGCGCTGATCTCCGGCATCGCCCACTACATCCTGCTGGAGGCCCTGGGCGTGCCGTACGCGCCCGTGCTGGGCGTCTGGGTGGGGCTGGTCTCGCAGTTCATCCCCACCATCGGCACCTATCTCGCGGGTGCGCTGCCGATGCTGATCGCGTTCACCGTCAACCCCCTGTACGCGGTGTGGGTGCTGGTGTTCGTCGTGGTCTACCAGCAGTTCGAGAACTACGTGCTCCAGCCCAAGCTGACCTCCAAGTCGGTCGACATCCACCCGGCGGTCGCCTTCGGCTCGGTCATCGCGGGCACCGCGCTCCTCGGCGCGGTCGGCGCACTGGTCGCCATCCCGGCGGTCGCCACGCTCCAGGCGTTCCTGAGCGCCTATGTGAAGCGTTACGACGTCACGGACGACCCGCGGGTGCACGGCCACCGCCGGCGCGGCAGGGGCGGTCCCGGGCTGCTCACGCGCGTGCGGCGGCTGATATGGCAGCGGCCCCCCGGGGAATCCGGGGACAGCCCGTCCTGACGGCCGCCGCTAACGGTAGGTGAGCACCGCCCACACCCCGGCCGCGGCCACCGCCGCCGCGTAGCAGCCCACCGCCGCGGCCACGACCCGCCACCGGGTCTCCTCGCTCCACGTGGTGCGGGACAGCAGCCAGGCCAGAGCCGGCAGGACCAGCACCGCGTGCAGGCTGACGCCGTGCAGCGGCTTGAGCGGGGCCGTCGACCCGTACGCCGCCGCCTGGTGCCCGCTCCGGACGAGCACCACCCCGCGCGCGATCATCGCCGCTCCCGCGGCCAGCGCCACCAGCAGGATCGCGAACCCGGAGCGCACCGCGAGCGCCATGCCCGCGGGGCCTGACGGCCGCCGCCGGAAGGACGCCACCGCGAAGACGGTGAGCAGCGCCACCAGGACCCCGCCGCCCACCGCGAGCACCATGGACACCGCCGTGTCGAACGGCGTCCCCATGTCGAGGTGCGAGGGCACCCGCCGCCACGCCTGCAGCGTGATCCCGCCGACCTCCACCACACAGTCGGCGGCGAACACGAGGAGCAGGACGGTCCGCAGCCGCTCCCCGATCCTCAGATACGAGGTGACCCAGGTGACCGCGATCAGCGTCAGCCCGAAGGAGAGCCCGAACGTGACGGGCTTGCGCCAGGAGACCGGGCCGTACCAGGGGCCGCCGTCGACCGCGAACACCACCAGATGCGCCAGGCCGGACAGGACGAGGAGCGCACCGGTCGTGTGACACAGACGCTCGGCGGGGCGCACCTCGTCCGGCGGGTTCGCCGGTGGCTTCCGGGGCGGACTCTTCAGGGAGGAGGACATGCGCTCAGCCTCCCGGGGGCCGTCCGCGCGGTCGTCGTCCGGCCGAAGACACCCGCGGTACGCCTCGCGGAGTAGGGGGATCAGGAGACCGTGGCGGCCGGCGGGATCCACCGCCGGGTGCGGGGCACGGTGCCTTGTACTCCGTAGTCCTTCTTGAGGTGTTCGGGGATGGCGTAGTGCATGACGCGGCCCCGCGTGAGCGAGGACAGTTCGAGGACGGTGGTGAGGTGGCCGAGGCGGTCCAGGGCCCACGCGCCCAGCGGGGAGCGGTCCTCGATGGTCTCCAGGACGCCGAGGAGATGCGGTACGGCCTTGACGACGGTGTCCCACGGGGTGCGCGGCACCGCCAGCCAGTCGGCGCAGGTGTCGCCGACCAGATGGCGGATCAGCGCCGAGACGACCGGGTCGAAGAAGGTGCCGGGGACGACCTCCTCGTAGAGGTCGATGAGCTGCCGGGTCAGGACCACGCCCTCCTCGGATGGGCCCATGTACCGGACCATGTACAGATCGAGGAAGGCGCGCGCCTCTTCGAGGGTCTTCGGGACGGCCTCCTGGTCCACGCCGAGCATGGCGCCCACCACCCGCCACGCGTAGTAGTACGCCTGCGCGCCCTCCGTGGACAGGTGGACGCCCAGCCGGTGCAGGCTGTCGAGGACCAGCAGAGAGAAGAACATCTGCCCGCCGATCATGTCCTCCTGGCAGATCGGCGTGCCCAGCGCCTCGGTGTCCCAGCGGTTCTCACGCCTGAGGTGATGCCGGATGGAGGCGTGCAGCAGGCGCACCTTCTGGGCGGCCGGGATGAAGCGGCTGCCTGCCTCGAAGGCGCCGGGCTGCATGAGGTACACCGTGAACTGACCGGTCTCCGCCATGCGCTTGGACGGGTACCGCAGCCCGTGGGTGGCCGACAGCAGCTGCGCCACGCGCGGGACGACGTAACAGGCGGGCATGGCGGCGAAGGACAGCGCGGTCGAGATGTGCACGTTGTTGTCGATGAAGAACAGCCGGGCCTTCTCCATCTCGCCCCAGTCCACCCAGGACGGCGGCATCCGGGTGGCCTCCAGGTACTCCCGCGCGACGTCGGGCAGCCCGTCCGGCAGCGGGGCGCCGGCGGTGGAGACGTACCGCATGAGGGTGTTGAACGTGCCCACCTCCCCGCGTTCGAAGAGCGCGGCGACCGTGGCGTCGGCGAGTTCGTCACCGGCGTGCCGCAGGGTGTCCATCGAGGCCTCGGTGCAGGTCACGGCAGAACTCCTTGTCGTCGCGGGTGCCCTCCGGGCCACCCGTGGGGGGGCAGGACAGTCAGGACAGGCGGACCGCGGCCGAGTGGGCCAGCGAGGTCAGGGCGCCGGCGGCGGGAGCCGGCACGTCCAGTTCGTGGAGAGCGTCGAGTGCTTCCGCGACCCGCGCGCCGATCATGTGCTCGATCCGGTCGGGTGCTCCGAGCCGGCACATCACCTCGCGGACCGCGTCCAGGCCGTCCGCGTCCAGATCCGGGCTGCCGAGCAACGCGCCCAGCCGCTCCCGGTCGTCGGCACGGGCGAGCCGCCAGGTCTCCGCGAGCAGGGCGGTGGGCCGGTGGCCGCGTACGTCGTCGGCGTTGGCCTTGCCGGTGTGCTCCGGTGCCCCGAACAGGCCGAGCAGGTCGTCGCGGAGCTGGAAGGCCTCGCCCAGCGGCAGTCCGTACGCGGAGTACCCCTCGCGCAGCCGCTCGCCGGCCCCGGCCAGGGCGCCGCCGATCAGCAGGGGCTGCTCGACCGTGTACTTCGCGGTCTTGTAGCGGATCACCTTCAGCGAGGCCGAGGTGTCCGGACCGGCTCCGGTGCGCAGGATCTCCAGGCACTCGCCCGCGATCAGCTCCCGGGCCAGCACCGACCACAGGGGCCGGGCGCGGGCGAGGTAGGCGGCGGGCAGCCCGCAGGTCGCGAACAGCTGTCCGGCCAGCGACATCAGCAGATCGCCCACCAGCATCGCCAGCGACCGCGCGGTGGCCTCGGCGCGCGGACGGTCTCGTACGGCGGTGCGCAGGGCGAGATGCGGGGTGGGGCGCCCGTGCCGCAGCGGGCTGTCGTCGATCAGGTCGTCGTGTACGACGGCGGCGGCGTGCACGAGCTCCATGGAGGCCGCCGCCCGCACCAGCGCGGCGCTGTCCGGCTGGCCCGCCGCGCGCCAGCCCCAGTAGCAGAAAGCCGCCCGCAGCCGTTTGCCGTCCGCGGCCGCCGCCTCCAGTTGCTCGGCCACCGGGCTCAGGAGCGGGTCGACCGCGGCGAACAGGTCGGCCTCCTCGGCGACGAACCGGCGCAGCACCTCGTCGACGCGGTTCTTGAAGGCGGTCGGATCCCACCGGTCAGTCATCGGCGGTGGTCCGTCGGGCGAGGGCGTGCCGGGCGAGGATCTCCAGATGGGCCGGGGGCACGGCCGCGTACCGGTCCAGCACCAGGCGTCCCCGCGCGGTGAGGTCGTGCTCCGCCTCCGCCGCCAGCGCACCGGCGTCCGAGCGGCGCAGCAGCCCCCGTAACGTCCCGAAGGCGGTGCCCACCGTGCTCACCGCCAGGTCGGCCAGCCCCGCCGCCAGCAGCACGGCCTGCTCGTCCAGACCGCGTCGTCCCGTCTCATGTGTCATGCGCTCTCCCACCCGCAGCACCACAGGGCGGCGCCGCTCCCCGGCCGCCTCTTCGAGCATCGCGGCAGCGCGGGCGGGGCATGCGGAAACTCACGATCGGGTGAACGCCTTGCGGGGTGGTGCGGGGTTCCGTGCCGCGGTCCCGCCTCCGGCTGCCGCCCCCCGGCGCGCCGCGCGCTCCCGCCCGCGGGCCGCGTACGCCCGCCTCCCGGCGCCGGCCGTCCCCGCCTCGCGCCCCGTCCCCGCCTCGCGCTCCGTCCCCGCGCTCAGTGGGTGAGCGGTGGGTGAGCACCCTGCGGGGAAGTGGCGGGAGTACCGGGTGGTGCGCTTGACACGAAAATCGAACATCCATTCTTATGGGAGCTCCGGGGAGGCTCCGGGTGGGGATTTCAGTGGCAGTTCGACACGTTTTCGGCGGATAAGTCCCCGAGTTGTCCACAGGCCGAACCGGCGTCGGGGCGCATTGTCAGTGGCAGGCGTTAGCGTCTTTGACGTGAAGCGATCGACTCAAGCAAACCGGGTGGAACCCATGGCAGGAACCGACCGCGAGAAGGCGCTCGACGCCGCGCTCGCACAGATTGAACGGCAATTCGGCAAGGGCGCGGTGATGCGCATGGGAGACCGGGCCAATGAGCCCATCGAGGTCATCCCGACCGGCTCGACCGCGCTCGACGTCGCCCTCGGTGTCGGTGGCCTGCCGCGCGGCCGCGTCGTGGAGATCTACGGCCCGGAGTCCTCCGGTAAGACGACCCTGACCCTGCACGCCGTGGCCAACGCACAGAAGGCCGGAGGCCAGGTCGCCTTCGTGGACGCGGAGCACGCCCTCGACCCCGAGTACGCGAAGAAGCTCGGCGTCGACATCGACAACCTGATCCTCTCCCAGCCCGACAACGGCGAACAGGCCCTGGAGATCGTGGACATGCTGGTCCGCTCCGGGGCCCTCGACCTCATCGTCATCGACTCCGTCGCGGCGCTCGTCCCGCGCGCGGAGATCGAGGGCGAGATGGGCGACAGCCACGTCGGTCTCCAGGCCCGCCTGATGAGCCAGGCGCTGCGGAAGATCACCAGCGCGCTCAACCAGTCCAAGACCACCGCGATCTTCATTAACCAGCTCCGCGAGAAGATCGGCGTGATGTTCGGCTCCCCGGAGACCACGACCGGTGGCCGCGCGCTGAAGTTCTACGCCTCGGTGCGTATCGACATCCGCCGCATCGAGACCCTGAAGGACGGCACCGAGGCGGTCGGCAACCGCACCCGGGTCAAGGTCGTGAAGAACAAGGTCGCCCCGCCCTTCAAGCAGGCCGAGTTCGACATCCTCTACGGCCACGGCATCAGCCGCGAGGGTGGTCTGATCGACATGGGCGTGGAGCACGGCTTCGTCCGCAAGGCCGGCGCCTGGTACACGTACGAGGGCGACCAGCTCGGCCAGGGCAAGGAGAACGCGCGCAACTTCCTCAAGGACAACCCCGACCTGGCCAACGAGATCGAGAAGAAGATCAAGGAGAAGCTGGGCGTCGGTGTCCGCCCGGCGGAGCCCGCCGCCGAGCCGGGCGCGGCCGCGGCGGTCACCACCACCGTGGCCTCGGACGACGCGGCGAAGACGGTGCCCGCACCGGCCGCCGCCAAGGCCACCAAGCCCAAGGCCGCCACCGCCAAGAGCTGACGCCGTGACACGACGAACCGACTGGGCCGACCACGAGTACACGTCCCCCGGTGCCCCACGGGGGAGGGGCACCGGGGGCGACTCGGGCTCCGCCGGGGGCGGTGACGAGGCCTATGGCACGGGCGGCGACTACGGGAGCGACGGCGCGTACGGCGCCGGCACGCACGGCGGTCCGGGCGGGCCCCGCGGGCACGGGTCACCCGGCCGTGGCTCGCGCAAGCCCGGGACGCGCCGTCGGCGTGGCTTCGGGGAGCCGTCCGGTGAGGACGGAGGTTCCGCTTCCTCGTCGAGGGCCGAGCAGGAGGAACCTTCAGCGGACCCGGTTGAGCGGGCGCGGGCGATCTGCCTGCGCCTGCTCACCGGGACCCCGCGCACCCGGAAACAGCTCGCGGACGCCCTGCGCAAGCGGGAGATCCCGGACGACGTGGCCGAGGAGGTGCTGTCACGGTTCGAGGAGGTCGGGCTGATCAACGACAGCGCCTACGCGGACGCCTGGGTGGAGTCCCGGCACCACGGCCGGGGGCTCGCCAGGCGCGCACTCGCCCAGGAACTGCGCACCAAGGGGGTCGAATCGGCGCTCGTCGACGAGGCCGTCGGCCGGCTCGACGCCGAGCAGGAGGAGGAGACGGCCCGCGAACTCGTCGCCCGCAAGCTCCGCTCCACCCGGGGCCTCGACCGCGACAAGCGGATCCGCCGCCTCGCCGGCATGCTCGCCCGCAAGGGGTACCCCGAGGGCATGGCCCTCCGGGTCGTCCGGCGAGCCCTGGAGGAGGAGGGCGAGGACACCGAGTTCCTGGAGGCCGGGGACTTCTGACGGGGCGACAGTCCCCAAGGAAGTCGGGTTGACCCTCCCCCGTCAGGGCACCGGACCACCGCAGTGCTCCGGGCCCTTCAGTGCCGACGACGGTGTACGCCATGATGCTGCTGCGCTACGCCCGCAAGACCGTCCGCGCTCGCAAGGGCGTTTTCCTCGGTGCCCTCCTTGCCCTGCTCTGCGCGGCCGCCCCGATCTCCGCCTGCGGCACCCTCCTCGACACCGGCCTGCGCGGCAGGATCCGCACCGAGCGCTACGCGGCGACCCCCGGTCGTGGTCTCCGGCGACCAGCACGTCCACGGACCACCGTCTCGCGGACCACCGTCTCCCCGTGCGGCTCACCACCCTGCGCACCGGACCCGCCTCGGCTCCGGTCACCTTCCTCGACGTCGTGGTCCTTACCGTCTCCGTAGCCTGCTCGGTCCATTGCTGGGCGGCCGCGCTGTCGCCCGCCGGCCCTTCCGGGACGAGTGGCGCCGCGGTACGGGTGGTGACGGCGTCGACGGTGAAAGAGTCAGCCTCCAGCCTCCAGCCGCCACCGTCGGGGGCCCGATCCCCGAGGGCCCAGGCTCTCGGCCGCGTCCCTGCGGGGGCGCCGGGGTCTCGAACGCCCGAAGGCCTGGGCCGGACCGCTTGCGACTGGGCGCGCGCCTAGGACGACGGGGGTGACTGGGGCGGCTGAGATGTGACCGGCAGGCCCGCCGCCTTCCAGGCCTGGAAGCCGCCGACCAGGTCCGTCGCCCGGTGCAGGCCCAGCTGGTGGAGGGAGGCGGCGGCCAGGCTGGAGGCGTAGCCCTCGTTGCAGACCACGACGACCTGGATGTCGTGGCCGGTGGCCTCCGGGGTCTTGTGGCTGCCCTGGGGGTCCAGGCGCCACTCCAGTTCGTTGCGCTCCACGACGAGGGCACCGGGTATCACCCCGTCCCGTTCGCGCAGCGCCGCGTACCGGATGTCGACGAGCAGGGCCTCGCCGGTGCGCGCCGCGTCGTACGCCTCCTGCGCCTCGATGCGCCGGTAGCCCGCGCGCACCCGCTCCAGCAGCTCGTCGATGCCGACCGGGCGCGGCTCCACCGGTTCCGCGCCGCTCACTGCCAGTCCTCCGGGCGCTCGACCTGCTCCAGGCGCAGCACCTGCCCGGTGCGGCTGTAGCGGCGGATCCGGGGCAGCGGCGGGTAGTAGGCGTGGACGGAGACCGCGTGGTGCTCGGTGGACTCGTTGAGCACCTCGTGGACGTGATCGCGGCCGAAGGACCTGCCCTTCCCCGCGGGCAGCCGGCGCTCGCGGTCGACGCCCTCGGAGAGTTCCAGGGTCTGCCAGCCGTCGGTGGGCAGCCGGGTGGCCAGCGAGTTCTCCTTCAGCTCACCGGCGGCGGCGGTGAAGGCGCCGAACGACTCGGCGTGGTCGTGCCAGCCGGTGCCGGTGCCGGGGGGCCAGCCGATCAGCCAGGCCTCGCTGCCGGCGGGGCCGTCGAGCCGTACCCAGGTGCGGCCCCCGGAGTCGAGCGGGAGTGAGGCGATCAGCTCGGCGTCGGCGGCCGTACGCCGGACGAAGTCGAGAAGGTCCGCCTGGGTGGGCGCGGCGCCTGGCGCGGGGGCGGAGGAGGAGGCGGAGGAGGCGGAGAGGGAGGCAGACACGTGCACCGATCCTGAGGAGCGTTCGCGGAACGGGGCGCAGACGGCGCCCTGAGAAAGAAAGAGGAATGCGAAGTCAGCAGGACGGAAGACACACGCAGCCCGCATAGCGGACGAGGTCCACATGGACCTTCCGCCACAGGCGCACAGTGGTGTCGTTCACGATGCGGAGTACACCATGCCGGTGCGGGCCGGTCAACTCACCATCAGCATGTGAACCGCCCGGTCACCGGGCGGGAGAATCGGCCTACGCCCCCGTCCTCTGCTCCGCCCGCGCGGTGTTCTCCGCGTCCTCGACGGGCTCCGTGCTCTCCTGGCCCTTGCCGCCCAGGGTCGCCTCGGCCGCCGCGTAGAGATCGGCCGGGCGGACCCCGTTGAGGGCGGTCACCAGGTGGCCGTCGGGGCGCACGAGCAGCACGGTGTGCGCCGGGGCGCCCGGGTAGGCCTCGGCGACCAGCAGCTCGGCCGGGTGCGGCAGTGCGGTCACGGCCGCCGCGAGCCGGGGCATGAGCCCGGCGGAGACCCAGTGCTTGCGGTCCCACACTCCGGTACCGGGGGCGATGAGGACGACGAGCAGCGCGCCCCGGCCGAGCCGCGAGCGCAGCCGCACGAAGGTGCCGTCCTCCGCGGTGACCCGGACATCGGTGACCGGCGAGCCGAACGGGGTGCCGACCGGGACCTCGTGCTCCAGATGCCGGGGCGCCAGGGGCGAGGCGGCGTACGCCGCCGGCTCACCGAGCGGGCCGTGCCCCAGGTGACCGTCCGCGAGGAGCGCGTCCTGCCCTCGGGACGCGCCGGGGACGAACCCGCGCAGCCCGCCACCGCCGCGCAGCACCGGCAGCACCTGGTCGGCGGCGCGCAGCCGGGCGGCGACCGCTCCGCGCCGCTCGGTCTGGTAGCTGTCCAGCAGCGCCTCGTGAGGGCCGTTATGCCAGGCCGGGGCCAGCTTCCAGGCGAGGTTGTCGACATCCCGCAGCCCCTCGTCGAGCCCGTGCGTCCCGAGCGCGCCGAGCAGGTGCGCGGCGTCCCCGGCGACGAACACCCGGCCCACCCGCCACCGGCGGGCGAGCCGGTGGTGCACGGTGTGCACTCCGGTGTCGAGCAGGTCGTACGGTGGTGTGGTGCCGTCCGTCCAGCCGGCGAGGGTCTCGCGGATCCGGGTCACGAGCAGCTCGGGCGTGACCAGGTCCTTGCCGGGCGGCAGCAGCCAGTCCAGGCGCCACACGCCGTCCGGGAGGGGGCGGGCGGTCACTTCCCCGGCCGAGGGCCCGGACGTCCGCCACGGCGGTGTCCGATGGAGCAACGCCTGGCCGGGCCACGGAAGTTCCACGCGCAGCGCGGCGACCGCGTGCCGTTCCACCGCCGTACGGCCCGGGAAGCGGATGTCCAGGAGCTTGCGCACGGTCGAGCGGGTGCCGTCGCAGCCCACCAGGTGGCTGCCGCGCCACCAGGTGCCCTTGGGGCCACGGGTGTGCGCGGTGACCCCGGAACGATCCTGCTCGACGGTGTCCAGGCGGCTGTCGGTGACGACGTTGACCAGCGGTTCCCCGGCGATCGCGGCGCGCAGGGCGTTGGCCAGCACGTGCTGCGCGATGTGCAGCGGGGAGGGCTCGCCGGCGTCGTCGAAGACGACCTCGCGCATCACCTGCCGGCGCCGTACCGACCGCCAGCCGGTCCAGCGCAGGCCCAGATCGTCCAGTGCCGCGCCGCTCAGCCGCGCCACCAGGGCGGTGGTGTCCTCGCGCAGCACCACCGTGCGCGCCGGGCGCGGCTCGTCGTTGCCCGGGCTCTCGTCCAGGACGACGGACGGCACCTCCTGGCGGGCCAGCGCCAGGGCGAGCGTGAGCCCGACGGGCCCCGCTCCGACGATGATCACCGGGTCCACGGCGCGGCGCCCCCTGCCCGTACGCGAGTCCCGACGGAGATGGATGAACAGGTGGGTGGAGCAGGGTGCACGATCACAGAACGTATGCAACAGACTGGGCGCCACCCGGTCAAGCGGCGCACCTGGGGACACGTCAGCATGGCGGGCGCGCGGAGCCCGTCGGGCCGGTGGAAAGCGGCGGAGGCGGCGACCGTCCGGCCGCCGCCCCGCTACCCGTGCGCGGGTTGACTCCGGGTCAGGCGGACGTCCCCGAGCCGAAGGCGCCGGCCACCTCGGCCGTGTTCAGGTCCTGGACGTCCTCGGCGCCGAGGACCGCGCCCGTGCTCCGCTTGCTGCGCCGCAGCCGGCGCTCCAGCCAGGAGGCGAACGTGGTGAGCGCGAGGTTCAGCACGATGAAGATGACCGCGACGACGACGAAACTGGGGATGACGTTGGCGTAGTTGGCGGCCAGGGTGCCGCGTGCCGTGAGCAGCTCCGTGAACTGCAGCATCACCCCGCCCAGCGCGGTGTCCTTCACGATCACCACGAGCTGGCTGACGATGGCCGGCAGCATCACGGTGACCGCCTGCGGCAGCAGGATGCCGGTCATCGTCTGCCCCTTGCGCAGCCCGATCGCGTACGCCGCCTCCGTCTGCCCCTTCGGCAGGGCCAGGACGCCGGCCCGTACCACCTCGGCCAGCACCGAGGCGTTGTAGAGCACCAGACCGGTGACGACCGCGTACAGCGGGCGTTCGTCGCTGCCGACGTCGGTGGAACGGACGTAGAACTCCTGGGCGAACAGCATCAGCAGCAGCACCGGGATCGAGCGGAAGAACTCGACCACCCAGCCCGCCGGGATCCGCACCCAGGTGTGGTCGGACATCCGGGCCATGCCGAAGAGCGCGCCCAGCGGGAGCGCGATCACCATGGCGAGCGCGGCCGCCTTGAGGGTGTTGCCGAGGCCCGGCAGCAGATACGTGGTCCACGCCTCGGAGGTGGTGAACGGCTGCCACAGGGCCCATTTCAACTGGCCCTTGTCGTCCAGCTTCTGCCAGACCCACCAGGCCAGCAGGGCGAGGAGCAGCACGAAGACGACGGAGAGCAGCAGGTTGCGCCGCTTGGCGCGGGGCCCCGGGGTGTCGTACAGGACGGAGCTCATCGCTTCACCGCCAGGCGCTTGGCGAGCCAGCCGAGGAACAGGCCGGTCGGGAGGGTCAGGACCACGAAGCCGAAGGCGAAGACCGCGCCGACGGCCACTGTCTGGGCCTCGTTCTCGATCATCGTCTTCATCAGGGCCGCGGCCTCGGCGACGCTGATCGCGGCCGCCACGGTGGTGTTCTTGGTCAGGGCGATCAGGACGTTGGCCAACGGTCCGATCACCGCGCGGAAGGCCTGCGGCAGCACGATCAGCCGCAGGGTCTGGGAGAAGTTCAGCCCGATCGCGCGGGCCGCCTCGGCCTGCCCGACGGGCACGGTGTTGATGCCGGAGCGGAGGGCCTCGCAGACGAAGGCCGCGGTGTAGGCGGTCAGGCCGAGCACCGCGAGACGGAAGCCCTGGACCTTGAAGTCGGAGGCGCCGAGCGTCACGCCGAAGATGTCGGCCAGGCCGAGCGAGGTGAAGATGACGATGACGGTCAGGGGGATGTTCCGGACGATGTTGACGTAGGCGGTGCCGAACCCGCGCATCAACGGGACCGGGCTGACCCGCATGGCGGCCAGCAGGGTGCCCCAGACCAGCGAGCCGACGGCGGAGAAGACGGTCAGTTTCACCGTCGTCCAGAACGCCCCTAGGACGTCGTAGCCTTGAAGAAAGTCGAACACGATTTCCCGCGCTTCCGGGTGTGTGGCGTACGTGGAGGGCATGACACGCCGCCGCCGGGGAAGCGGTGGCGGGCGGCGCGCCCGAGAGGGTCCCCTTGAGAACCGTGCCTTACTTGACGATCACGCCGATCTTCGGAGCGGGCTCGTTCTTGTAGCCGGCCGGGCCGAAGTTCTTGTCGACGGCCTTCTGCCAGGAGCCGTCGCCGACCATCTTCTCCAGCGCCTTGTTGATCTTGTCCATGGTCGCGGCGTCGCCCTTCTTGACGCCGATGCCGTAGTTCTCGTTGCTCAGCTTCAGGCCGGCGAGCTTGAACTGGCCCTTGTACTTGTCCTGTGCCGCGAAGCCCGCGAGGATCGAGTCGTCCGTGGTCACGGCGTCGACCGCGCCGCTCTGCAGGCCGGCGATGCACTCCGAGTAGGTGCCGACCTCCTTGAGGTTGGCCTTCGGGGCGAGCGTCTTCTGGACGTTCTGCGCCGAGGTCGAACCGGTCACGGAACACAGCTTCCTGCCGTTGAGGTCCGTGCCCTTGGAGATGGTCGAGTCCTTCTTGACCAGCAGGTCCTGATGGGCCAGCAGGTACGGGCCGGCGAAGTCCACCTTCGCCTTGCGCTCGTCGGTGATCGAGTAGGTGGCCGCGATGAACTTGACGTCACCGCGCGCGAGGGCGTTCTCCCGGTCGGCGCTCTTGGTCTGCACGAACTCGATCTGGCTCGGCTTGTAACCGAGCTGGCCGGCGACATAGGTGGCGACGTCCACGTCGAAGCCCGAGAAGGAGCCGTCGGGCTCCTGGAGGCCGAGACCGGGCTGGTCGTACTTGATGCCGATCTTGACCTTGCCGCCGCCCGAGGAGCCGTTGTCGTCCTTGTCACCGCTGCCGCACGCCGTGGCGGACAGGGCGAGCGCGAGCACGGCGGCAGAGGCTGCGGTGACCTTGCGGAACTGCATGATGAACATCCCTCGTTTTGGTGAAGACGGCGAAGACGGCGAAGACAGCTCTGAGGCCGGCTCTGAAGACAGCTGTGGAGACGTCCGTGGAGACGTCCGTGCAGACGTCCGTGGAGACGTCTGTGAAAGGGAAGCGGGCGCTGCCGCGCCTCAGTGGTGCAGGATCTTCGACAGGAAGTCCTTGGCCCGGTCGCTGGCCGGGTTGCTGAAGAACTGGTCGGGTGTCGCCTGTTCGACGATCCGGCCGTCGGCCATGAAGACCACGCGGTTCGCGGCCGAGCGGGCGAAGCCCATCTCATGAGTGACGACGATCATCGTCATGCCGTCCCTGGCCAGCTGCTGCATGACCTCCAGGACCTCGTTGATCATCTCGGGGTCGAGAGCCGAGGTCGGCTCGTCGAAGAGCATGACCTTCGGATCCATCGCCAGCGCCCGCGCGATGGCGACGCGCTGCTGCTGGCCGCCGGAGAGCTGCGCGGGGTACTTGTCGGCCTGGGTGCCCACCCCGACCCGGTCGAGCAGGGCGCGGGCCTTCTCCTGGGCCTGCTTGCGGTCCGCCTTGCGGACCTTGAGCTGGCCGAGCATCACGTTCTCCAGCACCGTCTTGTGCGCGAAGAGGTTGAAGGACTGGAAGACCATGCCGACGTCGGCGCGCAGCCGGGCCAGCTCCTTGCCCTCCTGGGGCAGCGGCCTGCCGTCGATGGTGATCGTTCCGCCGTCGATGGTCTCCAGGCGGTTGATGGTGCGGCACAGAGTGGACTTGCCGGATCCGGAGGGCCCGATCACCACGACGACCTCACCGCGGGCGATCGTCAGGTCGATGTCCTGGAGTACGTGCAACGCTCCGAAATGCTTGTTGACGTTCTTCAGGACGACCAGGTCGCCGGTCGCGGCCACGTCTTCCTTGACCACCGATACTTCGGTCATCGCTTTCGGACTCCGTCCTCCTCGGTTGCGCAGAATGTAGTTTTCGCTGATGAGCGGCGTCAGCACATCTGAGGGAGATCTGAGCATCACGATCCGATAGCAACCGGGCACATGTTGTGGCAGTGCTGGCGGTCCGCGTATCGGCCGCGTAACGGAACCCGTCCGCCACCGGAACCCACTTGACGCCGTCGGCGTCCATCAGCGTGACTGCCCTGTGCACGCGCGCGTGTTCGCGTTTTCCACGATGCGCGGATTCTCCGCAGGCAAGCCGACGACGAACCACCACCGTACGACCGCTGAACCGGAGGGGGCCGGAATGAGAGTGCTGCTCGTCGAGGACGACAACCACGTTGCCGCCGCGCTCTCCGCGGTCCTGGCCCGGCACGGGTTCTCCGTCACCCACGCCCGCAGCGGCGAGGAGGCCCTGCGGGCCCTCGTCCCCGAGAGCGACGGCTACGACGTCGTCCTCCTCGACCTCGGCCTGCCCGACCAGGACGGCTACGAGGTCTGCGGCAAGATCCGCAAACGCACCAGCACCCCGGTGATCATGGTGACGGCCCGCTCCGACGTCCGCTCCCGCATCCACGGCCTCAACCTCGGCGCCGACGACTACGTGGTGAAGCCGTACGACACCGGGGAACTGCTCGCCCGGATCCACGCGGTGAGCCGGCGCACCCATCACGAGGACGGCGCGGCCGGCGCCGACGGCGACAGCGCGCTGCGGCTCGGCGCCGTCCGCATCGAACTGCCCACCCGTCAGGTCAGCGTGGACGGCACGGTCGTCCAGCTGACCCGCAAGGAGTTCGACCTGTTGGCGCTGCTCGCCCAGCGGCCCGGCGTGGTCTTCCGCCGGGAGCAGATCATCAGCGAGGTCTGGCGCACCAGCTGGGAGGGGACCGGCCGCACCCTGGAGGTGCATGTCGCCTCCCTGCGCGCCAAACTGCGCATGCCCGCGCTCATCGAGACCGTACGTGGCGTGGGTTACCGGCTCGTCGCCCCGGCCGCGTAGCGGGGACGGGTGCGCACACGTCTCCTGCCGCTGCTCATCGTCCTGATGGCGGCCGTGCTGCTCGCGCTGGGCGTACCGCTCGCCGTCAGCACGGCCGCCGCGCAGCAGCAGAAGGTCGTCGTCGACCGCATCGACGACACCGCGCGGTTCGCGGCCCTCGCCCAGTTCGTGACCGACACGCCCACCACCGCGCGCCCCATGAGCACGGACGACCGGCTGGAGACCCTCCGCCGCGAACTGATCAGCTACTACGGCGTCTACGGCATCCGCGCGGGCGTCTTCCACCGCAACGCCTCCGCCATGGCCAACGCGCCCGACGACTGGCTACTGCCGACCACCGGTGAGGTCCGGGAAGCCTTCGACGAGGCCCTGCTCAGCCGCCGCAGCCACGACCCCGCGCAGGTGTGGCCCTGGCAGCACAGCCGGCTGGTGGTGGCCTCGCCGGTGATCCGGGACGGTGACGTCGTCGCCGTGGTGGTCACCGACTCGCCCACCGGCCCGATGCGCTCCCGCACCCTGCGCGACTGGCTGGTCATCGGCGCCGGCGAGGGCGCGGCGATGCTGCTCGCCGTCGGCGCGGCGCTGCGGCTGACCGGCTGGGTGCTGCGACCGGTACGGGTGCTCGACGCCACCACGCACGCGATCGCCAGCGGCCGGCTCAAGTCCCGGGTAGCGGCGGCCGGCGGCCCGCCGGAACTCAGACGGCTGGCCCTGGCGTTCAACGAGATGGCGGACAACGTCGAGGACGTGCTGGAGCAGCAGCGGGCCTTCGTCGCCGACGCCTCCCACCAGTTGCGCAACCCCCTCTCCGCGCTGCTGCTGCGCATCGAACTGCTCGCCCTCGAACTCCCCGAGGACAACGAGGAGATCGCCTCGGTCCGCACCGAGGGCAAGCGGCTCGCTCAGGTGCTGGACGACCTGCTCGACCTGGCGCTGGCCGAGCACGCCGAGGCGGACCTGACACTGACCGACATCGGGCGGCTGGCCGAGGAGCGGATCGCTGCGTGGGCACCGGCCGCCGCGGCGAAGAAAGTCCGGCTGACCGGGCACTGCACGCCGACGACGGGGTGGGCCGACCCGGTCACGCTGTCCAGCGCGCTGGACGCGGTGATCGACAACGCGGTGAAGTTCACGCCGGAGGGAGGCGTGGTGGAGGTGACCGTGACCGCCGAGCGGGACGTGTCGACGGTCGTGGTGACCGACACGGGACCGGGGTTGACCGATGAGGAGCTCGCGCGCGTGGGGGACCGGTTCTGGCGGAGCGGGCGGCATCAGAACGTGAAGGGGTCGGGGCTGGGCTTGTCGATCACGCGGGCGTTGCTGGCGGCGGGTGGGGGTTCGCTCTCGTGCGAGCACCATGAGCCGCGGGGGTTGCGGGTGACCGTGTCCGTGCCGCGAGGCGGGTGAGAGACGGGGCGGCGCGGTGGTGGACCGGGTGCGGACCGGTGCGCACTCGCCGCGCCCACGCGGCGGAGCCGCATGTCCGTATCGCCCCGCGCTCCTGACGGGGCGGTGTGGTCACGGCTAGGGCTTCACCGAGCGGTAGTACCGTCTGGCCCCTTCCTGCAGGGGCAGCGGGTCCGTGTAGATCGCTGTGCGCAGGTCCACGAGCTGGGCGGAGTGGACGTGGTTGCCGATGTCGTCGCGGCTCTTGATGACCGTGCGGGTCACCCACTCGGTGAGGCGCGGGTCGATGTCCTTGCGGGTCATCAGGACGTTGGAGACCGCGATCGTGGGGACGGTCGTGCCCTGCTGCACGGAGGGGTACGCCGACTCCGGCATGTTGGTCGCCCGGTAGTAGAGCGCGGCCTCGCCCTCGGTGTGCAGCCGGGTCACGAGGTTTCCGCCGATCGGCACGAACGTGAAGCTGAACTTCTTCGCCAGGTCGAGCAGCCCCTTGGTCGGCAGGCCGCCCGACCAGAAGAACGCGTCGAGCTTGCCCCGCCGCAACTGGTCCGGGCCGGTGTCTATGCCCTCGGACATCGGTGTGATGTCCTTCGCCGGGTCCATCCCGGCGGCCTTGAGCACCCGGTTGGCGATCAGCCGCACCCCCGAGTTGGGCAGCCCGATCGCCACCCGCTTGTGCCGCAGCTGTGTGACGTTGGTGATGCCCGAGTCGCGCGCCACGACGAGCTGGACGTAGTCGTCGTAGAGCCGCGCCACTCCGCGCAGCAGTCCGGCACCCCGCCCGCCGTTCAGTTCGTACGTCTCCACCGCGTCGGCCGCCGCGATGGTGAAGTCGGCCTGGCCGGTCGCCACCCGCCGCACGTTCTCGTACGACCCGTTGCTCTGCACCAGCTTCACCTTCAGCCCCGGCATGTCCTTGCCCAGCTCGGTGCGCAGCCGTTCGCCGTACTCCTGGTAGACGCCGCGCAGGGTCCCGGTGCTGAAGGTGATCGTCCCGGTCGGCGGCTTCGCGCCCAGCGGCAGCAGCCACCACAGCAGCAGGCCGAGGGCGACGATGCCGGCCGCCGCGCACTGGAGCGCACGGCGTCCGCGGATACGGGGGAACGGCTTGGGCATGCGCGCGATCCTGCCAGCCGGTCACCGTCCTGGCCAGGGCCGGTCGGTGCCAAGGGCACGGCGGCGGGCCGGGACTGTCAGCGGCGGCCGCTAGAGTCGTTCGCATGACCAGTTCCGTCCCCGGTGGCCCGACCGGAGCCTCGCCCGCCCGCCTCGTCCGGGAGTTCCACCACGCCTTCGGTCTGGACGCCCGCAGCACGCCGACCGAGGTGTCCCCCGAACTGGCCGCGCACCGGGAGGAGTTGCTCGCCGAGGAGGCCGCCGAAGTCGCCGAGGTCGCGGTCGGGGGACCTCTTGACCGGCTCGCGCACGAGCTGGCGGACGTGGTCTACGTGGCATACGGCACCGCGTTGGTGCACGGGATCGACCTGGACGCGGTGCTCGCCGAGATCCACCGGTCCAACATGAGCAAGCTGGGGCCCGACGGGCAGGTGGCCCGCCGGGCCGACGGCAAGGTGCTCAAGGGCGAGCACTACCGGCCGCCGGACGTCTCGGCGGTGCTGCGCGGTCAGGGCTGGACACCGGGCGGTACGGCCTGACCCAGGTGCCCAGGTGCCCAAGGGTGCCGGGGTCGAGGGTGCTGCCCGCCCCGGCCCGTCAGCCCTGTTGCTGTGCGGCTGCCCGGCGCTGCCGCTTGCTGAGAGGCGCCTGGGAGAGGTCCTCGGCGCTGGACCTGAGGTTCTTGTAGCCGTAGCCGCGGTCGGTCAGCCACGCCCTGGCCGCCTCCTCGGCGCGCTCGGTCGCCTCCAGGATGTCCTCCTCGTCCTCCCCGCTGTCCTGGAAGCGGAAGGTGAAGGCCGGCCGGGCGGCGATGTCGTAGCTGAGGTGGCCCTCCGGCGTGAAGGCGGCGCGCAGCACGTCGTGGTCGGCGGCCCGGGAGCGCAGTTCGGCGCGCTGCTCGGCGCTGAGGCCGTCGAAGACGCCGCGGACGGTGACGCGGAAGGTGCGGGTGGTCATGACGCGACCCTAGGCAGGCCGGGGCGCACCGCTCCACCGCATTTCCGGCGCCCGCCGAACACTCCCTAGCCGCCGGCCCGGCCGAGCCGCAGGTTCCAGCGTCCCGGCCCGCCCGTGACCTCCGTCGCCGACAGCGGGGGGACGTCCACGCGCCAGAACGCGGTCTCGGGTGCCCCGAGGACGTGCAGCACCATGGCCCGCACCACCTCCGGCTCCACCACGGCGACCGTCCTGCCGATGGCCAGGCCCGTCCGGTCCAGCCAGCCGGTGACCCGGGCGCGCAACTCCCGTACCGATTCGCCGCCGTGGGGCGCGGCCCCCGGGTCGGTCAGCCACTGGAGCAGCGCGTCGGGTTCGGCGGTGCCGACCTCCTCCAGCGTCCGGCCCCGCCAGCGGCCCGCGTCCAGGCCGGACAACTCGGGCTCCGCCGAGGCGTCGAGACCCAGTGCGGCCGCCGTCTCCCGGCAGCGCACGCTGGGGGAGCACACCTCCTCGCCCGCGGCCGGCAGGGACATCGCCACCGCGTCCGGCTTCTCGATCGAGTCACCGTCGTCGAAGCGGGCCCGCCGCAGCGAGGGGGTCATGGCCGGGGCTATGAGGATGACACGGCAGGTCACGGGAGGTTCCTCCTTGGTCGTCCGTCCATCGGCCCCCGGCCCGGCGGCGGTCCACCGCCGGGCCACCGCCGGCCCAACGGCCGCCGTCGACGGCGGCCGCGGGTGACGGGCGGGCACGACAGTACGCCGTCGGCCACCCGTACCCGGGCCCGCGCCAGGCCTCGGCCACGGTTCCGCCCGCACCCACCGGGCCGCCGCGACCAGGTTCTCCGGAGCGGCCCGGACCTCCGGCCGGCGGCGGGACTTCAGGCCGCGGCCGTGGGTGGCCCCACAGCCTTTCGGCCGGGACGGTCCTCGGGCCGGTCCGCACCAGGGCGCCGGCCTCCGCCGGGCTCGGCACCCGGGCGAGCGGGGCCGTGGCTTCGCCGGCCCGGTTGTCAGTGCCGGCTGGCACAGTGGGCGGTGTGGACACTCAACGCCGTGAACTGGCCGCACGCTTCGTGGAGTCGCACCGGGAAGGCTGCTTCCTGCTTCCCAACGCATGGGACGCGGGAAGCGCCCGCGTTCTGGAGGCGGCCGGTTTCCCGGCCGTGGCCACCACCAGCGCGGGCATCGCCTTCTCCCTGGGCCGCGCGGACCACGACTACGGCGGCGCCCGGGTCGACCGCGCGAGGATGACGGACCGGATCCGCGAGATAGCCGCCGAGGTGCGGATCCCGGTCAGCGCGGACCTGGAGGACGGGTTCGGAGAGTCCCCGGAGACCGTGGCCGAGACGATCTCGCTGACCCTCGCGGCCGGAGCCGCCGGCGGCGGCATCGAGGACTTCACCGGCGACCGCTCCCGGCCGCTGTACGACCCGGAGCTCGCCACCGACCGGATCCGCGCCGCGCGCGAGGCGGTCGACGCGGCAGGCGAGCCGTTCGCCCTGGTCGGCCGGACCGATGTGCTGCTGACCGGCGGCCCGCTCGACGAGGCGGTCCGGCGGGCCAACGCGTATCTGGCGGCGGGCGCCGACTGCGCGTTCGTGCCGGGCGCAGCGGACGCGGCGACGATCGGCACACTGGTGCGCGAGCTGGACGGCCCGCTGAACGTGGTGATGGGCCTGACCGGCAACGCCCTGTCCCTGGCCGACCTCCGCGAACTCGGCGTGCGCCGGGTCACGGTGGGCGGGAGCATCGCCCGGGCGATGTACGCGCATCTGCTGGACGCGGCGAGGGAGCTGGCGGACCGGGGGACCTTCTCGTACGCCGAGAACCAGATCTCGCAGACGGACCTCAACCAACTCTTCCGGAGGTGATTAACCGGCCAGGCCGGTGGTCCGGCCCGCCCCGGCACCCGGGCGGGCGCCGGGCCGGACCCCCTTGGGGAGCGCCTACCCTTGTCTCATGACCAGCAGCAGCGACCGGAGCCCCGCGGTGGACGTTCAGGAACCCAGGACCTACGAAGTGCGCACCTACGGGTGCCAGATGAACGTCCACGACTCCGAGCGATTGTCCGGGCTGCTGGAGGAGGCCGGGTACGTGCGCGCCCCCGAGGGGGCCGACGGCGATGCCGATGTCGTGGTCTTCAACACCTGCGCCGTCCGGGAGAACGCCGACAACCGGCTCTACGGCAACCTGGGCCGCCTCGCGCCGAAGAAGGCGGACCGGCCCGGAATGCAGATCGCGGTCGGCGGCTGCCTGGCGCAGAAGGACCGCGACACGATCGTACGGAAGGCCCCCTGGGTCGACGTGGTCTTCGGCACGCACAACATCGGCAAGCTGCCGGTCCTCCTGGAGCGCGCCCGGGTCCAGGAGGAGGCCCAGGTCGAGATCGCCGAGTCGCTGGAGGCGTTCCCCTCGACCCTGCCGACGCGCCGCGAGAGCGCCTACGCCGCCTGGGTGTCGATCTCCGTCGGCTGCAACAACACCTGCACGTTCTGCATCGTCCCGGCCCTGCGCGGCAAGGAGAAGGACCGCCGCACCGGCGACATCCTCGCCGAGATCGAGGCCCTGGTCGCCGAGGGCGTCTCCGAGATCACGCTGCTCGGCCAGAACGTCAACGCGTACGGCTCCGACATCGGCGACCGCGAGGCCTTCAGCAAGCTGCTGCGGGCCTGCGGGAACATCGAGGGCCTGGAGCGGGTCCGGTTCACCTCCCCGCACCCCCGTGACTTCACGGACGACGTGATCGCCGCCATGGCCGAGACCCCGAACGTGATGCCGCAGCTGCACATGCCGCTGCAGTCCGGCTCGGACACGGTCCTGAAGGCGATGCGCCGCTCGTACCGGCAGGAGCGCTACCTCGGCATCATCGAGAAGGTGCGGGCAGCGATCCCGCACGCGGCGATCACCACCGACATCATCGTGGGCTTCCCCGGCGAGACCGAGGCGGACTTCGAGCAGACGATGCACGTCGTGCGCGAGGCCCGTTTCACGCAGGCCTTCACCTTCCAGTACTCCAAGCGGCCCGGCACTCCCGCGGCGACCATGGAGAACCAGATCCCCAAGGAGGTCGTCCAGGCGCGTTACGAGCGTCTCGTCGCCCTCCAGGAGGAGATCTCCTGGGAGGAGAACAAGAAGCAGGTCGGCCGCACGCTCGACCTGATGGTCGCCGAGGGGGAGGGGCGCAAGGACGGCGCCACCCACCGCCTGTCCGGGCGCGCCCCCGACAACCGGCTCGTCCACTTCACCAAGCCGGACCAGGAGGTCCGCCCCGGCGACGTCGTCACCGTCGAGATCACCTACGCCGCCCCGCACCACCTCCTCGCCGAGGGCCCGGTGACCGGCGTGCGGCGCACCCGCGCCGGCGACGCCTGGGAGAAGCGGAACGCGGCCGAGGCGGCCAAGCCGGCGGGCGTGCTGCTGGGGCTGCCGAAGATCGGCGTGCCGGAGCCGCTGCCGGCGGCGACCGGGGGCTGCGCGGCACACTGAGCGCGCGCCATACTCCTCACGGAGATCACGAGCTGGGGGGCGGGACCATGGCGCGCTGGGTGGTTGTGGTGCAGTTCGGGAACGGGGAGTACTACAGGGTCGAGGAGGTCACCCGCTTCGAGAGCACCCTGGAGCAGGCCCGGGCCACCCTCTACGAGGTCGCGTGCAGCCACCGTCCGCGCACGGGCCTGCGCCAGCAGCGCCGTGAGGTGTTCCGGATGGAAGACGGGGACGCGTACTACGTCCACATCGCCGGCATGGTGTCCACGCACCGTGTGTTCTACCGGCTGGCGGAACTCGCGTGGAGCACCGGCGCCGCGTCGGCGTACCCGCAGTAGGCTGCCGATCATGCTTGTCGCAGCCGCCGTCTGCCCCTGCCCGCCCGTTCTCGTTCCCGAGGTCGCCGCGGGAGCCGCGCCGGAACTGGACACCGCGCGTGCCGCCTGCGCCGACGCGCTCGGGGTGCTCGCCGCCGCCCGGCCCGACCTCCTGGTGGTGGTCGGGCCCGCGGAACAGCCGGGGCGGGGGGTCTTCCCGCAGGGCAGCCGGGGCACGTTCAGGGGTTTCGGGGCCGAGGTCGACGTACGGCTGGGCAGCGGCGCGGCCGGTGGCGGAGACGCTGTCGGCGGGCGGGACGCCGCCGATGAGCGGGAGCTGCCGCCCTCGCTCGCCGTCGGCGCCTGGCTGCTGGAGCGCACCGGCTGGGCCGACGCCCCCGTCGAGGGACTCGGCGTCGGCGAGCTGCTGGAGCCCGAGCGGTGCGTGCGGGCCGGCCGGGAGATCGCCGGCCGGGCCGCGCGGGTGGCACTGCTGGTCATGGGCGACGCCAGTGCCTGCCGCACCCTCAAGGCGCCGGGCTACCTGGACGAACGGGCGGCCCCCTTCGACGCCGAGGCCGCCCGGGCGCTCAGCGCGGCCGACATCGCCGCGATCAAGGCCCTCGACGCCGACCTGGCGTACCAGCTCAAGGCCGCCGGCCGCGCTCCCTGGCAGGTCCTGGCCGGCGCCGCCGAGGACGCGGACCTCGGCGGCGCCCTCCTCTACGACGACGCCCCGTACGGCGTCTGCTACCTGGTGGCGGCCTGGTCCTGAGCACCGGCCGCCCCGCGCCCTGGTCCTGACCGCCTGCCGAAACGGCGGACGGCCGGGAGCCGGGTGACTCTCGGCCGTCCGCCGATCTTCTCCGGGTCCCGCCCGGCTCAGGAACCGGGCGGCGGCGCGTCCGGCCGGGGCGGGGCGGTGTGGCCGGTGGTACCGCCCACGGCGTCCGGGTGCACAAACCGGTCCATGGCGCCCTTGGCCCGGCCCGTACCGGTCTGGATCTTCTCGCTGTACTTGCCCTTGGTCTTCTCGTCGACCACCCGCGCGGCCTTGTCGATGCCGTGCTGGAGCTTGTCGATCTTGTCCTCGTGCTGCTGCGCGAGGTGGGATGCCTTGTCCTTGGCCGGGGCGAGCTTGGCCTTCAAATTGTCCAAGAGACCCATGGTTACCTTCCCTGGTATGGCTTCCCTCGCGGGCCGTTATGTGCGGGCGCCCTCGCCGGCCTCGTTGTCGGCGGCCTCCTTGGCGGACTGCTGCCTGGGGATCTCGGTGCTCTCGGCGGCGACCGCGGCGCGCTCCCGCTCCGTCCTCGCGTCCGTGCTCCGGCCGTCGCCCTCGCCCGAGTCCTTCGCCACCGCCTCGGCCGTCTCCTCCGTGGCGTTGTCCGGTCCGGGCCCGTCCGGCTCGGCGCCGTCCGATGCCTCGGCCTCGGCCTTAGCCTCCGGCTCCTGCGACGTCGTCGGCTCTTCCGACGTCTTCTGCTTCTTCCCAAGGAACCGTGCAAAAACGCCCATATCAACTCCATACGTTACTCGTGCGAGCGAAATCCCGCGTGATCCCGGTGCGTCCGATTGCGTCGGACCGGCCGCCGCCTCTCGCGGGCGGCGGGAACCACGCATCGGGCAACGAAGCCGCACACGCTCCGTCACGTAACTCGTTCGAGACCCGCCTCCGGGGTTTGCGAGACTGGTGCGGTGAGCAGCGCACCCCCCGCCCCCCGTGTCATCGCCGTCGTCGGCCCCACCGCGGCCGGAAAGTCCGACCTCGGTGTCTTCCTGGCCCAACGGCTCGGCGGGGAGGTCGTCAACGCCGACTCCATGCAGCTGTACCAGGGGATGGACATCGGCACCGCCAAGCTGACGACCGAGGAGCGTGCCGGCGTCCCGCACCACCTGCTCGACATCTGGGACGTGACCGTCACCGCCTCCGTCGCCGAGTACCAGCGGCTCGCCCGCGCCCGTATCGACGCCCTGCTCGCCGCCGGCCGCTGGCCGATCCTGGTCGGCGGCAGCGGGCTGTACGTCCGCGGCGCCGTCGACAACCTGGAGTTCCCCGGCACCGACCCCGAGGTCCGGGCCCGCCTGGAGGACGAGCTCGCCCTGCGCGGCTCCGGCGCTCTGCACGCCCGGCTGTCCGCCGCCGACCCCGAGGCGGGCCGCGCGATCCTGCCCAGCAACGGCCGCCGTATCGTCCGCGCGCTGGAGGTGATCGAGATCACCGGGCGCCCCTTCACCGCGAATCTGCCCGGCCACGACTCGGTCTACGACACCGTCCAGATCGGTGTCGACGTGGCCCGGCCCGAGCTTGACGAGCGCATCGCGCTGCGTGTGGACCGGATGTGGGAGGCCGGTCTCGTGGCCGAGGTGCGCGCACTGGAGGCGCACGGACTGCGCGAGGGACGCACGGCGTCGCGCGCGCTCGGCTACCAGCAGGTCCTGGCGGCGCTCGCCGGCGAGTGCACGGAAGCGGAAGCGCGGGCCGAGACGGTCCGTGCCACCAAGCGCTTCGCGCGCCGCCAGGATTCGTGGTTCAGGCGCGACCCCCGCGTGCACTGGTTGAGTGGGGCCGCGGCGGACCGCGAAGAACTTCCGCGGCTGGCCCTGGCGTTGGTCGAACGACCGGTCACAGCCTGATCACGTCATGGCATCGGGATGCGCCACCGGTCATCGAGGCCTCCAGTGCCGTGCCATCATCGAGCTTCGATCGTAAGTGGAGTCCTAGGTTGGGAGGGCGCGTGGCGATGGAGGCCGGCCCTCGCGACACCGCAGACACCGAGCATGTCGCCGTCGGGCCCGTTGACGGGGAAGACGCCGAGGCCCGGCTGAGCTCCGACGGTCCGGACGACACGGTGGGCGGCGGCGTCACCGCCGACGGCCCCGAGCCGGAGGAGATGTTCGCGAGCGGCCCCGAGGTCGAGGTCGAGCTCCGCCCGCAGCGCCGCCTGCGCCTGTGGCAGCTGGCGCCCATCGTCGGCCTGGCCGCGGTCGGGTCCCTGATGTTCGCCTTCCCGCTGGCCTTCGACTTCGGCGACAGCGGCGCGGTGATCGCGATGCTCGGTCTGCTGATCTGCTCCTGCGCGGCCGGCTGGGGAATGATGGCGGCGCGCAGGGTCGGCTACACCTGGCCGGGGCTGCCGGCCAGGGGGTCGAGCCGCAGGGCCGACTGGCGCGTGGTGATCGGTTACGTGGTCCTGGTGGCGATCGTGGTCGTGCTGGCCGTGTGGCGGGTGGCGAGACTGCGCTGAAGCAGGGCTTCGCCGGAGCTGCCGTAGCGCTCGCTGAAAGCGCCCCGGGTGGAGCGACCCGTAAGGTACGCGGGGAAATGCGCGACAGGCCCCTCGGCGACCCGCGGCTGAGATGCGACGCGCTCCCCTCCCGTACCCTCGAAGAATGAGCATCCCCTTCCTCAAGGGCCACGGCACCCAGAACGACTTCGTGATCGTCCCGGACCCCGGCAACGCCCTGGACCTCACCCCGGCCGCCGTAGCCGCCCTCTGCGACCGCCGCGCCGGCCTCGGCGCCGACGGCGTGCTGCACGTTGTACGGTCTGCCGCGCACCCGGAGGCCAAGGGGATGGCCGCCGACGCCGAGTGGTTCATGGACTACCGCAACGGCGACGGCTCGATCGCCGAGATGTGCGGCAACGGCGTCCGCGTCTTCGCCCGCTACCTCCAGCACGCCGGCCACACCACGGAGGGCGACCTCGCCGTCGCCACCCGCGGCGGCGTCAAGGCCGTGCACATCGCCAAGAACGGAGACATCACCGTCGGCATGGGCAGCGCCCGCCTCCCCGAGGGCGACGTGACCGTGAGCGTCGGCGAGCGCAGCTGGCCCGCGCGGAACGTGAACATGGGCAACCCGCACGCCGTTGCCTTCGTCGAGGACCTCGCCGACGCCGGTGACCTCCGCACCCCGCCCCCCTTCAGTCCGCCGTCGGCCTACCCCGAAGGGGTCAACGTCGAGTTCGTCGTCGACCGCGGCCCCCGCCACGTCGCGATGCGCGTGCACGAGCGCGGCGCCGGCGAGACCCGCTCCTGCGGCACCGGCGCCTGCGCGGTCGCCGTGGCCGCCGCCCGCCGCGACGGAGCCGACCCCTCGGTCACCGGCGCCCCGGCGACGTACACCGTGGACGTGCCCGGCGGACGGCTCGTCATCACCGAGCGGCCCGACGGCGAGATCGAGATGACCGGCCCCGCCGTGATCGTCGCCGAGGGCGAGATCGACGCCGAGTGGCTGGAAGACGTCACCCGTTAGCTGACCGCGCATCGGAAACCGTGCTCCAGACGGCCATTCAACATCCAGATCAACGGCCCGCGTTGCCCCTGACGGCGAGAAACATCGGCCACCCCGCGAACAGGTGGCGCAAAATCGTAAACCTCGAAATCGTCGCTCGATGGGGTGATCCGTTTCACGCTCGGCGGGAGCCGGTCAATCGGGGGCGATCGGCTCGGTAGCATCAAGCACCGGCACGGACGGGGGAACGTCGCCAATCCCTGAGCCGCGTATGCCCTGGGGCCCCGTCCGCCGGTCACGAGCCGGAGGTGCCCATGAGTGCGGAGGCCACGAACCCTGTGACGTCCGGTCCCGTAGCGCCCGCGGCGGCGGTCCGCAGGAAGGCCCGCCCCCGGATCGACCTGCGCCGGCTCGGCCGGGCCGCGCTGCTCGGCAACGCCGCTCGCGGCAAACTCCCCGATGCCATCGGCCACGTCGTCGAGGCGCACCGCGCCCACTACCCCGACGCCGATCTCGAACCCCTGCGCCGGGCCTACGTGCTGGCCGAGTCCTCGCACCGCGGCCAGATGCGCAAGAGCGGCGAGCCGTACATCACCCACCCTCTCGCGGTCACCCTCATCCTCGCCGAACTCGGCGCCGAGACCACGACCCTGACGGCGTCTCTGCTCCACGACACCGTCGAGGACACCGATGTGACGCTCGACCAGGTCAGGGAACAGTTCGGCGAGGAGGTCCGTTATCTGGTCGACGGGGTGACGAAACTCGAGAAGGTCGACTACGGGGCCGCCGCCGAACCCGAGACCTTCCGCAAGATGCTCGTCGCCACCGGCAGCGACGTCCGGGTGATGTCGATCAAGCTCGCCGATCGTCTGCACAACATGCGCACCCTCGGCGTGATGCGCCCCGAGAAACAGGCCCGCATCGCCAAGGTCACCCGTGACGTCCTCATCCCGCTCGCCGAGCGGCTGGGCGTGCAGGCGCTGAAGACCGAGCTGGAGGACCTGGTCTTCGCCATCCTGCACCCCGAGGAGTACGAGCACACCCGGGAGCTGATCGCCGAGAACGCGGCCCGCACCGGCGACCCGCTCGCCGAGATCGCCGACGAGGTCCGCGGTGTGCTGCGCGAGGCCGACATCCCGGCCGAAGTCCTGATCCGGCCCCGCCACTTCGTCTCCGTGCACCGCGTCAGCCGCAAGCGCGGCGAACTGCGCGGCGCCGACTTCGGCCGGATCCTCGTCCTGGTCAACGAGGACGCGGACTGTTACGCCGTCCTCGGAGAACTGCACACCTGTATGACCCCGGTGGTCTCGGAGTTCAAGGACTTCATCGCCGTACCGAAGTTCAACCTCTACCAGTCGCTCCACACGGCGGTCGCCCGCGCCGACGGACAGGTCGCCGAAGTCCTCATCCGCACCCACCAGATGCACAAGACCGCCGAGGCCGGCGTGGTCGCCCTCGGCAACCCCTACGCCCCGGCCGCCGACGCTCCCGCGGCGGACGCCTCCGACTCCCCGGCCGACGGCGAGCGCGCCGACCCCACCCGCCCCGGCTGGCTCTCCCGTCTCCTCGACTGGCAGAAGGCCGCCCCGGACACCGACACCTTCTGGTCCACCCTGCGCGAGGACCTCGCCCAGGACCGCGAGATCACCGTCTTCCGCCCCGACGGCGGCACCCTCGGCCTCCCCGAGGGCGCAACCTGCGTGGACGCCGCGTACGCCCAGTACGGCGAGGACGCCCACGCCTGTATCGGTGCCCGCGTCAACGGCCGCCTCGCGACCCTCAGCACGGTCCTCGTGGACGGCGACACCGTCCAGCTCCTGATGGGGCAGGACCCGGCCTCCGAGCCCTCACGGGAGTGGCTGGAGCACGCCCACACCCCGGCGGCCCGGATCGCCATCCAGCGCTGGCTCGCCACCCACCCGGACAGCACCGAGGAGCCGCCGGCGCCCGCCCCCAGCCGGCCCGTCCCCGACCCCGCGGTCCCCAGCGCCGCCCCCCGGACCGCCAACGCCCTGGTCGTGGACCGCCCAGGGGCGACCGTACGGCTCGCCGGCTGCTGCACCCCGGTCCCGCCCGACGAGGTCACCGGTTTCGCCGTCCGCGGGGGAGTGGTCACCGTGCATCGCGTCGAGTGCGCCTCGGTACTCCACATGAAGAGCACCGGGCGCCCCGAGGTGACCGTGAGCTGGGGCGACAGCACGGCCTGCCGGGTCACCCTGGTCGCTGAATCGTTCGGCCGCCCGCATCTGCTCGCCGACCTCACCGAGGCGATGGCCCAGGAGGGCGCCGAGATCGTCTCGGCGACCGTGGAACCCCCCAGCCAGCAGCGCGTGCGGCACACGTACACCGTGGAGCTTCCCGACGCGGCCCACCTGCCCGCCCTGATGCGCGCGATGCGCAACGTGCCCGGTGTGTACGACGTCGGCCGAGCGCAACACCAGTGACCTACTCGTTCGAGTGGATCGGTCGCGCGTCGGCGTCTTGACGGCGGGGTGCGCTGGTAGCGGTGTTTCATGCCGCTCACCCTCCGCTTTCGCCTGCTGACGGGACGTACTCACCTGCTGACGGGGCGCACCGGCCCACTGACGGGAGCCCGGCCGCTGACGGGACGCACCCGCCCACCAGTGGCCCGCCCCGGCCAGCCCCGGCGTGTCGCCGGCCCGCTCCCGTCTGCCGTCGGTCCGCTCCGGCGCCGGCGGGCCGCCGCCCTGCTCGCCTCCGCCGTCTCCGTCGCCCTCCTCGGCGCGAGCGCCCCGCCGGTCCCGCTCGGCCTCGGCGACCGGCTCTTCCCGTACCTCGGCAACCCGGGGTACGACGTGGCGTCGTACGACCTCTCCTTCACCTACCGCGGCAGCAACGACACGCCGCTCGAGGCCGTCACCACCATCGACGCCCGGACCATCGCCGACCTGGACCGGCTCAATCTGGACTTCGCGCACGGCAAGGTCGAGTCCGTCGAGGTGGACGGCCGTCCCGCCGACTTCGAGAGCGCCGGTGAGGACCTGGTCGTCACACCCGGCCGGCCACTGCGGCGGGGCGACCGGACACGGATCACGGTGAAGCACACCAGCGATCCGGTCTCCGCCAAGGGCGAGGACGGCGGCTGGGTGCGCACCGCCGACGGGCTCGCCATGGCCAACCAGGCCGACGCCGCGCACCGGGTCTTCCCGTGCAACGACCATCCCTCCGACAAGGCGATGTTCACCTTCCACGTGACCGCCCCGAACGACTACACCGTCGTAGCCAACGGCCTGCCCGCGAAAGCGTCCCGGACCGGCCGCACGACCACCTGGACCTACCGCACCCAGCACCCCATGGCCACCGAGCTGGCCCAGGTCTCCATCGGCCGCTCCGCCGTACTGCACCGGGCCGGACCGCACGGACTGCCCGTCCGGGACGTCGTCCCGAGCGCCGAGGCCGGGAAACTCGAACCCTGGCTGGCGAAGACCCCGGACCAGATCGCCTGGCTGGAGCGCAAGGTCGGCACCTTCCCGTTCGAGACGTACGGCGTGCTCATGGCCCAGGCCTCCACCGGCTTCGAGCTGGAGACCCAGACCCTCTCCCTCTTCGAGGAGCACCTGTTCACCGAGCCCACCCACACCAAGTGGTACCTGGAGTCGATCATGGTGCACGAGCTGTCCCACCAGTGGTTCGGCGACAGCGTCAGCCCGCGCGTCTGGTCCGACGTCTGGCTGAACGAGGGCCACGCCACCTGGTACGAGGCGCTGTACGCGGAGGAGAAGGGCCACCAGCCCATGGTCAACCGCATGAAGGCCGCATACGGGGCCTCCGACCGCTGGCGTGCCGCCGGCGGACCGCCCGCCCTGCCCAAGGCCCCCGAGCCCGGCCAGAAGATCAGCATCTTCCGGCCGAACATCTACGACGGCGCCGCCCTCGCCCTCTACGCCCTGCGTCAGGAGATCGGCAAGCCCGCCTTCGAGCGCCTGGAGCGGGCCTGGGTCCAGCGGCACAAGGACGGCACGGCGACCACCGCGGACTTCGTCCGGCTGGCCTCCACGATCGCGAACCGCGACCTCACCGGCTTCCTCGACGCCTGGCTGTACGGCGAGAAGACCCCGCCGATGCCCGGCCACCCGGACTGGAAGCCGGTCCCGGCCTCGAAGGAGCTGGCCGGCAAGTAACAGGCCGGGAAGCGACGGCCGGGCGACCCCGGAACGACCAACGGCGGAGCGACCCCCCGGAATAACACGGTGCCGGGACGAGCCGTACCGTGCGACCATCATGGGACCGGCGCGGTACGGGTCACGGGGAATCTCCCGG
Source organism: Streptomyces shenzhenensis (assembly GCF_021462265.1). Lineage (GTDB taxonomy): Bacteria > Actinomycetota > Actinomycetes > Streptomycetales > Streptomycetaceae > Streptomyces > Streptomyces shenzhenensis. Next base: position 185,236 of record NZ_JAJONF010000010.1, on the reverse strand, counting down.
GGTACTCGTACGTTGACTGAATGAAAGCCGGTTTCGGCATTCCCATCGACGTAAGGACCCAATGACCTCCTCTTCTTCCCCTTCCCAGGACACCAGGCGCCTCGCGCAGGACTACCCCGACGGTCTTCGGGCCGATGCCCTGATGGAAGAGGACGTCGCCTGGAGCCACGAGATCGACGGAGAGCGGGACGGCGACCAGTTCGACCGCTCCGAGCGCGCGGCCCTGCGCCGCGTGGCAGGCCTCTCCACCGAGCTCGAGGACGTCACCGAGGTCGAGTACCGCCAGCTCCGCCTGGAGCGGGTCGTGCTGGTCGGGGTGTGGACCTCGGGCACCGTGCAGGACGCGGACAACTCCCTCGCGGAACTGGCGGCCCTCGCCGAGACGGCGGGCGCGCTCGTCCTCGACGGCGTCATCCAGCGCCGCGACAAGCCGGATGCGGCCACCTACATCGGCTCCGGCAAGGCCCTGGAGCTGCGCGACATCGTCCTCGAAACCGGCGCCGACACGGTCATCTGCGACGGTGAGCTCAGCCCGGGCCAGCTGATCCAGCTGGAGGACGTCGTCAAGGTCAAGGTCATCGACCGGACCGCCCTGATCCTGGACATCTTCGCCCAGCACGCCAAGTCCCGCGAGGGCAAGGCGCAGGTCGCGCTCGCGCAGATGCAGTACATGCTGCCGCGGCTGCGAGGCTGGGGTCAGTCGCTGTCCCGGCAGATGGGTGGCGGTCGCGGTGGCCTGGCCACGCGTGGTCCCGGTGAGACCAAGATCGAGACGGACCGGCGGCGGATCCGCGAGAAGATGGCGAAGATGCGCCGGGAGATCGCGGAGATGAAGACCGGCCGCGAGATCAAGCGCCAGGAGCGCCGCCGCAACAAGGTGCCGTCCGTCGCCATCGCGGGCTACACCAACGCCGGCAAGTCCTCCCTGCTCAACCGCCTCACTGGCGCAGGCGTCCTGGTCGAGAACGCCCTGTTCGCGACCCTGGACCCGACGGTCCGCCGCGCGGAGACCCCGAGCGGCCGTCTGTACACCCTGACGGACACCGTCGGCTTCGTCCGCCACCTGCCCCACCACCTGGTCGAGGCGTTCCGCTCCACCATGGAGGAGGTCGGCGACTCCGACCTGATCCTGCACGTGGTCGACGGCTCGCACCCGGCTCCGGAGGAGCAGCTGGCCGCCGTGCGCGAGGTGATCAGGGACGTCGGCGCCACCGACGTGCCCGAGATCGTCGTGATCAACAAGGCGGACGCGGCGGACCCCCTGGTCCTCCAGCGCCTGCTGCGCAACGAGAAGCGCTCCCTCGCGGTCTCGGCCCGCACCGGCCTGGGCATCGAGGAACTCCTCGCCCTGATCGACAACGAGCTGCCCCGCCCGTCGGTGGAGATCGAGGCCCTGGTCCCGTACACCCACGGCAAGCTGGTGGCCCGCGCCCACAACGAGGGCGAGGTCCTCTCGGAGGAACACACCGCCGAGGGCACCCTCCTCAAGGTACGGGTGCACGAGGAACTGGCGGCGGAACTCGCGCCGTACGTTCCGGCTCCGGCCGCGTGACAGTTCGCAAGTGAAGGCCCGCCCCCTTGGTTCGGCAGTTTCCAGGGGGCGGGCCTTTTCGCACCCCCCTCAGGGGCGCGGGGAACCCACGGCGGCCGTCAGCCGCCCACTGACAGACACCTCTGTGGCGACAAGTCGGCGGTCACTCACTGATCCGCGAACTCCTTACTGACCCCCTCGTACACACCCCTGGCCACGTCCCCGAACCGAGGCCCGGCCAGCCACCCCGAACTCACCGGCCCGATCGACGTGTTGGACACCAGCGCCGGCTTGCCGTCGGCGCCCGTCTCCACCCAGCCGCCCCCCGACGCCCCACCGGTCATCGTGCACCCGATCCGGTACATCGTCGGCGCCGACGCATCGACCGACAGCCGCCCCGGCTTGTCCGCGCACTGATACAGCAGCGACCCGTCGTACGGCTTCGCCGCCGGATACCCGGCGGCGGTGATGCTCGGCACCTTCGGCACCGCGGGCGCGTCGAAGTTCACCGGCAACGCCGAACCCACCGTCTCCTCAAGTGACTTGCCGCCATTACCCTGCTCGGGCGTCACATGGATCACGGCGTAGTCGTACGACGCCCCGTGGCCGCCCGTCTCACCGCCCTGGTCGATCCACTGCTGCGAGGTCTGCGCCCCGTCCCCCCACCAGACGCCGTACGGCGCGATCTCCGAACGGTTCGCCGCCGCCAGCGCCGAACCGGTCAGCCCCTTGTCGTTGTACGACGGCACGAACGCGATGTTGCGGTACCAGCCGCCGTTCCTGCCGGCGTGCACACAGTGCCCCGCCGTCCACACCAGGTTGGACTTGCCCGGGTGCGCCGGGTCCTCGACGACCGTCGCCGAGCAGACCATCGTGCCCTCGGGGGAGTCGAAGAAGACCTTCCCGGCCGTGGCCGCGCTCGCGTGATACGCCGGCCGCACCGCCTTCGCCCGGACCGGCTCCGGCGTCGGGTCGGTCACCCCCTGGTCACCGGAGATGTCGTTGGCGTCAACACCCTTGTCCTGGTCGGGGTCGTTGGCGTCGCGCATCCGGTTCGGGTCCCACAGGCCCTTGACGATGGGATTGATGAAGTCGTCGGCCTCGCGCAGCCAGTCGTTCTTGTCCCAGTTCTTCCAGGCGCCGTTCTTCCATTTGTCGACGTCGATCCCGTGCTCTTTGAGCTTGTTCTTGATGTCGTCCGGGATCTTGATCTTGCCGTCACCGGTGCCGGCCGTGGCGGACGCGGACGCCGGGCCGCCCGCGTTGTCGTCGCCCGAGCCGCCGCAGGCGGTGGCGGTCAGTGCCAGAGCCGAGGCGAGGGCGACGGCCGCCAGCGCACGGGGCGCGCCCCTTCCCCCTCGAAGGGCGAACGACGGCCGGATGGATCGCATGGTGGTGACTCCCCCTGCTGGTAAGGAACTTCAGCGCCACACACTATGCGCTCGCTGTGCGCCGCTTCCCATGGAAGGGCAACGGTTTCGCTACGGCCCTCACCAGCGAGGCAACCGCAGTTCGTAGGTGGGATCGACGCGTCGCATGTAACCGGTGTCGTCACGCGTGCGCATTCCCGACTCCAGGTACAGCCGGTGCAGCCGGTCGAGCACCTCGTGATCGAGTTCGACGCCGAGCCCCGGGCCGGTGGGGACCCGGACCGCTCCGTCGGCCAGCTCCAGCACACCGGGCCGGATCACGTCGTCGGCGCTGTTCCACGGGTAGTGCGTGTCGCAGGAGTGGTCCAGGTTCGGGATCGCCGCCGCGACATGGGTCATGGCGGCCAGGCTGATGCCCAGATGCGAGTTGGAGTGCATGGACAGGGCCAGGCCGAACGCCTCGCAGACGGCGGCGAGTTCCCGGGTGCGACGCAGCCCGCCCCAGTAGTGGTGGTCGGTGAGCAGCACCTGGATCGCGTTCCGCTCGACCGCCGGCCGGAGGTGCTCCCAGGCGATCACGCACATGTTGGTGGCGAGGGGGAGCGGCGACTCCTCGGCCACGGCCGCCATGCCCTCGATGGTCGCGGTCGGATCCTCCAGGTACTCGAGGACGCCGTCGAGTTCCCGTGCCACGTACCCCGACGTCTCCACCGTCCAGGCCGTGTTCGGGTCGAGCCGCAGCGGCTGGCCAGGGAACGCCTCCGCGAGCGCCCGCATCGCCGCTATCTCCTCGTCCGGTGGGAGCACGCCCCCCTTCAGCTTGAACGACCGGAACCCGTACCGCTGTCGCATCAGCCGGGCCTGCTCCACGATCCCGGCCGGGTCCAGCGCCGCGCCCCAGCCGTCGCCGACCGCCGGGCGGCCGTCCAGGGCGGGATGCTCCGCCCACTTGTAGAAGAGATAGGCCGCGAACGGCACCGAGTCCCGGACCCGGCCGCCGAGCAGGTCGCTGACCGGGCGCCCGAGCAGCCTGCCCTGGGCGTCGAGGCAGGCCACCTCCACCGCACTCGTGGTCCACCCGCGTTCGTGCGAGCTGGGCACGGTCGGGAACAGAGCCGCGTCGATCGCCGCGGTGACGGCGGTCACCTCGAAGACGTCCATACCCACCACGAGCCGCGCCGCCGCTTCGAGACACTCCAGCCGGGCCGTGCCGCCGGGAGCCTCCCCGAGCCCCACCGTGCCGTCCTCCAGCACGAGTTGGAGCACGATCCGCAGGGCCAGCGGCTCGTGGACGCCGCTGGAGTTCAGCAGCGGCGGGTCACGGAAGGCGATCGGGGTGACGATCAGCTCACGGATCTTCGTGCTCATGGGCCACTGCCTCCGGTCCGCGGTCGCACTCACCGCTGTTCAAGTCAGCAAACCTGCATCACATATCTAAATCGATGAGCCAAGTTATGAATCGTTCGATCCTCACGTCAAGACACGGCGAGGGGCTCGGTCGGGAGCGCTGGGGGTGGGTCCGTGTTGGTCCGCGTCCCGCGGGGTGAACGGCGGACGGGCCAGGAAAGGCAAGCTCGCGGCAATGATCTCGAGGTGACCCGTAACCCGCCGACCGGTCCGGGGTTGGTAGCGGTGGGGGGCCCGCTGCCTGCGCCCGGTCCCCGCCGATCAACTCGCCTCTGGACAGCGGGGAGGACAGCGAGCCGTGGCCGTGACGGAGTCGGTGACCGGGGGGACGTTCGGGGGAGCGCACGCGGCGCACGAGGGGATCCTCAGGCGTCAGTCGGCGCGTGAGTCGCGGGCACGTACCTACGCGCGCGCCCTGCCCATCGTGCCGGTGCGGGCCCGCGGCCTGACCATCGAGGGCGCCGACGGACGCCGCTACCTGGACTGCCTCTCCGGCGCCGGCACCCTCGCCCTCGGACACAACCACCCCGTCGTGCTGGAAGCGATCCGCAAGGTCCTCGACTCCGGGGCCCCGCTCGCCGTCCTCGACCTGGCGACCCCCGTCAAGGACGCCTTCACCACCGAACTGTTCCGCACCCTGCCGCCCGGCCTCGCCGACCGCGGCCGCGTCCAGTTCTGCGGGCCCGCCGGCACGGACGCCGTCGAGGCGGCCTTCAAACTCGTCCGGGCCGCGACCGGCCGCACCGGCATCCTCGCCTTCGCCGGCGCCTACCACGGGATGACCACAGGCGCCCTGGCCGCCTCCGGCGGAGCCGGCGAGGTCCGCGTCGCCCGGCTGCCCTATCCCCAGGACTACCGCTGCCCGTTCGGCGTCGGCGGCCTTGGCGGCGCCGAACTCGCCGCCCGCTGGACCGAGACCGTCCTCGACGACCCCAAGTCCGGCGTCCCCCTCCCCGCCGGCATGATCCTCGAACCCGTCCAGGGCGAGGGCGGGGTGATTCCCGCGCCGGACGACTGGCTCCGCCGGATGCGCCGGCTCACCGCCGACCGGTCCATCCCCCTGATCGCCGACGAGATCCAGACCGGGGTCGGCAGGACCGGTGCCTTCTGGGCCGTCGAGCACAGCGGCGTCACTCCCGACGTCATGGTCCTGTCCAAGGCCATCGGCGGCAGCCTCCCCCTGGCCGTCGTCGTCTACCGCGACGACCTCGACGTGTGGGAACCCGGCGCCCACGCCGGTACTTTCCGCGGCAACCAGCTCGCCATGGCGGCCGGCGCCGCCACCCTCGCCCACGTCCGCGAGAACGCCCTCGCCGAACGAGCGGGCCGCCTCGGCGCCCACATGCTCTCCCAACTGCGTCGGCTCCAGGACGACTTCGCGTGCGTGGGGGACGTGCGGGGGCGGGGGCTGATGATCGGGGTGGAGCTGGTGGATCCGGAAGGGGAGGCGCTCACGGGGGCGGCGGAGCGCGCGAGGGAGGCCAAGGAGGCTGGGGAGGCCACCGGGGAGGCGGAAGCCCAGCCAGCCGGTGCTGCCGTGCGGACGCGGGGCGGTGCGGTGAGCGGGAGGGACGGTGGACCTCGGTCCGGGCCGCGCCCCGCCGCCCCCGAACTGGCCGCGGCCGTCCAGCGTGCCTGCCTGGAGCGGGGCCTGATCGTCGAACTCGGCGGCCGCCATGCGGGTGTCGTACGACTGCTGCCGCCGCTGACCATCACCGACGAACAGGCGGCCGCGGTACTGGACCGCCTCGCCGACGCCGTGGCCGCCGTGGCCCGCGACCCGGCCGCCCACGGCGCCCGGCCCCGACGACCCGGGGGCCGCAAGGAGCCGGCCGACTGACCGGCGCACCGGGAAGGCCCCGGACGTCCGGCACGCCCGCCCCGAACCGGCCACCCGGACCACCCGGAAGGCCAACGTCAAGAAGGCCGGGGCCAAGGCCGAGAAGGCCGGAAAGACCCGGCCGGGGCCTGCCCGCCGAACCGCCGACAACAGGCCGGCCGACCGGCGCACCGCGGACGAACCAACCGGGCGACGACCCCGGAGGGTTCCGACCGCCGCACGCACCGAACTCGACATCGTCCACACCTCTCTCGTCAGGACATCCAGCACTCGACTCACCGTCCGACCAGCCCGGTTCGCCGGCACGACGCCGAACGCCGCACCGCCCGAGCCCCCGAGGAACTTCCTTGAACGCCACCCCCGCCCCCGACGACAACGGAGACCGAGGTCCACAGGGACGCCCGGTCCCGCTCGCCGAGTCGGTCCCTCCGCAGCGAGGCCGCACCGCCCCGCCCGAGGTACCCCGCGACGACCCGGAAGACCTCCTCGAACACCCCGACCCGCACCTCGCCGCGCAGGCCGCCGCCGCAGAGAACCTGCTCCGCTGCTGGGTACGCGAGACGAACCTGCCCGCGCCCACCACCGGCACCCTCCGCATCCCGCTGCCCGCCAGCGGTACGACGCTGGTCACCCCGGTCCGCCACTGGTCCGCGACCGGCTGGCACCGCTTCGGCCCGCCCCGCCTGGCCGGCGCCCCCGACACCGCCCCACCCGTCGACGCGGTCACCCTCGCCGCCCTGCTCACCCGCGAGGCGACCACAGCACCCGCGCTCACGGCCGACCGAACCGCGGGCGGCACCGGCCACGCCGCCGACGTCACCCCCGGCCTGTGGGGCGCCCCCGACGACGGCGACCTCGTGGCCCGGGTCGCCGACTCCCTGCGCCGCACGGTCACCTTCATCGCGGACCGTCGCGCCCACCCCGCCGACGGCCCCGACCACTTCCTCGCCGCCGAGCAGGCACTTCTCCTCGGACACCCACTGCACCCGACCCCGAAGAGCCGCGAGGGCCTGACCGACTCCGAAGCCCGGCTCTGCTCACCGGAGCTGCGCGGCTCCTTCCCCCTGCACTGGATGGCGGTCGCCTCCTGTCTGCTCGCCACCGACTCGGCCTGGACCGAGCGAGGCCGTCCCGTTGCCGCGCCACACCTCGTGGAACGCCTGGCCGGCATCGTCCTGCCCCTGCCCGACGGCTTCGCCGCCGCCCTGCCCCTGCACCCCTGGCAGGCCCGCGAGGCCGCCCTCCGTCCGGAGACCGCCGCCCTCCTCGACGCCGGACTCCTCCGCGACCTGGGCCCGCTCGGCGCCTCCTGGAACCCCACCTCCTCCGTGCGCACCGTCCACCGCACCGGCGCGCCCGCCATGCTCAAGCTGTCGCTCGGCCTGCGCATCACCAACTCGCGCCGGGAGAACCTCCGCAAGGAACTCCACCGCGGCGTCGAGGTGCACCGCCTGCTGCGCACCGGCCTCGCCAGACAGTGGCAGGCCGTCCACCCCGGCTTCGACATCGTCCGCGATCCCGCCTGGCTGGCTGTCGACGGCCTGGACGGCCGGCCCGTGCCCGGACTCGACGTGGTGATCCGGCACAATCCGTTCGCCCCGGCCGACGACGTGTCCTGCGTCGCCGGGCTGGTCACGCCCCGGCCCCTCGACGTCCCCGCGGCGAACGGCAGCCCCCGCCCCTACCGCTCCCGGCTGGCCCGGGTGGTCTCCCGGCTCGCCGAACGCACCGGCCGACCTGTCGGCGCCGTCAGTGCCGAGTGGTTCCTGCGCTACCTGGAGCAGGTCGTCCGCCCGGTGCTCTGGCTCGACAGCGAGGCCGGTATCGCCCTGGAGGCGCACCAGCAGAACACCCTCCTCCTGCTGGACGCCGACGGCTGGCCCGCCGGCGGGCGCTACCGCGACAACCAGGGCTACTACTTCCGCGAGTCCCGACGGGCGGACCTCGACGCCCGGCTGCCCGGCATCGGGAAGCGCAGCGACACCTTCGTCTCCGACGAGGTCACCGACGAGCGTTTCGCCTACTACCTCGGCATCAACAACGTGTTCGGTCTGATCGGCGCGTTCGGCTCCCAGCGGCTCGCCGACGAGCGACTCCTGCTCGCGGCGTTCCGCCGGTTCCTCGTCGCCGCCGCGGCCGGACCCGCCCGGCTGCGCACCTCCCTGCCCGGCCGCCTGCTCGACTCACCCGTCCTGCCCTGCAAGGCCAACATGCTGACCCGGCTGCGCGGCCTCGACGAGCTCACAGGTCCCGTCGACACCCAGTCCGTCTACGTCACCATCACCAACCCCCTCCACTCGTAGCTCTGCTGAGCCCACCGACACCGTCTCCGCCCCGAGGAACATGCCCCATCTCGTCTCCTGAGAGGAGCGCACCATGCCTCCCACCGACGCGAGCGCCGACACAGGCTCCGTCCCGGTGCACCCCGGACCCTCTGGCCACCCCGGTGACCCCGGCCGATGCGGACCCGCCGAGGACATCAGGGACTGTGAGGACACCCTGGACCTCCGCCTGCCCGACGAACTTCTCGCCCCCCTCGCCGGGAAGACGACCGACACCGGCGAACGAGCCCCAGGACTGACCCATGACCGACCCGTTCCCCTCGTCTCGCCCGGCCTGCTCAGCCTCCCGGGCACGCTCGACCTGCTCGACCAGGTCGGCACCTGGGGCCCCGTCGAATGCCCCGTCGGCCTCTTCCACCTGACGCCGGTCCACGTCGAACGCGACCTGCCGATCATCAGCGGCTGGATGAACGACCCCGCCGTGGCCGCCTTCTGGCAGCTGGCCGGCTCACAGGCGCAGACAGCGGACCATCTGCGTGCCCAGCTCACGGGAGACGGACGGAGCGTGCCGTGCCTGGGCGTGCTCGACGGCACCCCGATGAGCTACTGGGAGATCTATCGAGCCGACCTCGACCCGCTCGCGCGCCACTATCCGGCCCGTCCGCACGACACCGGCGTCCACCTCCTCGTCGGCGATGTCGCCGACCGGGGCCGGGGACTGGGGTCCGCCCTGCTCAGAGCCGTGGCCGACCTCGTACTCGACCACCGCCCCGCCTGTGCGCGCGTCGTCGCGGAACCCGATCTTCATAACACCCCCTCCGTGGCCGCCTTCCTCAACGCCGGCTTCCGCTACGCCGCTGAGGTCGACCTGCCGGGCAAACGGGCCGCCCTCATGATCCGGGACCGGTCCCTACGTCATCTGATGTAGCGCTGAGTGATGGCGCGTACACATGTAGTACGAATCGGCGACCGATCGAGTTCCCGGCCGTCCGAAAGAATTTCGACCGGCCCGCCCGGCGGCCCGCCCGTCCCCCTCGGCCTGCCCCTCCCCCCTTGGCCCGTCCGCCCAGGAGCCCCGGCGTGATCTCACCCCCCGTCCCCGGTTTGATCGCCCGGTTGTCGGTGCCGGGTCGTAGGGTGGTCGCGCTATGACGAAGCCCTCACTCCCCGAACTCCTGCATGCCGCTGTCACAGCTGTCGGCGGTACGGAGCGCCCCGGCCAGGTGACCATGGCCGAATCGGTCGCCGAAGCGATCGATGACGGATCCCATCTGCTGGTCCAGGCCGGCACCGGCACCGGAAAGTCACTCGGTTATCTGGTGCCCGCGCTCGCGCACGGGGAGAGGGTCGTCGTGGCGACGGCGACCCTCGCCCTGCAGAGACAGCTCGTCGAGCGGGATCTGCCGCGCACCGTCGACGCCCTGCACCCGCTGCTGCGCCGGCGCCCGGAGTTCGCCATGCTCAAAGGCAGGTCGAACTACCTGTGCCTGCACCGGCTGCACGAGGGCATGCCACAGGACGAGGAGGAGGGCCTCTTCGACCAGTTCGAGGCGGCCGCGCCCACCAGCAAGCTCGGTCAGGACCTGCTGCGGCTGCGGGACTGGGCCGACGAGACGGAGAACGGCGACCGGGACGACCTCACCCCGGGCGTCTCCGACAAGGCCTGGGCCCAGATCTCGGTCTCCTCCCGGGAGTGCCTGGGCGCCTCCAAGTGCGCCTACGGCGCCGAGTGCTTCGCAGAGATGGCCCGTGAGCGCGCCAAGCTCGCCGAGGTGGTCGTCACCAACCACGCCCTGCTCGCGATCGACGCCATCGAGGGCGCCCCGGTACTTCCGCAGCACGAGGTGCTGATCGTGGACGAGGCGCACGAACTGGTCTCCCGGGTCACCGGCGTCGCCACCGGCGAACTCACCCCGGGGCAGGTCAACCGTGCCGTCCGGCGCGCCGCCAGGCTGGTCGACGAGAAGGCCGCCGACCAGCTCCAGACCGCCGCCGAGGGCTTCGAGCGGCTGATGGAGCTGGCTCTGCCGGGGCGCCTGGAGGAGATCCCGGAGGATCTCGGCTACGCCCTTGCGGCGCTCAGGGACGCAGCCCGCACCGTGATCTCCGCGCTCGGTACGACCCGCGACAAGTCGGTCCAGGACGAGGACGCGGTCCGCAAGCAGGCGCTGGCCTCCGTGGAGACCGTGCACGACGTGGCGGAGCGGATCGTGAACGGCTCCGAGTTCGACGTTGTCTGGTACGAACGTCACGACCGCTTCGGTGCCTCACTCCGGGTCGCCCCCATGTCCGTGTCCGGCCTGCTCAGGGAGAAGCTCTTCGCGGACCGCTCGGTCGTGCTCACCTCGGCGACCCTCAAGCTCGGCGGCGATTTCAACGGCGTCGGCGCCTCCCTGGGTCTCGCCCCGGAGGGCACCGAGGGCGACGACTTCCCGAAGTGGAAGGGCGTCGACGTCGGCTCGCCCTTCGACTATCCGCGACAGGGCATCCTCTATGTCGCCAAGCACCTGTCGCGCCCCGCACGGGACGGCGACCGCGCCGACATGCTCGACGAACTGACCGAGCTGATCCAGGCCGCCGGGGGCCGCACCCTCGGCCTCTTCTCCTCGATGCGGGCCGCCCAGCAGGCCGCGGAGGAACTGCGCGTCCGGATCCCCGAGTTCCCGATACTGCTGCAGGGCGAGGAGACCCTCGGCGAACTGATCAAGAACTTCGCGGCGGATCCCAGGACCTGCCTCTTCGGCACGCTGTCGCTCTGGCAGGGCGTCGACGTCCCCGGCCCGAGCTGCCAGCTGGTCGTCATGGACAAGATCCCGTTCCCGCGCCCGGACGATCCGCTGATGAGCGCCCGGCAGAAGGCCGTCGAGGACGCCGGCGGCAACGGTTTCATGGCGGTCGCCGCCACCCACGCCGCGCTCCTGATGGCCCAGGGCGCCGGCCGGCTCGTACGCGCTTCCGGGGACCGCGGCGTGGTCGCCGTACTCGACCAGCGGCTGGCCACCGCGCGGTACGGCGGCTACCTCAAGTCCTCACTGCCCGACTTCTGGTACACCACCGACCGCAACCAGGTCCGCAAGTCGCTGGCGGCGATCGACGCGGCGGCGCGGCAGGCGGAGGCGGAGTGATTCGCGGGCCGGCCTGACCCGCGCCGGTCAGGCCGGCCCGCGATCCAGGCAGGCTGTCGCCGCGATCCGGACAGTGCAGGACCCCGGAACCGGCGCAGGGGTCCCGGGGCCCGATCGGAGGGCGGGCGGAGACGACCGCCCGCCGCAGGCGTCACACGCGCCGCAGCACCGCGACGACCTTGCCCAGGATGGTCGCGTCGTCGCCGGGGATCGGCTCGTAGGCGGCGTTGTGAGGGAGGAGCCAGACATGGCCGTCCTCGCGCTTGAAGCGCTTGACGGTGGCCTCGCCGTCGAGCATGGCGGCGACGATGTCACCGTTCTCGGCGACCGGCTGGCGGCGGACGGTGACCCAGTCACCGTCGCAGATCGCGGCCTCGATCATGGAGTCGCCGACGACCTTGAGCACGAACAGCTCACCGTCACCGACCAGCTGCCGGGGGAGAGGGAAGACGTCCTCGACCGACTCCTCGGCGAGGATCGGCCCACCGGCGGCGATCCGGCCGACCAGCGGGACGTACGACGCGGCGGGCTTGCCGGCGGTGTCCGTGGGCTGCACGGTCACGGCCTGGTCCGAGCCACGCACCTCGTACGCACGCGGACGGTGCGGGTCGCGGCGCAGGAAGCCCTTGCGCTCCAGAGCCATCAGCTGGTGCGCCACCGAGGACGTGCTCGACAGACCGACGGCCTGGCCGATCTCCCGCATCGACGGCGGGTAGCCGCGCCGCTGCACCGAGTCCCGGATCACCTCGATCACCCGTCGCTGCCGATCGGTCAGGCCCGAGCTGTCCGCCCGGATGCCTGGAGGTCGGCCCGGCAGGGAACGCTTGAGTCCCTCGGGATTCACGGCTTCGTTCATGGCATGCACCGGGTCGAGTCGGCCCTGGGAGCGGTCCTGGGCGGTGATGGTGGCACTGTCTGCGGTCGTGGTCACGTCGGCCCCTCTCGATGGTCTCCCTGCTGGACAACGGTAGTTGCTTTCGAAAGGTTGCGCCAAACACACGTTCGAGTGAAAAAACGCGGTTTGCCCTACGTGATCTCATGTCTGGCTGTATGGCTCAAGCGGTACCCGGCGGGCAAAAGGGCCCATTGCTGTACTCTTCACCGCCGGGCCGATGACCTTGTGGGTGCACCCAGTGTGCCATCCGGACCGCCGCCGACCGGGATGTCCGTCCCCATCTGCGCCTGAGTCGCACGTGACCTCCGTGCGGCGCTCACCGTATCTCCGTATTCGCCGTAGCGGTACGTGTGCGACACGCGCAACCTAGTGATGTATCAGCCAATCACCACATCTAGTGGTTGGATTGCTACTGCAGCCCACAAGTTGTGGTCCCCCGGGTCCCCGGTCTCTCAGAGATCGCCTATGCTTGGGGCTGCTTCGAGGGGCCCGTGTGGTCCAGCGAGGCTATTGAGTCTGCTGTGAGGAGGGTTGGAGATCATGCACTGCCCCTTCTGCAGGCACCCCGACAGCCGTGTGGTCGACAGCCGTACGACCGACGACGGCACGTCGATCCGCAGGCGCCGCCAGTGTCCGGACTGCTCCCGTCGTTTCACGACCGTGGAGACGTGCTCGCTCATGGTGGTCAAGCGGTCCGGGGTCACCGAGCCGTTCAGTCGTACGAAGGTCATCAACGGTGTGCGCAAGGCATGCCAGGGGCGGCCTGTCACCGAGGACGCGCTCGCCCAGCTCGGCCAGCGGGTCGAGGAGGCGGTGCGGGCCACCGGAAGCGCCGAGCTGACCACCCACGACGTGGGACTGGCCATACTCGGCCCGTTGCAGGAGCTCGACCTGGTCGCCTACCTGCGGTTCGCCTCGGTCTACCGGGCGTTCGACTCGCTTGAGGACTTCGAGACCGCGATCGCGGAGCTCAGGCAGGCCGCGCAGGATCCCGCGGACGACGAAGACGCGGGAGTGGGGGGCCAGGAGGAAGAGCACGGGCCAGGCGGGGCCGCACAGGCGCCCGCCCCCGTTCACATCGCCGGCTGACGGGCGGACCGGAACCGGGCGGAGGGCCCGGATTCCTGGGGGTCGGACGGCGATCCAGGACTTGTCGCGGGTGGCGGCCGAAGGTGCCCGCGACGCGAACACAGAACAGTGTGTCACGGGAACATCGTGGCATTTCAGGGCGTTTTAGCCCGTACCAGGGAGGCGGCATGACAGAGACGGCGAGCGGTCCGGCACGGAGTTCCCGCGCGAAGGCCACCAAGGCCGGCAAGGGACTGCGTATCGAGCGCGTCCACACCACCCCCGGCGTACACCCGTACGACGAGGTGAGCTGGGAGCGCCGTGACGTCGTCATGACCAACTGGCGCGACGGCTCGGTCAACTTCGAGCAGCGTGGCGTCGAGTTCCCCGACTTCTGGTCGGTGAACGCGGTCAACATCGTCACCAGCAAGTACTTCCGCGGTGCCGTGGGCACCCCGCAGCGCGAGACCGGCCTCAGGCAGCTGATCGACCGCATCGTGAAGACGTACCGGAAGGCCGGTGAGGACCACAAGTACTTCGCCTCGCCCGCCGACGCCGAGATCTTCGAGCACGAGTTGGCGTACGCCCTCCTGCACCAGATCTTCAGCTTCAACAGCCCCGTGTGGTTCAACGTGGGCACCCCGCAGCCCCAGCAGGTCTCCGCCTGCTTCATCCTGTCCGTCGACGACTCCATGGAGTCGATCCTCGACTGGTACAAGGAAGAGGGCATGATCTTCAAGGGCGGTTCCGGCGCCGGCCTGAACCTCTCCCGGATCCGCTCCTCCAAGGAGCTGCTCTCCTCCGGCGGCAACGCCTCCGGCCCGGTCTCCTTCATGCGCGGCGCCGACGCCTCCGCCGGCACCATCAAGTCCGGTGGCGCCACCCGCCGCGCCGCCAAGATGGTCATCCTCGACGTCGACCACCCCGACATCGAGGACTTCATCGAGACCAAGGTCAAGGAGGAGGAGAAGATCCGCGCCCTCCGTGACGCGGGCTTCGACATGGACCTGGGCGGCGAGGACATCACCTCCGTCCAGTACCAGAACGCCAACAACTCGGTCCGCGTGAACGACGAGTTCATGAAGTCGGTCGAGCAGGGCGGCCGGTTCGGTCTGCGTGCCCGGATGACCGGCGAGGTCATCGAAGAGGTCGAGGCCAAGAGCCTGTTCCGCAAGATGGCCGAGGCGGCCTGGGCCTGTGCCGATCCGGGCATCCAGTACGACGACACCATCAACCACTGGCACACCTGCCCGGAGTCCGGCCGGATCAACGGCTCGAACCCCTGCAGCGAGTACATGCACCTGGACAACACGTCCTGCAACCTCGCCTCGCTGAACCTGATGAAGTTCCTCAAGGACGACGGCAAGGGCACCCAGTCCTTCGACGTCGACCGCTTCAGCAAGGTCGTGGAGCTGGTCATCACCGCGATGGACATCTCCATCTGCTTCGCGGACTTCCCGACCCAGAAGATCGGCGAGAACACCCGCGCCTTCCGCCAGCTCGGCATCGGCTACGCCAACCTCGGCGCCCTGCTGATGGCGACCGGCCACGCCTACGACTCCGACGGCGGCCGTGCCCTCGCCGGTGCCATCACCTCCCTGATGACCAGTACCGCCTACAAGCGCTCCGCCGAGCTCGCCGCGGTCGTCGGCCCGTACGACGGCTACGCCCGCAACGCCGACGCCCACAACCGCGTCATGAAGCAGCACGCCGACGCCAACACCGTGGCCGTCCGCATGGACGACCTGGACACCCCGGTCTGGGCCGCCGCCACGGAGGCCTGGCAGGACGTGGTGCGCCTCGGTGAGAAGAACGGTTTCCGTAACTCCCAGGCGTCCGTCCTCGCCCCCACCGGCACCATCGGTCTCGCGATGTCCTGCGACACCACCGGCGTCGAGCCCGACCTGGCCCTGGTCAAGTTCAAGAAGCTGGTCGGCGGCGGCTCGATGCAGATCGTCAACGGCACGGTCCCGCAGGCCCTGCGCCGCCTGGGCTACCAGGAGGAGCAGATCGAGGCGATCGTCGCCCACATCGCCGAGAACGGCAACGTGATCGACGCCCCCGGCCTCAAGCACGAGCACTACGAGGTCTTCGACTGCGCCATGGGCGAGCGGGCCATCTCCCCGATGGGCCACGTCCGCATGATGGCCGCGATCCAGCCCTGGATCTCCGGTGCCATCTCCAAGACGGTCAACATGCCGGAGACGGCGACCGTCGAGGAAGTCGAGGAGATCTACTTCGAGGCCTGGAAGCTCGGCGTCAAGGCACTCGCGATCTACCGCGACAACTGCAAGGTCGGCCAGCCCCTCTCCGCCAAGACCAAGGAGAAGGAGAAGACGGAGATCGCCGAGAAGACCGAGGCGACCATCCGTGAGACGGTCGAGAAGGTCATCGAGTACCGCCCGGTCCGCAAGCGCCTCCCGAAGGGTCGTCCCGGCATCACCACGTCCTTCACCGTCGGCGGTGCCGAGGGCTACATGACGGCCAACTCCTACCCGGACGACGGCCTGGGTGAGGTCTTCCTGAAGATGTCCAAGCAGGGCTCGACCCTCGCGGGCATGATGGACGCCTTCTCCATCGCGGTCTCCGTCGGCCTCCAGTACGGCGTCCCGCTGGAGACGTACGTCTCGAAGTTCACCAACATGCGCTTCGAGCCGGCCGGCATGACGGACGACCCGGACGTGCGGATGGCGCAGTCGATCGTCGACTACATCTTCCGCCGCCTGGCGCTGGACTTCCTGCCGTTCGAGACGCGTTCCGCGCTCGGCATCCACTCCGCCGAGGAGCGTCAGCGGCACCTGGAGACCGGTTCGTACGAGCCGTCCCTCGACGATGACGAGGTCGACGTCGAGGGTCTGGCCCAGTCGGCGCCGCGTGCCCAGGAGCTGAAGGCCGTGGCCGCCCCCAAGATCGAGGCGGCCAAGCCCGCCCCGAGGCAGGCGCACACCAGCGCCGAACTGGTGGAGATGCAGCTGGGGATCCAGGCCGACGCCCCGCTCTGCTTCTCCTGCGGCACGAAGATGCAGCGGGCCGGCTCCTGCTACATCTGCGAGGGCTGCGGCTCGACCAGCGGCTGCAGCTGACCGGTCGATGTGACATGAGGTGAGGGGCGCCGGCCGTGGCCGGCGCCCCTCACCGTGTGCCCGCTCCGGGCGGTCGTTCGCCGTCAGGGGCGGCCGAGCGCACCCATCTCCCGGGTGAAGACCACCGGGTCGTCCTCGAAGCCGTGCAGGCCGGGCCGGAAGCCCCAGTCACCGGACCCGTCGCGCACGAACTCCGCGACGGTGGCCGCCGTCGCCCCGAGGACCGTGCCGAAGTCGTCCTCGGCCAGTACGTTGTAGCCCTCCCGGACACGGACGGCCGGGTTCAGGACATTCACGAACGTCCGGTGCGTGGGCCGCTGCTGGATGACGACTCCGACGACCACGCGCGCGTACCGGCTGTCGAGCCGGTTCAGTTCGAGTGTCATCACCTCGTCCCAGCCGAAGCCCTTGCCGTCCGTGCTGTCCCGGTTGAGAAAGATCGTGCCGTCGGGCGAACGGCTGTCGAAGTGCACCAGATAGGCCGGAGTCCCGTACGGGTCAACCGTCGTGTACGTACCGGCGATGACGTCGAGATCGGTGGGCGGCTGCCCGGAAGGGCTCGGATCCCACTTCACCGCGACCTCGACCTTGCGGATCGCCTTGCTGAAACCGCTCACCACGCGTCCCCTTCCCCCTAGAGGTCACTGCCCCAACTGATGTTCTGCCAAGCCTCTTTGCCCATCGTGCCATGCGCGCGGGGGCGCACGCGCGGGTGATCTCTGCCGGAGCGTGACCGACGCCACGCCCCATGGCCTTACGATGGCGCGGTGCTGGTCAAGTGGATTCGCTGCACCGTGGTTGACCGCCGCGGCTTCGAGCGGGGGCAGCGGAAATGGGCGGGGCTTCTGGGGGAGCCGGGATTTCGGGGACAGGGCGGGGGCTGGAGTCGACAGCGACCTGGAGTGGCGCACATCTTCGCCTTCTGGGAGAGCCGTGCCTTCTACGACTCCTTCATGGCGCGTTCGCACGACCGCCTGGCCGCGTCCCAGTCCGGGACGTACAAGAACCAGCAGGTCAAGCTGTTCGAGTACCGGTTCGACGTGAAGACCGGCTTCGAACCGCGGTTCACGGACAGCGACCTGGTCCGGGTCGCCCTGTGCCGGGTGCACGAGGAGCGCGTCGAGCACTTCACGCTGATGCAGGAGAAGGTCTGGAACCCGGCGATGGCCGGCTCGCCCGGCATGATCCGCGGCATGTTCGCGGAGGCCCCGGAGCACGAGTTCATGATTCTTTCGATGTGGCGGGCGGCAGCCGAGCACGGCAAGTACCGCACCGAACGGGTGGAGCGGCTGGCGTTGCGCGCCCAGACGGAGGCCGACATCGCGGCCCTCACGGGAGACATCGTGGAGCTGGAACCGAGCTGGATCGTTTGAAAATCAAACCCATAATTTTGTGTGACCTGCGCTGTATGAGGCCCCTCCGAGTGCTCCACTTTCCGCCACTCGATCTAGGGTTTTGGCATGGCACGACCACGGCGCATCGTCCTTGTCCGGCACGGCGAGTCAACCGGCAATGTCGACGACTCCGTGTATGAGCGGCAACCAGACCACGCGCTGGCCCTGACCGAGCGGGGCTGGCGGCAGGCTGAGGAGACCGGGAAGCGCATCCGGGAGATCTTCGGCCAGGAGCGCGTCAGCGTGTACGTCTCTCCCTACCGCCGTACGCACGAGACCCTCCGCGCCTTCCACCTCGACCCGGATCTCATACGCGTGCGCGAGGAGCCCCGGCTGCGTGAGCAGGACTGGGGAAACTGGCAGGACCGCGACGACGTGCGCCTGCAGAAGGCGTACCGGGACGCGTACGGGCACTTCTTCTTCCGCTTCCCGCAGGGGGAGTCCGGGGCCGACGTGTACGACCGCGTCGGCGGCTTCCTGGAGAGCCTGTTCCGCAGCTTCGAGGCGCCGGACCACCCGCCCAACGTGCTCCTGGTGACCCATGGCCTGGCGATGCGGCTGTTCTGCATGCGCTGGTTCCACTGGACGGTCGCGGAGTTCGAGTCGCTCTCCAATCCCGGGAACGCCGAGATGCGGATGCTCGTCCTCGGGGACGACGGCAAGTACACGCTCAACCAGCCCTTCGACCGCTGGCGGGACCCGGAGCCCTACTGGATGAGCGGTTAGGCTGACCGCGATGACCTCCTTCACTGATTCCCCGACCCCAGGGCGCCTGGAGCGCGCCCTGGCCAGCCTGCGCGGACTCGCCGTCGGCGACGCGCTGGGCTCGCAGTTCTTCGTGCCGGAGAACTATCCGCTGCTGAAGCGGCGGGAGCTGCCCGCGGCCCCCTGGCAGTGGACCGACGACACCGAGATGGCCTGCTCCGTCGTCGCGGTCCTGGCCGCCCACCACCGCGTCGACCAGGACGCGCTGGCCCACTCCTTCGCCGCGCACCACGACTTCGACCGGGGCTACGGCCCCGCCGTCAACCGCCTGCTGCGTCTCGTCCGGGAGGGCGGCGACTGGCGCGAGCTGGCCGCCGGGCTCTTCGACGGGCAGGGATCCTGGGGCAACGGCGCGGCGATGCGGATCGCGCCCCTGGGCGCCTGGTACGCGGACGATCCGGAGCAGGCCACCCATCAGGCAGAGATCTCGGCCTACCCCACGCATCAGCACCGGGAGGCCGTGGCCGGTGCCATGGCCGTGGCGGCCGCAGCGGCGCTGGCGGCCGCGCCCGGCGGCCCGCCGAGCCCCGGGGCATTCCTGGACGGGGTCCTCGCTCTCGTCCCCAGGAGCGCGGTCGGCCAGGGCCTGCGACGCGCCCGCGACATGCTCGACTACGACGACGCGGGCACCGTCGCGGCCGTCCTGGGCTGCGGACGCCGTACGACCGCCCAGGACACCGTCCCCTTCGCCCTCTGGTCGGCGGCACGTGCCCTCGGTGACTACGAGACGGCCTTCTGGGCGACTGCACAGGTGGGCGGCGATGTGGACACCACCTGCGCCATCGTGGGCGGCGTGCTCGCGGGCGGCGCGGCGGGGGCGCTGCCGGCCGCATGGGAGGAGCGGACGGAGGCGCTGCCGGAATGGGTACCGACGGGCGCGGGGGCGGTGGCGGGGCGGGGATCGGCGTCGGCGGGTTGACGGCGGAGGCCGGGCGCGGAACCTTTGCGGCGACGACGCGGCTCGGCGACTCTTCGGGCTGGCTGGTGCGGAACCTCGCGAGGCCGCGCCGTCGACGAGGGCGCCGGGGGCGCCGGGGGCGCCGGAGGCACGCGAGGGGACCGGCGTCGCCGTCTTCCGGCGGGCGCGGTTTGTGCAGGCCGCCGAAGCGCGCCGGGGCGTAGCCGTGTCGGCCCGAGAACCGCCGGGGCTTCTGTGAACCCGGCGGTCCATATGGGGAACTTTCCGTGGTCGACGGGAACTCTGCGTGACATTCGGGTGTTTTCCCGGTAGCCGCCCCGCTCTGCGTATGTACCGGAAGGCGGGCGGGAGGCGTCGTCGCGGGGGAGGTGCGGGGCCGTGAGGGTGGAGCCGGTTCTTCTGGTGTTGTGCGCCGGGCTGATGCTCGCGGCGCCGACGGTCGCGATGCGGATGGCCGGGCCTCTGCCTCTGCCTCTGCCGTCTGTCCCCTGGCAGAGGTCCGGCCGTCCGCGGCGCTGCGCGGACCCGGTGGGGTCAGCCCACCCCCGGGCCGGCCGTGCCCGCGAGGGCTTCGAGGTCGCTCTTGCGGACCTTGATCACCAGCCAGGCGGTGAGCAGGCCGAGCCCGGCCATGACAGCGGCGGGGACGAACGCGGTCGAGATGCCGTGCGCAAGCACCTCGTGCCCCCAGGGCGCGGGCAGCTGATGAGACTTGGCGAACTCCGCCTTCTGCTCCGGCGAACCACCGGCCAGGAACTTCGGCAGCTGCTTCTTCGCCTCGTCCTTGCTGGCCGAGCCGAACACCGTGGTCAGGATGGACAGACCCAGCGAACCGCCCACCTGCTGCATGGCGTTGAGCAGCCCGGAAGCTGCCCCGGCCTCGTGCTGGGCGACACCGGAGACCGCGGTGACCGTCGCCGTCACGAAGTTCAGCCCCATACCGAAGCCGAAGATCAGCATGGGTCCGAGCACTCCGCTGACATAGGAGCTGTCGGGTTTGATGAACGTCTGCCAGGTCAGTCCGACGACCACGAGCGCCGAACCGGCCATCATGAACGGCTTGGGACCCAGGACGGGCAGGAACCGCTGTGAGAGCCCGGCGCCGACGGCGATGGCCACTGTCACGGGCAGGAACGCCAGACCGGCCCTGATCGGGCTGTAACCCAGCACGTTCTGCACGAACAGCACGATGTAGAAGAACATGCCGAACATCGCCGCGGCCAGGCTGAGCATGATCACGTAAGTGCCGGCGCGGTTGCGGTCGGCGAACATTCTCAGCGGTGTGATGGGCTCTTTCGCCCGGGTCTCGATGAAGACGAAGGCCAGCAGAAGCACCACCGCGGCGGCGAACGACCCGACGGTCAGGCCGTCGCGCCAGCCGTCCTCCGAGGCCCGGATGAAGCCGTACACCAGGGAGGCCATGCCGAGGGTGGAGGTGAGCGCGCCCGCGATGTCGAACCGGCCGGGATGCCGTTCGGACTCGTTGATGTACTGCGGGGTGAGGGCGACGATCAGCAGTCCGATCGGTACGTTGACGAAGAACACCCAGCGCCAGTCGAGCCAGTCGGTGAGCATGCCGCCCGCCAGCAGGCCGATGGCCCCACCGCCCGCGGAGACCGCCGCGAACACTCCGAACGCCCGGTTCCGCTCCGGACCTTCGGGGAATGTCGTGGTGATCAGCGCCAGCGAGGTCGGCGACGCGATCGCGCCCCCCATGCCCTGGAGGGCGCGGGCGGCGAGCAGCTGCCAGGGTTCCTGGGCGAGACCACCGAGGAGCGAGGCGAAGGTGAACAGCAGAATGCCGGTCATGAACACCCGGCGCCGGCCGAGGATGTCACCGGCCCGCGCACCGAGGAGCAGCAGGCCGCCGAAGGTGAGGGTGTAGGCGCTGACCACCCACGTGAGATCGGTGGTGCTGAACTTGAGCGCGTCTTGAATGTGCGGGAGCGCGATGTTCACAATCGTCGCGTCGAGTACCACCATGAGCTGGCAGGCGGCAATCACGGTGAGCGCGATGCCGGGGCGCCCCTGCCGACGGGCCGCACCCGGTTTCTGGTCCGGTATCAGTTGAGAGGTTGTCACTATGGATCCCCCACGAAGGTGTTAGTGAACGCTCGCGTTCACTGTCGTGTCAACGGTAGTGAGTCCCCAGTAGAGAACGCAAGCGTTCACTTAACTCCGCGTCGCGTGTCACGTCCCCCTTCGCCGTCGCGCGCCGCGTCCCCCCGCTCCGGAATTCCTGCTCCCCCTTGCTCGCTGGAGAAACTCAGATGGTTACCTCGCGCTGGACTGCCGCTTCCGCTCAGGCGGCCTCCCCTCGTCGGCGCGGTGCGGTCCTCGAACGCGCGATCCTGGACGCCGCCTTGGAACAGCTCAGCACCGTCGGCTGGAACGGCCTCACCATGGAGGGCGTCGCCGCCGGTGCCCAGACCGGGAAGGCGGCGGTCTATCGCCGCTGGCCCTCCAAGGAAGACCTGGTCGCCGACGCGCTGCAGGCCGGTCTGCCGCGTCTGGAGGAGGCGCCCGACCTTGGAAGTGTGCGCGAAGATCTGTTGGCTCTGTGCCGGCAGGCCCGGGACGCGATGTTCTCGCGCCCCGGCTTCGCACTGCTGTCCGTGATTCACGAATGCGATCCCCTGCAGGTCGCGCGGTTCCACGGCGTGATCTTCGACGGGGTCGTGGGGCCGGCGATCCGGCTGATCGGTGACATCGTCACCCGAGGTGTCGAGCGGGGGGAGGTGCGCGCCGATGCGGCCAACGGGTATGTCCTCGACGCCATTCCGGCGATGATGATGTACCGCAACAAGATTTATGGAAGCGAATGGAGCGACCGCGAGATCGCGGAGATGATCGACCGGTTCATGCTTCCGCTGCTGCTGTCGCACGGGGCGTGAGCAGCGGCTCCGGCGGTCTTTGGCGCGGTCCGGGAAGCCGGGGTGTCGCTCGGGGATCGGTGCGGCGTACCCTAAGGGCGCCATGCCGTACGAACCGCCTACTCACACCGTCGAGCGCTCCCTTCGCGCCACGACCGGAGCCAAGGTCATTGCCGGTGTCGACGAGGTGGGGCGCGGCGCCTGGGCCGGTCCCGTCACCGTCTGTGCCGCGATCACCGGTCTTCGCCGACCCCCTGAGGGCCTCACCGACTCCAAGCTCCTGACCATCAAGCGGCGTACGGAACTTGCCGGCACGCTGCGAGGGTGGGTCACGGCCTACTCCCTGGGGCATGCCTCGCCGGAGGAGATCGACGACCTGGGGATGACCGCCGCACTGCGGCTTGCGGCGGTCCGTGCCCTGGAGGCCCTGCCGGTCCGTCCTGACGCGGTCATCCTCGACGGAAAGCACGACTACCTCGGTGCCCCGTGGCGGGTGCGCACCGTCATCAAGGGTGACCGATCGTGTGTCGCCGTGGCCGCGGCCTCGGTGATCGCCAAAGTTCAGCGCGACAAAATGATGGCCGAACTGGGTATCGACCATGCAGACTTCGGATTTGCGGACAACGCCGGGTACCCGTCGCCCGTGCACAAGGCCGCACTGGAGGAGCGGGGCCCCACCCCGTACCACCGGTTGTCGTGGGCGTATCTTGATGCGCTGCCCCAGTGGCGGCACCTCAAGAAGGTCCGCAGCTGGGCGGAGGGAAGCGTTCCGGAGATCGAGGGTCAGCTCGGCTTCGATTTCTGACGTTCCAGTCGCACTGTTGTGCCACCCGGTTCATGTGACCTGCACCAACGTTTGATAAATATCAGCTCATGCCTCTCATTCCCGAGGAGCCTCAGATTCACGAGAGTGCCCAGGGTCCCCGCGCCACCTCGGCCAGTGGCCGTACCGCGCCGACCCCTCGTCCCGTACCCGGCCCCCGCCCCGCGGCTCCGTCGCGTCCCGGTCGTCCCGGCCCTCTGCGGCCCACGCCGCCGGTGCAGCGCACGCCGCGTGACGTGGCCGCGCCAGGCCAGCCCGGTCCGGCCGTCCCCGCCGCGGCAGCGGCGGCCCCGCAGATCCAGCTGATCCCGGCCTCCGTCGAGAGTGCTCTCGACGCGGCCGAGGAAGCAGTGGACCTGCTCCTCGACTCGGGTCGTGCCCCCGGCGACGTGCTGGTGATCACCACCGGCGCGCAGCACCCGTGGGCCGATCACGAGCTGTCCTTCGGCGAAGCCTCCTACTGGGCCCAGCACGACGCGGGCGACGACGTCTTCTATGCGGACGCCGCCGTCGCTTCCCGTGCCGCGACCCGCGCCGTGGTCGTCGTCGCCCTCAACGGCGGCCCTGACACCGTCGCCGCCGCGGCCCTGCCGCTGGCCCTCTCCCGGGCCGGCGCCCTGCTGATCGTCTGCGGGGACCCGCAGCGCATCAACTCGGTGCTCGGCGCGGGCGTCTGAGCTGTCTCCGGCACCTCTGGGACTCCGGAGGTACCGAAGGAGCCGCAGCATGAGTCGCGGCGGTGACTCGCACAGTGGTGCTTTTGGCGTGCCCGGACGAAGGGCGAGCGCCGCTGCCCGTCGCGGAGCACGGCGCGACCGCCGAGCACGCCGTACGTCATGTCCACAGCGCCGTGCCCGGCGGAGCGAGCCCGGCCGGTGCCCCCTCGCGGGGGCCGGGGTTCAGCGGGCGGCAGCGCGGCGCAGTACCTCGGAGACGGCGCCTCCCGTACGCGGCGGCAGCGGCGGGGCCTCCGACAGGGCGAAGGGTTCGGGAGTCGAGTCGGCGTTGGGCCGCCGCCCGCCGCGGCCCTCGCCGAGCACCTGCCAGCCGTCGTGCGTCAGCGTGATGTACGCCCCGCAGCGCAGGCCGTGCAGTGTGCAGGCGTCCCGCAGCCCCCACATCCAGGCGCCGTCCTCCTCCGTCCAACGCGCGTCCCCCTCGCGGCAGTAGAGCAGCACGGCGGTCCGTACCGGGGTGCGGCGGCGCAGGTCGTGGGGGATGACCCGGCGCAACTGCGCCAGCAGCGCGTTGCGGAACATCCAGCCGTCGGCCGGGGTCGAGCGCCGGCCGAAGGAGGCGCTGGCACAGAGCCGTTCCTCCGGATCGAGGACGGCGACGACCGCGGTGCCCGGGCGGGGGCGATGCCGGGAGTGCAGGCCGCTGACGACCTCGCGTGGGTTGCGCAGCAGCGGTATTCCGGCGTCGGCCCACTCGGCGGGCTCAAGCAGACGACTGGCGGACGCGGCGGACGCGGACGTCAACGAGGCCGCCGAGGACGGAGCGAATCCGAAGGTCACGTTCCTCCCTTCGGCTACGCGCCCACACTGGGGGCGAGATCTGATTCGGGGCCGCGCGCACCGCAGCAAAGCCCAACCGGATCACGGACGAGCCGTGCGGGGAGCGGAACTCAATTGTTCCTGTCGAACTTGGATGCGGCAACGAGCAAATGGGGCCACCGACTGTTATCTGGTGGTGCGTGACTTATATCCCTACCCGATGAGGTGCCCCGCGACCCCTGGGACGTTCGAGCGCGGCACGTCCGTGCGCCGCGCCCCGCGCCGGATTCGGGTCATGGCGGGCCGGGTCAGCCCTGAACAGCGAGGACCAGCGGCAACACCCCCCGTGCCCCGGACCTGAGGAGCAGGCGTGCGGCGACCGCCAGGGTCCAGCCGGTCTCGGTGAAGTCGTCCACCAGCAGGACCGGCCCCTGGACCTCGGACAGAGCGGTGGCGAGGCCAGGCGGCACGGTCAGGTCGCCGTCGAGGGCCTTGAGACGCTGGGCGCTGTTGCTGCGCGAGACCAGTCGCGCCTCGCCCGCGTGCTCCACGGAACCCAGCAGGGGCAGTCTGCCGACCTCCGCGACGCGCGCGCCCAGGGAGTGGATCAGCAGGGGCCTGGAGCGCGAGGCGACGGTGACGACGCCCACGGGGCGTGGCTGTGCCTCGGCCACGCCCGCGGCCCAGCCGCCCGGGCTCTTCGCCCAGTCGGCCAGCACCTCCACCACGGCACGGGCGACATCGTCCGGCACGGGTGCGTCCGCGGCCCGGGGCGCGAGCAGCGGTCGTAGCCGATTGCCCCAGCCGATGTCCGACAGCCGTCCCAAGGCCCGTCCCACCGAAGCCTGTTCACCGGCCGGGATGCGCCCCTTGAGAGAGATGCCGATCGCCGGCAGGCCGGTCGGCCACATCCGGCGCGGCTCCACCTCGACGCCCGCGCGGCCCAGGTCGACCCGTGCGGCGTCCAGCGCGGCAGCGGAGGTGTCGGCCGTGAAGCGTGGCCGCACACAGTTGTCGCAGCGGCCGCAGGGCTTGGCGCCCTCATCGTCCAGCTGGCGCTGCAGAAACTCCATCCGGCAGTCCGGCGTGGCCGCGTAGTCGCGCATGGCCTGCTGCTCGGCCTCGCGCTGCCGCGCCACCCAGGCGTACCGCTGCGCGTCGTACGCCCACGGCTGCCCGGTCGCGATCCAGCCGCCCTTGACCCGGCTGACCGCGCCGTCCACGTCGAGCACCTTCAGCATGGACTCGAGCCGGGAGCGGCGCAGCTCCACCAGCGGCTCCAGCGCGGGCAGCGACATGGGCCCGCCGGCCCTGGAGAGGACGTCCAGGGTGCGGCGCACCAGATCCTCCGAAGGGAAGGCGAGCGAGGCGAAGTAGTCCCAGATCGCCTCGTCCTCCTTCCCCGGCAGCAGCAGCACCTCGGCGTGTTCGACACCGCGGCCCGCACGGCCCACCTGCTGGTAGTAGGCGATGGGGGAGGAGGGCGAGCCCAGGTGCACCACGAACCCGAGATCGGGCTTGTCGAAGCCCATGCCGAGCGCGGAGGTGGCGATCAGCGCCTTGACCCGGTTGCCGAGCAGGTCCTCCTCGGCCTGCTGCCGGTCGGCGTTCTCCGTCTTCCCCGTGTACGACGCCACGGTGTGCCCGCGCTGCCGCAGGAACGCGGTGACCTCCTCGGCGGCGGCCACGGTGAGCGTGTAGACGATGCCGGAACCCGGCAGTTCGTCCAGGCGGTCCGCGAGCCAGGCCATGCGGTGCGCGGCGTCCGGCAGCCGCAGCACATTCAGGCTGAGGCTCTCCCGGTCCAGCGGACCGCGCAGCACCAGCGCGTCCGAGGCGGCACCGGTCCCGAGCTGCTCGGCCACGTCGGCGGTCACGCGCGCATTGGCCGTGGCGGTGGTCGCCAGCACCGGCACGCCCGGCGGCAGGTCGGCCAGCATGGTGCGCAGCCGCCGGTAGTCGGGGCGGAAGTCGTGTCCCCAGTCCGAGATGCAGTGGGCCTCGTCCACGACGAGCAGTCCGGTCGCCGCGGCGAGCCTGGGCAGGACCTGGTCGCGGAAGTCCGGGTTGTTGAGCCGCTCCGGGGACACGAGCAGGACATCGACCTCGCCGGCCCCGATCTCCGCCTGAATCGCCTCCCACTCCTCCGTGTTGGAGGAGTTGATGGTGCGGGCGTGGATGCCGGCCCGGGCCGCGGCCTCCACCTGGTTGCGCATGAGCGCGAGCAGCGGGGAGACGATCACCGTCGGGCCGCTGCCCGAGGCCCGCAGCAATGAGGTCGCCACGAAGTACACCGCGGACTTGCCCCAGCCCGTGCGCTGGACGACCAGGGCCCGGCGCCGGTCCGCGACCAGCGCCTCGATCGCCCGCCACTGGTCCTCGCGCAGCCGGGCGGCGCCCGTGTCGTCCCCGACGAGACGGGCGAGGACGGCGTCCGCCCGGGCCCGGAGTTCCGCGTTGCTCGTGTGCTCCATGCGTCCCATACAACAGGACGGGACCGACAGCCGGGCGAGCCTGTGGATACGGAAGACGGCTTTGTCGTGTCCCTGATTTGACTTATCCACAGGCCCAACCGGAATCACAAGATCCGCGAGATCGTCTGTCGTATGACGAATCACGGCGAAATCCCTGGACCCCACGAAAACGGCGACATCACCCGAGGCCCGGTCCCCCTCGGGCCATCCGCCCACGAGACCCAGGTCACCCTGCGCACCCCGGCCGAACTGGCCGACGCGCTGCCCTACCTGCTGGGGTACCGCCCCGAGGACAGCATGGTGCTGGTGGCCCTGCACGACCGCGCCGGCCGCGGCCGCTTCGGCGGACGGGCCCGGCTCGGCATTCCCGTCAACAAGGACGACTGGGAGTCGGCCGCACGCCAGCTCGCACAGGGCCTGGTGACCGGTGGCGAGCGCCGGGGAGCCCGGCCCGAACAGATGGTCGCCTACGTCTGCCAGGAACCGGCGCCCGGCGAATCGGGCCGGGACGTGATGCGCCGGCTGACCCCCCTCGCCCAGCTGCTGCGGACCGAGTGCGGTCGGCTCGACGTGCCCGTGATCGAGGCACTGTGCGTCTCCGACGGCCGCTTCTGGTCGTACTGCTGTCCCACTGAGAAATGCTGTCCGCCCGAGGGCGCCCCCATGGGCCTCCCCGGCACCTCCGTGCTCGCGGCCGCGGCCACGTACGCCGGTATCCAGGTGCGCGGCAGCCTGCGCGAGCTGCGGGCCCGGCTGCTCCCCTGGGAGACCGGCGCCGTGCTGGAGCAGGAGGTCGCCCTCGACAGCGCCGGAATGGCCCTGGTGCCTCGCATCCTCGACGGTTCCCTCCGGGCGGGCGTGGCCGAGGAGACCCTCGCCCTCGCCGAACGCGTCATCCACCGGTACGCCGCTGCCACCCCTGTGTCCGGCACCCACCGAGCCGACCTCCGCGACGACGCCCTGGTCTCCCACGACGAGGCGGCGACACTGATTCTCGGCCTGCAGGACCGCACGACCCGTGACCGCGCGGCCGCCTGGATGGAAGGCGACGAGGCGGGACCGGCCCTGCGCCTGTGGCGGGCCCTGGCCCGCCGCTGCGTCGGCCCGTACGGCGAACACGCCGCCGCTCCCCTCACTCTGGCGGGTTGGGTCGCCTGGTCCACCGGTGACGACCTGGAGGCACGGGAGGCCCTGGCGATGGCCCTGGGCGCGGACCCCGACTACCTCTTCGCCCGTCTGCTCCACCAGGCCTGCAACGAGGGCCTTGACCCGGAGTCGATCCGCCGCTGCCTGCGCCCGGAACGCGCGGGCAGTACGGGCCTCGCGCGGGCGGACGGCACGGCAGCGGTCGGTGACGCCGGCCTGCTCCACCCCGCCGACCTCGACCCCGACCCCGACCTTGACCTCGCCCCCGGTGCCGGTGCGGAG
Organism: Streptomyces shenzhenensis; assembly: GCF_021462265.1. Classification (GTDB taxonomy): domain Bacteria; phylum Actinomycetota; class Actinomycetes; order Streptomycetales; family Streptomycetaceae; genus Streptomyces; species Streptomyces shenzhenensis. Next base: position 156,463 of record NZ_JAJONF010000010.1, on the reverse strand, counting down.
ACCGGTGCCGAGGCCGAGGCCGACGGTATGCCGGCCACCGCCTCCGGTAGCCGCCGTCGCCGCCGTCCGCGCATCACGGACGCCGCCGACGACCGGCGGCCGAAGGCGGATTGCGAAAGGCCGCGACCAGCGCGCTCGGAGCGCAGCCGCCCTGGTTCGTCCGGGCCGGGCGCGGGCCGCACACGCACGCGTGCGGCGCAGCGAGCGGAGCGGAGCGGGACCGGGGACAGCCGAACCGCACAGGAGGGCAGGCGCTCCGGGGACGGCCTCGGCGAGGGGGGCGAATGAACGGCGGACAGTCGTGGTCGGCGGGCGGCCGGACCCCGGCCGGCGAGCGCCCCAGCACGGACCCTCGCCCTCCGCCCGCCCCGCGGCGCGCCCCTGGGCGAACTCGGCCCGCCGGGCTGCGGGTCGCCGGTACGCCCTTCTCGATGCGGGTCAGCCGCCTCGGCATGGCCATGGTCGAGGAGGCCGCGACCGGCCTGCGGCCCGGGGTGTGAGCTGCCAGAAGGAGGGCGGCGAGCCGGTACGACGTCACGGCCGTGGCGAAAGGACGGCCGAGTGGAGAGCACGTGCCGGAACGAACCGGGGCGTATGCCGGAGCGAAGTGGATCAGCCCTCGGAGTGACCACCGAAGGGAGTGTTTATCGTCAGGCAGACGACTATGATCACCGCATGCCCTACGACCCGTCAGCCTTTCCGCCGTTCGCCGTCACCGTGGACCTGGTCGTGCTGACCGTGCGTCGCCATGCCCTGTGCGCGTTGGCCGTACGCAGAGGCGAGTCGCCGTTCCAGGGACGGTGGGCGCTGCCGGGCGGCTTCGTGAGGGCAGACGAGGATCTTTCGCAGGCGGCGGCACGGGAACTCGCGGAGGAGACCGGGCTGCGGGCCCACGAACCCGACGCCCCTGCCCAGGAAGGCGGAGCCCACCTGGAGCAGCTGGCGACCTACGGTGACCCCAAGCGTGACCCCCGGATGCGCGTGGTCAGCGTCGCCCACCTCGCCCTGGCCCCCGACCTGCCCGCACCCCGCGCGGGCGGTGACGCCAGCAACGCACGGTGGGCGCCGGTGGAGGAGCTGCTCACGCAGGGCGGCTACGGCCGGGACGGCGAGTCCGTCGCGCCGCTCGCCTTCGACCACGCCCAGATTCTGTCCGACGGTGTGGAGCGGGCCCGCTCCAAGATCGAATACTCGTCCCTGGCCACCGCGTTCTGCCCGCCCGAGTTCACGGTCGGTGAGCTGCGCCGGGTCTACGAGGCGGTGTGGGGAGTGGCGCTCGACCCGCGCAACTTCCATCGCAAGGTGACCGGTACCCCCGGCTTTCTCGTCCCCACCGGCGGTACGACGACCCGCCAGGGCGGCCGCCCGGCTCAGCTCTTCCGGGCCGGCGGGGCCACCTTGCTCAACCCGCCGATGCTGCGGCCCGAGGTGTGACCGTCCGGCCGTGCGAACTCGGCAAAGGTTAAAACCTTTCATACCCGGAAAAACGGTCATTTCGCGCTATCTTCCCTAAGGTGATCCAGGCCTTCGGACTGACCAGCATTCCCCGCAAGGCGCACCCGCCCGCCGTCGACGACGTGACCTTCGAAGCGCGCGCGGGCCGCGTCACCGCACTCCTGGGCGAGGCGGGCGCGGGCAAGACCACGGTGCTCAGACTGATGCTCGAACTCCAACAGGGGCGTGGGCTGACCTACTTCAGGGGCCGCCCTCTGCACCGCATCGCCCACCCGGCCCGTGAGGTCGGCGTACTCCTCGGTGACGTCCCCGGTCATCCATCGCGTTCCGTCCGCGGTCATCTGCGCATGCTGTGCGCGGCGACCGGGGTGCCTGCCCGGCGCGCCGACGAAGTGCTCGAAGCCGTCGGGCTCGTCAGCCTGCGCGAGGAGCGGCTGGGCACGCTGTCACACGGCATGGACCGCCGGCTCGGTCTGGCCTGCGCCCTCCTCCCCGCCCCGCACACCCTCGTCCTGGACGAGCCCACGGACGGCCTGCCCACCCGCGAGGCCCAGTGGCTGCACCGCATGCTCCGGGCACACGCGGCACAGGGCGGCACGGTCCTGTTCACCACCGCCGACCCGAAGGAGGCCGCCCGCGCCGCCGACCGGGTCGTCACCCTGAAGTCCGGCAGACTCGTGGCGGACCAGGAGGCCAGGGAGTTCGCCCGCACCCGGCTCCGCCCGCGCGTGGCCGTCCGCAGCCCCCATGCCGACCGGCTCGCCGCCGTGCTCAGCAAGGAGGCACGCATTGCCCACCGCTCGGTGGAGGTCGTCCGGGAAGGAGGCAACCGCCTCTGTGTGTACGGCAGTACGACCGCCGAGGTCGGCGAGGCCGCCTTCCGCCACGGCATCCTGGTCCACCAACTCGCGGACGAGACAGGCGACATGGGCCCGGGCGCCGTCCTGCCGGAGCCGTCGACGGGTGAGGTGCCGGAGGAGGTGCTGCAGGAGCCGAACTCTCGGGAACCGGCCGCCGCGGACGAGGGCCGGTCGACGCGCGAGCTGACTCCTGGTGCGAGCCGGGGTGAGCGGACCGCGGTGGAGAGTGCCCGGGCGGCGTGTCCGCAGCGAGCCGCCGGAGAGGCGTCCGCCGCCGGCCGGCAGGACGCGCCGCGCGCGGACCGGCGCACGCAGGCGGACACACCCGCGGTCGCCCCACAGCCGAGGGCGGAGCGGGCCGCCCCGAGCCTCGCACAGCAGCCGCACGCCGCAGGCCAGGAGCCGAGTCGAAGCCGATCGACGGCCGCCGATGAACCCCGCGGCGCGGCTGAACCGCAGCCCTCGGCCACCGCCGCTGGGCTCGCCGACGACTCGGCCCTCATGTCCCTGCCCGCGACCCCGGACACGGAGTTCTCCGCTCCTGCGCGTCCCAGCGACCAGCTGTCCGCCCCGGCGAGTGCCAAGCCTTCGACGACCCCCGGGCGCGCCCAGCCGTCGGTCTCCCTCGGCTCCGCCGAGCCCGCCGGTCATGGCGGGGCCACCAGGACAGCACCCGCCGTCCCGGCACAGCCACCGGCCGCCACTTCCGCCCAGCCGCTGACCCGCACGGCGTCCGCCGGGGCCGTGATGTCCGTCGAAGCCACGACAGACCAGTCGCCGACCCACGCCGTACCCACCGAAGGGGCCACCACCCAGCCCGTTGCCCGCGGGCTGTCCCACGAGGCTCGGTCCGCACAGCCGCCGACGCAGAGTGGGTCCGCCGAAGCCGCCGTCGGCGGGCCGCCGAACCGCGACGTACCCGCCGAGGGCCGCACAAGCCGTCTGCCCGCTGACTCTGAGCCTGTATCCGCTGAGGGCCGCAGAAGCCGTCCGGTCACTCATTCCGGACTTGTATCCGCCGAGGGTCGCACAAGCCGTGCGCCCGCTCACTCCGGACCCGCCGAAACCCCCACCGTCCGGCTGGCCGGGGGCCGTCCGCAGCCGGAGTCGCAGCCCTCCAGGGGCCCGGCGGCGGGCGACGAGCCCGCCGCCCCGGCCCCGGTCGGTCCCGCGCGCCGGGACGGGGCCGCCGATGATCCGGGCGTACTGTCCCCGCTTCCGCCTCCCATCTCCGTCCGCCCTGCCCCCAGCCCCCTTCGCCCGCTGCGCTACGAACTCCGCAGGGCTGCCGGGATCGGCGCCGGCTTCCTCACCTGCGGTGCCGTACTGCTCGTGTCCGCCCTCACCGCCGTGCTGCTGGCCCGGGCCGGGCACACCCCCCAGGCCCGGCTCTTCGCGGCCTGGCCGCGGGAGCTGCCGCTGCCCCCGGCGGCATTCGGCGCGGGACTGCTCGGCGCGCTGGCCTTCGGAGACGAGTTCCGCCACCCCGCGCTGGCGGCCGATCGCGGCACCGTGCCCCGCCGACTGGGGCTGCTCACCGCGAAACTGCTGGTCTCCGGGGCCACCTCGGTACTGCTCTCGTTCCTCACCGTGGGCTGCGACGCCGAAGTGCTCTACCTCGTCTACGGTCGGGAGCTCGTGCAGGTTCCCACCGACTGGTTCCTGCTGACCGTGAGTTGGTTCGGACTGATCGTCGGCTGTGCCTGGGCCGGCGTACTGGCGGCAGGTGTCTTCCGGTCCACCACGGCCGGTCTCGCCGCGGTGCTCGCCGTACCCGTGCTCGTCGTGCCCGTCGTACACGAGGCGGTGCAGGGCACGGGGGTACGGATGGCCGCCGGACTGCCGATGCGGTTGCGGGAGACGTTCCTGCTGAAGTGGCCCTTCGGGGGAGAGCGCTATCTGGCCGGAGCGGCCCGGGTGCTGGCCCAACCCGTGGGTGGCGCACTGGCGTTGTCGCTGGCGGCGCTGCTCTGCGCGTATCTGTTCAGCACCCTGCGAGCCAGGGTCCGATGACCGGGGACCGGACTCTTGTGATCCCGCCGCGCGCACAACTCCCCACAGAAAGGCCATTTCTTTGCGATAAGGCGTCAATTGCGACGCTGTGAGCGATCACCCTTTCGTGTGCTTTTCACCAAAGACCTCAAGGGAGTTGGAGGCAGCGCCGACAAAGGATCCGTGAGTACCCTTGCGCACACCATGATGACCGCCGCCCGCTCCTCAGACTCTGGTCTGGTCGGCCCGGGCGAACTCGACCGCTACCCCTATGCGGAGGTCCCCGGCACCGACCGTGTCGGTACGCCGTCCTGGGAGGGCGCGGATCCGGAGCTGGGCCGTGTGGGCCGGCGCGCCGCGGGCAGCCGCGGCCGCGGACTGCACGGTCAACTCGTCCAGCAGCTGGGTCAGATGATCGTCTCCGGCGACCTGGGCGCGGACCGCCCCCTGGTCCCCGAGGAGATCGGCCAGCGCTTCGAGGTCTCCCGCACCGTCGTCCGCGAGTCCCTCCGGGTCCTGGAGGCCAAGGGCCTGGTCAGTGCCCGCCCGAACGTCGGCACGCGCGTGCGTCCCGTCAGCGACTGGAACCTCCTCGACCCGGACATCATCGAGTGGCGGGCCTTCGGGCCCCAGCGCGATGACCAGCGCCGTGAGCTGAGCGAGCTGCGCTGGACGATCGAGCCGCTCGCCGCCCGCCTCGCCGCCGGGCACGGGCGGGAGGATGTCCAGCAGCGCCTGTGCGACATGGTCGAGATCATGAGTCACGCCATGGCGCAGGGCGACGCGCTGACCTTCTCGCGCGCCGACGCCGAATTCCACTCGCTGCTCATCCAGATCGCCGGCAACCGCATGCTGGAGCACCTCTCCGGCATCGTGTCGGCGGCCCTCCAGGTCTCCGGCGGCCCGGTCACCGGCTGTGACCGGCCGAACGAGGCGTCCCTGGCCCAGCACGCGCGGATCGTCGACGCCCTCGGCACCGGTGACGGGACCGCGGCGGAGTCGGCGATGCGTCAGTTGCTGAGCATCCATCCCGAGGTGGAGCGCGTGGTGCCCGCCCCGCGCGAGCACTGACCGGCGTCGAGAGCGGTGCGCTCGGTCAGCGCCGCGGTCTCGGGGTGCCGTCGGTCCGGGAACCCGCTTCCGCCGGTCGCCGCCGGACCCTGCCGGATCCCTCAGGGCTCCGGCAGGGTCCGGCGGTGCGGCGGGGGGCCCGGCGGGGCCGACATGGTGTGCGGTGGCCGGCCGTATGGCAGGCCCGGCAACGGTCCGAACGGCCCGGAGAGATCATCAACGACAACTTTTGTCCTTGTTTGGTCGTTTTTGAATGCTTACGGGATGTGACTCGGGCCACGTAGATTGGGCGTAACGCTCTTGCGAACAACGCGATGACTTAAGAGGTGACAGCCGCGGAGGGAATACGGACGCCATTCATGGCGCTGTCCATCTCCCCGGCCCGCGCCCGCGCCGTCGGCCCATCCCCAAGCCGGCGGTCGGCTCCAGTCCGTCCAGGACGGGGCCGGAAGCCGTTTTCCAACGTTCCGAGAGGTTGTTCGTGTCGGCCAGCACATCCCGTACGCTCCCGCCGGAGATCGCCGAGTCCGTCTCTGTCATGGCTCTTATTGAGCGGGGAAAGGCTGAGGGGCAGATCGCCGGCGACGATGTGCGTCGGGCCTTCGAAGCTGACCAGATTCCGGCCACTCAGTGGAAGAACGTACTGCGCAGCCTCAACCAGATCCTTGAGGAAGAGGGTGTGACGCTGATGGTCAGTGCCGCGGAGCCCAAGCGCACCCGTAAGAGCGTCGCAGCGAAGAGTCCGGCCAAGCGCACCGCCACCAAGACGGTCGCGGCGAAGACGGTGACCACCAGGAAGGCCACCGCCACGGCGGCCCCGGCCGTGGCGCCCGCCGCCGTCGCCGACGATCCGGCCGAGGAGGCGGCGCCGATGAAGAAGGCCGCCGCCAAGAAGGCCGCCCCCACCGCCAAGAAGGTGGCCGCGAAGAAGACCGCGACCGCCGCCGCCAAGAAGACGGTGGCCAAGAAGACCGCCGCCAAGAAGGACGACGCCGAGATCCTCGAGGACGAGGTCATCGAGGAGGCGAAGGCAGGCGCAGAGGAGCCCGAGGGCGCCGAGAGCGCAGGCTTCGTCCTGTCCGACGAGGACGAGGACGACGCGCCGGCGCAGCAGGTCGCCGCGGCCGGTGCCACCGCCGACCCGGTCAAGGACTACCTCAAGCAGATCGGCAAGGTCCCCCTGCTCAACGCCGAGCAGGAGGTCGAGCTCGCCAAGCGCATCGAGGCCGGTCTGTTCGCCGAGGACAAGCTGGCCAACGCCGACAAGCTGGCCCCCAAGCTCAAGCGCGAGCTGGAGATCATCGCCGAGGACGGCCGCCGCGCCAAGAACCACCTTCTGGAGGCCAACCTCCGCCTGGTGGTCTCCCTCGCCAAGCGCTACACCGGCCGCGGCATGCTCTTCCTGGACCTCATCCAGGAGGGCAACCTCGGTCTGATCCGCGCGGTCGAGAAGTTCGACTACACCAAGGGCTACAAGTTCTCCACGTACGCCACCTGGTGGATCCGTCAGGCGATCACCCGCGCCATGGCCGACCAGGCCCGCACCATCCGTATCCCGGTGCACATGGTCGAGGTCATCAACAAGCTCGCGCGCGTGCAGCGCCAGATGCTCCAGGACCTGGGCCGCGAGCCCACCCCGGAGGAGCTGGCCAAGGAACTCGACATGACCCCGGAGAAGGTCATCGAGGTCCAGAAGTACGGCCGTGAGCCCATCTCCCTGCACACCCCGCTGGGCGAGGACGGCGACAGCGAGTTCGGTGACCTCATCGAGGACTCCGAGGCCGTCGTTCCTGCCGACGCCGTCAGCTTCACGCTCCTCCAGGAGCAGCTGCACTCGGTGCTGGACACTCTGTCCGAGCGCGAGGCCGGCGTCGTCTCCATGCGGTTCGGTCTCACCGACGGTCAGCCGAAGACCCTCGACGAGATCGGCAAGGTCTACGGCGTCACGCGTGAGCGCATCCGCCAGATCGAGTCCAAGACCATGTCCAAGCTGCGCCACCCGTCGCGTTCCCAGGTGCTGCGCGACTACCTCGACTAGGTCGCCCTCTTACGGCGTCGAAGGCCCGGCCCCCTCGCGGAGGCCGGGCCTTCGTGCTGCGGGCGGCTATGCGCTGGACGACTCTGGGTGTCCCAGTCCCACCCAGAGTGAGGAGCGTGCATGTGCCGTTCTGTTGCCCCGGCCCTGATCCGGCCGCTGATCCTGACGGCCGTGGCCACCGCCATACCGCTGGCCACCACGCCTCCCGCCGTCGCCGACAGCGTCGTGGTCGGCGGCTTCCCCGTCGACGTCTCCCAGGCCCCGTGGACGGTCGCACTGTCCAGCCGTGACCGGTTCGGGGGTACCCGGGCCGGTCAGTTCTGCGGCGGAGTGGCGATCGCCCGGACCGCGGTGCTGACCGCCGCCCACTGCCTGGCCGACGAGGTCATCGGGTCACAGTCCGACCCGGTCCGCGACCTCAAGGTCATCGCTGGCCGTACGGATCTGCTCGCGGGGCGGGGCCAGGAGATCCCGGTGACCGCCGCCCGGGTCAATCCGGCCTACGACCCCGACGCCAACACCGGTGACTTCGCCGTCCTCACCCTTGCCGAGCCCCTGCCCGGCGACGCGGTCATCACGATGGCTCCCGAGGGGGACACCGCCTATGCGCCCGGCACCAGCGCCCTGGTCTCGGGGTGGGGGGACATCACGGGCGGCGGCGACTACTCGCGCCGGCTGCACGCGGCACGGCTCCATGTGCTGCCCGACGAGACCTGCGAGCGGGCCTATCCGGGCGGCGCCGACGGTGCCTACCGGGCGGACTCGATGGTGTGCGCGGGCGAGACCAGCGGTGGCCCGGACGCCTGCCAGGGCGACAGCGGAGGGCCGCTGGTCGCCGACGGGAAGCTGATCGGACTCGTGTCGTGGGGGAGCGGCTGTGGCCGGCCGGGGAGCCCTGGCGTCTACACGCGCGTCTCGGAGGCCGTACGGGCGCTCGGCCCCGGCGGTGCCCTCAGCGGCTCACGCGGGCCTCACAAGCCCTCCTGAGGGCCTCGGCGGACATGACGAGGGCGGCCGCTCCCACAGGGGAGTGGCCGCCCTTCACCGGCCTGTGCCGGAGTTGGCTCGTCGTGGATGCGAGAGGTCAGCGCTCATCTTCGGAAGCGGTGGCCGAAGCGGGGGTCAGCCGCTCCGTCTCGTCCTGTATCTCAGCGGCGATCTTCTTGAGTTCCGGCTCGAACTTGCGACCGTGATGGGCGCAGAAGAGCAGTTCTCCGCCGCTGAGCAGCACGACGCGCAGGTAAGCCTGGGCGCCGCAGCGGTCGCAGCGATCGGCGGCCGTCAGGTGGCTCGCGGGGGTCAGAACAGTAGTCACGTCGCCTCTTCTCTAGCTCGACGAGCTGTCGTACCAGGGTCAACATCCAACCAGCCCGAAAACGTTCCCGCTCGGGGCTTCTCCTCGAAAAAAATCTTTCGAGGTGGCCGTCTGCTGCCGGTTGGCGGCGAATGTGCCGTATTGCGTCTTCTTAGGTGCTTACGGGTTCGCGCGGTTCATCGGTCTCATCCTCCCGGCGGGGTTGCCGGTTGTTTGTGAGGACGTGCCCGGAGCCTAAATGGTTCATGCCTCGAAGGGAACGTGATATGTACTTCACTCCATCGAGGGATCGAACACGCATACGACGTTGGACTAGTGTGAGTTCATGACGAGGGTGGCGTTACAACGGCTCTACCAGGCCTCGGTACCCTCTGAGCGGCGACCGAAGCCGGCCCTTACCCAAAAGGGGCCTCATTGAAATTCAGCGAGGAGCGAACCGCGTGACCGCCGATACGTCCGTGCCGTCCACTGCGCTGCTGGCAGGAGCAGACCGGGACGGCTCCAACTACACCGCGCGGCACCTGCTCGTCCTTGAGGGGCTCGAAGCCGTGCGCAAGCGCCCTGGCATGTACATCGGCTCGACCGACAGCCGGGGCCTGATGCACTGCCTGTGGGAGATCATCGACAACGCGGTGGACGAGGCCCTCGGCGGCTACTGCGATCACATCGACGTCGTCCTTCACGACGACGGCTCCGTCGAGGTCCGGGACAACGGCCGCGGCATCCCCGTGGACATCGAGCCCAAGACCGGCCTGTCGGGCGTCGAGGTCGTCATGACCAAGCTGCACGCCGGCGGCAAGTTCGGCGGTGGCTCGTACGCGGCCTCCGGCGGTCTGCACGGCGTCGGTGCCTCCGTGGTCAACGCCCTCTCCGCGCGTCTCGACGTCGAGGTCGACCGTGGGGGCCATGTGCACGCCATCAGCTTCCGCCGTGGCGTGCCGGGGGCCTTCACCGGTGCCGGCCCGGACGGCAAGTTCGAGGCCGCGAGCGGGCTGCGCAAGACGAAGAGGGTGCCCAAGACCCGCAGCGGCACGCGCGTGCGCTACTGGGCCGACCGGCAGATCTTCCTCAAGGACGCCAAGCTCTCCCTGGACACGCTCCATCAGCGTGCCCGCCAGACCGCGTTCCTGGTGCCCGGCCTGACCATCGTCGTCCGTGACGAGTACGGCCTCGGCGAGGGCGGCAGCAAGGGCGAGGAGTCGTTCCGCTTCGACGGCGGCATCAGCGAGTTCTGCGAGTACCTGGCCACCGACAAGCCGGTCTGCGACGTCCTCCGCTTCTCCGGGCAGGGCACCTTCAAGGAGACCGTCCCGGTCCTCGACGAACACGGCCAGATGACCCCCACCGAGGTCACCCGCGAACTCGGCGTCGACGTGGCGCTGCGCTGGGGCACCGGTTACGACCAGAACATCAGGTCCTTCGTCAACATCATCGCCACGCCCAAGGGCGGCACCCATGTGGCCGGCTTCGAGCAGGCCATCCGCGAGACTCTCAACGAGGCGCTGCGCACCAAGAAGCTGCTGCGCGTCGCCGAGGACGACATCGTCAAGGACGACGCCCTGGAGGGCCTCACCGCGGTCGTCACCGTCCGGCTCGCCGAGCCGCAGTTCGAGGGCCAGACCAAGGAGGTCCTCGGTACCTCGGCGGCGCGCCGGATCGTGAACAACGTGGTCTCCAAGGAACTGAAGGCCTTCCTCACCTCCACCAAGCGCGACGCCGCCGCCCAGGCCCGCGTGGTCCTGGAGAAGGTGGTCGCCGCCGCGCGGACCCGCATCGCGGCCCGTCAGCACAAGGACGCGCAGCGCCGCAAGACGGCCCTGGAGTCCTCGTCCCTGCCCGCCAAGCTCGCCGACTGCCGCAGCGACGACGTCGAGCGCAGCGAGCTGTTCATCGTCGAGGGCGACTCCGCGCTCGGTACCGCGAAACTCGCCCGGAACTCCGAGTTCCAGGCGCTGCTGCCGATCCGCGGCAAGATCCTCAACGTCCAGCGGTCCTCGGTGACGGACATGCTGAAGAACGCCGAGTGCGGGGCGATCATCCAGGTCATAGGGGCGGGCTCCGGCCGCACCTTCGACATCGACGCCGCCCGCTACGGCAAGATCATCATGATGACCGACGCCGACGTCGACGGATCCCACATCCGCTGCCTGTTGCTGACGCTGTTCCAGCGGTACATGCGGCCCATGGTCGAGGCCGGCCGGGTCTTCGCCGCGGTCCCGCCGCTGCACCGGATCGAGATCGTCCAGCCCAAGAAGGGCCAGGACAAGTACGTGTACACGTACTCGGACCGCGAGCTGCGCGACAAGCTGATGGAGTTCCAGAGCAAGGGCATCCGGTACAAGGACTCCATCCAGCGCTACAAGGGTCTCGGCGAGATGGACGCCGACCAGCTGGCGGAGACGACGATGGACCCGCGCCACCGCACCCTGCGCCGCATCAACCTCTCCGACCTCGACGCGGCAGAACAGGTGTTCGATCTTCTGATGGGCAATGACGTGGCCCCCCGCAAGGAGTTCATCTCCAGCTCGGCGGCGACGCTGGACCGGTCACGGATCGACGCGTAGCCGCAGTGCTCGGCCTCGGCCTCGGCCGAGGAGGTGGCCGCCAGGCCAGGCCGGGCTGGGCTGGCGGCTGGCGGCTGGTGGACAGGACAGGGCCGGGTGCAAGGCCGGGCGGCGGAGGGTGCGCGCTGTCAGCCCGGTCCCACCTGCCGGTCCGCCGGGCGCACGGCCCCGTCGGCCGTCCGGTCAGCCGCCGATCGATCGTTTCCGCGGGATACCCCCTGGTCTTCCTGCGGGGTGCCGACTGGCTGTTCTGCTAGATGCCGGCCGGGTTCGTGGTCGGCTGCGAGGTGCCTGGCGGTGGTCGCAGGGGTGCCGACTGGCCGTTCCGTGAGATGCCGGCCGGGCTCGGGGGCGGTTGTGTGTCGCGAGATGCCTGCCGGCGGTCACAGGGGACCGACCGGTCGTTTCGAGAGGTGCTGCCCGTCGACTTCGGCCGGTCGGTGTCCGGCGGCTGCCCAGACGGGATGCCGAGCGCCTGTTCTGCGAGATGCCATGCCCGCCTTCGGTTCGCCCGCTGCCGACTCGTCCGCGCCCTGTCGGCTCGTCGCCCGGCGGTGGTCCGCGCCGTCCCGCGGGTGGGTCTCCACCCCGGGGTGGAGAGATCCCGCTTGCTGGAATCCACCCGTGATCCACCCCCGCTCCGATCTGCTGACCTGCGCGTTTCCGTAGCGTCGAAGGCGTCGGCAGCTCCCGCTCCCGGCACCGCCCCTTCCCGCTCACGGAGGCTCTGATGCCCGGGCTCGTCAACGCGTTGCTGATCGTGGCCGTCGTCGTCGTGGTGATCGTCCGGCAGTTCCGCGCCCGCCCGATCAACACAGGCCGGCGCTGGTGGCTGGCGCCCGTGATCCTCGCGGTCGTCGCGCTGCGCGAGCCCGGCATACTCGACGCCCACCACCGCACCGCGTCCGCCCTCCTGCTCGCCGCCGAGATGCTGGTGGGACTCGTGATGGGCGCTGCGTGGGCCTGGACCACCCGGGTGTGGACGGAAGCCGACGGCGTCGTGTGGACCCGGAGCACCAAGGCGAGCGGGCTCGTCTGGTTCGCCGGCATAGCCGTCCGTGTCGGTCTCTACGCCGTCGGAGCCGTCATCGGCGTCCATCAGGACAGCGCGGCCCTCATGCTAGGACTGGCGCTCACCCTGCTGGTCCGCGCCGGCATCCTCGTCTGGCGTGCACAGTCGCTGCCCTCCGCCGCGCCCGCGGTCGGCCCCACCCGGGCGTACGGTGACGGCATGGCCCGGGTCACCAGGAAGGAAGGCGTGTGACGGAGAACGCCTGGACACGCTGGCCCTCGCGAGAAGCGCTGAGCCGGGCGGGGATCTCCCGAGCCCGGCGCTCCCTTGCCTGGGGCGTGAGACTGCTTGTCCTCACCCTGCTGCTGTGGAGCGCCTTCAACCAGTCGCACGTCCACGGCTGGGGCGTGGTCGGGGCGGTGGCGGGGGTCGTCGTGACCGCCCTGGTGTCCTGGGGGTTCTTCCGGACCACCTACGCCCACCGGCTCTTCGCCTCCCTGCTGCTCATCGCTGTCCTTCTGGCCCTGGCGGTCGTGGCGGAGACCACCGGCTTCCGGGGACCGGCCCTCGTGATCTGGTGCGGTTGCGGAATCACCGCCCTGGAGCGGCTGCCGGTCGCGATCGCCCTGCCCGTCGCTTCGGTGGCCCTGGCCTCGTACTCCGCGTTCAACAACGACGTATGGCTGACCACCGCGGCCACGGTCGTCGGCCTGGCTCTCGCCGGTTATGTCATGAGGCTCGACTCCGAGGCCCGGGGCCACGCACAGCGGCTGCTCGCCCAGGAGCGCGCCGCGAGAGCGGCCGAGGCCGAGTCGGCGGCGCTGGCCGAGCGGGCCAGGATCGCCAGGGAGATCCATGACGTGCTGGCCCACAGTCTCTCCGCCCAGATGGTGCACCTGGAGGCCGCGCGGCTGCTGATCGAGCGTGGAGCCGACCGGGAGCAGATCCTCGAACGGGTGGTGGCCGCCCGCGGAATGGCCCGCGACGGGCTCGCCGAGACCCGCCAGGCCCTGTCCGCCCTGCGCGGCGAGCTCACCCCGCTGGAGGACTTCCTGACCGCACTCGTCGGTTCGACCGACGGCGCCGAGGTCACAGTCACAGGTGCACGCCGCGCCCTGTCCGCCGAGGCGTCGCAGACCGTACGACGCGTCGCCCAGGAGGCGTTGACGAACGTCCGCAAACACGCCCACGGCGCCAAGGTCCAGGTACGGCTTGACTACAGCGATCACGAAGTGATGCTGAAGGTGAGGGACTCGGGCGGTCGTCCTGGCGAACTCACCGGCGCCGGCAACGGGTACGGTCTGCTGGGTATGCGGGAGCGGGCCGAGCTGCTCGGCGGGTCGCTGCAGGCAGGGCGGGATGACGAGGGGTTCGAGGTGAGGTTGAGGGTGCCCGTATGACAGAGGGGGAGAAGAAGCCCGCGCGGGTCGTGGTCGCCGACGACCAGACAGTGGTCAGGGAGGGCATTGTGATGCTCCTCGGGCTGCTGCCCGGCGTGGAGGTCGTCGGAGCGGCCGGGGACGGGGAGGAGGCGGTCCGGCTGGTCGCCGAACTGGCCCCGGACGTGGTGCTGATGGACCTGAGAATGCCGCGCTGCGACGGGGTGGAGGCGACCCGGCGGATCCGGTCGGAGTACCCCGGGACCCAGGTCGTGGTGCTGACCACGTTCGCGGACGACGAGTCGCTGTTCCCGGCGCTGCGGGCCGGTGCCCGTGGCTATCTGACCAAGGACGCCGGCGGCGACGAGATCGTGAGAGCCGTGGAGAGCGTGCTCTCGGGAGACGCGGGCCTGTCGCCGAGCATCCAGCGGAGGCTGCTGGAGCGGCTGTCGCAGCCCGAACCGGCGCCCGCGGCCCCGGAGGCGCCGGACGGGCTCACCGCGCGCGAGACCGAGGTCCTGGTGCTGATCGCCGAGGGGTTCAGCAACCAGGAAATCGCCCGGAGACTGCACGTCTCCACCGCGACCGTGAAGACGCACATCAACAACCTGTTCGCCAAGACGGGACTCAAGGACCGGGCCCAGGCGGTGCGTTACGCGTACGGGAAGGGACTGGTGCGGCTACCAGCGGATTGAGTCACCTGATGGGGTGAAGAGCCAGGGGAAGAAGAGTCGGGGATGTTCCCGATCTGTCCATCCTTGGGCATGCAGTCAAGCAACGGACGTCATCGCGATGGCGGGGACGGCACCGAGAGTTCGGCCGGGCGGTACGAGGACCAGGGCGAGTACGGCGCGGCCTCCGGAGAAGTCAGGTACGAGGACCCCTGGTACGACGCGCTGGCCTCGGGCTGGGGTGAACCGGACGGCACCGGGGGGCCGGCTCCCGCCGTACCGGGCGCGCGAACCGAGTGGGAGGGGGCGGCTGTTCGCACCCGTGACGTGTATCTGGAGGTACAGCGCAGCGCGGCCTTCCAGGAGGTGCGCCGCCGGTACCGGAGATTCGTGGTGCCGGGGGTAGCCGTCTTCCTCACCTGGTACGTGGGATATGTGGTGACCGCCACGACGGCGCCGGGCCTGATGGCGCGGCCCGTCGCCGGAGCGGTGAACGTGGCGATGGTCGCGGGGCTCGGGCAGTTCCTCACCACGTTCCTGCTCACCTGGGCCTACGCCCGGCACGCGCGGCTGCGCAGGGACCGTGCCGCGCTGGAGCTGCGCTGGGACACCCAGGAGCTGACCCGGGGCGCCCGGGGCGGTGCGGCATGACGGGCCGTCATGAGACGCTGGCACTACTGCTGTTCAGCGCGTTCGTCGCCGTGACGCTGGGGATCACGACGTGGGTGAGCCGGAGGCGGCACGGTTCGCCGGAGGAGTTCTACGCCGGCGGTCGGCTCTTCTCGCCGATGGAGAATGGTTTTGCCATCGCGGGCGACTACATGTCGGCGGCCTCCTTCCTCGGGGTGACCGGGCTCATCGCGCTCTTCGGCTACGACGGGCTGCTGTATGTGGTCGGCTTCCTGGTGGCGTGGCTGGTCGTGCTGTTCCTGGTGGCCGAGCTGGTGCGCAACTGCGGGCGGTTCACGCTGGCCGACGTGATCGCGGCGCGGATGAGCGAGCGGCCGGTGCGGATCGCGGTGGGAACGTCCTCGGTCACCGTGTCCGTTTTCTATTTGGTGGCGCAAATGGTGGGGGCGGGCAGCCTGGTCGCGCTGCTGCTCGGGCGGACCGGCGAGGCGGCGCAGGCGTGGACGGTCATCGGGGTCGGCGCGCTGATGGTGATCTATGTGTCGTTGGGAGGGATGCGGGCCACGACATGGATCCAGATCGTGAAGGCGGTCCTGCTGCTGAGCGGGACGGTGGCGCTGACCGTGCTGGTGCTGGTGCGTTTCCACGGCGACATCGACCGGCTGCTGCTGACGGCCGCCGACCGCAGTGGGCACGGGAAGGCGTTCCTGGTGCCGGGGCTCAGGTACGGCGGGAGCTGGAGCGCGCGGCTGGACTTCGTCAGCCTGGGGCTGGCACTGGTGCTGGGCACGGCGGGCCTGCCGCACATCCTGTCCCGCTTCTACACGGTGCCGACCGCGCGGGCGGCGCGGCGTTCGACGGTCTGGTCGATCGGGCTGATCGGGAGCTTCTACCTGATGACGATCGTGCTCGGCTTCGGGGCGGCGGCCCTGGTCGGGCCGGACGCGGTGCGGGCGTCGAACGGGAACACAGCGGTTCCGCTGCTGGCGCTCGACCTGGGCGGCGGCGCGGGCTCCACAGTCGGAACGGTTCTGTTCGCGGTGGTCGCCGCAGTCGCCTTCGCGACGATCCTCGCCGTGGTCGCCGGGATCACCCTCGCCTCCTCGGCGTCCGTCGCCCATGACCTGTACGCCACGCTGCGCAGGCCGCATGCCAGGCAGCGCAGCGAGGTCGCTGTGGCGCGCGTGGCGGCGGTCGGTATCGGTGCCTTGGCGATCGCCCTCGGACTGCTGGCCCGTGACATGAACGTCGCCTTCCTGGTGGGGCTCGCCTTCGCGGTGGCGGCCTCGGCGAACCTGCCGGTGCTGCTCTACTCCCTGTTCTGGCGGGACTTCACGACCCGCGGCGCGGTGTGGGCCGTATACGGCGGGCTCGTGCCCGCGCTGGGGCTGGTCGTGCTGTCCCCGGTGGTGTCCGGGAGCCCGGGCGCGCTGTTCCCGGGAGTGGACTTCCAGTACTTCCCGTTGCAGAACCCGGGGATCGTCTCCATCCCGCTCGGTTTCCTGGCCGGCTGGCTCGGCACGGTCACCTCGGACGAGGTCCCGGACGAGGCCAGGCACGCGGAGACCGAGGTGCGGTCGCTGACCGGGGCGGGGGCCGTGTAGAGCATCCCGGAGGAGCTACGGGGCCACCCAGGCGTAGCGGTGTTCCGGGCGGCCCGTGTCGCCGTACTTCAGGGAGAGGCGGAGGCGGCCGGCCTGTTCCAGGTGGCGGAGGTAGCGCTGGGCGGTGGAGCGGCTGAGGCCGGTCTCGGCGGCGACCTCGTGGGCGGAGAGCGGATGGTCGGCGCGGTGCAGCACACCGCAGATGAGGTCGGTCGTGGGCTCGGAGTGGCCGCTGGGCAGGCCGGGCGCGGACGGGGCCGGTGAGGTGCGCAGGGCGCCGAAGATCCGGTCGACCTGGTCCTGGCCCGTCAGACCCCGGCCGCCGACCCGGTCGACGGTACGGCGCAGGGCCGCGTAGGAGTCCAGGCGGGCGCGCAGGGCGGCGAAGGTGAACGGCTTGACCAGGTAGTGCAGGGCGCCCAGACGCATCGCCCGCTGGACGGTCGTCACATCACTGGCCGCCGTGATCATGATGACGTCGGTGCCGTGGCCCTGTTCCCGCATCTGATGGATGAGTTCGAGGCCGGTCTGGTCCGGCAGGTAGTGGTCAAGCAGGACCAGGTCGACGCTGCCGCGGCCCACGGCGGCCAGGGCCTGGGCAGCGCTGTGCGCGCGGGCGGCCACCCGGAAGCCGGGAACCTTCCCCACGTACTTGGCGTTTATCTCAGCGACGCGGAAGTCGTCGTCGACCACCAGGACGTCAATCATCAGGCCTCTCCTTCAAGGCCGGCGAGCGTTAAGCCCGTGTTTCGGCTCCGCAGTTGTAGCGCGAGCAAAATGAGCACAACAGGTGCTTGCGAGCAAAAGAACGGCTTGCGCCCATAAGACTGCTGCCGTGGTGCGGGCCACACCTACCGTCCCGGCCCATGAGCACAGACACCAGCCCCGCCATCGAGCTACGGGGCGCGAGCAAGATCTTCAAGACCCCGTCGGGGGGTCTGCACACGGCCGTCCGCGACCTGGACCTCGCCGTGGGGCGCGGCGAGTTCGTGGCCGTCGTAGGGCCGACGGGGTGCGGCAAGTCCACCACGCTGACCCTGGTCAGCGGGTTGGAGGAGCCCAGTGAGGGCGAGGTGCTGGTGGCCGGTGAGCCGGTCGCGGGCGTCGGCGACAAGGTCGGTTTCGTCTTCCAGCAGGACGCCACCTTCCCCTGGCGGACCGTGCTCTCCAACGTGATGGCCGGCCCCCGTTTCCGCGGGGTGCCCAAGGCGGAGGCCAAGGAGAAGGCCCGGGCCTGGCTGGCCAAGGTCGGGCTCGCCGCGTTCGAGGACCGTTACCCGCACCAGCTCTCCGGCGGCCAGCGCAAGCGTGTGGCGCTCGCGGCGACCTTCGTCAACGACCCCGAGATCCTGCTCATGGACGAGCCGTTCTCCGCGCTCGACGTGCAGACCCGGGCCCTGATGTCGGACGAACTCCTTGAGCTGTGGGAAGGCACGGGCGCCTCGGTCGTCTTCGTCACCCACGACCTGGAGGAGTCCATCGCGCTGGCCGACAAGGTCGTCGTCATGACCGCCGGGCCCGCGACCGTGAAGCAGGTTTTCGAGATCGACCTGCCCCGCCCCCGCAAGGTGGAGTCGGTACGTCTGGAGCCGCGGTTCATCGAGATCTACCGCGAGATCTGGGAGTCCCTCGGCGAAGAGGTCCGCATCACCCGGGAGAGGGGCGCCGCTCATGTCGCCTGACACCCTCAGCACACCGGTCGTCGAGACGGCCAAGACGGCGCCGGACCGCGCCCGGTCGCGGGCCCAGGCCGCCCGCAGACGCAAGACGATCGTGTTCGCCGTGCGCGTCCTGCTCCTGGTGGCCGTCCTCGGCCTGTGGGAGGTCCTGTCCCGCGCCAAGGTCATCGACCCGTTCAACTTCTCGATGCCGTCGAAGATCTGGGACCAGATCTGGACCTGGGTGACCCACGGCACCGCGCTCGGCCCGCTGGGCGAGCAGATCTGGTACACGCTCTACGAGGCGCTGCTCGGCTGGGTCATCGGTGTCATCGCCGGTGTGGTCTTCGGTATCGCGCTGGGACGGATCGCCTTCCTCGCCGATGTCCTTGGTCCGTACATCAAGGTGCTCAACTCGATCCCCAGGATCGTGCTCGCCCCGATCTTCGTGATCTGGTTCGGGCTCGGCGCGTCCTCCAAGGTCGCCTCGGCCGTCGTGCTGGTGTTCTTCCCGGTGTTCTTCAACGCCTTCCAGGGCGCCCGTGAGGTCGACCGCAACCTGGTCGCCAACGCGCGGATCCTCGGCGCGAGCGACCGCAGGGTGACCCTCCAGGTCGTCATCCCGTCGGCCACCTCGTGGATCTTCACCAGCCTCCACGTCAGCTTCGGCTTCGCTCTCATCGGCGCCATCGTCGGCGAGTACATCGGCGCCACCAAGGGCATCGGCCTGCTCGTCGCGCAGTCGCAGGGCACCTTCAACGCGGCCGGTGTGTACGCCGCGATGACCATCCTCGCCGTCGTCGCGCTCGCCGCCGAAGGACTTCTCACCTTCGCCGAGCGCCGCATCTTCCGGTGGAAGCCGTCCGGTTCCGACAGCTGAGCCCGCCCCCTCCTCTCCCCTTCTCTCCCGCTCTTCTCCACCCCGCACCGCCTCTCACAAGGACGTGAACCGTCATGCGCAAGTCCGCCAGATACAGCGCCCTGGCCGTCGCCGGCCTGCTCGCCCTCTCCTCCCTCACCGCCTGCGCCAACGACGCGGCCGGCACGGCCGCCACCGGCTCTGGAAAGGGCACGAAGGTCAAGATCATGGTCGGTGGCCTGGACAAGGTCATCTACCTGCCCGCGATGCTCACCCAGCGGCTCGGCTACTTCGACGCCGAGGGCCTGAACGTGGAACTGCTGACCGAGCCGGCCGGTGTGCAGGCCGAGACGGCGCTCGTCGCCGGACAGGTCCAGGGAACGGTCGGCTTCTACGACCACACGCTGGACCTCCAGACCAAGGGCAAGGCGGTGGAGTCCGTCGTGCAGTTCTCGCGCGCTCCCGGCGAGGTGGAGGTCGTCTCCACCAAGGCGGCCGGTGACATCACCTCGCCCAAGGACTTCAAGGGCAAGAAGCTGGGCATCACCAGCCTCGGGTCGTCGACCGACTTCCTCACCAAGTACCTCGCCGTCAAGAACGGCGTGAAGGTCAGCGACTTCTCTCCGGTCGCCGTCGGCGCGGGCGCGACCTTCATCGCGGCGCTTCAGCAGGGCTCCATCGACGGCGGCATGACCACCGACCCGACCGTCGCGACGATCCTGGACAAGAAGGCGGGCAAGGTCCTGGTGGACATGCGGACGCCGGAAGGGTCCCAGGAGGCGCTCGGCGGGCCGTACCCGTCGTCGAGCCTGTACATGCAGACGGACTGGGTCAACGGTCACAAGGACACCGTTCAGAAGATGGTCAACGCGTTCGTCAAGACGCTCAAGTGGATGTCCACGCACAGCGCCGCCGAGATCGCGGCGAAGATGCCCGCCGACTACGCCCAGGGCGACAAGGCTCTCTACACACAGTCCATCAAGAGCACCCTGCCGATGTTCACCAAGGACGGAGTCATGCCCGAGAACGGTCCGGAGACCGTGGAGAAGGTGCTCAAGGCGTTCAACACGAACATCCAGAACGCCGATGTCGACCTCAGCAAGACGTACACCACCGAGTTCGTCGAGGCCGCCAAGTAGCAGGACTCAGCCGCGGGTCGCCCACACGTAACGGTGTTCGGGGCGGCCCGCGTCGCCGTATCTGAGGGTCAGCCGGGCCCGTCCCGTGCGCTCCAGGAGCTTCAGATACCGCTGGGCGGTCTGGCGGCTCACCCCCGTCCGCTCGGCGATCTCCTGGGCCGACAGCGGGCCGTCGGCGCTCATCAGGGACTGGCGCACCAGCTCGGCGGTGGTGGGGGAGTGCCCTTTCGGCAGCCCCGGCCCGGACGGCACGGACAGCGCGCCGAAGATGCGGTCCACCTCGGCCTGTTCCGCCTCGCCGCCGCCGTCCAGGGTGCGCCGCAGCCGCGCGTACGCCTCCAGCTTGGCGCGCAGCCCCGCGAACGCGAACGGCTTGACCAGGTACTGCAGAGCACCCTGCCGCATCGCCGCCTGCACGGTCGACACGTCCCGGGCCGCCGTCACCATGATCACGTCGGTCTGGTGGCCGCGCCGGCGCATCTCCTGGAGCACCGCGAGGCCCGTGTCGTCGGGCAGGTAGTGGTCCATCAGGACGAGGTCGAGGCGGGGCAGGGTCTCCAGCCGGTGCAGCGCCTGCGCCGCGTTGTGGGCCTCGCCGGCCACATGGAAGCCGGGCACCTTCTCGACGTAGGCGGCGTTGACCCGGGCGACCCGGGTGTCGTCGTCGACGACCAGGACCTCGATCATCGGGCCTCCTCCTCGGCCGGTGCGAGCACCCGGGCCGGCTCCAGCTCCGGTTCGGTCAGTGCCTCGGGGAGGACGACCGTGAACTGGGCGCCTCCGCCTTCCGGTTCGTCCACGGTCGCGCTGCCGCCCTGCCGTTCGGCGAGCCGGCGCACCAGAGGCAGTCCGATGCCGCGCTTGCCGTGTGCGGGCGGTTTCTTGGTGGACCAGCCCTCCGTGAAGACCAGTTCCCGCTGTGCCGCCGGGATCCCGGGCCCGGTGTCCCGCACCCTGAGGACGATCGTCCGGCCCCGCGCGCACAACTCGACCTCCACGCGTGCGTGCGGCGTACCGGCGACCGCGTCCAGCGCGTTGTCCACCAGGTTGCCCACGACCGTGACCAGGCCCCTGGGGTCGATCAGCCGGTCCGGGAGCCAGGTGCGGTCGGACACCCACAGGGCGACGCCGCGCTCGGCCGCGACGGTCGCCTTGCCGACCAGCAGGGCGGCCAGCAGCGGGTCCTGGATCTTCTCCGTGACCTGCTCGGCGGTGACCCGGTGGTCGCCGACCACCTCGCCGACGAACTCGACCGCGTCGTCGTACATCTCCAGTTCCAGCAGGCCGAGCAGGGTGTGCATGCGGTTGGCGTGTTCGTGGTCCTGGGCGCGCAGTGCGTCGATCAGGCCGCGCGTGGAGTCGAGTTCGCGGCCGAGCTGTTCCAGTTCGGTGCGGTCGCGCAGGGTGGCGACGGCGCCGCCGTCGTCCGTGGGCATGCGGTTGGCGACCAGAACCCGCTGGCCGCGCACGGTGAGCAGATCCGTGCCGGTCACCCGGCCGGCCAGCACATCGGTGGTACGGCCCGCGCCGAGCGCCTCGTCGGGGGACCGGCCGACGGACTCGTCACCGATGCCCAGGAGCCTTCTCGCCTCGTCGTTGAGCAGCCGGATGCGGCCGCCGCGGTCGAGGGCGACGACGCCCTCCCGGATGCCGTGCAGCATCGCCTCGCGCTCCGCGAGCAGCGCCGAGATGTCGGAGAACGCCAGGTCGCGGGTCTGGCGCTGGACCCTTCGGGAGACCAGCCAGGCCGCGAGCGCGCCGGCCGCGAGGGCACCGCCGGCGTAGGCGAACAGCCCGGGGATCGTGCTGAGCAGCCGCGCCCGCACGCTGTCGTAGGCGATGCCGACCGAGACCGCCCCGATGATCCGGTGCTTCGAGTCGTACAGCGGCACCTTGCCGCGTGCGGAGCGGCCCAGGGTGCCGTTGTCGATCTGCATGACCTCCTTGCCGGCCAGCGCCTCGCTGGGGTCGGTCGAGACGTGCTTGCCGATCTCCGAGAGGGTGGTGTGCGACCAGCGCACCTTATGCCGGTCCATCACCACGATGTACTCGGCGTGGGTGGCCTTGCGGATCCTCTCGGCCTCCTTCTGCACCGGCCCGGTCGCGCTGGGCGGGGTCGTCAGCAGGCCCTCGGCGATCTGCGGGTTCTGGGCGGTGGTCTCGGCGATCGCCAGCGCCCTGCGCATCGCCTCCTGGTCCAACTGCTTGCTCAGGGGCGCGAGGAAGAGCCCGGTCGCGAGCACCGCGACCCCCGCGGCGATCGCCAGCTGCATCAACAGGACCTGCGAGAACACCTTCCGGGGCAGCCGGGGGCGTAGACGGCGCACAGGGGGCGTGGGGCTCATACCCGCGACGGTACGTGCGCGGGTGCGCGGGGCTTAAGGGGGTGTGGCGTGGATCTCCCGACCAGTTCCTCCAGTTCCTGAGGAGCCCTCGGGAACCCGTGGACCCGAAGGAGCCCGGGAATTCCGGGTCAGCTCGCCAGGGCCGTCGCCGTCCGCAGCTCCCGCAGCGAGACCACGTCCATCCGGGCCGGCGACCCCAGCACCGACACCCCGCAGCTCTCCGGGCGCGGCGGCAGCGCGGCGCCCTGGGCCACGCGGACCCGCCAGCGGCGGCCGTCGGCGTGGGCGACGGTGACCTCCCAGCGCGGGGCCGCGCCCTCGGTCCGTACGACGCTCAGCACGCCCGCGGTGTACTCGCCCACCGCCTCCCGCACGGCCAGTTCGGCCGCCTGGCCGGGCCGTTCCCAGGCGGAGCAGCCGCGGCAGCCGTCCAGCACCACACGGCCCTGCTGGATCCCGTGCAGGACGTCCTTGACGGCATGAGCCTCGGCGCGGCCGTACGCGTAGCCGTAGGGCAGGACGAGCACCGTCGGCGAGAAGCGATGACCACCCAGATGGGTGACCTCCCAGGTGCCCGGTGTCCCGGACGCCGCCAGTTCGGCGGCGAGCGGGCGGCCCAGCAGGGCGCAGCAGCGGTCCCGCCTGCCGTTGGTGCAGACGAGCGCGAGCGGGCCGCCCCGGTGCGGCCTGCCGTCGAGCGCCACGCCGAACGAGCGGGGGTCGCCCGCGCCGAGCGCCGCGAAGTCGAGACCGAGCAGCCGGTGCGGATCACGGGTGGTGGCGCTGTGCAGCCAGACGTTCCCGGGAACCGTGTGGGCGACGTACACCTGCCGTACGGCGGGGGTGCCGGGGTCGGCGTGGCGGCCGGGGCGGCGGATCAGGGCGATCCGTACGCCCGTCCCCTGGGCGGCGGTCTCCAGGGCGCGGCCCAGCGCGGGGTCCAGATGGCTCGAAGTCAGCGCCTTGGGACCCCACGGGCCGGGTTGCTCCAGGAGCAGCCACGTCGTCGCGGTGGCGGCGGTACCGGAAACAGGCTCGTCGAGCATCCGGGAGACGGTTGCGCACCTACTCACAGAGGTGAGCCTAACCTGACTTCGCCCGGGGTGACTTCCGGCGTCGCCCGTCCGCGCCTCCGAAGGGGTGCCGAAGGGGTCATTCCGGCAGGGGCTGTGGCGGTTTCGGGCCGACGTAGTGGCCGCTGGGACGCATGCGCAGCGGGCGTTCGCCGTACTCCTCCAGGGCGTGGGCGATCCAGCCCGCCGTACGGGCGACGGCGAAGACGGTCTCGCCCGCGCTGGCGGGCATGCCGCAGGAGGCCGTGAACACGGCGAGCGCCAGGTCCACGTTGGCGTGCAGCGGAGTGTGCCGGGCGGTCGTGGCGACGATGTCCCGGGCCGCGAGCAGCGCGGGCTCCGCGTGGGGGACCTCCTCCAGCAGCGCGAACAGGACACGCGCGCGTGGGTCCTCGCCCTGGTAGAGGCGGTGGCCGAGACCGGGGATACGGCGGCCCGCGCGGAGCTCGTCCGCGATCACCGTGGCGGCGCTGCCCTGGTCGAGGACGTCGAGCAGCATCCGGTGGGCGAGGCCGCTGGAAGCGCCGTGCAGGGGGCCCTCGAGCACGCCGAGCCCGGCCGACACGGCCGCGTACGCGTGGGCGCGCGCGGAGGCGGCGACCCGGACCGCGAGGGTGGAGGCGGCCAGGTCGTGGTCGACGAGCAGCGCGAGCGCGGTGTCCAGACAGCGCAGCGCGGCGTCGCCGGGTTCGATGCCGGTCAGCCTGTCCCACAGGCGGTGGGCCAGCGGGCCGTCGTCGTGCCCCCGCCGGCGCCGCCCGGGGAGCGCGGCGACGAGCGTGGGGATCAGCACGCGCGCGGCGCCGAGAACGGACTCCTCGGACAGGTCGAAGCGCAGTGGGTCCTCGGCGGCCGCGGCGATCGTGGCGACCCGCAGCCGGTCGGTGGTCGAGGTGTGCTCGGGCAGCGCGTCGACGGCCCGGCGGGCGACCGCGACGGTGGCGGGCGGCGCGGTGAAGGTCACACCCCGGGTCATGCGGCCCGTCCACAGCCACTCGGCCACCTCCTCGTAGGAGTGGTGTGCGGCGAGTTCCGTGGCGTCGACGCCCCGGAAGAAGTACCGGTCCTCGTCGATCAGGGTGATCCGGGTGCGCACCGACAGATCACCGCCGGAGCCGGGACTCCCGGCGGCCTCCCGCCGGTTGCGCCGGGCCAGCGCCTCCACCTCCCCGGCGTCGAAGGTGCTGGCGCGGCCTCCGGGCTCGCGTCTGCTGCTGAGCTGGCCCCGGCTCACGTAGGCGTACACGGTCTCGGGCTTCACGCCGAGCAGTTCGGCGGTCTCCCGGGTGCTCAGCCGCCGCGCGGGACTTCCGGGAGCGGGGTGTTGATCGCGCATGGGCGTCACGGTAGCCGTTTCGGCATGGATTGACTCGATCAATGTTGATGCGGGTTGGCTCCGCATATGGACCGACGGGTCAATGCTTGCGGTGGACCGACGGGTCAATGATGGGATGGACGGGCGGATCAATGCTTGCGGTGACGGGCAGGTCAACGCGCTGCAAGGCGGTCCCGGTGCGCCGCGAGCAAGGTGCCGGTCGACCGGCCGTACGGCGACCGACCGGGCCGAGGCCGCCGGGAACAGGGGTGACGGGCCCCGTGCGGCCCTCCAGTCGGGCGGGGCGGCCTCGTCGACCGGGCCGCGCCGTGCTGTGGACACCGGCGCCCATGGCGGCTGCGCCCGGTCCGCGGTCGGCTACGCGCGGTGCCACGCCGGTGGGCCCTCCCGTCCCGGCTGTCGGCGACGACCGCGGGCGCCGGGACCATAAGCTCACTGCATGACCGACCACACCCGTACCCTCTCCCTGGTCCTGAGTCTGATCAGGAGCGGAACGGCCGTGACCAGGCCCGACCTCGGCCGGCAGACCGGTCTGGGCCGGACGGTCATCACGCAGCGGGTGGACCACGCGATCCGCCTCGGCCTGGTGGCCGAGGGCGAGCCGGCCCCCTCCACCGGCGGGCGGCCCTCCCGCATCCTGCGCATCGCGTCCGACCGCGGTGTCGTCCTCGGCGCGGTGTTCGGCGCCACCCATCTGCACGCGGCGGTGACCGGCCTCGACGGGACCGTGCTCGCGGACCGGCGGGTGCCATGGGACATCGAGTCGGGCCCCGAGTCGTCCCTGGCCACCCTGGTCGAGGTGGCGGGGCTGCTGCTCAGCCAGGAGCTGCGCGAACGCCTGTGGGGGGTGTGCGTGGGCGTTCCCGGGCCGGTCGACTTCGCGCGCGGGACGCCGGTGCGGCCGCCCATCATGGCCGGCTGGCACGGCTTTCCGCTCCGGGACCGCCTCGAAGCCCACTACGGCGTGCCGGCCTGGGTCGACAACGACGCCAACCTGATGGCGCTGGGCGCCTGGAGCCGGACCCGGGCGGCCGCCGGTGACAACATCCTGCTCGTCAAGGCGAGCACCGGGATCGGGCTGGGCCTGATGTCCAGGGGGCGGTTGCACCGGGGAGCGCGTGGCGCGGCCGGTGACCTCGGGCACACGATCGTCGCCGAGGAGTCCCGCCACCGGTGCCGGTGCGGCAAGTTCGGGTGCCTCGAAGCGTTCGCGGGCGGCTGGGCCCTCACCCGTGACGCACGCACCGCGGCCCTGGAGGGGCGAAGCCCCTTCCTGGCCGCACGCCTGGAGAGCGCGGAGCGCCGGGACGCGCGGCTGGCCGTCACCGACGTGCTCGACGGCTGCCGGGCCGGCGACCGGGTCAGCACCGAGCTCGTCAGCAGGGCGGGTGAGCTGGTCGGCGGGCAGTTGGCGACGCTCGTCAGCGTCTTCAACCCGTCGACGGTCTACCTCGCCGGCGTGCTGGCGCAGGCGGGCGACGTGTTCCGGGACCCCGTCGCGGAGGTGGTGGCCAGACGGTCGCTGCCGCTGGCCACCGACGAACTCGTCATCGCCCAGGTCCCCCCCGACCGCTCCGAGGGAGTCGTCGGAGCGGCGACCCTGGCCATCGACGAGCTGTTGCACCCGGAGCTGCTCGACCAGTGGATCCCGCACGGCAACCCCCGCGGGATCCGCGCACGCACCGGCGAGTCCACCGACCCGCTCTCTCTCGACGCGCCGCTGGCGGGGGCCCGGTAACAGCTTCTATGACGCTGCCGGTGCGGCGGGCCGGCACGGAGCACTCCTCCTTGACCGGACCTGACCAGGAGCATCCGGTAACGGCCAGGTGGTCCGCGGTACGGACGGTCGACGGGGGCGGGCAGTCGACGCCTGCGCGGAGCGGATCGCTCACCCGGCCGCCGGGACGTCGACCCAGCCGCCGCCGCGCGCCGAGTCGACGACCGCCTGGGCGATCTCGGCCGCGCGCAGCCCGTCGGCGAAGGACGGCATGCCGGTGACCTGTTCGCCGCCGATCGCGGCGTAGGCGTCGGCGACGAAGTCGGCGAAGGCCTCGTAGTACCCCTGCGGATGCCCGGACGGCAGGCGGGCCGCCCGCCCGGTGGGCGCCCCGGACCGGTTCGGGTCGCGCAGCAGCACCTCGTTGGAGTTCCGGCCGCCGATCCACAGCGACTCCGGGGTCTCCTGGCGGAACGCGTAGCTGGCGTCCGGCCCGTCGAAGGAGAACGACAGCGCGTTCTTGTACCCGGCGGAGACCTGGCTGACCACCACCGATCCGATCGCGCCGGTGTCGGTTTCGAGGAGTACGACCGCGCCGTCCTCGGTCTCGACGGGGCGCGGGGTGCCGTCCGCCGCCGGCCGGGCCGCCACCGCGCGGGCGAAGGACGCGTTCACCCGGGTGATCCGCTGTCCGGTCACGAACTCGGCGAGATCGCACCAGTGGACGCCGATGTCCCCGAACGCGCGCGTGGCCCCGCCGTCCGCCGGGTCGACCCGCCAGTTGGTGGCCCCGGCGTCGGCGAGCCAGTCCTGCAGATAGCTGCCGTGGATCAGCCACGGGGGCCGATGCCCCGGCCGCCGGATACGGTCGCGTGCCTCACGCACGGACGCGTAGTACCGGTACACGAAGGGCACGGCGGTGACCAGCCCGCGCTCGGCCGCCAGCGAGGTGAGTTCACGGGCGGTCGCGGGATCGGTGGCCAGCGGTTTCTCACAGACGACCGGGACACCGGCGGCGAGGGCCGCACGGCAGAACCCGGCGTGCGTGGCGTTGGGCGTGCACACGTGCAGCACGTCCACCCCGTGCCGCAGCAGGTCCTCGACCGAGTCGAAACCGCGGCCCGCCCCGAACTCCGCGGCGGCGCGGCGGCCCTTGCCGGGCGTCGACCCGACCACGCCCACCACCTCACCGCCCGCCACGAGCGCGGACCGGGTGTGCACGGCCCCCATGAAGCCGGTACCGATGACACCGACGCGCATGACACGCACCTCTTCTCTCCTCTGGCGGAGTTAACGCGTGAACAGATCGAAAAACTCGGGAGTGATGAATTCCGAGAGGTCGACTTTCGCTCACGGTAAGCTAAAGTGTCCGGAACGCCAAGGAGGCTGCAGATGAACCAGAGCCAGGCACAGAGCCAGGAACCGGCCCGGCAGCCGGTCACCCTCTTCACCGGCCAGTGGGCGGATCTGCCGTTCGAGGAGGTGGCGCGACTGGCGAGCGAGTGGGGCTACGACGGGCTGGAGATCGCGGCCTCCGGCGACCACCTGGACCTGGCCCGCGCCGAGACGGACCCCGACTACCTGCCCGAGCGGCAGGCGATTCTGGAGCGCTACGGACTGAAGGTCTGGGCGATCTCCCACCACCTCGGCGGCCAGGCCGTGTGTGACGACCCGATCGACTTCCGGCACCAGGCGATCCTGCGCCCGGAGGTCTGGGGCGCCGGCGACCCGGAGGGTGTCCGGCAGCGCGCCGCCGAGGACATGAAGCGCGCCGCCCGTGTCGCCCGCAGGCTCGGCGCCGGCACCGTCGTGGGGTTCACCGGATCCAAGATCTGGAAGTACGTGGCGATGTTCCCGCCGGTCTCCCAGGCGGTGATCGACGAGGGCTACGAGGACTTCGCGCGCCGCTGGAACCCGATTCTCGACGTCTTCGACGCCGAGGGCGTGCGTTTCGCCCACGAGGTCCACCCGTCCGAGATCGCCTACGACTACTGGACCAGCGAGCGCGCTCTCGAAGCGATCGGCCGCCGTCCGGCCTTCGGCTTCAACTGGGACCCCTCGCACATGATCTGGCAGGGCGTCGACCCCGTCGGCTTCATCACGGACTTCGCCGATCGCATCTACCACGTCGACTGCAAGGACACCCGCCTGCGGCCGCCGTCGGGACGTGCCGGGATCCTCGGCTCGCACCTGCCCTGGGGCGACCCGCGCCGACGCTGGGACTTCGTCTCCGTCGGTCACGGCGACATGCCCTGGGAGGACGCCTTCCGCGCCCTGGCCGCCATCGGTTACGACGGCCCGGTCTCGGTGGAGTGGGAGGACGCGGGCATGGACCGGCTGCACGGCGCGGCCGAGGCCGTCGGCCGCATCCGCTCCGCGCTGTGGCCGCTGCCGAAGGCCGCGTTCGACTCGGCGTTCAGCAACCAGTGATCCCGGCCGGCAGCCGCGCACCCGGCACCGGGCCCGGCACCGGCCACGGGCGCGGGCGCGGGCGCCTGGGGCGCGGCGCGATCCGCCGTCGAAGGGGGGAGGGCAGCAGTCCCGCGGTCGTCGTCGACCCGGTGCGCTCCCTGCCGGCGGAGGCCGGGCCGGGGCCGGAGGGCTTTGCGGGCAACGCCGTCGGTGTGCAGGCGCCCGTCGCCCGCACCGCGCCACCGGAACCGTCGTGTCCGGTCGAGGGTGTGGTTCCCCGAGCGGACGGGCCTCGCCCCGGATCGGCTACGGCTTCCCGGGGCAACGGATCAGCCCTGCCCCGGGAAACGGCGCCGGACCTGCGTGCTTGTGATCGCGCCGCTCATCCCGGAGCTCGGCGGATCCGGTAAGCGGAGCTGAAGCCAGGGGCAAGCCGAGCTTGCTGGTCCGATGGCGGCGCCGCTGCGACGCTCGGGTCATGACGAGGATTCAGGACGAAATCGGCGCCCGGGGTTATCGCCGATCCGAACTCCGCGCGGACACGGTGCGGGGCGCCGCCCGGGTCGTGATGCGCACCGCAACCCTCGTGGTGGTCGTGGCGCTGGGTGTGGCGGTGACCGCCGGGTGGGCAACCCCCATGGCCGTCGACGGCTGGACCGTGGCCGCGGCGGCGGGCGCGGTCGGCCTGATCGCCGGGCTGCCGCGCACCGTCCTCGGTTCCGGGCCGGCCATCGGCCGAGGAGGGGAGATCTTCGCCTTGCTGATCAGCACCCTCCTTCTCTGGGCCTTCGCGGCGACCCTCGCGTTCTGCCTGAGCTACTTCTTCCACGCCCATGCGCTCGACCGGCGCGCCACCCTCAAGGTCACGGCGACCGTCTCGCACTGCGTGAACCGAGGCGACGCCGGCAATCGGTGCACCTACCGCTGGGTCGCCGGCGACCACGCGTACAGCTCCCAGGACACCGCGGCCCGGGTATGGCCGGACGGACACCGCGTCACCGTTCGCATCGATCCGGCCCACCCCGACCACCCGGCCCTGGTCACCCGCAGCTACTGGGCGTCGTGGCTCGGCGTCGCGGTCGGTGCTTTCGGTTCGCTCGTGGCCGCCCTGATGACGTGGAGCGCGGAATCCGGCCTGGACGAGTGATGAGGCGGTCCGGCTGCGAGAATGGGCACGACAGGGTGGTGGAGGCCGCGGTGAGTGGGGGCGGAGTGCGGCTCGATCCGAAACGCTTGCTGATCCTGCGTCACATCGCCGAAAGCGGCGGCGTGGCCGCTGCCGCCCGTGCGCTTGGGCACACGGCGTCTGCGGTGTCGCAGCAGTTGCAGCGACTGGAACAGGAGGCCGGCGTGCCGCTGGTCGACCGCAGCGGCGGGCGGACCGAACTGACCGCGGCCGGACGGCTACTGGCGGAGCACGGCGGCCGCGTCGGTGACGTACTGGCCGACGCCGCCCGCGAACTGCAGGCCCTGACCGGCCAAGCGTCAGGCCCGGTCACCATCGGGGTGCCCGGGCCGGCCATCACCTACTTCGCCACCACCACGCTCCGTTTCCTCGCCGAAAGCCACCCGGCGATCACCCCCCGGCTCGTCGAGACCGACCGAGAGGACGGGCTGCGAGCGCTGCGGCTGGGTGAGTTCGACGTCCTGGTGATCGAGGACGACAGTGCGGCCCCGACCCCGCTCCCGCCGGGGGTCACCGCGCAGGTGATGCTGCGGGACGAGTACCGCTTGGTGCTCCCGGACGGCTGGGAGACACCCGGCAGCCCGGCCGAGCTGACCGGGCGACCGTGGATCGGCGCCCCCGGGGGCTCACCGCGTGACCTGGCGTTCCAGCGGCTCGCCGCGGCGCACGGCATCGCGCCGTCGGTGCAGCACGTCGCCGCCTACCGGTTCGCCGTCTACAGCATGCTCGCCGCCCGGCTCGGCCCGGCGATCCTGCCGGCGCATGCCGCCGAACAGATCACCCACGGCGGAATCACCGCCCTGCCCGTCCCGGGCGACTACCTGGTCCGTTCACTGCGCCGCAGCGGCGCAGGCGCACCGGTCCCCGCGGCCGAGGCCGCGGCGGATGCCTTGCAGTCCGCACTGCTGTGCACCGCCGAGTTCCTCGCCTCCCGCGGCCTGACCGCCGGCGAGCCCCGCGTCTACAAACTGATCGACCCGAGCGTCTGAAACCCCGTCCTTCCGAGCTCCCACCGGGTGCGAGCGGAGGTTCTGCGGGTCCGGTCCGGATGCTCCGTGATCACCCAGGACTTCGGCGGCCCCGCGCCGAGTTCACCGGAGCCCGGTGGCCCGGTGGCTCGGTGGCGTGGTGGCGCGGCGGTGTGGTGGCGCGGTGGCGCGGTGGCCCGGTACGCGGGGCCGCGGCCGGAGGCGGGTGAGGTCGTCATCGCCCGAACGGAACGGGGCACGGCGGGTGGCCCGGCCGTTTCCTATCCTGGACCGGCCCGCCACCACCCTCCCGTCCGAAAGAGGCCCCCCGTTGGAGCAGCGCCCCACCTCCCGGCAGATCCCGGTAGTCGTCCTCGCCGGATTCCTGGGGGCCGGGAAGACCACACTCCTCAATCACCTGCTGCACCGCAGCGGGGGCAGCCGGATCGGGGCGATCGTCAACGACTTCGGAGCCATCGAGATCGACGCGATGGCCGTGGCCGGGGCCCTCGGCGACTCGACCGTCTCGCTCGGCAACGGTTGCCTGTGCTGTGCCGTCGACGCCAGTGAGCTGGACGTCTACCTGGAGCGGCTCGCGTGCCCCGCCACGGGTGTCGACGTCATCGTGATCGAGGCCAGCGGTCTCGCCGAACCTCAGGAACTCGTCCGCATGCTGCTCGCCAGCGAGCTTCCCGGGATCGTCTACGGCGGCCTCGTCGAGGTCGTCGACGCCGCCGAGTTCGACGGTACGCGCGCGAAGCACCCCGAGATCGACCGCCATCTCGCCCTCGCCGACCTGGTCGTCGTCAACAAGCTCGACCGGGCCGCGGCGGGCGGCGAGGGCGTCCTCGGCGTCGTGCGGTCGCTCAGCGACCGCGGCGCCGCCGTCGTGCCCGCGATCTACGGCCGTATCGACCCCGAGTTCCTGTTCGACTGCCGGCCTGGCGGGGAACGCATCGGACAGCTGTCCTTCGACGACCTGCACGACCGCCACGACGACGGCACGCACGAGGGACACCTGCACACCGCCTACGACAGCCTGTCCTTCGCCTCCGGGCTGCCCCTCGACCCCCGCCGGCTGATGGCCTTCCTCGACGGCCGGCCCGAGGGGCTCTACCGGATCAAGGGGTACGTCGACTTCGGCCCCTACGACACGGGCAACCGGTACGCCGTGCATGCCGTGGGCCGGTTTCTGCGGTTCTACCCCGAGGCCTGGGGGCCTGGCGAGGAGCGGCGCACGCAACTCGTGCTGATCGGCTCCGGCATCGACGCGGCCGCGCTGCGCAAGGAACTGGAGGCGTGCGCGGACGACGCCCCGCACACCGACGAACACGGCATGTGGGGCGTCCTGCGCTACGTACCGGGCCTGGCGGAAGGCCCTGACGACGGGGACGAGGCCTAGCTACACCGGCCCCGCCACCACCGACACCGTCTTCGGGAGCGACACGCCGGAGCCGTCGCGGCGCGGGTCGATCTCCGGGAGGTCGGCCGGGGTGCCGGTCTTCTGGGCCGCCTTCGCCGGGACCGGGCCCGCCCAGGCGAAGGCCAGACAGTCCTCGCCCTTCAGGAACCGCTGGCAGCGCACGCCACCGGTGGCCCGGCCCTTGCGCGGGTACTGGTCGAACGGGGTCAGTTTGGCCGTGGTCTGCACCGAGTCGTCGAGCGTGCCGCGCGAGCCGGCCACCGTGAAGACCACCGCGTCGGCCGCCGGGTCGACGGCCGTGAAGGAGATGACCTTCGCGCCCTCCGTGAGCTTGATGCCCGCCATACCGCCCGCCGGACGGCCCTGCGGACGCACCTGGGAGGCCTGGTAGCGCAGCAGTTGCGCGTCGTCCGTGATGAAGACCAGGTCCTCCTCGCCGGTGCGCAGCTCCACCGCGCCGACGATCCGGTCGCCCTCCTTGAGGGTGATGACCTCCAACTCGTCCTTGTTGGACGGGTAGTCGGGAACCACCCGCTTGACCACGCCCTGCTCGGTGCCGAGGGCGAGACCCGGCGAGGACTCGTCGAGCGTGGTCAGGCAGACCACCGACTCGCCGTCCTGCAGGGAGAGGAACTCGGAGAGAGGTGCGCCGCCGGCGAGGTTCGGGGCGGTCGCGGTCTCCGGGAGCTGGGGGAGGTCGACGACGTTGATGCGCAGCAGGCGGCCCGTCGAGGTCACCGCGCCGACCTCACCGCGCGCGGTCGCGGGAACCGCCGAGATGATGACGTCGTGCTTGGCGCGCTTGCCGTCGGTGTCCTTCGGGAACGGCTCGCCGCTCGTCGTGCGCGCCAGCAGGCCCGTCGAGGACAGCAGCACCCGGCACGGGTCGTCGGCCACCTGGAGCGGTACCACGGCCGCCTGGGCGCCCGACGCCTCCAACAGGACCGTGCGTCGCTCGGTGCCGAACTTCTTCGCCACCGCGGCCAGTTCCGCCGAGACCAGCTTGCGCAGCTCCGCGTCCGAGTCCAGGATCCGGGTCAGCTCGGCGATCTCCGCGGTGAGCTTGTCCTTCTCCGCGTCCAGCTCGATGCGGTCGTACTTGGTCAGCCGGCGCAGGGGCGTGTCGAGGATGTACTGGGTCTGGATCTCCGACAGCGAGAAGCGGCCGATCAGCCGCTCCTTGGCCTGTGCGCTGTTCTCGCTGGAACGGATCAGACGGATCACCTCGTCGATGTCGACGAGGGCGGTGAGCAGGCCCTCCACCAGGTGCAGCCGGTCGCGGCGCTTGCCGCGGCGGAACTCGCTGCGCCGGCGGACCACGTCGAAGCGGTGGTCCAGGTAGACCTCGAGGAGCTCCTTCAGGCCCAGCGTGAGCGGCTGGCCGTCCACCAGCGCCACGTTGTTGATGCCGAAGGACTCCTCCATCGGCGTCAGCTTGTAGAGCTGCTCCAGGACCGCCTCCGGCACGAACCCGTTCTTGATCTCGACGACCAGACGCAGTCCGTGCTCGCGGTCGGTGAGGTCCTTGACGTCGGCGATGCCCTGCAGCTTCTTGGCGTTGACCAGGTCCTTGATCTTGGCGATGACCTTCTCGGGGCCGACCGCGAACGGCAGTTCGGTGATGACCAGACCCTTGCGGCGGGCCGTCACCGTCTCCACCTCCACCGTCGCCCGGATCTTGAAGGTGCCGCGGCCCGTCTCGTAGGCGTCCCGGACGCCCTCCAGGCCGACGATCCGGCCGCCGGTCGGCAGGTCGGGGCCCGGGACGTACTTCATCAGGGCGCCCAGGTCCGCGTTCGGGTAGCGGATCAGGTGGCGGGCGGCCGCGATCACCTCGCCGAGATTGTGCGGCGGCATGTTCGTCGCCATGCCGACCGCGATCCCCGACGAGCCGTTGACCAGCAGGTTCGGGAAGGCGGCCGGCAGCGCCACCGGCTCCTGTTCCTGGCCGTCGTAGTTGGGCGCGAAGTCGACCGTGTCCTCGTCGATCGACTCGGTCATCAGGCTGGTCGCCTCGGCCATCCGGCATTCCGTGTACCGCATGGCGGCCGGCGGATCGTCGTTGCCCAGCGAGCCGAAGTTGCCGTGGCCGTCGACCAGCGGGACGCGCATGGAGAACGGCTGGGCCATGCGCACCAGCGCGTCGTAGATCGACGAGTCGCCGTGCGGGTGCAGCTTGCCCATCACCTCGCCGACCACGCGCGCGCACTTCACATAGCCGCGCTCGGGGCGCAGCCCCATCTCGTTCATCTGGTAGACGATCCGGCGGTGCACCGGCTTGAGGCCGTCGCGGGCGTCCGGCAGGGCGCGCGAGTAGATGACCGAGTACGCGTACTCAAGGTAGGAGCCGCGCATCTCGTCCACGACGTCGATGTCGAGGATCCTCTCCTCGAACGAGTCGTCGGGCGGCGGGGTCTTCGTGCTGCGGCGGGCCATCGCTGCCGGCTCCTTGCTCATGCGTGAACGGATCTGACGCGGACCATTGTGGACCGCGGCACTGACAACCCGGGCCAGGGCCCGGTCGCCGCGGACCGCCCCGGTGCCGGAAGCCGTCACAGGGCGGGTGGGACGCAGGCTACGCGATCCGCCCGTGCGATCCGCTGTGGGCGTACGTCGTGCGGGAACTTCGCCGGGTCCCCGCACGCTTGCATACAGTGGCAGGACCGGCATAAAAACCGCGGTTCGAGACCGCTTCCGCGAGCGAAGGGACGTACATGCCCATGGGTCACACGACCACGGCCGAGACAGGCTCCGGAGGCCTGGCAGCGACCGAGCACCGCTTGGCCAACGGTCTGCGCGTGGTGCTCTCCGAGGACCACCTGACCCCGGTCGCGGCGGTCTGCCTCTGGTACGACGTCGGTTCCCGGCACGAAGTCAAGGGCCGTACCGGCCTGGCTCACCTTTTCGAGCACCTGATGTTCCAGGGCTCCGCCCAGGTGAAGGGCAACGGCCACTTCGAGCTCGTCCAGGGCGCCGGCGGCTCGCTCAACGGCACCACCAGCTTTGAGCGCACCAACTACTTCGAGACCATGCCCACCCATCAGCTGGAGCTCGCCCTCTGGCTGGAGGCCGACCGCATGGGCTCCCTGCTCGCCGCCCTCGACGACGAGTCGATGGAGAACCAGCGGGACGTCGTCAAGAACGAGCGCCGCCAGCGCTACGACAACGTCCCCTACGGCACCGCCTTCGAGAAGCTGACCGCGCTCGCCTACCCGGAGGGCCACCCCTACCACCACACGCCGATCGGCTCGATGGCGGATCTGGACGCGGCCACCCTGGAGGACGCACGCGCGTTCTTCCGCACCTACTACGCGCCCAACAACGCCGTCCTGTCGGTCGTCGGCGACATCGACCCGGAGCAGACGCTCGCCTGGATCGAGAAGTACTTCGGTTCCATCCCGGCGCACGACGGCAAGCCCACCCCGCGCGACGGCTCGCTGCCCGACATCATGGGCGAGCAGCTGCGCGAGGTCGTCGTGGAGGAGGTGCCCGCGCGCGCGTTGATGGCCGCCTACCGGCTCCCGGAGGACGGCACGCGCGCGTCCGACGCGGCCGACCTGGCCCTCACCGTCCTCGGCGGCGGCGAGTCCTCCCGGCTCTACAACCGCCTGGTGCGGCGCGACCGCACGGCCGTCGCCGCCGGCTTCGGGCTGCTGCGGCTCGCCGGGGCGCCCTCCCTGGGCTGGCTCGACGTGAAGACCTCCGGTGACGTCGAGGTGCCGGTCATCGAGGCCGCCATCGACGAGGAGCTCGCCCGGTTCGCCGCGGACGGCCCGACATCCGAGGAGATGGAGCGCGCCCAGGCCCAGTTGGAGCGCGAGTGGCTGGACCGGCTCGGCACCGTCGCGGGCCGCGCCGACGAACTGTGCCGGTTCGCCGTCCTGTTCGGCGACCCGCAGCTCGCCCTGACCGCCGTCCAGCGCGTCCTCCAGATCACCCCCGAGGAGGTCCAGGAGGTCGCCCAGGCCCGCCTGCGTCCCGACAACCGCGCGGTGCTCGTCTACGAGCCGCTGTCCGCGGAGTCCGCGGAGCACGCCGAGGAGGCGGGGCGCGGCGAGGACCCGGAGCAGGAAGCGACCGTAGAGGCCGGCAACGAGAACGAGGAGACGGCCAAGTGACCGAGCTCGCCACCATGGACTTCCACCCCCGGCCGCAGCCCGGCGAGGCCAGGCCCTGGGCCTTCCCCGCCCCCGAGCGCGGCGCCCTGGACAACGGCCTGACCGTGCTGCGCTGCCACCGGCCCGGCCAGCAGGTCGTCGCCGTCGAGGTGCTCCTGGACGCGCCCCTGGACGCCGAGCCGGCCGGCCTGGACGGCGTCGCCACGATCATGGCGCGTGCCTTCTCCGAGGGCACCGACAAGCACTCCGCCGAGGAGTTCGCCGCCGAGCTGGAGCGGGCCGGCGCCACCCTCGACGCGCACGCCGACCACCCCGGCGTCCGGATCAGCCTGGAGGTCCCTGCCTCCCGGCTCGCCAAGGGCCTCGGGCTGCTCTCCGACGCCCTCAGGGCGCCTGCCTTCGCCGAGAGCGAGGTCGAGCGGCTGGTCCGCAACCGCCTCGACGAGATCCCGCACGAGCTGGCCAACCCCAGCCGCCGGGCCGCCAAGGAGCTCTACAAGGAGCTGTTCCCGGCCACCGCGCGGATGTCCCGGCCGCGCCAGGGCACCGAGGACACGGTCGAGAAGATCGACGCGAGTGCCGTCCGCGCGTTCTACGACCGGCACGTCCGCCCCGTCACGGCCACCGCGGTCGTCGTCGGCGACCTGACCGGCATCGACCTCGACGAGCTGCTCGGCGAGACCCTGGGCGCCTGGCGCGGCTCCACCGGCCGGCCCCGGCCGGTCCCGGCCGTCACCGCCGACGACACCGGCCGGGTCGTCATCGTGGACCGCCCCGGCGCCGTCCAGACCCAGCTGCTGATCGGCCGCGTCGGCCCCGACCGGCACGACCGCGTCTGGCCCGCCCAGGTGCTCGGCACCTACTGCCTGGGCGGCACCCTCACCTCCCGTCTGGACCGCGTCCTGCGCGAGGAGAAGGGCTACACCTACGGCGTCCGCTCCTTCGGGCAGGTCCTGCGGTCCGCCCCCGACGGCACCGGCGCCTCGATGCTCGCCATCAGCGGCTCCGTGGACACCCCGAACACCGGCCCGGCGCTGACCGACCTGTGGACGGTGCTGCGGACGCTCGCCGCCGAGGGACTCACCGACGCCGAGCGCGACGTGGCCGTGCAGAACCTCGTCGGGGTGGCGCCGCTCAAGTACGAGACGGCGGCGGCCGTCGCGGGCACCCTGGCCGACCAGGTCGAGCAGCACCTGCCCGACGACTTCCAGGCCACGCTCTACCGGCAACTCGCGGGCACCGGCACGGTGGAGGCCACCGCGGCCGTCGTGAACGCCTTCCCGGTGGACCGCCTGGTGACCGTCCTGGTCGGGGACGCGGCGCAGATCAAGGAGCCCGTCGAGGCCCTCGGCATCGGCGGCGTCACGGTCGTCGCGGCGGAGTAGTCTCCCGCGACTGCGGCGGAGTGGCGTCACGCAACTCCACGCGCGCGTGCGGAGCCCTGGTGGCCGTCGGCCACCAGGGCTCTCGAATGTCCGAATTGGGATGGAGGTTGCCTGTCTGCCCTGTGGGATGCGCTACAAAAGCCGTGATCCGTTTGGGCATTGAAAGCAGCTCCTCATAGGTTCTTCCGGGCTGTTCGTCAGGCAGTGCGCCGCGCCCGCGGCACCGGACAGTCATCGCCGAGTCCCCGTACGGCGCGAGCCAGGGGAGCCGGGGACCCACGCAGTCCCTGGGGTGAATCGGGTGCCCGCGCGCGTGCGAGGGGGCCCGTAGGAGACCTTCCTGCTCCGAACCCGTCAGCTAACCCGGTAGGCGAGAGGGAAGGAAAGGACCAGCCTCTACATGGCGTTCATGTGCGCCTCCGGGAAGCACCGTCGTCCCGGCCGGGTGAAGCGCACCACCGCGCAGGCCGCCGGTATCGCGGCCCTCACCACCACGGGTGTCATCGGCACCGTCTCGGCCGCCCCCGCGCTCGCCGCCGAGAACTCCGTCGAGCAGACCGGCCTCACCCCGGTCATCACGATGAGCGAGTCCGTCGCCGAGCAGATCGACGCCCAGGCCGCGGCCCAGAAGGCCGTCGCCGAGCGCGAGGCGGCCGCGGAGGCCGCCCGCCAGAAGGCCGCCGAGCAGGCCAGGAAGGAGCGCGCGGCCAAGGCACGCGCCGCCCGCGCGGCCGAGCGCAAGCGCCTGAACACCTTCGTCGCGCCGATCAGCGACTCCTACGTCTCCACCGGCTACCGGACCGGCGGCTCCCTGTGGTCCTCCGGTACCCACACCGGCATCGACTTCCACGCCGCGAGCGGCACCGTCGTGCACGCGGTCGGCACCGGCACGGTGGTCTCCACCGGCTGGGGCGGGGCGTACGGCAACGAGATCGTCATCAGGATGGCCGACGGCATGTACACCCAGTACGGCCACCTCTCGTCCATCGGCGTCTCGGTGGGCCAGCAGGTCACCCCGGGCCAGCAGATCGGCCTCTCCGGCGCGACCGGCAACACCACCGGCCCCCACCTTCACTTCGAGGCCCGCACCACCCCGGACTACGGCTCCGACGTCGACCCGGTCGCCTACCTCCGCGAGCACGGCGTGCACGTCTGACACGCGCCGGCGGGTGACCCGGCGGCGCGCCCCGTGTGAAAACGCGGCGTGGCCAAGTCCCGGGGAAGCCCGACGACATCCGTGAGATCTTCGGAAGCCCCGGCCCCGGCGCCGGGGCTTTCGTCGTTTTCGTGCACCCGGTGTCCAAAATA
The DNA here is from genome assembly GCF_021462265.1 of Streptomyces shenzhenensis. GTDB lineage: Bacteria > Actinomycetota > Actinomycetes > Streptomycetales > Streptomycetaceae > Streptomyces > Streptomyces shenzhenensis. The sequence continues at coordinate 116,945 of NZ_JAJONF010000010.1, read as the reverse complement.
TATCCCCGGATTCCGGCCCGCCGTCGGAAATTCCCGCTCATTGCAATAGAGTCACGGAACGGGCGCCACTCGGCGGCGTTGCACGGGAATTAAGGCGGAGGTCGGTCATGCGTATTCCGGCGCACTCGGTATGCACGGCGATCCGGGACGACATCGTCGCGGGTGTCTACGAGCGAGGCGGCCGGCTCACCGAGGAACTCCTGGCCCGCCGCTACGGGGTCTCGCGCGTCCCGGTCCGCGAGGCCCTGCGCACCCTGGAAGCCGAGGGGTTCGTGGTGACGCGCCGGCACGCGGGCGCGTGCGTCGCCGAACCGACCGAGCAGGAGGCCGCCGACCTGCTGGAGATGCGCATGCTCCTGGAGCCGCTCGGCGCCCTGCGGGCCGCCCAGCGCCGCACCGAGGCCCACCTCAAGGTGCTGCGCGGACTGGTCAGGCTGGGCCAGGAGCGGGCCAGGCGGGGCAACAGCGAGGACCTGCGCTCCCTGGGCGGCTGGTTCCACGAGACCCTGGCGCAGGCCTCCGGCAGCCATGCCCTGACCTCGACGCTGACCCAGTTGCGGCACAAGATCGCCTGGATGTACACGACGGAGACGCCCGCCAACCCCGTGGAGTCCTGGACGGAGCACGGCGCCATCGTGGACGCGGTGGCGCGCGGTGACGGCGAGCGCGCCCGGGCGATCACGGCACTGCACACCGAGCGCTCGACGGTCTCCCACCGGCTCCGCTTCTCCGGCACCACCGAACGGGCGAACGGTGTGAGGACTTCGCAACACCCCGTAAACATGTCGGGCCTGCGGCATTAACACGCGCGCCGTATACAAAGAAGTGCTATTCGGTGGGGCCGGTTTTCTGTGCCCTAATTCACGCGCGCCGGGAATTAACGGTCGTGCTTCTTTCGTGTGCCCGCGATAAAGCCGGGCGCCGGAGCCTTCACAAACTCGGGGGCGGTTCCCTCCCGAAGCGTGTGCGGCTCTGTCGTGAAGTCAAGTGCGGCTGTCATGGAATTACGGCCCATGACGGACGCACGACGGGGCCGGGCCGTCCCCTGTGGGAGTCGGCCCGGCCCCGGGCGTGCGGACGCCGGTGCTCAGACGGTCTCGGGGAGCTCCTCGAGACCCTCGGCGACCAGCTTGGCCAGGCGGTCGAGGGCGGCGTCCGCGTCCTCGGCCTCGGAGGCGAGGACGACTTCCTCGCCGCCCTGGGCGCCCAGCCCCAGGACAGCCAGCATGGAGGCCGCGTTGACGGGGTTGCCCCCGGCCTTGGCGATCGTCACCGGGACGCCTGCGGCCGTGGCGGCTCGGACGAAGATGGAAGCGGGGCGGGCGTGGAGGCCCTCGGCCCAGCCGACGTTGACGCGGCGCTCAGCCATGTGATGCTGCCCTTCGGTGTTCAGGGTTGTCTAGACCAGTTTTCCACAACGTGAAGCGACCCCGGAGCGGACATCGGTCCCCTCCGGGTGTGTAGCCGGACCGCGGCCTCGGTCCGGCTTCCGTCCTCCACAGACTGCCTCGCGCCGTTGTCGGACGCTAGCCGTACTCTGGGGGCCATGCAGACCCCGGCGGACCCGCAGGACCGGCACGAGTACCCGTCCCACTGGGAGGCCGACGTGGTGCTGCGCGACGGCGGTACCGCACGCATCCGACCCATCGCCGTCGATGACGCCGACCGCCTGGTCAGCTTCTACGAGCAGGTCTCGGACGAGTCGAAGTACTACCGCTTCTTCGCGCCCTACCCCAGGCTCTCCGCCAAGGACGTCCACCGTTTCACGCACCACGACTTTGTGGACAGGGTGGGACTCGCGGCCACCGTCGGCGGCGAGTTCATCGCAACCGTACGCTATGACCGCATTGGCGCCGACGGGTCGCCCGCCTCGGCGCCCGCCGACGAGGCCGAGGTCGCCTTCCTCGTCCAGGACGCCCACCAAGGGCGGGGTGTGGCCTCCGCCCTCCTTGAGCACATCGCGGCCGTCGCGCGCGAGCGCGGGATCCGCCGCTTCGCCGCCGAGGTGCTGCCCGCCAACAACAAGATGATCAAGGTGTTCACGGACGCCGGCTACACCCAGAAGCGCAGCTTCGAGGACGGCGTCGTCCGCCTGGAGTTCGACCTGGAGCCCACCGACCGCTCCCTCGCGGTGCAGCGCGCCCGCGAGCAGCGCGCGGAGGCCCGTTCGGTACGACGGCTGCTGGCGCCCTCTTCCGTGGCCGTGATCGGCGTCGGCCGGGCGCCCGGCGGGGTCGGCCGCAGCGTCCTCGGCAACCTCAGGGACGCCGGCTACACCGGCCGTCTGCACGCCGTGAACCAGGCTTTCCCGGACGACCTCAAGGAGGTCGACGGGGTGCCCGCGCACCGCTCGGTGCGGGACATCGACGGCCCTGTCGACCTGGCGGTGGTCGCCGTACCCGCCGAGCACGTGCCCCAGGTCGTCACCGAGTGCGGCGAACACGGCGTGCAGGGGCTCGTCGTCCTCGCGGCCGGCTACGCGGAGAGCGGCCCCGACGGCCGCGAGCGCCAGCGCGCGCTCGTCCGGCAGGCGCGCACGTACGGCATGCGCATCATCGGCCCCAACGCGTTCGGGATCATCAACACCGCGGACGACGTCCGGCTGAACGCCTCCCTCGCACCCGAGATGCCCCGTCCCGGCCGCATCGGCCTGTTCGCGCAGTCCGGCGCCATCGGCATCGCCCTGCTGTCCCGGCTGCAGCGGCGCGGCGGCGGCGTCACCGGCACCACGGGCGTCTCCACCTTCGTCTCCTCCGGCAACCGCGCGGACGTCTCCGGCAACGACGTCCTCCAGTACTGGTACGACGACCCCGAGACCGACGTCGTCCTCATGTACCTGGAGTCCATCGGCAACCCGCGCAAGTTCACCCGCCTCGCCCGGCGGACGGGGACGGCGAAGCCGCTGGTCGTGGTGCAGGGCGCGGGGCAGGCCCCGCCGGGCCACGCGATACGCGCGACGCGGCTGCCGCACGCCACGGTGTCCGCGCTGCTGAGGCAGGCCGGGGTGATCCGTGTCGACACGATCACCGAGCTGGTCGACGCGGGGCTGCTGCTCGCGCGGCAGCCGCTGCCGGCCGGGCCGCGGGTGGCGATCCTCGGGAACTCGGAGTCGCTCGGGCTGCTCACGTACGACCGGTGCCTGGCCGAGGGGCTGCGGCCGGCCCGGCCGCTGGATCTGACGACGCGGGCGAGTGCCGAGGACTTCCGCCGGGCGCTGTCGCGGGCGCTGACGGACGAGTCGTGCGACGCGGTGGTCGTCACGGCCATTCCGACGATCGGGGAGGGGGCGGTCGGGGACGCGGAGCTGGCGGAGGCGCTCAGGACGGCGGCCGAAGAGGTTCCGGGGAAGCCGGTTCTTGTGGTGCACGTGGAGCTCGGGGGGCTTGCGGAGGCGCTTTCCGCCGCGGGCCGTACCGCACCGCAGGCGGGTGCGACGGCACCCGGCACCGGTGGCGGTGCCCACCCGTTCCGCCCTGCGGAACGCCTGCCCACCGCGGTAACGGCGGATGCCGCCGCGGTGAAGGCGGAAGCCGCTGCCGTGAAGCCGGATGCCACTGGGGTACCGGCGGATGCAGCGGAAGCCACCGCGGCGAAGGCAGATGCCCCCGCGGTAACCGCGGAAGCCACCGCCGTGAAGGCGGAAGCGGAGGTGGCGTCTGTCGTGCTGTCCCCGTTCTCCAAGCTCCCCGCCCCCCACCCCTGCTCCCGTCTCATCCCCGCCTATCCCGCCGCCGAGCGGGCCGTCCGGGCCCTCGCCGAAGCCGTGAAGTACGGGCAGTGGCGGCGCGAGGCCGCCGAGCCCGGGAAGGTGCCCGAGTACGACGACATCGACGAGAAGGGGGCCGCCGAGCTGATCGGCGCCCTGCTGGAGCGGGGGGAGGGACTCGCCATCGGCGACGAGGAGACCTGCCGGCTCCTCGGCAGGTACGGCGTCGCCGTGCACCGCGCGCTGCCCGCCCCCACCCCGCAGGCCGCCGTCGAAGCCGCCCATACCCTCGGCTATCCCGTCGCCCTCAAGGCCACCGCCCCCCACCTGCGTCACCGCGCCGATCTGGGCGGAGTGCGGCTGGACCTGGCGGACGAAGAGCAACTGCGCCGCGCGTACGACGAGTTGAGCGAGCTGTTCGGGCCGCCCGAGGAGCTGCGGCCGGTGGTGCAGCGGATGGCTCCCCGGGGCGTCGACACCGTCGTACGGGCAGTGATCGACCCGGCCGCGGGGGCCGTGCTGTCCTTCGGCCTCGCCGGAGCCGCCTCGCAGCTGCTCGGCGACATGGCGCACCGGCTGGTTCCGGTCACCGACCGGGACGCGACCTCGCTGGTGCGTTCGATCCGGACCGCGCCCCTGCTGTTCGGCTGGCGCGGCTCGGACCCCGTCGACACGCCTGCCCTGGAGGAGTTGCTGCTCCGGGTCTCCCGGCTGGTCGACGACCACCCCGAGGTGGTCGCGGTCACCCTGGAACCGGTCGTGGTCGCGCGGCACGGCCTGAGTGTCCTGGGGGCCACCGTGCGCCTCGCGCCACCGCCGGCCCGCGACGATCTGGGCCCGCGCACCCTGCCCGCCTACTGACCGCCACCGTACGCCTCCGGCCAGGGCGAAGACCCGCACCGGTCGGCGGCGTTCGACCCGGCCGCGCGCGACGGCGGCGGCCCGGGACCCGGCCGTGCGCGACTGGCCCGGGTCTCCTTGACCACGGATTAGGATGGACGCCATGGCCAAGACCAGTACGACGACCCAGGGGCTGCGCGTCGCGATCGAGCGCAGCGGCTACTACCCGGCCCTCGTGGCCGAGGCGGTGGAGGCCGCCGTGGGCGGCGAGCCGATCCAGTCGTACCTGGTCCACCAGGAGACGACGTTCGACCAGAACGAGGTGCGGCGGCATGTGACCGTGCTCGTCCTCACCGGCAACCGCTTCATCGTCAGCCACACCGACGAGCAGGCCGCCGACAGCACCTCCCCGACCCCGTACGCCACCACCTCCACCGAGTCGGTCAAGCTCGGCCGGATCTCGTCGGTCGTGGTCAGCCGGGTCGTGGCCAACCCGGAGCAGTACACGCCGGGCACGCTGCCCCGCGAGATCGTGCTGACCATCGGCTGGGGCGCCGTCTCCCGCATCGACCTGGAGCCCGCAGCCTGCGGCGACCCCAACTGCGAGGCCGACCACGGATACACCGGCAACTCCACGGCGGACGACCTCAGCCTGCGGGTCAGCGAGGCCGGGGACGGCCCGGAGACGGTGCGCCAGGCGCTCGCCTTCGCGCAGGCCATCTCCGAGGCGACCGCGGACGTCACCCGCTGATGGCATACGCCGCCTGGGACCATCCCGAACCGCTCGCCCTCGGCTCCGCGCCGCTGCCCGAGTACGGCAGCGGCTCCCTCGCCGACCTGCTGCCCACCCTGGCCGCAGGCATGGCCGTACCCGGAACGACCGCGTCGATCACGGAGCTGACGCCCGCCGACCGCAACTGCGTCTTCCTGGTCGACGGGCTCGGCTGGGAACAGATCAGGGCCCACCCGGACGAGGCGCCCTTCCTCACCGCGCTGCTGGGCAGCTCGCGCGGCGGCACGGGACGGCCGATCACCGCCGGCTACCCGGCCACCACCGCGACCTCCCTCGCCTCCGTCGGCACCGGCCTGCCGCCCGGCGCCCACGGCCTGCCCGGGTACACGGTCCGCAACCCGGCCACCGGTGAGCTGATGAACCAGCTCCGCTGGCATCCGTGGACCTCCCCGCGCTCCTGGCAGCCGTACCCCACCGTCTTCCAGCTCGCCCAGGACGCCGGCGTGCACGCGGCCCAGGTGTCCTCCCCGGCCTTCGAGCACACCCCGCTCACCAAGGTCGCGCTCAGCGGCGGAACGTTTCACGGCCGGCTCACCGGCGAGGAGCGCATGGACCTCGCGGCCGAGCAACTCGCCGCCGCCGACCGCTCCCTGGTGTACACGTACTACGCCGAACTGGACGGTGCCGGGCACCGCTACGGCATCGACTCCGACACCTGGCGCGGCCAGCTCATGCACGTCGACCGGCTCGTCCAGCGGCTCGCCGAACAGCTTCCGGCGCGCAGTGCGCTGTACGTCACCGCCGACCACGGCATGGTCGACATCCCGTTCGACGAGCAGCACCGCATCGACTTCGACGCGGACTGGGAGCTGCGCGCCGGTGTCGCGCTGCTGGGCGGCGAGGGGCGGGCCCGGCACGTCTACGCGGTGCCCGGCGCCGCGAACGACGTCCTGGCCTGCTGGCGCGAGGTGCTCGGCGAGCAGTTCTGGGTGGCCTCGCGGGACGAGGCGATCACGGCGGGCTGGTTCGGCCCGCCGGACCGGTTCGACGAGCGGGTGTACGACCGGATCGGCGACGTCCTCGCGGCCGCGTACGACGACGTCCTGATCATCGCGTCCGAGCGGGAGCCCAAGGAGTCGGCGATGGTCGGCAACCACGGCTCGATGACCCCCGCCGAGCAGCTCGTGCCGCTGCTCGAAGTACGCTCCTGACTCCGTGCCCCGCCACTGACCGAAAGGCGCTCGACTCCCCATGCCCGAACTGGTGTTCTTCTCCGGAACGATGGACTGCGGGAAGTCGACACTCGCTCTGCAGATCGGTCACAACCGGTCGGCGAGGGGTCTGCAGGGTGTGATATTCACTCGGGACGACCGCGCGGGGGAGGGGAAGCTCTCCTCGCGGCTGGGCCTGGTGACGGACGCGGTCGAGGCGGCTTCGGGCATGGATCTGCACGCCTACCTGGTCGACCAGCTGTCGAAGGGCGGCAGGGTGGATTACGTGATCGTGGACGAGGCGCAGTTCCTCGCCCCGGCGCAGATCGATCAGCTGGCGCGGGTCGTGGACGACCTGGGCCTCGATGTCTTCGCCTTCGGCATCACGACCGACTTCCGGACCAGGCTCTTTCCGGGTTCGCAGCGGCTGATCGAGCTGGCGGACCGGATCGAGACCCTTCAGGTCGAGGCGATGTGCTGGTGCGGGGCGCGTGCCACGCACAACGCCCGCACGGTGGGCGGCGAGATGGTTGTGGAGGGCGAGCAGGTCGTTGTCGGCGACGTGAACGGCCCGGCCGCGGAGGTCGGCTACGAGGTGCTGTGCCGACGCCATCACCGCCGCCGCATGACGAGCGCCGCCGCGCGTGCCGGCGAGCTCTCGCCGGACGTCCTGCCGTTCGCCTCCTCTTGAGGGCCAGGGCCGGGTCCACCGCGGTGACGCCGTCGGCTCACGCGACGCCAACCGCGGTGGGGCCCGTGTCCACGGGCGGAGACCGTCGGCTACGGCCTCACCGGCGACCGGCGCCCTCGGTATGCGCGCCTACCGGGCCCCGGCGCCGGGCGCGCGAGTCGGTGGCGCCCGGAGGGTGCGGTGGCAGGGCGGCCGGACCGCGGCGCTGACGGACTCAGCCGCCGCTCTTGCGCCGGAACGACCGCTGGCTGGCGGCCGGGCCGTGCGCTGAACGGACCTTCGACGAGGCGGCGCTCCCAGCGGCGTCGGCGGCGTCCGCCTGCACACCGCGCTTGCGTGCCAGGGCTTCCCGGAACTTGCGCTTCAGGTCGTATTGCCCGTCGCTGTCGGGTGCCAGAGCGGACGTCTCGGGTTCGGACGGCTCCGAATCTTGTGTGGACGCAGAGTCTGCGGTCATGGTGACCTCCTGGGCTCGGGCAGTGAGAAGCACAGCTTGTCATGCCGGGGCGCGGTGCGGTGCGCAGGCGACATCGTGCTGGCTCCGGCTTCGGCCCGCCAGGGCCGCCTTGCGGGCCTCGCCGGCCTTTCGGGACCTGCCGCGTGCGCCACTCGAGGTGTGGAGGAACGTCATCCGGGCAAAGGGGTGCGGTGTGAGTTCGTACTCCTACGACGAGTCACTGCTCGCACGGCTTCACTTCGGGCGCGACGACGCCGAGCGTGACGCGCGTGACGCACTGGGGCTGTTGTTACGCGGTGGATTCTTACTCAATGCCGCCTATGAGGCCGCGATGTCCGGGCGGAAGATGCTGATCATCGGTCGCAAGGGGTCCGGCAAGAGCGCCGTGTGCATGCAACTGATGGCCGACGGCGCGGGTCGCGCGGGGCGGGTGCTGGTCACCCCGGACGAGGCCGCGGGGGAGCAGCTGCGGCGGTTCGAACTGGAGGGGCTGCCGGGGGACTCGGCCAGGCGCTGATCTGGCGGTACGTGTTCGCCCTCCACGCCGCCCGGCATCTCGTGGCGCACGCCGGGGACGCGCATGGCCGCAGGTCTCCGGCCGTGCGGGCACTGCGCCGGTTCCTGAGGAGGAACGGCGAGTCGGCGGACGAGCCGGGTGTCCCGCTGGGCAGCCGGCTGGCGCAGAGCGCCAAGGGGTTGCAGACCTCGCTGTCCCTGGAGGCGTTCGGCGTCAAGGCGGGGCTCGACCTCGCGCAGGCGCCGTCCGAAGGCGCCCACGCCGCCAGGCAGCTGGAGGTCGTCGAGCAGGGCGTGGCGCGGGCCTTCGCCGAACTCGGCTGCGACGCCGCGCACGAGCCGTTGTTCCTCATGGTCGACCAGCTGGAGCAGGTGTGGTCGGCCGAGACCGACAGCAACTCCATGGTCATCGGGCTGTTGCTGGCGGCACGGCACGGCACGGCACGGCACGGAGCGAGCCGTTACGGGCGGTTGTACCGAGGCGGCCGAGCAGCCTGAAGGGGCCCATGACAGGCGGATCCGTGTCGCCGAGTCGCCGCACCGAAGCTCGTCAGCAACAGTTCGCCGAGCGAACTCCGCCAGCGGCGCGGCGAGTTGGGGACTGACCTGCGGAGTCGTGCCGAGCGCCAGGACGAAGTGCCAGCCCTCACCCATCCGGGAGCGGCGCGGTGGGCGTGGAGCGGTGGGCAGCAGACGTACCTGGAGCGCTAGAAGCGCATGTCCCGGCCCCGGACGACGGCGCGGCGTGCGGTGATCTCCTCGATACTGTGCCACGCGTAGGAGTGGCGTCTGCGCCCGACCACCGAGGTGATCGCGTCCCGTGTCAGCTCCAGCTCCACCGGCCGGCGTGGCGTGAGGAAACCGACCACGGTGATCAGAGCGCCGACGAAGGGCCAGAACACCACGGGCAGCCAGTTCACGGGCTCCTGCCATTGGCCGCCCACGGTGAAGCGGATGAGGAAGACGCCGGTGATGGGTCCCACCGCCGCCCAGCGCGCCAGCGGCAGCCTTCGGGACCGGCCGCGGACGTGGTAGCTGCCCGCGGTCCGTTCCACGGTGAAGTCGCGGGCGTCCGAGGCCGTGCCGACGAGGCGGCATCGCCCGGGCCGGGGCCGGGACGCGCGGCTGTGCGGTCCGGTTGCCTGACGCCACGTCATGCGGCGGGCGCGGGCGCGACCACCGGTGGGTTGAGGCGGGCGAAGCCTTCCTGACGCTGGTAGGGGAAATACGGGTAGGGCGCCGTCGTGACGCTCGCCGCGTCGAGTTTCGCCATCTGGTCGGGTGTGAGCGTCCAGCCGACGGCACCGAGGTTCTGGCGAAGCTGGTCCTCGTCGCGGGCGCCGATGATGACGGAGGAGACGGTCGGTCGCTGCAGCAGCCAGTTGATGGCGATCTGCGGAATGCTCCTGCCGGTCTCCCGCGCGATCTCGTCGAGGGCGTCGACCACGCGGTAGAGGTGTTCGTCCTCGACCGGCGGGCCGTAGTCCGCGGTGCGGTGCAGTCGGCTGGTGGCCGGCAGCGGCCGGCCGCGGCGGACGTTACCGGTGAGCCGTCCCCAGCCGAGCGGGCTCCAGACGACGGCGCCGAGGCCCTGGTCGAGTCCGAGGGGCATCAGCTCCCATTCGTAGTCGCGGCCGACGAGTGAGTAGTAGACCTGATGTGCGACATAGCGCGGGTGGCCGTGTCTCTCCGCGCTCGCGAGGGACTTCATCGCCTGCCAGCCGGAGAAGTTGGAGATGCCGAGGTAGCGGACCTTCCCCGCGCGGACGAGATCGTCGAGTGCGGACAGGACTTCCTCGACCGGCGTGCCGGCGTCGAAGGCGTGCAGCTGGAACAGGTCGATGTAGTCGGTGCCGAGCCGGCGCAGGGCGTCCTCGCACGCGGTGATCAGGCGCGAACGGGAGGTGCCCGCATCGTTCGGGCCGTCGCCCATCGGCAGACCGGTCTTGGTGGACACGATCACCTGGTCCCTGCGGTCTTTGATCGCCTCGCCCAGCACCTCCTCGGAGGCCCCGCTGGAGTAGACGTCGGCGGTGTCGAACATCGTGATCCCGGCATTGAGGCAGATGTCCACGAGACGGCGTGCTTCTCGCGCGTCGGTGTTGCCCCAGGCACCGAACAGCGGTCCCTGGCCGCCGAAGGTGCCCGCGCCGAAGCTCAGTGCGGGGATCTTGAGGCCGGATGCGCCCAGCCGCCTGTATTCCATGGCCGTTCCTCTCTCGTCTCTCGTCATCCGAGCTGGCTAACGGGTCTTCAGTTCCGTTAGAGTAGCCCTCAACGTAGCAGGTGCGAGTGATTAACGAAACTGGAGTCCCGTTATGGGGTTTGAGGGTGCGGACCCGGGGACCGTCCGTCCAGGAGGGCGCACGGCGCGGGTGCGGGCGTCGGTGCTGCGAGCGGCCGGCGACGCCCTGGCCGAGCACGGCTTCGCCCGCCTGGACCTCGCCGACATCGCGCGCCGTGCCGAGGTGGGCAAGACCACCGTCTACCGCCGCTGGGGAACGGTGACCAGCCTGGTGGCCGATCTCCTGCTGGACATGGCCGAGCAGTCACTGCCGCGTACCGAGACCGGTTCGCTGCTCGACGACCTCAAGGCCAACGCCCGGCTCGTGCAGCGCACCTTGGCCGACCCGCGGCAGGGAGCGCTGTTCAAGGCGGTGATCGCCGCCGCCACCTGCGAGGCGAAGACAGCCGAGGCCCTGCACCGCTTCTACGACATCCGCGTCACGGAGTGGGCCCCCTGCGTCCAGCAGGCCATCGACCGGGGCGAGGTGCCTGCGGGCACCGATGTCCGCGAGGTGATCCGTGCTGTCTCCGCCCCTCTCTACTACCGCCTGCTGACCAGCGGTGACCGCCTCGACGAAGCCGCCGCGGACCAGGCCGCCGAGGCCGCCGCGGCCGCCGCGCGTGCGGGAGTGTACTTGCGGGGCGGCGAAAGCCGGGCGTGACCGGCCACCGCATCCGTCGCCGAGCGCGGGTCGCCGAGCGCGGGTCGCCGGGCGGGGGGCGCCGGGCGGGGGGCGCCGGGCGCATGGTGGCGCCGGGTTCCTCCCCGGCCTGTTCGGCGAGACGGGGCCCTCTTCGGCGAGACGGGGCGGCCCTCTTCGGCGAGGCGGGCGGCGTGGCCGTCGTCGTGGCCGGGCATCCGGGCATCCGGGCCTTCGCGGGGGCGGGGGCGGTCGGACTCGTACCGTGTCCCGGAGCCGGAGCCGGAGCCGGAGCCGGAGCCGGAGCCGGAGCCGGAGCCGGAGCCGGAGCCGGAGCCGGTTCAGCGCGGGCTCTGGACCACCGAGAAGACCGCGCCCTCCGGGTCGGCCACCGTCGCGACCGGCCCGTGCATGCTGTCCCGGACCGGCTTCAGCGCCTGCCCGCCCAGCTCCGCGACCTCTCGCACGGTCGCGTCCACGTCGGCCACCTCGAAGTACGTCAGCCAGTGCGGTCCCCGCTCCCGGGGCAGCGAGAGTCCGACGCCGTGGATGCCGGCCACCGGGCGGCCCCCGACGTGCAGGGTCACGTAGTCGAAGGCGGCGGACACCACCGGCTCCTCCTCGTAACCGAACACCGCCTCGTAGAACTTGGCGACGCTCGACGTCTCGAAGGTGAGCAGCTCGTCCCAGACCGGGGTGCCGGGGACGCCCGTCAGGGGGGTGCTCAGGTGGGCCGAGGCCTGCCAGATACCGAACACCGCGCCCGACGGGTCGCAGGCGATGGCCATCCGCCCGGCCTCGGCCGCGTCCAGCGGCCCGACCCCCACCGTGCCCCCGCACAGCCGGGCCGTCTCCGCCGTCAGATCCACGTCGTCCGAGGCGAAATACGGTGTCCAGGCGATCGGCAGGCGCAGATCCGGCGGCAGCTGCCCGATGCCCGCGACCTCCCGGCCGCCGAGCAGGGCCCGCACATAGGGGCCGAGTTGCTGGGGTCCGGGCTCGAACTCCCAGCCGAACAGGGCTCCGTAGAACTCCTCGGTCGCGGTCAAGTCGTGCACCATCAGACTCACCCTGCAGGGGGTGCCGGGCGCGCGCCGAGCGTGTGTGTCGCCGTTCGGGCCGGCCGCTCCCCGTACCTCGGTCATCGTCACTCTCTCCTCGGCCCCTCGCGGTGGCCGTGTCGCTTCCGCTGTCCGGACCGGTTGTGCCGCAGCTGCGGACACGCTCCGTGCCGATGCTCGCACCCTCCGTGGCGCCTTGCGTCCAGGGCCGTGGAGCGGCTTCGCCGTGAGGATGCCTGGTCTGCCGTTTCTCATCCGTTTCCGGTGGATTGCCGACGAATGTCCATCGGCTGTACAGCAAGTGCCCGATCACGTACGCGTGGTGATCGAGCCTGTCCGGCCGAGCAGAGTAGTCGTACCTGGACGATGCGGCCACCCCTGGCGTAAGGATGGGGCCATGGAAGCCATCATCACCGCAACCGAACTCGCCGAGGACCTGGCCGGGCCGAACCCGCCCGTGCTGCTGGACGTCCGCTGGCAGCTGACCGCGCCCGGCACGCCGCCCTTCGACGGCCGCGCGGCCTACGCGGCGGGGCATCTGCCCGGCGCCGTCTATGTGCACCTGGACGGCGAACTCGCCTCGCCGCCCGGCGTGAACGGCCGGCATCCGCTGCCCGACCTGGCCGTCTTCGGCGCGGCGATGCGCCGCGCCGGGGTGTCGGCGGACCGGCCGGTCGTCGTCTACGACGGCGGACAGGGCTGGGCGGCGGCGCGTGCCTGGTGGCTGCTGCGCTGGACGGGTCACCCGGACGTGCGGGTCCTCGACGGCGGGTTGCCGTCCTGGCAGGGCGCTCTTTCGGCTGAGGTGACCGAGCCGGTCGAGGGTGACTTCGAACCGGCTCCGGGTGCGGGGCGGTTGCTCGACGCGGACGGGGCGGCCGCGCTGGCCCGCTCGGGTGTGCTGTTCGACGCCCGCGCGGGGGAGCGGTACCGGGGGGAGGTGGAGCCGATCGACCGGGTCGGCGGCCACATCCCGGGCGCGGTGTCCGCGCCGACCACCGAGAACGTCGGCCCGGACGGCCGCTTCCTGCCCGCCGCCGAACTCCGCGACCGCTTCAAGGGCCTGGGCGCCTCCGAGGGGGCGGAGGTGGGCGTGTACTGCGGCTCGGGCGTCTCCGGCGCCCACGAGGTGCTGGCGCTGGCCGTCGCGGGCATCGACGCGGCACTGTACGTCGGTTCGTGGTCGGAGTGGTCCGCCGACCCGTCCCGTCCGGTGGCGGTCGGCCCCGACCCGCAGTAGCGGCGGCCGCAGGGCAGTCGTACGTCATGCCGGGAGAGGGAGGCACGCACGCGTGCCTCCCTCTCCCGTATGAACCCGTATGAACCCGTATGAACTCGTACGGTCGTACGACCTGTTCTTAATCCTGCTTCTTGCGCCGTGTTCCGAAGACGATCTCGTCCCAGCTCGGCACCGCGGCCCGGCGGCCGGGGCGGACACCGTCGGCCTCGGCCTGGCGGTCGGTGGCGCCGATCAGCCGGTCGCGGTGGCTGCCGACGGAGCGGGGCATGAGGACGTCCGCGTAGGCCGAGCCGGCCGAGGCCGCCGGGGCCGGGGGCTCCTCCGCCGGTTCCGCGGCGGGCTCCTCCGGGATCTCCCCGGGGCGCTCCGGGACCACCATGTCGCCCCGGAAACTCGGCACCGCCTCCAGAAGGCTGGTCAGCGAGTCGCGTTCGCCGGCCGTCTCCTCGGCCGGTTCGGACGGCTGCGCGGGCAGGGCCGGCCGCTCACGGTCCCGGTCGCCGGAGCGGTCCAGCGAACGGTCGCGCGGCAGCCGCGCGATGCGCGGCACGAACGGAAAGCTGGGCTCCGGTACGGCGAGGTCGTCGGACTCGCCGATCAGCGAGCGCGCCTCGTCGTCGACCGCCTGGACGAGCCGCCGGGGCGGGTCGTAGGTCCAGCTCGCCGAGTGCGGTTCGCCCGCGACCCGGTAGACGAGCAGGACCTCCCAGGTGCCGTCGTCCCGGCGCCAGGAGTCCCACTGCACGGTGTCCTTCTCGGCACCGCGCAGCACCAGCCGCTCCTGCACGGCCTCGCCGAGCAGGGGACCGGAGTTCTCGCCGGGCCGGCGGACGGGCGTCTTGCGTGCCCGCTCGGCCATGAAGGCGCGCTCGGCCAGTACCGGACCCTCGAAGCGCCGCACCCGGTCGACGGGGATCCCGGCGAGCTGGGCGACCTCTTCGGCCGTCGCACCCGCTCGTATCCGCGCCTGGATGTCCCGGGGCCGGAGATGGCTCTCGACCTCGATCTCGATCTGGCCGAGCCGGGGCCGGTCGCCGCGCACGGCGGCACGGAGCCGTTCGTCGATCGGAAGGGTGTACTCCGTTGAGTCGGCAGCCTTGAGCACCAGCCGTGTGCCGTCATTGGAGACGGCCACGACACGCAGTTCGGGCATGGGGACCTCCCGGGTGGTGCCTGCCGACGTCACGTGCGTCGCTGCTTCCGCTAGTCGAGTGTGGCCTGCCCGGGTGCAGCCTGCCACAACCTTGCCGAGTTGCCCGGCGTGTCGGGCGCGGGCCCGGGATCGCCGTTATGGCACGGTTACCTATTCGCAACGCTAAGTGACCAACTCCGTCACCCTGTGCATCCAGCCCCCCTCCCGGCGGTCCTGCAAGGCCCCGGACGCCCTGGCGGGAGACCGGACCCAGGGCTCGCAACAGTACTCCATTCGGGCCACGTGCGTGGATTGGCGCGCCGCCCAACTTCTGGCAACAACCGTTGTTCGCTCGTAGTTTGCCCGCATCGGGCGATCTTGAACGTGGTGCACTTCACGCAATCGTCAGAAACGGAACCAATAGTTTCGTCCGTGCGTCCGCATTTTGTCCGGCTGGTCGAACAACTGCCGGGGGTGCAGGCGGGGTTCGGTGCGGCGACGGTCAGCGACGCGGTCGCCGGCGGCAGCACGCCGTCGAGGCCGCCCGGCTCCCCGGGCGCGGCCGCCGGCGGGGAGCGGAGTGCTGCCCCGCGCCGGACGGCTTCTCGGCTACTGCCCCAGAACCCTCCGCAGGTAGTCGTTCTGGAACAGCCGCTCCGGGTCGAGCCGGTCTCGCAGCGCGGTGAACTCGCCGAAGCGCGGGTATGCCTGGGCGAAGTAGTCCGCGTCGCGGGTGTGCACCTTGCCCCAGTGCGGGCGGCCCTCGTGGGCGGTGAGGATGCGCTCGGCGGCGGTGAAGTACGCCTGGTACGGCGTGCCCCGGAACATGTGTACGGCGATGTAGGCGCTGTCCCTGGCGGACGCGGTGGACAGGGCGATGTCGTCGGCGGGGGCGGTGCGGACCTCGACCGGGAAGTTGACCCTGAGATCGGAACGGTCGACCATCGCCTTCAGTTCCCGCAGCGTGTCCACCAGGGCCTCGCGCGGGACGGCGTACTCCATCTCCACGAAGCGCACCCGCCGCGGGGATGTGAAGACCTTGTACGGGATGTCCGTGTAGGTCCGCGAGGACAGCGCCGTGCTGGAGATCCGGGCGATCGTCGGTACGACGGCGGGCGCCGCGCGGCCGACCAACTGGGCGGCGTGGAAGACGCCGTTGGAGAGGAACTCGTCCTCGAACCAGCCTTTCAGCTGCCCCACCGGCTGTGGCGGCCCTGCGCTGCGGTTGTTGCGCTTGGTGTTGGTGCTGCCGGTGTGCGGGAACCAGTAGAACTCGAAGTGCTCGTTCTCGGCGCAGAGCTGGTCGAACTCGGCGAGCACCCGGTCCAGCGGCATCGGCTCCTCCCGCGCGGTCAGCAGGAAGAGCGGCTCCACCGCGAAGGTGATCGCGGTGACGATGCCCAGGGCACCGAGACCGACCCGCGCGGCCGCGAAGACCTCCGGATTCTCCTTCTCCGAGCAGGTGAGCACCGAGCCGTCGGCGATGACGAGTTCGAGCTCCTTGATCTGCGCGGCGAGCGAGGCGGACTCACGGCCGGTGCCGTGGGTGCCGGTGCTGGTGGCCCCGGAGACCGTCTGCTCCATGATGTCGCCCATGTTGGTCAGCGACAGGCCCTCGCGGGCCAGCGCCACATTGAGCCTCTTGAGCGGGGTACCGGCCTCGACCGTGACGGTCATGGTCTTGCGGTCGATCTTGCGGATACCGGTCAGCAGCTGAGGGCGGATCGAGACACCGTCGGTCGCGGCGATCGCGGTGAAGGAGTGGCCGCTGCCGACCGCCTTCACCTTCAGGCCGTCCTCCGCCGCCTGCCGTACGGCCGCCGCGAGTTCGTCGACGGAGGCGGGTGTGACCTCCCGCGCGGGGCGGACGGTGACATTCCCTCCCCAGTTACGCCACGTGCCGCTCTTCCCGCTCGCTGTGCTGCCCAACGGTGCCTCCCCGCCCCGTGACCGGCCGGCTGAGCCGGCGGTACCCGAGGAAACCGACCATGACCGCGACGGCCCCGGACGCGGCCGGAACCCCGTACCCGGCGCGGGCGCCGGCCGCGTCGATCACCAGGCCGGCGACCGAGGAGCCGAGCGCCACCCCGACCGCGAGGCCGGTGCTCACCCAGGTCATGCCCTCGGTGAGTTTCGCGCGAGGTACGTGCTTTTCGATGAGGGACATCGTCGTGATCATCGTCGGTGCGATGGACAGGCCCGCAACGAACAGCGCCACGGCCAGAAGCGGAAGGTTTCCGACCAGTAGGAGGGGGATCATACTCACGGCCATCGCACATACGCCCAGTAGCCACCGGCGTTCCGGTCTCCCCGCGAACCGCATGAGCCCGAAGACGGCTCCGGCCAGGCAGGAACCCGCCGCGTACAGCGCCAGGACGACGCTGGAGGCGCCCTTGTGGCCGCGTTCGTCGGCGAAGGCGACGGTCACCACGTCCACTGCCCCGAAGATGGCGCCGGTGGCCACGAAGGTCGCCACCAGCACCTGGAGGCCGGGCGCGCGCAGCGCCGAACCGCCGCCGTGGTGCCCGCGCGGGTGCGGCTCGGGCTCGGTGGCCCGCTGGGCGGTCAGCCAGAGGACGCCGGCGGCGAGGAAACCGCAGGCCAGCAGCGGACCCGCCTCCGGGAACCAGGTCGTGGACAGGCCGATGGAGAGGATCGGCCCGATGATGAAGCACACCTCGTCGACGACCGACTCGAACGAGTAGGCGGTGTGCAACTGCGGGGTGCCCCGGTAGAGGGCGGCCCAGCGGGCCCGGATCATCGCCCCCAGGCTCGGCACCGCGCCGATCCCCGCGGCGCACCCGAACAGCACCCAGTCCGGCCACCCGAAATGCGCCGCGAGCAGCAGCCCGGCCGCCGCGGCGAGCGCGAGCAGGGTCGCGGGACGCAGGACGCGGCGCTGGCCGTGCTGGTCGACCAGCCGGGACACCTGCGGCCCGATCGCCGCGGCGGACAGCGCGATGGTGGCCGACAGCGCGCCCGCGAGCCCGTACCGCCCGCTGAGCTGGGAGATCATCGTGACCACGCCGATGCCCATCATGGACAGCGGCATCCGGCCGACGAAACCCGCGGCGGAGAAGCCCTTGCTGCCGGGGGCGGCGAAGAGGGCGCGATAGGGGCTGGGCACGGGGATCTCCGACGGCTGTACGGGGTAAGGCGCGACTGCGCCTGATACAGCTTACGAGTGAGGTCACCCGAACGCACCCGTCGGGTACCGGGGATAAACCTCCCGAATCCGACTCTTCATCCTCCTGTTTCCGGACCGTCAGCGCCGGGTGGCAGGATCGGCTCATGTCAGACGCGCTCGATGCCACCCCCTACGACGCCCTGCTCCTGCTCTCCTTCGGCGGCCCGGAAGGCCCGGACGACGTGGTCCCGTTCCTGGAGAACGTGACCCGCGGGCGCGGTATCCCGAAGGAACGCCTCAAGGAGGTCGGGCAGCACTACTTCCTGTTCGGCGGGGTCAGCCCGATCAACGGCCAGAACCGCGCCCTGCTGGACGCCCTGCGCAAGGACTTCGCCGAGCACGGCCTGGACCTGCCGGTCTACTGGGGCAACCGCAACTGGGCGCCGTACCTGACGGACACCCTGCGCGAGATGGTCGCCGACGGCCGCCGCCGCGTCCTGGTGCTCGCCACCAGCGCCTACGCCTCCTACTCGGGCTGCCGCCAGTACCGCGAGAACCTCGCCGACTCGCTGGCCGCGCTGGAGTCCGAAGGCCTCGAACTCCCGAAGATCGACAAGCTGCGGCACTACTTCAACCACCCCGGCTTCGTCGAACCGATGATCGACGGAGTGCTGGCGTCCCTCGCCGACCTCCCCGAGAGCGTCCGCGCGGGCGCCCACATCGCCTTCACCACCCACTCCATCCCGACCGCGAGCGCCGACACCTCGGGGCCGGCCGAGACACACGGCGAGGGCGGCGCGTACGTCGAGGAGCACCTGGACGTGGCGGAGCTGATCGCCGCCGCGGTCCGCGAGCGCACCGGCGTCGACCACCCCTGGCGGCTCGTCTACCAGTCCCGCTCCGGCGCCCCGGGCATCCCCTGGCTGGAGCCCGACATCTGCGACCACCTGGCGGAGCTGCACGGCGCCGGGGTCCCGGCCGTCGTGATGGCCCCCATCGGCTTCGTCTCCGACCACATGGAGGTCCTCTACGACCTCGACACGGAGGCCACGGCCAAGGCCGCGGAGCTGGGTCTGCCGGTACGCAGGGCCGCGACCGTCGGGGACGACCCGCGGTTCGCCGCCGCGATCCGTGACCTGGTCCTGGAGCGCGCGGCCGTCGAGAACGGGCGGCAGGTCACGCCGTGCGCCCTGGGCACGCTCGGCGCGAGCCACAACCTCTGCCCGGCCGGCTGCTGCCCGGCCCGCGCCCCCCGCCCCGCCGCGGCCGGCGCCGACAGCCCCTACGCGTGAGGAGCCCCGTGACCGACGCCCCGTACACGGACCTGCTGGAGCTCGCCCGGGAAGCGGCCGCCCGCGCGGGCGAGCTGCTGCGGGACGGCCGCCCGGCCGACCTCGCCGTGGCCCGGACCAAGTCCAGCCCGATCGACGTCGTCACCGAGATGGACATCGCGGCGGAGAAGCTGATCACCGACCTGATCGCCGGGCACCGTCCGGACGACGGCTTCCTCGGCGAGGAGGGCGCCGCCACGGAGGGCACGAGCGGCGTCCGCTGGGTGATCGACCCGCTCGACGGCACGGTCAACTACCTGTACGGGCTGCCGACCTGGGCGGTCTCCATCGCGGCCGAGCAGGACGGGGAGACCGTGGTCGGCGTCGTGGCGGCGCCGATGCGCGGCGAGACGTACCACGCGGTGCGCGGCGGCGGGGCCTGGGCGACGGGGGCGTGGGACGGCGAGCGCGAGCTGCGCTGCCGCCCGGCGCCGCCGCTGGAGCAGGCGCTGGTGTCGACCGGCTTCAACTACGTCTCCGGCGTCCGCGCCCACCAGGCCGAGGTCGCGGCCCGGCTGATCCCGCTGCTCCGCGACATACGGCGCAGCGGGTCGGCGGCGGTCGACCTGTGCGACGTGGCCTGTGGCCGGCTGGACGGGTACTACGAGCGCGGCCTCAACGCCTGGGACTGGGGCGCGGGCGACCTCATCGCCCGCGAGGCCGGCGCCCGCACGGGTGGCCGCCCCGGAGAAGCCCTCTCCCGCGATCTGGCGGTCGCCGGCACCCCCGGCGTCTTCGAGCCCCTCCAGCGCCTCCTGGAGGACTTCGGAGCCTGGCACGACTGAGGGACACCGCACGCCGGGGCCGGGGCCGGGGCCGGGGCCGGGGCTGAGGCGGGCACGGCACCGCCGGTCATCGCCGTGGCGGCCGGGCGCCGTCGCGGCGGGAAGAGTGTCGGCGGTGCGGGAGCCCGGTTCGGCTGTGGGGGAGTGGTCGCGGGCGGTCTGGCCGGCAGGGCGCGGCCGGTCACCGTCGTGGTGGCCGGGCGTCGTCGCGGTGGGGAGAGTGTCGGCGGTGCGGGTCCCGGTTCGGTCGCCGTGGGCGGTCTGGCCGGCGGCTTCGGGCATTGATCCCCGAGGGGTGCGGGCACCTTTGGCCGGGATTCCGGGCGCGGTCGTTTCGAGCGGTGGGTGCGCTCTCGCGGAAAAGTCCCGCGCCGTGGCCGGGTGAGGCAGGAATCGAACGCTGTTGCGCTGGGAAAGGATCAGGCACGAGCGGGGCCCCGGCGCT
Organism: Streptomyces shenzhenensis; assembly: GCF_021462265.1. Classification (GTDB taxonomy): domain Bacteria; phylum Actinomycetota; class Actinomycetes; order Streptomycetales; family Streptomycetaceae; genus Streptomyces; species Streptomyces shenzhenensis. The sequence goes on along the minus strand of NZ_JAJONF010000010.1, from coordinate 96,743 downwards.
GGATTCGCCGGGGCCCTGCTCTCGCGGTGCTGTGCTGCTGCGCTGCGGGACTGTCAGACGCTGGTCGCGCCGACTTCCACACCGTGTTCGGCTGCGAGGCGGCGCAGGTCGTCGAGCTCGGCCTGTTCCACTTCGACGAGGAAGTCGTCACCCTCGTCACGAGCCCTCGTGAGGTCGGACTCGGTCGCCTTTATGCGCTGCAGAAGTCCTGCGGTGAATGCGTCCATGCTGCGCCCCCTCGTCCTGGGTCGTGGGTCGGTGGCACGGGGGTGTGCCGTCGGGAAGGGGCGATCACGTCTCTCGCGGGTGCCCAGCGCTGCCGTGCCGGGCGGCGACGGTGCCGGACACCCCCATCGTCCACTCTGCTGTAGCGGCGGTGTACGTACCGCATGGTGCTGCGGCACATGCAGAGCGTGATCGCGGGGTGTACATGCCGTCCTCCCCCCGCTCTCCTCCGTGGAAACCTCAACCGCAGGAGAAAATCCCGCATTCCCGCCCCACCGCCTCCGATCCCGCTGTGCGGCCCCCCGTCTTACTGCCGACTTATGGCCGAAAAGGGCAGGATGGAGGTCACACACCCATGAAGACCCCTGCCCGCGGGCGCCGGTGCGCGCTACGCGAGTGGACAGAGGAAGGACAAGCGACGTGCGCGTACTCGTCGTCGAGGACGAGCAACTGCTCGCCGATGCGGTGGCCACCGGACTGCGCCGGGAGGCCATGGCCGTCGACGTCGTGTACGACGGTGCGGCCGCCCTGGAGCGCATCGGCGTCAACGACTACGACGTGGTCGTTCTCGACCGTGACCTCCCCCTCGTGCACGGCGACGACGTCTGCCGCAAGATCGTCGAGCTCGGAATGCCCACCCGCGTGCTGATGCTGACCGCGTCCGGTGACGTCAGCGACCGCGTGGAGGGCCTGGAGATCGGCGCCGACGACTACCTTCCCAAGCCCTTCGCGTTCAGCGAGCTCATCGCGCGCGTGCGCGCCCTCGGCCGGCGTACCAGCGTGCCGCTGCCGCCCGTCCTGGAGCGGGCCGGCATCAAGCTCGACCCGAACCGCCGCGAGGTCTTCCGTGACGGCAAGGAGGTCCAGCTCGCGCCGAAGGAGTTCGCGGTGCTGGAGGTGCTGATGCGCAGCGAGGGCGCGGTGGTCTCCGCCGAGCAGCTCCTCGAGAAGGCGTGGGACGAGAACACCGACCCCTTCACCAACGTCGTGCGGGTGACCGTGATGACCCTGCGCCGCAAACTGGGCGAGCCCCCGGTGATCGTCACCGTCCCCGGCTCGGGTTACCGGATCTGATGACCGTGGCCACCACTCCCGCACCCCCGCAGGCGCCTCCCAAGCCCACCTGGGACCCCAGAAGGCCGCAGCCGGTCTTCCCGTGGCTGCGCCCGACCATCCGGATACGGCTCACCCTCCTGTACGGCGGCATGTTCCTGATCGCCGGCATCCTGCTGCTGTCGATCATCTACCTGCTCGCCGCCCAGGCGATCAGCACCGGCAACCAGCCGCTTTTCAAGATCGTCAAGTTCCAGGAACTTCAGGTCTCCAGCGACAACTGCCCCGCGATCAACATGGCCAGCACGGCCAACTCGGTGCCGCTGCAGGACTTCAACAACGCGATCGCGCAGTGCGTCGACCACCAGCGCCAGGCGGCCCTCGACGACCTGCTCAGCCGCTCGCTCCTCGCCCTGCTGGGTCTCGCCGTGATCGCCTTCGCGTTCGGTTACGCGATGGCCGGCCGGGTGCTCTCCCCGCTCGGCCGGATCACCCGCACCGCCCGCGCGGTGGCCGGCTCGGACCTCTCCCGCCGGATCGAGCTGGACGGCCCGGACGACGAGCTCAAGGAGCTCGCGGACACCTTCGACGACATGCTGGAGCGGCTGCAGCGGGCCTTCACCGCCCAGCAGCGCTTCGTCGGCAACGCCTCGCACGAGCTGCGCACGCCCCTGGCGATCAACCGTACGCTCCTGGAGGTGCACCTCTCGGACCCGGACGCGCCCGTGGAGCTGCAGCAGCTCGGCAGGACCCTGCTGGCCACCAACGAGCGCAGCGAGCAGCTCGTGGAGGGCCTGCTGCTGCTCGCCCGCAGCGACAACCAGATCGTCGAGCGCAAACCGGTCGACCTGGCCGAGGTGGCCTCCCAGGCCGTCGACCAGGTGCAGGCGGAGGCGGAGGCCAAGGGTGTGACGATCCGGGGCGTGCGCAAGCCGGCCGTGGTCCAGGGCAACGGCGTGCTGCTGGAGCGGATCGCCCTGAACCTGGTGCAGAACGCGGTGCGCTACAACGTGCCCGAGGACGGCTGGGTGGAGGTCGACACGGACATCCAGCACGGGCAGGCGGTGCTGTGCGTCGCGAACACCGGGCCGGTGGTGCCGGCGTACGAGATCGACAACCTCTTCGAGCCCTTCAGACGGCTCCGTACCGAGCGCACGGGCAGCGACAAGGGGGTGGGCCTGGGTTTGTCCATCGCGCGGTCCGTGGCCCGGGCGCACGGCGGGCACATCGCGGCCCAGCCCAGGGAGGGCGGCGGACTCGTGATGAGGGTCACGCTGCCGGTCTGATGCCGTTACAAGATCGCGACACACGCGGGGGATGTTCGCTTTGCGCTGAATTTTCCAACGGCGCGGCACATTCCCCTCTGTGTGATCGATCACAAGGGCGGATTTCAGGCCATCTACTCTCCGTGATCATGGCTGGGGGAATAAAGCCCGGAAAATCCCTGTTTTCAGGGGTCTTGATCACGGGAAGTACAGGGTGAGGCGCCTTTGAAGTGCCGCGACAGAACCGTGTACGGTCCCCATCGCCATTCAACCCGATCACTCTTGAGGGGTCCGGTTGGGTGTCGATTGAGTAACAGACCTTGATGTGAGGCAAAATCTCCGCCTCAGGTCGGGCACAAGTCCGGCCTCTCACGCGTTACGTGCGCTGGAGACACCGCAGACACCCAGAGGGGGAGAGCGACAAATGGCAACCGATTACGACACTCCACGCAAGACCGACGACGACGTCGACTCGGACAGCCTTGAAGAGCTGAAGGCCAGGAGGAACGACAAGTCGACATCCTCGGTGGACGTCGACGAGTTCGAGGCCGCCGAAGGCCTGGAGCTGCCCGGCGCGGACCTCTCGAACGAGGAGCTGGCCGTCCGGGTGCTGCCCAAGCAGCAGGACGAGTTCACCTGCATGAGCTGCTTCCTGGTGCACCACCGCAGCCAGCTGGCCCGCGAGAAGAACGGTCAGCCGATCTGCCGCGACTGCGACTGAGGAAGGGTCGGGCATGACTGGCTCGACCCCACCTCGGAAGCGCCGTCTCCCCTTCCAGGGAGCGGACTCGGGGCTGTCGAACGGCCCAGGCGCGCATGACGACGACGAGCGGGGCTCATCCGATCCGGGAGCCTCGCTCGAACCGGCGGCCGGCCGGGGCGACCTCCCGGCGCCGGTGGATCAGCCTGCGCCCGTCGGCAAGACGGACGTCCCCCCGCTCGAACGGATTCGAGAGTGGGGGAAGGTCGCGGTCATCCGTGACAAGGCTGTGGACATGGCCCGCGAAGGCGCCCGTAGGGGCGGCAGCCGGGCGAAAGCGGGGCTGGCGTACCTCGCGGACCGGATCATCGAGATCGCCCCGCGTGTCCCCGTACGCGACCTCGCGACCCTGCGAGGGCACTTCCCGGGCCTCGGGCCCGAGCAGCTCGCCGACAAGCTGGTGGCGGGCGCGGCGGCCGCGACCTCGGCGGTCGGGGCCGGTGTCGGGGCGGCGGCGATGCTGCCGGTGCCGCCGGCGATGCCGACCGAGCTGGCCGCGGAGATCACCGGGGTCGCGGCGATCGAGCTGAAGATGATCGCCGAGCTCCACGAGGTGTACGGCGTGCGGCCGCCGGGGAACCTGAAGGCCCGCAGCACCGCGTATCTGTCCTCCTGGTCGGGGGAGCGCGGGATCGACGTGATGAAGCCGTCGACGATCAACACGGCCCTCGGCGGCCAGGTGAAGCGCAACCTGCGCCAGCAGATCATGAAGCGGGTGGTGCGGGACCTGCCCAACCTGATGCCGTTCATGGTGGGCGCCGCGGTGGGGGCCGTCATGAACCGCCGGGACACCAGAAGACTCGCGGCACGGATCCGGGCGGACCTGAGGAAGATCCAGGTGCCCTGGGAGGCGCTGCCTCAGCTGCCGCCGCTGGAGGAGCCGGCCGAACCCCTGCCGATCGCGGAGCTCCCGGAGGAGTTCGGGGGCTGACGGCGTCCCGGGTGCGCGGCCGGTTCGGCACCGCGGGGCCCGGCATTCGTGGCGCGGCGCCGTCACGGCGGAGAACAGGCCTGGCGCCGGAGAACCGGCCGAGCGGCGGAGAGAAGAGACCGGCGAGAGAAGAGACCGGCGAGAGAAGAGACCGGCGGCGGAGCAGCGACCGGCGACCGAGGTGCTACGCCTTCGTGCTGCTCTTCGCCGCCTCGATCGCCGCGGCCAGCGCCTCCGGCTCCCGGGTCGACAGGTACAGGTACGGCGTCGGGTCCTCGGGATCCGTGACCTCCACGCGCAGGGCCCTCGGGATGTAGGAGCGCAGCAGCAGGAAGGCGCGGACGTCGGCCTTGTAGGTGCGCCAGGCGCGCGCCTCCTCCGGGTCCAGGATCTCCGACGGGCCCAGGGCGGACACCGGGATCTTCGCCTCGCCGGCGATCAACGAGTCGCCTACCACGCGGATGCGCGGGGAGCCGTACGAGCTGGCCATCACGGCCGCCGCCGCGGTGCCGCCGACCAGGCCGCCCAGCATCGGCAGGGTGCCGAACGGCAGCAGTATCAGAGCGAACGAGACGCCCACGAGAAAGCTGATGAACCACCACGACCGGGGGGCGGTGAGGCGTTCTTCGTACGGGGTGGCGGAGAGCTGCATGGAGCCAAGCTTGGCACGGTGTCCTGATTCACCGGACGCGCGGGTAAGGTCTGCGGCTGTGAGTCGTAGTTCCGCAGCTCTTCAGCCTCCCGCCGGTGCCCGGAAACCGGAGCGGCACCCCGACGCGCCCGCGCCCGGCGAGCTCATCGGTGCACACTACGAACACTGTTTCGGGTGTGGCCATGAGCAGCCCCACGGCCTGCACCTGGAGGCACGGGCCGGCGAGGGGGTCTCCATCACCGCCGAGTTCACCGTGCGCCCGGCCCACCAGGGCGCCCCGGGCCTCGCGCACGGCGGCGTGCTCGCCACCGCCCTCGACGAGACGCTGGGCTCGCTCAACTGGCTGCTGCGGAAGATCGCCGTGACGGGGCGCCTGGAGACCGATTTCGTGCGGCCCGTGCCCGTCGGCACCACGCTCCACCTGGAGGCGGAGGTGGTGGCCGTGGCCGGCCGGAAGATCTACTCGACCGCCATCGGACGCGTGGACGGCCCCGAGGGACCCGTCGCGGTCCGCGCCGACGCCCTCTTCGTCGAGGTCCCGGTGGAGCACTTCGTCGATCACGGCCGGGAGGAAGAGATCCAGGCCGCCATGAAGGACCCCGACCAGGTCCGGCGGGCCCGCGCCTTCGAGGTGAATCCGTGAACCCCGGAATCCCGGTCGCCCCGGCCCGTCCGCCGGCCCCGCTCGGCGTCCTCGTCCGCCGCGTCGATCCGGACGTGCCGCTTCCGGCGTACGAGCACCCCGGTGACGCGGGAGCCGATCTCCGTACCACCGAGGCGTGCGAGCTGAAGCCCGGTGAACGGGCCGTACTGCCCACGGGAGTGTCGATCGCCCTCCCGGAGGGGTACGCGGCCTTCGTGCACCCTCGTTCGGGGCTCGCCGCCCGGTGCGGTGTGGCCCTCGTGAATGCCCCAGGGACGATTGATGCCGGGTACCGTGGGGAGATCAAGGTGATCGTGGTGAACCTCGACCCGCGCGAGCCGGTGCGGTTCGAGCGCTTCGACCGGATCGCCCAACTGGTCGTCCAGCAGGTCGAGAGGGTCCGCTTCCAGGAGGTGGCGGAACTTCCCGGCTCGGCGCGGGCCGAAGGGGGCTTCGGGTCCACCGGCGGTCATGCCGCGGTGGGCGACGCGAGCGGCACAAGCGGTCAGGCCGCCGAGGGCGGTCGGACGGGTGGGAATCGATACGCTTCGGTCGTATCCGACCGGGAAGGACAGTGACGTGTTCGGACGTCGCAAGAAGAAGGGTGCCGCCGAGGACGCGGCCGGCGAGGCCGAGCAGGTCGTCGACAGCGTCGACACCGAGGCGGACGGGGAAGAAGGCGAGCGCGAGCGCGTTCGTCTGGAGCCGGAGCCCCGGCCCGACGGGCCGTGGGACGACACCGAGGTGCGCGAGCCCGGCGAGGGCCGGGTGGACCTGGGCGGTCTGTTCGTGCCCGGCGTGGACGGCATGGAGCTGCGGGTCGAGGTCGCGGGAGACGCGATCGTCGCGGCGACCGTCGTGCTGCGCGACAGCGCCATCCAGCTGCAGGCCTTCGCCGCGCCCAAGCGCGAGGGCATCTGGGGCGAGGTGCGCGAGGAGATCGCGACCGGCATCACCCAGCAGGGCGGCATCGTCGACGAGGTCGAGGGTCCGCTGGGCTGGGAGCTGCGCGCCCAGGTGCCGGTGCAGCTGCCGGACGGCACGGGCGGCTTCCAGGTCGTGCGGTTCGTCGGTGTGGACGGTCCGCGCTGGTTCCTGCGCGGTGTGATCTCCGGGCAGGGCGCGGTGCAGCCGCAGGCGGCCGGGCTCCTGGAGCAGATCTTCCGGGACACCGTGGTGGTCCGTGGCGAGGGCCCGATGGCGCCCCGCGACCCGATCGTCCTGAAGCTGCCCAACGACGCCCAGATGGTTCCCGAGGGCGTCCAGCAGGAGGAGTCCTCGCGCTTCTCCGGCGGCATGGGCCAGCTCCAGCGCGGACCGGAGATCACCGAGGTCCGGTAGGAGAGCAGGCAAGGCGACAAGGGCCGCATCCCGCGCGGGATGCGGCCCTTTCACATGCGCTCGGGGTCCCGTGTGAACGGCTCTCCCTTACTTCACACCTTGACGGAAGGCTGGTCCGTACCTACGGTCTCGGATCAACGCCTATGTTCACAGAGGCGCTCCAAGTTCACATACGAGAACGTACGAGAACGGAGTCGCTGTGCGTCGCATCCCCCTGCTCGCGGCCGCGGGAGCCCTGCTCCTGGGCGCCCTCACCGCCCCCGCCGCCCACTCCGCCCCCACCACCTTCGTGCACCCCGGCGTCACCGTCTCCAAGGCACAGCTGGACTTCGCCCGCACCGAGGTGCTGGCCGGCGCCCAGCCCTGGAAGGCGGCCTACGACCAGATGATGGCGAGCAAGTACGCCGACCTGAACCGCACGCCGACCCCCTGGGCGACGGTCGAGTGCGGCTCGTACTCGAACCCGAACTACGGCTGCACCGACGAGCGCGAGGACGCGATCGCCGCCTACACCGACGCCCTCGCCTGGTATGTCACCAAGGACGCCCGCTACGCCCAGAAGGCCATCCAGATCATGGACGCCTGGTCGGTCACGATCACCGGTCACACCAACAGCAACGCGCCCCTGCAGACCGGCTGGGCGGGCTCCACCTGGCCCAAGGCCGCCGAGATCATCAGGTACACGTACACCGGCACCTGGGCGAACGAGGCCCGCTTCGCCACCATGCTGCGCGACGTCTACCTGCCCACCGTCATCAAGGGCTCCAACTCCAACGGCAACTGGGAGCTGACGATGATGGAGGCCGCCGTCGGCATCTCCGTCTTCCTGGAGGACAGGGCGTCGTACGACACGGCCATGGCGAAGTTCCGCACCCGCACGGCCGCTTACGTCTACCTGGCCTCCGACGGTTCGGTGCCGAAGACCGTGCCCAGCCAGAACCTGGACACCACCGCCAAGATCGTCTCCTACTGGCAGGGCCAGTCCACCTTCGTCACCGGCCTCACCCAGGAGACCTGCCGGGACTTCACGCACACCGGGTACGGCATCTCCTCGATCTCGCACGTCGCCGAGACCAGCCGGATCCAGGGCGAGGACCTCTACGGCACGGACGTCGGCGAGCGGCTGCGGCAGGCGCTCGGCTTCCAGTCCAAGTACCAGCTGGGCACCGCCGTCCCCGGCTGGCTCTGCGGCGGCTCCCTGAACCTGGGGCTCGGGCCGGTCACCGAGGTCGGCTACAACGCCCTCCACAACCGCCTCGGCATCGCCATGACCAACACCCAGACGCTCACCCTGGGCAACCGCCCCGCGGGCACCAACAACCTCTTCGTCGCCTGGGAGACCCTCACGCACGGCGACAACCCCAACTGAACGGACGGGAACGCCACGGGCGCCGGAGCCACGGCACCGGCGCCCGTCAGAGTTGCGTCAAGGATGCCCGCTGCCGGGGGTTCCCGCACCGCCGGCCCGGATCGCTCGCCGTAAGGTCGTCGCTGCGTAGACGGCAATCGCGGGAAGACAATAGGACCATGGCACGCGGCAGGCTTCGGATCTATCTCGGTGCGGCACCGGGCGTGGGCAAGACCTACGCCATGCTCTCCGAGGCGCACCGGCGGGTGGAGCGGGGCACCGACTGCGTGGTCGCCTTCGTCGAGCACCACGGCCGGCAGCGCACCGAGGTGATGCTGCACGGCCTGGAGGAGAGCCGGCGCAGGGAGCTGGAGTACCGGGGCGCGATGTTCACGGAGATGGACGTGGACGCCGTACTGCGCCGGGCCCCCGCCGTCGCCCTGGTGGACGAACTCGCCCACACCAACGTCCCCGGCTCCCGTAACGCCAAGCGCTGGCAGGACGTCGAGGAACTGCTGGCCGCCGGGATCGACGTGATCTCCACCGTCAACATCCAGCACCTCGAATCGCTCGGCGACGTCGTCGAGTCCATCACCGGCGTGCGCCAGCAGGAGACCGTGCCCGACGAGGTGGTACGGCGCGCGGACCAGATCGAACTCGTCGACATGTCGCCCCAGGCGCTGCGCCGGCGCATGGCGCACGGCAACATCTACACCTCGGACAAGGTCGACGCGGCCCTGTCCAACTACTTCCGGCCGGGCAACCTGACCGCCCTGCGCGAACTGGCGCTGCTGTGGGTCGCCGACCGGGTCGACGAGTACCTGAAGCAGTACCGCAGCGAGCACCAGGTCTCGGCGATCTGGGGCTCACGGGAGCGGATCGTCGTCGGGCTCACGGGCGGGCCGGAGGGCCGGACGCTCATCCGGCGGGCCGCCCGGCTCGCCGAGAAGGGCGCCGGCGGCGAGGTGCTCGCCGTCTACATCTCCCGCAGCGACGGGCTGACCTCCGCCTCCCCGAAGGAACTCGCCGTCCAGCGCACCCTGGTCGAGGACCTCGGCGGCACCTTCCACCACGTCGTGGGCGAGGACATCCCCGCGGCCCTGCTCGACTTCGCGCGCGGCGTCAACGCCACCCAGATCGTGCTCGGCTCCTCGCGCCGCAAGGCCTGGCAGTACGTCCTCGGACCCGGCGTCGGTGCCACGGTCGCCCGCGAGTCGGGACCCGACCTGGACGTCCACATCGTCACCCACGGCGAGGCCGGCAAGGGCCGCGGGCTGCCGGTGGCCCGGGGCGCCCGGCTCGGGCGCGGCCGGATCATCGCGGGCTGGGTGGTCGGCCTGGCCGGCCCGGCCGTCATGGCGGTGCTGCTCAGCACCGTCGGCCTCGGCCTCGCCAACGACATGCTGCTCTTCCTGACCTTCACGGTCGCGGCGGCCCTCCTCGGCGGGCTCTTCCCGGCGCTGGCCTCGGCGGCCTTCGGGTCGTTGCTGCTGAACTACTTCTACACCCCGCCCCTGCACCGGCTCACCGTCGCCGACCCGAAGAACATCGTGGCCATCGTGATCTTCTTCGGGGTCGCGCTGTCCGTCGCCTCGGTCGTGGACCTCGCGGCCCGCCGCACCCACCAGGCCGCCCGGCTGCGCGCCGAGTCGGAGATCCTCTCCTTCCTCGCCGGGAACGTGCTGCGGGGGGAGACGAGCCTGGAGGAGCTCCTGGAACGGGTCCGGGAGACCTTCGGCATGGAGTCCGCCGCCCTCCTGGAGCGGGCGGGCGGCGTCGAGCCGTGGACCTGCGCGGGCCGCGCCGGGTTCGGGCCCGACCTGGAGCGCCCCGAGGACGCCGACGTCGACGTGCCGATAGGCGACCGGATGGCCCTCGCGCTGACCGGCCGGGTACTGCCCGCCGAGGACCGCCGGGTGCTCGCCGCCTTCGCCGCCCAGGCGGTCGTCGTCCTGGACCGCAGGCGCCTCCAGGAGGAGGCCGAGCAGGCCCGCGCGCTCGCCGAGGGCAACCGGATCCGTACCGCTCTGCTGGCCGCCGTCAGCCATGACCTGCGCACCCCGCTGGCCGGGATCAAGGCGGCGGTGACGTCGCTGCGCTCGGACGACGTGGAGTGGTCCGAGGAGGACCGGGCGGAGCTGCTGGAGGGCATCGAGGAGGGCGCCGACCGGCTGGACCACCTCGTGGGCAACCTGCTCGACATGTCCCGGCTGCAGACCGGCACCGTCACCCCTCTCGTCCGCGAGACCGACCTCGACGAGGTGGTCCCGATGGCGCTGGTCGGGGTACCGGACGGCAGCGTGTGCCTCGACGTCCCGGAGACCCTGCCGATGGTCGAGGCCGACGCCGGGCTGCTGGAGCGGTCGGTGGCCAACCTGGTCGAGAACGCCGTCAAGTACAGCCCGTCCGGCCGGCCCGTACTGGTCTCCGCGAGCGCCATCGTGAACCGGGTGGAGGTACGGATCGCGGACCGCGGGCCCGGCGTGCCGGACGAGGCCAAGGAACGCATATTCGAGCCCTTCCAGCGCTACGGTGACGCTCCGCGCGGCGCCGGGGTCGGACTCGGGCTCGCGGTCGCCCGGGGCTTCGCGGAGGCGATGGGCGGCACCCTCAACGCCGAGGACACGCCCGGCGGCGGGCTCACCATGGTCCTCAGCCTCCGTGCGGCAGGATCGGTCACCACCGCCGTGGCGGCACCCGCGGCAGAACCGGAAAGGCAGGCCTCATGCTGAGCGCGACCGGGGGTGCCCCCCAGCCCCCCACGCGTGTGCTCGTGGTCGACGACGAGCCGCAGATCGTGCGTGCCCTGGTGATCAACCTCAAGGCGCGCAAGTACGAGGTCGACGCGGCCCCCGACGGCCGCACCGCCCTCGAACTTGCCGCCTCCCGCCACCCCGACGTGATCGTCCTCGACCTCGGTCTGCCGGACATGGACGGCGTCGAGGTGATCAAGGGGCTGCGCGGCTGGACCCGGGTGCCGATCCTGGTCCTGTCCGCCCGCCATTCCTCCGACGAGAAGGTGAAGGTGCTCGACGCGGGCGCCGACGACTACGTCACCAAGCCCTTCGGCATGGACGAGCTGCTGGCCCGGCTGCGGGCCGCCGTACGCCGCGCCGAGCCAGTCGCCGGCGGTGGCGAGGACGACGTCCTGGTGGAGACCGAGGGCTTCACCGTCGACCTGGCCGCGAAGAAGGTCAACCGGGCCGGCCGGGACGTCCGGCTCACCCCGACCGAGTGGCACCTGCTGGAGGTGCTGGTCCGCAACACCGGCCGGCTGGTCAGCCAGAAGCAGCTGCTGCAGGAGGTGTGGGGGCCGTCGTACGGGACGGAGACCAACTACCTGCGCGTGTACATGGCACAGCTGCGCCGGAAGCTGGAAACGGACCCGTCGCACCCGAAGCACTTCATTACGGAGCCGGGGATGGGGTACCGGTTCGAGAGGTGAACCGGTTCGAAGGGTGAGCTGGGCTGCGGCGGTGTCGGCGGGCCCCGGTACGCTTCAGATATGAGTGCTGTTCCTCGTTCCGAAAAGCCGGCCGGCCGGTTCCGGCGGATGCTCGACCGGCTCTCCTCGTCGCAGGAGGACCTGGAGTCCGAGGAGCTGCGTGAGGACGCCGACACGGCGGGCTGTACCCGGATCGGTGACTGCCAGGACCGGCAGATCGTCACCGTTACTGGTACCTTGCGCACGGTCACCCTGCGACCGCGCGCCGGAGTCCCGGCCCTGGAGGCCGAGCTGTTCGACGGCTCCGCAGCGTTGGACGTCGTGTGGCTCGGCAGGCGTTCCATCGTGGGCATAGAACCGGGGCGCAGGCTGATCGCATCGGGCCGGATCTCGCTGAGCCGGGGCCGCCGGGTGCTGTTCAATCCCAAGTACGAACTGAGACCCCTCGGTAGGGAGTAGCCGGTGACGTCGCTCGACAAGCCGACCGAAGACACACAGACGGCGAACGCCCGGGCGGAAGACGCACGGGCGGTGACCGAGGCCGCGCTCTTCGAGGCGTTCGGCGGTGTCCGGGGCATGGTCGAGACGGTCCTGCCCGGCCTGCTCTTCGTCACGATCTTCACCATCAACAAGGACCTGCACTGGTCGGCGATCGCCGCCCTCGCGGTCTCCGTGGTGCTGGTGGTGGTCCGCCTCGCCATGAAGGACACCGTCAAGCACGCCTTCAGCGGGGTCTTCGGCGTCGCCTTCGGTGTCGTCTTCGCGATGATGACCGGCAACGCCAAGGACTTCTACCTGCCCGGCATGCTCTACACGCTGGGCCTGGCGCTGGCGTACATCGTCACGACCCTGTGCGGGGTCCCGCTGATCGGGCTGATCCTCGGCCCGGTCTTCAAGGAGAACCTCTCCTGGCGCAGCCGCAACCCCGGCCGCAAGAAGGCATACGCCAAGGCAAGTTGGGCCTGGGGCCTGATCCTGCTCGCCAAGTGCGCGATCCTCTTCCCGCTGTACTGGTGGGCCAACACCGCCCAGCTCGGCTGGGTGCTCGTCGCGTTGAAGATCCCGCCGTTCCTGCTCGCGGTCTGGCTCACCTGGGTCTTCCTGGCGAAGGCGCCGGCGCCGATCGACGTGTTCGCGGAGATGGAGGCGGCGGAGAAGGCCGAGGAGGAGCGCAAGGCGGCACTGGCCGCGGAGAGCGGTGAGGCCTCCGGCGGACGCCACCGCAAGTAGGCGACACGACGGAAGGGGCGCCCGCCGCGGGGAGGGCGCCCCTTCCGGGTGCGTACGTCAGCCTTCTTCCCGCCGTACCGACAGCAGGTCCTCCAGCTGCTCCTCCCGGGCCTGGGCGGCCACGAAGAGGAGTTCGTCGCCCACCTCCAGGGAGTCCTCGCGGGAGGGGGTGAGGACCCGGTTGCCGCGGATGATCGTGACCAGGGAGGTGTCCTCGGGCCACGCCACGTCGCCGACCTGGGTGCCGGCCAGGGCCGACTCCTCGGGCAGCGTCAGCTCCACCAGGTTGGCGTCGCCGTGGCTGAAGCGCAGCAGCCGGACCAGGTCGCCGACCGACACCGCCTCCTCCACCAGGGCCGACATCAGGCGCGGCGTCGAGACGGCGACGTCCACGCCCCAGGACTCGTTGAACAGCCACTCGTTCTTGGGGTTGTTGACCCGGGCGACGACGCGCGGAACGCCGTACTCTGTCTTCGCGAGCAGTGAGACGACCAGGTTCACCTTGTCGTCGCCGGTCGCGGCGATCACGACGTTGCAGCGCTGCAGCGCCGCCTCGTCCAGCGAGGTGATCTCACAGGCGTCGGCCAGCAGCCACTCCGCCTGCGGCACCCGCTCGACCGAGATGGCGGTCGGGGCCTTGTCGATCAGCAGGACCTCGTGGCCGTTCTCCAGCAGCTCGCCCGCGATCGAGCGGCCGACGGCACCGGCCCCGGCAATGGCGACCCTCATCAGTGACCGCCCTCCTCTTCCGGACCCCCGGCGAAGGCGGCCTCGACCGTGCCGACGTCGTCCGTCCGCATCATCACGTGCACCAGGTCGCCCTCCTGCAGGACCGTCTGCGAGGTGGGCAGCATCGCCTCGCCGAGCCGGGTCAGGAACGCGACCCGGACACCGGTCTCCTCCTGAAGCTTGCTGATCTTGTGGCCGACCCACTTCGGGGAGACGTGCACCTCGGCGAGCTGCACCCCGCCGGTGGGGTCGCGCCACAGCGGCTCGGCGCCCGAGGGCAGCAGCCGGCGCAGCATCTGGTCGGCGGTCCAGCGGACCGTGGCCACGGTCGGGATGCCGAGGCGCTGGTAGACCTCGGCGCGCCGGGGGTCGTAGATCCGGGCCGCGACGTTCTCCACCCCGAACATCTCGCGGGCGACCCGCGCGGAGATGATGTTCGAGTTGTCGCCGCTGGAGACCGCGGCGAAGGCGCCGGCCTCCTCGATGCCCGCCTCGCGCAGGGTGTCCTGGTCGAAGCCGACTCCGGTGACCCGGCGGCCGCCGAATCCCGGGCCCAGCCTGCGGAAGGCGGTGGGGTCCTGGTCGATCACGGCGACCGTGTGCCCCTGTTGCTCCAAGGTCTGGGCGAGAGCGGAACCCACTCTGCCGCAGCCCATGATGACGATGTGCACGACCGTCCTTCCGGTGTTCAGAAGTTACTGCTCAGCCCCATCAGGGTCTCAGACCGAGCCCCAAGCTACACACGCACCGTCCCGGCCGGGCACCCCTCGGACACGCTCATCGGCGAGTGATGCTGCGCACGCTCCAGGCGGTGAGGATTCCGAGGCCGAGGAGGGCGACCGTGGCACCGATCAGCTCTGCGGTCGCGGGCATGGGACCTCCGAAGCGAGAAGACAGGCGGGGTCTGCCATCTAGGCACGGATCGGGCGTAAGCTGCGGAATCCGAAGTTCCAGCCGTCACCTTTTTCACTCGGGAGGCAGATCACGTCCTGCGGCTGGAGACCCGCCAGGTGGAAGGCCTACGATCCTCTCTCGTGTCCAAACTGACCGACGTGCCCAAACGGATCCTGATCGGGCGCGCTCTGCGCAGTGACCGGCTGGGGGAAACTTTCCTGCCGAAGCGCATCGCACTCCCCGTCTTCGCCTCCGACCCGCTGTCCTCCGTCGCCTACGCGCCGGGGGAGGTCCTGCTGGTCCTGTCCATCGCGGGCGTGTCGGCCTACCACTTCAGCCCCTGGATCGCGGTCGCGGTCGTCGTGCTGATGTTCACGGTGGTCGCCTCCTACCGGCAGAACGTGCACGCCTACCCGAGCGGCGGCGGCGACTACGAGGTCGCCACCACCAACCTCGGCTCCAGGGCGGGCCTGACCGTCGCCAGCGCCCTGCTCGTCGACTACGTCCTGACCGTCGCCGTCTCCATCGCCTCCGGCATCGAGAACCTCGGCTCCGCGGTCCCCTTCGTCGTCGAGCACAAGGTGCTGTGCGCGGTCACCGTGATCGTGCTGCTGACGCTGATGAACCTGCGCGGTGTGAAGGAGTCCGGCAAGCTCTTCGCGATCCCGACGTACGTGTTCGTCGGCGGCGTCTTCATCATGATCGCGTGGGGTGCGTTCCGGGGGCTGGTCCTCGGTGACACGATGCGCGCACCGACCGCGGGTTACCACATCAGGGCCGAGCACCAGGGCCTGGCGGGCTTCGCCCTCGTCTTCCTCCTGCTGCGCGCCTTCTCCTCCGGCTGCGCCGCGCTCACCGGTGTCGAGGCCATCTCCAACGGCGTCCCGGCCTTCCGCAAGCCGAAGTCGAAGAACGCGGCGACCACCCTGGCCATGATGGGCCTGCTGGCGGTCACCATGTTCTGCGGCATCATCGCGCTCGCCATGACCACCAAGGTCCGCATGGCGGAGAACCCGGCCACCGACCTGATCCGGGGCGGCGTCCCGATCGGCTCCGGCTACGTCCAGAACCCGGTGATCTCCCAGGTCGCCGAGGCGGTCTTCGGCAAGGGCAGCTTCCTGTTCGTGCTGCTCGCCGCCGCCACCGCCCTGGTCCTCTTCCTGGCCGCCAACACGGCGTACAACGGCTTCCCGCTGCTCGGCTCGATCCTCGCCCAGGACCGCTACCTGCCGCGCCAGCTGCACACCCGCGGCGACCGCCTCGCCTTCTCCAACGGCATCGTGCTGCTCGCCGGCACGGCCGCCCTGCTGGTGGTCATCTACGGCGCCGACTCGACCCGCCTGATCCAGCTCTACATCGTCGGCGTGTTCGTGTCCTTCACGCTCAGCCAGACCGGCATGGTCCGGCACTGGAACCGCCACCTGGCGGTGGAGGAGGACCAGGCCAAGCGCAGCCACATGATGCGCTCCCGCGCGATCAACGCCTTCGGTGCCTTCTTCACCGGCCTGGTGCTGGTCGTCGTCCTGGTCACGAAGTTCACCCACGGCGCCTGGGTGGCGCTGCTCGGCATGTGCATCTTCTACGCCACGATGACCGCGATCCGTAAGCACTACGACCGCGTCTCCGAGGAGATCTCGGCCCCCGAGGAGCCGGACGACGACCTGGTCCGCCCCTCCCGGGTCCATTCGGTCGTCCTCATCTCCAAGATCCACCGCCCCACCCTGCGCGCCCTGGCCTACGCCAAACTGATGCGCTCGGACACCCTGGAGGCGCTCACCGTCAACGTCGACCCGGCCGAGACGAAGGCGCTGCGCGAGGAGTGGGAGCGACGGGGCATAGACGTACCCCTGAAGGTCCTCGACTCGCCCTACCGCGAGATCACCCGGCCGATCATCGAGTACGTCAAGGGCCTGCGCGCCCAGTCCCCGCGGGACGCGGTCTCCGTGATCATCCCGGAGTACGTGGTCGGCCGCTGGTACGAGCACATCCTGCACAACCAGAGCGCGCTGCGCCTGAAGGGCCGGCTGCTCTTCACGCCCGGCGTGATGGTGACGTCCGTGCCCTACCAGCTGGCGTCCTCCGAGGCGGCCAAGCTCCGGGCGCGCAAGCGGCAGGAGTGGAACGCGCCGGGCGCGGTGCGGCGTGGTCCGGCGGAGCACCGGCCCAAGGAACACAGCGGCGGCTGAGCGGGCGGAAGAGCGCCGGCGACCCCGTAGACTGGTGGGCTGTCGTCGGCCCTCGCCCGGGCCGTTTCCCTCCCCCTTGATCTGGAGTCACCCCGCCATGCAGGCAGAACCGAAGAAATCGCTGGTGGGGACGGAGTACGAGGTCGAGGTCGGCCCGGTCGCGCACGGCGGGCACTGTATCGCCAGGACCGCCGAGGGCCAGGTGCTGTTCGTCCGGCACGCGCTGCCCGGCGAGCGGGTCGTGGTCCGGGTGACCGAGGGCGAGGAGGGCGCCCGCTTCCTGCGGGCGGACGCGGTGGACGTCCTGGAGGCGTCCAAGGACCGCGTCGCGGCCCCCTGCCCCTACGCCGGTCCCGGCCGCTGCGGCGGCTGCGACTGGCAGCACGCCAAGCCGGGTGCCCAGCGCCGCCTCAAGGGCGAGGTGATCGCGGAACAGCTCCAGCGGCTCGCGGGCCTCACTCCCGAGGAGGCCGGCTGGGACGGCACGGTGATGCCCGCCGAGGGCGACAAGCTGCCGCCCGGCGAGGTGCCCCAGTGGCGGACCCGGGTGCAGTACGCCGTCGACGCCGACGGCAACGCGGGACTGCGCCGGCACCGCTCGCACGAGGTGGAGCCGATCGAGCACTGCATGATCGCGGCGCCGGGCGTCAGCGAGCTGGGCATCGAGGAGCGGGACTGGTCGGGCATGGCGGCGGTGGAGGCGATCGCCGCGACCGGCTCCCAGGACCGTATGGTCATCCTGGAGCCGCGCCCGGGCGCCCGGCTCCCCCTGGTCGAACTCGACCGGCCGGTCTCGGTGATGCGGGTCGACGAGCACGACGGCGGCATCCACCGCGTCCACGGCCGCGCCTTCGTCCGTGAACGCGCCGACGGCCGCACCCACCGGGTCAGCAGCGGCGGCTTCTGGCAGGTCCATCCGAAGGCGGCGGACACCCTGGTCACGGCGGTCATGCAGGGTCTCCTCCCGCGCAAGGGCGAGATGGCGCTGGACCTCTACTGCGGCGTCGGCCTCTTCGCCGGAGCGCTCGCCGACCGCCTCGGCGAGAAGGGCGCGGTGCTCGGCATCGAGTCCGGAAAGCGCGCGGTGGAGGACGCCCGCCACAACCTCGCCGGCTTCCCGCGGGTCCGCGTCGAGCAGGGCAAGGTCGAGACGGTCCTCCCGCGCACCGGCATCACGCAGGCCGACCTCATCGTCCTCGACCCGCCCCGCGCGGGCGCCGGCCGCAAGACGGTGGAGCACCTGGTGTCACTGGACGCCCGCAGAATCGCGTACGTGGCCTGCGACCCGGCCGCACTCGCCCGCGACCTTGCGTACTTCCGGGACGGGGGGTACCGGGTACGGACACTGCGGGCGTTCGACCTGTTTCCGATGACCTCGCACGTGGAGTGCGTGGCGATTCTGGAGCCTGCTGCAAAGGGGCTCTGAGCTGCGACTTTCATAGGCGCCTCAGGTGCGGCCGGGTGGGCGCGACCTGTTTCCCCGAGCGCACCGTGTGGAGCACCTTTTTGGCCAGCGAAGGCTGTCCGACCTGGCCTTCCTGTGGTGGCTGTCGAATCGACGTGATCGTCTTTACGTATCTCGGCCCGGACGGCGACAGCCGTCTTGAGGCTCAGATGACGCTCGCTCTGACGAGGCGTCACCGCAGGGGTGGCGGCCGTACGGTGCTGGCATGGGTGACCGGCGACCACGGGCGCCTTGAGCCGGTGCAGCAGCCTGTCACGGTGGGCCAAACCGAGGAGCCAGCAAGGCATCCAGGTGACCAAGTCGTACTGCGCGATGCCGGCCAGACTCTCCAGACGCACGTACCCCAGACCGATCACCAGCCGTGCGACGAGCGGAACAGCGGCAGCAGCAGGGGCGACAGCAGCAGGAGCCGCAGGTAGGTGCGCCCGGATTCGGTCGCTGGCCTCCAGCGCCCGGCCCCCCTACACCGGCATCTCCTTCGTCGAGACCGACCTGTTCGACGCCGACACCCGCCACCCGCGCAGCGCCGCGGTCATCGGCGGCGGGTTCTTCATCGCCCTGGGGCACGAGCGCGGTGTCCTCGCCCACCGGGAGACCGACGGCAGCCTCCACGTCGACCGCGTCCACGCCGAGTGGAACAACAAGGCCGTCGGCCTCGTCTCCTACGGCTTCGACGGCGGCGTGCGCGCCGTCGAAGCCCTGCGCCCGGTCCTGGGCGCCCTGCAGCTCGCGGACGTCTCCGCGACGGTCACCTTGAACCTGCGCACCGACTTCGCCGACTTCGGCGCCACCTTCACCCCCGGCGACCACCAGGGCCCCGCCCTCACGGCGATGCTCGACCAGCTCCTGTCGTGGAGCAACGCCCTCGCCTGCACCCGCAACAGCGCAGCCTCGGCAGCTTCCTGAAGAACCTCCCGCACGACCTCCTCTCACACGACGGCTCCGGCCCGCAGCCCACTTCACACGCCGGTGAAGGCTGCGCCTCGGCTGCGAGCAGGACCGCAACACCGGCCACGCTGCGGCTCACACACGCGCTCGGTTCCCGCCGAGCGGCAGCACGGATGAAAGGTCGACCGTGATCCTCGGAGCTGGAGATCACGGGGGAGCAGTGCCTCCAGCATGATCTTCACCCTTGCTCGCACGGTGCGGCCGGGCACTGGCGCAGGTCGGGTGCCAAAGGCGGCGTGCCCTCACCCGGTGGGCGAAGGGGGGACGCCTCCGGCAGGCCGGCTGACCGCCGGATGCGGCGTACGGGTATCCGGCGGCGCACGGCGCGCTGACCTGTTCGCGCCGGCTTCCCGACGTCGAGCCCGTAGGCGGCAAAGGCTTCGTCGTCGGTCCACTCGGCGCCCGTGAGGTTCGCCTGCAGATCCTCGCGCTCGCAGCGGCCGCGGGCGTGGCGGCGGCCGAACTCCTCGAGCTCGGCGTTGGTCCAGCGGCGGGAGGCCGCGAACACGTCGATCAGGTCGCGGGGCGCTCCGCTGTCGGCGAGGGCGCGGACCTTGGTCCCGATCACGTCCTACTCCGCGAGGACGGTCCCGTACGGGCTCTGGGCGACCGGCCGCCGGAAGATCTCCCTGAGGATGTCGACTTCGCATTCCTGCCCGGTGGTCGGGGCGGACACAGTGAATCGAGCGGACAACGGGGCAGTTTCCAGCGCGTGCACCCTCGCCACCGGCCGGCTCCCCGCCGCGGACCTCACGTGCGCTCCCGTACGACCGACACGCACCGCAGCGCGCTGAGCCCGGTCTCGACGGCACCCAGCGCGTGCTCATTGAGCTGTTCTCCGGCCGTCGCCCTCGACCTCCCGTCAGCGGTCCGTCAGTTGCCCTCGGGAGAATCGGGGACGTCCCGACCAACGCAGTCATCCGGAGGCGCCATGGCCATCGCCTGCGGTTCCTGAGCATGCCTGGTACGTCGCGGAGATCGGCTGACAGTCCGGACATCCTGCCTCAGACGAGAGGGAACGACCGTGTCCCAGCAGGCCCTCAGGCATGGCGCGGCACCCGTCGCCATCCGCAGCGCCGCCTGGTATCTGCCCGAGCACACTCTGCCGATCACCGATGTACGGACGCTCGACGAGACCGAGCGCGCCACACGCGACGCTCTGGGCATCGACACGGTCCGGGCGGACGACCGGCTGAGTTCCGTCACTCTCGCGGAACGCGCCGCGCGCCGGGCGCTCGAACAGACAGGGCTTGACGCCCGGGACCTGGGCGCTCTGGTGATGGTGGAGTCGCGGGTCCAGGAGACGTTTCTCAGCTCCGAGGCGACCAGGCTCCAGCACCGACTCGGCGCCGACAACGCCACCACCTTCTCGGTGGGCGGGCTCGGCTGTGTCTCGATCACCCCGGCCCTGCTGACGGCCCGCGGACTGCTGGCCGCAGACCCTGCCCTGGACCATGTCCTGGTCGTGCACGGCAGCAAACCGGCCGCCGCCCTGCGCTACCGCCACCCCGTCACGGTGAACGGCGACGGCGGGCAGGCACTGCTGCTCTCCCGCGGCGGGAGGACACGGGTCCTCGACATCGCGCAGCTGACCAACGGGCGCTACTGGGACCTCTTCCACATCGACTACCGGGACCGCCCCACCGCCATGTGGCGCGAACAGTGCACGGAGCCCAGAACCTACTCCTTCCGCCTGGCCATGGAGACGCGCAACCGCCTCTCTGCGATGTTGAGCGACCTGCTGCGGCGCAACGGAATCGGCCGGGGGGACGTCGCCGGCTTCGTCAGCCAGAACCTGTCCGCCGGGAGCTTCACCTTCCTCGAGGACTCCCTCGACATCGAACTGCTGCCGGCGTGCCGGGAGAACCTCCGGCAGTACGGACACCTCGGTCCCAACGACGTCTTCCTCAATCTCCGCACCGCACTGGACCGCAAGGAGCTGGCCCCCGGTGACCTTGCGGTCCTGATCAACGTGAGCCCGGTGGCCGCCTGGAGTCTGCTGCTGGTCGAGACAGGTTCACAGGAGGACACGGCATGAACGACATCACCTCGCAGATCACCGGCTTTCTGAGCATGGCTCTCCGTCGGCAGGTGGAGCCGGACGACGACTACTTCGCACAGGGCCTCGCCGACTCGCTGTTCGCCCTGGAGCTGGTGACCTTCGTCGAGAGCCGCTTCGCCCTCACCGTCGAGGTCGAGGACCTGGATCTGGACAGTTTCAGGACCGCCAACCGCGTCACGGAGTTCGTCCGGCGCAAGATCGCGGCGCCCGAGTGGGGAGAGGCACATGCCGAGGGCTCCTGAAAGCGGCCCCGCCGCGGTGACCACGGATCTGTCGCCCACGGAGCCCGTGGACCTGTGTCGGGTCGCGGCCGATCTGGCGGCCGACGCACACGACCGCGCCGCACGCTGGGACCAGGACGGCGGACTGCCCGATTCGGTGCGCAGGGAGGTCGCAGCGTCGGGACTGCTCGCCGCGGACCTGCCCGAGCGGTACGGGGGCGCCGGCCTCGATCCGCTCACGCTCGGGGAGATCACCGCACGGATCGGTGGTGAGTGCAGCGCCCTGCGCGGGCTGCTGACCGTTCAAGGGATGGTGGCGGCGGCACTGCTGCGCTGGGGTACCGAGGCACAGCGGGCCGACTGGCTGCCCAGGCTGGCCGGCGGGGAGCTGACCGCAGGCTTCGCGGCGACCGAGCAGGGCGCAGGCAGCGCGCTGGGGTCGGTGGAAACCCGTATCGAGGCGTCGGGCCGGTCGGACCACCAGGAACTGGTCGTGAGCGGCCACAAGAGGTGGGTCACCTTCGGTGCGGTCGCCGACGTGTTCATGGTCCTCGGCAAGTACGAGGGAAAGCCGGCCGCCGTGCTCGTGGACGCGGACCGCGCCGGTGTCGACCGGGAGCCGGTGAACGGCCAGCTCGGCATGCGGGGCGCCCGGATCGCCCATCTGTCCTTCGGCGGCGTGCGAGTGCCCCGGGGTCAGCTCGTCGCCCCTCCCGGTCTGGGGCTCTCCCACGTCGCCGGTACCGCGCTCGACCACGGCCGGTTCACGGTCGCCTGGGGTTGCGTGGGCATGGCGGAGGCGTGCGTCGAGGACGCCGCCTCCCACGCCGCGGTCCGTCGGCAGGGCGACATCACGCTGGGAGACAACCAGTTGGTCCGGTCACTGCTGGCCAGGGCCGCGGTGGACGCCGCCGGGGCCCGGCAACTCGCCCGCAGGGCCGCGGAGGTACGGGCAGCGGGCCCGGGGCACGGGGTGTCGGAGACGCTCATGGCCAAGTACGCGGCGGCTTCCGCGGCGGCCGAGGGCAGCCGCGCCGCCGTACAGGTGCTCGGCTCGGCCGGCTGCGCACCCGACAGCAGGGCGGGCCGTCACTTCCGGGACGCCAAGGTCATGGAGATCATCGAAGGAGCGCAGCAAGTGTCCGAACTTCACATAGCAGAGCGGTTGTTGCGCCGCTTCGGTGACGCCGCGCGCGGCGCGGACCGCACCGCCGGGCCCCGGCTTCCCGGAGAGTCGCCGTGACGGCGGCAGCGGGCGCGCCCACCGTCAAGTGCCTGGTGTGGGACCTGGACGACACCCTGTGGGACGGGGTGGTGCTGGAAGGCGACGATCCCGTCCCCTTCCGCCCGGCGCTGGAGACCCTGGCCGAGCTGGACCGTCGGGGCATCCTGCACGCCGCCGCCGGCCGTGGCGAACACCTCGTCTCCCAACTCCATCTGACGCAGCGCCGGCTGGCGGACTGGTTCTGCGCGACAGAGGTGGGCTGGGGCGCCAAGTCCGCCGCGGTGCGCCGGATCGCGAAGGCCCTCAACATCGGTCTGGACACCATCGCGTTCGTCGACAACGACCCGGTGGAGCGGGCGGAGGTCGCGAGCGAACTCCCCATGGTCCGCTGCTATGCGGCGGCGGAGGTCGGGCAGCTGCCGGAATACCAGGAGTTCCAGCCCGAGCACATCACCGCGGAGGCCACCGGGCGACGCCGGCTCTACCGGGCCGAGTGGCAACGCCAGAAAGCCGAAGAGGAGTTCACCGAAGGACGCCAGGCGTTCCTCGACTCGCTCGACCTGGTCATGGAGGTGCGCCCGGCCACCGAGGAAGACCTGTCCCGGGCCAGTGAGCTGACCGTCCGCACGCATCAGCTCAACAGCACGGGACTGACGTACGACATCGACGAACTGCGCCGGTTGAGTTCCGCACCGGACCATCAGGTGCTGCTGGCCACGCTCCGCGACCGCTTCGGTGACTACGGGATCATCGGCCTGGCCGTCACCGCACTCGTCGGGCGGGACTCGGTCCTGCGGCTGATGCTGATGTCCTGCCGAGTCGCCTCGCGCGGTGCGGGGAGCGTGCTGCTGCACCATCTGATCCAGCAGGCCCTGGCGGCAGGCCGGCGCCCTGTCGCGCACTTCATCCCGACCGAGGTGAACCGGAACCTGCTGGTCACGATGTGCTTCGCAGGCTACGAGACGACGGGCACCGACGAGGACCACCTCGTGCTCACCGTGGACCCGGAGCGTCCGCTGCCCAAGGCCCCCGGCCACACGCGCGTGCTCGGCGGCGTAGCGTGAACGGCGCGGGAAGCGGGGCCGCGATGCCCCGACATCCCGATGGCACCGATGGGTTCCTCCCCGCGGACGCCCCGGCGGAGGTACGGCCGGTGTGGACCGCCTTCCGAAGCCAGGTGGTCAGGGCGCCCGAGGCGACCGCGCTCATCATCGGCGGGGTCTCGCTGACGTACCGCGAACTCGACGATGCCTCGGCCGGTCTCGCGCGGCTGCTGTGGCAGCACGGACTGCGGCCGGGACGTGTCGTCTGCGTCCGGACGCAGCAGAGCGTCCTGTCCGTGGTCGCCATGCTCGCCGCACTGCGCGTGGGTGCCGCCTGGGCGGTCCTGGAACCGGACCTGCCCGTCGGGAGGTTCGAGGCGCTGTGCCGGGACGTCGACTGCGCGGTGGTGCTGAGCGAGGGCGGCGACGCCGTGCCGGCCTCCGCCCTCTCGGCGATGTCCGCTCCGCCGACGGTCGTGGCCGCGGCGGACCTCCAGCTGACCCGGCTCGTCGAGACGGGCCGGGAACTGCTTGCCGACCCGTACCCACCGGTCCCTGAGCAGGGCCCCGCCTACGTCGCCTACACCTCGGGATCCACCGGTGTGCCCAAAGGCGTGATGGTCACCCGGGGCCAGCTCGCGGTATCGATCAGTTGCCGGGGGCCGGTGTACGGCACCGAGCACTCCGTCTTCCTGATCGCGCTGCGGCTGTCCTTCGACGGGATTCTCGGCGGAATGTTCTGGTCGCTCACCGGCGGCCACACGCTGGTGCTCCCCGAACCCCGACAGCTCGTGCGGGTGGCGGAGTTCACCCGGCTGGCCAGGGAACACCGTGTGACACACCTGTTCAACATTCCCTCCTACTACCGGGCGGTGCTCCAGGATCCCGCCGGCCTGCCCGACACCCTGCGGGTGGTGGTCGTGGGGGGTGAGGCATGCACCCCCGGGTTGGTGGGCGCACACCACGAGCGACTGCCGCGGACCCGGATCGTCAACGAGTACGGGCCCACCGAGACGACCATCGCCTGCACGGTGGAGACCGATCCGGACCCGACCCGGGAACGTATCCCCATCGGACGGCCCTGGCCGGGGACACAGACCCTGGTACTGGACGAGCGGCTGCGTGAGGTCCCGGCCGGGGAGCGGGGCGAACTCTACGTCGGCGGCCCCCTCGTGGCACTCGGCTACGCGAACCAGCCGGCCCGTACGGCCGAGCGATTCGTCGCGGACCCGTACGGGCGGCCGGGCGGGCGCCTCTACCGCACCGGGGACATCGCCAGCGTCGACGAGCGGGGCGCGCTGCACTACCACGGCAGAACGGACGACCAGGCCAAGATCCGCGGTGTGCGGATCGAACTCGGCGAGATCGAGAGCGTGCTGGAACGCCATCCGGGTGTGGAGCAGGCCGTGGTGCTCTGCGAACGTGCCGGACAGGACGAGCCGCAGGTGATCGCCTTCGTACTGCCGACGCCCGGCAGCGGGCCGCCGGACGCCTCGGAGCTGCGCGCACACTGCCGGGGCCGACTGATAGAGCAGGCCACACCGACCTTGTTCGTGCCGGTCGACCACATGCCGCTCGACCGCAGCACCAAGGTGGACCGGGCCACGCTCCGCACCCTCGTCCCGACGGACCGGCAAGCCTCCGGAGGCACCGCGGGCGGGGACTGGAGCGGGCACCGGCTCGCCGTCCGGCGGATCTGGGCGGAGGTCCTCGGGCACTCCGGCTCGGGCCCGGACGACAACTTCTTCGCCGTCGGCGGGAGCTCGATCAAGGTCGTCGACCTGCACGACAGGCTGGACAGGCGATGGCCCGGGGCGCTGCGGGTGGGCGAGCTGTTCGACTACATCACCATCGCCACCCAGGCACAGCGCATCGCCGACCGCCTGGGCGAGCGCGCGCAAGGCGAGGAACACGCCCCGCCGGCCGCATACGAGCTCTGACACGCGTGAACGGAGAGGTGACATGAGCGGTACGGGCGTGACACCCCGCAGACCGGCCGTCGCGGTGATCGGCATCGCGACGAGATTCCCGCAGGCCGATTCCCTCACCGCCTTCCGGGCGAACCTGCGGGCGGGAAGAGACTCGGTGCGCCCGATCCCTCCGGAACGGATCCGGAGCACCGGGCTCGATCCCCGCCACGACTATCCGGAACAGGGCTACCTCGACCGCATCGACCTCTTCGACCATGAGCACTTCGGGATGTCCCGTCGCGAGGCGGAGGTGACCGACCCGCAGCACCGGCTGGCACTCCAGCTCACCCACGAGGCGCTGGAGAACGCCGGATACGCCCCGTCCGGGCTCAGAGACAGCCGGACAGCGGTGATCTTCAGCTCGCCGAGCAACGGCTACGCACCTCTGGTGCGCGAGCACGGCACCCTCGGCATGACCGGAAACATTCCCTGCGCCCTGCCCGCCAGGATCTCCCACCTCTTCGGTTTCACCGGCCCCTGCTACGGCGTGGACACCGGATGCAACGGCTCACTCGTCGCCGTTCACCAGGCATGCCGTGAACTCGGCGACGACGACGCGGACTACGCCGTCGTGGGCGGGGTGCAGCTGCGCCACATCGTGCAGCCGGCGGCCGCGGTGGCCGACTTCCCCGGCATCGCCTCGCCCACTGCCCGGTCCCGCGCGTTCGACCGTGCGGCGGACGGTGCGGGCGCCGGCGAGGGCGGTGGGGTGGTGCTCCTCACCACGCTGGAACGGGCGCTGGCGGAGAACTCGTTCATCCACGCCGTGATCCGCGGCAGTGCCGTGGTGCACAACGGCCGGCACTCCGCGACCATCAGTACCCCGAGTGCCCGCTCGCAGGCCCAGGTCATCACCGAGGCGTGGCGCAACGCCTCCCTGGACCCGGCGACCGCCGGATACATCGAGACGCACGGTTCGGGTACCCGGCTCGGCGACGCGGTCGAAGCCGAGGGCCTGGCCCTCGCTCGCCCCGACGGCGACCGTAGGGTGAAGGTGGGCTCGGTCAAGACCAACATCGGGCACCTGGACCACGCGGCGGGGATCGCAGGGCTGGTCAAGGCGGTCCTCAGCGTGCACCACGGCGAGCTGTACCCCTCGCTGCACTTCGAGGAGCCAGCCGACGAGGTCGACCTCGAAGGCGCCCGCCTCGAGGTCGTCACCTCGCTCGAGCGGTGGGACGACGAGACGCGCCGGGCGGGCGTGAGCTCGTTCAGCCTCGGCGGCGTCAACGCGCACTGCGTGGTCGAGCGGCCCCCGGCGACCGCCCCGGTACGCCCCGCCGTCAGCACCCCGCAGCTGGTCGCGGTCTCCGCCCGCAGCCGGGCGGACCTGCTCGCCCAGTGCGAGCGGCTGTCGCTCGGACTGCGCCACACCGCACACCCGCTGGCCGACGTCGCGCGCACGCTGAACGAGGGCAGGGACCACGACGCCCACCGTGCGTCGGTGGTCGCCCGGGACACCTCCGAGCTCGCGGCCCGCCTGGCCGCCGAGGTCACCTGGCGTCGGCTCGAGGCGGGGGAGGCTGCTGCCACCGGTGCCATGGCTGCCCCTCGGGTGGTCTTCCTGCTCTCCGCGGACGCCACCACCGACGAGCCAAGCGATCAGGTGGCGGACGGGTTGCCGGACGAGCTGCCCGCACCGGCCGACCGCGCCGCGATGGTCGGCGGCCAGCTCGCGACGTACCGGCGGCTGGTCCGGGCCGGCGTCTCGCCGGACGGGTTGATGAGTTCGGGGATCTCCCGCTACACCGCCCGGTACCTGCGGGGCGATCTCAGCGCCGACGACACCGCCGCGCTGCGGCGAGCAGGCAGCGGGCAGGACCCCGCGGTGGCGGGCGACCCGCTGCGGGTGGAGCAGCTCCACGCGGCGGCGGACGAGCAACTCTCCGAGGGCCCCGTGGTGTTCGTGGAGCTGGCGTCCCGTGGCGAGATCAGCGAACGGTTGACGGCCCATCTCCACGACCGCGCGGACGCCCGCGTGTTCCGCCTGCGGCCCGGCGCCGCCGACGCCGCCGTCCTGGAGCTGCTGGGCCGGCTGTACGAGGAGGGCGTCGACCTGGACTGGTCCGCGCTGCGGGCCGACCCGTCGGCGGGCCGGGTTCCGCTGCCGGGACATCCGTTCACCGGCGTTCGCTGCTGGGCCAGGCCACTGGGTGAGGTGCTCTCCTTCGACGAGCTCCAACGGCCCACCGCTCCGGCACCGGCACCGGCACCGGCACCGGCTGCCGAGGAGCCGGTCCGCGCACCCGGCGAGCAACGGACCGAAGCGTGCGGAACCGTACTGAACTGGCTGCGGGGCACCCTCGTGGAACTGCTGCACGCCGATGAGGTCCCGGCCGACGCGGACTACTTCTCCATCGGTGGCAATTCCGTCATCGCGCTCCAGCTCGTGGAGCGGGTACGGGCGGGGCACGGGGTCCGGCTCAAGCTGGCGGACATCTACGACCACCCCGTCGTCAGCTCGCTCGCGGAGGCCATTCACGACCGGGTGCCGCACGCGCCCGGGCCGGAATCGCCGAGCGCCGTCGGCGCGCCGACGGCCCCGGTGGTTCCCGAGGTGCCCGACGCCGAGTTGCCGCCGATCGTCCCGGGCGGCGAGCCGGTGCTGTCATACGGGCAGGAACGCATGTGGTTCCACCACCAGCTCGACCCGACGACCACGCTCTACAACCTCCCCGGCGCCTCCCGGTACCGCGGCCCCCTGGACGTCGAGAAGTTCAGGCTCGCCTGGGAGGACCTGGCGCGGCGCCACGAGGTGCTGCGGTCCAATCTAGTCGAGGCCGATGGCAGGCCCGAGCTGGTGATCCGGCCGGAACTGGGCGACTTCTTCACGTACCTGGACGTCTCGGGCGAGGACGCCCCGGACGCCGCGGCGGGTGCGGTCGTCACCGCCGCCATGCGCCGGGTCTTCGACATCGCCGGCGAACCGCTGGTACGGGTGACCGTCGTGCGGCTCGGCGACGACGACCACATCGTCTGCTGGTGCATGCACCACGCGGTGAACGACGGCTGGGCTCCGGAGATCCAGACGCAGGACCTGCTGGAGTTCTACACGGCCCGCCTGGAGAACCGTGCCCCCAACCGCGAACCGCTGCCGGTGCAGTACGCGGACTACGCACGTTGGCAGCGCGAACTGGTGGCCGACTCCCGGCTTGACGGTGAACTGGGCTACTGGCGCGAACGGCTGAGCGACCCGCCCGCGCTGGAGCTGCCCACCGACCGGCCGCGCCCCGGCCGGATGGACTTCGCGGGTGCCACCCACGGGTTCACCATCCCGGGCGCACTGGTGCAGCGGCTGCGCGAGGTGGGCGCCCAGGAGACGGCCACTCTGTTCATGGTGCTGCTCACCGCGCTCACAGTGCTGCTCGCACGCTGGTCGGGCCAGCGGGACATCGTCGTCGGCACCTCGACCATCGGTCGTAACCGGCCCGAACTGTGGGGTCTGCTCGGCTTCTTCAACAACACCATCGCGTTGCGCTCCGACCTGTCGGGCGATCCTGGCTTCCGCGAGCTGCTGCGCCAGGTGCGCGGGGTAGTGCTCGGCGCCCTCGACCACCAGGAGGTCCCGTTCGACAGGGTCGTGCGCGAGGTCGTCGCCGACCGTGATCCGAGCCGCAACCCGCTCTTCGACGTGATGTACGTGCACCAGACGCTGCCACCGGCCGCCGCCTTCGGCGAGATCGTCACGGGACCGGCGCACGATCCGGAGGTCATCCCGCATTTCCCCGGGCTGCCCCCCGGCACCGCCAAGTTCGACATCTCGATGGTCGTCGGCGAACTGGCCGACGAGGACGACTTGGTGGTCATGATGGAGTACGCGACGCGGCTCTTCGACGCCGACACGATCTCCGCCATGTCCGAGGCGTTCCTGGACCTGCTGCACGCCGTCGCGGACAACGGGGACACGCTCTACAGCGACCTCCCCGGCGGACCTCCCCCGGTGACCGGACCGGTCGCGGACCGACCGGTCGTCAGCTGCCTCGAACTGCGTGGCGAGGTGCGGCTCCCCGCACTGCGCACGGCGCTGGCGGAACTGGCCGAGCGGCAGGAGACGACGCGTGCCGGGACCGGCGAAGCCCCGGGACACGGCTCATCGTCCGACGACGGCTTCTTCACCACCGCTGACGTCTCCGGTGAGAGCGAGCCCCTCTTCGCGGCCAGGGAGATCGCGCAGAACGAGGCCGCACACGTACTCGATCCGGCATCGGGTCACCGGCTCTACGCGCTCCTCGCGACGACGGGCCCGGCCCGGCACGTCCTGCTGGTGACCACCTACCAGCAGGCCCACGACGACGGTCCGCCGGAGGCGTTCTTCCGGGATCTGCTCACTCTGTACGGTGCCCGCCTGGACGGACGCCGGGCCGAGCTGCCCGAACTTCCCACGCTGTCCGGCGAGTACACCGAGCCCTGGACAGGCCCCCGGAGGGAGGACCAACTCGCCTACTGGAGACGGACACTGACGGGACTGGCCGATGGCGTGCCGCCGCTGGACCGGGCCCGGCCCGCCCACGGCACCCGCGCCACCGCCAGCCTCGGGTCCCGGATTCCCGACGACCTCGCCCACGCGGTAAGCCTTTCCGGGACCAGGGAGAGCGTGCTGGCGGCCCTCGCCGCCCTGCTCGCCCTGCACACGGAGGCGGACGAGGCGCTCATCGGGCTGACCGGCACGGCGCTTCCCCTCCCGGCGGCGCGGAGCCTGCCGCTGCGACTGGACCTGGCCGACGACCCGTCCTTCGAGAAGCTCACCGACCGGGTGCGGCGCGCCATCACCGACGCGGAACAGCATCGGTACGTGGCGTTCGCCGACATCGTCCGCGCGGCCGGACTGCCCCACGAGCCGGGCCGGGCACCGCTGTTCGATGTGGCGTACTCCTACCAGGCGCTGCCGGCGGCACTCGGCTCGGCGGCCGGGGTGGAGGCGGCCCCCGTGCGGTGGCCCGGCACGGACGCGGGACGGCTCACGCTGCCGCCCGTCCGCAGCGAGCTGGACCTCTCCTGGTCCGTCGTCGAAGGGCCGGGCCGGGACGAGCTGTCCATCTCGCTGGACTACCGCACCGAGCTCTTCGACCGGTCGAGTGCCCGGGCTTTCCTCGAAGGACTGCTCACGATTCTGCGCGCGGCCACCCGCGCCCCCCGTGCACCGCTGTCCGGCCTGTGGCCCATCCGCACGACGACCAGCGCAAGCACACCCGCGAAGCCGGCCGCGGCACGGCCCGCGTACACCGACTGACGCGGCTCGGCCGACGAAGGAGACCTGCAACAGTGGGCGATCAGACAGACGTTCAACAGACCGCGGGGACCGTTCCGGCCGGGACACCGGTGGGCATCGTCGGCGCGGGCACGATGGGTGTCGGTGTGGCGCAGTGCTTCGCCGAAGCCGGCCACCCCGTGGTCGTCGTCGACAACGACCCCGGCATGCTGGCCTCGGGGCCGGCCCGGCTCCGCGCGGGGATCAGGACGGCCACGCTGGTGCGCCCGGGGTCCCGGCAGGCGCGGGCGGGCGTGGCCGTATCCCGCGTCGAGTCCCTCGTGACCTGGTCCGCCGAGCTCGCCGACCTGGCGGACGCTCTCCTGGTGGTGGAGTGCGCCCGGGAGGACGAGGACGTCAAGGAGGGGATCCTCCGCGAGCTGGACCGGATCTGCGGGGCCGAGGCGATCTTCGCGTCCAACACCTCGTGCATCCCGGTCAGCCGCCTCGGGTCCTTCACCGCCCGCCCCGACCGGGTCATCGGCACCCACTTCATGAACCCCGCGCCGCTCAAGGACGCGGTGGAGGTGATCCGCGCGCCGGAGACCAGCGGTCTCACCGTGGAGCGCACGGAGGCGTTTCTCGCCCGCCTCGGAAAGCACGCCCACGTGGTTCGTGACGCCCCCGGCTTCGTCACGAACCGGGTGCTGATGCTGACGCTCAACGAGGCGGCCGCCGTGCTGGGCGAGGGAACCGCCGACGCCGAGACCGTGGACCGCATTTTCCAGGACTGCTTCGGTCACCCCATGGGGCCGTTGCGCACGGCCGACCTCATCGGTCTCGACACCATCGCCGACTCGCTGGAGGTGCTGCGCCGGCATACCGGCGAGGACCGCTTCCGGCCCTGCTCCCTGCTGGCCCGTCTCGTCGCCGAGGGCAACGTGGGGCGCAAATCGGGCAGTGGCTTCTACCAGTACTCGTCACAGCACCTCACCGCGCCGGGAGGAACGGACCGTGGCTGACCGCCGGGGCGCACCCACCGACACGCCCCCCGCCGGACAGGACGCCTGGCGTGCCGCAGGACACTCCGGTCCGGCGCCCACCGCCCCCAGCGGCCACACCGCCCAGCTCGTGGAGATCCACGGCGACCTGGACCTCACGACGCTGGGCAAGGCGGTCGCCCAGGTCGTGGCCGAGACCACCGCAGGGCGGTCGCGCTTCGCCGGCGAGGGACCGCACGGACCGCCCGCCCCGGAGAAGCCGGACGTCCTGCCGCTGCCCGTGGTGGACCTGAGCACGGAGACGGACCCGCGGGGCGCCGCCGACGCGTGGACATGCGCGGCGCTCGCACGGTGCGGCGAGGAGACCTGCCAGCCCTGGTCCGCGCAGGCGTTGCTGAGGCTCGGCCCGGACCACCACCACTGGTTCCACCAACACCATCGGGCCGTGGTCGACCGCTTCGGCTGTGCGCTGATCACCCGTCGGGTCTCCGAGGTGTACACGGCACTGGCCGAGGGGCGCCCGGCTGCCGAGGGCGCCCTGGCCACCCGGGCCCAGTCGGCCTCGGCAGCGGCCGGGTACGCCGGAGCCGCGCAGAAAGCCGACCGTGACCACTGGCGCAAGCGGTTCGCCGACCTCCCCGAGCCGGTGACCTTCGCGTCCGCTCCCGTCCGGGACGCCGACCGGTTGCGGGCACCGGTGAACTCCCGCCCGGTGACGCTCGGCACCACCGACACCGAACGCCTGCGTTCCACGGCCCGCTACGGCGGTGTGCCGGTGCGGGCGGTGCTGTGCGCCGCCGTGGCGGCCTACGCCCACCGGCTGAGCGGCGCCACGGACGTGGTCATCGGCGTGCCGATGGACGGTCGGCCGAACCGGGTGAGCAGGCGCGTACCGGACGCGAGCGAGTACATCGTGCCCCTGCGGCTGACGGTACGGTCCGCCGTCACCTTCGCCGAACTCGTCCAGGACGTCGGCCGGGAGTTGCGCGAGGCGGTCAGGCACCAGCGGCCGGCCCACTGGGAGTTGGGGCGCGAGGCCGGGGCGACGGACGATCGGCCCCGGCTGTTCGGGCCGATCGCCGACATCCGCACCCCCGGGACCCTCGTGCGGTTCGGTGAACTGTCCGTGAGGGTCCACGACCTGGTGCCCGACCCGGTCCACGACATACGCGTCGTACTCGACGACGACCCCGCTGAACAGCGGCTGCGGGTCGTCTTCAGCGGTGCGGCGGATCGCTATTCCGCCGCCGAACTCGACGCGCACGCCAGGCGTTTCGGCCGTCTGCTGTCCATGGCGGTGGCCGATCCGGGGCACCCGCTGGGCACCTTCCGCCTGCCGGCGGCGGACGAGCGGGCGGCCGTTCCCTCCCGGACGGGCGGCACGGCCTCCGGAGCACCCCGCCGAACGCTCACCGACCTGCTGGAGAGCGCCGCCCGGAGCCACCCGGACGCGGTCGCCGTCACCGGCGCCGACGCCGAGCTCACCTACGCGGAACTCCACGAGCGCGCCAACCGGTTGGCCCGGCTCCTGCTGGCCCGGGGTGCCGGGCCGGAGTCGGTCGTCGGGCTGCTGCTCGCCCGGCGCGCCGGAACACTCGTGGCGATGCTCGCGGTACTCAAGGCCGGTGCCGCGTACCTGCCGCTCGACCCCGCCTACCCGGCCGAGCGACTCCGTTTCATGGTCGAGGACGCGGAACCCATCTGTGTGCTGACCGACACCGCCACCGACTCGTACGTCGCAGACGCCGTGAGCCGGTTGACCACGACCGTCCGGCTCGACGACCCCGCGATCGCCGGGGAGTTGGAGCACTGCTCGCCCACGGCACCGGCCGACGCCGACCGTCCCGAGCCGCTGCGGCCCTCGCATCCCGCGTACGTCATCTACACCTCGGGCTCCACCGGTACCCCCAAGGGGGTCGTGGTGCCGCACCGTGGTGCGGTCGCGCTGATGGACTGGGCGGCCGCCGAGTTCGGCGCCGGATCGCTGGCACACGTGCTGGCGGCGAGCTCCTTCAGCTTCGACGTGTCGGTGGCCGAGATCTTTCCGGCGCTGGCGGTCGGCGGCAGGGTCGAAGTGGTCGGCAGTCTGCTGTCGTTGCTCGACGGCGACCCGCCGCGCTGGTCGGGCGGTCTGCTGTGCGCCATCCCTTCACTGTTCTCCAGGCTGATGGAGACCGGCGGTCTCGAGGTGTCGGTCAAAACGCTCTCGATGACCGGTGAGGCGCTCCCCGCGACCCTTGCCGCGCGGATCCGGGACATCATGCCCGGCACCCGGGTGCTCAACGTGTACGGGCCCACCGAGGCCACCGTCCTTGCCACCGCGGCCACTGTCCAGGCCACCGCCTCGGCGGGCGACGGTCCGGTGCCGGAGGGCGCACCGCCCATCGGACGGCCGCTGGGCCACGTCCGCGCCTACGTGCTCGACAGCTCTCTCCGCCAGGTGGAGGCCGACCGCGAGGGCGAGTTGTACCTGGCGGGAGACGGCCTTGCCCGGGGATATCTGAGCCGGCCCGGGCTGACCGCGGAGCGTTTCGTCGCCGACCCCTTCGGTCCGCCCGGCGAGCGGATGTACCGGACGGGTGACCGGGCCCGTTGGCGCCCCGACGGGCAGCTCGACTTCCTCGGCCGCGCGGACGCCCAGGTCAAACTCAATGGTTTTCGCATCGAACTCGGCGAGGTGGAGGCGGTGATCGCCCGGCACCCCGCCGTCACCGAGGTCATGGCCTGCGTCCGGCAGGGGACGAGTGGCGACGCCCGGCTCGTGGCCTACCTGGTGCCCGCGGAGGGAGCCCGCCTTCCCGGCGGCCACGTGCTGCGGGACTGGGCGGCCGAGCGGCTGCCGACGCATATGGTCCCGGCAGAGCTGAAGGCCGCCTCCGTGCTGCCGCGTACGGGCAGCGGCAAGCTCGACCGTGGGAAACCGCCGACAGGCGTACGGCCGCTGGAGGCCGACCCTCCGACGGCCTTCGGCCGGCGGGACCCCCATCTCGCTTCGCTCGCCGCCGACGGAGCGCGGGAGGAGCACGTGGCACGGGTGTTCCGCGAGGTGCTCCGGCTCCCCGAAGTCGCCACGGACGTCAGCTTCTTCCACCTCGGCGGCGACAGCGTCATGACGATCCAGCTGGTGAGCCGACTACGCCGGGTGGGTCTTCTCCTCACACCGCAGGACATCATCGAGCACAAGACGGTCAGGGCGCTGGCCTCGGTCGTGCGCGAGACGAACCGTGCGAAGAGCCCGGAGACCTCCGCCGCGCTGGCCGAAGCGGCCGCCGAGCCCGCCGGAAGCGTCGGGTCCCTCCGCTCGCCCGGGGCGGGCGACGACACCGCGAGCAACAGGTGGGGCGGCATCCAGGAGATGTCCGAAAGCGACATCGGAGTCCTGTTGCCGCTTCGCGAGTCGGGCGACAAGGCACCTCTGTTCTGCGTGCACGCGGCGGCGGGCTTCTCCTGGGGCTACGCGGGACTCACCTCGCCGCTCGGCGCCGACCGGCCGGTGTACGGCCTGCAGGCCCGGGGCCTGGACGGCACCGAAGTGCTGCCGGTGTCCCTGCGGGAGATGGCGGCGGACTATCTGGACCATGTCAGGTCCGTCCAGCCCACGGGCCCCTACCACCTCCTCGGCTGGTCCTTCGGGGGGACGGTCGCTCACGAGATGGCGGTGCAGTTGGAGGAGAACGGCGAATCGGTGGAGACGCTGGTGCTTCTGGACGCCTACCCCGCGGGCGCGGGCGTTGCCGGACCCGCGGCCTCGGCCGAGGCCGCGGGTCCGGCCGCCGGCCGGGACGTCCTCGCGGCGCTCCTGGAAGAGGGACTGCTGGCCTCGTTCGACGAGCGGCGGGTCGCCGCGCTGGCCCGGATCTTCACCAACAACGCCCGGGTCGCCGGCCTGCACCGGCCGCGCCCGTTCGGCGGGAACACGGTGATGTTCACCTCCCAGGACCACCCGCCCGAGACCGCCCTCGGCCTGTGGCGCCCGCTGATCAAGGGGTCGCTCCAGCTCCTGCCGGTCGACTGCACGCACATGGAGATGGGACGCCCGGCCGCGCTCTGCGAGATCGGCCGCGTCCTCGTCGGACAGTGGGCCGTCGAGGCACCACAGAAGGGGTCGGTGAACGCTCCGTGAGGAACGAGCCGGAGTATGTGCGCTCGCCGGATCACCCGTCGATGCCGCTCACCACGATGCAACACGGGATCTGGTGGGCGCAGCACCTGGCGCCTCCGGTCCGGTAC
The DNA here is from genome assembly GCF_021462265.1 of Streptomyces shenzhenensis. Classification (GTDB taxonomy): domain Bacteria; phylum Actinomycetota; class Actinomycetes; order Streptomycetales; family Streptomycetaceae; genus Streptomyces; species Streptomyces shenzhenensis. The sequence goes on along the minus strand of NZ_JAJONF010000010.1, from coordinate 60,688 downwards.
CAACTGGCGAGTGCGTTCGAGATCGTCGGAGACCTCGATCCAGAGCTGTACGACGCCGCTTTCCGGTTCGCGGTGTCGGAGACCGAGCCGTTCAGGTCGCGGTTCGCCGTCACGGCCTCCGGGGAGCCGAGGCAATGGGCCGGCCCCCTCCCTCCCTGGCACATACCGGTCGTCGACCTCCAGCGGGAACCCGCGCCGATGGCCGCCGCGCTGGACTGGATGCGGGCGGACCTCCCACGCCCGCTCGACCTGGAGAACGGTCCGGCGTTCAGGACCGCGTTCCTGCGCCTCGCCGGGGACCGGGTCTGCTGGTACCTGCTCGTGCACCACCTGGTGGTGGACGGCTTCGGTCTGGCGCTGTTCGCCCGACGGCTCGGCGAGATCTACGCGGCGTTGGAGCGCGGCGAGTCCCCGGAGCCCGGCCACCAGGTGCCGTTGGACACCCTGCTCAACGCCGAGCGGGCGTACCGCTCCACGCCCGACTTCGAGGCCGACCGTGAGTTCTGGACGGCGAAGATGGCCGGTTGGCCGGGAGCCGTCCGGCCGGGTGGGTCCGGGCCCGCCGCACCTGGCCGGGACACACCCGGCCGGACCGGCGTCGGCGGGACGGGCGGGGCACCGGTGCGTGGTGCGTCCCGGATGCCCCAGGACCGGGTGGCCGCCCTCCGTGCACGCGCACGCGAACTCAACCTGCCCTGGACGGTGCTGGCGACCGCCTCCGCCGTCCTGCTGGACCACGCCCGTACCGGCGGGGGCGATGAGGTCGTCGTGGGGTTCCCGGTCGCCGGCCGCACCCCCAGGACGGCGGGCGCCGTGACCGGTGCGGCGTCGAACGTGCTCCCGCTGCGGATACGGGTCGACCTGCGCCGGCCGGCCGCCGAACTGATCCGGACCGTCGGCGAGGCAACCACCCTCGCCCTCGACCACCAGCGCTATCGGTACGAGGACCTCCGCCGTGACCTCGGCTTCACCGGGTCCGTGCACGCGCCGTACCAACTGATCGCGAACATCGTCCCGTTCAGCTTCGGCCGCAGTTTCGCCGGACGGCCGATGACCCTCAGACAGCTCAACACCGGCGCGGTGGAGGACCTCTCCGTCGTGATCAGGCCGGAACGCGGCCGGGCCGGCCTGATGGTGGAGGTGCACGCCGAGGCCGGGCGGTACGAGCCCGAGGAGGTCGCCGCCGAGGCCGACCGCTGCGTACGCCTGCTCGACCAGCTGATCGACGAACCCCGGCGCCCCGTCGGAGAGCTGGATCTGCTGGCACCGGAAGAGCGCAGGCTGCTCGCACCGCGCATCGGCACGCCCGCACCCCCGTCGCCCCGTACACTCCCCGAGCTGTTCGAACACTGGGCCGCACTCACCCCGCACGCACCGGCGGTCAGCCATGGCGACCGGCAGCTCACCTACGCCGAACTCAACAGGCGCGCCAATCGGCTGGCCAGGACGCTGATCCGGCGCGGCGCGGGACCCGGACGCACCGTCGCCGTCCTCTTCCCCCGCTCCGAGGACATGGTCACCGCGATCCTGGCGGTGTCCAAAACCGGCGCGGCCTACCTCCCGCTCGACACGGGATGGCCGCCGGAGCACACGGAGCGGATCCTCGCCGACGCCCGGCCGGTATGCGTTCTCTCCGTGACGGACCCGACGGGAGCTGCCGCGACGAGCGGCACCGGCTCGCCGGACAGCGACGCCAACCCGACCGACGCGGACCGCACAGAGCCGCTGACGCCCGACCATCCCGCATACGTCATCTACACCTCGGGATCCACCGGCCGCCCCAAGGGCGTGGTGGTCCCGCACCGCGGTCCGGTGGCGCTGTTGCGGGCGGGAGCCGCCGGGTTCGGGTTCGGTCCCGACGACACCTGGGCGATGTTCCACTCCTGTGCCTTCGACTTCTCCGTGTGGGAGATGTGGGGTGCCCTCACGCACGGTGGCCGGCTCGTGGTCGTCCCCCGCGAGGTCAGCCGCTCGCCCCGCGCCTTTCTCGACCTGCTGGTGCGGGAGCGCGTGACGGTGCTCAACCAGACGCCCTCCGCCTTCCGGTCGCTGGAGCAGGCGGACGCCGAAGCCCCCGCGCAGGAGCGGGAACTGGCCCTGCGCTGGGTCATCTTCTGCGGTGAGGCGCTCTCCCCGGCCGTCGTGCGTTCCTGGTACGGGCGGCACCAGGACTCCTCGCCCGTCCTGGTCAACATGTACGGCATCACCGAGACCGCGGTCCTCTCGACCCGGCTCGACCTGGACCGCGGCCACGGTACGGCGAGGGTCGTCCCGATCGGCAAGGCCGTCGCCGGCACCCGGCTGTACGTGCTGGACAGCCGGCTGCGCCTGGTGCCCCCCGGGGCGGCCGGTGAGCTGTATGTCGCGGGTTCCGGTGTGGCCAGGGGCTATCTGAACCGCCCCGCCCTGACGGCGCAGCGCTTCGTGGCCGACCCGTTCGGCCCCGCCGGGTCCCGGTTGTACCGCTCGGGCGACCTCGTACGCGCCCGTCGGGACGGCTCACTGGAGTACCTCGGCAGGGCGGACGACCAGGTCAAGATCCGTGGCTTCCGGATCGAACCGGCCGAGGTCGAGGCGGCGCTGCTGGCCGCCCCCGGCGTGGCGGGCGGGGCCGTGCTGGCGAGTTCCGGTGTCGTTCCGTACGGTCCGGCCCGCACCGGGGCGGACGGCGGTCAGGGAGCCGACGGGGCCGCACGGTTGGTGGCCTACGTCGTCCCCACCCGGGAGGCGGCGGCGGACGATCCCGGGCAGGCCCATGCCCGGCTGCGGGAATGGCTGCGCACGCGGCTCCCGGCGCACCTGGTCCCGTCCCTGTTCGTCCCCCTCGACAGGCTGCCGCTCACCCCCAACGGGAAGCTGGACCGGGCGGCGCTCCCTTCCCCCCACGCCCGCGCGCACACGCCGTCACGCGCCCCGGACACGCCGCTGGAAGCCGAACTGGCCGGGCTGTACGCCGACCTGCTCGCCGTGGCGCGGGTGGGCGCCGACGACGACTTCTTCGACCTCGGGGGCGACAGCCTGCGGGCGACACGGCTGGTCAGCATGGTGCGCCGAGCCGGCCTCGGCGCCCGGGCGGAGCTGGATGTCAGGGACGTCTTCGCCCACCCGACCGTCGCCGGGCTCGCCGCTCATCTGGGCGACACGGATCATCCGGGCGACACCTTCATGGCATCGGGGCCCCGGCTCGTCCCTCGGCTTCCGTCGTCCGGGGACCGGGGCGCCGAGCCGGTCCCGCTCTCCTTCGGCCAACGGCGCTTCTGGTTCCTGCACAAGCTCGCCGGGCCCGACAGCACCTACAACGTTCCCCTGGTGCTGCGCTGGGACGGCGAGCTGGACCGGGAAGCGCTCCGTGCCGCCCTGGGCGACCTCACGGCCCGGCACGAGCCCCTGCGCACCCTCGTCCAGCAGCGGGACGGCCAGGCGGTCCAGCACATCCTGCCGGTCACGGCAGCGCGCCCGGCATTCACGGTCGAACCCGTCGCCCCGGACCGGCTGCCGGCCGCGTTGAGCGCCGCGGCCGGCCGCCCCTTCCACCTGGAGAGCGAACTCCCGCTCCGTACGGTCCTTTTCACGACCGAGACCTCGCGCGGGCAGTCGTTGCTCCTGCTGCTCCACCACATCGCCTGCGACCGGGCTTCGCTACCGCGGCTGCTGGACGACCTCGGTACCGCGTACCGGGCCCGCGTCACCGGTGACGCCCCTGACTGGCCGCCATTGCCCACCCAGTACGCCGACTTCACCCTGTGGCAGCGTCGACTGCTCGGCACCGACGGCGAGCCCAGCGCCCTGCGGGCCGGTCAGCTCGCCCACTGGAACAAGACCTTGGCCGGTCTGCCGGAACGTATCGCGCTACCCACCGACCGGAGGGAGCAGGCGCCGTCCGGGCGCCCGGCGCACACCGCCGGCGACACGGTCGCTTTCACCGTCCCCGCGGACGTCCACGGACGGCTCCTGGAGGTGGCCGCGGACGAGCAGGCCAGCCTCTTCATGGTGGTGCACGCCGGACTGGCCGCGCTGCTCACCCGCCTCGGCGCGGGTACGGACATCCCGATCGGCACGGCGGTCTCCGACCGCGCGGACTCGGAGCTCGACGGCCTCGTCGGCTTCTTCGTGAACACGCTCGCACTGCGCACCGACACCTCGGGAGAGCCCACCTTCCGTGAGCTGCTCGGCCGGGTCAGGCAGGCCGATCTGGCGGCCTTCGCTCACAAGGACGTGCCCTTCGACCTGGTCGTGGAGGCGCAGGGACCACGGCGGGCGGCGAGCGGGCAGGCCGTGTTCGGCCGAGCCCTGTTCCAGGTGATGTTGGTGCTCACACCCTCTCTTCCCGAAAGGCTGGAGCTACCGGGCGTGTCCGCGACGGTGGACCTGGTCGGCAGCAGCTCCGCCGGGTTCGACCTGACCTTCGGCCTGTTCGAGCGGCGCGACGCCGACGGCACCTGCCGCGGACTCGACGGCGTGGTCGAATACCGGACCGAGCTGTTCGACCGGCCCACCGTCGAGGCCCTCTGCACCCGCTTCACGCTGCTGCTGCGTACGGCCGCAGCCACTCCGGACATCCCGGTCCACGACATCGACCTGTCAGGGCCGACGGAACGCTGACCGCCGCACGCTCGTGGAAGTGGTCCGCCCGCACGGAGACCGACCGGTCTGGCCCTGGCGCCGAGGCGGCTGATTTTCTGGGGACGGCGGAGCGCAGGTCATTCAATGGACGATTCAGAATTCACAGGGGGTCTGTCGTGTCGTCGCAGGAACGCCTCATGGTGCGGGTCGCCGCTGCCGAACTACCGCACCACGCACCTCTCGAGCTGTACGAGCGCCTGCGCGACACGTGCCGGGCCGAGGACGTCTTTCTCTTCGAGAGCACGGACGGCGCCGCACCCGACCGCCGGTCCGCCGTCGTCGGTCTGGGCCGTCTGGCCGAGATCCGGGTCTTCGCCGAACACGTGGAGATCGACGGCGTGCCGGGCGTGGCGTCGGTGCTGGCTCTGGCCGCCGAGGAGGCAGGGCTGCTTCCCGAGGAGTCGCCGTCGGGCGCCCCCGGAGCAGGCACCCGGCGACTGCGCATACCCGGCCCAGCCGCCGTCTGGCGGCTGCTGCCCCTGGCACAGCACGTCTTCGAGGTGGACACCGACATACCGCAGACCTCGTACGCCTTCGGGTTCCTGGCCTCGCTCGCCTACGAGTCGGTCTGGCACATGGAGACGCTGCCTCCCCGGACCAAGAAGGCGAACGGGCCCGACATCACGCTCACGCTCTTCCGGGATGCCGTGTGGTACGACCTGACCACGGCCACGGTGCGTCATCTCGCCGCGGAGAGCGCGGCGTTCGGGGACCGCGCACCGGATGCCCCGTCGCTGGAGGAGGCCGCTCGGGCCGCCCAGGAGCGGGGCGGCACGGACGCCGCCCCGGTGCCCGCGGCTCCCTCTCCCTCGTCCGTGCACGACACCGTCGGCCGCCAGACGTTCCTGTCGTGGGCTCACCGGTGCCTGGAGCACATTCGGGTCGGGGACATCTATCAGATCCAGGTCGGTCACCGTATCGACGTACGCACCGAGCTCACCCCCGTCGACGTCTACCGGCGGCTGCGCGGCCGCAACCCCTCGCCGTACATGTTCCTGATGCCCCGCGCCGGCAGCCTGCTCATCGGTGCCAGCCCCGAGCTGTACTTCCGGATCGAGGGCGACGAACTCGAGATGCGTCCCATCGCGGGCACCGCGCGCCGGGGGCCGGACGACGAGGAGAACGCCCGGCGCGTCAAGGAGATGCGGGAGAGCACGAAGGAACGCGCCGAACACATCATGCTGGTCGACCTCTGCCGCAACGACATCGGCCGGGTCAGCCGCCCCGGCACGCTGCCCGTGGACCGGCTGATGGCCGTGGAGTCCTACTCGCACGTCTTCCATCTCGTCTCCACCGTCACCGGACGTCTCGACGAGGGCCTGGGCACCTGGGAAGCGTTGCGCGCGACGTTCCCGGCGGGGACGATGACCGGCGCGCCCAAGGTGCGGGCCATGGAGATCATCGACGGTCTGGAACGGGAGCGACGCGGCAGCTACGCGGGCGCCGTGGGGCTGGCGGACGTGCGCGGGTGGAGCGAACTCGCGCTGTGCATCCGCTCGATCGAGTACGACGGAGCCACCTACTCCACGCAGAGTTCGGCGGGCCTGGTGGCCCAGTCGGACCCCGAGTCCGAGTGGCAGGAGACGCTGGCGAAGATGGGCGCCGCCTACTGGGCGCTCACGGGGGAGGAGCTGCGATGAAGGTGCTGCTGATCGACGCGTACGACAGTTTCGTGCACATCATCGACCAGTATCTGCGCCACCTCGGCGCGCAGACGCGGGTCGTGCGCTCGCTGACCCGCTCCGTCGAGGAACTCGCCGGGTACGAACCGGACGCCGTGGTCCTCGGGCCGGGTCCCGGGCATCCGGCCGAGTCGGGCCATGTGGAACTGGTGCACGAGTTCGCCGGTCGGGTGCCGCTGCTCGGCGTGTGCCTGGGCCACCAGGCCATCGCCCTGGCCTACGGCGGCCGGATCGAGGTGGCCGACCAGGTGATGCACGGGCGGATCAGCACCGTGCGGCACGACGGCACGGGCCTGTTCGCCGGTCTCGGTCACACCCTGCAGGCCACCCGCTACCACTCTCTCGTGGTCGCCCAACCGGTTCCGGAGGCCCTGGAGACCACGGCCGTCGCGGTCGACCACGGCTATGTGATGGGCCTGCGGCATCGCACCCTGCCCGTGGCGGGCGTCCAGTTCCACCCCGAGTCCGTGATGACCACCGGAGGCCTCACGCTGCTGGAGAACTTCCTGGCCATGGCGGCGGACGAGCGCGGCCGGGAGCGGCCGCTCAGCGGGATCTGACCTCAGCCAGTACCCGGACGGCCTCGGTGATGCCCGAGCGCGGAAGATGCGCGTGGCCCACGACGAGCGCGGGTGCGCCCCGGCGCGGCCAGGCGTGGAAGGCCGCCCCGCCGCGCACCGCGACGGAGCGGCGCAGCGCCCCGGACACCAGGGTCGCCTCGTCGGTGTGCCGGGGGAGCCTGAGGTACGCGTGCAGCCCCGCCGCCGGGCCGAGCACGTCGGCGTCGGGCAGATGCCGGCGGACGGCCTCCACGAGGGCCTGACGGCGGCCGCTCGCCCGGGAGTTGAGCCTTCGCAGGTGCCGGTCGAGCAGCCCGCCGCGCAGCAGCTCGGCGAAGGCCAGCTGGGTGAGGGTCTCGGTGCCGAGGTCGTGCCGGGCACGCTCGCGCAGCAGCTGGTCCAGCAGATCGGGCGGTGCGGCCAGCCAGCCGAGCCGCAGTCCGGGGGCGAGGGACTTGCTGGCTGTGCCCGCGTACACGACGCGTTCGGGGGCGAGGCGTTGCAGCGCCAGCGGACGTCGACCGCGTTCGTACCACAGGCCCCCGTCGTAGTCGTCCTCGATGATCAGGCCGTCGACGTCCCGGGCCCAGCGCACGAGGTGCTCGCGCCGGTCGTCGCGCAGGGTCACGCCAGTCGGGAAGTGATGCGTGGGAGTGACGAGGACGGCGCGCAGGCCCGTCGCGGCCAGCGCCGCCACATCCAGGCCCGCCTCGTCGACGGGCAGGGGCAGCGGACGCACACCGCATTCCTGGAGGAACCGCCGCTGTCCGGGATGGCCCGGGTCCTCCACGCCGATCGCGTCGACCCCCTGCCGGCGGAGCACGCCGCACAGCAGGTTCAGTCCCTGCGCGAACCCGCCCACCACGGCCAGCCGCTCGGGGGCGGTCCGAACGCCGCGGGCCCGCCCCAGGTACTGGGAGAGTTCCAGGCGCAGCGCGGGGGCTCCGGCCAGCGGAGGATAGGAGTGTGCCGAGGGGGCGCCCGACCGCAGCGCGCGCTCGTAGCAGGTGAGCCAGTCGCGCCGCGGAAAGTCGGACGGACTGCCGCCGCCCGGCCGTAGGTCCCAGCGCACCTCCGGCACCCGGTCCTCCCCGAGGAGCGTCGGTACGACCGCCTGGGCGGTCAGGTGTCCGACGACGCGGGTGCCCGCGCCCTGGACGGCTTCCAGGTATCCCTCGGCGACGAGTTGGCCGTACGCCTCCACGACCACGCTGCGCGAGACGTCCAGGTCGTCCGCGAGGCGGCGGCTGGAGGGCAGCCGGGTTCCCGCGTGCAGGCTTCCGGCCGCTATCTCGCTCTTGATGAAGCTCTGTATCTGCGCGGTCAGGGAGACCTCGGAATCCCGGACGACTTCGACCGCCATGTGGAGGGACATGAACTTTTCTCTCCTTGGGAAGTGGCCTGTATTTCTCGCCTGGCAGTGGTCTGGTCGGGTTGCGTGCCCGGACGTGACACTGGTCGCCCGGATCGATGCCAGATCCGTGTCGCAGATGTCCGAGGAGAATTCACGTGACAACCGGACCGCAGAGTTTCAGTTGGCCCGAATTGCTGAATTCGCTGCTCGATCTGAAGGACCTTTCCGCGCGGGAGACCGACTGGGCGATGGATCAGGTGATGTACGGCGTCGCGGGGCCGGTGCGGCTGGCCGGGCTCCTGGTGGCGCTGCGGGCGAAGGGCGAGACCGTCGAGGAGATCGAGGGTCTGGTCGGCGCCATGCGGCGGCATGCGGTGCCGCTGGACGTGCCCGGCCCCACGGTGGACATCGTGGGCACCGGCGGGGACGGTTCGAACAGTGTCAACATCTCCACGATCTCGGCCATCGTGGCGGCCGGAGCCGGGGCGCGGGTGGTCAAGCATGGCAACCGGTCGGCGTCCTCCTCCTGCGGATCGGCCGACGTCCTGGAGGAGCTGGGGGTGGCTCTGGGGCTGCCCGCGGAGGACGTCGGCGCCGTCGCCGAAGAGGTCGGCATCACGTTCTGCTTCGCGCCGGCGTTCCATCCCGGCATGCGGCACGCGGCGGCGCCGCGCCGCGAGCTCGGGATACCCACCGTCTTCAACGCCCTGGGCCCGCTGCTCAATCCGGCCTCGCCCACGGGTGCGGCGATCGGAGTGGCGGACGCGCGGCTCGCGCCGCTGCTGGCTGGGGTCCTCGCCCGGCGTGGGTCGAGGGGGCTCGTGTTCCGGGGCGACGACGGAATGGATGAACTGACGGTCACCACAACCTCCACGATCTGGGTGGTCACGGACTCCGGGGTGCGCGAGGAGACCTTCGACCCGCGGGACATCGGCATCGGGCTCGCCACGCCCGACGCCCTGCGCGGCGGCGACCGGGCCCACAACGCCCAAGTGGCGCGTGAGGTCCTCGCCGGTGCGCGCGGTCCGGTGCGCGACGCGGTACTGCTGTCGGCCGCGGCCGGTCTTGCCGCGCTGGAGCCGGACGGCGGACGCTCGGTCGGCGAACATCTGGCGACGGGATGGGAGCGGGCGGCGGAATCGGTGGACTCGGGCGCGGCGGCAGCGGTCCTGGAACGATGGGCGGCCGTCACGACCAAGCGGGCGCAGCCAGCGGGGCCGGCGCCTCGGTGAGCCGCGGCTGCCGCCGACGGCTCTGCGCCGCGAGCCCTGAGGGGTCCTGTTCCGCGGTACCCGGGCCCCGGCCTCGCGCCGGCCGACTCCGAGGTGCGGCGCAACGAGGGACACGTACGCCGGGCCGGACGGCCGCGCGGCGAGCCGTGGGGCGGATTCCGGACAGGTCCGAGGCGCACCCACCCCACCTGCCCGGCGTCATCCGTCGACCGGACCCTGGACCTGGGATGCGGCCAGGAGTTCGGCTACTGCCGTTCGGGGAGTGCCGTGGGTCACCAGTGCCTCGCCGACGAGGACCGCGTCCGCGCCCGCGTGGGCGTATGCCGCGACGTCCGCCGGGCCGCGGACGCCGGACTCGGCGATCCGCACCAGGCCCTCGGGAAGGTGCGGCGCGACCCGCGCGAACGTGCCACGCTCCACCTCCAGCGTCGTCAGGTCGCGTGCGTTGACGCCGATCACCGTGGTGCCGGCGGCCACCGCGCGCTCCGCCTCGGGCTCGTCGTGCACCTCCACCAGCGGCGTCAGTCCAGCCTCGAGCGCCAGCGCGACGAACTCGGCCAGCTGGGCCCGGCCCAGGGCGGCGACGATCAGGAGCACCATGTCCGCGCCGTACGCACGCGCCTCCCACACCTGGTAAGGGTCCACGACGAAGTCCTTGCGCAGCACGGGCACGTCCACCCGGGCGCGCACGGCCTCCAGATCCGCCAGGGAGCCCCCGAACCGGCGTCCCTCGGTCAGGACGCTGATCGCGGCCGCACCGCCTGCCGCGTAGTCGGCGGCGAGGGCCCCGGGATCAGGGATGCCGGCGAGCGGACCGCGCGAGGGGCTGGCCCTCTTCACCTCCGCGATGACCCGCACCCCCGGCCCGCCCCGCAGCAGCGGCACGCAGTCCCGCCCCGCCCCCCGGGCCAGGGCCCGCTCCCGCACGGCCGCCTCGGGCAGGCGCTGCCTGCGTGACGCCACATCGGCACGTACGCCCCTGACGATGTCGTCGAGAGCATTCATCGCTGTGTTCCGCCTCCCTGACCTGCGGGCTGTGACCGACCGGACGATAAACGTTCGGAGCGGGCGGAGAACACTTCCTTAAGCAGCGGCGAAAACTTCCGTGTGAGCGCGCGAACGGGGTGGGGAGCCGTCGTCAGTGGCCTGTCAGTGCCGGTCGACAGCATGGTCACGAAAGGCGATGCCGAATAACACATTCTTCCGTCCATTCCTCCGTAGGTTGGCAATCACGTGTCGAAGACTTTGGGCTGTTCAGTCGCGGCCGGGACGACGGCCGTACGCGTTCCGCGGTGGACCACGGCCGACGAGACGGGCGCGCGGCGAGGAGTGACCGCCGAACTCGTGCTGTCTGCCGAACTGACCCCCCGGCTGCGTACGGTGGCCGTCGAGAGCGCGGCCCAGTTGGACGCCGTGCTCCTGGCCGCACACCTGCGGGTGGTCGCCGCGCTGACCTCCGACCAGAACCCGGTCACCGGGTACGTGCCCGCCGACGGTGATCCCGGCGCGCCACGCTCGCTGGGTGTCAGTGGTGTGCTGCGGAAGAGCTGGGGCGAACTCGTGCGGCAGGCGGCCGCGGAGGCGAGCCGGCGCGCCCCGGCGCCGGACCCGGCCTCCGGGGCGAACCACGATTGCGTCCTGGACCTGTCCGCGACAGACCTGATCACGACGGACCTGTCCGCAGCGGATCCGGCCCAGCACGACGCACCGCCCCTGTGGGTGCGTATCGCCGTGCACGCGGACCGCGTCACCGTCCGCGCCCGGTCCCGCTCGGACGTGATGTCCGAGGAGCAGCTGACCCGAATCGTCGGCTACCACGCACGGGCCTTGGAACTGCTGGCCGTCCACCCCGACGCACCGGCGGGCGAGCGGAGTCTGCTCGCCGAGGACGAACGGCACTTCCAGATCTACGGGTTGGCGGGCGAGTCGGTGCCCTTCGACGGGAGGCTGTTCGTCGAGCGGTTCGAGGAGCAGGTCCGGTCGACCCCTGACGCGATCGCGGTGTCGCACCGGAGCCGGTCATGGACCTACGACCGGCTCAACACGAGCGCCAACCGGATCGCCCACGCGCTGCTGACGGACGGGCTCCGTGACGAGGACGTGGTGGCCGTCGTCATGGAACGCGGCCTGGAGTGGGCAGCGGCCACGATCGGCGTACTCAAGGCAGGCGGGTGCTATCTGCCGGTGCATCCGGACCTACCGGCCGCCCGGATCGCCGCTCAACTCGACCACGCGGACTGCCGGTTCCTGCTCGGGGAGGGTGCGGACCCGCATGCCTTCGTGAGGGGCAGGGACGACGCGCGCCGCTCGGTGGACGTCGCGGCCCTGACCGCCGGAACCGGTGGTCATGGTTCCGAGGCGCGGACGACCGGCAACCCGGGCCGGCCACTCACGCCCCGCAGGCTCGCCTACATCTACTTCACCTCCGGCTCCACCGGCACGCCGAAAGGCGTGATGTGCGAGCACGCGGGGTTGCTGAACCACCTGTTGATGAAGGTCGCCGACCTCGGACTCGGCCCCGGCGACGTGGTGGCGCAGACTGCCGCGCAGTCCCTGGACATCTCGCTGTGGCAGCTGATCGCCCCCCTGCTGACCGGCGGCGGTTCACGCATCGTGGACACCGACGTGCTCCTGGACGTCGACCGTTTCCTCGCCGAGCTGACCGCGTCGCGCGTCTCCGTCGCACAGTTCGCCCCGTCCTACTTCGACGCGCTGATCACGGCACTGGAGCGCGGCCCCCGCGGTCTCGGCGTGCTGCGAGCCGTCTCGGTGACGGGGGAGGAACTGAAACCGGCGCTGCTGCGGCGGTGGTTCGCGTGCCATCCGGGCATCCGGGTGGTCAACGCGTACGGCGCGACCGAGCTCTCGGACGACACCATGCACGAGTTCCTCGACATGGTGCCCGAGCACGGGCCCGTCACGCTCGGCCGGATGCGGCGCAACGTGCATGGCTACGTGCTCGACGAGCAGGGTGGGCTGGTGCCGCTCGGCGCGACCGGAGAGATCGTCTTCTCCGGGGTCGCGGTCGGCCGTGGCTACGTCAACGACCCCGAGCGGACTCGGGCCGCGTTCGTGCCCGATCCGTTCCGGCCCGGCGAGCGGATGTACCGTACGGGGGACTTCGGACGCTGGCTGCCCGGGGGCCGGCTCCAGTTCCTCGGCCGCCGCGACCAGCAGGTCAGGATCCGCGGATTCAGGGTCGAGAGCGGTGAGATAGAGAACCGGCTCATGGCCCTGGACGAGGTGAAGGACGCGGTGGTCGTCGCCTCGGGGGCGGGTGACCGGCACCGGGTCCTGGTCGCCTTCCTGGTCGGTGCCGTCCGTCGGCAGGCCGCCGACATCCGGACCGGCCTGGCCCGCCATCTGCCGGACTACATGATCCCCGCGCACTGCCACTGGATCGACGCCCTGCCGGTCAGCGCCAACGGCAAGGTGGACCGGAAGGTTCTCGTCGAGCTGGCCGCCACGCTCGGCCATGCCGGCGTGCCGAGCACGGCGCCCACCACGCCCACCGAGCAGCGCCTCGCGATGGCCTGGGCGGAGGCGCTCAACGTTCCGTTGCAGAGCATCGGGCGGGCCGACAACTTCTTCGCGCTGGGCGGTACGTCGCTCGCGGCGACCTGGCTCGTCGTGAAGCTGGACCGGCTCGTCTCGCTGACGCAGATCGTCGCCCATCCCGTGCTGTCCGACCTCGCCGCCGCCGTCGACGCGGGTGGGAACACGACGGCGGAGGGCCCGGAGCCCGGCCTGCTCCGACCGCTGACCTGTGCGCTCCCTGGCCGGACCGAGCCCGAGGGCCGCCTGGTCTGCTTCCCCGGCGCGGGCGGGAACGCGGTCAACTTCCTCGCTCTGGCGCGGGAACTCGCTCCGAGCGGCATCGAGGTGTACGGCGTGGAGCTGCCGGGCCACGACTTCGTGCCCGGTACGCAGGATCTGGCGGAGGTGCCCGAGGTGGCGCGCCGGGTTGCGCAGGAGCTGGGGCGGCTGACCGCCGTATCGCTCGTGCTGTGGGGGCAGCGGGAGGGTGCGGCGCCCGCGCTCGCCCTGGCCCGGCTGCTGGAGGACGGCCCTTCGGCAGCTCGTCGGGTCATCGTCGGCGGCGTCGCCCCGGACTGGCCGGCCGGGGTGCGGGCGGCCATGGACCGCACCCGTGCCATGAGCGACCAGGAGGTCGCCGCGACCCTCCTGGGCGAGGGCGCGTACGTGGAGTTCGACGGGCTCAAGCCGGAGCGGGCGCGGCTGCTCGGGCCCGCCTACCGGCACGACGTGCGGTCGGCCGGAGACTTCCTGCTGGCCGCCCGCCTCGACCCGGAGGCGCACCGGGTCAAGGCGGGCATCGAGCTCGTCGTCGCTGAGGACGGGGCGGACGGCGAACACGGCCGCGGTCACTGGGACTGGCGGCTCTTCTCCGACAAGGTGACGCACCGCCGGCTTCCGGGTGGCGGAGCCCACTTCCCGCGCGCACGGGCGACCGACGCGAAAGACGCGGTGCTGACCGCGCTGAACCGAACCGCCCCTTCGTCCCCGTGAGGAAACCGATGCCCAACGACCATGTGACGACGGCAAGTTCCAGTGGTGCGGGAGGGCTGACCGGGCGGATCACCGCCGGCCCCGACGCGCTCCTGCGCGCCGAGGTGCTCGAGCCGCAGCTCCGCTTCGAGATCGACGCCCTGCTGCCCTGGTACGTCCAGCTGGAGAAGGTGCTGCTGCTGGAGTACCGCCGGCTCGGCCTGCTGGACGGTGCCCAGGTCGGTGCCATCGCCGACCTGCTCGACCGGGTCACACCCGAGGCTGTGGCCCGGGAAGCCGAGGAGAGCATGAGCGACATCGCCTTCACCCTGGAGCGCCACGTCGCCCGCCGGCTGACCACGGTGCCGCCCGCGTGGCACGTCGACCGCAGCCGCAACGACCTCCAGGCCACCGCGCAGCTGATGCAGGGCCGGGCGAGGCTGCTGGGGTGCGCCGAGGAGCTGATCGCGTTCGGCCGCACCGCGCACCGGCTGGCCGGGCGTGGTGCCGACCTGGTGATGCCCGGCTACACCCATATGCAGCCGGCCCAGGTGATCAGCCCCGGCTTCTACTTCGCGGCACTGTGCGACCAGGTACTGCACACCCTTGAGCGGCTGGAGTCGGTGTACCGGACCGCTGCTGCCTCGCCGATGGGCGCGGGCGCGATGGCGGGACAGGAACTGCCCTGGGACCGGGCCCGGATGGCCGCGCTGCTGGGCTTCACCGAGGTCCGCACGCACGCGCTGCGGGCCGTGGCACAGCGCGACTGGGCACTGGAGGCCTGCGCGGAGTTCTCCCTGCTGGGCGTCGCGTTGAGTCGCTTCGTCACCGACCTGATGACCTGGGGCAGCGCGGGATACGGCTTCATCGACCTGCCGGACCACTGGTCGGGCATCTCCTCGGCGATGCCGCAGAAGAAGAACTACCCGGTGCTGGAGCGGATCCGGGCCCGTACGGCGCATCTCGGCGCGGCCTACACGGCCATCGCCACCGGGCAGCGCTCCACCCCGTACAGCAACTCCGTCGAGATCTCCAAGGAGGCAGGGGCAGGAGTACCCGCCGCCTTCGACACCGCCGGGTCGGTGCTGCGGCTGTTCGGCGCGGTGCTGGAGAACCTGCGGTTCCGGGAGGACCGGATGCGCGAGGCCTGCGAGAGCGAGTACCTGGGCGGGTTCACGCTCGCCAACCTGCTGACCCTGCGAGCCGGGGTCCCCTGGCGCACGGCCCAGGTGGTGGCAGGGCGCTACATCGTCCAGGCCGTCGAGCACGGGCTGCCTCCCGCGGAGCCCGACGGCGCACTGCTCGACACGATCCTGGCCGCCGAGGGACATACGGCCGAACACGCGGCGGAACTGCTCGCCGAGGCGATGAGCGTGCAGGGCGGCCTCACGGCGAAGCGTTCGGACGGCTCGGCCAATCCGGACGCCGTACGGGCCCTGCTCGCGGACCAGGAGACGGCGTTCGACGCGTGGGACAAGCGCTGGTACGGACGACGGGCGCACATCGACGCGGCGGCGGCCGAGGTCGACCGGCTGCTCGCCGGTCCGGAGGGACGGCAGGAGTGGTGAGGTCCTCCGACGCCGTCCTGCGGCAGGATGCCCCGGGGCGCGCCCCGGCGCCGTTCGCCGCGGTGACGGGGATGAGTACCGCGTCCGGCACATTTGGCGAGCTGCTTCAGGGCGTGCTGCCCGAGGAGAACAGCGACTTCCTGGTCACCCTGCCCATCGCCCGCTGGGCCCGGGTGACCTTCCACGGCACACCCGGTACCGACGAGTTGGAGGTCCAGCCGGCCCACAAGCTCAAGGCGCTCCGGCTCACCAGGATGATCATGCGGTCCGCGGACGCGCCGATGGGCGGGGTGCTGACCATCGAGAGCACGCTGACCGAGGGCAAGGGCCTTGCCAGCTCGTCCGCCGACCTTGTGGCGACGGCACGCGCGGTCGCCAACGCACTGGGTGAGCCGATGCCGCCCCGGCGGATCGAGTCGCTGCTGGCGCAGATCGAGCCCACCGACGGCGTGCTGTACCCCGGCATCGTGGCCTTCTACCACCGTCGGGTGGCACTCCACACCGAACTGGGGTCCCTACCGCCGATGACCGTGGTGGGCGTCGACGAGGGCGGCGAGATCGACACGATCGCCTTCAACCGCATCCCCAAGCCCTTCTCCGCCGCGGACCGGGCGGAGTACGCCCGACTGCTGGAGCGGATGGCCGGGGCGGTGGCCCGTGCGGACCTCGCCGAGGTGGGCGCGGTGGCCACGCGCAGTGCCCTGATGAACCAGGTGCTGCGGCCCAAGCGGACGCTCGACGACATGATCGACGTCTGTCGGCAGGTCGGCGGGCTCGGGGTGGTCGTCGGCCACAGCGGGACCTGTCTCGGGGTGCTCCTCGACACGGCCGAGCCCTCGTATCCGCAGCGGCTGGTGGACGCCGCGAGCGCGTGCTCCGAGCTCGTCGGCAACGTCACGGTGTACCGGACCTTGAGCTTCGACCGATGAACTCCGGCGTTTCGCCGGCCCGGCGCAGGGATGGGAAGAGAGAGCGCACATGCTGAGCCAGAACGTGATCGAGGCCATCGGCCATACACCGCTGGTACGTCTGCGGCTGGGGGCCGACCGGGACGTCCGGGTCTACGCGAAACTCGAGATGAACAACCTGTTCGCGATGAAGGACAGGGTCGCCAAGCAGATCATCACCGAGGCGCGCCAGACGGGCGACCTGGCCGAGGGCGCCCCGATCGTGGAGAGCTCTTCGGGCACGATGGCCCTCGGAGTCGCCTTGGTGGGCACCGCGCTCGGCCATCCGGTGCACATCGTCACCGACCCGCGGATCGACCGTACGACGCTGGCCAAGCTGGAGGCACTGGGCTGCGAGGTGCATGTGGTGTCCGCGATGGACGACCACGGCTGGCAGGGCGCGCGGCTGACCCGGCTGCGGGAGATCATGGACAGCAACCCGGGGGCGTTCTGGCCACGGCAGTACGAGAACCCGCAGAATCCGGCCGCCTACCGGCACCTTGCCCATGAGCTGCTCGCCGACCTCGACACGGTGGACGTCCTGGTCGGCGCCGTGGGCAGCGGCGGCTCGCTGTGCGGCACCTCACGAGTGCTGCGCGAGGCCCTGCCGGAACTGTACGTGGTCGGGGTGGACTGCGTCGGCAGTGTGCTCTTCGGCCAGCCCGACCGGCCCAAGAGGCTGCAGAGCGGGCTGGGCAACAGCCTGCACCCGAAGAACCTCGACCATTCCCTGATCGACGAGGTCCACTGGCTGAACGACCACGAGGCCTTCGGTGCCACCCGCGAACTGGCCCGTGAGGAAAAGCTGTTCGCCGGCAACACCTCGGGGTCGGTGTACCGGGTGCTGGGCGCCATGGCCGAACGGGCCACACCGGGCACGACCGTCGTCGGGATCTTCCCGGACCGCGGGGACCGGTACGCCGACACCGTGCACAGCGACGCGCACTGGGCCGAACAGGATCTCCGGCGCCTGCCCGTGGCCACGGTGCCGCGTCAGGTCCTCGACGGCACGGAGGTGCACAGCTGGTCGTTCCGCCGCAACAGGGCGGACGCGCCGCGGCCGGCGTTGGTCTTCGTGGAGTCCAACACCACCGGCACCGGCATGCTGGCGCTGCGCATCGCGGCGGAGGCCGGTTATGAGCCGGTGCTCGTGACCGGCGACTCCACCCGGTACGGAGGGCTCGCCGAGACCGGTGCGACGGTCGTGGACTGCGACACCAACGACCTGGACGCACTGATCCGGGCGGTGACCAAGGCGTTCGAGTCCGGCTGCATCGCTGGTGTGTCCACGACCAGCGAGTTCTACCTGGTGGCCGCGGCGGCGCTGGCCACCGCCGTGGGGCTGCCGGCGGAGCGTGCCGAGGCGATAGCCGGCTGCCGGGACAAGGGGCGGCTGCGCGAGACCCTGCAGCGGGCCGGGCTCGGGCAGCCGCTCTTCGAGGTGGTCGAGGACGGCCCGTCCGCCGCCGCGGCCGCCGACCGGATCGGAACGCCCTGCGTGGTCAAGCCCGTCGACGACTCCGGCTCGACGCGGGTGCGCCGCTGCGACTCGGCGCAGCAGGCCGCAGAGCTGGCCGAGGAGATCACCGCCCGGACCACCAACGGACGCGGGCAGGCCATGGCGGGCCGGGCCCTGGTCGAGGAGTATCTGGACGCGCCCGAGTACAGCGTGGAGATGTTCGGGGTCGACGGCGAGCACCGGCTGATCGGCATCACCGAGAAGACCGTGACCGGTGCACCCCACTTCGTGGAGTCCCGGCACCTCGTGCCCGCCGAACTGCCCGGCGAGGCGGCGCGGGAGATGACCGAGACGGTGTCGGCCGCACTGGCCGCGACCGGCCTCGGCCGCGGTCCGAGCCACACCGAGGTGAAGCGCACCGCGACCGGCACGGCCGTCGTGGAGATCAACCCGAGGCTCGCGGGCGGCCTCATCCCCGAGCTCTACCGCCTGGCTACCGGTGTCGACCTGCTCGCCGCCCAGGTGGCCCATGCCGGTGGAGGCGAACCGCTGCTGCCCGACGGATTCGCGCGCCACGCCGGCATCCAGTTCATCATGCCCGCCGAGCGCGGCGTGCTGGAGCGGGTGGCCGGGCTGGAGGGGGCCCGGGCGGTCCCGGGCGTGGAGCGCGTGACGGTCACCGCTGCGGCGGGTACGCAGGTCGCCCCGCCCACGGACGCATACGGGCGGATCGGTCACATCGTCGCCGTCGGCGAGAGCCGGGCGGCGGTCGTCGAGGCGCTCGACCGGGCCACGGCACTGGTCAGCGTCGAACTGAGGGACAGGAAGACAGAGCGGCGGCAGTAGGCCGACGAAGCATCTCCGGCGCGAACGGCACCACCGAGGGCCTCGGCACCGCCACCTGTAGCTACTTCTTCGCCAAGCTGGCGGCAACCGCCTGACCTGGAATTTCGCATGCCGAAACGGTCCCCGCCCCCGAAACCGGGGGGCGGGGACCGTGCCGAACGGCCGGATGCCGCGCAACCGCCTCCCGGTGAGGCGTAGATGGCGTGAAGAACGGTTGACGACCACTCTTACGCATGTAAGCTCGGACTTACATGTAGAAGAAACACGCGACGTGAGTAAGGGGCTGGAGACAGTGGAGAAACGCTCGGTCACCGTCAGGGTGGCGAGTTGGAGCGCGGCTCACCCCTGGCGCGCCATCGTCGGCTGGTTCGTCTTCGTCGCGCTGTGCTTAGGAGCGTCGGCCGTCGTCGGGACCCACAGCGCCACCACCGAGGACTACCGGGTCGGCAAGGCCGGGAAGGCGGAGGCGATCGCGACGGAGGGTGGCCTGCAACGCAGGCCGGCCGAGCAGATCGTCATCGACTCCCCGTCCGGCACGCTGAACGTGTCCGCGGCCCGGGCAGCCGCCGCGGACGTCACCACGCGGATGCGGAAACTCCAGGAGGTCGACCGGGTCGAGAAGCCGGTCCTCTCCCGGAACGGCAAGGTCCTCATGGTTCAGGTCGTCATGGCGGGCGAGGAACTCGCCGCGCGCAAGAAGGTCGGCCCGCTGGTCGAGCAGACCGCGGCCGTGCAGAAGGCCCACCCCGAGGTACGCGTGCAGGAGACCGGCAGCCCCTCGATGAGCAAGGGCCTCGACCAGCAGCGCAGTGACGACCTCGCCTTCTCCGAGATGCTCACCCTGCCGGTCACCGTCATCACGCTGATGATCGCGTTCGGCTCGGTGATCGCTGCCGGTGTACCGGTCCTCCTGGCGCTCTCCTCCATCGCCGCCGCCATGGGGCTGTCCGCCGTTGCCTCGCACGTGCTGCCGGACGCCGGCGTCGGCAACAACGTCATCCTGCTGATCGGCCTGGCCGTCGGTGTCGACTACTCGCTCTTCTACCTGAAGCGAGACCGCGAGGAACGGGCCCGGGCCGGCGGCCAGCTCGGTTCCGAGGCCGTCGTGGAACTCGCCGCGGCCACCGCGGGCCGGGCCATCGTGGTCTCCGGATGTGCGGTGATCGTCTCGACCGCGACCCTGTACCTGGCGACCGACGTCATCTTCTCCTCGCTCGCCACCGGCGCCATCATCGTCGTCATGGTCGCCGTGGCCAGTTCGCTGACGGTGCTGCCCGCCCTGCTGGCCAAGCTCGGTGCCCGCGCCGAGCGTCGTACGGCCCGCCGCGCGGCCCAGGGCAAGCGGACACGGGGACACGGTGAGACCAGCAGGGCGTGGAACGCGCTGCTGCGGCCCGCGACCCGGCGCCCCGGGATCACCCTGCTGGTCTCGGTGCTCATCATGCTGGGCCTGGCGGCGCCCGCCCTCGACCTGAAGCTGAGCGTGCTGGGGAAGGACACCTTCTCGCGCAAGATCACAGCCGTACAGACCTACGACCGGCTGACCGCCGCCTTCCCGGAGATGCTCGTCCAGCACCAGGTGGTGGTGCGTGCCGACGCGGACCGCGCACCGCAGGTGGTGAAGGCGATGGAGGACCTGCGCCGGCGGGCCCAGACGGACCCGCTGTTCGCCAAGGACGTCGAGTTCAAGCTGAGCTCCTCCGGCGACCACCGGATCACCAGCCTGATGCTCTCCGTGCCGTTCAAGCCCAGCTCGCCCCAGGCGCTGCAGTCGCTCGACCGCGTCCGCGACGACTACCTGCCCGCCACGGTCGGCAAGGTGCCCGGCGCCGAGGCCTACGTCACCGGCGACATCGCCCGCGACTCCGACTACCTGGACCACCAGAACTCCAAGCTCCCGCTGATCGTCGGACTGCTGTTGCTGGTGACGTTCACCGTGACGGTGCTGGCCTTCCGGTCGGTGGTCATCGGCGTGATCGGCACCCTGCTCAACCTGCTGTCCGCGGCCTCCGCCTTCGGCCTGCTGGTCCTGGTCTTCCAGGGGCACTGGGCGGAGGGCGTCCTCGACTTCCACTCCACCGGATCGATCGGGGCGCGGGTACCCCTGTTCCTGTTCGTCATCCTCTTCGGGCTGTCGATGGACTACCAGGTCTTCGTGGTCAGCAGGATCAGGGAGGCAGTCCTGCGCGGCCTGGACACCCGCAGGGCCGTGATCGAGGGGATCGGCAGCTCCGCGGGTGTGGTGACCAGCGCGGCTGTGGTCATGGTCACCGTGTTCGCCAGCTTCGTCTTCCTCACCCTGGTCGAGATGAAGCAGATGGGCTTCGTCCTCGCCGCCGCGGTCCTGCTCGACGCCTTCATCGTGCGGATCATGATCCTTCCGTCGATCCTGACTTTGCTGGGTGACGCGAGCTGGTGGCCGTCGCGAAGGGCGCGATCGGCACGGCCAAAGCAGACCGGATCAGCTGGTTCCGAAACTGTCACTTCGTATCGCCCGCAGGAGTCGGGGCGCATCTGAGCCACGGCTGTCGATACAGGCAGCCGCGCTGAACGGCCTTCCAATCCCCCGGGAGGGCCAGGTGCTGGGCCGCCCGTACGCTGGGCGGCCCAGCATCGTTTTTGGGCTGGAATCATTCCGGAATGGCTTATTCCTTTCTCATATCTTCGAGGTATGGCGGAGTCGCAAGTTTGATATTTCTCATCCGCGATGGGGCGGACGAGGATGTGGATCAAACGAAGACGGGGGTGTCGAATCGTGGAGATCCATATACTTGGCTCACTTTTGCTCACGCGGGACACGCGGAGCTGGGGCGTGACATCGAAGCGGGTGAGCTCGGTGCTCGCCCTGCTGGCTCTGAGCCCGGGCCAGTCTGTTCCGTTCGACCAGCTCGTGGACGAGCTGTGGGGCGACGACCACATCGCCAACGCGAAGAACGCTCTGCAAGCCAACGTGACCCGGCTGCGCAAGCTCCTGGCGTCTGTGGCCGGGAGGGAGGGCAGGGAACTCGTACGAACCGTCGGCACCGGCTACCTGCTGGACGTCCGACCCGAATCGATCGACGCGCATCACTTCGTGGCCCTCGCGGACGAGGGTGCGGCCCTGCTGGGCCAGGACCCCGCAGCGGCGGCGCAGGTGCTGGAACAGGCGCTGGCCAGGTGGCGGGGCGCGGCCCTGCTGGACGTCAGCGAGGGGTTCCGCTGCCGGGCGGCGTCCGTAAGCCTGGAGGAGCGACGGCTCACTGCGTACGAGGACTGGGTCAGCGCCAAACTGGCGGCCGGTGTGGAAGGCGCGCCGGTGCCGGAGCTGCGTCAGCTGGCCACCGAGCATCCCGGCCGCGAACGCCTCAGTGAACTGCTGATGCTGGCCCTGTACCGTGACGGCCGGCAGACCGAGGCGCTCGACGTGTTCCATCAGGCCCGCAGGCGCCTGGCCGAGGACCTCGGTGTGGAGCCGGGGCGTTCTCTGCACGCGGTGTACCAGGCAATCCTTCACCAGGACGACGCCCTCGGACGTCCCCGCGGCTCCCTGGCCCTCATCGGCTGACCCACCTCTCCGTCCCTCGGAGGTGGTAATTCCGTCGAGCTCCCGTAACCGGCGTGATTCAATTACAGTGATGTAACGTAGATCGGAGCGTGTGCCCCTGCAACGGGGCGGAACGCGCCGTCGTATGTATCCGGGGACTGGGGGCTGGGTCTGCAATGCGCGTCGAGTTACGGCATGCCCGACTCGTAGCCGCCATCGCGAGTGCCGGGAGTATTTCGTCGGCCGCAACCCAGCTCAATCTTCCACAACCCGCCCTCTCTTCCCAACTACGCCGACTGGAGCGTGAGTTCGGAGGGGAACTGTTCGTACGGTCGCACAGCGGCGTGGTGCCCACTCCACTCGGCGAACGGCTGATCCCGATGCTCGTGGACCTGGCCCGGCGCGGTGATGCCGTCATCGCCGAGGTGGCCGCGCAGAGCACGAACACGCTGCGCGTCGGGAACGTGGAGTGGACGCCGCCCACCCTCAAGGACGCGATCGCCACGTGCCTGCCCTCCGCCGAGGTGCAGACCGAGACGGTGGATCCGGCCGACGCGATGAGCGCGGTCGCCGAGGGGCTGCTCAACCTGGCGCTGGTGCCCAGTCCGCCGGGCCGCCAGTCGGCCGACGTCAGAAAGCTGCCCCTCAGCACGGCGGTCGTGGTCCGCGAGCCGGTGTGGCTGGCGGTGCCGCACGGCCACCCGCTGGCCGCGAACGGTCCCGTCGGTACGGCCGAGGTACGTTCCCTCGACTGGGTGCGCTACGCGCGCGGCCACTGGTTCCACGACCACGAGGACGCGGCCTTCGCCGATCTCGTCGAGGTGCAACCCGTGCCCGCGCACCGGGTGCGCGGGCATCACGAGGCGATGAGCTGGGTCCGCGAGGCGGGCGTGGCCGCGCTGACCGTTCCCACCGGTGCCACCAAGGACGTCAGTCTCGTCCCGGTCGCCGACGCCCACATCTGCGAGCTGCTCCTGGTGTGGCGCACGGGGTCGCTGAGCCGGGCGACCGTGGCGACCCTGGTGGAGAACGTACGTCGCTACTACTGCGAGTACGCCCGTACCATCCCGCGCTTCTGGTCGTGGATGGTCGCCCACCCCGAGAACTTCCGCGAGGTCGAGCGCTACCTGACGAACCCTCACGAGGACGTGCCCGGTTCGGATTGAGAGGCCTGCCGACTCCCCGCGCAGCCACGTCAGTTCGCGGTCAGTGGCCTGTCAGCCGCTTGCTCCAGCATCGTCTGCATGACTACTGCAGCCACCAGCGCCGAACGGCGTGCCCAGATCAAGGGCATCATCTGCGACATCCTCGAGATCGAGCCGTCCGACATGACCGGCACCAGCCGGTTCAAGGAGGACCACGAGGCCGACTCGATGGGCGCCATCGAGATCCTCTCCAACCTTGAGCGGACGTACGGGATCGACCTCGACCAGAGCGTGCTGCCCCGCATGGTCAATCTCGACGCCGTGGTCACCGTCGTCGACGAGGCCGTGGCCGCCAAGTAGCAGGTGCTGCCCGGCCGGGCCCGCCCGGGTCGGGCGTGAGGGACTGGAGTGCAGGGTGAACGACAACGATCAGTGGCCGCGCCAGGTGGTGATCACCGGACTCGGCCTGGTCACCAGCATCGGCCTCGGAGCCGAGGAGTTCCTGGCCGGCCTGCGGGCCGGCCGCAGCGGGGCCAAGCCCATCACGGCCTTCGACACCAGTGGTTTCGCCCACTCCTACGGGTGCGAGGTCGCGGACTTCGACCCGGCGGAGTGGATCCGTACGTTCCAACCGGAGGAACTCGGCCGGGCGACCCAGTTCTCCGTGGCGGCGGCCAACATGGCCGTCGCCGACGCGGGGATCGGCGCGGAGGAACTCCGCGGCCGGCGGACCATGGTGTCGGTCGGCACCACGGACGCGGAGTCCCGCGACCTCGACCTGCTGGTCGGTGAACAGCTCGACAAGGGCCCGGAGCACCTCACCCCGGGGATCGCCCGACGGGCCCACGCGAGCAGGCTGTCCACGAGCATCGTCCGCGAACTCGGGCTGACCGACGTCGAGGCCCTGACCATCCCCACCGCCTGCGCGGCCGGCAACTACGCGATCGGCAGCGGCTACGACGCGATCCGGGCCGGCGACGTCGATGTGGCGCTCTGCGGGGGAGCCGACGCGGTGTGCCGCAAGACCTTCGCCGGCTTCTACCGGCTGGGCACCATCGCTCCCGAGGTGTGCCAGCCCTTCGACCGGGACCGCAAGGGCATCCTCACCGGCGAGGGCGCCGGCATCCTCATGATGGAGAGCCTGGAGTCCGCCCGGGCACGCGGCGCCCGTATCTACGCCGAGGTCCTCGGATACGGGCTCACCTGCGACGCCCACCATCCCGTCGCGCCCGACCAGGACAGCCTCGCCCGCTGCATGGCACTGGCCCACCGCAACGCCGGGATCACCGAGGCGGACGTCGACTTCATCTCGGCCCACGGCACCGGTACCAAGGCCAACGACGTGACCGAGGCGGGCGCCATCCGCCAGGTCTTCGACACTCCGCCGCCCACCGTGTCCATCAAGTCGATGGTCGGGCACAGCATGGGTGCGGCCAGTGCCCTCGGCTCGGCCGCCTGTGCCCTGGCCATCGCCGAGGGCTTCATCCCGCCCACCATCAACCACCGGGAGACCGACCCGGAATGCGGGCTGGACTGTGTGCCCAACAAGGCGCGTCCCGCTGAGCTGACCGTCGTGCAGAACAACGCGCTCGCCTTCGCGGGCAACAACGCCGTGCTCATCCTGGGCCGGCACCGGGAGGCCGCCTGATGTCCGCGCTGGTCTTCTCCACCTGGTCGGCGGTGTCCCCGTACGGCGTGGGCAGCGAGCCCTTCCGTACCGGCATCCAGGCCGGCCGCAGCGCGATCGGCGCACTCGACCGGGCGGCCTTCCCAGGACCGTTCACCGAGGGCGCGCTCGTGCCGGACTTCAACGCCGCCGATCACATCGGCCGCAAGGGCACCCGCACCATGGACCGGGTCACCGGCATCGCGGTGACCGCCGTGGGACTGCTGCTGGCCGACGGCGGACCGGAGCTGACGTCCCGGCCCGAGGAGACCGGGCTGGTGCTGGGCACCGGCTCGGGCAGTGTGCAGAGCATCATGGACTTCACCCGCGACTCACTCGTGGGGGAGCGCCCCTACCACGTCGACCCGGCGCGCTTCCCGAACACGGTGATGAACCGGGCCGCCGGGCAGAGCGCGATCTGGCACGGCATCAAAGGGCCGAACACCACCATCGCCGGCGGCCGCCTGACCGGCCTGACCGCGCTGAGCTACGCCGCCCGGCTGCATCGTGGCGGCCACTGCGCGCGGGTGCTGTGCGGGGCGGCCGAGGAGTACTCCGAGCAGCGGGCCTGGCTGGAGTGGCACGGCCGGGACGGCGATGACCGGACGTCCCCACTGGGCGAGGGCGGCGCGGTGTTCCTGCTGGAGACCGCAGAGGACGCGCGGGCGGCCGGCCGGCGGGTGCGAGCCCGCCTGCTGACCACCCGGTTCCGCGCCTTCGCCGAACCGTCCGACGCCCGCGCGGCCTTGGCGGAGTGCGTACGCGACGCCTTGAAGCAGGCCGGCGCGCGGGCCGGGGAGGTGCGCGTGGTGGCCCCGGCCGAGACGGGCGGGCACCTGGCCGGCACCGAGGAGGCCGCGATCGGGGACGTCCTCGGCTCGGCCGGGCCCCGCTTGCTGGGCAGCCGCGCGCTGCTGGGCGACACCTCTGCGGCCACCGCCGGCCTGCAGCTCGCGGCGGTGCTGTCGCTGCTCGACGACGAGGAGACCCCACCCGGCGCACTCGCCCTCGTGACGGCGGTCGACCGGGACGGCACGGCCGGCTGTGCGCTGCTCGCCGCCGCGACGAACGAGGAGAGCTGAGTGGAGACGAACGCCCGCAGGGTGGCGCTGGTGACCGGGGGTTCCCGGGGCATCGGACGGCATGTGGTCACCGCACTCGCGCGGGACGGCTTCGACGTCGCGTTCTGCTACCGGTCCGACGAGGAGGCGGCCCGGTCGGTCGCCCAGGAGGCCGAGAAGGAGGGCGCGGGTGTGTTCACCGCCCGCGTCGACGTCGCCGACGCCCGCGCCGTACGGGACTTCGTCCGCGGCGCGGAGGACACGCTCGGCCCGCTGCACGCGGCGGTCTCGTGCGCCGGCATCGTCCGGGACAACCCCTTGGTGATGATGTCCGAGGACGACTGGGACGCCGTCCTGCGCACCAACCTGGACGGCACCTACCACCTGTGCAAGGCGGCCGTCTTCGCCATGATGAAGCGCCGGGCGGGCACCGTCGTCACGATGTCGTCCGTGGCGGGGGTGTACGGCAACGCGACGCAGACCAACTACTCCGCGTCCAAGGCCGGGATCATCGGCTTCAGCAAGGCGCTGGCCAAGGAGTCCGGGCGCTACGGCGTGCGCGTCAACGCCGTGGCGCCGGGCTTCATCGACACCGACATGCTGTCCGGGCTGGCGCCGGAGCACACCCGGAAGATGACCGAGCGCATTCCGCTCGGCCGCCTCGGCCACCCCCGGGAGGTGGCCGACCTGGTGTCGTTCCTGGTCTCCGACCGCGCCGCCTACATCACCGGACAGGTCTTCGGCGTCGACGGCGGCCTCGTCGTCTGACCCGCTAAGGAGCAGCATGCCCAAGAACAAGACCCCGCGCTTCTACTTCTCACTGCGCAGCCCGTACTCCTGGCTCGCCTACCAGGAACTGACGGAACACCACAAAG
This sequence comes from Streptomyces shenzhenensis, assembly GCF_021462265.1. Classification (GTDB taxonomy): domain Bacteria; phylum Actinomycetota; class Actinomycetes; order Streptomycetales; family Streptomycetaceae; genus Streptomyces; species Streptomyces shenzhenensis. Next base: position 33,638 of record NZ_JAJONF010000010.1, on the reverse strand, counting down.
ACCTCGTGGAGCGGCTGGAATGGCTGCCGTTCTTCGAACCGGACGAGACCAGCGCGCGGATGCTGCGAGAACGCGGCGGACGGTTCCCGTACTCGGAGATGTCGCGGGAGAAGAACCGGTACATCCTCCAGGACGTCGGCCGGATCACCAAGGCACGCGGCATCACCGTGAACTGGCCCGTGGACATCGAGCCGGTCTGGGAGGTTCCGCACTTGGGCTATCTGGTGGCGGCCCGGGAGGGCCGGGGGCACGACTACATCGCCGCGGTCTACCGGACCCGGTTCGGCGAGGGGCGCAACGTCTGCGACCCGGCGACCATCGCGGACATCGGCCGCGAGCTGGGGATCCACCCCGAGGTGATCTCCCGCGCCCACGAAGACCCCGAACTGCGGGAGCGGGGTGCGGACATCCTGATGGAGGTCTGTACGGACGGCGTCTTCGGAGTGCCGTTCTTCGTCAAGGGTTTCACCCGTTTCTGGGGGCTCGACCGGCTCGACGCCTTCGTGGAACACGTGCGTACCGGGGTGGCCTCCGCGGCGTCCCTGGCACCCGCCACCGCCGGCGCGGTGGGCGTCGGCCGCTCGGCCGACGACGGCCACGCGGGCGGCTGCGGCTGACCGGGCCGCTCGTGGGCCCTGCCGGGTCGTGTCCCGGCCTGCCCACGGCACGCCACAGGGGCGTGGCGAACCGTCAGTTCCTGGTCAGTGCGCTGTCAGCGCGCTCGACCACCATCGATCACGACGCTGCCCTGCCCGCTCCGGACAGCCGGACGGGGCAGCGCTTCATGCATGGTCCCAAGCCCTTGAGCGTCCAGCGCCGATCGCGCTGCGCCGGCCGGGACGGCCGCATGGACCTGGTGAACCTTTCCGAGGGGATTGCAATGACGCGTGTGCCGACGACCGGCCTGCCGCTCACCGCTGGCCAGAAGGACATCTGGTTCGACGAGAAGCTCACCGGCGGCGGTGCCACGTACAACACCGCGATCTACTGGGACATCAAGGGCCCGCTGGACCGTGAGCGGTTCACGGCGGCGCTGGCCCGGCTCGCCGAGGAGTCGGAGTGCCTGCGCACCCGCTTCTTCGAGGTCGACGGCGAGCCCCGCCAGGTCGTCGAGGACCTCGCCGAGCTGCCGTTGACCGTCACCGACGTCAGCGGCGCCGCCGACCCCGTGGCCGCCGCGAACGAAGCCATCCGGGCCGACCTGCGGGTTCCCTTCACGGTCGGCGGTGACACGCCCCTGTTCCGGTTCAGCGTGTTCACGCTCGCCGCGGACCGCACGATCTTCTGCCTGCTCAACCATCACCTGGCGTCCGACGGCTTCAGCTACGTCATCTACTGGCAGCGGCTGTCTGCCATCTACGAGGCGATGACTGCGGGCACCTCGCTCGACGAGGGGCGCTTCGCCCCGCTGAGCGCGCTGATCGAGGCGGAGGCCGCCTACGCCGATTCCCCGCGCCAGGACCGCGACCGGGCCTATTGGCAGGATCACTTTGCCGACGCCCCCGAACCGGTGACCCTGGCCCGTCGGGACGCCGAGCCGGCCCAGTCGTTCCTGCGCGAGGGGACCGTCCTCGCCGACGACCTGGCCCAGCGGCTGCGGGCGGTTGCCTGGGACGCCCGGGTGACCTGGCAGACCGTGCTGGTCGCCGCGCTCGGTGCCTACACCCAGCGGATGACCGGGACGGACGACGTCATGCTGTCGCTGCCGGTCACCGCCCGCGTGGGCGGCGCTCTGCAGAACATCCCCGGCATGGTCGTCAACTATCTGCCGCTGCGGCTGCGGATCGGGCCGCGAACGACCCGCGGCGAGTTGCTCGCCGCCGCGCACAAGGAGATCACCGGGGCCCTCAAGCACCAGCGCTACCGTGTCAGCAGGGTGCGCCGTGGAATGGGGCTGGCCAGCGACGACCGGCGCCCGTTCGGCCCGTTCCTCAACATGATGCCGCAGATCGAGAAGCTGACCATCGGGCCGTGCGAGGCCGTCCTGCAGAGCCCTTCGACCGGTCTGGTGGACGACCTGGAGTTCACGGTCGCCGACAAGGGCACGGCCGGCGTCGGCGTCGACCTCAGCGCCAACGAGAGCCGCTACGACCGCGACGAGGCCCGTGACCACCTGCAGCGCTTCATCGCCTGGCTCGACCGGTTCGTGACCCTCGGCGCCGACGACCGGCTCGGCGCCCTGGACCTGCTGGCGCCCGGTGAGCAGACGCGGCTCACACGGGTGCTCACCGGCCCCGAGCGGCCCGAACCGTACCTCGGTGTCGTCGAGCGGGTACGTGCCCGGGCCGCCGAGCGCCCGGACGCCGTGGCCGTGACCGACGACGCGGGCAGCCTGACCTACGCCCGGCTGGCCGGCCGGGCGGGCGCGCTCTCCCGACGGCTCACCGGATCCGGACCGGTGGCCCTGCTGGTCGAGCCCGGACGGGACTTCGTCGTCGCCGAGCTGGGTGTGCTGGGCTCCGGCCGCGCCTTCCTGCCGCTCGACGCGCGCTCGCCGCACGCCCGGCTGACCGCGCTGCTCGCCGACAGCTCGGCCACCTGCCTGGTGGCCGACGCGGACAACCGGCAACTGGCGGAGCGACTGGTGGCGGAGGCCGGCCACCAGCTCGACCTGCTGGTCCTGGACGGCGCCGAGGACGCACCGGAGGACCTCCCGCCGGTCGTCGGCGGTCCCCAGGACCTGGCGTACGTCATCTTCACCTCCGGCTCCACGGGCAAGCCCAAGGGCGCGATGGTGCAGCGCGGCGGCATGATCAACCACCTGCTCGCCAAGGTCGAGGAACTCTCCCTGACCCGAGCGGACAGCCTGGTGCACAACGCGCCGGTGACCTTCGACATCACGGTGTGGCAGACCCTGACCACCCTGCTGGTCGGTGGGCGGATCCGGGTGGTGAGCCGGGAGACCGCGGCCGACCCGGACGCGCTGTTCGGCGTCATCGGGGACGAGGACCTGACCACTCTGGAGGTGGTCCCCTCCCTGCTGCGCGCCACGCTTGACGCGTGGGACACCACCGGCAGCGCCCCGAAGCTGCCCGGCCTGCGCTGGATGATCTCCAACGGAGAGGCACTCGCCCCCGAGCTGTGCGACCGCTGGTTCGCCCGCTACCCGGCGATCCCGCTGGTCAACATGTACGGTCCGACCGAGTGCTCGGACGATGTGACGCACGCCTACGTCCGCCAGGGCGACCTCCTCGACGGGGCGTACGTCCCGATCGGCCGGCCGCTGCGCAACACCCGGCTGTACGTGCTGGGCGACGAACTGCGGCCGGTGCCGCAGGGGGTGCCGGGCGAACTCTTCATCGGTGGCGCCGGTGTCGGCCGCGGCTACCTCGCCGACCCGGGCCGTACGGCCACCACCTTCGTGCCCGACCCGTTCGTGGGCCGGGGCGCGCGCATGTACCGCACCGGCGACCGGGTGGTGCTGCGCGCCGACGGGCAACTGGACTTCATCGAGCGCCGTGACCACCAGGTCAAGATCCGCGGCCACCGGATCGAGCTGGGCGAGGTCGAAGCGGCGCTGCGCGCACTGCCGGGCGTCTCCGACGTGGTGGTCACCGCGAGCGCCGACCAGGTCGGCCAGAAGCGGCTCATCGGCTACTACGTGCCCGAGCAGCCCGCCCCGAGCGCCGACGCGGTCCGTGACGGACTCGCCGGCGTCCTGCCCGGCTACATGGTTCCGGCCGCCCTCGTCGCCCTGGACCGGCTGCCGTTGACGGCGCACGGCAAGGTGGACCGCAAGGCCCTGCCCGCCCCCGACTTCGCCGCGCCGACCGCAGCAGTGGCCGGCGCCGCGTCCGAGGCTCCGCGCAACCCCACGGAGCAGCTCGTCGCCCAGGTGCTGGCCGAGGTGCTCGGGTTGCCCTCGGTCGGCCCGAACGACAGCTTCTTCGCCCTCGGAGGCGACAGCATCAGCTCGATCCAGGTGGTCAGCCGGGCCCGTAAGGCCGGGCTGGTCATCACCTCCCGCGACGTCTTCCTGCACCGCACGCCGGCCGCCATCGCCGCAGCCGCGCAGCCCGTGGAGGACAAGGCCCCGACGGCCGCCCAGGACGGCGTCGGTGAGATCGAGCCCACCCCGATCGTCGACCAGCTCCGCGAGGAGCTCGCCGAACATCCCGACGCCGCACGGGAGTTCAGCCAATACGTGACGCTCACGGTTCCGGCCGGAACCGACATGGAGCAGCTCACGACCGCCGTACAGGCGCTGCTGGACACCCATGACACGCTGCGGACGCGGCTGTCCGTCCCGGCCCCTGGGCTCTGGTCCCTGGAGACGCTGCCCGTCGGCGCCGTGTCCGCCTCGGACACCGTCACGCGGGTCGACGTCTGCGGTGCCGACGAGGATCCGCTGCCCGGCCAACTCGTCGCCGCGCGTGGCCGGTTGCGGCCCGAGGACGGGCTGATGGTGCAGACCGTGCTCCTCGACGCGGGCCCGGACCGGCCGGGCCGCCTGCTGATCGTGATCCACCACCTGGCCGTCGACGGGGTCTCCTGGCGCATCCTGCTGCCCGACCTGGAGGCTGTGTGGAACCAGCTGACGCAGGGCCGACCGGTGCGGCTCGAACCGGTCGCCACCTCCTACCGCGGCTGGGCCCAGGCCCTTTCACAGGAGGCCCGCACCGCCCGGCGCGCGGCTGAACTGGCCTGGTGGTCCGAGCAGTCGGGCGCTGACGAGCCGGTGCTCGGCACCCGTGCCCTCGACCCGGTCCGGGACACCCACGCGACCGCCGGAGAGGTCACGATCGAGCTGACCGTCGAGCAGACCGCCGAGCTCCTCACCTCCGTGCCGGCGGTCTTCCACGCGGAAGTCGACGACGTCCTGCTGACCGGCCTGGCGCTGGCGATCGCCGACCGGCGCCGACGGCACGGTGCCTCCGCCACCCGGACGGTCGTCGAGCTGGAGGGACACGGCCGCGAACTGATCCCCGGTGAGCCCGACCTCTCCCGCACCGTCGGCTGGTTCACCAGTGTGTACCCGGTCGCCCTGGACCTCGGCGACCTCGACTGGAACGAGGTCGCGGCCGCCGGCGAGAGCTGCGGCAGGGCGCTCAAGCGCGTCAAGGAACAGCTGCGCGCGGTGCCGGGGCACGGCCTCGGCCACGGCCTGCTGCGGCACATCAACCCGCAGACCGCCCGCGTGCTGTCCCGGCAGCCCGTGCCGCAGCTCGGCTTCAACTACCTGGGCCGCTTCACCGCCGGCACGGGAGAGGCCTGGCAGATGGAGTCCGGGGCTTGCGGCCAGAGCGCCCACCCGGACACCCCGCTGCGCCACCCCGTCGAGGTCGTCGCGGTCACCGAGGACCGCCCCGGGGGACCGGTGCTCTCGGCGACCTGGACGTACGCCAGCGGGCTGCTCTCGGAAGAGGACGTCCGGGAGCTCGCCGAGGGCTGGTTCCGCTCGCTGCGCCTGCTCGCCGAACACGCCCGGCGCCCGGGGGCGGGCGGCCGTACCCCCTCCGAGTTCCCGCTGGTGACCGTCGGCCAGGACGAGATCGAGGCCTACGAGCGCGAGGTCGAGGAACTGACGGACATCCTGCCGCTGTCGCCGCTGCAGCGCGGGCTGCTGTTCCAGGCGGAGTTCGACCGGCACGGGATGGACGCCTACACCCTCCAGGTCCTCATGGACATCCAGGGTCCGCTGGACAAGGCCGCGCTGCGCCGGGCGGTGGCGGCTCTGCTGGAGCGCAACGACGTCCTGCGGGCCTGCTTCCGCGACCGGGACGCCGGCGACCCCGTGCAGGTGATCCCCGGAACCGTCGAGGTGCCCTGGTACGAGGTCGACCTGACCGAGATCCCTGCCGACGGCAGAGAACACGAGACGATCCGGCTGACCGACGAGGAGTGGCTGCGCCGGTTCGACGTGGCCGAGGCCCCGCTGACCCGGTTCACCGTCTACACCCTGGCGCCGGACCGGTACCGGGTGGTGTGGACCGCCCACCACATCCTGGTGGACGGCTGGTCCCTGTCGGCAGTCCTCGCCCACGAGCTGGTCACGCTGTGGTCCAACGGCGCGGACACCTCGGCACTGCCACCGGTCGCCTCGGTGCGCGGCTACCTGGAGTGGGCAGGCGCACAGGACAAGGAGGCCGCGCGGACGGCGTGGCGGCAGGAACTGGCCGGAGTGGCGGAGCCCACCCGGCTCGGCCCCGCCGACCGTGACCGGGTCGACTCGCTGCCCGGGACCTGGAGCGTGGAACTGCCCGAGGACCTGACGCAGGCGCTGACCTCGTGGGCCCATGCGCGCGGCCTGACGATGAACACCGTCATGCAGGGCGCCTGGGCGGTGGCCCTGGGCCGGCTGACCGGCCGCCAGGACGTCACCTTCGGCGCCGTTGTCTCCGGACGCCCCGCCGAACTGCCGGGCGTGGAGCAGATGGTGGGCTCGTTCATGCACACGCTGCCCGTGCGGGTGCCCCTGGCCCCGGGGACCACCTTCGAGGAGATGCTGACCGACCTCCAGTCGCGTCAGCTCACCCTCGAACCGCACCAGCACCTGGGCCTGGCCGAGGTGCAGCAACTCGCCGGGGTGGGCGAGCTCTTCGACACGGTGGTGAGCTTCCACAACTACCCGACCGGTGTACTCGACCGCATCGGCGAGCACGTTCCCGGACTGTCGATGCTCGACTGGCAGGCCCGGGTGATCGCCGAGTACCCGCTGGCGCTCGGCGTGTTCCCCGGCGACCGCCTGCGGCTGGAGGCCCAGTACCGCTCCGACGTCTTCGACGTCCGGGGCGTCGGGGCGATCGTGGACCGCCTCGTGCACGTCCTCCGTGCGCTGGTCGCCGCTCCCGGCGCACGGCTGGGCAGCGTGGACGCACTGGGCGACGAGGAGCGCCGCCTCCTGCTCGGTGACTGGGCCGGCCACGCGGCGCCGGTCGCGTCCCGCCCCGCGACCGAGGTCTTCGAGGAACACGCCGCCCGGACGCCGCAGGCCGTCGCGGTCGTCGACGGCGACGACGAACTCACCTACGCGGAACTCGACTCCCGCGCCAACCGGCTGGCCCGCCTGCTCATCGACCGCGGCGTCGGCCCCGAGGACCTGGTCGCGGTGACCCTGCCGCGCTCGGCCACGATGGTGGTGGCCGCGCTCGCGGTCCTCAAGGCGGGCGCCGGCTACCTGCCGGTCGACTCCGCGTACCCCGCCGACCGCATCGGGTACATGCTTCAGGACGCCCGCCCGGTGGCCGTACTCACCACGGAGGAGATCGCGGCCGGCCTCCCCGGCACACCGGCGGCCGTCGTCACCGTCAGCACCGACGGAACGCCCGGCGACCTCGCGCGCTACGCCGACCACGACGTCGTCGACGGCGAGCGCCGCGCTCCGCTGGACGCCCGCCATCTCGCCTACGTCATCTACACCTCCGGCTCCACCGGACGGCCCAAGGGCGTCGCCGTGGCGCACCAGGGCCTGCTGGCGATGGTCTCCAGCCTGGTCGAGCGCTTCGGGCTGGACAGCAACACCCGGGTGCTCCAGTTCGCCTCGTTCAGCTTCGACGCGTCGGTCTGGGAGATCATGCTGGCGCTGCTCAACGGCGGCACGCTGGTGATCGCCGACGAGGAGTGCCGCACACCTGGCCGGCCCCTGGTCGACCTCATCAACAAGGCCCGTGTCAACCTGGCGGGTCTGCCGCCGGTGGTGGTCGGCGGACTGCCCGAGGGCAGCACCCTGCCCGCCGATCTGCGCCTCGCGGTCGCCGGCGAGGCCGTGCCCGCCGAGGTCGTCGAACGCTGGGCGGCGAGCGTACGGCTGTACAACGGGTACGGCCCGACCGAGGCCGTGGTCAGCTCGACGGTGGCCGGCCCGCTGTCCGGGACCGGCCGGCCGCCCATCGGCCGTCCGACCTCCGCGCACCGTGTCTATGTCCTGGACCGCGACCTGGCGCCGACCGCGGTCGGCGTGACCGGCGAGCTGTATGTCTCCGGCGGACTCGCCCGCGGCTATCTGCGTCGGCCGGACCTCACCGCCCAGCGGTTCGTCGCCGACCCGTACGGTGCTCCCGGCGAGCGGATGTACCGCACCGGCGACCTGGTGCGCCGGCTGGACGACGGCCAACTGGACTACGTCGGCCGGGCCGACGACCAGGTCCAGCTGCGCGGCTTCCGGATCGAGCTCGGCGAGATCTCCTCGGTGCTGCTGGCCCAGGAGGGCGTGGCCCAGGCCGCGGTCACCGTGCGCGAGGACGAGAGCGGGGACCGGCGGCTGGTGGCGTACGTCGTCCTCACCGACGAGAACGCCGTCGCCGAGGGGCTGCGCGAGCGGGTGGCCGGCGAACTGCCCGACTACATGGTCCCCTCCGCGGTCGTGGCCCTGCCCGAGCTGCCGCTGACTCCCCAGGGCAAGCTCGACCGCAAGGCGCTGCCCGCGCCGAGCGCGCACACCGCGGCACAGGGACGTGAGCCCCGCAACCCCGTCGAGGACATCCTCCGCAGTCTGTTCGCCGACGTGCTCGGCCTGGACCGGGTCACCATCGACGACGACTTCTTCGACATCGGGGGCCACTCGCTGCTGGCGACCCGGCTGGTCAGCCGGGCCCGTACGGCGCTGGGCGTGGAACTGCCCATCCGCGCCCTGTTCGAGGCGCGCACGGTGGCCGCCCTGGCCGGGCAGCTGGACACCGCCGACGCGGCCCGCCCCACCCTGGCACCGGCCCCCGCGGACGCCGACCGACCGCTGTCCTTCGCCCAGCAGCGGCTCTGGTTCCTCAACCGCCGCGAGGGGCGCGCCACCGGCACCTACAACTCGCCGATGACCTTCCGGCTCACCGGGCGGCTGAACGCCGAGGCCCTGCGGGCCGCATTGCGGGACGTGGCGGCCCGGCACGAGGTGCTGCGCACCGTGATCCCGGAGACCGACGGCATGCCGTCGCTGCGGGTGCTGGACGCCGACGACGGTGCTCCGGAGCTGAAGGTCCGGGCCCTGCCGGAGGACGGTCTGGCCGCCGCCCTCGACGCCGAGTACGACCTCGGCTTCGACCTGACCTGCGAAACGCCGCTGCGGGTACGGCTGTTCAGCCTCGGCAAGGACGAGCACGTGCTGCTGCTGGTCTTCCACCACATCGCCTTCGACGGCTGGTCGATGGCACCGCTGCTGGGCGACCTGTCGGCCGCCTACCGGGCGCGGTGCGCCGGCGGAGCCCCCGGCTGGGCGCCGCTCCCGGTGCAGTACGCGGACTACGCGGTCTGGGAACGGCAGCTGCTCGGCTCCGCTGACGACCCCGACAGCCATCTCTCCCGGCAGCTGGAGTACTGGAAGCAGACGCTGGCCGGACTGCCCGACGAACTGGCCCTGCCCGCGGACCTCCCGCGGCCGGCGGTGAGCGGGAACTCCGGCGGCGAGGTCATGTTCGAACTCGACGCCGAGCTCTACGCCGCCCTGGTGGCCATCGCCCGCCGGGCCGGCGCCACCGAGTTCATGGTGCTCCAGGCCGCGTTCGCCGCCCTGCTCACCCGGCTCGGCGCCGGGACCGACATCCCGCTCGGCACCTCGGTGGCCGGGCGCACCGACGACGCGCTCGGCGACCTGGTCGGCTTCTTCGTCAACTCCCTGGTACTGCGCACCGACACCGCGGGCGACCCGGCCTTCACCGAACTGCTGGCCCGGGTCCGCGAGACCGACCTGGCCGCCTACTCCCATCAGGACGTGCCTTTCGAGCAGATCGTGGACGCCCTCAACCCGCCGCGCTCGCTGGCCCGGCACCCGCTGTTCCAGGTCATGCTGACGCTCCAGAACAACGAGGACGCACCGCTGGTGCTGCCCGGTCTGACGGTGCGCCCCGCCTTCGTCGAGTCCGGCCGGATCAAGGTCGACCTCGCCCTGCAGTTGCTGGAGTGGCCCGAGGACGGCTCCATGCGGGGCTTGCTCGGCTACAGCACCGACCTGTTCACCCGGGCCACCGCCGAGCGCCTCGTGGCCGGCTTCGTACGGCTGCTGCGCGCGGTGGCCGCCGACCCCGGCGTCCGGCTGAGCCGGCTGGACGTGCTGGGCGAGGACGAACGCGCCCAGGTGCTCACCGCGTGGAACGACACCGCCCGGGAGGTGCCCGACACCACCCTGCCCGAGCTGTTCGCCGCGCAGGCCGCGCGCACCCCTGACGCCACCGCGGTGCTCGCCGAGTCGGGCACCCTCACCTACGCGGAGCTCGACGCCCGCTCCAACCAACTGGCCCGGCATCTGATCGAGGCCGGTGCCGGCCCGGAGAAGGTCGTGGCGCTCGCCCTGCCCCGGTCGCCGGAGGCGGTCGTCGCGGTGCTCGGTGTCCTGAAGTCCGGTGCCGGCTACCTGCCCGTCGAGGCCGACGAACCCGTCGAGCGGATCAAGCGGATGTTCGCCGAGGCCGCGCCGCTCAGGGTGGTCACCACCGGTGGCCTCGCCCGGCGGATGCTGGCCACCGGGACGACCCCGGTGGTGGTGGACGGGCCCGCGGTGAAGGCCACGTCAGCGGCGGCGGTCACCGACACCGACCGTCCGAACCCGCTGCGCCCGGCCCATCCCGCCTACGTCATCCACACCGCCGGCGCGGGCGGCCGCCCCAGGGGCGTCGTCGTCGAGCACCGCGCGGTGGTCAACTACCTGACGTGGGCCCGGGAGACGTACCACCGCGCCGGCGACGACGCGCTGCTGCCCACTCCGCTGTCCTTCGACGTCTCGGTCACTGGACTGTTCCTGCCGCTGGTCACCGGCGGCACGGTGCGCCTGGCCGAACTCGCCGAGGACGACGCCACGACGCGCGGCGGAGCCGCGTTCCTCAAGGGCACCCCGAGCCACCTGGCGCTGCTGGGCGCGCTGCCCGACGGCTGCTCGCCGAGCGGCGAACTGGTCCTCGCCGACGAGCCCGTGCAGGCCGAGCGGCTGGACGAGTGGCGCGCGGCCCACCCGCGGGTACGGGTGGTGACCGAGTTCGGTCCGACGGAGGCCACGGTCGGCGCGCTCTCCCGGATCGTCGAGCCCGGCGAGGAGACCGGCACCGGAGTCCTGCCACTGGGCCGGCCGATCGGCAACGTACGGGCGTACGTCCTGGACCCCTGGCTGGGACCGGTCGGCCCCGGCGTGCCCGGCGAGCTGTACCTCGCCGGCGACGGCCTGGCCCGCGGTTACGCCGGCAGCCCCGCGGCGACCGCCGAACGCTTCGTGCCCTGCCCCTACGGCCCGCCCGGCGCCCGGATGTTCCGCACCGGCGACCTGGTGAAGTGGGGCGCGGACGGTGACCTGAGGCACGTGGGCCGCTCGGACGACCAGGTGCGGGTGCGCGGCTTCCGGGTCGCCCTGCGCGAGATCGAAGAGGTACTGGCGTCGCAGGCGGCGGTGGACCGGGTGGCGGTGGTGGCCCGTGAGGACCGTTCAGGCGACGTCCGGCTGGTGGCGTACGTCGTACCCGCCGAAGGGGCAGCGGTGGACACCGACGCCCTGGCCAAGGCCGCGGGTTCGGCGCTCGCCGCCTACATGGTGCCGTCCGCGTTCGTGGTGCTCGACGCCCTGCCGCTCACCGCGGACGGCCGGGTGGACCGGGCCGCGCTGCCCGCCCCGGAAGAGGCGAGGGACACGGCCGGGACCGCCCCGCGCGACGAGACCGAGTCTGTCCTGCACGACATCGTCACCGAGGTGCTGGGGCTGGCCCGGATCGGGGTCGAGCAGAGCGTCTTCGACGTCGGCATGGACAGCATGAAGTCGCTGCTGCTGGTCAGCCGGGCCCGCAAGGCCGGGCTCGACGTCACCGTCGCCGATGTCTTCGTGCACCAGAGCGTGGCCGAACTCGCCGAGGTCTGCCGTGGCGGCCCGGTCGAGGCCGCCACCGGATCGGAGCACCGCAGCGGCGCGGAGCTGATGTCGCAGGCGCTCGCCGCCCCGGCAACGCCCGACATGGCCGATCCGTTCAGCGCGATGCTGTGCATCAGGCCGACCGGCAGCCTGCCCCCGGTGTTCTGCGTGCACAGCGGCGTCGGCTTCAGCCTGCCGTATCTGCCGCTCGCCCGGCACATCGGCGCCGAGCACCCGATCTATGGCATCCAGGCGCCCTGCGTGGTGGACTTCGCGCCGCTGCCCGGGTCGGTCGAGGAGATCGCCGGCGACTACATCCGGATGATCAAAAAGGTTCGGCCCGAGGGTCCGTACCACCTGCTCGGCTGGTCGTTCGGCGGCACCATCGTCTACGAGATGGCCGTCCAGCTGCGGGCAGCCGGCGAGGAGGTCGGCGTGCTCTCCGTCCTCGACGCCTATCCGCGCACCGGGGTGCCGGACGACCGCGAGGAACAGTCGCTCTACGCCTGGCTGCTGGAGGGCATCGGACACCATCGCTCCGAGTTCGGCGACCGGGACCTGACCGTCCAGGACATCTTCGAGACCCTGCGCCGCGACGACAGCCCGCTGGCGCGGATGGGGGCGCGGCGGATGGCGGCGATGGTCGACCTGATGAGCCATCACCAGACGCTGAAGTCCCGGTACGCCCCAGGGCGTTACGAGGGGAAGATGCAGCTCTTCGTCTCCGAGTCGGCGCTCTCCGACGGCGAGCAGGCCGACAAGGTGGGGCTGTGGAAGCCCGTCTTCGACGGGCCGATGGACGTCCACCACCTCGCCTGCACCCACGACGAGATGATGAGCCACGGACCACTCCAGGAGATCGGCCCGGCCGTCACCGCCGAACTGGCCCGCTGGCACGCCAAGAACGCCGGGCGGCAGTCATGACGGCCGCCGCCACCCGGCCCGCTCCCGTGGCGGCGCTCGTCACCGAGATCTCCGCGGTGACCGGCCGCCGCCTGCGGCACCTGCGGCGGGCGCCCGCCCGGGTGCTGGGCGTGGCGCTCAGCCCACTGGTGAGCATGGTAATGCTCGGCTACTTGTTCCGGGACTCCATCACACTGCCGGGTGGAGGCACCTACGGGGAGTACGTCTTCGCCGGCGGAGCCGTCCAGGTGGCCCTCGCCTGTGTGGGGCCCACCGCCATCTCCGTGGCGCTGGATCTGCACGGCGGTATGACCGACCGGTTCCGTTCGCTGCCGATCAGCCGCTCCGCGGTGCTCTTCGGACACACCCTCGCCGACCTCCTGGTGGGTCTGCTGGGGCTGGCCGTCGTCACCGGCGCCGGGCTGCTGCTCGGCTGGCGCCCGCACACCGGGCCGTGGTCCGTGCTCGCCGGCTTCGCACTGATCGGCGCGTTCATCTACGGGATGCTGTGGCTGGGCGTGCTGTTCGCGCTGACCCTGCGCAACGTGGAGACGATCAGCGTGATCACGCCCTTCGTGGTGATCGTGCTGCCCTTCCTGTCCAACGCGTTCCTGGCCTCGCAGAACATCCCGTCCCTGATCCGGCCGGTCGCGGAGTGGAATCCGGTGAGCGCCGTGATCGCCTGCTGCCGCCGGCTGTGGGGCAACCCCGCGAGCACCGGCGGCACCTTCCCCGCCGACCACCCCTGGGTGGTGGTCGCGGTGTCCCTGGGCCTGCTTCTCGCCCTGTGCTCACTGGTGAGCCTCCGCCGCTACCGCACCGCGGGCGCCTGACCCCTGGAGAGAGACAGCACATGACCACCCCACCACGGCAGACCGTGGACGACCTGGCCACGGTGGACCTCACCGATCCGCAGACCTTCCTCGACGTGGACCTGCCGGACATGTGGCGCAGGTTCCGCTCGGAGCAGCCCGTCTTCTGGCACCGGGCCACCGAACACGGTCCCGGCTTCTGGGTGATCTCCACCTACGACGACGTTGTCACCGTCTACCGCGACAACAAGCGGTTCACCTCCGAGCGGGGCAACGTCCTGGCGACCCTGCTCCAGGGCGAGGACTCCGCCTCGCGCAAGATGCTCGCCGTCACCGACGGCGTGCGGCACCGCGAGATCCGCAACCTGATGCTCAGGTCCTTCTCGCCCCGGGCGCTGGAGCCCGTGGTCGAGGGCGTACACCGGCGCACCCGGGCCCTCGTCGCCGAGGCCCTCGCCCACGGTGAGCTGGACTTCGTCACCGACGTGGCCGACCACATCCCCATCAACACCATCGGCGACCTCATGGACGTCCCGCAGGAGGACCGTGAGCAACTCGTCGCCTGGAACACCAGGACGCTCTCCCGGCACAGCGCCGACGACAGCGAGATGGAGGAGTGGCTCGCCCGCAACGAGATCCTCATGTACTTCTCCGACCTGGCGGCCAGGCGCCGGCGACACCCCGGCGACGACGTGATCAGCGCCCTCGCCACGGCCACCGTCGACGGCGAACCGCTGACCGAGGACGAGATCGTCTTCAACTGCTACAGCCTGATCCTGGGCGGCGACGAGTCCAGCCGGATGTCCTCGGTGGGCGGCCTGATAGCCCTGGCCGAGCACCCCGAGCAGTGGCGCGCGCTGAAGTCCGGCGCGGTCAGCGTCGACAGCGCCACCGAGGAGGTGCTGCGCTGGACCACCCCCGCCATGCACTTCGGCCGCCGCGCCCTGGTGGACGTACCGCTGCGTGACCAGACCGTCCGGGCCGGTGACGTGGTCAGCCTGTGGAACAGCTCGGCGAACCTGGACGAGACGGTCTTCACCCACCCGGACGTCTTCGACCTGGCCCGGACTCCCAACAAGCACGTCGCCTTCGGCCACGGTCCGCACTTCTGCCTCGGGGCCTTCCTCGGCCGCGTCCATGTGAACGCGATGCTCGACGCGCTGCGCAGCCAGGTCGCCGGCATCAGTCTCCAGGGCCCGCCCGAGCGGCTCTTCTCCAACTTCGTCTACGGCTACAGCGGCCTGCCGGTCTCCCTGACCGCCGAGCGGGCGGCCGAAGGGAGCGCCGTATGAACAGCGGCACGGATATCGGCGTCGGCGCGATCCACTGCCTGCTGCCCGACACCAGGGTGGCCGTCGAGGACCTCCCCGAGTTCGCGATGCTGGACACCGCCTCGGCGGACTTCGCCCGGGGCAGCGGTGTGCGGACCGTCGGGGTCTTCGACGAGAACGAGCAGGCGCCGCTCGCCGCGCAGGCCTGCCGGGAATTGTTCGAGGCACATCCGGGGGAGCCGGACGTCCTGCTGCTGGTGGCGCCGCGGGCACCGGACGTCCTGCTGGGCTCGGACGTCTGCCGGGTGCAGAGCGAGGCGAAACTGAACTCCGCCTACCCCCTCACCATCGAGGGGCTGGGCTGCACCGGGTCCAGCACCGCCTGGGCCCTCGCCAGGGATCTGCTGGTCGCGGACCCGCGCCGCGAGCAGATCGTCATCACCCACGCCAGCCGCCCCACCGGGGTCGACCGGATCCGGTTCCCCGTCACCGTCGTCGGCGACGGCGCGTTCGCCATGACCATGGTCCGTGGCGGGAGGCCGGTGCTGCGGGCCCACCGTGAGCAGGCGGACGGCAGCTTCCACGACCTGTTCCGCGTCGAGTACAAGGAAACCCCCTGGTACGAGTGGCGTGAGGTGTGCCAGGACCTGTCGCGCTACCGCTTCCAGCTCGCCACTCTCAGCTCGCGCCGGCTCGGCGCGATGGTGGACCAGGTGCTCGCGGACGCCGGGGTGGACCGGGACCGGGTCAAAGCCACGTTGATGCAGAACGTCACCGCCTCCGCCTACGACTTCTACACCTCTCTGCTCGGCCTGCCGATCCACCCCGTGTGCGGCCGGCACCTCGCCGAGTACGGCCATCTGGGCGCCGCCGACGTGGTGCTGAACATGGACTCCCTGCTGGCGAGCGGCGAACTGGACCAGGGCGACCTGGTGCTCGTCCTCAACAACAGCCAGGTGGCCGCCTGGGCGGTGACCTTGTGGGAGGTGTGAGCCGCCCACCGCTTCGGACCTCGCTCCCCGACCACGGAGAAGACTGATGGATTTCGCACCCACGCCAGAGCAACGGGCGCTGCGCGAGAAGGTCGTCCGGTTCGCCCGTGACAACCTCGGCGCCCAGGCGGCCGAGCACGATCGCAACGCCACGTTCGACGAGAGCGGCTGGAAGGCCTGCGCCGACTTCGGCGTGCTGGGCTGGCCGATCAAGAAGGAGTACGGCGGCGGCGGCCTGGACCCGTTGACCGCGATCATGGCCTACGAGGCGCTCGGCGAAGGCTGCGTCGACAACGGCCTGGTCTTCGCGATCAACAACCACCTCTTCGCCTGCGCCGTCTACATCGCCGACCACGGCACCGAGGAGCAGCGCCGCCGCTGGCTGCCCGCCCTCTGCGACGGCTCACTGGTCGGCGCGCACGCCCTGTCGGAGCCGGAGACCGGATCCGACATGCTCTCCCTCACCACCACCGCCGTCCGTGACGGGGGCGGCTATGTGCTGAACGGGACGAAGAAGTTCATCAGCAACGGCCCGCGCGCGGACCTGTTCATCGTGTTCGCCCGCACCGGTGGCGACGACGTCGCTCCGCAGCGCGCCCTGTCCGCCTTCGTCGTCCCGGCGGACACCGCCGGGCTCATTGCCCGCGACATTCCCAAGGCGGGCCTGCGCGGCACTCTGATGGGCGAGATCACCTTCGACGGCTGCGTGGTCGGGGAGGACCAGCGGCTGGGCGCGGAGGGAGCCGGGTACCGGCTGTTCACCTCCACCATGGAGTGGGAGCGCGGCTTCATGTTCGCCAGCCAGGTCGGCGTGCTGAGCCGGCTCACGGACCGCTGTGTCGCGTACGCCACCGGCCGCCGCCAGTTCGGCCGCCCCATCGGTGCGTTCCAGTCCGTCTCCCACCGGATCGCCGACATGCGGGTCCGCCTGGAGCTGGCCCGGCTGATGCTCTACAAGGTCGGCTGGCTGCGCACCGAGGGCCGCCTCGCGATGCAGGAGGCGTCCATGCTGAAGCTCTACGTCAGCGAGGGCCTGAAGGCCACCGCGCTCGACGCCATGCAGATCCACGGCGCCCGCGGCTACACCGAGGAACTCGGCATCGAGCGGGAGGTACGGGACGTGCTCGCGGGCACGATCTACGGCGGCACCTCCGACATCCAGCGGTCCATCATCGCCGGCCTCATGGGCCTGCCGACGACGGCGTAAGGACGAGAGGCCGACATGCACTCCTACCGACTCGCCCTCGACGAACCGGTCTCGGGGGCCCACCTCGACGAACTCAACCGGCGCGTCTACTACATCTCCGAGGCCATCACCGGCTTCCGGCTCGTCCCCGGCGACGGCGACGCGGTCGACGCGGTCGAGGTGACCACCGGGTATCCGGTCGACGCGGAGGCCCTGGGCAAGAAGCTCCGGCACGTCGTCGACACCGAGGTGCGCCCTCAACTGCCCACCCCGCCCAAGGTGCTGTGGCGCTCCGCCACGGACCGCACCCCGCGCGCCGGCACCTTCGACGGGCTGCTGGCGGACGGCGTGGTGCACGAGATCGGGCCCGGCCAGGTGGCGCTGGGAGCCCCGGCACTGGCCGCGCTCGACGCGCTCGACGGACTCCTGCGGGACATCATCCGCGAGGAGTTCGAGGCCCACGAGTACCGCTACCCGACCCTGCTGCCGATCACCGCGCTGCACCGCAGCGGATACCTCTCCTCCTTTCCGCAGCACATGATGTTCGCCGCCCGGCTCGACGGAGACGTCGACACCTACCGGGCCTTCGCCGAGGAGGTCGGGGCGCGGGACACCATCGGCGACCGGGTGCTGCACCGCTGCGCACCGGTGGACCGGTGCCT
Organism: Streptomyces shenzhenensis; assembly: GCF_021462265.1. Lineage (GTDB taxonomy): Bacteria > Actinomycetota > Actinomycetes > Streptomycetales > Streptomycetaceae > Streptomyces > Streptomyces shenzhenensis. The sequence goes on along the minus strand of NZ_JAJONF010000010.1, from coordinate 16,057 downwards.
GCCGCCCACGATGTGCTACCACACCTTCGACCAGTTCGCCGGGAGCACCCTTCCCGACGAGAACACGGTCGTGACCGCCAGGGGCGGCTCCTTCCGGCACGAGTCCCGCTACCACCGGACCCTGGAGCGGCTGTCCGACTTCACCATCCGCGAGACCGTCTTCCTGGGCACCGCCGAGTTCGTCCGCGAGGCCCGCGACCGGTTCCGCCGGCGCGCCGTCGAGCTGGTCGAACAGCTCGACCTGGCCGGCCGGGTCGAGGTGGCGAGCGACCCCTTCTTCGCCGGAGCGGCGACCGCGGCCCAGGTCTCCTCGCAACGTCTGCTGGAACTCAAGCACGAACTCCATCTGGACGTCGGCCCCGGGGACAGCATCTCGATCGGCTCGTTCAACCTGCACGAAAAGCACTTCGGCGACGCCTTCGGCATCAAGGGATCCGACGGCGCCACGGTGTACTCCGCCTGCGTCGGATTCGGCCTGGAGCGGTTCACCTACGCCGTGCTCTGCCAGTACGGATGGGACGTCGCCGACTGGCCGGCCCCGCTTGCCGAGCGGTGCCGCACCACACCTCGACCGGGCAAGGGAAAGCGATGACTGATACCAGCCAGATCCGGCGCGTGGCCGTCCTGGGCGCCGGCACGATGGGCGTCGGCGGTGCCCACGCCTTCGCCGCGGCGGGCTTCTCCGTGGTGCTCGTGGACACCACCGACGCCGCCCTCTCCCGGGCCCGTGACCTGATCGGGGAGAACGCCCGGCTGTACGCGATGCTCGACCGCGAGCTGGCCAAGAGCACCCCCGACGAGGTGCTCTCCCGGATCGAGTTCCGCACCGGTCTGGACGGGCTCGCGGACGCCGACTTCGTCGTGGAGAACGTGACGGAGAACTGGCAGATCAAGGAGAAGCTGTACCGCGAGATGGACGCGGTCGCGCCGCAGCACTGTGTGTTCGGCGTGAACACCTCGGCCATCCCCATCACCCGGATGGCATCGGTCACCGGCCGTCCGGACCGGGTCGTCGGCACCCATCTGATGAACCCCGTGCCGCTGAAGAAGCTCGTCGAGGTGATCCGCGGCTTCCACACCTCGCCGGAGACGATCGAGGTCACTCGTGGGCTGTTCCGCGCCGTCGGCCAGGACATCGTGGTGGTCGAGGACTCCTCGGGCTTCGTCACGAACCGCGTCGCCATGCTCAGCGTCAACGAGGCGATCCTGCTGCTGCAGGACAACGTGGCGCAGGCCGGCGACATCGACCGGCTCTTCCGGCAGTGCCTGGGCCACCAGATGGGTCCGCTGGAGACCGCGGACCTGATCGGCCTGGACACCGTCATGTACTCGCTGGAGGTCCTTCTGGACAACTTCAACGACCCCAAGTTCGCTCCGGCGCCGCTGCTGCGCAAACTCGTCGCCGCGGGCCGCCTGGGCCGCAAGAGCGGTCATGGTTTCTATTCGTACGAGCCGGTCACCACCGGGAAGAAGGCAGAGGCCTGATGACTGACGACATCGCCAAGATCGTGCGCACCTTCATCGGCGAGCACGTCCGGGACACCGAACTCGGTGACGACCACGACATCTTCGCCACGGGCAGCGTCAGCTCACTGTTCGCCGTGCAGCTCGTGATGTGGGTCGAGCGGACCTTCGACATCGCGGTGCACCCCACCGACCTCGACATCGAGAACTTCCGCACGGTGAACCACGTCGTGCGCTTCGTGGAGTCCCGTCGGGCGGCCACTCCCGCCTGACCCCCCCGGTTTCGGGTAGCGGTCAGTGCCGTGTCAGCGGGCCTCGACACGATGTTCGTATCGGGGCCCGCCACGGCCTTGGTCCCTGAATTCCTCAGACTTGGAGAGCACTAAGTGACGAACCCCTTTGACGACCAGGACGGCACGTTCCTCGTACTCGTCAACGACGAGGACCAGTTCAGTGTGTGGCCCGCCTTCGCCGCGGTGCCCGACGGGTGGACGGTGTCGCTGGGCGAAGGCACCCGAGAGGCCGCCCTGGCCCATGTGGAGGCACACTGGACCGACATGCGGCCCAGAAGCCTCCGCGAGCCCGCCGAGGGCCTCGGCGCCTGATCCGGCGTCGCGGACACCGCCGAGACCCGTGAAGACCGCGATCCGGGCCGAAGGCCTGCGCAAGCGATTCAAGGGCCACCAGGCCCTCGACGGCGTCGACCTCAGCGTCGTGGAGGGCTCCGTTCTCGGCCTGCTCGGCCCCAACGGAGCAGGCAAGACAACCACCGTACGTGTCCTCAGCACCCTGCTCGAACCGGACGGCGGCCACGCCGAAGTGGCCGGATTCGATGTCGTCCGCCGACCCGCGGAGGTCCGCCGTCGGATCGGCCTGGCCGGCCAGTACGCGGCCGTGGACGGGCTGCTCACCGGACGCGAGAACCTCACCCTCATCGGTGTGCTGCTGCACCTCGGCCGACGCGGCGCCCGTCGCCGGGCCGGGCAGCTGCTGGACCAGTTCGACCTGACCGGCGCCGCCGACCGGCCCGTCCAGACCTACTCCGGCGGCATGCGGCGCCGACTCGACCTCGCGGCCTGTCTGGTCGCGTCGCCCTCGGTGCTCTTCCTCGACGAACCGACCACCGGCCTGGATCCGGTGAGCCGCATGTCGCTGTGGACCGCCGTGCGCGATCTGGTGGCCGACGGCATGACGGTCCTGCTGACCACCCAGTATCTGGAAGAGGCGGACTTCCTCGCCGACCGTATCGCCGTCGTCGACACCGGACGGGTCGTCGCCGAGGGTACCCCGGACGAGTTGAAGCGATCTGTCGGACCGGACCGGCTGGAGATCCGGGTGGCGGGCCACGGTGCCGTCGCCGACGCCCTGGCGGCCCTGCGGACCAACGCGTTCGACGACCCGGCAGTGGGCCGGGACGAGGGCGTCATCTCCCTCCCGCTCGATGCCGGCATGGGCAGTATCGCCGCTGCCGCGACGGCCTTGGAAAAGGCCGGGGTGACCGTCGTGGACTTCGCCGTGCGTCGCCCCACACTCGACGACGCGTTTGTCCGACTCACCGGACGATCGGACTGATTCGGCCGCACACGACCGCACGCACATCATTCGCCCATCGGCCGACCGGTGGGGGGTGGATACATGACTGAAGTCCTGCACGACACGGGGGTATTGCCATGCAGCGAATTCATTTCACGACAGCCGACCTGGCGCGAACACGACTGCAGTCCACCGCGGGACCAGAAATAGAGTCGCGACTGGCTCGAGAACTGTTCACGCGTGGCGTCGGCACCATCTATGCGCGATGGCAGCGCCAGGTCTATGCGAGGCTGTGCGCGAAATCGGGCCACGAGTCGGCGTCCGCGTTGGCCCCGGGCGATTTCTGGCGGGCTGCGGTGGCCCCTTACTGGAGCCGGGTGCTGGCCCACTACGAGGCCGAGTGCGACGCCCGCGGGCGGATGGTCATGGCGGGTGGTGTCGAGCAGCTGCTCGCCGGGCTGGGACGACGGGCGCTCTGGAACGGTCAGGTGCTGGAACTGCACGACGGCCCCGACAGCGATGTACGTCTCGGCGGAAAGGGCCTGGTGCTCAGCCCCTCCGTGTTCCTCGCCCACCGCCCCGCCCGGCTCTTCCGCGCCGACGAGCAGCGCGGCCAGCCCGTCCTGGTCTTCTCCGCGCCGCCGAGCGTGGAGCAGTCCGCCCTGCTGTGGGACGACGTCAGTCTCCCGTCCCAGGCACTGGCCGCCCTGGTCGGCCAGACCAGGGCGGCGGCCCTGCGCGAGCTGCGGGTCTCACGCACCACCAGCCAACTCGCCGACCGTCTCGGCGTCTCGGCACCCTGCGCCAGCCAGCACGCCTCCGTACTGCGCGAGTCCGGGCTGATCACCACCCGGCGGGTGCGCAACACCGTGCTGCACTCGGTGACCCCGCTCGGGCTGGCCCTTCTGGACGGCATGACGGTCGCCGCGGGCCAGGTACGCGGCCCGAAGCCCGTGCCGTCCTCGGCCGGGGTCTGATGCACCGGCCCCCGGGGGCCGTGGCGGAACCTGCTGTCAGCTGGTTGTCAGTGGCCGGTTGGTGTACTGGGGCCGGATCCGCGGAGGTGCCGAACGTGGTCGGCCGGCGGCGAGCAGGAGGCTCTTGATGTCCTGGACGGAATGCAGCGAACCCCGGCCGTTCGCCGCGAAGCGGCTGGTCTGCTTCCCGCATGCCGGCGGGTCGTCGTACTTCTTCCGGGACTGGCGCAAGGGGCTGCCCGAGTTCGAGGTGCACGCGGTCTGCTACCCGGGTCGGGCCGACCGGTTCGGTGAGCCGACGGCCACCGACCTGGTGGCGATGGCGGGCGAGATCGCCGAGGCCGTCAAGCCGCTGACGGACCGGCCCACCGCGCTCTTCGGACACAGCATGGGCGCGGTGGTGGCGTACGAGACGGCCAGGGCGCTGGAGGCCGAAGGGGCCGTGCTGTCGCAGCTGATCGTGTCGGGTGCCCGCGCCGGCCATCTGGTACGGCGAGACGCCTGGGCGGCCGGGGAGAACGAAGAGAGCGTCATCGCGGCGCTCCAGCAGCTGGGCGGTACCGACACCGAACTGCTCGACCACCCGATGTTCCGTGAACTGATACTGCCGTACGTCCAGGCCGACTTCCGGATGCTGGGCAGCTACGAACACCGCGCGGGTGCACTGCTCGGCTGCCCTGTCACGGCCGTGGCGGGGGCGAGCGATCCCCGGGTGACGGCGGAGCAGGTGGCCCAGTGGGCACAGGTGACCGAGGGGCCGTACCAGCAGCGGATGGTGCCGGGCGGGCACTTCTACCTCGCGGACTCGCCGCCGTACGAGCTGGTGCGGGAGGTGTGCGCCGAGCGGGGTGAGACACCGAGCCGGTAGGCCGGTCCGGCAGCCGAAGGGCGGGTGCCGGTCTTCCGGCCGGCCTCGATTCGAAGAAGCTCGATCACTGGGGGACGCAAGTGCGGGGCCGAAACGGGCAGAGGGCTGCCATGATCGCCATGGTCGTGCTGCCACTGGCGGTGATCGTGTGGGCCGCGGTGGCGGTCGCCACGTCGAAGTCGTCGGCCGGGGCGGCGGTGCACGAGGCGGCACGGCTGGACAGGGGCGGTCATTTCTTCCTCGCGGTCGCGGCCATCCTGTCGGCCGTCTTCGTGGGCGGATGGCTGGCGGACCGGCTGGGACAGCCGCGGGTGATCGGCGAGATCTGCGTGGGCCTGGCCATGGGGCCGACCGTGCTGGGACGGTTCGCACCCGGCGCGAAGGACTGGCTGTTCCCGGCGGACAACCTGCCGATGCTCGACGGGCTGGCTCAGATCGGCCTGGTGTTCTTCATGTTCGGGGTGGGCCGCGAACTGACCGGAATGTCGCTGCGAGGCATCGGACCGCAGGTGCTGATGGTGAGCCAGGCCTCGCTGCTGATCCCGTTCGCGGCCGGCACCGCGGCCGCCGTGCCCCTCGTCCAGGACTTCGCGGGACGGGCGGGCCACCCGGCGGCCTTCGTCCTGTTCGTGGGATGCGCACTGAGCGTCACCGCGCTGCCCGTACTGGCCCGGATCCTCACCGATCTGCGGCTCACCCGCACACATCAGGGGCAGTTGAGCCTATTCGCCTCCGCGCTCGGGGACGGCGTGGTGTGGTCGGTGCTCACCGCGATCCTGGCGGTGGTGCACGGCAGCAGCCCCACGGGCGTGCTCTGGAACGGCCTGTTCGCCGCCGCCCTGACCATCGTCTTCCTCGGCCCGCTGCGCCGCGGGCTGGCCCGCTGGGCCCGGTCCCGTCAGGCGGTCGGCGAGGGCGCCGAGGGCGACGCCACACTCATGCTTCTGCTGGCGGGAGGTATCGCCGCGACGGCCACTCTCACCACGGTCGTCGGCGTGCACCAATTGATCGGGGCCCTGCTGGCCGGACTGGCCTGGCCCACCGGCAACGCCCGCACGGCGCGGGTGGCGGACCGGCTGTCGAGCACGTCCAAGAACGTGCTGCTCCCGTTCTTCTTCTTCGGATTCGGGCTCACCATCGATCTCGGGTCCTTGCGCTTCGACCGTTCCTCGGTGCTGGCCATCGCCACCCTGCTGGTCCTGGCCGTCGTCACCAAGGTGTGCGGCCCCGCGCTGAGCGCCGTCCTCACCGGCATGCGCCCGCGGCCGGCCCTCACGCTCGGAGTGCTGCTCAACGCCCGCGGTCTGACGGAACTCGTCATCCTGCAGATCGGCTACCAGGCAGGTGTCATCGACCAGCGCCTGCTCAGCATCCTCACCATCATCGCGCTGGTCACGACGATCCTGACGAGGCCGCTGCTCCGGCTGATCGGGCCGGAGGGCGTCGAGCCCGCGCCCTCGCCGTGCGAGCCCGAGCAGGACGGCGTGGCCGCGAAAGGCGCACCCGAGCGCTCCTCCCTGTCCCACTGACACCTCGGCGGCAGGCGGCTCGCATGATCGACGAGATACTTCCCGCGGCCGTCATGAGCGCCGAGTCCTTCGGGGACGAGCCGGACGCGTGGCTGTTCCCCGAGGAGCGGACGGCCCTGGGAGAGGTCGGCGAGCCGCGCCGCCGGGAGTACACGACGGTGCGCCACTGCGCCCGGCGGGCCCTGGGCGGGCTGGGCCTGGCACCGGCGCCGCTGGTAGCGGGCGCACGGGGCGCCCCGCGCTGGCCCGAGGGCGTCGTCGGCAGCATGACCCACTGTGCGGGATACCGGGCCGCCGCCACCGCGCACCGGTCCGACGTGCACACCCTGGGCATCGACGCGGAGCCCCATGCGCCTCTGCCCGACGGCGTGCTGGAGTACATCGCGCTGCCGCAGGAGGCCTCGGAGGTCACCCGGCTGGCCCGCCACACCCCCGCAGTGCACTGGGACCGGCTGTTGTTCTGCGCCAAGGAAGCCGTCTACAAGGCATGGTTCCCCGCGACACAGAGCTGGCTCGGCTTCGAGGGGGCGGCGATCTCCCTCGCGCCCGACGGCACTCTGCACGCGCACGTCCTGTCCCCGGCCCCCTCGCAACCCGTCCCCGCACCGCGGGAGTTCGCGGGACGGTGGCTGGTACGGGACGGACTTGTGCTGGCGTGCGTGGTGTCCCCGACCCTTGATTGACTGCGTTTCTGGCATGTGTAAGATTTGGCTTACACATGCAGTCCGGGGCGGCGGGAGGTGGGGCGTTGACCAGCGAGGAGCTTCTGGCCTTCCTGTCCGCCGTCGGGCATGTCCAGCGGCTGCGGGCCATCGCAGGCCTTGCCGACGGGCGTATGTACGTCAGCGAACTGGCCCGGCAGCTGGGCATGTCCCGCCCCCTGCTGTACATGCATCTGGAGCGTCTGGAGAAGGCCGGCCTGGTCGTCGGCCATCTTGAACTCTCGGACGACGGCAAGGCCCTGAAGTACTACGAGCTGGTGCCGTTCGATCTGCACATCAACCTGCAGACGATTCTGGAAACCCTGCGCGCGGACGAGCTGCAGTCGCCTGCAGCGGATGGGCCTGCCGATGAGGAAGGTTAGAACGTTATGAGGGGGACCCTGACATGACCGGCGCTGTTGTCGCCATCGCCATCGTCTTGATCGTCGTCGGAGGTATCACGGCGGCGGTGGTCTCGAACTTCAGACTGCAGCGCCACCGCGCTGACGCCGTGGCCATGGCCTCGTACCGCAAGCTCGCCGAGGAGGCAGTCGCCCGGCAGGAGGCACTGCAGACCGAACTGGCCGAGCTGAAGGCCAAGGTGAGCTCGATCGACGACATGCTGCGGAGGATCGAGTGACCAGGCCGGCACCCGGGCGCCTGCGCCCACCGGCCTCCCTGGTCAGACTCCCGTTGTCCGCCGCCCCCTGGCTCGCCGCCGGCTACCTCGCCAGCTATCCCCTGGTCGGGGGCGCCCTGTTCGCCGTGGCGACGGCCGCCTTCCTCGGCGGCGTGGTACTGAGCCAGTTCACGGTGACCGTACCGCTGCTCGTCGGCCTGGCGTGGGTGATCAGGGGCTGCGCGCAAGTCGAGCGGGGCCGCGCCGCACTTGTCGACCGGCCGATCCCGTACCGGTACAGCGAGGTCACCGAGCCTGGCTTGCCCGCCCACATCAGAACCCGCTGCGCCGATCCCGCGATCGTCCGCGACTGCGCCTACCTCATCCTCCTCTTCCCCCCTCTGCTGGTCCTGGACCTCTTCGCGCTGGTCATCTGGCTGCTGTCCCTCGGCTGCCTCACGCTGCCCCTGTGGTACCGGGCGACGGACGTCTCCGGCAGGCTCACGGGCGAGGACGGCATGCTCGCGTGGGTCCACACCCTGCCCGGGGCACTGGCGCTCGCGCTCGTCGCGCTCGTCCTGCTTCCCTTCGCCGCCCGGCTTCTCCTGGCCACTGCCCGGCTCCACCTGACCGCGGCCCAAGCGGTGCTCCGCCCGCCCGGCGACCCCCTCGCAGAGGCCAAGGGCGTGCTCGACCGCCCTGGTCCGCTCTCCGCCGTGCCGGGTGGCCTTCGCACCGGCACACCCACAGCACCGACAGAAAACGGGGAATCCCATGAACCGAACACCGGCCGGACCATCTGACCCGGTCATCCACCTGGACTCCGTGCACAAGGTCTACGGCGGCGGCAGGAACAAGGTGACCGCTCTCGACGGAGTCACCATCAGTCTGCGGAGGGGGACCTTCACCGCGGTGATGGGCCCGTCCGGATCCGGCAAGAGCACCTTTCTCCACTGCGCCGCGGGCCTGGACCGGCCGACGTCCGGTGAGGTCAGGCTCGACGGCGTGGACCTGTCCCGGCTCAAGGAACGGGAGTTGACCAAGCTGCGACGCGAGCGCGTCGGTTTCGTCTTCCAGGCGTTCAACCTGATGCCCGCACTGAACGTACGGGACAACGTCACCCTGCCCTTACGTCTGGCAGGACGCCGCCCCAAGGCCACCGAGGTCGACGAGGTCATCGAACGCGTCGGCCTCGCTGCACGTCAGAAGCACCGCCCCGGCGAACTCTCCGGCGGCCAGCAGCAGCGGGTGGCCATCGCCCGCGCGCTCGTCACCCGGCCCGCCGTGGTCTTCGGCGACGAGCCGACCGGAGCCCTGGACACCCGAACCGCTCGCGAGGTCCTCGGACTGCTGCGCGAGGCCGTCCAGTGGTCCGGGCAGACCATCGTGATGGTCACGCACGACCCCGTGGCCGCCGCGCACGCGGACCGCACCCTCTTTCTCGCCGACGGCAGGATCGTCGACGCACTGGAGCGTCCGACCGCCGACGTGGTCGCCGAGCGCATGACCCATCTCGGAGCCTGGGCCGAGGAGCAGACGGCGCACGACAGGCAGTACGGAGCGGCCCAGTGATCGGCCTCGCGCTGCGCTCCCTGAAGTTCTACAAGGGGGGCTTCGTCGCCTCGTTCATCGCGCTGTTCTTCGGCGCCGCCATCGTGATCGCCTGCGGCGGGCTGCTGGAGACCGGAGTACGCGAACTGGCCGCGCCGCAGCGGCTCCAGGCCGCACCGATCGTCCTCACCGGGGACCAGGGCTACCCCGGTTCCAACAAGGTCTTCCGAGAGCGGGTCCGGCTCGACACCGCTGCCGTGTCCAAGGCCGAGGCGGTATCCGGTGTCCAGGCGGCCGTGCCGGACATCTCCATCCCGGCCGTGGTCGTTCCGGCCGGCGGCAAGGGCGGCGTCACCGCCACAGGTCACGGCTGGGACTCCGCCCGGCTCGGACCGTACCGCCTGGTCCAGGGCAGCGCCCCGAGCGCCGCGGGCCAGGTCGCGCTCGACTCGCGGCTCGCCGCCCGGGCGGGTGCCAAGACGGGCGACCGGGTCACGCTCGGCCTGCACGGCACCCTGACCGCATACCGGGTGACCGGGCTGGTGAGCGGCCCCGGCGCCGCCGGGACCCTGTTCCTCGCGGACACCGACGCGGCGCGTCTCGCTCCGCAGCAGGGCAAGGTCGACTCCATCGGTGTCCTCACCCGCCCGGGCACGGACCGGGACCGAGTGCGGGCCGCGCTCGCCGACGCCTTCGCGGGCGACCCGGTCTCCGTGCTGACCGGCGACGAACGGGGCCGTGCCGAGTTTCCCGACGTGGTGATCCACGGCAAGAACCTGGTGTCCATGTCGGCGGTGTTCGGCGGGCTGGCCGCGATGGTCACGGTGTTCGTGGTGGCCAGCACACTCGGTCTGTCCTTGCAGCAGCGGCAGCGGCAGATGGCTCTGCTGCGCGCGATCGGCTCGACGCCCGGCCAGGTCCGGCGCATGGTGCTGGCCGAGACGTTCACCGTCGCCGTCTTCGCCACCGCGCTGGCCTGCGTGCCCGGGCCGCGCCTCGGGCGCTGGCTGCTGGGCCGGTTCGTGGACGCGGACGTGGTGCCCGACGTGCTGATCTACCGCAGCGGCTGGATCCCGATGGTGGCGGGCGCCGGGGCGGCGCTGCTGACCGCTCTGGGGGCCGCCTGGATCGCGGCGCGCGCCGCCGCCCGCACCCGCCCGACCGAGGCACTGGCCGAGGCCTCTCTCCAGCGTCGCCGGCTCAACTGGATCCGCGCGGTCTTCGCCGTGCTCTGTCTGGCGGGCGGCACCACTCTCGCGTTGGTCACGATGAACGTCGACGGTGCCACGGCGGGCAGCACGGCCACGCCGGCCGCGATGCTGTGGGCCGCCGGATTCGGTCTACTCGGCCCCACCCTGACCAGAGTGATGACGGCCCTGCTGCGCTGGCCACTGCGCGCGGTCACCGGCCTCGCCGGGCAACTGGCCATCCTCAACGCCAAGGCCCGGGCGACCCGGCTGGCCGGAGCGGTCATGCCGGTCATGCTCGCCACCGGCATGGCCACCGCCCTGATCTACCTGCAGACGACCCAGAACCAGGGCGCCCAGCAGGCGTTCGAGGACAACCTCCGCGCCGACGTGGTGCTCACCTCGGCGACCGGCGGGATGCCCGCGTCCCTGGCCGCCGACATCGACAAGAAGCCCGGCGTGGCGGCGGCCTCCGCCTACGTGCCGAGCTCCGGCTTCCTGGAGCCGTCCAAGGCCGAGATGGCGGCGTACGACGGCAAGGGCCGCAAACCGAAGGGCACCCCCGTGCAGATTACCGGGGTATCCGCGACGGGCATCGAGCGCACCACGGCGATCCGTGCGGTGAGCGGCAGCCTCACCGATCTGACCGGGGACACCGTGGCCCTGCCCGAGTCCTCCGCCGGAGGACACCGCATCGGTGAGCGGATCCCCATGCGCCTGGGCGACGGCACCGAGGTCGAGCCCCGCCTGGTGGCGACGGTCGGGGACCAGCGCGGATACGGTGCGGCCCTGATGCCCGCTGCCACTGTGGCCGCGCACACCACCGACGGCACGGTGCCGCAGATCCTGGTCGCGGCGGACTCCGGCTCCGGCGCCGCGCGGCTCGCCACCGAACTCACCGGCTCCGGGGCGCCCTTGCCCGGGCTGCGCGCGGCCGACCGTGGCGACCTGGTCACCGCCTCGGCCGAGCAGAACGACACCCAGGCCTGGGTGGCGTACCTCCTGGTCGCCATGGTCGTCGGGTACGCGGTCATCGCCCTGGTGAACTCGCTAGTGATGGCGACCGGCGAGCGGCGTCGGGAGTTCACCCTCCAGCGTCTTGTCGGCGCCACCCAGGGCCAGGTGATGCGGATGATGACGGTGGAGGCGCTGCTGACCGCGCTGGCCGGTCTCGGGCTGGGCATGCTGGTCGCCGTCGCGACCCTGGTACCGCTGAGCCAGGCCGTGCTCGCCCGGGCGATGCCCGCCGGTCCGCCGTCGATTCTGCTGGCGGTCCTGGCCTCCGCACTCGTCCTGACGGTCGGTACGACGCTGCTGACCGCCCGGCTGGCGCTGCGCACCCGGCTCTCCTCGGCCATCGGCAGCCGCGAATGAGCTGAACCCCGTCCGCCTCACCTGAACCACCTGCGTATTTCGTCCACCACTTAACAACGTGGTGGACGAAGCCTTGTCAAACCTACGCTCGCTCTTATGGCGTTGAAGCCCATCGGAAACCATCTCGTCACAGAATTGGAGTTTTTCGATGCTGAATAGAGTAGTGATCGTGGGTGGTGGTACTGCCGGCTGGATAACCGCGTCGTACCTCAAGGCAGCCTTCGGGGACCGCATCGACCTGACCCTCGTCGAATCCGGAAAGGTCGGCACCATCGGTGTCGGCGAAGCCACGTTCAGCGACATCCGGCATTTCTTCGAGTTTCTCGGGCTCAAGGAATCGGACTGGATGCCGGCGTGCAACGCCACGTACAAGCTCGCGGTGCGCTTCGAGAACTGGCGCAAGCCGGGTCATCACTTCTACCACCCGTTCGAGCAGATGCGGTCCGTCGACGGCTTCCCGCTGTCGGACTGGTGGCTCAAGAACGGCCGCACCGACCGGTTCGACGTGGACTGCTTCGTGATGGCCAACATCTGTGACGCCGAGCGCAGCCCGCGTCACCTCGGCGGCGCCATGCTGTCGCAGCCGTACGACGAGAACGGCGAAGAGCCCCAGGGCCTGACGATGTCGGAGCACCAGGGCAAGACCCAGTTCCCCTACGCCTACCACTTCGAGGCCGCGCTGCTGGCGAAGTTCCTCACCCAGTACACGGTGGACCGCGGTGCGAAGCACATCGTCGACGATGTCCAGGACGTCAAGCTCGACGAGCGCGGCTGGATCAGCAGCGTGGTCACCGCCGAGCACGGCGAGCTGACCGGCGACCTGTTCATCGACTGCACCGGTTTCCGCGGGCTGCTGCTCAACAAGGCCCTGGAGGAGCCCTTCATCTCCTTCCAGAACACCCTGCCCAACGACAGCGCGGTTGCCCTCCAGGTGCCGCAGGACATGGAGGCGCGGGGCATCCGGCCCTGCACGACCGCCACCGCGCAGGACGCGGGATGGATCTGGACCATCCCGCTGTACGGCCGTATCGGCACCGGGTACGTGTACGCGAGCGACTACCTGTCCGCCGACGAGGCCGAGCGCACCCTGCGCGAGTTCGTGGGGCCGAGCGCGGCCGACGCCGAGGCCAACCACATCAAGATGCGCATCGGCCGCAGCAACCGCTCCTGGGTGAACAACTGCGTGGGTATCGGCCTGACCAGCGGCTTCGTTGAGCCGTTGGAGTCGACCGGCATCTTCTTCATCCATCACGCGGCCGAGCAGCTGGTCAAGAACTTCCCCGGGCCCGACTGGAACCCGGTGCAGCGCGACAGCTACAACAACTCCGTCGCCCATGTGATGGACGGCGTACGCGAGTTCCTCGCCCTGCACTACGCCGCCGCCGGGCGCAACGACACGCAGTACTGGAAGGACACCAAGACCCGGGAGCTGCCCGACGGTCTGGCCGAGCGGATCGAGCACTGGAAGTACCAGCTGCCGGACACCGAGTCGGTCTTCCCCTACTACCACGGGCTGCCGCCGTACTCCTACATGTGCATCCTGCTCGGGATGGGCGGCATCGACCTCAGGCCGTCGCCGGCACTCGCGCTCGCCGACAACAGCGCGGCGCTGAAGGAGTTCCAGTCGGTGCACGACCATGCCGCCGCTCTCATCGGCCAGCTTCCGACGCAGTACGAGTACTTCACGCACATGCGCCGTTGACCCCGCAGGCGCCGCGGTGGCCGCTCCGGCCGCCGCGGTGCAGCGTCCGTCGCCCCAGGGAGCTTCACCCCGTGACCGAACTCGCCCGACTCAACGAATCCGCACGGCCGACGGCTCCGGCGTCCGTGGCCGAGAGCCAGCGCGCCATGATGAGCGGCTTCCCCACCGGGGTCGCCGTCCTCACCACGACCGACCCCGACGGCACGCCCCGCGGGATGACCGTCTCCTCGGTGTGCAGTGTCACGCTGAACCCGCCTGTCCTGCTGGTCTGCCTCCGCAGCGGCAGCCCCACTCTGCGGTCGGTCCTGGACACCGGCCGGTTCGTGGTGAACCTGCTGCATGGCGGCGCCCAGCCGGTCGCCGAACTGTTCGCGTCGGGCGCGCCCGATCGTTTCGACCGCGTGCGCTGGGAGTACGACGCCGGCGATCCCTACACGGCCGGCCCCCATCTCCTCCACGACGCACACGCCATCGCGGACTGCCGGGTGAGTGACGAGCACCGCAGCGGGGACCACCTCGTGGTCTTCGGCAGCGTTCTGCGGGTCACCCCGTTCCCGGACCGGCTGCCGCTGGTCTACGGCAAGCGGCAGTACCGGGTGTGGCCGGTGGGGAGGGACCGCCATTAGCCGGTGCTGTCGCAGCGGAAGGTTTCAGGTATTCAGTCGGCGGGCTCCCTCACCTTGCTCAACAGAACGGCCAGCCCCCCGAGCAACTCGGCGCCGCCGCGTACGGTGAGGAGTGTCCTTCCCCCACAGACCCCGGCCTGGGTGATCAGCGCTGACTCTGACGTCGGCACGATCACGTGCCTGGCTGGATCTCCCCGGCGGTGCAGCACATTCCGAGCGGGCCTGACGCGCTGCGGTGCAAGCGCCTAACCTGGACCGGCCTTGGCCGGACGGGCTCAGCATGGATCTCCGCCGGAAGTGTGGGGAGCTGAGGGGCACCCCACGGACACCGCAGTCCCTGCCACCTCCCAAGGTCCTCGGCGGCACGGCCTGCCGCTGCGTACGCTGTGCTCAGGGCTTCGGTCATGATCTTTGCGCGCGTCTGGCGTACGGCTGTCGCGGTGACGCACGTATGACGCACGAGGCTCTGTGAACGGTTTCGATTCAGCCTCGAAACCGCCCCTGACCTGCATGTTTCTTAACAAGGTGCCAATTGCGCACCTTCCCGATGACGCATCATGTGGAGTGCGTGGCGATTCTGGAGCCGGCCGGGAAGGGTGCCTGACCTGCGGATTCGGGTCGATGGCCCGGGCGGAGTCGTGCCGGGAGAGCGGCATCGGGGGCCCGTGCATCTCGGTAGACGCCGTGTGAGGTCAGCGAGCTGCTCGGCCGCGGTGATGTTTCCTTGCTCGGCGAGGCGCCGGAGCTCGTCCGCGTTCCCCTGTTCCGTCGCGAGTTCGATCAACTGGTCGGTAGCCGTGCCGTTGCCCTCGGCGGAGAGGCGGCGCAACCCGGCGAGGTCGCCCAGCTCGGTGGCGAGTTCGATGAGCTGGTCGGTCGCGGTGGGGTTGCCGGTGTCCGCGAGGTGCCGCAGTTCGCCCATGTCGCCGTGGACCGCGGCCAGTTCGATCAACTCGTCGGCGGCGTCCGGGTCGCCCCGGTCGATGCGCTCGCACAGAGCGGCCACATCGGACTGGTAGGAGTGGTTGGACTGGTCGGGCTCGGTCGTCATGGGACTCTCCCTGGCCTATGGCGCTATGAGTCGGAGCGGGGCAGTTTTCCGGAAGCACGCAGCCATGGGCGGGAAACCGTAATGGCGGGCGTAGAAGCGGCCGACGTGGTCGGCGAAGACCAGCTCGGCGTCTTGCGGCACACGAACTGTCCAGCATCTATCACCGAGATGACGCTTATTTCTGTCATCTCAGGCGCATCAAGGGTGAGCTTTGATGGGCGGGGCGGGCGTGGGCGTTCGGTGCGGGTCAGGAGAGCCCCGAGGCTCGCAGCACCGCCTGGACCGTCTCGTCGTCGATGCGATGACCGATTCGCTGGATGATGTCCGCTCCCTGGCGCAGCGTTCCGCGTTCCAGGGAGTGGTGGACGCCCGTGTCGAGTTCGTGCCAGAGCAGGGGGTTGCGCGTGAAGGTCCGGGGATCGAGTTCCAGGCGGTGGCCGTGGACGTCCCGCAGGACCAGATGGGAGGAGACGCCGTCGTACTGCCGTACGGCTGTCAGCGCACCCGTGTGGATCACTCGCCTGCGCCAGGGGGTGCGTACCGCGAGCCAGCCGGGGCCCGCCGTCACCCTCGGCGGCAGCAGGACAGCGCATACGGTGGCAGACAGTGTGACCCAGAGCAGTGCGCGGAGGGGCGACAGGCTGCCGGCGTCCCAGTCGACCGTGACGCTCATGGCGTCGAACATCAGGGCGCAGCACACCGCGAGCCGGGCGCTGCCACGCCAGTGGCGGTCGCCGGCCGAACCCGCCGGTCCGCTCCGTCGCATGCCGTTGACGCTAGGCGCCGGTGCGGGGCCCGGTGAGCGTCGCTGACGGGGCTCTAACGGCGTACCGGCGAATCTTGACGCGATCCTGACGTGGTCGGCGCAGCCGTTC
>NZ_JAJONF010000001.1 GCF_021462265.1 Streptomyces shenzhenensis | reverse complement strand
GTGTTCCAAACTCTATCAGCGTTTTTCCGTCCCTCTGACCACCGCCCCGCAGACACGCGGAAGGCGATCCCGAGTTGGGATCTGACAAGTTTGGGTGCTGCCCGGTGGCGACGCCTTGCGCACCGCCTCACCTCAAGCAGGGGTACGACTGTACACGGAGCCTCGGAGGCCTTGCAAATCCAATAGAGTGGTGGTCTAGACCACTAGCTGGTAGCTTCCATGCGGAACCGCTACTTCGTTTGACATACCCTGCTGCTCAGCGCCGTCCGGGAAGGCAGTGACGGCCCGTACGCAGCCCCACCTCCGGGAGGCTTCCCATGACCACCGTGACGTCCCCGCTCGCAGGACGTGCCATCGGACTGGCCGCAGTGCCGGACCCGGTCTTCGCCGGGGCCATGGTCGGCCCGGGTACCGCCATCGACCCTGTGCGTGAGCCTTGCACGGTGGTGGCACCAGTGGACGGAGTCGTCGTCTCTCTGCACCCGCACGCGTTCGTCGTGGTCGACGACAGCGGCCACGGCGTACTCACTCACCTCGGTATCGACACGGTGCAGCTCAATGGGCAGGGTTTCGAGTTGCTCGTCAACAAGGGCGACACCGTGAGCCGCGGGCAGCCCATGGTGCGCTGGAACCCGGCCGGGGTCGAGGCCGCCGGCAAGTCGCCGGTGTGCCCTGTCGTGGCCCTGGAGGCCACGGCCGACCTGCTCTCCGGCATCCGTGAAGACGGTGACGTGAAGGCCGGCGACACCCTCTTCGTCTGGAACTGATTCGTCCCGGACCGACGACCCCGCCGCCGTGCCGTTGTACGACGGAGCAGGCGGCGACCATGACAACCACCGCGGCGGCGGGACCCGCCGCACTATCGGAGACGGGTGAGATGGAGACAACGCTGCGAGGCGTCGGCGTGAGCCACGGTGTGGCGATCGGCGAGGTTCGGCACATGGGAACAGCGGTGCTGGAGCCGCCTGCCAAGCAGATCCCCGCCGAAGAGGCGGAGCGGGAGCAGGGGCGGGCCAGGCAGGCCGTGGACGCCGTGGCCGCCGACCTGACGGCGCGCGGCAACCTGGCGGGCGGCGAGGCCCAGGCGGTGCTTGAGGCGCAGGCCATGATGGCGCAGGACCCCGAGCTGATGTCCGACGTGGACCGGCGGATCGCCGTCGGCAGCACCGCCGAACGTGCCGTGTACGACGCGTTCGCCGCGTACCGCGAGCTGCTGGCCGGAGCGGGCGAGTACCTCGCCGGCCGGGTGGCCGACCTGGACGATGTGCGGAATCGTATCGTCGCCAGGCTGCTGGGCGTTCCCATGCCGGGTGTCCCGGACAGTGACGAGCCGTACGTGTTGGTCGCGCGGGATCTGGCGCCGGCGGACACGGCGCTGCTCGACCCGGCTCTGGTGCTCGGTTTCGTGACCGAGGAGGGCGGGCCGACGAGCCACAGCGCGATCCTGGCGCGAGCGCTCGGTGTGCCGGCCGTGGTGGCGCTGCCGGGTGCCGGGGAGCTCGCCGAGGGCACCGTGGTCGCCGTCGACGGCAGCACCGGTGACATCTTCGTGAACCCGAGTGCGGAGAGGAAGGCGGCGCTGCAGGCGGCGTCCGCCCAGCGGAAGGCGGCGCTTGCTGCCTCGAGCGGCCCGGGTGCGACCGCGGACGGGCACAAGGTGCCGTTGCTGGCCAACGTGGGCGGCCCCGCGGATGTGCCGGCCGCGGTGGAGGCCGGTGCCGAGGGCATCGGTCTGTTCCGCACCGAGTTCCTGTTCCTGGACGACAGCAAGCGTGCTCCTTCCGAGGAGAAGCAGGTCGAGGCCTACCGTCAGGTGCTGGAGGCGTTCCCGGAGGGCCGGGTCGTCGTGCGGGTGCTGGACGCGGGTGCGGACAAACCGCTGGAATTCCTGACGCCGGCTGACGAGCCGAACCCCGCGCTTGGCGTGCGCGGTCTGCGGACGCTGCTCGACCACCCCGAGGTGCTGCGCACCCAGCTGACGGCGTTGGCGAAGGCGGTCGAAGGGCTGCCCGTCCACCTTGAGGTCATGGCTCCGATGGTGGCGGACCGCACCGATGCGAAGGCGTTCGCGGACGCCTGCCGGGAGGCGGGGCTGCGGGCCAAGTTCGGCGCGATGGTGGAGATCCCGTCGGCCGCGTTGCGGGCGCGCTCGATCCTCCAGGAGGTCGAGTTCCTGTCGCTGGGGACGAACGACCTGGCGCAGTACACGTTCGCAGCGGACCGTCAGGTGGGTGCGGTGTCCCGGCTGCAGGATCCGTGGCAGCCCGCGCTGCTGGACCTGGTCGCGCTGTCGGCGGAGGCGGCGCAGGCCGAGGGCAAGAGCTGTGGCGTGTGTGGTGAGGCCGCGTCGGATCCGCTGCTGGCCTGTGTGCTGACGGGTCTGGGTGTCACCTCCCTGTCCATGGGTGCGGCGTCGATACCTTATGTCCGGGCGATGCTGGCCAAGTACACGCTGGCCCAGTGCGAGCGGGCGGCGGCGGCCGCGCGTGCCACGGACAGTGCGGAGGAGGCCCGCGTGGCGGCGCAGGCGGTGCTGTCCGGCGAATAGCCGGCCGCTGCCGTGATCGGCTGTCTTTCCAGGGGCGCTCCACCCGCGGGTGGGGCGCCCCTGGTGGTTTCAGTGGTGGTGACCCGGTGCCGCCTCCTGGTCGCCGAGGTCGGGCGGTGCGCAGTAGTCGACGTCCGATTCCGGTGAGATGAGGTCTCCCGATTCGATGTCGGTGCAGTACGCGTCGAAGACCTCGCCGGCGGTGAGGGGGACGAGGTTGTTGCCGCGCAGTCGCCAGCCGTAGACGCGGTCGGGGGTGGCGGGGGCACTGGTGCGCATGACGAGTCCGCCGGGGCTGTTGGTGGCGAGGCCGAGGGCGAGGACGCTGGTGAATTCGAGGGCTTCGGCCTCGTCGAGGTGGGTGGTGCCCTCGCCGTTCTGGTCGGCGTGCAGGACGGTGACGAGGGTTTCGGGTGGTCCGGAGACGCTGCACACGAGGTGCCGGTTGCCCTCCGGGGCGGTGTCCAGGATGCGGGTCAGGAGGTGGGAGGCACGGGTGAAGGCGGCGCGTCCGATGTCCTCGCCGCAGGTGGGGCAGGGGCCGAGGCGGGCGAGGAGGGTGCTGGCGTACTCCCAGGTGGCCTGGCGTACCGCCTCGTCGACGAGGGCGGGGACGAGGTCGGCGAGGGGGCGGCCGTCGTAGGGGACGGTGGCGCCGGTGGCCGCGAGGCGGGCGGTGAAGCGGGTGCGGCTGGCCGGGTTGTCCGGGTCGAGCCCGGTGGATGTGCAGAACTCGGCGTATTCCTCGGGGTCGAACAGGGCGAGTGTGGTGTGGGTGCCCTCGGCGGCGCGGGTCCTGAGGAGGGCTTCGATCTGACCGAGGTAGGTGAGGTGGTCGTCGAAGGTGAAGGTGCGGTAGCGCCGCATGGCGCGGAAGTCGTGTTCGTCGGTCAGCAGGCCGATGGTGCCCGCGATTTCGCGGCGCAGGACGCGTCGCATGGTCCGGTGGTCGGTGTGCGCCATGGTTCCCCCTGTGTGCGCTCGGTCAATGCTCACTCACAGTAACCGGCGCCACTGACAATGCTCTGCGCGGAAGCCTGTCGCGGACCTGGCGGTGCTGAATTACGCAGGTCAGGGCGATGAAGGTGCCGAACGCTGCCCAGCCGAGCGGTCCGGTGGCGATGGCGGCGGTGACGGCGAGTGGGCCGATGCTGCGCTGGGCGGACTGGGCGAGCCCGTGGACCCCGAGGTAGGCGCCCTGGGCGGTGCCGGGTGCGAGGGCGACCGAGAGCTCCCAGGAGACGGTGGCGTGGAGCATCTCGGCGACGGTGAAGGCGGCGGCCGCGGCGGTGAGCAGGAGGCCGGCCGTGAGGGTTCCGCCGGCGGCGGAGAGTGCCATGGTGATGCCGCCGAGGGCGAACGCGGCGGAGAGCGGGACGAGGAGCCGGCGGGCGGCTTGGCTGGTGGTGCCGAAGCGGGCCAGGGGGACTTGGAGTGCCACCACCATCACGTTGTTGAGGACGAGCAGCAGCGGTGCCAGGCCGTGCGGTATGTGGTCGCTGTGGGCGATCCAGAGCGGCAGGCCGACCTTGAAGACCGCGTCGTCGAGGAAGAGGACGGTGTCGGTGGCGACGTACGCCAGGTAGCCGCGGTCGCGCCAGGGGCCGGCCGGTCTCGCGGTCTTCGGCTCGCTCTTCCGGTCGGCCACGACCCGGGAGGGCGACGGGGGTTCGCCGCAGCGCAGGGTGAGGAGTGCGGCCGCGACGAAGGAGAGACCGTCGCCCGCCAGGAGCCAGCGGTAGGCCGTGGTGGTGCCCAGGGCCAGGGCCGCGGCCGCGGCGAGGCCGCCGAGGGCCCAGCCCGCGTTGGCGATGGTGCGGTTGAGGGCCTGGTAGCGGACGCGGTCGGGTCCGGCGACGCGGGTGGCGTAGAGCTTGGTGAGGACGTTGGCCGCGCGGTCGCCGAGAGCGCCGACGGCGGAGACGGCGAGCAGCAGGGTGTAGTCGTCGGTGGTGAGCAGGGCGAAGGAGGCGAGGGCGCGCAGGAGTTGGAGTGCGATCAGCAGGCGGGTGAGGGGCAGTCGGTCGGCGATACGGCCGCCCAGTGGGGCTCCGGCGATGCCGATGGCGCCCGATACGGCGGCGAGGGTGCCGACCTCGGCGAGGGAGAGGCCGGAGACGTAGGTGAAGTACAGGACCGAGACCGAGGCCCACAGACCGCTGCCGACGCGGTCGACCAGGGCGACGGCGAGCATTCCGCGTCCGTCGCGGCCTCCGGGTACACGTCCGAGCCGTGTGGTCGCTCCTGGCTTGGTCTTCACTGCTCCCCCTTGCCGTCAATTATGTATTGATACATACTTGCCAACGTGGTAATACAATATGGGATCACCGGTACGACGGCCAAGGGGATTGCCGCGTCCGTGGAACGGGGCGTCACGGAGGGCGCGTTGGCGCCGGAGGCGGCGCTGCCGCCGGTGCGGCGGCTCGCGGACGAGCTGGGGGTGAGTCCGGGGACGGTCGCCACGGCGTACAAGGAGCTGCGGCGGCGCGGGATCGTCGTCACGCGCGGGCGGGGCGGCACCGTGGTGGCGCCGGTTCCGGCGGTGGCGTCCCGGCGGCCGCCCAGGGTGCCCGAAGGGCTCCGGGATCTGGCCGGCGGGCATCCCGATCCCGCGCTGCTGCCCGGCCTGGTGCCGCCCTCGCGGCTCTCCGCCGGTGTCCGGTCGCACCGTTCGGCGCCGCGGCTCGCGCGGCTGGAGGAGGCCGTACGCGGCTGGCTGGGCCCGGACGGCGTGCCGGTGGAGCACGTGACGTTCGCGCACGGCGCGCTGGATCTGATCGGCCGGCTGCTGTCCGTGGAGTTGCGCCCCGGTGACGCCGTGGCCGTGGAAGATCCCGGGTACCACCACCTGCTCGACCTCGTCCCGGCGTTGGGGCTGCGGACCGTGCCGGTCGCGGTGGACGACGAGGGGATGCGTCCGGACGCCCTGCGCACGGCGCTGCGCGCGGGTGTACGTGCCGTGGTGTGCAGTCCCAGGGCGCAGAACCCGTACGGCGGCTGCTTCTCGGCGGCCCGCAGGGACGACCTCGCCGGGCTGCTGCGGGAGGAACCCGACGTCCTGGTGGTCGAGGACGATCACGCCTCCTGGGTGACCGACACCCCGCTGCGTTCGCTGGCCGTCACGGGACTCGCGCGCTGGGTGCATGTGCGCTCGGTGAGCAAGTTCCTGGGCACCGACCTGAGATGGGCGGCGGCCGCATGCGATCCGGTCACGCTGGCCCGGCACGACGGGCTGCTGCTCCTGACCTCGGGCTGGGTCAGCCACCTGTTGCAGGAGACGGTGTACGGCCTGATGACGGACGTGGACACGCGCGCGTTGATGGCACGCGCGCGTGCGGCCTACGTTCTGCGCCGCGAGACGCTGGCCGGGGAACTGGCCCGGAACGGGATCGCCTCGCACGGGGCGAGCGGGATGAACCTGTGGGTGCCCGTGCGGGACGAGTCGGCCGTGGTCAATGGTCTGCGGTCGTACGGCTGGTGGGTGGCGGCGGGGGCGCGTTTCCGGTTGTCGGCCGGGCCGGGGGTGCGGATCACGACCGCCGGGCTGGAGCCGGCCGACGCGGCGCGGCTGGCCTCGGACTTCGCCGCCGTCCTGGGCGAGTCCGAGGCCACCTACGGCGGGTGAGCGCGGCCCTCGGGGAGGTCAGGCGCGCTTGCGGGCCAGGTCCTCGAAGTAGCTCAGCAGGTCGAGGTTGTCGATGGAGCCGGGATTGACGGCCTTCTCCAGGGGCGTGCCCTGGAGAAGGCGCTTGACGGGGACCTCGATGCGTTTTCCGGTGAGGGTGTGCGGGACGCCGGGAACCTCGATGATCTCGTCGGGGACGTGCCGGGGCGAGAGCTGTTCGCGGATGGCCTGCTTGATGCGGTTCAGCAGGGCCTCGTCGAGGACCGCGCCCGGTGCCAGGTGGACGAAGAGGGGCATCCAGTAGCCGCCGTCGGGCTGCTCGATACCGATGACGAGGGACTCCCTGATCTCGGGGAGGCGCTCGACGACCTCGTAGATGTCCGCCGAGCCCATCCGCACGCCCTGGCGGTTGAGCGTGGAGTCGGAACGGCCGTGGATGATCACCGAGCCGCGTGCAGTGACGGTGATCCAGTCGCCGTGGCGCCACACGCCGGGGTAGGTGTCGAAGTAGCTCTCGTGGTAGCGGCTGCCGTCGGGGTCGTTCCAGAAGCTGATCGGCATGGACGGCATGGGGTTGGCGACGACCAGTTCGCCCACTTCGTCGATGACGGGGTTGCCGGCCGGGTCCCAGGCCTGGAGGTCGGTGCCGAGCCCGGGTGCCTGCAGTTCGCCGGTGTACACGGGGAGGGTGGGTACGGCGCCCGCGAAGCAGGAGCACACGTCGGTGCCGCCGCTGACGGAGGCGATCCAGAGGTCGGCCCCGCTCGCTGCGAACTCGTCGTGCAGCCAGCGGAAGCCGTCGGGGGGCAGCGGGGAGCCGGTGGTGGCGACGCATTTCACCCGGGAGAGGTCGTAGTCGCGGGAGGGGTGCACGCCGGCCTTGCGGCAGGCCATCACGTATGCGGCGGAGGTGCCGTAGAGGGTGGCTCCGGTGCGCTCGGCGACACGCCACTGGGCGCCGGTGTCGGGATAGCCGGGGCTGCCGTCGTACAGGACGATCGTGGTACCCGTGAGGAGGCCGGAGACGAGGAAGTTCCACATCATCCAGCCGGTCGAGGTGTACCAGAAGAAACGGTCCGCTGGCCCCAGGTCGCAGTGCAGGCCGAGCTGTTTGAGGTGCTCGACCAGGATGCCGCCCTGGGACTGGACGATGGCCTTGGGCAGGCCGGTGGTGCCGGAGGAGTAGAGCACCCACAGAGGGTGGTCGAACGGAACCTGTTCGAATTCCGGCTCGGCTTCGGCGGAGGTCAGGGCCGCCCACTCCAGGGCACCTTCGGGAGCGGGGGTGTCCAGCAGCGGGATGTGGACGACGGCGCGCAGGGTGGGCAGTTCACGGCGGAGTTCGGCGACGATCTCGCGGCGGTCGTGTTGCCTGCCGCCGTAGCGGTAGCCGTCCACGGTGAACAGGACGACGGGTTCCACCTGCTGGAAGCGGTCCAGGACGCTGCGGGCCCCGAAGTCGGGGGCGCACGAGGTCCAGACGGCGCCCACGGCCGCGGTGGCGAGGAGGGCGACCACGGCCTGCGGGATGTTCGGGAGGTAGCCGCTGACGCGGTCGCCGGGGCGGACGCCGAGGCCGCGGAGTTCGGCGGCCAGGGAGCCCACCTGACGGCGCAGCTCGGCCCAGGTGACCGGGCTGGGTTCGTGGGTCTCGTCGACGTACAGGAGGGCGGGTTCGTCCGCGCGGGTGGCCGCGGCACGCAGGGCGTGCTCGGCGTAGTTCAGCCTCGCGCCCGGGAACCACTCGGCGCCGGGCATGGCCCGGTCACCGAGCACGCGCGCGTAGGGCGTCGAGAACCGCACGTCGAAGAACTCCGTGACGGCCTTCCAGAAGGTGTCGAGGTGATCGACGGACCAGCGGTGCAGGGCCGGGTACCCGCCGTCGGCGGGGGCTCCGTGGTGTTCCGCCGCCCAGGACTGGAAGCTGGTGATGCGTGCCTGGGCGATCCGCTGTGGATCGGGCCGCCAGAGCGGCTGGGGGACGGCGGTCGGCATGGGGCGGCTCCCGGACTTCTGCGCTGGTGTGCGGGACGCGCACGGGCTGGGGTGTGCGCGTGACGCGGCTGACAGGGACGATGCCATGTGATCGACTTCTGCACCAGGGTGTGCTCCACATAGTCCGTGTCGTGAAGGTGTGGTCCTGGCACAGGTGAACGGCAGTTGAACGGCACGCGCGTGTGGAGCGCTGAGTGGCAGGGTGAGCAGCATGGACGGTCGTGACCTGGTGCGTTCGGTAAGAGTGGTCGGTTCGGGCAAAGCGGCTCAGGGGTTGCGTACCGTAAGGGCGGCGTGGCGCAGGAGGCGGATCGATGCCGCCGGGCTGCCCGCCCGGGGCGCGGAGCGGGCCCGGGTGCCGGGGCCGGTGCAGGACGCGGAGCCGGGGCCGGGCGGCGGTGTGATCCGGTTCAGCCGGTCCGAGCTGCGGATAACGGTCGCCGTGAACGGGGCTGTCTTCTGGGGCTGGGACGGGGCCGGTCCCGAGCCCTCGTACGCCCTCGGGGGGCGCTGCCCGGAGCCGGATCCGCGGGCGGTCCTGGAACCGGACACGAACGGCGGCTGGCGCGTCGTGGCGGAGCGGGTGACGGTCAGCGTCTCGCGGCACGGGGCGGTGGAGGTGTGCACGCCCGGTGGCGTGATGCTGCGTACGGATCTGCCGCCGCGCTGGTGGGAGCCGGTGGGCGGGGGTCCGGCGCGCTGGGTGCAGCGGTCGCAGGTGGCCGCGGACGCGCGGTTCTTCGGGCTGGGCGGGCGTGCCTCGGGGCCGCGGCTGCGGGACGGTACGTACCGGTTGTGGAACACCGATCCCGGCCGTGCCTTCGGGCCCGGTGACGATCCGCTGTACATCACCATGCCGGTCCAGCTGGTGGTGGCGGACGCGGCGGCGCATCTGGTGTTCCACGACAGTTCCTGGGACGGGACCGTGACGCTTCTGGAGGGTGAGGAGGGCGCCGGTTCCGGACACGACCGGGCCGGGCGCTGTGAGCTGCGGATGGAGGGCGGTCCGCTGCGCTGCTGGGTGATGGTGGGCACCCCCGCGCGCGTGCTGCACACATGGGCCTCGCTGACGGGTGCCCCCGCGCTGCCGCCGGCGTGGGCGCTGGGCCATCACCACGCGCGCTGGGGTTTCGGCGGCGAGCAGGAGGTGCGGCGGATCGTCGAGGGTTACCAGGAGCGCGGCCTGCCGCTGGACGCCGTGCATCTGGACATCGACCACTATGACGCCCACCAGGTGTTCACCGTCGATCAGGAGCGCTTCCCGAAGCTGCCGACGCTGGCGGAGGAGCTGCGGCGGGACGGAATCCGGCTGGTGTCGATCGTCGATCCGGCGGTGAAGGCCGAGCGGGGCAACGCGGTTCACGACAGCGGGACGGCACTCGACGCCTTCGTCCGTGACGCGTCGGGCCGGACGGTGGAGGGGGTGGGGTGGCCCGGGGAGACGGTTTTCCCCGACTTCACCGACGCGCGCGTGCGCTCGTGGTGGGGCGGGCTGTACGAGGAGCGGCTCACGCTGGGCTTCGCCGGCTTCTGGCACGACATGAACGAGCCCACGTCCTTCAGCGCCTTCGGTGAGTCGACGTTGCCGCGGTCGGCCCGGCACGCCCTGGAGGGGCGGGGCGGTGATCACCGGGAGGCGCACAACGTCTACGCGCTCTGCATGGCGCGGGCGGCCTACGAGGGGCTGCGCGAGCTCGAGCCCAAGGAGCGGCCTTTCCTGTTCTCCCGCTCGGGCTGGGCCGGCATGCAGCGCTATGGGGGCGCGTGGTCCGGTGACGTCGCCACCGGCTGGCCCGGGCTGCGCGCGTCACTGTCGCTGGTGCTGGGGCTCGGGTTGTGCGGGGTGCCGTACTCGGGGCCGGACGTGGGCGGTTTCGACGGGAGTCCGTCACCGGAGCTGTTTCTGCGCTGGTTCCAGCTGGGCGCGTACCTGCCGCTGTTCCGTACCCACGCGAGCATGCGGGCGGGGCGCCGGGAGCCGTGGGAGTTCGGGGCCGAGGTGCTGGAGCACGCGCGCGTGGCGCTTCTGGAGCGACGGCGTCTGCTGCCGTACTTCATGACACTGGCGCAGCTGGCGCGGCGGACGGGGGCGCCGTATGTGCGGCCGGTGTGGTGGGCTGCGCCGGAGGACCGGGCGCTGCGCGACTGCGAGGACGCGTTCCTGCTGGGCGACGCCCTGCTGGTGGCTCCGGTGCTGGATCCGGGTGCCGACCGGCGTGCGGTGCAGCTGCCCCGTGGGCGCTGGTACGACACGGTGACCGAGCAGGTGTACGAGGGGCCGGGGCAGGTGCTCGTCGATGCCCCGCTCTCGCGGATCCCGGTGCTGGCACGCGCGGGTGCCGTCCTGCCCGTGCGGGACGAGGACGGCGGTACGCGGCTGGAGGTGTGGGCGCCCGTCCGGGGGCGGACGGGAGGCGGGCTGGTCCTGCTTGACACGGGCGACGGCTGGGACGAGCCGGAGGTCGAGCGTTACGTCGCCCGCTGGCAGGGCCGGCGGGTGGTCGTCCGACGCGAGGACGAGAACGGCGTGAGCGAGCCGTCCCGTCCCGTCCGGGTCAGAGGGCTGGGATGAGCCGGAAAGCTCAGTAGCGGCCCTCGAACCACGCGCGTACGGCCACGCTGTGCAACGGAAAGGCGAGCTCCTCGGGGCGGCGCAGCAGGTGCCAGCCGTCCGTCTCGTCGGTCGCGCCCGACGGCGGGAGGCCTTCGGCAGAGCGTTCCGGGAGGAGCCCGAACAGCAGCAGGTGCCCGTCGGGTGAGCTGATGGCGTCGACGAGCCGCACGTCGCGGGCGGCCGCGTCGATGCCGGTCTCCTCCTTGAGCTCACGGACGACGGCGTGCCGCCAGTCCTCGCGGTCGTCGACGTAGCCGCCGGGCAGCGCGACGCCGCCGCTCGCGGGGGCCACGGCGCGGGTGATGACGACCAGGGCGGTGCCCTTCGTGTCGTAGACGGGCTGGAGGGCGATCGCCACCGGCAGCGGGTTGCGGTAGGCGACGTGGCCGCAGGCCGGGCAGGTGCGGGGCCAGCCGGAGAGTCCCTCTCCGTAGGCAGCTCCACAGCTCGAACAGTGCGAGCCCGGAGCAGAGTTGGCAATTGGGTGCGGATTTTCGGACACGCGCGGACTTTATCCGATCAGGAGAGCGACGTCTTACGGGCAGGGGAAGGCCTCATTCCGGAAGTGAACCGACATCTGGCGACCTGACACGGGGAGAACCGGGAGCCGGGCGGTGCGGTCCGCGGGCGCGGCCTGCCCAATTCCGGCGGCCCGTGACACACTTCTGACGTTCCGTCAGATCGGTTGTCCTGGAGGAGCTTTGTCGCGTACACGCACGCCGGTGGTCGCCGGCTGGTTCACGGGCGAGGGGGACGGATTCCGGCTGCTGGGGACCCGCTGTGCGGCCTGCGCCTCGGTCTTCTTCCCGCGCGAGGACGTCCACTGCCGCAACCCCGGGTGCGCCGGCGGCGAACTGCAGGAGGTCCCGCTCTCCCGGCGCGGACGGATCTGGTCGTACACCGACAGCAGATACCGTCCTCCGTCACCCTATGTGAGCGACCCGGAACTTCCGTGGGAGCCGTACGCGTTGATCGCTGTGGAGCTGGAGTCCGAGCGGATCGTGGTGCTGGGGCAGGCGGTTCCCGGGATCACCGCCGCGGATCTGGCCGTGGGCATGGCGGTCGAGGTGGTCCCCGGAGTTCTGGGAGAGGACACGGAAACGACCTGGACGACCTGGCACTGGCGGCCGGTGGAGGTGACGGCATGACGGCGGACGTGGCGGTGCTCGGCGTGGGCATGCACCCCTGGGGCAAGTGGGGGCGCGGCTTCGTCGAGTACGGGACGGCGGCGGCCCGCGCGGCGCTCGCGGACGCCGGACTCGCATGGCGGGACATCGGCTCGATCGTGGGCGCGGACACGGTGCGTGGCGGATATCCCGGCTATGTGGCGGGCGCGACCTTCGCCAAGGCACTGGGCTGGCAGGGCGCGCGGGTCGCGAGCGTGTACGCGGCGTGCGCGTCCGGGGCCCAGGCGGTGGCCGCGGCGCGGGCCCAGATCCTGGCGGGCCTCGCGGACGTGGTGCTCGTGGTGGGCGCGGACGCGGCGCCCAAGGGCTTCTTCCGGCCCGCCGGAGGAGACCGGCCCGAGGATCCCGACTGGCTGCGCTTCCGGCTGCTGGGGGCGACGAATCCGACGTACTTCGGGCTGTACGCGCGTCGCCGGATGGCGGTGTTCGGGGACACCCCCGAGGACTTCGCCCTGGTCAAGGTGAAGAACGCGGCTCTGGGGGCGCTCAATCCGTACGCCCGCTACCGCAAGCGGGTCACCGCCGAGGAGGTGGCCGCCTCCCAGGTGGTCGCCGATCCGCTGCGGCTGCTGGACATCTGCGCCACCTCCGACGGCGGGGCCGCGCTGGTGCTGTCCAGCCTGGAATTCGCGCGTCGGCACGGGGCGCATCGACCGGTGCGGATCCGCGCGGTGTCCACGGTCACGCCCCGCTATCCGAGCACGGTGCTGGACCTGCCGGACATCGCCACGGACTCCGCGGCGGCGGTGGCACCGGCACCGGAGCCCTTCCGGGCGTCGATCGCACGCGCCGCCTACGAGGAGGCGGGCATCGGCCCCGAGGAGCTGTCGCTCGCAGAGGTGTACGACCTGTCCACCGCGCTGGAGTTGCAGTGGTACGAGGATCTGGGGCTGTGCGGTGCGGGCGAGGCGGCGAAGCTGCTGCGCGAGGGCGCCACGGCCCTGGGCGGCCGGATACCGGTCAACGCCAGCGGTGGGCTCGCGTCCTTCGGTGAGGCGGTGCCGGCTCAGGCGATCGCCCAGGTCTGCGAGCTGACGTGGCAGTTGCGGGACGCGGCGGGAGACCGGCAGGTGGCGCACGCGCGCGTGGGCATCACGGCCAACCAGGGGCTGTTCGGCCACGGCTCGTCGGTGATAGCGGTGCGCTGACGGGACGCGTGTGACAGCGTGCCACAGCGGCCCCTGCTGGAGGCCGTGTGCGCCTCGCCGAACCCGTAGAACTCGTACGGGCACTCGCGGAGACCGGGCCGAGGAGGCGGCCCGGTTCAACCCGGCGACGCGCCTGCCCGGTTCGGACGCCATCACCAGGGAGGTGGACCGGTGGATCGCGGACGGCCGCGTCTGCGCGCTGAGCCGGCTGGGCATCGACCACTTCCAGCAGGTGAACGACGGTGCCGGCTTCGCCGCGGGCGACGAGCTGATCCGTTCGGCGGGGCGGGCGTTGCAGGAGGCGGCCACCGGGCACGCGCGCGACCTTGACGCCCCCTGAGTGCCGGTGAAAACTTCCGGTGTCGGTCGGCATCGCCGTACATTCTCGGCGTATTCAGACACTGCGCCATGGGCCGCTCCTGTCTCCAGGCCCGTTCCCCCATGGGCGATTCGGCTGCCACGGCACGCTCGTCACAGACGCCGGGCGGGGCGCGGGACCTTCCCTGCCTTCGGCTGACGTCGCCAAGGGAACCGTTCCTGCTCAATGCGCCGGGGCCGATCCCCCGGCCAGCGCCCTAGGAGCCGCCATGAGCAACGGAGACATCTTCGTCGGCGAAGTCATCGGTACGGCCATCCTGATCCTGTTCGGTGCCGGTGTCTGCGCCGCGGTCACCCTCAGACACTCCAAGGCCAGGGCCGCGGGATGGGTGGTGATCGCGTTCGGCTGGGGATTCGGCGTCCTCGCCGGCGCCTACACCGCCGCCCCGCTCTCCGGCGGTCAGCTGAACCCCGCCGTCACCATCGGCATCGCCGTCGACACCGGCGTGTGGGGCAAGGTCTGGGTCTACCTGCTCGGGCAGTTCACCGGCGCGATGCTCGGGGCCGCGCTGACGTACCTGGTCTACCTGGCCCAGTTCCAGGCCAATGTGCGCGACGAGGAGTCGGGAGAGGAGCCGACGCCGACGCTCGGAATCTTCGCCACCATCCCGGAGATCCGGAATCCGGTCGCCAACCTCATCACCGAGATCATCGCGACGATCGCGCTCGTCCTGCCGATCCTCGCGTTCGGACTGACCAAGGGGCTCGGCGAGTCCGGCACCACCGTGCTGATCGTCTCGCTGCTCGTCGTCGGCATCGGGCTGTCGCTCGGCGGCCCCACCGGCTACGCCATCAACCCGACGCGCGATCTCGGCCCCCGCATCGTGCACGCCTTCCTGCCGATCCCCAACAAGGGCACCTCGGACTGGGGTTACGCCTGGATCCCGGTCGTCGGCCCCCTGATCGGCGGGGCGCTCGCGGGCGTCATCTACAACGTGGCCTTCTGACTCGGCGCGGCCCTCCCATCCATGCAGCCTTCCGACCCAGCGACCAAGGGGTAGCCATGACGGACACCGCCGAGAAGTACGTCGCCGCGATCGACCAGGGCACCACGTCGAGCCGCTGCATCATCTTCGACCGCGGCGGCGCGATCGTCGCCGTCGACCAGCGCGAGCACCGCCAGATCTTCCCCAAGCCGGGCTGGGTGGAGCACGACGCCACCGAGATCTGGTCCAAGGTGCAGGCCGTGGTGACCGGTGCGCTCGCCAACGCGGGTCTGCTTCCCGACCAGTTGAGCGCGCTGGGCATCACCAACCAGCGCGAGACGACCGTCCTGTGGGACCGCGTCACCGGCAAGCCGGTGCACAACGCGATCGTCTGGCAGGACACCCGCACCGCGGCCCTGTGCCACGAACTCGGCGGCAGCGACGGCCAGGACCGCTTCCGTGAGCAGACCGGACTACCCCTGGCCAGTTACTTCTCCGGCCCCAAGGCGGCCTGGCTGCTGGACAACGTCCCCGGGCTGCGGGACCGGGCCGAGCGCGGTGAGATCGCCTTCGGGACCATCGACTCCTGGCTGATCTGGAACCTCACCGGGGGCACCGACGGCGGCCGGCACGTCACCGACGTCACCAACGCCGGGCGCACCATGCTGATGAACCTGGGGACCCTCCAGTGGGACCCGGCCATCCTCGCGGCGATGAACATCCCCGAGGCGGTCCTGCCCGAGATCAGGTCGTCCGCCGAGGTGTACGGCACCGCCGTCGGCCGGTTCGCCGGGGTGCCGGTGGCGTCCGCGCTGGGCGACCAGCAGGCCGCGGTCTTCGGGCAGGCCTGCTACGACGTCGGCACGGCGAAGAACACCTACGGGACGGGCAGCTTCCTGCTGCTCAACACCGGCAACCGGCCGGTGCCGTCCAAGAGCGGACTGCTGACGACGATGGGCTACAAGATCGGCGACGAGGCGCCGGTGTACTGCCTGGAGGGTTCGATCGCCGTCACGGGCGCGCTCGTCCAGTGGTTCCGCGACCAGCTCGGCATCATCCGGACCGCCGGCGAGATCGAGACACTGGCGGCGAGCGTCGACGACAACGGCGGTGCCTACATCGTGCCCGCCTTCTCCGGCCTGTTCGCGCCCTACTGGCGTGCGGACGCGCGCGGGGTCGTCACCGGGCTCACCCGGTACGTCACCAAGGCGCACCTCGCGCGGGCGGTGCTCGAGGCGACGAGCTGGCAGACGCGGGAGGTCGTGGACGCCATGTACCAGGACTCCGGCGTGCGGATCACCGCCCTGAAGGTGGACGGCGGCATGACCGGGAACAACCTCCTGATGCAGCACCAGGCCGACGTCCTCGGGGTACCGGTGATCCGCCCCCGGGTGTCCGAGACGACCTGTCTGGGCGCCGCCTACGCGGCCGGTCTGGCCACCGGCGTGTGGAACGACCTGGACGAGCTCAAGTCCCACTGGCGCAAGGACGTGGAGTGGACGCCGGCCATGGCGGCGCCGGAGCGCGAACGGGAGTACGCGAACTGGCGCAAGGCGGTGGAGAAGAGCTTCGGCTGGCTGGAGGACGGCGAGTGACCACCCGGTACCACGGCCCGTACCCCGGTCGGTGGGGGTACGGGCTGTGCCGCCGCCGTTTCAGGTGGTGACGGCCTGCCGGTGGCCCGCCGTGTACGTCATCGCGTGCTGGACGACGCCGATGAGCACCGCCTTGACCGACTCGCGGTCCCGGGCGTCGCAGAGCACGACCGGTACGTCCGGGTCGAGGTCGAGGGCCTTGCGGACGGCCTCCACCGGGTAACGGGCCGCGTCCTCGAAGCAGTTGACGCCCACGAGGAAGGGTATGGAACGCCGCTCGAAGTAGTCGACGGCGGCGAAGCAGTCCTCCAGCCGGCGCGTGTCGGCGAGCACGACCGCGCCCAGCGCGCCCTCGGCCAGTTCGTCCCACATGAACCAGAACCGCTCCTGGCCGGGGGTGCCGAACAGGTACAGGACCAGGTTCTCGCGCAGGGTGATGCGGCCGAAGTCCATGGCGACGGTGGTGGTGTGCTTGCCCTCGACGCCGGAGGTGTCGTCGACGGGGCGCCCGGCCTCGGTGAGCAGTTCCTCGGTGCGCAACGGCCTGATCTCGCTGACCGCGCCGACCAGGGTCGTCTTGCCCACGCCGAAACCGCCGGCCACGAGGATCTTGAGCGTGACGGGCTCGACCGGGGGCTTGCCGCGCTCAGATCGCCCGAAGATCATCGTTTTCTTCTCCTGCTTGATGGGGTCGTTGGGGGGATCGGGTGCCGGATGGCGGGCGTCCGTAGCCGCCGCCACCCGGCGTCTCGACGACGAGTACGTCGTCGGGGCCGACGTCCGCGGCATCGCTGCCGCCGAGTTCGGTGACCGAGCCGTCGGCCCGCTCCACCCGGTTGGCACCGAGCGCGCCGGGCTCGCCGCCGGCCATGCCGTACGGCGGCACGCGGCGGTGCTGGGAGAGGGTGGAGACGGTCATGGGTTCGAGGAACCGGACGCGGCGGACCGCGCCGTCCCCGCCGTGCCAGCGGCCCGCGCCGCCGCTGCCCTGCCGTACGGCGAACTCGTCCAGACGGACGGGCAGCCGCCACTCCAGGACTTCCGGGTCGGTGAGCCGGGAGTTGGTCATGTGGGTCTGTACGACACTCGCGCCGTGGAAGCCGTCGCCGGCACCGGATCCGGAGGCGACGGTCTCGTAGTACTGGTGACGTTCGTTGCCGAAGGTGACGTTGTTCATGGTCCCGGAGCCCTCGGCCTGGACGCCGAGTGCCGCGTAGAGGGCACCGGTGATGGCCTGGGAGGTCTCGACGTTGCCCGCGACGACGGCGGCCGGCGGTTCGGGGGCGAGCATGGAACCGGGCGGCACAACGATGTCGAGGGGGCGCAGGCAGCCGTCGTTGAGCGGGATGTCGTCGGCGACGAGGGTGCGGAAGACGTAGAGCACGGCCGCGTTGACGACGGCGAAGGGGGCGTTGAAGTTGGTGCTGAGCTGGGCGGAGGTGCCGGTGAAGTCGATGGTGGCGCGCCGCTTGTCACGGTCCACGCGCACGCGTACCCGGATGACGGCGCCGGAGTCGGTCTCGTAGGCGTACGCGCCGTCGTCGAGGGCGTCGACGACCCGGCGGACCGCTTCCTCGGCGTTGTCCTGGACGTGCCGCATGTAGGCCTGGACGACGTCCAGGCCGAACTCCTCGATCATCCGGCCCACTTCGTCGACGCCCTTGTGGTTGGCGGCGATCTGGGCCCGCAGGTCGGCGAGGTTGGTGGGAATGTTCCGGGAGGGATGGCGGGCCTCGGCGAGCAGCCGGTACGTCTCGGCCTCCCGGAACCGGCCGTTCTCGCTGAGCAGCCAGTTGTCGAAGAGGACGCCCTCCTCGTCGATGGTGTGGCTGTTCGCGGGCATCGAGCCCGGGGCGATGCCGCCGATCTCGGCGTGGTGGCCGCGGGAGGCGACATAGAAGAGGATCCGGTCACCCTGCGTGGCGAAGACCGGCGTGATCACGGTGACGTCGGGGAGGTGGGTGCCGCCGTGGTACGGGTCGTTGACCGCGTAGGTGTCCCCGGGGCGCATCGAGGTGCCGCGGCGCTGGATGACCTCTTTGACGCTGGTGCCCATGGAGCCCAGGTGGACGGGGATGTGCGGGGCGTTGGCCACCAGGTTCCCGTCCGGGTCGAACAGGGCGCAGGAGAAGTCCAGACGCTCCTTGATGTTGACGGACTGGGCCGTCGACTCCAGGCGGGCGCCCATCTGTTCGGCGATCGACATGAAGAGGTTGTTGAACACCTCAAGGAGAACCGGGTCGGCTTTAGTGTCGAGATCGGAACTCTGCGTGACCGCCGCGCGTTCCATGACCAGATGCCCGTCGTCGCGCGCCGCGGCCCGCCAGCCGTCGTCGACGACGGTCGTGGCGCTGGCCTCGGTGATGATCGCCGGGCCGGTCACGGATTCGCCGGGGGGCAGGTCCTCGCGGCGGTGAAGGGGTACGTCGCACCAGGTGCCGCCGGTGTGGAGGCGGACGGTCCGCGAGGCGGCGGGGGTGCCCTCGTAAGGGGCGAGGGCGGAGAGATCGGGGGGTTGGGTGATGCCGGTGGCTTCCACGGAGAGGGCTTCCACGACGACCGGGCGGTCGAGCGTGAAGGAGTACGTGGCTCGATGACGTTCTTCGAAGGCGTGTCTCATCGCGTCGGGCTCGGTGAGCTCGACGGTGAGGGTGGTGTCGGTACCGTCGTAGCGGAGCTGGGCGCGGCGGGTGACTTCGACGCGGTCCTCGGGTACGTCCTCGGCGAGGAGTTCGGCGCGGGCAGCGGCCTCCAGGTCGTCGGCGGTCTTGCGGATGCCGGCCATGGCGGCGGGCTCCAGGGCTGCCTCGACGGACTGTTCGCGCATGGCGGTGGTGTCGGCGAGCCCGATGCCGAGCGCGGACAGGACGCCGGCCATGGGCGGCACCAGGACGGTGCGGATGCCGAGCGAGTCGGCGACCATGCAGGCGTGCTGCCCACCGGCCCCGCCGAAGGTGGTGAGGGCGTAGCGGGTGACGTCGTGGCCCTTCTGGACGGAGATCCGCTTCACGGCGTTGGCGATGTTGGCCACGGCGATGCTCAGGTAGCCCTCCGCGACCTGCTCGGGGGTGCGGTCG
Organism: Streptomyces shenzhenensis; assembly: GCF_021462265.1. Lineage (GTDB taxonomy): Bacteria > Actinomycetota > Actinomycetes > Streptomycetales > Streptomycetaceae > Streptomyces > Streptomyces shenzhenensis. The sequence continues at coordinate 529,385 of NZ_JAJONF010000001.1, read as the reverse complement.
TCGCCGGTCTGCTCGCGGATCTGCCGGGCGAGCTCGGTGAAGCGGTCACGGACCAGGGCGTCGTCCAGCGGCTGGTCGCCGTCCGGCCCGAACACGTGGGGGAAGTGGGCCGCCTGGACACGGCCGAGCATGACGTTGGCGTCGGTGACGGCCAGCGGCCCGCCGCCCCGGTAGCAGGCCGGGCCGGGGTCCGCGCCGGCCGAGTCCGGGCCGACTCGGTAGCGGGAGCCGTCGAAGTGCAGGACCGAACCGCCGCCCGCCGCGACGGTGTGGATGTCCAGCATGGGGGCGCGCAGCCGGACGCCCGCGATCTGCGTGGTGAAGACCCGTTCGTAGCCGCCCGCGAAGTGGGAGACGTCGGTGGAGGTGCCGCCCATGTCGAAGCCGATGACCCGGTCGAAGCCGGCGAGCTGCGACATCCGGGCCATGCCGACGATCCCGCCGGCCGGCCCGGAGAGCACGGCGTCCTTGCCGCGGAACTGCCCGGCCTCGGCGAGCCCGCCGTTGGACTGCATGAACATCAGCCGCACGCCTTCGAGTTCATCGGCGACTTGGCGGACGTAACGGCGCAGCACAGGCGACAGGTAGGCGTCGACGACGGCGGTGTCGCCGCGCGGGACGAGCTTCATCAGGGGGCTGACCTCACTCGACAGCGAGATCTGCGGGAAGCCGGTGCGGGCGGCCAGCTCTCCGATCGCCTGCTCGTGGGCGGGGTACAGGTGGCTGTGCATGCAGACGACGGCGACGGCGCGGATCCCGTCGTCGTATGCCTCCCGGAGCGGGCCCGCCAGGGCTTCCAGGTCGGGTGCGCGCAACACGGTGCCGTCGGCGGCGACGCGCTCGTCGGCCTCCACCACCCGTTCGTACAGCAGCTCCGGGAGTTCGATGCGGCGGGCGAAGATGCGGGGGCGGTTCTGGTAGGCGATGCGCAGGGCGTCGCGGAAGCCGCGCGTGATGACGAGGAGGGTGCGCTCGCCCTTCCGTTCGAGAAGGGCGTTGGTGGCGACCGTGGTGCCCATCCGGACGGCGTCGACGGGGTCACCGGAGCCGTCGAGGAGCTCGTGCACGGCGGCCACGGCCGCGTCGGTGTATCGCGCGGGATTGTCGGAGAGCAGTTTGTGAGTGAGCAGGCGGCCGTCCGGGCGCCGCGCGACGACATCGGTGAAGGTCCCGCCACGGTCGACCCAGAACTGCCAGCCTGTCACGTCACTACTCCGCTTCCGCGCCGGTCACAGCGCCCGGAGGCCGTTGATCACGTCGCGCAGAATACTCTCGTCCACCAGCTCGGCCGGGGGCACCGGCCGGTTGACGTGGACGAGTTCTCCGTCGACGAGGTCGCCGATGAGGACCCGGACCACGCCGATGGGCAGGTCGAGTTCCGAAGCCAGCTCGGCGACCGACTGCGGCGCGTCACGGCAGAGCTCCACGATGTCCACGTGCTCCGGGGACAGCGTCCGGTCGTCCTCCGGGTCCTGCACGTGCGGCTCCGTGACGACCACCGCGATCAGGTCGAGCCGGTGCTGGGCCGCACTGGTGGTGCGGCCCCGTGTCATGGCGTACGGACGGACGACCGGTCCGGCCTCGTCGTCGAACCAGTGACTTCTTCCCTGACCGTCTCCGCTCATGTCATCCCACTACCCGCCCGAGGGCAGATCGGTGCGCGGAGCGGACCCCAGATGTACGCCGACCCGCTTGACCAGGAGCGTCATCTCGTACGCGACCTGGCCGACGTCGGAGTCGGCGTCGGAGAGGACGGCGAGGCAGCTGCCGTCACCGGCGGCCGTGACGAACAGGAAGGCGTCGTCGAGCTCGACGACGGTCTGCCGGACGCTGCCCGCCTCGAAGTGGCGGCCCACGCCCTTGGCGAGGCTGTGGAAGCCGGAGGCCACGGCGGCCAGGTGCTCGCTGTCCTCTCTGGAGAGGTCCTTGGAGACACCGATGGGCAGGCCGTCGCCGGAGAGCACGACGGCCTTGCGGATGCTGGCGACCCGGTCCACGAGGTCGTCCAGCAGCCAGTTCAGCTCGCCCTTGTTCGTCGCCGTGTGGCCGGTCGCCTTCGGATCGGTCATCGACCGTCTCCCTTTGTCGTTCCTTGTGCTGTGCTGTTCCGGGAACCGTCGCCCTCGGCGTTCTCCGCACGGCCGCGCTGCCAGCCGCGCTGGAGCGAGGCCATGCGGCTGCGGACCTCGTCGGCGTCACGCTCGGCGGGGTCCGGCTCGCGCGCGGCGGGTGATGTGGATTCCTGTCGCAGCTGTGGGGCCAGGTTGGCCTGCCGTACCCGCCTGGGCAGCGGCCGGGTGCCGGACGCGGCTTCCGGGGGTGCGCTGCCGAGGGGCGGGACGGAGTCGTCGGTGCCGCTGCCGGAGCCGGTCGCGGAGCGGCGGGTGCGCTGGGGCAGGGCGGAGGGTCCGGAAGGATCGTCCGGGCCGTCGGCCTGGGGCGCCGTGCGTTGCTCGACGCGGTCGGCCGAGCCGATGGCGCGGTGCGAGGACGGGTCGGTACGGCGGCGGGAGGGCAGCGGGGCGAGCCCGCCCGGTTCGGGGCCGCCCTGGTCCGCCCGGTCCCGCTCGTCCGGGTCGACGCGGCGCAAGCGCTGCTCGGTGACGGGCTTGCCGTGCGAGCTGACCAGCTTGGGCGTACGCCGTGCGGGCAGCGGCACGGGACCGCCCGGGTGCTCGTCCCCGAAGCCGCCGGCGCTCTCCCGGGCCTGCTGATGGAGTTCGGTCACGGCGGGGGTGCCGGCCTCGTCGGCGCGGGCGAGGGAGCGGCGGGGGTGGAACAGCCCGCCGCGCTCGCTGTCCTCGTCGGTGAGGGCGCCCGGGAATTCGTCCAGCGCGTCCAGGTCGACGGGCGCTTCCAGCTCGACCGGTCCGTCCAGCAGCGCGGCCGGCAGCCCGGGCCGCTCTCCCCGCACCTGGGCCGGCGAGGCGGCGCGGCTCTCCTCGGGTCCGGTCTGCCTGGCCGCCCGGCCGCGGTCGAGGCGGAAGCCGATGCCGTTGGTGTCCGGGACGTCGTCGGTCAGCAGCACGTCGGGGATGAAGACGACGGCGGTGGTGCCCCCGTACGGGGACGGCTGGAGCGAGACGCGGACGTTCTGGCGCTGCGCGAGGCGGCTGATCACGAACAGCCCGAGCCGGTCGGTGTCGGAGAGCTCGAACTCGGGCGTCTCGGCGAGCTTCAGGTTGGCCTCCAGGAGCGCCTCGGCCGCCATGCCCAGACCCCGGTCGTGGATCTCCAGGGTGAAGCCGTTGGCGACGCGTTCGCCGAGGACCTGCACGGCGGTGTGCGGCGGCGAGAACACCGTGGCGTTCTCCAGGAGTTCGGCCACGAGGTGGGTGAGGTCGGCCACGGCCGGGCCGGTCACGGCGATGCGCGGCAGGCGGCGGACCTCGACCCGCTCGTAGTCCTCGACCTCGGCCACGGCGGCGCGCACCACGTCCATCAGCTGGACGGGCCGGCGCCACTGCCGGGAGGGAGCGGCGCCGGAGAGGATGACCAGGCCCTCCGCGTGCCGGCGCATACGCGTGGTGAGGTGGTCGAGGCGGAAGAGGTCGGCGAGTTCGTCGGTGTCCTCGGTCCTGCGCTCCATGGTGTCGAGCAGGGTGAGCTGCTTGTGCAGCAGGACCTGGCTGCGGCGGGCGAGGTTGACGAAGACCTCGGAGACGCCGGCACGCAGCTCGGCCTGTTTGACGGCGGCCTCCACGGCGGCGCGCTGCAGGGTGTTGAGGGCCTGGCCGACCTCGCCGATCTCGTTCTTGTCGTACTCCAGGCGCGGGACCTCGGTCTCCACGTCGACCTTCTCGCCCGCGGACAGCCGGCGCATCACGCTGGGCAGCCGGACTCCGGACGCGTCGTGCGCGTCCGTGCGCAGCAGCCGCAGGTCGCGGATGAGGCCGCGTCCGACCCGGACCGACACGACCAGCGAGAACAGCACGACGACCAGGCCGAGGACTCCGACGACGGCCGCCTGGACGATCACGTCGACGGCGACGGGCCGGGAGCGGTCCTGCAAGCGATCGCTGACCTGGTCGTCGAGGGTTCGCAGGTCGGAGAGCACATTGCCGGCGGTGGTGTCCCAGCTCTTCGCGCTGACGTCGTTCGGCATGCCGGACCCGCGGCCGACGACGGACTTCTCGGCGGCCAGCAGCGGGGCGCTGGTGGCGCTCGTCCAGAAGCGGTCGAAGCGGTCGCGTTCGGCGGCCGGCAGCAACGGGAGGCTGATGCCGTACAGGAGGGTGCGCTGGGCGATGAGGGCGGAGATCTCGCGGGTCTCCTCGCGGGAGATCTTCCCGACCACCAGGGCGGAGCCGAGCAGGGCGTCCTCGCGGGAGACGAGTTCCCGCGCGCGGTTGATGTTGACGAGGGCGCGGGCCTGCTTGTCCATCTCGACGTCGTCGATCCCGTCGAGGGCACCGAGCAGCGTGTAGCAGGGGTCGACGACCGCGTTGTAGAGGCCGAGGGCCTCGGCACGGTCCACGGTGCCCTGCTCGACGCTGCGGCGCAGGGGCTGGATGCCGTCGAGGCCGTCGAGTTCGGCGGTGAGACGGTCTCTGTCGTCGGGGTCCAGGCCGTCGCGGACGTGCTGTTCCTTCGCGTTCCTGCGGAGTTCGGCCACGGCACGGTCGGTGGCGGCACGCGTGCGGTTCAGGGCGGTGAGCGCGTCGGAGGCCCGCGGGTCGGCGAGATAGACCAGAGTCTGCCGGCGTTCCTGCTGGAGGGCGCGGACCGCGTCCTCGGTCGGGTAGTCGAGGTCCTTGACGATCGCCGACACCTGGAACATGTGGGTGACTTCACGCCCCGTGAGCACGGCCGCGAAGCCCCAGACGGCCGTCAGCGACACCAGCGGCACGAGGAGCAGCGCCACGATCTTCCGGCGGATCGACTTCCCGCGAAAGCGCATGGCCTCCCCCAGCTGGCCCCCCGCCGGGCGGGGGTACACATGTACGTCAACAAACGGCGTGAGCCTACTACCGTCACAGGGATAACTCGAAGAACTGTCCGGACGGTGAACTTCCGCCTCGGGGGCGGGACATGGTGGAGCGACAGGATGAGTTGTCCGGGCATTGCGGGAGATTCCCGCCGCGATCCCGGCGACTTCACGCGAGTGGGGCGGGAACGGCACGAAGGATCAGTTGGCCGGAATTTTTCCCCGGCCGGGAATCATCGGGCGAGTTCGTTCGTCCTTGTAGATGGGTGATGGGTGCGGATTCGGCCACAGGAGGCGCATCTCGCATCCGGGCGGCGTAAAACAGCGCAAGCCGGGCAGCCACTGGGGAGCCGGGGTCATCGGACACCGGTGCGAGGGCTTGCCGGCGGTGGGGAGTGACACCTTGATGGGGACGGCTGAGCGGCGCCTGGCGCCCGAGGACGGTACGGCGGGCCGCTCGGCGGCACGGCAACGGCAGCCGCACTACCGGCCGTTGTGGGTCGAGGAGCCTGCCAAGCGGTACCGGATGCCCGATCCGGTGCGGACGGCGGCGGTGCGGGCGGTGATCATCATCGCTGTCACGCTGACGCTGGCCATGGTGGCGTTCTTCTGCACGATGGCGGAGTCCTGGCTGGCTTTCCCGATGGTGATCAGCAGCGTGGCGAGCACCGTGGTGGCCACCTGGAGCGCGGTCGACGTCCTGGTGACACGTCAGGTGTGGAACCAGCGCTACGGCGTGGTCTCGGAGCCGAGCAGCACCGCCCGCACGCTCCGCCGCGAGCGGCGCGCGGCCCGGCGACAGACGCGGGCCGCCGAGCGCGAACAGGAGCGGATACGGCGGCGGGGCGGGCAGGCCGGACAGCTGACGCACCCGTGAGACCACCGCCGTCTCCGGTGGGTACGGGGGCCGTCAGACGGACGGCTTCTTGAACATCCGCGTGGCGGTGATCTCGCTGTGCACGGCCTCTCCCGCCCGTGGCTGCTGCGGCAGCCCCGGCCGGAGATGCTCCTCCACGCTGATGTACTTCAGACCGGCCCGCAGGTCCGCGTCGTTGCGCAGCCGGATGACCAGCGGGAACTCGGCCAGCGCCGTCGTGTCGAACAACCCGGTCGTGTAAAGCAGTTGCACGCCCAGGGCGTCCGACACCGCCCGCTGAAGCTCCAGCAGGTACGTCGCGTTGGCGCGCCCGATGGGGTTGTCGAGGAACAGCGTCCCCGCGTGCCGGTGCTTGTCCCGCCCCCGGTCGTTGGACCGCAGTGCGGCCATCGTGCAGTACAGGGCGATGGCCGCGGTGAGCAGCTGCCCACCGGAGAACACGTCCCCCATCTGCCCCACCGGCACCCGCTCGGCGCGCAGTACCGCGTCCGGCTTGAGGATCTCGACGGCGACACCCTTCGGCTGAAGCGCGGCCGCGACTCCCCTCAGCAGCAGGGACATGCCGTCCCGCCGCAGATCGGAGTTCTTCTTCACGGCGGCCCGGGTCGCCTCGTCGACGACCTCGCCGAGGCGCTCGGTGAGCGTGGCCTGGTCGGGCTCCTCGAAGCGGATGCGGAGGAACTCCTGCCCGGACCACTCGCCGAGCCCCTCGGGCAGCCGGGAGAGCCGCTGCGCCGAGCGCAGGGTCGCGAGCGCGGACTCCACGAGTCCCCGCAGCCGGTCGACGATCGAGTCCCGGTTCCGTTCCAGCTGGGCCAGTTCGTCGGTCAGCACCCGCAGCCGGGGCGCGAAGGCGTCCGCCCACTTCTGGGCGTGTTCGGGCAGCGCGGAGGCGGGCAGTTCCCGGATCTGCTGACGCGCGGGGGTCCGCACCGCCTCGTACCGCGTGGCGTTGGCGTGCCGCACCAGGACATCGCTCGCCTCGCGGACGGCGGCCTCGGCGGCGGACAGGTCACCGGCGCAGCCGCGCAGTGACCTGCGGGCCTCGGCGGCGGAGTGCCGGGCCTCCGCCAGGCCGCCTGGGTACGGCTCGGGCTCTTCCTGCTCCTCGTCGGCGGTGTGCTCGCGCAGCAGGTCGCGGAGCATGGCGGCGGTCTCCTCGAAGCCGCCCGCCGCGTCCTCGGCGGCGCGGTGCGCGTCCAGCAGCTCGGCGTGCGCCGCCCGGGCCTGGGCCAGCGCCTCCGTGCGTGCGGCCAGTTCGGCCGTCGCCGTGCGCAGCAGCGCCTGTGCGTGCTCGGCGTCGCGCGGCTGAAGCTCCTCGGGCAGTTCGGTGTGCGCCTCGCCGTTCTCGGGGGCGTGCCGCTCTGCCTCGCCGCGGAGCCGCCCGAGCTGCTCGCTCGCGGTGGACATGCGGGTCTCCAGGAGCTGCACCAGTTCCTCCGCGCGGGCGGCGGCGGCCTGCCGGGAGGGCCCGTCGGAGCCGTCGGGCGACTGGAGCAGCTGCTCCGCCCGGGTGCGGACCTTGTTGCTGAGCCGCTCCAGTCCCGCGAGCGCGGCGCTCTCGTCGCTCTCCGAGCGGGCCTGCTCGGCGCGCAGGTCGGCGCCGACGCCGACCTTCTCGTACACCTGCGAGGCGGCCCGGTAGGCCTCGCGCAGGGCGGGCAGCGAGGACTTGAGGGCGTCCTCGTCGCTCTCGGGCACGTCGTCGGGGGCGCCGGCGATCTCGGAGCGCTCGGCGCGCAGCGCGCGGGCGGTACGGCGGGCGTCGTCGGCGGCACGCTGGGCGGCACGCCGGTCCTCGTCGGCGACGCGGGCGCGCTCCAGACAGGACTGGGCACGGGCCTCCGACTCGACGGCCTCGTCGGCGAGTTCACGCAGCCGGACCTGCCAGCCGGCCCGCTCGCGCAGCCGGAACGCGAGGCCGGCCAGGGCGTCGGCGGCGCGCCGGGCCTTCTGGGCCCCCTCCTGGCGTTCGTCGCGCACCTGCGCGGCCTCGGCGGCGGCCTCCTCGGCCTCCGCCCGCACGGTCCGCGCCTCGGCCAGTTCGGCCTCGGACTCCTCCGCGAACGCCCGTGCCTCCCGGGCCTCCTGCGCCAGCTCCACGAGCCGCCCGGCCGGGCAGCCGGTACGCCAGGAGGCGAGCCGGGCGGCCAGCTCGCGGTCCTTGCCGAGCCGTGCGGCGAGGACGCGGATCTCCTCGTCCCGCTCGGCGGCCCGCGCGCGCAGGGCCTGCCGCTCCTCGTCGGCGGCGTGCTCGTCGTGCATGGCCGGGTTCGGCGGTACGAGGAACACGTCGCCCGGGGTGAAGCCGGCGGCCGGGGGCGGTGCGAGCAGGGCGGCGGCGGTGCCGACGGCCACGGCGGAGCGCGGCAGCAGGGCCGCCTCACCGAGTGCCTCGCGGGCGCGGGCGTGCGTGTCGGGGTCGGTGATGACGACACCGTCGACCAGTTCGGGGCGGGCGGCGAGCACGCGCGCGTGGTCGGCGGGGTCGACGGCCTGGGCGAGGTAGCGCCAGCCGGGCAGCGCCGGGATGCCGTGCTCGCCGAGGAACTCCACGGTGGCGAGGACGTCGGGGCCGGGCGGCAGCAGCCCGCCGTCGCCCAGGGCGCCGAGGATCCGGGAGTCGTCGGCGGCGGCGGTCCGCAGCTCGAACAGGTGCCGTTCCGCGGATTGCACGGCGTCGTCGAGCAGCTCCCGCAGCTCGTCGGCGAACCGGTCGAGTTCCTCTGGGGTGAGTGCGTCGTCGCGGCCCTCGTGGCGGGGCCGCGGAACGGTCGTACGGGAGCCGGTGAGGCCGAGCAGCTCGGCGAGCCGCTCTTCGGCCGCCAGGGCTTCGGCGAGCCGCTTCTCGGCGTCGTACGTCCGCTCGGCCGCGGTCGCCGCGTCTGCGGCCCGGGCCGCGGTGAGTTCGGCGCGGGACTCCGCGGAGGCCGCCTCCCGCGCGTGCTCGCCCGCCCGGTGGGAGGCCTCACGGGCGGTGTCCCAGGCGGCCACGGCCGTCTTCTCGGCGTCGCTCGCCGCGAGGGCGGCCCTGGCCGGGTCGGCGTCCGGGGCGCTGTCGTCGAGCCAGCCCGCGCGGACCGCCTCGGCGGTCTCCTGTTCGACCTCGCTGAGCCGCTGGCGCAGGTGCCCGGCCTCGCTGCGGGCGCGCTGTGCCTCGGTGGCGGCCGAGGTCGAGTCCCGGTACGCGGTGTCGCTGACCTCCTGGAGCCCGGCGGACCGCTCCTCCTCCTCGTTGGCGAGGTGCTCGGCGCTCTCGGCGGCCGCGTGCAGCGCCCGTACGAGCTCGACGGCGGCTTTGGCGCGGGCGGCGAGGGCGGGGGCCGCGTCCCGCTCGGCCACCTGGATGGCGGCGGCCACGCGCTTGACGCGGTCGGCGGCGGCACGGTGGCGCAGCACGGCCTCGGCGGCCTGCCAGGCGGAGTGCAGGGTCCGCGCGTCGGCCAGCTCGCGCTTCTGCGCGGCGGCGGACTTCTCGCCCGCGGCCAGCGCCAGGGAGGCGTGCCGGTAGGCGAGTTCGGCGGCGATCAGCGCGCTGTGCTCGCGGGCGCCCTCGGAGTGCGTGACGGCGGAGGCGGCGGCCGTGACCCGCTGGGCGAGGTCGGCGGCGCGCATCCGCTCCCGCACGCCCCGCGCGGACAACCGCCGCGCCAGCGTCCGGGTACGGCGCTCGGCGCCCGTGTGGATCTCACGTGCCCGTGCCCGAGTCTCCGCGGCCTCCACGATCCGGCCGAGCAGGTCCACCGACCCGGCGGTGAAGTCGCGTTCGGCGATCAGCTCGGCGCGCCGCCCCAGCTTGTTGCCGAAGCCTCCGACCAGGTCGGCGAGTCCGTCGGTGTCCCGGGTGTCGGTCACGGCCCGCAGCAGCAGGTCGGTGAAGTCGGAGTCCTTCTTCACCGCGAACAGGCCGGCGGCCTCGCCCTCGTCGGCGTTCATCTCGCGCTGGTAGCGGAAGAGTTCCGGGTCGAGGCCCAGGTCGCCGAGGTGCTCGATCCAGCGGTCGTGGATCTCCTCCCAGTGCACCTCCAGATGCGGGTACGCCTTGCCGGCCTCGGTGATGGCGTCCCGGAAGCCCTTCATGGTCCGCCGCCGCCCCTGCGCGCCGGAGGCGCCCTCCACGGGTGGCCGTACGGCGGTGGACTCGGCGACCGGCAGGTTGTCCAGCGACAGCCCCGGGCCCGGCCGGAACGAGTACCAGGCCTCGGCGAACTTCCGCGGGTCGTTGGAGACCTGCCGGCCCCGCCACTCGCTCACCTTGCCGACGACCACGCACTCGCCGGTGAGCGTGTGCTGCCACTCCAGCGCGACATGCCCGCAGTCGTCGGCGAGCAGGAACTTCCGCAGCACACCCGAGCTGGCCCCGCCGAGGGTGTTCCGGTGCCCCGGCAGCATCACCGAGAAGATCAGCTTGAGCAGCACCGACTTGCCGCCGCCGTTCTCCAGGAAGAGCACGCCGGCCGGCGCGGGCCGGCGCGGCGGGCCGACCGGCTCCTCCTCGAAGAACTCCGCCTGGGTGGGGGCGGGGTCGGGCACGGGCTCGCCGACACCCCGCAGGTCCAGCACCGTGTCGGCGTAGCGCGCACCGGCGGGCCCGATGGAGTAGAGGCGGACCCGGGACAGCTCGTACATGGCGGACTCTCGTAAGACGTGGGAAAAGGGTGGTGGCGGCTCAGGAGTGGAACGGCAGGCCGGCGTCGGCGACCAGGTCCAGGTCCTCGGTGTCGGCGGCGGGCAGCAGGCTGGCCGTGCCGTCGGTGACCGGGACGACGCCGAGTTCCAGCAGCTCGGCCATGGCGGCGCTGCCGGCCATGTCCCGGACCTGGAGCTGGTAGCGGGCCGTCGTGCGGTACGTACCGCCCTGGTCGTCGCCGGTGCGCTGGAGGAACCCGGAGTCGGTGAGGAAGGCGACCGCCTTGCCGATGATGCCGGTGGTGGAACCGGCCAGCCGGCGGGCGTCCTTGGTGGCCCCGGTCGCGCTGCGTCTGGCCCAGATCCGCCAGGCGGCCTCCAGACCGGGCGCCTCGGTGGCCGGGTCGGTGTTCTCCCCCGCCTCCTCGGCCCGCTCCTCCAGCCTCCGGCAGGCCTGCCGGACGAAGGCGTCGACGCCGTTGACCGTGATCCGCCCGACGTAGCCGTCGTCAGCGAGGTCCTCGGGGCGCGGGAACGCCAGTGCGGCGACGGCAAGATGGGCGAGCCCGTGCAGGAACCGGTCGCCGCCGTCCGCCGCCGTACGACGCGCGTAATCGCCCATGCGAACGGCGAACACCGAGTCCTCGGCGGCGGTCACGGCCATCCCCGCGCGGGGCGAGACCTCAAGGACCACCAGCCCCAACCCCGCGGCCACGGCATCGGCGAGCCGCGCGAACGGGGGGTCCTCCCGGTATCGCCGCAGCAGTTCGGTGTACTCCTGGTCACGCGCGGGCTGCAACTTGGGCTGCAGCCCGAAGGCGACGAGCCGAGCCGCGTCGGCGGCATCGGCGGGCGTGACGGCGGCACTCGCCGACGCGACAGCCGCTTCAGCCTCGACGTACTCGCTCACAACGACAACTCCCTCGTCTTGAGAACAGGTGGGTGGGCGACTCCCTCGGAGGCGCGGGGCTGTGTGGCATGTGCGGCCACCGCCGGGTGGGCGCGCCCAGCCCGCACCGGTCCGCACCCGGCACACGGCATCACGCCGCCTCGGTCCGGTCCGCAGCCATCCCCGCCGCATCCAGCAGAGCCGTCCCGACGATCAGGTCGGCACCCCCGAAGCCCGGGTCGTCCAGCTCCGTACCGTCGTCCACCGCGAACAGCAGCTTCTCCTCACCCTGCCGGTAGGCGGTGCCCACGGGCGGGCTGGCGGCGTGCACGGCCAGCAGGGCGACCAGGTAGGCCAGATCCTCGCCCCCGACACGTCGCGCCTGGGTCAGCAGCCCCGACAACCGGCGCGGCGCGTCGGCCGGAAGATCGAGCAGCCGCATGGCGTCGGCCAGCTGCTCCTCGCTGAACCGGCTGTCGTCCGGCGTGGCGATGAGGTCCGGCTCCGGCATCTCCGCACCCAGGTGCTCCCGCTCCGCCGGCGGCGTCAGCAGTATGTCGACGAGGTCGCCCATCCGCACCGACACCGGCGTCCGCAGCCCGGTCCCGTGCGCGAAGAACGCCCCCGTCACCCGGCTCGCCTGCTCCAGCGGCAACGGCAGCAGCGGCGCCAGGAGGTGCCCGTACAGGTCTGTCCCCGACGTCGTCATGGGCGTCGCGAACGCCTGCCGGTCCTGCTCCGCGCGGAACAGCGGCCCGGCCTCGAGCAGTCGCGACTGCAGCTGGGTGTGGCGGCGGATGCAGTCCTTGACGATGTCGACGAGCTCGGCGGCGCGCCGTTTGTTCTCCGGCTCCTCGGTCTCGTCGCGGGCCCTGCGGATGTTGGTGAGGATCGCGTTCTCGTGCCGGTACCGGTCGGCGACGTGGTCCAGGGCCTCGGCGATCATGTCGGGGACGGCGTTGAGCCAGTCCACCGCGCGGACATTGCGCCGGGTGGCCTCCAGGGCCCGGCGCAGGGTCTCCGAGTACTGCACGGTCCGGTAGCGGGCCTGTTCCGCGGCGAGCTGGGCGTCGGCGAGCCGGCCGCGGTTGACCAGCACCTCCAGCTTGACCTCGGCGGCGATCTGGGCGCTGGTGACGTCCGTGTCGAGGGCGCCGACGAGGACGTTGACCGCCTCGTCGGTGGTGCGGAGGTACACCGTGCCGCCGGGGCCCGGCACCTCCTCGATGAGTTTGAAGTCGTAGTCCCGGCGGACGTACGACCCGTCCGGCCCGAAGGTGCCGTACACCGCGCGGAAGCCGCGGTCGACGCTGCCGACGTTGATCAGGTTCTCCAGGACCCAGCGGGCCACGCGCTCGTGCTCGGCGACGGGGCGGTGCGGGGTCTGGGCGGAGATGCGCGGGATGAGCCGGGCGACGATCTGCTCGTGATCGGCCCCGGTGTCGAAGTCCATGTTCAGGGTGACCAGGTCGATGGCGGAGAGGGCCACCTCGGCCATGCCGTACACCGAGTACTCGCCGGCCAGGTTCGCCTTGCGCGCGTCGAGGTCGTGCAGCGGTGCCGTGCAGGCGAGCGCGCGCAGCCGCCGCGCCAGCCCCTCGTCGGCGGCCGGGCCCGGGGCCGGGCGCGGCCCCGCGCTGAGCTGGGGCGGAACGCTGTCCGTCGATGCAGGCGAAGTCACGGTGCACAGACTAGGTCCTGGGTCTGACATCGGCCCAAATGACGCGGGTGGCTCCGCCGGGGGGCCGGGGCTCCCGCGCGTCAGGGTTCGAGGGCGGGCCGGTCGCGCCCGCGCGGCGGCAGCCGCATGTCGGAGTGGGCCTGCCCCTACGGGGCGCTGTCCACCCGGCGTCGGTACACCTCCACCACCCGTTCCAAGGAGTCTGTGAGGTACGTCTCCAGCAGGCGCTCGGCGGCGCGCCTGTCGCCGCGCCGCAGCGACTCCAGGATCTCCCGGTTGCGCGCCAGGTACGGCTCGTGCAGGGCGTGGGGGTCGTCGACCACGTGGAAGGCGAGACGGAGTTCCGCGAAGACGCTGCGCATCAGTTCGTCGGTGCGTTCGCTGCCGGCCAGGGTGACCAGTTCCCGGTGGAAGTGGATGTTGGCCGTACCCACTGCTTTCCAGTCATCCGCGGCGGCCGCCGACCGCCCCTCGGCGACCGCCGCGGACAGGGCCTCCAGGGCGTACGGCGGCTCACCGAGGCCGCGTACGACGGCGCACTCGACGAGGGCGCGGGTGCGGTAGATGTCCTCGACGTCCTCGACGGTCAGGACCCGGACGAAGACCCCCCGGTTGAGTTCGTGGACCAGCAGGCGCTCATGGGTGAGCAGCCGGAACGCCTCGCGCAGGGTGTTCCGGGAGACGCCGAGCGCGCCGCCGATGCCGTCCTCCGACAGGCGGGTGCCTGGCGGGAAATAACCCTCGGCGATACGGCTTCTGAGGATGTCGGAGACCCGTTCGGCGGTGCTGGTCCGCCCGAGGAGGGCGCGGTCGTCGGCCAGTCCCGTCAGCTGCTCTGCCATGCCCGGAATTCAACCGCAGACACAGGAACGAAACAACGTGGGTATTGAAGGATCGTTGAACGATCCTCTACGGTGCTCATCACGCTCACCGCGGGACACTCCCCCGGTACGCCACCCGGTACGACCCTTCGCACGGCCCGCACTGCTCAGTCCCCGCACCCTCCGTCCCTCAACTGCGAGGTGCCCATGAGCACGACTCCTCCACCGCAGGCCCTGACCCCCGACGCCCGCCCGGGCAGGGGTGAACCCACCGCCGAGGACGGCGCGTTCGGCTGGTTGCGCGCCCTCGGCCCGCACGGCCGACGCGCGTTCGCCGGTGCTTTCGGTGGATATGCCCTGGATTCATACGACTACTTCACCCTGCCGCTGAGCATGGTCGCGCTCGCGGCGTACTTCGGTCTGAACAGCGGTCAGACCGGCCTGTTCACCACCGTCACCCTGGTGGTCTCCGCCGTGGGCGGCGCCGCGGCGGGCGTGTTCGCGGACCGGGTCGGCCGGGTCCGTGCGCTGATGATCACCGTGGTGACCTACGCGGTCTTCACGGTCGCCTGCGGCTTCGCGCCCAATTACGAGACGCTGCTCGTGTTCCGCGCTCTGCAGGGCCTCGGTTTCGGCGGCGAGTGGGCGGTCGGTGCGATCCTGGTCGCCGAGTACGCGAGCGCCCGCCACCGGGGCCGCACACTGGGCGCGGTCCAGAGTTCCTGGGCCGTCGGCTGGGCTCTCGCCGCGGTCGTGTACACGCTGGTCTTCTCGTTCGTCGGCGACGACCTGGCCTGGCGGGTGATGTTCTGGACCGGCGCGCTGCCCGCGCTCCTCGTGGTGTGGCTGCGCCGCCGGGTGCACGACGCCCCGCAGGCGGTCGCGGTACGCGAACGGAGCCCGCGGCGCGGCTCGTTCGTCGCCATCTTCCGGCCGGGCACGGCCGAGGCGCCCGGGCTGCTGCGCACCACGGTCTTCGCGGGCCTGCTGTCCACGGGTGTCCAGGGCGGCTACTACACGCTGGCGACCTGGATCCCGACGTATCTCAAGACCGAACGCGGGCTGTCGGTCGTCGGCACCGGCGGCTATCTGACCTTCCTCATCTCGGGAGCCTTCCTCGGCTATCTGACCGGCGGCTACCTCACCGACCGGCTGGGCCGACGCCGCAACATCTGGCTGTTCGCGGTGCTGTCGGCGGTCTGCGTGCTGGCGTACGCGAACATCCCCGGCGGCGCCAACACGCTGCTCCTGGTGCTGGGTTTCCCGCTCGGCTTCTGCATGTCGGCCATCTTCAGCGGCTTCGGTTCGTACCTGAGTGAGCTGTACCCGACGGCGGTGCGCGGCACCGGGCAGGGCTTCACGTACAACGCGGGCCGCGCGGTGGGCGCGGTCTTCCCGACCCTGGTGGGCTTCCTGGCCGGCAGCTGGGGCGTGGGCGGCGCGCTGGTCTTCGGCGCGGCCGGCTACGCACTGGCGGCCCTGGCCCTGTTCGGACTGCCGGAGACGCGCGGAAAGGAACTGGCGTGAACCGTACGGAAGATCACTCGCTCACCGTGGCCGCGCACGACCTTCCCGTCACCCTCGTCGACGAGCACGCGCGCGCGTGGAGCCCGAGAAGTGCCCGGGCCCGCTTCCGGGAGGGCCTCGCGGGCCCCACGGCCGGGGTCGCGGCCGGTCACACGCAGGCCAACCTGATCTCGGTGCCCGCCGACTGGGCTTACGACATGCTGCTGTTCTGCCAGCGCAATCCGAAGGCCTGCCCGGTGCTCGACGTCACCGACGCCGGCGCGACCGGCACGGAACTCGCGGAGGGCGCGGACCTCCGTACCGACCTGCCGCGCTACCGGGTGTGGCGGGACGGGGAGCTGGTGGACGAGCCGACCGACGTGCGCGCCCACTGGCGGGACGATCTGGTGTCGTTCCTGCTCGGGTGCAGTTTCACGTTCGAGTGGGCGCTGGCCGGGGCCGGGGTGCCGATCCGCCATGTCGAGCAGGGCCGGAACGTGCCCATGTACGTGACCAGCAGGCAGTGCCGTCCGGCGGGACGCCTGCGGGGGCCGATGGTGGTGTCCATGCGCCCGGTGCCGCCGCGGCATCTGTCGACCGCGATCCGGGAGAGCAGTCTGCTCCCGGCGGTGCACGGCGGCCCCGTGCACTGCGGCGATCCCTCGGCGCTCGGCATCGACGACCTGGGCCGGCCGGACTTCGGCGACCCGGTGGACGCCGACCCGGACGACATCCCGGTGTTCTGGGCGTGCGGGGTGACTCCGCAGGCGGCGGTGACGGCCTCCCGGCCGCCGTTCGCCATCACGCACGCGCCGGGCCAGATGTTCATCAGCGACGCCCGCGACGAGCAGTACCGCGTGGCCTGACAGGAGAGACAGCGCATCCATGACCTCGATCGACCTGAACGCCGACCTCGGCGAGGGCTTCGGCCGCTGGCGGCTCACCGACGACGAGCAGTTGCTCTCCGTCGTGACCAGCGCCAATGTGGCCTGCGGCTTCCACGCGGGGGACGCGGCCACCATGCGGCGGGTGTGCGAGCTGGCGGCCGAGCGCGGGGTGACCATCGGCGCCCAGGTGTCCTACCGGGACCTGGCGGGGTTCGGGCGGCGCGCGATGGACGTGCCGCCCGCCGAGCTGGCGGCCGAGGTGGCCTACCAGATCGGCGCCCTCGAGGTCTTCGCCCGTGCCGCCGGCGCGCGCGTGGCCTACGTGAAGCCGCACGGCGCGCTCTACAACCGGGTCGTGCACGACGAGGAGCAGGCCGCCGCGGTGGTCGACGGGGTGCTCCTCGCGGACGCCGCGCTGCCCGTTCTGGGGCTTCCCGGTTCCCGGCTGCTCGGGCTGGCGCAGAAGGCGGGGCTGCGGGCCGTCACGGAGGCCTTCGCGGACCGCGCGTACACCGACGAGGGCACGCTGGTCCCGCGCGGGCGCGAGGGCGCGGTGGTGAGCGACCCGGAGGCGGTGGTGGAGCGCTCGGTGGAACTGGCGAGCTCCGGCGCGGTCACCTCGCACTCCGGCACGCGCGTCGCCGTGCGTGCCCGCTCGCTCTGTCTGCACGGCGACACCCCGGGCGCCGTGGAGCTGGCGCGCAGAGTACGTGCGCGGCTCGCGGCGGCGGGCGTGACCGTGGCGGCCTTCGCATGAACACCAGCATGAGCGGCACCGGCACCGGCACCGGCACCGGCACCGGCACCGGCACCGGCACCGGCACCGGCACCAACGTGGACACGAGCCCCCGGTCGGCCACGCCCATGACGATCCACCCGGTCGGCGACGACGCCCTGCTCGTCGAGGTCGGCTCCGGTGCGGAGGCCCAGGCACTGCACGCCGAGTTGCTGCGCCGTCGTGCGGAGGGCGCGCTGACGGTGCGCGAGATCGTGCCCGCCGCCCGCACGGTCCTGCTGGACGGCGTCGACGACCCGGCTCGCCGGGCCACCGAGCTGGCCGCCACCGTGCTCCCTCCCACTCCCCCACGCGCGCGTGCCGTGATCGACCTGCCCGTGCGCTACGACGGCCCGGATCTCGCCGAGGTCGCCGCCCACTGGCGGGTGGCGGAGCGGGAGGTGGCCCGGATCCACGCGGCGACCGAGTTCACCGTCGCCTTCTGCGGCTTCGCGCCCGGCTTCGGCTACCTCACCGGGCTCCCGGCCCGCTACGACGTGCCGCGCCGTGCCACTCCGCGGACCGCGGTACCCGCGGGCGCGGTGGCGCTGGCCGGGCCGTACACCGGTGTGTACCCGCGGTCCTCGCCGGGCGGCTGGCAGCTGATCGGGACGACGGACGCGGTGCTGTGGGACCACGCGCGCGTGCCGGCCGCCCTGCTGGCGCCGGGGACCCGCGTGCGGTTCGTGCCGGTGGGGGACGTATGACCGACCGCGCGCTCGTCGTCGTACGGGCCGGTGCGCTGACCACCGTGCAGGACCGGGGCCGGCCCGGGTACGCGCATCTGGGGGTGCCGCGCTCGGGGGCGCTGGACGCGCCCGCCGCGGCGCTGGTCAACCGGCTGGTCGGCAACGCACCGGGCGCGGCCGTTCTGGAGACGACGCTCAACGGGTGTGCCGTGCGGCCGCGTTCGACCGTCGTGGTGGCGGTCGGCGGTGCGCCGTGCCCGGTCACCGTGGGCGGGCGTCCGGCGGCCTGGGGCGCGCCCGTCGTGGTTCCGGCCGGGGAGCTGCTGGACGTGGGAACGGCCCGCTCCGGCGTACGGAGCTATGTGGCCGTCTCGGGCGGGATAGCCGTGGAGCCGGTGCTGGGCAGCCGGGCCACGGATCTGCTCTCCGGGCTCGGTCCCGCTCCGCTGGCGGCCGGCGCGGTGCTGCCGCTCGGCACACCGGTGGGCCCGCACGCGCGCGCGGACGTCGTGCCGCAGCCGTCCCCGCCGGCGGAACTGGTGCTGCGGGTGACGCTCGGCCCGCGGGCCGACTGGTTCACGCCGGCGGCCGTCCGGGCGTTCACCTCGCGCGCGTACCGCGTGTCGTCGGCGAGCAATCGCATCGGGCTGCGCACGGATGGCCCCGCCCTGGAGCGGGCCAGTCCCGGTGAACTCCCCAGCGAGGGCATGATCCTCGGCGCCGTCCAGGTCCCGCCGGACGGCCGTCCGGTGGTGTTCCTGGCCGACCATCCGACCACCGGCGGCTATCCGGTGATCGCGGTGGTCCGCGCCGCCGACCTCCCGGCGGCGGCCCAGGCCGTCCCGGGCATCCCGGTCCGCTTCGTGGCCGTACGCCGACGCTGAACCCGCCGAACACCGACGCCGAGCTGCCTGCGCCTGCGCCTGCGCCTGCGCATGAACCGTCGAACACCGTCGCTGGGCCGACGCGGCGGCCTCCTCACGCGGCGTCGGCGGGCCGCTCCGGGGGCTGGAGGGCGGCCAGCGCGGCGGAGACCGCGGCGGACGCGCTCAGGTCCAGACGGGCGCTGGTGCCCCTGCGGCGGTGCCGCATCTCGTCGACGGCCAGCCGCAGCAATTGCGGGAGCAGGTCCCGGCAGCGCCTGATCACCCAGGCGGTGCCGGCCGTGGCCAGCCAGAGGAGACTCGCCCTCGTCGTCGGCGGCGGGAACTCGGGCGACGGGGACGGCGCCGTCCCCGTCGCCATGCCCAGGGGGGCGAGCAGGGCGTGGAAGCGGACGGCGAGCTGCCGGTGTCCGCGCTCTCCAGGGTGCAGCCGGTCCGCGCTCCACATGGCGCGGTCGGTGAGCCAGGCGCCCTCCGCCGCGTGCAGATGGACTGCCCCGTACCGTTCGGACAGGGCGTGCACCACCATGTTGACCGCACGCCCCCGGCGGGCCAGCGGGCGGGACAGGGCACCGGGGAGGCCCCACATCGAACCGGGGTCGGGCAGGCACGCCGTGAGCAGGGTCGCGCCCTGCGCGGTCAGGGCCGCGTAGACCTTGTCGAGCCGTTCGGCCACCGCGTGGATGTCGAAGGTGCAGCGCAGGGTGTCGTTGACGCCGATGACGACGGCGACGATGTCGGGACGCAGTTCCAGCGCGACCGGGGTTTGGCGTTCCAGCACGTCCCGGGTCTGCGCGCCGCTGACCGCGAGGTTGGTGAACTCCACGTCCTGCACGGCGAGCCCGCCGGCCAGCAGCGCGGCCCAGCCGCGCCACCCGTCGCCGGCGGGGTCGCCCACGCCCTCGGTCAGCGAGTCCCCGAGCGCCACGAAGCGAACGGTTCTCATGCCACGCCCTCCGGCACGACACGACGGGCCGGTGCCGTCGTTCCGTCCTCGTCACGCCGGCACAGCACCGGCGCGTCGTGCGCGGCCAGGAACGCCTCCACGGCTGTCCCCCACCCGAAGCACTCCGCACGCGCGCGTGCCGTTTCCCGGCGTTCGGCGGCGGGCCGCTCGAGGAGCGTCTCCACGGCGTCGGCGAACGCCTCGCCACGGTCGGCCGCGGTGGCCCCCGCGGATCCGATCACCTCGGGCAGCGCGGAGGAGGCGCTGGCGACCACGGGTGTCCCGCAGGCCATGGCCTCCAGGGCGGCGAGCCCGAAGGTCTCCGCGGGTCCGGGGGCCAGTGCGACGTCCGCGGACGCCTGCAGCGCGCCCAGGCTGTCCCGGTCGGAGACATGCCCCAGGAAGGTCACCGGCAGCCTGCGCTCCCGCACCCGCTGCTCCAGGCGCTCCCGCAGCGGACCGTCCCCGGCGACGACCAGGATCACCCGGCGGCCGCGCCGGACCAGCGCCTCCAGGGCGTCGATGGCGGTGCCGGGCCGTTTCTCCACGGACAGCCGGGAGCACATGACGAGCAGTGTCTCGTCCTCGCGCGCGTACCGGGCCCGCAGGTCGGGGTCGCGCAGCGAGGGGTGGCGGCCCACCAGGTCGACGCCCAGCGGGGCGCGTACGACGTTGCGCGCGCCGATGCGGATGAACTCGCGCTCGGCGAACTCGGTGGTGCACACCACGCGCGCGTACGAGTGCGCCGTGCGGATGTTGAGGGCGTCGGCGGTGCGCCGGGACATGTTCTCGGACATGCCCCAGGTGCGCAGGACTCCGTCGGCGGTCTCGTGGGAGACCATCACGGCGGGGACCCGGGCACGCCGGGCCCAGCGGCCGGTCCAGCGCAGGGTGGTGCGGTCGGAGACCTCCAGGCGGTCCGGGGCGAGGTGCTCCAGGAGGCTCTGGACCCGCTTCTTGTCGACGAGGACACGGTAACCGCCGGTGCCGGGCAGCAGCGGGCCGGGCAGCGTGATGACCCGGCCCTGCTCCTCGTACCGGTCCGAGTAGCGCTCGCCCGGCACGATCAGGACCGAGTCGTGCCCGGCCGCCACGAAGCCCTTGCCGAGCTCGCGCAGCGCGGTGCGCAGGCCGCCCGAGGCGGGGGCGACGAAGTTGGCCAGCCGGACGATCCGCAGCGGTCCCGACGAGGTGACGCTCATGCCGCCACCACCGGCCGGCGTGCCGCGAGCACGTCCTCGTAGTGGCCGATCAGCTGGTCGCCGACCGCGGCCCAGGTGCGGCCCTCGACCGTGGTCCGCGCGGCCAGGCCGAACGCGGCCCGCATCCCGGCATCGGCGACGAGGGAGGCCACGGCCTCCCGTACGGCACCGGCGTCGCGTGGCGGGACGAGGAACCCGGTGCGGCCGTGGTCGACCAGGTCGATGGGGCCGCCGACGGCGGGCGCGACGACCGGGACACCGCTGGCCATGGCCTCCTGGACGGTCTGGCAGAACGTCTCGAAGGGGCCGGTGTGGGCGAAGACGTCGAACGAGGCGAAGATCCGGGCGAGGTCGTCGCCGGTGCGGCGGCCGAGGAAGACCGCGCCGGGCAGCGCCTCGGTGAGGTGGGCCTGAGCGGGGCCGTCGCCCACGATCACCACCTTCACGCCCTCCAGACCGCAGACCCCGGCGAGGAGTTCCACCTGCTTCTCGGGGGCGAGACGGCCGACGTAGCCGACGATCACCTCGCCGTTCGGGGCGATCTCGCGGCGCAGCGCGTGGTCGCGGAACTGGGGACGGAAGCGGACGGTGTCCACTCCGCGCTGCCACAGCTGGATCCGGGGGACGCCGTGCGCCTCCAGGTCGCTGATCGAGGCGGTGGAGGGGGCGAGGGTGCGGTCGGCCGCGCCGTGGACGGACCGGATCCGCCGCCAGGCGGCCGCCTCGCCGGCGCCGACGTACGTCCGGGCGTATCCGGCCAGGTCGGTCTGGTACACGGCGACGGCCGGGATGCCGAGCCGGGCGGCGGCGGCCATGCCGCGGACGCCGAGGATGAAGGGGCTGGCCAGGTGCACCACGTCGGGTCGGTGCTCGATCAGTGCGGCGGCGAGCTTGCGGCTGGGGAGAGCCACGCGGACCTGGGGATAGCCCGGGAGCGGAAGGGAGGGGACGTGGACGACAGGGCAGGGCGCGGCGGCCGCGGCGAGCCTGTTGCCGGGGGCGGGGGCCGGAGCGACGACGAGGGGGGCGTGACCGCGATCGACGAGGTGTCGGGCAGTCTGGAACGCGCAGTGGGCCACGCCGTTCACATCGGGGGGAAAGGATTCGGTCACGATGACGACACGCATACCGGTGTTGTCGCCGCGCTGGACGTGGCCGCGCCAAAGTGGATCTTTCCGGCTGTTAAACGTCCCATGAGCGTTGCCCCGCACACCCGAGCGGGCCAGCCGGCGGCCATGCCCGGCCGGCCTGCCGGTCACCGGTTGTTCACCTGGCGGGCGGTCGTCCGCGCAGGAAAGGTGTACGGGATCCCCGCGGTTCCCGTGGTTCCCCGTGGCGGTGCGGTGGTCCGCCACGGTGACATGTCACATGGCGGCGGTGTCCGGTCCGATGCGGCTGCGTACGGCCGTCTGCACCTCCGCCTCCTCGGCAGGGTCGGCGGCGAGCCGGCGGAGCTGCTGCACGACCCGGGCGTCAGCGGTCTCGGCATGCCGGGCGGCGAGTTCGCGGGTGGTCTCCTCGCAGTCCCACAGGCATTCGACGGCGAAGCCGGTGGCGAAGGAGGGGTCGGTGGCGGCCAGCGCGCGGGCGGCGCGGCCGCGCAGGTGGGACGAGGCGGTCTCGCGGTAGACGTGGCGCAGGACGGGCGCGGCACAGACGATGCCGAGGCGTCCGGTGCCGTCGACCAGGGTCCACAGGGTCGGCGCGTCGGGGCCTTCGCCGCGGACGGCTTCCCGCAGCGCGGCGAGGACCAGTTCGCTGTCCTTGGTCCCGCCCCGGCAGGCCAGCATCCGGCCGGCGGCGGCGCCGAGGGCATCGGGCCGCCGGGCCCAGCCGCGGGCGCGCTCGACGGCGGCGATGCTGCGCATCCGTTCGAAGGCGTCGACGGCGGCCTCCATGACGGTGGCCGTGCCTTCGGCCACCGCGACCTCGATCAGGTGCAGCGCGTCGGGGTCGTTGCTGTCGGCGAGGTAGCGCAGGGCGGTGCAGCGGGCTCCGTCGGTGCCGTCCTTGGCGGCCTGGAGAATCTCCGGCCGGTCCTCGGGCCCGGCGACGGCGACCAGACAGCGGGCGGCCGGCACATGGAGGGCCGCGCCCCGCTCGACGCCCTGCTGGGCCCATTCGAAGACGGCCCGCACGCTCCACCCGGGACGGGGCCCGGCAGGTCTCATCTGGCGCTGCCAGCGGTCGAAACAGCCGGTCTCCTGCGCGGCACGCACGCGCGTGGCGATCGGTTCGCGGGGATCCTCGGCCCACAGCCGCCAGGGTCGTGGCTCGAACGCGTCCCGTACGGCGGCGGCCAGCTCGGCCTCGCCCTCGGCGTCCGTGGTGAAGCGCGCGAGCACCGGGCCGGCGAGGGCGCGCAGCCCCGCGTCGTCGTCGCGCAGCGCCAGCTCGTCCAGGGCCCAGGCCCAGTTCGAGCCGGTGGCGGCGTACCTGCGCAGCAGTTCGAGCGCGTCCCGCCTGCCGTAGGAGGCGAGGTGCCCGAGCACGGCCAGCGCGAGGCCGGTGCGGGACTCCTCGGTGTCGAGGACGTCCTCGGCGTCGAAGAGGTGCGCCTCGATGGCGTCCAGCTCGCCGTGCAGGTCGAGGTAGAGACGGGCGTAGTAAAGGGAGCGGTTCTCCACCTGCCAGTCGTGGCGGGGGTCGCGGAGCACACAGTGGTTCAGCGCCGCGAGCGCTTCGGCGCGGGGGGCGGTGAGCGCGTGCAGCGTGCCGTCGCCGCGGCCCCGCTGAAGCAGGCCGAGCAGCGTACCGCTGGGCGCTATGACCGGATCGAACATGGGAAACAGCCTCACATCAAGCGTCGACGCAACCGGAGAACACGAACTACCTGGCCGCGTGACACAACGTCGGGGCGCCCGCCGTCTCTTGCTTGCTGTAGACCATTTCTCTCTGCCTCTCGTCAGTGGCCCATGCGGGCCGCATCACGGCCCGCGCGGTGCGGCAACACCTGCCCAGCCATCGCGTCCGTGAATCACGACGTCATGATGACTCGGCACTCCGACCTGCCGCGACCGAAATTTCGGCGGCCCTGTACCGCCTCCCCCGTTTTGTGTGTTTTAGCTGCTCAGAGCAGATGGGTCAGGAGGTGCCGAACAGTTCCAGAACCTCTGCCTTGCCGAACATCCGTGCTGTGTCGACGGCCGACGGAGTGCCCGCCGCCGGGTCCGCGCCGGCCTCCACCAGCACCTCGACCACTTCCGTCTCACCCTTGAAGACCGCTCCGGCGAGTGGGGTCTGACCTCGGTCGTTGACCCGGTTCGCCTCGGCGCCCCGGGCGAGCAGCTCGCGCACCGCGTCGGCGTGCCCGTGATAGGCGGCGAGCATCACGAGGGAGTCGCCGCGGTCGTTGGTGAGGTTGGCCGGAACGCCCGCGTCGAGGTACGCCACGAGCGCTTCGGTCCGCCCCTGCCGGGCCAGATCGAAGATCTTGGTCGCCAGCTCCACGACCTCGGGGTCGGGGGCTTCGCTCATCGGCCGGACCGCCTCTCCTGTGCGCTGCGGGACTTGGGTGGACTGAGGGAGCGTACGGCAACGGGCGGACCGTGGGGCCGTACGAGTGAATCGCCAGCGTACTGGCCCAGGGTGAACATGACCGGATCTGCCCGAGGTAAAGATCACCGCAGCCACGCCGAACACCCGGGACGATCCACCAATCGGGTGAGATTCCTCCCATTTCACCCGATTGCACCTTTAATCGTATGGATACCTGGTGTGATCCTGGAAGAACTCATGGTGACTGTCCCCCTTCGACACCAGGAGATCTCAATGATCCTCTCCATCTCAGGCGTCATCGTGCTCGGCATCATCGTCTTCCTCTTCTTCCGCAAAGACGGACTGAAGCCGTCGCACGCCACGGTCTCGGCACTCTTCGGCTTCTATCTCGCCAGCACGGCCATCGCACCGAGCATCAAGGCAGGCGGCGAGAGCCTGGCGAGCCTGCTCGGCGGCATCAAGTTCTGATCCCGCTCCCGCCCGCACGCACGCACGCACCATGAGGAGACAGCAGTGGCCCGGCGCTCTCTTCCCCGCATTCTGAGCAACGGCACCGCGCAGCTCGTCCGGAGCCGGGAGCTGGCCCGGACGGCCGCCGACAGCGCCACCGACGTCCTCCACCCGCTCATCACCGTGACCCGCGGGCTGAGCAGGCTGGCCTCGGCCGGGCGGCGCAGGTGGGCGGAGACCCCGAAGGACAAGCGTGGGCCACTGCTGTTCCTGGCCGCCTCGGTCGTCCTGGTCGTGGCGCTGGTGCCGTACGGACCGCTGCTCGCCGTCATCACCCTGATGGCGGCGAGCGCCTGGCAGGGCCGGGACCGCACCCCGCCCCCGACGACGGGCCCCGACGAGTCGCAGACCCAGCGGCTCCAGTCCCTGTACGAGGCCCTGGTGCCCTACCTCTCGGCCCCCGAGGACCCGGCGCCGCTGTACGCGCACGGCGGGGAATGGGAGAAGGCCTTCGTCTCCCACGAGTTCGACGACGCGGGCCGCCTCGGCCAGCTCCTGCTCCGCTATCCCGCGTACTTCCCGGACGGCGAGCCCGAGGCCCGCGCGCGGATCGAGCACCTGCTCACCGCGAAGTCCGGGCGCGGCCGCGAGTACCACTTCGCGTGGGACGAGGAGGGAAACCGGCTCACGGTGACCGTCCTCGCCCCGCTGCCCACCGACATCGCCGCCCAGCGCTTCGTCACCGCGCCGGGCGAGACCGTCCTCGGGTTCACCGACCCCAGCGAGGTGCAGCGCACGCTCCCGCTCGGCTACGGAGACGAGCAGCGTGACGTGCCGCCGGTCGTCTGGCGCACCGGCGCCCGCTCCACCGAGCCGCACCTGCTGGTGCTGGGCCGCCCCGGCAGCGGCGTCTCGACCCTGGTGCGCTCCATCGCCCTGCAGGCCCTCCAGTACGGCGACGTCCTCGTCGTCGAGGGCGGCGGCACCGGCGAGTACATGTGCCTCACCGGCCGGGACGGGGTCCTCGCCGTGGAGTGCGCTCTCGCCGGGGCGCTGGCCAGCCTGGAGTGGGCCGCGAACGAGACGGAGCGGCGGCTCATCGCGCTCCACCGCGCACGCCAGGCGGGCCACCCGCCGCCGGACGACTGCAGGCGGCCCCTGTGGATCCTCCTCGACCGCCCGAGCGCCTTCGTCCACCTGGCCTCGGCGAACGGCCACCAGGACCCCCAGGCCCTGCTCCAGGTCCCCCTCCGGCACGGCCGCGCGGCGAACGTCACCGTGGTGATCGCCGAACAGCTCGACAGCGCGGACGCGCTGAGTGAGGCGGTACGGCAGCACACACGCGCGCGTGTCGTGCTGGGACCGGCGCTGCCGGACGAGCTGACGGCGGCGCTGGGGGCTCCGCCGCACACGACACCGCTGGCCCAGGTGCCGCCGGGGCGGGGCTATGCCCGGCTGGGGCACGGGCCGGTACTGCGACTTCAGGTGCCGGCGACTCCGGATCCGTACGACGACGCGACGAGCGAGGTGGACCGGGAGGCGGTGCTGGCCTTGCTGCCGCCGCGGAGCGAGGTGGTGGAGCAGGAGGTGCCCTTGGAGGCTGCCGTCGCCGAGAGCTGAGGGGGTGGGACGCCTCACCGGCACTCGCCGGGTGGCCGCCCGCGCCCACCCGTGCGTGGCGCCCCGGGGGTACCTCCCCGCTACGCCACAAACATCCGCGGCGCCTCCGCGCTCACCCCGCTCACCCCCGACTCCACCAACCGCGCCGCCGCGGCCAAGCGCGTCGCCGCCTCCTCGGCCACCGCTCCCGCCACGGTGAACGGAAGGCGCACATAGCCCTCGAAGGCCCCGTCGACCCCGAAGCGCGGCCCCGAGGGCACGCGTACCCCCACCCGCTCCCCCGCCTCCGCCAGCCGCGAACCGGACAGGCCCCCGGCGCGGACCCAGAGCGTCAGGCCGCCCTTCGGCACCTCGAACTCCCAGCTCGGCAGCTCCCGGCGTACCGCCGTCACCAGGGCGTCCCGGTTCTCGCGGGCCTGGGTCCGGCGCAGGTCGGCGGCCTGCGCCCAGCCCCCCGTGCTGAACAGCCAGTTCACCGCGAGCTGCTCCAGCACCGGCGTGCCCAGGTCGGCGTAGGCCCGCGCGGCGACCAGACTGCGGATCACGTCGGGAGCCGCCCGTACCCAGCCGATGCGCATGCCCGCCCAGAACGCCTTGCTGGCCGAGCCGACGGTGATGACGGTGGAACCCGCGG
This sequence comes from Streptomyces shenzhenensis, assembly GCF_021462265.1. GTDB lineage: Bacteria > Actinomycetota > Actinomycetes > Streptomycetales > Streptomycetaceae > Streptomyces > Streptomyces shenzhenensis. Next base: position 502,470 of record NZ_JAJONF010000001.1, on the reverse strand, counting down.
GGTCGAAGCCGCAGACCGGGCGGGGCATCTCCACGTCGTCCTCCAGCCACAGCTCGCTCATCGTCTCGTCGGCGACCAGCACCGTGCCCGCCGAGCGGGCCGCGTCCACCAGCCGGCGCCGCTGGTCGTCGTCGGCGAGCGCCCCGGTGGGGTTGTGGAAGTCGGCGACGACATAGGCGATCCGGGGCGCCGCCTCCCGCAGGACCTGGCGCCAGCGGTCCAGGTCCCAGCCGCCCAGCCCCTCGGCCATCGCCACCGGCACCAGGCGGGCGCCCGCCTCCCGCATCAGCTGGAGGATGTTGGCGTATGACGGCGACTCGACGGCGATGCGCTCGCCACGGCCGCCGAAGAGATGGCAGATCGCGTCGATCGCGCCCATCGCACCGGTCGTGACCATGATCTGCTCGGGCATGGTGGGGATCCCGCGCGCCGTGTAACGCTCGGCGATCATCGAGCGGAGGACAGGGAGCCCGGCCGGATAGTCGCCGTGGGTGTGGGCGTACGGCGGGAGTTCCTCCAGGGCGCCCTGGACGGCACGGGTCAGCCACGGCTCGGGGGCCGGCAGCGCGGCGCAGCCCAGGTCGATCACCGAGCCGAGCGCCTCGGGAGGCAGGGGTTCCAGGCCACGCGCCGGGAGCGGGTTGCCCGCCGGGACCGCGGTCCAGCTTCCCGCGCCCCGGCGGGACTCCAGGAAGCCCTCCGCGCGCAGCGCCTCGTACGCCGCCGCCACCGTCGTACGGCTGACGGACAGCGCGAGGGCCAGTTCGCGTTCGGCGGGCAGCCGGGCGGCGACCGGGACACGGCCCTCCAGGACCAGCAGCCGGATGCCGTCGGCGAGGGCGCGGTAGGCCGGCGGACGGCGGGTGCCGGGGCCGGCCGGACGGTCCTGCTGCGAGTTGAGCAGCCGGGCGAGCTGCGCGGGCCCCACCGCCGAGGTCCACTGGGCCATGAGAATCAGTCCACCTTCCCTGAATTGGCCATGGATGCCTTTTCCTTCCGAGCCACAGAGTGACACGGGTCAGGCCACCTTTACCACCAGGGGGGTATCCCTTGCCCGCACAAGACCGTCTCGGCCGGCGGCTGGTCCAGCTCTATACGGGGCTCACGCTGTACGGCGTGAGTTCCGCGCTCCTCGTCGAGGCGGGCCTGGGGCTGGAGCCCTGGGGCGTGCTGCACCAGGGGCTCGCCGAGCACACCGGGCTGGGCATCGGCACGGTGTCGATCATCGTGGGGGCGGCCGTACTGCTCCTGTGGATCCCACTGCGCCAGCGGCCGGGCCTCGGCACGGTCTCCAACGTCTTCGTCATCGGCCTCGCCATGAACGCCGCTCTCGCCGTCGCCCCCCAGGCGCACGCGTTCGCCGTGCGGATTCCGCTGATGGCGGCCGGCATCGTGCTCAACGGGGCGGCGACCGGCCTGTACATCGCGGCGAGCTTCGGGCCCGGTCCCCGGGACGGTCTGATGACGGGGATGCACCGGCGTACCGGCCGTTCGATCCGGCTCATCCGGACGGCGATCGAGGTCGCGGTGGTCGTCACCGGCTTCGTGCTCGGCGGGACCGTCGGCGTCGGCACCCTGCTCTACGCCGTGTCCATCGGCCCGCTCGCCCAGCTGTTCCTGAAGGTGTTCGCCGTCCCGCCGGCATCCGGCCGCAGCACGGTCGTTGCCGCGGGGTCACCCGGGCACGCGATACTGCGCCGGTGAGCACGCCGACCCGCCACCCGTACCTGGACCACCCCGGCCCCATCGCCTTCGCCCATCGGGGCGGAGCCGCGGACGGCCTGGAGAACACCGTGACGCAGTTCCGGCGCGCGGTCGAACTCGGCTACCGGTACATCGAGACCGATGTGCACGCCACGGCGGACGGCAGGCTCGTCGCCTTCCACGACGACACCCTCGACCGGGTCACCGACGGGGCCGGGCGGATCGCCGACCTGCCGTGGGAGGACGTACGGCACGCGCGCGTGGCGGGCCACGAGCCGCTCCCCCTCTTCGAGGAGCTGCTCGAGGAATTCCCGGAGGTCCGCTGGAACGTGGACGCCAAGGCGGAGCCGGCCCTGCGGCCGCTGCTCGACCTGATCGCGAGGACGGACTCCTACGACCGGGTGTGCGTGGGGTCGTTCTCGGAGGCACGGGTGCTGCGGGCGCAACGGCTGGCCGGGCCGCGCCTCGCCACCTCGTTCGGCACCCGCGGGGTGGTCGGGCTGCGGCTGCGCTCCTGGGGACTGCCCGCGGCGGTGCGCCGGTCGGCGGTCGCCGCCCAGGTGCCCGAGTCCCAGTCGGGGGTCCCGGTGGTCGACCGGCGCTTCGTGCGCGCCGCCCACGCGCGCGGGCTGCACGTCCACGTGTGGACCATCAACGAGCCCGAGCGGATGCACCGCCTCCTGGACCTGGGTGTCGATGGCATCATGACCGATCACATCGACACGTTGCGCGAGGTCATGCAGAAGCGCGGCGTCTGGTTCTGAGGCGCGGGCTGCACCGCTGCGGGAGAGGCGAGGGCACGGGTGGGCAACACCGAAACCGTGCGGACGGGGGTCTTCGACGAGGCCGCCGGGCTGCGCCGCGAACAGCGCGGCTGGTACTTCTACGACTGGGCGTGCTCGGTCTATTCGACGAGCGTCCTCACCGTGTTCCTCGGCCCGTACCTCACATCGGTCGCCGGCCACGCGGCGGACGCCGGCGGCTATGTGCATCCGCTCGGCATCCCGGTCCGGGCAGGCTCCTTCTTCGCCTACTCGGTCTCCCTCTCGGTGGTCCTCGCGGTCGTGCTCATGCCCCTGGTGGGCAGCGCGGCCGACCGCACGGGCCGCAAGAAGCAGCTGCTCGGCGTGGCCGCGTACACCGGAGCCGCGGCCACGACCGGCATGTTCTTCCTGGACGGCGACCGCTATCTGCTCGGCGGACTGCTGCTGGTCGTCGCGAACGCCGCCCAGTCCGTCGCCCTGATGCTCTACAACTCCTACCTGCCGCAGATCGCCCCGCCCGAGGAACGCGACACCATCTCCTCCCGGGGCTGGGCCTTCGGCTACGCCTCCGGTTCGCTGGTGCTGATCGTCAACCTGGTCCTCTACTCCGCGCACGACTCCTTCGGCCTCTCCGAGACCGAGGCGGTCCGCATCTGCCTGGCCGCGGCGGGCCTGTGGTGGGGCACCTTCACCCTCATACCGCTGCGGCGGCTGCGCGACCGGGGCGCCAGGGCGGCCGAGGCGACGGCACCGGGACTGCGCCAACTCGCGGCGACCGCCCGGGACATGCGCCGCCATCCGCTGACGCTCTCCTTCCTGCTGGCGTACCTCATCTACAACGACGGCATCCAGACCGTGATCTCCCAGGCGTCGGTCTACGGCTCCGAGGAGCTCGGGCTCGGCCAGTCGACGCTCATCGGCGCCGTCCTGCTGGTGCAGGTGCTGGCCGTGGCGGGCGCCCTGACGATGGGCCGGCTGGCCAGGACGTACGGGGCGAAACGCACGATCCTGGGATCGCTGGTGGCCTGGACCGTGACGCTGTCGGCCGGGTACTTCCTGCCGGCCGGGGCACCGGTGTGGTTCTTCGTCCTGGCGGCCGCCATCGGTCTCGTCCTCGGCGGCAGCCAGGCCCTGTCCCGCTCCCTGTTCTCCCATCTCGTGCCGCCCGGAAAAGAAGCCGAGTACTTCGCGGCGTACGAGATGAGCGATCGGGGGATGAGCTGGCTGGGACCGCTGCTGTTCGGGATCACCTACCAGCTGAGCGGGAGCTACCGCTCGGCGATCATCTCGCTGGTGGTCTTCTTCGTCATCGGGTTCGCGCTGCTGGCGCGGGTGCCGGTGCGACGGGCGATCGGCGAGGCCGGCAACCGGGTCCCGCAGAAGATTTAGCGTTCAACGCGGAAGGGCGGTAGTGTACGCGTTTGGCCTGCCAGGCGTACCGTTACTGCGCGTCAAAGAAGCCGAAACGCTGGGTGACATCTGTTAGTAGATGTGACAAACCGGGCGCCGGTGGGTACAACAAGGGGCGGCTACGACGGCGACGCATGACCCGGAACGGGAATCTTTACCGCCGACCGGACGTTGACCGGATGACGACGACAGCGACACCTGTCCTGTGGGCGACAAGCCCGGGAGGCACGATTCATGAGTGAGCGAGCTCTTCGCGGTACGCGCCTCGTGGTGACCAGCTACGAGACGGACCGCGGTATCGACCTGGCCCCGCGCCAGGCCGTGGAGTACGCATGCGAGAAGGGACATCGTTTCGAGATGCCCTTCTCGGTCGAGGCGGAGATCCCGCCGGAGTGGGAGTGCAAGGTCTGCGGGGCCCAGGCACTCCTCGTGGACGGCGACGGCCCTGAAGAGAAGAAGGCCAAGCCCGCGCGTACCCACTGGGACATGCTGATGGAGCGGCGCACCCGTGAGGAGCTCGAAGAGGTCCTTGAGGAGCGTCTGGCGGTTCTGCGTTCCGGGGCGATGAACATCGCGGTTCACCCCCGGGACAGCCGCAAGTCCGCATAGCTCCGTGTAACGGAAGCCGAGATAACAACCGAGGGCGCCGTACGTTCACAGAACGTACGGCGCCCTCGGTTTTCGGCGTGCGTCACCGTGTCAACGGCGGCCGTTCTCCCGACGGCTCGTCCCCCGGCTCGGGGCCGTCGTGGCGGATCACCTCACCCTGGACGACCTTTCCGTCCGGGCGGTGCATGCGGGCCTGCTGGAAGGCGTTGCCCAGGGTGCCGGGGGCGGCGGCGCGGAGTCTGCGGTCGACGGTGCGCTCCACGAGGCGGGAGACCGCCTTCTGGACCGGCGGCAGCAGGAGCAGCAGGCCGAGGACGTCGGAGACCAGACCGGGGATCATGAGGAGCAGGCCGCCCAGCATCATCAGGCCGTTGCCACCGCCGCGCTCCGGGGAGCCGCCGCGCTGGATCGCCTCGTTGAGACTCCGGAAGGCGCGCCGGCCGGCGCGCTTGACGACCACGGAGCCGGCGACGAAGCCCGCCACCAGCAGCAGGAACACGGTCATGCCGCCCGCCGCTCCCGCGACCAGCGTCAGCAGCCAGATCTCCAGCACCAGCCACGCCGCGAGACCCAGCGGCAGGTATCTGCCGAGCCGGGACCGCCGGGGCCGGGTGGTGTACGAAGGAGTCTGCGCGCCAGTCGTCATGCCCCCAGTGTGCCTGGGCCCGGCTCAGCGCGGCATAAGTGGATGATCAACCGTGACTGTGCGGTTCCGAGGCGTCGGCTAGGACGGCTTGCCCTTGCCGGTCACCCTGCTCACCCGCTCGCTGACGCCCCAGGAGGTGACCCGCCACAGCGCCTCGACCAGGATGTCGCGGCTCATCTTGGAATCGCCGAACTCGCGCTCGACGAAGGTGATGGGCACCTCGACGACCTGGAAGCCGGCCTTGACCGCGCGACGGGCCAGGTCCACCTGGAAGCAGTAGCCCTGCGAGGCGACCTCGTCGAGGCCCAGGCCCTCCAGGGTCTCGCGGCGGAAGGCACGGTAGCCGCCGGTGATGTCCCTGAGCGGCAGATCGAGCGCGAGCCGGGAGTACAGGGAGCCGCCGCGGGAGATGAACTCACGGGACTTCGGCCAGTTGACCACCCGGCCGCCGGGCACCCAGCGGGAGCCGAGCACCAGGTCGGCGCCCTTCAGCGCGGTCAGCAGCCGGGGCAGCTCCTCCGGCTGGTGGGAGCCGTCGGCGTCCATCTCGACGAGCACGCCGTAGCCGTTGTCCATGCCCCAGCGGAAGCCGGCGAGGTAGGCGGCGCCGAGGCCTTCCTTGCCCTTGCGGTGCAGCACGTGGACCTGGTCGTCCGCGGCGGCCAGTTCGTCGGCGAGCTTGCCCGTGCCGTCGGGGCTGTTGTCGTCCGCCACCAGCACGTGCGCCTCGGGGACGGCCTGGCGCACCCGGCCGACGATGGACTTGATGTTCTCCGACTCGTTGTACGTGGGAATGATCACCAAAGCCGTGCCGAGCGGGCCGAACCGCCTCCCCTGGGCCTGTGCCGCGAGGGTCCCGTCGCCGTCGTTCACTGCTGCCCCTTCATGTCGTACGCAGGGGACCACCATAGTGGCCACGGCCTGCACCGACGTGACAGCTCGTTCGTATGGTGGTGTCGATTGCGCAAGAACGGGGTAAGGATGCCCGTTTCGGGCACCTGCCATCCGCGCTTTCGTCATCGTGTTCCCCCGGGGCGCCCCTTTGTTCCCCTGCGGAGCCGCTCCTCTCCTGCGGATGGGGGCCCGGCGCCCTTCGGGCCGACCTGGGACCCGCTGGCTGCGGGTCGACCGAAAGCCGTTGTCTACTGAGCGTCCGGGCCCCACCCGGGTCACACCTCCCGACCGGCCGGAACGTCCCCTCGTCGGCGCGGGCGCTGAGCCTGGCTCCCAGTGACGGTGCCCCGGTGCGGCACACCGTCCCTGACCCAGCGGCGCTGCGACGAGTGCGCGAACTGTTCCCCGGTCGGGCGTCCGGTGGTGGACTTGGCCGAACCTACCGGCCCGCTGCCATTGGCTGTCAACAGTCGTTTGACCTGGGCAAACGACCTCAAACCCCTGGTCAGAGCGGAGGATGCGCAGGTCGCGCGACGGGGCGGCGGCCGTCGATCACGGCCGCGCCACCCCGGGAGATCACTCGCCCGGCCGTACGAATGCGCGGGTCACTCGCCCGGTCGTACGAACACGGTCCGGCCGCCCACCACGGTGCGCAGGCAGACCGGCAGTTCGCGGCCCGGGGTCAGGTCGGGCAGGCCGGGGGTGCCGGAGCGCGGATCGGTGGACCAGCGGGCGACCCGGTCGTCCGGCGCCTGCACCACCAGTTCGTCGGTGCGCCAGACCGCGTAGTCGGCGGGCGCGCCCGGGACCAGCACGCCCGCGTCGTCCCGGCCGATCGCCCGCCAGCCGCCACGCGTGTGCGCGGTGAAGGCGGCGCGGACCGAGATCCGGTGCTCGGGCGTGTGGTGGAAGGCGGCGGCCCGCACGGTTCCCCAGGGATCGAGCGGGGTGACCGGGCTGTCGGAGCCGAAGGCGAGCGGGACCCCGGCCCTGAGGAGGGCGGCGAACGGATTGAGGGTGCGGGCCCGCTCGGTGCCGAGCCGCTGGGCGTACATGCCGTCCTCGCCGCCCCAGAGCGCGTCGAAGGCGGGCTGTACAGAGGCGATCAGGCCGAGTTCGGCGAAGGCGGCGATGTGCTCGGGCGTGAGCATCTCGGCGTGCTCGACGCGGTGCCGGGCGGCTCGGACACGGTCCGGGCCGACCTTCTCGGCGGCGGCGCGCGCGCCTGCCACGACGGCGGTCACGGCGGCGTCGCCGATGGCGTGGAATCCGGCCTGCAGACCGGCCTCGGCGCAGGCGACGACATGGGCGGCGACGGCGTCCGCGTCCAGGTAGGCGGCGCCGGTGTGGCCGGCGTCGGCGTACGGCTCGTGCAGACAGGCCGTGTGGGAACCGAGGGCGCCGTCGACGAACAGGTCACCTGCGGCACCGAGCGCGCCCAGCTCGCGCGCCTTCTCGGCGTTCTCCTCGGCCCAGTAGCCGACGACCCGGGGTCCGGGCACCTGGGCGGCCAGCCGCAGCAGCCCGGTGAAGTCGTCCTCGGAGGAGATCTTCGGCCCGCCGCACTCGTGCACGGTGCCGATACCGAGGCCGGCCGCGTGCGCGAGGGCGGTGCGCTGGGCCTCGGCACGCTGGGCGGGCGTCACGGCCGCGAACGCGGCGGCGCGTACGGCGTGGTGGGCGTCGCCGGTGAGCGGGGCGTCCGGGCCCGGGACGGCGCCCGGGACCAGGTCCAGCAGGGCCGTGGTGACGGCCGCCGAGTGGACATCGATACGGGAGAGGTAGAGCGGACGTCCGCCGGTGGCCGCGTCCAGCTCGGCGCGGGTCGGCGGGCGGCCCCCGGACCAGCGGGCGGCGTCCCAGCCGTGCCCGAGCAGGACCCGGTCGTCCGGGCGGGCGGCGGCGAAGTCCCGTACCAGTGCCAGGGCCGCCTCCAGGGAACCGGCGCCGGACAGGTCGAGGCCGGTCAGTGCGAGGCCGGTGGACGTGGTGTGGACGTGGGCGTCCGTGAAGGCCGGGGTGACCAGTGCCCCGTCCAGGTCGACGACCTCGTCGACACCGTCCGCGAAGGCGTCGGCGGCGCCCTCAGAACCGACCCAGGCGACCTGGCCGCGCTCCACGACCATCGCGGTCGCGAACGGATCGGCGGGACTGTGCACCTCGCCGCGGCGAAGGAGGACGGTCTGGGGCTCGGGGGCGCGCTCACTCATGGGGAACAGTCTCGCCCCTGCCGCCGGCGGCTCTGGACACGGGGCGTCCCGAACGCGCCCCTCAGGGCGCGGGGCGGTGTTCATACACGGCTCCGCCGCGCGGGCGCGACCGGCAACAGTGCACCACCCGCGGGCGACGAACGGCCGAAAGCCCGGCGGCCTCAGATCTTCGGCGGTCTCGCCTCGTACGGCGTCGACAGCACCACCGTCGTCCGCGTCGACACGCCCGCCAGGCCGCGCAGCCGTGCCAGCAGTTCCTCCAGTTCATGCGGGGTCGCCACGCGCACCTTGAGGATGTAATTCTCGTCGCCCGCCACGCTGTGGCACGCCTCGATCTCCGGGACGTCGGCCAGGCGGTCCGCGATGTCGTCGGGGGCGCTGGGGTCGAACGGTTTCACCGAGATGAACGCCGTCATGGGCAGCCCCACGGCCTCCGGGTCGACGACCGCGGCATAGCCGCGGATGACGCCACGCTGTTCCAGCCTGCGCACCCGCTGGTGCACGGCCGACGTGGACAGACCCGTGGCCTTGCCCAGGTCCGTGTAGCTCATCCGCCCGTCCTTGACGAGCAGCTGCACGATTTGACGGTCCAGCTCCTCCATGGCGCAAAAACTACAGTGCGCCTGATCTCCTCGGGTAGCTCAGCAGCCCAGGTCATAGCCGGTTCGTGATGTCGGAGAGCGCGGACTGTGAGCCGCCTGAGGGACAAATCCACCGCAGCGGGCACCTGCGCTCGGCATGTGACGAACGCCACAGCCCTGGAACGGGCTCCGTGATGTCCTCGCGATTACCGCCGAGACCGGACGGGAAGTGCTTGCTGTGGTCGAGGCCGCAGTGCCGTAACGGCCCAGCCCGAGGGGGAGTTACCCATGCAGAGTCTTAAGCGCCCTGGTCGTACCGTGCCCAAGCGCCCGCAGTTGGTGGTCGAGCCTGAGCCGGAGGGCGTCGAATCCGACCTCTACGAGGCCGATGAGCTGGACGCCTATGACACCTTCGAGATGTTCCGGGTGATCTGCCCGGACTGCGCGCAGTCCATCGCGCTGCTGGCGGACGAGGAGTTCCTGCCGGAGCACGCGCTGTGCGCCTCGCCGTGGAACCCGTTCGGCCTCACGGTCTGTGGCGGTACGGGCCGCGCGGCGGCCGACGCCCCGTCCGCGGACGAGTCGGTCGAGCCGCTGGAGCAGGACACCGCCCTCCTGCTCGCCCTCCCGCAGGGTCTGGACTGGCGGACGCAGCCCTTCTCGCACGTCGGTGGCCCGAGTTCGCGCCCGATGCGGGTACCGGCGATGCGCCCCGGCGGCGCACTCGTCAGCCGTCAGGCCGCCTGAGTCACCGCACCGCATCCCCGTAGCCGTCCGGCACCATGGCGCGCAGCCCGCCGTGGTGCGGGATCAGCGTGTCCGGACCGCGGGGCCGCCTGCCGGTAGGCCACGCGCAGCGTGACGCTATCTGCCGCAGGGCGGCGTACCGGGTGCAGGAGCCAGGTCTCGCGACGTGCGGCCGGTCGGGCTCGCGTCCCGGAAGAAGGGGTGCGGGCCTTGCCGAGGCCCTTCAGGGCCCGCTGCCGTACGTCCGCGCTCCCCGGGGCGGACGACGGTCCGCCGGCAAGCGGGTGGAGGCCGGATCCGGGACCGGACGTCCGTGAACTCACGCGCGATTCGGTGGATCGGTGACCGGGGCGGCCGCCCCGGCGTTGGCCAGGTATGACGACCACCTACACCGCCCTCGGCCGTCAGCGCCGGATCTTCGTCCCACCGCCCGCGGCATCGCTTCCGTCACCCCCGCCGCAGGATCCGCCCATCTACCGCGATCTGCTGCGGACCTGGGCGGACCGGGGCCGTGCCCTGCCGGGCCGCCACGACCCGGAGTGGGTCAGGCTGGCGGCCCCGACGGTCGCACGCGGGCAGTTCAGCGACCTCAGCGGCTTTCCGGCCCCGCCACATGACGGGCGATGACCATCCGCTGGATCTGGTTGGTACCCTCCACGATCTGCAGGACCTTGGCCTCGCGCATGTAGCGCTCCACCGGGAAGTCCGCGGTGTAGCCGTACCCGCCGAGTATCTGGACGGCGTCGGTGGTCACCTTCATCGCGGTGTCGGTGCAGTAGAGCTTGGCCATGGCGGCCTGCTTGGCGAACGGGCGGCCCGCGTCGCGCAGCCGGGCCGCCGCCAGGTAGAGGGCCCGGCCGGCCTCGATCCGGGTGGCCATGTCGGCGATCATGAAGCGCAGGCCCTGGAAGTCGGAGATGGGGTGCCCGAACTGCCGTCGCCCGGTGGCGTAGCCGACCGCCTCGTCCAGGGCCGCCTGGGCCAGGCCGATCGCGCAGGCCGCGATGCCGAGCCGCCCGGAGTCGAGAGCGGCCAGGGCGATGGCGAAGCCCTGGCCCTCCTCGCCCAGGCGCCGCTCGTCGGGGACGCGCACGTCGTCGAAGTGGACCTGGGCCGTGGGCGAGCCCTTCATGCCCATCTTCTTCTCGGGGACCGCGCCGCTCAGCCCCTCGGCGTCACCAGGGACCAGGAAGGCGGTGATCCCGTGCGAGCCCTCGGCGCCGGTGCGGGCCATCACCGTGTAGAAGTCGGCGATGCCGCCGTGCGTGATCCAGGCCTTGGTGCCGTTGATCACCCAGTCGTCGCCCTCCCGGACCGCCTTCGTGCGCAGGGAGGCGGCGTCGGAGCCCGAGGCCGGCTCGGAGAGGCAGTAGGCGCCGAGCAGGCCGCCGCCGAGCATCGCGGGCAGGTGCTCGACCTGCTGCTGCTTGGTGCCGTAGGCGGCGAGCGCGTAGCTCGCGAGGGTGTGCACACTCACGCCGAGGCCGACGGTCAGACGGGCCGCGGCCAACTCCTCCAGGACCTGGAGGTAGACCTCGTAGGGCTGGTCACCGCCGCCGTACTCGGAGTCGTAAACCAGGCCGAGCAGGCCTGATTCCGAGAGCAGGGTGAAGACCTCGCGCGGGAAGCGCCCGGCGTCCTCCTCCTCGGCCGCCTTCGGCGCGATCTCACGGTGCGCGATCTCACGGACCAGCGCGAGCAGGTCCCTCGCCTCGTCCGTGGGCAGTTGACGCTCCACCGGCTGCGGGTCGCGGTCGGACATGGCGTCGCTCTCCTCCCTGTCGGGCAGCGGCGGCGACGGCCCGCGGGATAGGGGCGCCTCCGCCGTCGTGCGGGTGCGGCCGCGGCCGGTGTTCCGGGTCTCGGAAGCTGCTGACCTGCGGCTGCGCAGTGAGTATGCCCGATCGGGGACCTTCCGTCACCAGTTAACGACCGCTTACTTCAGGAATTCAAGAACAACATTCAAAACCCGCCAAATTGGTCCGAACCATTGACCAGACTGGTCTAGTCCTCCTAGGTTGACGACCAACGCTTCACCGCGCTCACGCCCATCAGCCCGTGTGCCGCGCCCCCCATCGCCCAGCGGGAGCACACCGTGACCCGGCAGGGCCGGGCGGCACCTACTTCAGGGAGCTGAGCGGCGGCACCACCGACGGCGAGCCGATCAAGGCCGCCGGCCAGCCCGCCGCACGGGCGCTTGGGGCGGGGGAACCACGAGCCCTCCGCCCCATCCGCGTCAGGCGTCCCGGCGGGCCGGGGCCGGGGCGCGGTAGGCCGGGTCCAGTTCCTCGATGGCGCGCAGGGTGCCGCCGAGCGTCTTGACCAGCAGCTCGCACAGGGTCTCGCGGGAGAGCCCGGGCCGGTCGATCCAGTCGAGGGTGGCGCCCTCCACGCTGCACAGCCAGGCGAGCAGGCCCGTCCTGGCGAGCGGGGAGATGTCGGTGCGGCCGTAGGCGCCCTCGGCCATGGTCGCGATGATCGCCTCGCGCACGCCGTCCCGGATGGCATGGACCTCGGTGTCGAAGCCGACGCCGCCGCTGACGATCGTGCGGTACGCGGCCTGGTGGTGCTCGGCGTAGCGCAGATAGCTGTCGATGGTCCGGTGGACGCGGTCCACCTGGGGCAGCTCCAGGCCGCTCGCGGCGAAGGTGACCAGGTCGGCGACGGAGTCCTGGATGATCGCCAGGTAGTAGCCGCGTTTGGACTGGAAGTAGTAGTAGATCAGCCCTTTGGCGACATGCGCCTGCCTCGCGATGTCGTCCATCGAGAGCGCGTCGTACGAGGTGTCGGCGAACAACTTCCGTCCGATGGCGATGAGTTCAGCACGCCGAGCCACGGAACGCTCGGTGCCGCGCGCCCGGGGCCGGGCGGCGGCACGCTGTTGACTAATATTCAATTTCGACCCCGGTCTCGACGGGCTGCGGGACATCCGCAGTATGTCAGGTCAGGTCGTGGGCCAGGTCACAGCAGACCGAGTTGGGTCACCAACATGGCGATGACCACGACGAGAGTCCAGCCCATCACATGTTCCAGAACCTTCGGGCCGTCGTCCTCGGGCCCGCCGGTACGGGCCCGGGCGGCGGTGGCGGAGTGCGTGGTCATGACGCCCACGATGCCATTGCTTGCGGCTTTTGCGACGGAGAGCTTGGTCACAGGAGAGCGGCCCCCGGGCCTCCCGGGGGCCGCCGTCCCGCTGCCCGGTCAGCGCACGCCGACCGCCGCGAGCGCCTTGCGCTGGGCCGGGGCAGGGCAGGCCGGGAAGTACAGGTAGCAGACACCACCGCTGCCGGAGACGACCTTGCCGCTCGCGTTGTACCGCTTGGTCCGCAGCCAGATGTTCTCGAACTCCCGCCGCAGGTAGACCCGCCGGACCGCGTCGTCGTCGGCCGAGGCCGGGTCGTTGGCGATCACATCGCCGTCCGCGGTGAAGCCGATCACGGCCATCAGGTGCCCGGAGGTGCCGTAACCGGCCCCGGTCAGCTCGCTCGCCAGGAACGACTGTGACGTGATGACCGGAATACCGGCCGCGATCAGGGTCTCCAGATCGGTGAGCGAGGCCAGTCGCGTGATCACGCCCTGGAGGTTCCGGTACGTCGACGCGTAGGCGGCGTTGAACGGCCAGTTGCCGCACCCTGCGTATTGGTAGTCGTAGGTGTAGCGGGCCGCGTAGCAGACCTGCGGGTCGGTGTAGGACGGGTCGACCCAGGCCAGCTGCGCGGCGGTGAGCCGGCCGCCCCAGTACTCGACGACCATCTGCGAGGAGGTGGGGCTGCACCATGCCTCGCCGCCGTTGTCGTACTCGGGGTACTGCCCCTTGTGGATCTCCTGGGAGTAGCGCGGGACCTTGAGTTCCTGGGCCAGGCCCGGGGTGGAGGCGGGGACGGTGAAGCGGTCCGGGATGTCGGAGCCCATGGCGCCGAGCCGCCAGACGGTCGGGGTGAGCCTGGTGCCCGGCCTGCGGTACAGGGTCAGGCGCAGCTGGTAGGAGGTGAGGCGCAGGCCCGTGGTGGCGTCGTCGATGGCGAAGGTGTCGGTCCAGATGGTGCTCTTGCCGTCGGTCTGGCCGTCCACCGAGGTCCGCTTGATGTCCTGGTCGCCGGCGGCCCAGCGGCCCATCACGTACCACGGGGTGTCGGTGCCGTCGGAGTAGGTGCCGTGCAACTCGACCTGGATCCAGGTGCCGGCCGGGGTGTCCGCGTTCCAGGAGGCGACGGTCTCGGTGGCGGGGACGGCGAGCCGGTGCACCGGGCCGGTCCAGGTGGCGTACTCCCAGTCGGCGGTGGTACCGGTGTGGGGGTCGGTGTAGGAGGTGGTGCCGGCCGGGGTGCCGATCACCACGCCGGGCCGGTCTCCGGCGACGGCCCTGGCGCCCTTGGCGGTGCCGCTCCGCCAGTCGCTGCAGGTCGTCCAGGAACGGTAGTCGATCGGCCGGGTTCCGTCCCGGCCGTGGCCGGTACGGCCGTTCCCGGCCCGGCGGGTCTCGGTTCGGGCGGTCTCGTCGGTGTCGGTCTCCGGGGCGGCGACCGCCGGCACCGCGGGGACCACGTTCTGGGCCACGGCCGCGGCCGCGACGGAGGCGGCGGCTGCCAGAAGGGTTCGGCGGGACGGCTGTTCGGCTCTGCTCATGGGTGGAGGACCCCCAGGTGTGCGCGTCACGGCTGATCCGGAGCAAGGGCTGCCGCCAACTATGGAGCAGGCGCCATGCCCCTGCCAGCACTTCCGCCCATGCCGCGCCCACCAATATTGGTCTCGTCCGCCGAAAGGGACCCCGGCGCGGTCGCCTGGGTCCCTTTTGGACGGCTCGGACCGGATCCGTCCGGGCCGGCTCAGATCAGATCCATCGCGGCGACCTCGTCGGGACGGCCGTAGCTGACGGGGCCCTGGAAGCGACGGCGGGCGGTGGCGAACCACCAGACCGTGGCCACGACCAGGACGACGGCCAGGGCGATCGGCGCGTAGTTGAAGGAGTCGACGGTGATCGGCGAGGCCTGCGGGAGCATGAACAGGACACTGCTGAGCAGGATCCAGGTCACCGCCAGCCAGCCGACCGGCCTGCTCCAGCGTCCCAGGTTCCAGGGACCCGGCTGGAAGCCGTCGCCCAGGCGCAGCCGCAGGAACACCGGGACGGCGTAGGCGAGGAACAGGCCGACGACGTTGACGCTGACGATCGCGGTGAACGCGGTGTGCGACCACCAGCCGGGCACCACCAGGGCGAGCGAGCAGGCCACCGCGAGCCAGACGGCCTTGACGGGCGTCCGGGTGCGGGGCGAGACCGAGTGCCACAGGCGGGAGCCGGGCATGGCGCCGTCCCGGGAGAAGGCGAAGATCTGCCGGGTGTTGCTGGTGAGGTTGGCGAGTCCGCAGAAGAGCATGGCGCCGATGACGACGAGCAGCATCGCCTTGGCCCAGCCCATGCCGAGGCCGTCGATGAGGATCTGGACGGGCGGCGCGGAGGAGCTCGCCACCTTGGCGTAGTCGCCGATGCTGTACACCAGCGCGAGCATCAGGATCAGGCCGGTGACCGCCGAATAGCCGATGGAACGGATGATCCCCCTGGGGGCGTTGACGGTCGCCTGGACGGTTTCCTCGGACATGTGGAAGCTGCCGTCGAAGCCGGTGAAGGTCCAGCTGGTGACCAGGAGCCCGAGCAGGCCGCCGTAAAGGCCGTTGGTGAAACCGGTGTTGTTCACGAAATGCGTCACGAAGGACGCCGACTGATGATGGCCGGGCATCACGATCAGTGTGCTCACGATCACTACGAGTCCGATGAGCAGCCACCAGACGGAAATCCGGTTCAGGAGGGCGACGAGCTGGACGGTGTAGGTGTTGGCGAGCCCCTGGACCACGATGATCAGGGCCGTGATCAGGACCGTCTGGTGGGCGGTCGGGGTGTACGAGGGCCACTGCAGGGCGATGAAGGCCTGGATGAAGGTGGCCGCCGCGTATCCGGTGGCGGCCGTGCCGCCGATCTGGCCCACGAAGTTCAGCCAGCCCGTGTACCAGGACCAGGCACCCTTGTGCCGTTTGGCGAGTTTACCGGCGGAGAAATACAGGGCGCCGCTCGTGGGATAGGCGGAGGCGACTTCCGCCATGGCCGCGCCGATGCACAGCACCATCACGCAGACGCCGATCCAGCCGAACACGAGAATGCGGGGTCCGCCCGCGTTCATACCGAATCCGAACGAGGAGAAAATCCCGGACAGGATATTGATGATGGTGAAGGAGATGGCGAAATTGTCGAACGCCTGGAATCGGCGGGTGAGTTTCCGCGGATAACCCATCGCGTGCAGGGTCGCGTCGTCGTCGAGCGTGACGGGGTCCGCTGTGCGTTCTGACACGTGCCGGCCTTTCGCTAGGACTCTGGGACTCTAGGAGGGGATGGGCAGGCCGCAGGCGCGGCGGGCCCGGGAGAGCTGGTCGGCCGGTTCGCCGAAGACGCTCCAGGGCATGCGTGTGGCGTACGGCCCCATGGCCGTGAAGGTCGCCCGGGCCTCGAACGCGCACTGGGCCATGACCAGCGCGTGTGCGAGGTAGGCCAGGTCGAGCACCGGGGTGAAGCGGTATCCGGCCACCGTGGGCAGCCAGTCGCGGTAGGCCGACAACGCGGTGCTCCGCCACTGGGGCTGTTCCCAGACCCGCTCGGCGAGCAGCTGGGTGGGGTTGTGGCTCTCCACCAGCGCGACCAGCGGCAGCAGCCGCAGCGCGGAGCCGGCGGGGGCCCGCTGGGCGAGGAAGGCGGCGACGTCCCAGGCCCCGTTGACCGAACCGCCGTACCGGGTGAAGAAGAAGGCCAGGAAGCGGTGGTGGGCCTCGCGGTGCCAGGGGTCGAGGGTGAGGGCGTGCGCGAACAGCCGCCAGGGTCCGGGCGGGGAGGTCAGCAGGCCGTCGGGGGCGGGGTCGTGCGGGCGGTGCAGCCGGGCCATGGCCAGCTTGGCGGCCCAGGGCGTGGGGTCGGCGGGGTTCATGGCACTGGCCCGGTCGCAGGCGGCGAGGGCGATCCGCTCCAGCGCCTCGGCCCGCTCGTCATGGGCGTCGGCGGCCCGGATCGCCCGCTGCACGGCCACCCGGGCCCACATCAGCGCCGACTCGGGGCCCGGCTCCTCGGCCAGCCACCGCTCCACCAGATCGGTGCCGGCCGCCTCGGAGGCGAGGACCAGGGAGCGGTGGGCGCGCAGGGCGAAGTCGGCACGGGTCTCGGCCAGTGCCTCACGGGCACTCAGATATCTTCCGGCGCGCACGTCCACACATACGCTCGCGAGCAAGCGGTCATCGGCCGCCGGATGCCATATGTACTGCCCCTCGAATAAGTCCGCGGCCATCTTCCCCTGTCCGTCCCCGTTCGACGCGTGCACGCTCGAGACACCCTACTCAGGACCGGGCGGACGGGAAACGCACGAGATCGACATATCGGTCAGCCGGTCGGACATATCAATGGAGCCCCGGAGAACGGCTCGAAATTAGTTCAAGCGAAGACCTTTCCGGGGCCGCGAACGCCCGCTATGCGCCGCACTACTAGAATGTTTCCGGAAAACGCCCCACACCTCAGCACACCTCGGGAACCGTCATTCACCAGCTCGCCTCCGCACTCCGGGCCCTGCCGCCCTCCTGCGGCCCGGTCCGCCTCGTCGGCGTCGACGGGCATGCCGGGTCCGGGAAGACCACGTTCGCCGGGCAGTTGGCCGTCGCCCTGGGCGAAGCGCCGGTGCTGCACCTCGACGACATCGCCAGCCACCAGGAACTGTTCGCCTGGACCGGCCGGCTCCTGACCCAGGTGATCGAGCCGCTGGGCCGGGGCGGACCGGCGCACTATTCCCCCTACGACTGGCGCACCCGCCGCTTCGGCCCGCCCCGCCCGCTGCCGCCGGCCCCGGTGATCCTCGTCGAGGGCGTCGGCGCCGGCCGCCGGGCCCTGCGCCCCTTTCTGGCACGGCTGCTGTGGATGGAGCTGCCGCCCGAGGAGTCCTGGACGCGCGGCAGGGCCCGGGACGGCGCGGCACAACGGGACTTCTGGGCCGAGTGGGTCAGGGCGGAACACCGGCACTTCGGCGAGGACCCCTCACGGCCCTACGCCGATCTTCTGGTGACACAGTCACAGAAGGGATACGAGGTACTGCCGGGGCCCGCCGAGACGGTTGGACCAGACCAGACCGTCACCCACCGTGACGGACCGTCCGCTGTGTGCTGAAGTCGTGAAGAACGCGACTTCAAGAAGTTGCCCGAGTCCCTCAACTCTGCTTGACCCGGGGGCCGTACAGGACTTACGTTTTCAAGAAGCGGACGCTCGAAGCCGCTCCAGAGACGCGAAGCCCCCGGTTGTTCCCCCGTGATCGGGGGCTTCGTCCTGCCCTTTATCCCTTTTGCGTGCGCCGCACGCGTCCTGCCGCTCACCCTCGGTCACCGACGCGTGTGCGCCTTTCCCGCGTCCACCTCGCCAAACGGCCTGTGCGCCACCCTTCGGCGGGCGGTGGAACCGCAGGTACGATGCCCTCGGTGCGACCTTCGAACGGCTGCTTCGCGCACCTGCAACTCCGGTCCGCGGCACAGCGGTTCGACCAACGGCGGCCATCGGGGGGAGCCCGGGGGCCAACCACGGGGGCACGGTTTGTGGGGGACGTGATGGATTTCGGCACGCAGGGCCCCGAGGCCCCGGCCGACCTCGCCTGGCTGCGAGGCGTGGACGCCTACACCATGGGGGCCTATCCGCAGGCGGAGGAGGAGTTCCGCACCGCGGTGCGGAACGATCCCGGGATGGCCGACGCCTGGCTCGGGCTGCACGCGCTGCGCGTCGACACGACGACCGCGCTGCTCAGGATGTTCCGGCACCGGGACCGCTTCGGCGAGCAGCGGGGCCGGCATCGGCGCACCCTCAACTCCTGGTACTGGCTGGGCTGGTGGGTGCAGCCGGTCCTTGAGAGCCCGCGCGATCTGCTGCTCGCCCATGCCTCCCACTGGCTGGACGGCCGGCACGTCCCGGAACTCGACCGGGCCCTCGCCGGGCTCCCGCCCGTGGACGCCGACGCCCAGGTGCGCTTCCTGCACGCCTGCCGGGCCTACCTGGTCAAGGACTGGGAGCAACTGGTACGGCACACCGACCCGCTCCTCGACGACCCCATGCTCGGCATCGAGGCGGGCCTGTTCGGCGGCATGGCCCGGGTCCGCCTCGAAATGTACGGGCAGGCCGAACCCCACCTGTCCGCCGCGCTGATGCGCTGCCGCAGCGAGCAGCCGCAGCGCAAGGAGCTGCGCTACTGGCTGGCCCGAGCGCACGAGGGCACCGGCCGCAGCGCCGCCGCGCTCCCCCTCTACCGGGCCGTGCACCGCGTCGACCCCGCCTTCATGGACACCTCCGCACGGCTGGCCGCGATAGCCGAGGGCGACGGGTACGACGACGAGGCGGCCGGCTTCGCGGCGATCACCCTCACCGGTGCCGGACAGGACGTCGTGGACGGGCCGGACATGCTCGACCCGCTCTTCGGTACCGAGGGGCGCGATCTGCGGCTCGGGGAGCCGGAACCGCCGGCCGGGGCGATGCCGTCGGTGATCGATCCGGCGGTGCGCGAGAAGGCTGTGCCGTCGCCCCCGCTGCCGACCGGACCGACCGACCCCGCGTTACTTGAGGAGGCGCTCGCCGAACTGGAGCGCATGGTCGGCCTTGAGCCCGTGAAGCGGCAGGTCAAGGCGCTGTCCGCGCAGTTGAACATGGCGCGGTTGCGGGCCGGGCAGGGGCTTCCGGTGCAGCCGCCGAAACGCCATTTCGTCTTCTCCGGACCGTCCGGGACCGGGAAGACCACCGTCGCCCGGATCCTCGGACGGGTCTTCTACGCGCTGGGGCTGCTGGGCGGGGACCACCTCGTGGAAGCGCAGCGCGCCGATCTGGTCGGCGAGTACCTGGGCCAGACCGCGGTGAAGGCGAACGAACTGATCGACTCCGCGATCGGCGGGGTGCTCTTCGTCGACGAGGCCTACTCCCTCTCCAACTCCGGCTACGGCAAGGGGGACGCCTACGGCGACGAGGCGCTGCAGGTGCTGCTGAAACGGGCCGAGGACAACCGCGACCACCTGGTGGTGATCCTGGCCGGCTACCCGGAGGGCATGGACCGCCTGCTGGCCGCCAACCCGGGGCTCTCCTCGCGCTTCACGACCCGCGTGGACTTTCCCTCCTACCGCCCGCTCGAACTGACCTCGATCGGCGAGGTGCTGGCCGCCGAGAACGGGGACGCGTGGGACGAGGAGGCGCTGGAGGAGCTGCGGTCGATCGCCGGGCACGTGGTCGACCAGGGCTGGATCGACGAGCTGGGCAACGGCCGCTTCCTGCGGACGCTGTACGAGAAGAGCTGTGCGTACCGGGATCTGCGGTTGTCCGCGTACCCCGGGGTGCTGACGCGGGACGATCTGGCGACCTTGCGGCTGCCGGATCTGATGCAGGCGTACGGGGAGGTGCTGTCGGGCAGGGGGCCGCAGGATCCGGCGGCCGGGATGTAGGTGCGGGAGGGGTGGGGCCGGGGTGGGACGCTTACCGGCGCCGGCAGGGTGCCTCCCCCAGCCTTCGGCCGGGGGACCCCCAGCGCCCACCCGGGCCGCCCTGCGGCACGCCTGCCCGCAGCTATGTAGCTGACGCGACTGCAGCGCCCCGCAAGGGGCGCGGGGCTGTATCGATGTGCGGCTCCGCCGCGTGGGCGCGGCCAGCCCCCACGCGCCCGCGGCCGGACTACCACCTCACCCGGCCATGGCCTCCTCCGGCTCCCCGCTCACCCTCGGCTCGGGAGCCCGCGGCGGTGTCGGCCGCTCCCGGTGTGCCGGGTCCGTGACCTCGCCCACCAGCAGCTCCAGGACGTCCTCCAGCGCCGCCAGGCCGAGCACCCTGCCGTTCGCGTCGGCCACCTGGGCCAGGTGGGTCGCCGCCCGGCGCATCACCGTCAGCGCGTCGTCGAGCGGCAGCTCCGCTCGCAGTGTCGTCATCGGCCGCCACATCTGCTGCGGTACCGCGCGGTCCGAGTCCTCCAGGTCGAGGACGTCCTTCACGTGCACATAGCCCATGAAGGCACCGGACTCCACGGCCACCGGGAAGCGGGAGTAGCCGGTGCGTGCGGTCAGTTCGACGATCTGCCCCGGGGTGACCGACGGCGGGACCGTGATCAGGGACTCGCGTCGCAGGAGCACGTCCGTCACCGGGCGGGAGCCCAGTTCCAGCGCGTCCTCCAGGCGCTCCTGCTCCTCGGGGCCGAGGAGACCGGCCTGGCCGGAGTCCTCCAGGAGCCGGTTGAGCTGCTCGCTGGTGACGACGGCCTCGACCTCGTCCTTCGGTTCGACCCGGAACAGCTTCAGGATGCCCTGGGCGCAGGCGCCGAGGGCGACGGTGATCGGCCGGCAGACGCGGGCGAACGCCACCAGGCCGGGGCTCAGCCACAGCGCCGCCTTCTCCGGCGCCGCCATCGCCAGGTTCTTCGGCACCATCTCGCCGATGACCAGGTGGAAGAAGACCACCGCGGCCAGTGCAATGACATAACCCAGCGGGTGAATCATGCCGTCGGGCAGGTGAACGGCCTCGAACAGCGGCTCCAGCAGGTGGGCCACCGTCGGTTCGGCCACCGCGCCCAGCGTCAGCGAGCAGACGGTGATGCCGAACTGGGCCGCGGCCATCATCTGCGGGAGGCGTTCCAGGCCGTAGAGGACCTGGCGGGCCCGGGCCGTGCCCAGGGGTTCGATCTGGCTGCGGCGGACGGAGACGAGCGCGAACTCGGCACCCACGAAGAAGCCGTTGGCCAGGACCAGCAGCGCGGCGAAGACCAGTTGGAGGACGCTCATCGGGCGGCCTCCGCGACGGCGGGGGCGGTGCGGACCAGGCGGACCCGTTCCGCGCGGTAGTGGCCGACCCGGCGCACCGACAGCCGCCAGCCGGGCAGTTCCGCGCGGTCGCCGGGCGCCGGGATACGGCCGAGGAGATCGGCGACCAGGCCCGCGACCGTCTCGTACGGCCCTTCCGGCACGTCCAGGCCTATCCGCTGGAGGATGTCGACGCGGACGCTGCCGTCGACGTCCCAGGCGGGCCTGCCGTCCTGGGAGGGGGCGGCGGCGAGTTCCGGGGCGTCCGGGCTGTCGTGCTCGTCACGGACCTCGCCGACGAGTTCCTCCACGATGTCCTCCAGGGTGACCACGCCCGCCGTACCGCCGTACTCGTCCACGACGACCGCGATGGGCTGCTCGGAGCGGAGCCGGGCGAGGAGGGGCTGGACCGGTAGTGTCTCGGGGACGAGCAGGGCCTGCCGGGCGATCCGGCCGACCGGGGTGTGCAGGCGTTCGTGCACGGGAACCGCCAGCGCGTCCTTGAGGTGGGCCATGCCGACGATCTCGTCGATCTTCTCCCGGTAGACCGGGAACCGGGACAGGCCGGTGGCCCGGGTGAGGTTGACGACGTCCTCGGCGGTCGCCGTGTCCTGGAGCGCGCTGACCTTCACCCGGGGGGTCATGACGTGCTGGGCGGTCAGCTCGCCCAGCGACAGGGTGCGGACGAACAGGTCGGCCGTGTCCTGTTCCAGCGCGCCGGCCTGGGCGGAGTGCCGGGCCAGGGAGACCAGTTCGCCGGGGGTGCGGGCGGAGGCCAGCTCATCGGCGGGTTCGACGCCGAGGGCGCGGACGAGCCGGTTGGCGACCGTGTTCAGCGCGGCGATCACCGGGCGCAGCAGGCGGGAGAAGCGGGCCTGCGGGCCGGCGACGAAGCGCGCGACCTGAAGGGGCTTGGAGACCGCCCAGTTCTTGGGTACGAGTTCGCCGATCACCATCTGGATCGCCGAGGCGAGCAGCATGCCGACCACGACGGCGATACCGGAGATGGCGCCGTCGGGCAGGCCGGTCGCGGTGAGCGGACCGTGCAGCAGCGCGGCCAGCGCCGGCTCGGCGAGCATGCCGACGACGAGGGAGGTGATGGTGATGCCGAGCTGGGTGCCGGAGAGCTGGAAGGACAGCTCCTTCAGCGACTCCACGACCGTACGGGCGCGGTGGTCGCCGTCGGCGGCGGCCTTCTCTGCCTCGGGCCGCTCCACGGTCACCAGACCGAACTCGGCGGCCACGAAGAAGCCGTTGGCGAGGATGAGCAGGAACGCGGCTGCCAGGAGCAGCAGGGGGGTGGTCATGATGCCGCCGCCTCCGACCCTTCGCGGACTGCGGAAAAGCGGTCCGCGGTATGTCGGGAGGGGGCGGCGCAGGTACTACAGGACGATCCGTCCATCGCCGGAGAGGGTCACTCCTCGGGTAGCAGGAACCCCTGTGCGCCGGGCGCGCGACGGGGGCGGAGGCGGGACGTGAAAAGCCTCCGCCAACAGATTAATCAAGACAGGGGCCGGTGCGGCAGGGGCGACGGCCCCCGGACGACCCCGAAGTTGCGTGATTTCAGCCCCGATGCTGATCGGGGTCGTGGACCGCGTGGGCCTCGACGAGGGCGCGCAGGGCCTTGGCGTCGGCGATGGCGCGCTGTTTGGCGATGCCCGGCTGGATACCGAGGGCGGGCAGACTGGTGCCGTCGCTGAGGTCGAGGAACACCCACGGGTCACCCGGGCGGAGGTTCACCCGGAGGATCTCCGCCCACTCCAGGCGCCGCTTGCCGGCGATGTTGACGACGGTGACCCCGGACTCGTCGGCGACCACCTTCACCCGGGCCAGCTGGGCCAGCACCCAGAAGATCAGCGCGCCGGTGACGACGAAGCTGAGCTTCTCCCCCGGGCCGAGCTGCTCCAGGAGCAGAGCGACCCCGGATATGGTGACGAAGATCGCGACACCCGCGGTGAGCAGGATCACGCGGGTGTGGCCCGGCCGGAAGGTGACGGGCAGCGAAGGAAGCTCGGACATCTCGCGCGGGGCCCTCAGAGGCGGCAGGCGTGGATGGCCGTGGTCAGGATCGCGCGGGCGCCGATGTCGTACAGGTCGTCCATGATCCGCTGCGCGTCCTTGGTGGGGACCATGGCGCGCACGGCGACCCAGCCCTCGTTGTGCAGCGGGGAGACGGTCGGCGACTCCAGACCCGGGGTGAGGGCGACGGCCTTCTCCAGCTGCTCGACCCGGCAGTCGTAGTCCATCATCACGTAGGTCCGGGCGACCAGGACACCCTGGAGGCGGCGCAGGAACTGCTGGACCTTGGGCTCCTCGGCGTCGGCGCCGGTGCGGCGGACGACGATCGCCTCGGACTTCATGATCGGCTCGCCGAAGACCTCCAGACCGGCGTTGCGCAGGCTGGTGCCGGTCTCCACGACGTCGGCGATGACCTCGGCGACACCCAGCTCGATCGCGGTTTCCACGGCGCCGTCGAGGTGGACGACGGAGGCGTCGACGCCGTTGTCGGCGAGGTGCCCAGCGACGATTCCCTCGTAGGAGGTGGCGACCGTCTTGCCCTTGAGGTCCGCCAGGCCGTTGGCCTCGCCGGGCCTGGCGGCGAAGCGGAAGGTGGAGCGGGCGAAGCCGAGCGGCAGGATCTCCTCGGCGTCGGCGCCCGAGTCGACGAGCAGGTCACGCCCGGTGACGCCGATGTCGAGGCGGCCGGAGGAGACGTAGATCGCGATGTCGCGGGGGCGGAGGTAGAAGAACTCGACGTCGTTGACCGGGTCGAC
The DNA here is from genome assembly GCF_021462265.1 of Streptomyces shenzhenensis. GTDB lineage: Bacteria > Actinomycetota > Actinomycetes > Streptomycetales > Streptomycetaceae > Streptomyces > Streptomyces shenzhenensis. The sequence goes on along the minus strand of NZ_JAJONF010000001.1, from coordinate 478,308 downwards.
GATGCGCAGTTCCTTGGACTCCCGGCGCTGCCGGTAGCCGGCCTCATGCAGCATGTCCGCCGCAGGGCCTGAGAGGGAACCCTTGTTGGGGACGGCGATGCGCAGCATGAGGTCGGCTTCCTTCGCTTCGAAAGAGGGGCTGAAAAGGGTACGGAAGAGGGGTGTCCGAAAGAGGTTCTTACAGGTGGGCGTAGACGTCGTCCAGCGAGATGCCGCGGGCGACCATCATCACCTGGACGTGGTAGAGCAGCTGCGAGATCTCCTCGGCGGCCGCTTCCTTGCCCTCGTGCTCCGCGGCCATCCAGACCTCGGCGGCCTCCTCGACGACCTTCTTGCCGATGGCATGGACACCCTTGCCGACCAGCTCGGCGGTGCGGGAGGTGGCGGGGTCGCCGTGGGCGGCCTTGTGCTGGAGCTCGGTGAAGAGCTCCTCGAAAGTCTTCTTGGACATGGTGAGCGCCAGACTACGCCAAACGCCGCCTCGCTCAGTGCCAGGGTTCGGATACTGAGCGGAGGGTGGCCGCGGTCGCCACCGCCGCCGTCACCGCCTCGTGGCCCTTGTCCTCGTGGGAGCCTTCGAGGCCCGCCCGGTCCAGGGCCTGCTCCTCGTCGTCGCAGGTGAGCACGCCGAAGCCGACCGGGACGCCGGTCTCCACGGAGACCTGGGTGAGGCCCTGGGTGACGCCCTGGCACACGTACTCGAAATGCGGGGTGCCGCCGCGGATGACGACGCCGAGGGCCACGATCGCGTCGTAGCGCCCGGCGAGGGCCTTGGCGGCGACCGGGAGCTCCCAGCTGCCGGGGACCCGGAGCAGGGTCGGCTCGTCGATGCCCAGGTCGCGCAGGGCGCGCAGGGCGCCGTCCACCAGGCCGTCCATCACCTTCTCGTGCCACTGCGCCGCGATGACGGCCACCCGCAGGTCGCTGACATTGCGTACGGACAGTTCAGGTGCACCCTTGCCGCTCACGTCTCTCCTCAGTGCTGTTTCTCTGCCGGTGGCCGCGGGGCCGCCGTTGCCGGTGGCCGGGGGCGGCCACAGTTACTGGTTTACACAGGTGGCCACGGCCGGGGTGTCCAGCCAGGGCAGGTCATGACCCATCCGGTCCCGCTTGGTGCGCAGGTAGCGGAGGTTGTGCTCGCCCGCCTGCACGGGCATCGGCTCGCGTCCGCTGATCTTGAGGCCGTGGCTGAGCAGCGCGTCGCTCTTGTCGGGGTTGTTGGTCATCAGCCGGACGCTGTGCACCCCGAGGTCGGCCAGGATCTGGGCGCCGGCGCCGTAGTCACGGGCGTCGGCCGGCAGGCCGAGTTCGAGGTTGGCGTCGAGGGTGTCGCGGCCGCGCTCCTGGAGTTCGTACGCGCGCAGCTTGGACAGCAGCCCGATGCCCCGCCCCTCGTGTCCGCGCAGGTAGACGACGATGCCCCGGCCCTCGTCCTGGATGCGCTGCAGGGCCTCGTCGAGCTGGGGGCCGCAGTCGCAGCGGGCGGAGCCGAAGACGTCCCCGGTGAGGCACTCGGAGTGGACCCGGACCAGGACGTCCTCGCCGTCGCCGATCTCGCCGTGGACCAGGGCGACGTGCTCGACGCCGTCGGTGGTGGAGCGGTAGCCGTACGCCGTGAAGGCGCCGTGCCTGGTGGGCAGGCTGACCTCGGCCTCGCGGCGGACGGTCGGCTCGGCGGCCCGGCGGTAGGTGATCAGGTCCGCGATGGAGATGATCGTCAGGCCGTGCCGGCGGGCGAACGGGATCAGCTCCGGGAGGCGGAGCATCCGGCCGTCCTCACCGGCGATCTCCACGATGGCACCGGCCGGGCGCAGGCCCGCGAGCCGGGCCAGGTCGACGGCGGCCTCGGTGTGGCCGGGGCGGACCAGGACGCCGCCGGGCCGGGCGCGCAGCGGGAAGACGTGGCCGGGGCGGACCAGGTCCGTCGGCTCCGCCCGACCGCTCGCCAGCAGCCGGAGCGTGGTGGCGCGGTCGGCGGCCGAGATACCGGTGGTGACGCCGTGCGCGGCGGAGGCGTCCACGGAGATCGTGAACGCGGTCTTCATGGACTCGGTGTTGGCACCGACCATCTGCGGCAGTTCGAGGCGGTCCAGTTCCTCGCCCTCCATGGGGGCGCAGATCAGGCCGCGGCACTCGCTCATCATGAACGCGACGATGTCGGGGGTGATCTTCTCGGCGGCGACGACGAGGTCGCCCTCGTTCTCACGGTCCTCGTCGTCGACGACCACGATCGGACGGCCGGCCGCGATGTCGGCGATGGCCTGCTCGACCGGGTCGAGGGTGAGACCGTCGATGCCGTTGGTGCTGTCGGTGCTGTCGGTGCTGTCGGTGCTGTCGGTGCTGTAAAGGACAGGGGGGACAGGAGGCACGGCGCGAAGCGCCTCGTCCGGGGTGGTGGCCGGCGACGGGAGGGCGGTCATGCTGGTGCTCCTTCCAGAGCGGGCCGCGAGCCCTGGCGGGAGCGCAGCCACCAGTCGCGCATGCCCCACAGGACGAGCGCGCCGTAGAGGACGTAGACGAAGCCGGAGAAGGCGTAGCCGTTGGCGAAGTTGAGGGGGACGCCGACGACGTCGACCAGGAGCCAGGCGATCCAGAACTCGACCATGCCGCGGGCCTGGGCGTACATCGCGACGACGGTGCCGACGAAGATGTAGGCGTCCGGCCAGGGGTCCCAGGACAGCGACGGGTAGGCCTTGAAGAGCAGGGCGACGGCGACCGTGCCGACGGCCGCGGCGGCGACCATCGCGCCGCGCTCCCGCCAGGTGGCGAACCGCGGGACGATGTGACCGTCCCCGCCGTCCTCGGCGCGGCCCTTGTCGCGGTTCCACTGCCACCAGCCGTACAGGGCGACCGTCATGACGACGACCTGCTTGCCGGCGCTGCCGGCGAGGTGCCCGTAGAAGGCGATGAACAGGACCAGGCCGGAGAGGAACTGCACCGGCCAGGTGAGCAGCGAGCGGCGCCAGCCGAGGGCTAGGGTGACCAGGCCGAGGATGTTGCCGATCATGTCCGACCAGATGATGTGCTGGCCGAGGACGGTGAAAGCCTGGGAGTTCAGCCAGTTCACCGGTTCGCTCCCTGCGTGTTCGCGAGCAGGCGCTCCACGTACTTGGCGACGACGTCGACCTCCAGATTGACCGGGTCGCCGGGCTGCTTGTGGCCGAGGGTGGTGAGGCCGAGGGTGGTGGGGATGAGGCTGACGGTGAAGTAGTCGGGGCCCGCCTCGACGACGGTGAGGCTGATGCCGTCGACGGTGATGGAGCCCTTCTCGACGACATAGCGGGCGAGGTCGGCCGGGAGAGAGACCCTGACGATCTCCCAGTTCTCGGAGGGCGTGCGCGCCAGCACCTGTCCGGTGCCGTCGACGTGGCCCTGCACGATGTGGCCGCCGAGGCGGGAGCCGACCGCGGTGGGCCGTTCGAGGTTGACCCGGGAGCCGACATCCAGGGCGCCGAGAGAGGAGCGCTTGAGGGTCTCCGCCATGACGTCGGCGGTGAACTCGTGGCCCTCGTGCTCCACCACGGTCAGACAGACGCCGTTCACGGCGATGGAGTCGCCGTGCTGTGCGCCCTCGGTCACCACGGGGCCACGGAGCCGGAAACGGGAGGCGTCGCCGAGGTTCTCGACGGCGGTGACCTCACCCAGCTCTTCGACGATTCCGGTGAACACTTCCCGGGTCCTCCTGCCTCAACGGGGCACGGACTCCGGGGCCTGTCGACGAACGACAGAAGGACGCACGATCATGCCGAGGGCGACGCCGAGAGGTTCCCGCCCGCGAAGGACAAGACCACATACGGCGGCGCGCACACCTGCATGCTCGCCCGCCGCGCACTGCCTCCCATCCGGACTTTAACCGTCGGTCCAGGAATTCCACCTGGTCAACCGGCCGCTGGAAGCGGACGGGTCGCGGACTGTAACCGCCGGTTCGGAGTTTCACCGACCCCGGAGTGCGCTGCTTCTGGTACAGGGCCAGTGTGCCACGCCCGGTCGTGGTCCATGCGGGGGGAGTGTGTGGGGTGCCTCACAGCTCGTGCAGCTGGACTTCCCAGCCGGTCCGCAATGTGCCCAACCGGTGCCCGGACCAGGACTCTTGACTCCGATTCACATCCATTGACCGCGCTGGTCTAGTCCTTTTATGGTTCGGACGGACCCGGTGACGGTGACGACGGCCCTTGCCCGTCGCCGGGCCCACCCACCCGGGCGGGCCGCCCCGGCCCGCGGCGCGGGTCAGCGCTCCGGTGCCGCGAACAGTTCGTCCTGGGCGCGCTCCCGCGCGGTCAGCAGGGCACCGCGCAGCACGGCGGCGCCGCCCAGCGTGCTCGCCCGCACCTCGGTGGCCAGCGGCGACATACGGCGGAGCCGCGCCTCGACCCGCGCGGCGAGGGCGGCGCCCCCGGCAGAGCCGATCTCACCGCCGAGAACCACACAGCCCGGGTCGAGGACGGCGACGACAGCGGCCACACCGACGGCGACGCGGTCGGCGAGGGCGTCCAGGAAGCGGGGGGCGCCTTCCGCGCCGGATGCCGGGTCGGGCCGTCGTCCGACTGCGGGCCGGCCGGATGCGGGCCGGTCGACTACGGGCCGGTCGACTGCGGGACCGCCGTGAGTCGCGGCGCCCCAGCGGAGGAGCCGCGGATCGCCGCCGCCCCCGTCCCGTCGGGGCGCGACCGGGTCGCCGCCCGCTGTCAGGCGCGCCGCCTCCTCGACCAGGCGGTGGGCGGACAGGCCTCCCGGTTCTGCGCCGTGCTCCCGCGCCAGTGCCACGATCGCCGCCGCCCCCACCAGTGAGTGGTAGCCCCCGGAGCAGTCGGTCGCCGACGGCAGTGCGGCCGTGCCCGGCACCGGCAGGAAGCCGATCTCGCCCGTGCCGCCGGAGGCGCCCCGGCGCAGGCCGCCGTCCAGGACGACGGCGGCGCCGCAGCTGTCCCCCAGCCAGAGCAGGACGAAGGTGTCGCGGTCCCGGGCGACACCCTCCCGCTGCTCGGCGAGAGCGGCCAGGTTGGTCTCGTTCTCGACGCTGACCCGGGCCTGCGGGAACCGCTGCTGGAGGGCGGCGACGAGCCGGCGGTGCCAGGCGGGCAGGCCGGCCGAGTCGCGGAGCTCACCGGTGGCCGGGTCGACGAGTCCGGGCGCCCCGATGCCCACGGTGTGCAGTCGCTCCCCGTCCCCGGGCACCCCCGCCTCCTTCACCGCCCGCTCCACCAGCCCCGTCGCCTGCTCGACCGCCGCCGCCTCCCCCGCCTCCGGGGCGACCGGCACCGACCCGTCGGCCAGCACCCGCCCCACCAGGTCGGAGACCAGCACCGAGACACTCTCGGTGCGCACGTCGAGGGCGGCCAGGTACGCGCGGTCGGCGACGATGCCGTACAGCCGGGCGTTCGGCCCCCGGCGCTGCTCGCCCGACTCGCCGACCACCGTGATCAGGCCCGACGCGGTGAGCCGTTCGACGAGGTCGGCGACGGTGGGCCGGGACAACCCGGTCAGCTGCTTCAACTGTGCTGCCGTCAGCGGGCCTTCCGCCTGGAGCAGGGTCAGCGCGAGCCGGTCGTTGATGGCCCGGGCGGTGCTCGGTGATGCGGGCATGGCGGGCATCCTCCCAGATCCGTATGGCCCAGGACGGCCATATGCTCCCTATCTATCAGGCAGGGTCCCTGATAGTTTACGCCGGGCAGCGGGGCGGCACCCGGCCGGGGAGGGCAGGACGATGAAAGACATGGGTCACGTGCAGCACGAGGTGAAACGCGCGCGGTACGCCGTCGCGGCCGTGTTCACCGTGCACGGTGCCGTCACCGGCTCGTTCGCCACCCGGGTGCCGTGGATCCAGGACCACGCCTCGCTCGGCGCCGGCCAGTTGGGGTTCGCGCTCGCGTTCACGGCGTTCGGCGCCTCGTGCGCGATGCCGCTGGCCGGCAGGATCAGCCACCGCTTCGGCAGCCGTACGGCGCTGCGCGGCCTGATCGCGATGTGGACGCTGTCGCTGATCCTGCCGTCGCTGGCCACCAACCTGTATCTGCTGTGCCTGGCGATGTTCGTGTACGGCGCGAGCGCGGGCATGGCGGACGTCGTGATGAACGCGCTCGGGGTGGAGATCGAGCGGCGGCTCGACAGGTCGATCATGTCCGGGCTGCACGGCATGTGGAGCGCGGGCACCCTGATCGGCTCGGCCGCGGGCACCCTCGCCGCGCACCTGGGCACCGACGCGCGCGTGCACTTCGCCCTGGCCGCGGCCGTGCTCACCGTGCTCGGCGTACTGACGGCCGGCTTCGTCCTGGACGTCCGGGCCGGCGAGGACGAGGAGCCGCCGCCACGGTTCGCGCTGCCGCCCAGGTCGGCGCTGCTGATCGGCACGGTGGGCTTCTGCGCGGTGTTCGCTGAGGGGGCGAGTCTGGACTGGTCGGCGGTGTTCCTGCGGGACCGGATGGACAGCTCGGCGGGGCTCGCGGCGGCCACCACCACCGGGTTCATGCTGGCCATGGCGGTGGCCCGGATCAGCGGGGACGCGGTGGTGAACCGTTTCGGTGCGGTCCGTACCGTGCGGGCCGGAGGCGTGCTCGCCGCGTTCGGCGGGCTGCTGGTGGTGTTGGCCGGGCAGCCCGCGGTGGCGATGACCGGGTTCGCGTTGATGGGCCTCGGCATCGCGGTCGTCGTACCGCTGTGCTTCGCGGCGGCCGGGCACGCCGGGCCGAACCCGAGTCAGGCGATCGCCGGCGTGGCGACGATCACCTACACCTCAGGCCTGATCGCGCCCAGCCTGATCGGCGGCGTCGCCCAGGCGACCAGCCTGGTGGTGTCGTTCTGCCTGGTCACGGCGCTGGCCCTGGGGCTGGTGGCGTTCGCGGGCGTGCTGCGCGCCGGGGCCCGGGGCTCGCGCGCGCAGGTCAGCCCCGAGGCCGCAGCAGTTCCCGGCCAACGGCCCTGAACGACTCGCTCCACGGGGCGGGGCGCAGGGTGGCCGCGTCCAGCCGGACGAGCACCCGGGTGCCCTGTGCGTAGGTGGTGGCCCCGTCGGGCGAGCACAGGCGGAAGCCGTAGGTCAGGCCGGTGGTGCCGAGCCGTTCCAGCCAGAGGTGGACGGCGTAGGTGCCCGGCCTGGTGACCGGCGCCTCGTAGCTGATCAGCAACTCCTTGACCACGTTGCAGGCGTCCCCGGCGGCGGCCCAGTCGCCGTCGAAGCGGATGCCGTGCCCCTGCCAGAGCTCCGTCCAGGCCCGCTCGACCAGCAGCGGGTAGCGGGCGTTGTGCAGCATCCCGAGCGCGTCGAGGTCGTCGAAGTGGACGCTGACCGGCAGCAGGCGGCCGTAGGAGAGGGCGGGGGCGGGCAGGGCTTCGGCGGTCACGGGTGGGGCTCCTGAGCTTGGGACGAAGCGGCGGGGACACTCCATCCTAAGCGGACGCTCAGCAGCCTCGGTCAGGAAGGGGACCTGGTCAGGCCGCTGTCGGGTCCAGCTGCTCGGCCGCGGGCCGCAGCACCCGGAGGCCACCGCCGGGCGGCGCCTCCAGCCGCCGTACCGCCTGCCGGGCCGCTTGCCGTCGGCGTCGGCCGCCGCGTGTCCGAAGTCACTCGCCGCACAGCGGTGGAACTCCGGCTCCGGGCAGGGCCGGGCGGCCGCCCCGGTCGCGGCCGGCGGCAGGTGGCCGAAGGCCCCGAAGGGGCTCTGGCCGTCCGGCCCCCGGCAGGCAGCGTCGGCACGGGCCCTCAAGTCGCGCCGCGCGCCCCGCAGTCGCGAGCCGCCGGCGCGCGGTCGGGCCCTGGTGCGCCGGAGCCGGACGCCGCCGAGGACGGCGGTGCCAGGGACCTTCTCAAGAGCCTGCGCCGGGGCCTTGGCCCTGGCATGGGCGGCAGCACCAGGACCGCTCCCAAGCCCACCAGAACCACCACCCGACATCAGATACGTGAACGCGGTCCATGAACAGGACCATGTGAGCGGAGAACCACGAGACAGCCGTGACAATGGTCCGGACCGTCTTCACGTACGAGGAAAGTGAAACCCCCATGGATCTCGGCGTCCGCTGGAAACTGCACGGCGACGGGCGCACGCCCGCGCCCGGAGCGGTGGTACGCCCCGACGAACGGCTCTCCTGGCCGCGCACGATCGGGCTCGGCGCCCAGCATGTGGTCGCCATGTTCGGCGCCTCGTTCGTCGCCCCGGTTTTGATGGGCCTGAATCCCAACCTCGCGATCATGATGTCCGGCGTCGCGACGGTGATCTTCCTGCTGGCGACGCGCGGCCGGGTCCCCAGCTACCTGGGGTGCTCGCTGTCCTTCGTCGGAGTGGCCGCCGTCATCCGCGCGCAGGGCGGCACCAGCGCCACCGTGACCGGCGCGATCCTGGTGGTCGGCGCCGTGCTGTTCCTGATCGGGCTGGCCGTCCAGCGCTTCGGCGCCCGGATCATCCACGCCGCGATGCCGCCGATCGTCACCGGCGCGGTGGTGATGCTGATCGGTTTCAACCTCGCGCCGGTCACCGCCTCCACCTACTGGCCGCAGGACCAGTGGACGGCCCTGCTGGTGATGACGTTCACCGGTCTGGCCCTCGTCGGTCTGCGTGGGTTCTGGTCCCGCATCGCGATCTTCCTGGGCCTCGTCTTCGGATACGTCCTCTCCTGGGCCCTGGACCGTGTCTTCGGCAAGATCCACTCCATGAGCCCGAGCGGCAAGGTCACCGACCACTGGCGCCTGGACCTCTCCGGCGTCGGCAAGGCCGACTGGATCGGGCTGCCGTCCTTCCACGGCCCGTCCTTCCAGTGGTCGGCGATCCTGGTCGCCCTGCCGGTGGTCATCGCCCTGGTCGCCGAGAACACCGGGCACGTCAAGGCGGTCGGCGAGATGACCGGTGACCCGCTGGACGACAAGCTGGGCACGGCGATCTCGGCCGACGGCGTCGCCTCGATGCTCTCCACCGCCGTGGGCGGCCCGCCCAACACCACCTACTCCGAGAACATCGGCGTGATGGCCGCGACCCGCGTCTACTCCACCGCCGCCTACTGGGCCGCCGCCGGCTTCGCGCTGCTCTTCGGCGTCTGTCCCAAGTTCGGCGCGGTCGTCGCCGCGATCCCGGGCGGGGTCCTCGGCGGCATCACGGTGATCCTCTACGGCATGATCGGCCTGCTCGGCGCCCAGATCTGGCTGCACGCCGAGGTCGATCTGCGCAATCCCCTGAACCTGGTCCCGGCGGCCGCCGGCATCATCATCGGCGTCGGCAACGTCAGCATGCAGTTCACCGACACCTTCTCCCTCAGCGGCATCGCCCTCGGCACGCTGGTGGTCATCATCGGCTACCACACCCTGCGTGCCATGGCCCCGGCCCACCTCAAGGGCCGGGAACCGCTCCTCGACGAGGGCACCAGCTCCTACGACGACACCCGGCCGTAGGCAGGCACCGCCCCCCTCCCGCCCGGCGCGGCCGCACTGCCCTCCGGCGGGTCCGTTCCCCCGTTCCGGGGAAGCGCCGGGCCCGTCGCCGCGCGGGCCGGGCCGGGGCTGGGACCCTTCCCCCATGGCGCAGTCGCAGCACCTCACCGCCCCGGTCGGCACCGTCGTCTCCCGGATGCGCGCCCTGGACGCGGAACTGCCCGAGCGGGACGGGATCGCGGTCTTCAACCGGGTGTACCTCGCCGTCACGGAGGAGGTGGAACGGCGCCTGGACGCGGGCGGGTTCACGGACCCCGGGGCCGCGGCCACCCTCGACGTGCGGTTCGCCGAGCGCTACCTGGCCGCCGTGGCGGCGGAGGCAACCGGCCGCCGGCCCCCGGCCTGCTGGCGGCCGTTGTTCCAGTTCCGCCGCCATCCCGGGGTCCGCCCACTGCAGTTCGCGCTGGCCGGCGTCAACGCGCACATCGGGCACGACCTGGCGCTGGCCGTGGTCGACACCTGCCGTACGCTCGGCTGCGAACCGGCCGATCTGGAGGATGAGTTCGACCGTGTCGGCGACCTGCTCGTCTCGCTGGAGGAGCGCGTCCGCGAGGATCTGATGCCGGGGCCCGACCTGCTCCAGATCGCCGATCCGCTGACCCATCTGATCGGTTCCTGGAGCCTGGAGCGGGCCCGGGACGCGACCTGGTCGGCGGCCAGAGCGCTGTGGGCGCTGCGCGGGTTCGAGGACCTGGTCGAGGAGTTCACCGAGCGGCTGGACGCGGCCGTGGGCCTGGCGGGCCGGATGCTGCTCACGCCGCTGGGCGGCTGAGGTGGCCGGATCCGGTCGGCCGCGAGCCGTGACCGGAATCCACGGCCGACGGCCGTACGTTCACGGCGGGTACCCGACTGCAAAGGAGCACCGATGACCGTCCGGCTCGGCCTTTCGCTTCCCCAGATGCGGCAGTACTCCCTCGGCACCGACGTCCCCGACGTGGCACGCGCCGCCGAACGGATCGGCTACGAGAGCCTGTGGGTCTTCGAGCGTGCGCTGTTCCCGGAGCCCGCCACCCAGGGGCTGTACGGCCTTGAGGGAGTTCCCTGGCCCGAGCGGTACCGGGGCGTGGCCGACCCGCTGGTCACGCTCACCCTCGCCGCCGCGGTCACCGAGCGGGCCCGGCTGGGCAGCAGCGTGCTGGTGGCGCCCCTGCACAACCCCTTCCAACTGGCCAAGTCGCTGGCCTCGCTGGACGCGGCGAGCGGCGGCCGGGTGGTGGCGGGCCTGGGCACCGGCTGGTCCCTCGACGAGTACGCGGCGGCCGGTGTCCGGCCGTTCGAGGAGCGCGGCCGGGTGCTCGACGAGATCATCGAGGTGTGCCGCGCGGTATGGGGCCCCGACCCCGTGCACTACGACGGGCGGATCACGAAGATCGCCTCCGCCGTGGTCGGCCCCAAGCCCGCCCGGCCGATCCCGATCATGCTGGGCGCGCACGGCGGGAAGGCCCTGCGCCGGCTGGTCGACCACGCGGACGGCTGGCTGCCCGTCGGCATGGGCGCCGAGCAGCTCGCCACGCAGTGGCGGGAGTTGCGGGACCTGGCGGCCGAGCGCGGCCGCCAGGAACCGATCGAGACGGTCCTGCGGGTCAACGCCGTGTACACCCTCAAGGCCTACGACGGCTCCGACCGCCGTCCCTTCCAGGGCAGCGTCGACCAGATCGTCGAGGACCTCGTGGCCCACGCGGCGGTCGGCCTGGAGGAGATCCTCATCGACCTCCAGGCCACCCCGCGCGACGCCCGGGAACTCAAGGACGTCGCCGCCGAGGTGTACGAGAAGGCGCGGGCGGCCGGGGTCTAGTCGGTCCTCCGCCGGTCAGTCCTCGGCCGATCAGTCATCGGCCGGTCAGCCCCCGACCGGTCAGTCATCGGCCGGTCAGCCCCCGACCGGTCGGTCCTCCGCCGGTCAGTCCTCGGGGAGTTCGACCGGCGCGATCTCGTCGTAGACGTCACCGGGGCCGGGGTTGGCCGGGTCGGTCGTTCCGCCGAAGTGGTGCATGACGCCCCAGACCGCGTTCAGCGCGGTCTGGACGGCGCCCTCGGCCCAGCCCGCCGTCCAGGAGATGTCGTCGCCGGCGAGGAAGATGCCCCGCTTGTTGGCCGGCAGCCGGTCCTGCATGAAGTGCGTGAACAGGCGCCGCTGGTAGCGGTAGTGGCCCGGCAGGTTGGCCTTGAACGCGCCCATGAAATAGGGCTCGTTCTCCCAGGACACGGTCACCGGGTTGCCGATGACGTGCTTCCTGATGTCGACCTTCGGGTAGATCTCGCCGAGTGACTTCAGCATCACCTCCATCCGCTCGTGCGCGGACAGCGGCAGCCACTTCAGACTGTCGTCGCACCAGGTGTAGGAGAGGCAGATGACGGCGGGCCGGTCCGGGCCGTCGTCGAGGAGGTAGGTGCCGCGCGTCATCCGGTCGGTGAGCGTCATCGACATGACGTCCCGGCCCGTCGGCTCTCCCCTCTCGTCGACGGCCTTGTCCAGCCAGAACGGCCGGTCCACCGGCACGAACAGCTTCGAGGACTCCATGTAGTGGGTGCGCTCGATCGCGGTCCAGTGGTCGATCGGGAAGAGCGAGTCGTCGCAGGCGATCTTGGAGAGCAGCATCCACGACTGGGCGGTGAAGATCGCCGCCTGGTAGGTACGGATGTCGCCGTCCGCGTCCGTCACGGTGATCCGGTTGCCGGTGGTGCGGTGCAGCCGGGTCACGGCCGGGCGGGGCGCGCCGTTCTCGTGCAGGGTCGCGAGCGAGGTCCCGTACGCCCAGTGCACGATCTTCTCCGGCTCGCGCTCCCAGAGCCGGAGCGGCAACTGCTGGGAGCCGCCGACGATGCCGCGGTGGTGGTCGTCCGCCTCCGTGTAGACGACCCGCAGGATCTCCAGGATGGAGTTGGGGAAGTCGGTGTCCCAGCCGCCCGTTCCGAAGCCGACCTGGCCGAAGATCTCGCGGTGCCGGAAGGACCTGAAGGCCTCGGAGTCGCAGAGGAAGCCGTAGAAGGTCTGGTTGTCGAGCTTCTCGACGAGCTTCGCCCAGATCTCGCGGATGCGCGGCACGTCCCGCTCGCGCATGGCGCGGTTCATGCCGGAGAAGTCGGCGCCCTCCTCCAGGCACTTGTTCCAGGCGTCGGCGACATCCCGGTAGACCTGCGGGAGATCGTCGATCGTCTCGGCGTAGTGCGACTCGCCCTTGAGGTCGACGACGGTCGAAGGGGTCGTCTCCGCGAGGGGGTTGGGGAACGGGCGGGTCTCGAGGCCCACCAGGTCGATGTAGTGCTGGAGCGCGGTGGAGGACGGCGGGAACCGCATCGCGCCCATCTCGGCTCTCAGCGAGGGGTCGCAGCCCTCGAAGCCGACGGTCCGCAGCCGGCCGCCGATCCTGTCGGCCTCGTACACGACGGGCTTCAGGCCCATCTTCATCAGCTCGTAGGCGGCCACGATGCCGGACAGGCCACCGCCGATGACGGCCACCTCGGTGCCGTGCCCGGTCGCCGGGATCTGCCCGAGGCCCGCCGGATGGGCGAGGAAGTCGTCGTAGGCGTACGGGAAGTCCGGGCCGAACATGGTGATCGGCGGCTGCTGCTCGTCGGCGTGCTCGACGGCGTTGGGCACCGTGGACGTCATGGGGTACGGACTCCTTGCGGAAAGCTGGAAGAAGAGCGAGAACGGGGGAAGGGGAAGAGCAGCAGGAGAGGTCAGATCAGGGACCCGTAGAGGCCGGGGCGGCGGTCCTTCAGATACGGGTTCGCCTCGCGGGAGGCGGCGAGCAGGGCGGGGTCGAGGTCGGCGAGGACGAGTTCCTCACCGCGGCCGGCGCGGGCGCGGGCGACCCCGTCGGGTCCGGCCAGCGTGGAGAGCCCGAAGAACTCGAACTCCCCTTCCTGGCCGACGCGGTTGGCGTACGCCACGTACATCTGGTTCTCCCAGGCCCGCACCGGGACCAGGGACTCGGCGACGAGCTCGAACGGGTGCATGTTCGCCGTCGGGACCAGCAGCAGGTCGGTGCCGGCCAGGGCGTGGGCGCGGACGAGTTCCGGGAACTCCACGTCGTAGCAGATCATGATCCCGACGGTGAGACCGTTCAGCTCCGCCTGGACGACCGGCTGGTCACCCGCGGTGAAGTGGTCCTGCTCGAAGCCGCCGAAGAGGTGGGACTTGCGGTAGTTCACGAGCCGGGTCCCGTCGGCGGAGATCAGCTGGGCGGAGTTGTGGACGCGGTCACCGTCGCGCTCCGGGTAGCCGTAGGCGACGGCCAGGCCGTGCCGGCGGGCCAGCCCGGCGATCGCGTCCGCGCTGTCGCCGCCGGCGGGCTCGGCGAGGCGGGCGATGTCGTCGCCGATCGCGTAGCCGGTCAGGAACATCTCCGGGGCGACGAGCAGCGCGGCACCCGCGGCGGCGGCCCGGCCGGCGGCGGCGTCGAGCACCTTGAGGTTCTCGGCGGTCGAGCCGGGGCGGCCGGAGCTCTGGAGCAGGGCGGTGCGCATGCGGGTCCTCACCGGTACGAAAGGGGGTCTGGGGGGCCGTTTAGACCGTACGGTCGGCGGGCCGGGCCGGACAAGAAGGAGCCGTTGCGTGCCGGTGAGCGGTTCGTTGCGTGCGACGGGGGTACGGCGGCGATTCGTTGCGCGGGGGCGGAGCTCCCGCGGCCGCTCCACGATCTCCTTCCGCGGCTCGGGGTGGCGGCGGGCCGGCCGGTGCCGCCCGGCGCGACGGATCGGTCCGTGCCGGGCCGGCGCGACGGATCGGTCCGTGCCGGGCCGGCGCGACGGATCGGTCCGTACCGGGCCGGCGCGACGGATCGGTCCGTACCGGGCCGGCCTCTGCGCGATCGCCGGGCGGCACGCGTCCGACGGTGAGCGGCAGGCCGGCGTCCGCGGCGAGCTCCACGACCGGCTGGGCGGCGCGCCGAGCCAGGCCGCACCGGACGCGGCTCCCTGACGGGCGGACGGCGCCCGCCGCGGGATCAGACGGCGAACACGGTGACGACGGCGGCGTGGTCGGAGGGCCAGTCGTTGCCCGCCACTTCGGGCCAGGGCGCCGGGTTCCCGGTGATCAAGGTCCGGGAGTCGAGCACGCGCAGTCCCCTGTGCAGCACGTAGTCGATCCGGTCCTGGGGTTCGGGCCGTCCGCCGCCGTCCTCGTGGACCGGGTGGATCGGCGACCAGGTGTGGCCGGGCGCGGCGGCCGGGTCCGGGTGCGCCTCCCGGTAGGAGTCACGGAACCCGGCCTCCTCCGCGGCCCTGGTCACCGGCCACTGGACCGCCGGCCAGTCCAGGTGGGAGGGGCAGTTGAAGTCCCCCATGAGCACCACGGGCACCTCCGGGTCCCCGATCCGCCGCAGGGCCTGCCGCATCTGCCCGAGCCGCACCTCCTCGTGGGCGATCAGCTCGTCGGCGCCGAGCCCGTCGAAATGGAACTCGTAGGGCCCGTACGGGGTGTAGTGCAGGTGCGCGGTCCAGATCTCGACCTCGCGGCCGGGGCGGACGGCGATCCGCACCCCGGCGGCTCCGTAGAAGCCGACGTCCGGGTCGCCCAGGCGGGCGGTGACCGGGAAGCGGCTGATGATCCCGAGGTTCTCGCCCGCCGTGTGGTGGTCCCAGCCGAGGGCGTCGGCGAGTTCTCGCGCGCTGGTCCCGGCGGTCTCCTGGAGGCCGACGACGTCCGCGCCCGCGTCCATGATGGCCTTGACCTGCTTGGCCCGGTGGTCGTCGACCGGGCGGCCGCCGAGCCACAGGTTCCAGGACATCACGCGGAGTTCCGGGACGGCCATCTCGCTCAGCTCCCTCGGGGTGACCCCGACCAGCGTGTCACGGACGGTCCGGCCGGGCGCGCCGCCGATCGGGGCGAGCGAGGGCACGGCCAGCACGGCGCATCCGGCGGCCTCGGCGGAGGCGACCCCGGTCTCGGTGTCCTCGACGGCGACACAGGCCGCCGGGTCGACGCCGAGGGCGCGGCAGGCTGCCAGGTACGGGTCGGGGGCGGGCTTGGTGCGGCCGGTGTCGTCGGCGGTGACGGAGACGGCGAACCGGTCCGGGCCGAGGGCGTCGAGGACGAGGTCGGCGACCGCGCGTGGGGACGCGGTGACCAGGGCGGTGGGGACGCCGGCCGCGGCCAGCGCGTCCAGCAGGTCGAGGGCGCCGGGGCGGGGCACGATGCCGGTGCGGACGCGGGCCGCGAACTCCCGGTGCAGGCCGGCCGCCAGAGCCGCGGCCGGCCTGCCCGTGGCGGCGGCGAGCCAGCCAGCGGTGTGCTCCACCGGCCGGCCGAGCACCTCGGGTTCGTCGGCCCGGGTGAGCGGCCGCCCGGCGACCTGTTCCACCGCCTCCCACCACAGTCGCTCGGTGTCGACGAGCGTTCCGTCCATGTCGAACAGGACGGCCCAGGGCGGGCGGGCCGGAACCTGGGTGTGCGGGAGTCGTGGGTGGGGGGTCACGTCGTCGTCGTTCCTCACTGCCGGCCTGCGGAAGCGCTACGGGCTGCCGCACTGCCGGCTGGTAGATGCACTGCTGGCCTGGTGGATGCGCTACTTCCGGACGCGTTCCGCCACGAGCACCGGCCGCTCGGGCAGCGACACGCTCACGGCTGATCCGGCGCCCAGCCCGGTGGCCTCGTGGGCGGGCAGGTCGGCCTTGGCCTCGGTGCCGTCGGCCAGCCGTACGGTGACCCGGACGACGGCGCCCAGGAAGGCGGTGGCGACGACGGTGGCCGTACCGGCGCCGTCCGCGCGCACCTGGACCGCCTCCGGCCGCACGAGCACGTCGACCTCGCCCGCGGCCGGCGCCTGCCCGTCGGCCGGCAGCCGCTGCCCGAGCACCTCGACCGAGCCGTCCTTGACCGTCCCCGGGATCCGGCTCATCGTGCCGACGAACTCGGCGACGAAGGCGGTGGCCGGGCGGCCGTACAGCTCGGCGGGTTCGGCGCACTGTTCGAGCCGCCCGGCGCGCATCACGGCGACCCGGTCGGCGATGGACAGCGCTTCCTCCTGATCGTGCGTCACGAACAGCGTGGTGATGCCGAGTTCCCGCTGGAGCCGGCGGATCTCCTCACGGAGGCTGAGCCGGACCTTGGCGTCCAGGGCGGACAGCGGCTCGTCGAGGAGGAGCACGCGGGGGCGCAGGGCCAGGGCGCGGGCCAGCGCGACGCGCTGCTGCTGGCCGCCGGAGAGCTGGTGCGGGAACCGCTCCCCCTTGTCACCGAGCCCGACCAGCTCCAGCAACTCGGCGGCCCGCGCCCGCCGTTCACTCGTGCGCACCTTGCGCATCCGCATTCCGAAGGCCACGTTGTCGACGGCGTTCAGATGCGGGAAGAGGCTGTACGACTGGAAGACCATCCCGGCGTCACGGCGGTGCGCCGGGACCCGGGTGACGTCCTCGCCGTCCACCAGCACGGCGCCGGAGTCGGGGTGTTCGAACCCGGCGAGCATGCGCAGCGCGGTGGTCTTGCCGCAGCCGGACGGGCCGAGCAGGGCGAGGAACTCGCCCTGGTGAACGGTCAGGTCGAGGCCGTCGAGGGCGACGGTGGCGCCGAACTCACGTCGAAGCGACCGGAACTCGACGGTGGCGGCCTTCTCAAGGGTGGCGGTGGTCATGGTGTCTCATCCCCGGGAGGAAGCGGTACGGTCACGGCCGCCGGCACCGGCGAGCGCGAGGAGCAGGGCCCAGGTCACCAGGAGACTGAGCACGGAGACGGCGACGGACATCTGGGCCTGCGAGCCGCCGACGTCGTAGATCCACACGGCGAAGGGTTCGAAGCCGAGCAGCCGCGCCACGGTGAACTCGCCGAGCACCAGGGCCAGCGTGAGGAAGGCCGCGTTGAGCAGCGCCCCCCGCAGGTTGGGCAAGACGGCGCGGACGAGGGCCTGCGGCCAGTTGGCGCCGCAGCTGCGGGCGGCCTCGACGAGGGTGCGCGCGTCGATCGCGCGCAGTCCGGCGTCCAGTGCCCGGTAGACGAAGGGCAGCGCCATCACGACGTAGGCGAGGACCAGGACGACCGGGAAGCCCGGGTTCTGGATGGCGACGAAGGTCTCGAAGAGCGGGGTCCGGGAGAGGTGGTCCGGCCCCCACTTGAGCACGCTCGCGATACCGGCGACGAACGCGATCGGCGGCACCACCAGCGGCAGCGAGCAGACGATCTCGACCACGGGGCGCAGCCTGGGCGCGCTGAGCCGCAGGGCGACCACGGCGGGCACCGTCAGCAGCAGCACGACGGCGATGGTGGCGACCGCCAGCTCCAGTGAGAGCAACAGGCTGGACACGAACCCGTCGGCGGACAGGATCTGGGTGTAGGCGTCGAAGGTGACGCCCTGGCCGGGCACGTCCACCGTGAAGAGGACGGAGGCCCCCAGCGGGACCAGGAAGTAGAGGGCGGCCAGGCCGAGGACGGCCCAGCGCCAGGGGGTCAGGCGTCGAGCCATCGCGCGCTCCGTCGTTGCAGGGGCAGGTACACGGCCATCACCACGCCGGCCACCAGCACCATGTCCAGGCTCAGGGCGAGGGCTACGTTCTCCTGGCCCACCAGGACGTTGCCGGAGAGCGCGTCGGCGATCTGCAGGGTGACCAGCGGGACCGCGCTGCCGACCATCGCGGCGGCGGTGGCGTAGGCGGCGAAGGCGCTGCCGAAGAGCAGCACGAGCCCGCCGAGCAGCGAGGGCGCGAGCACGGGCAGGGCCACGAACCGCCAGTACTGCACGCCGGTGGCGCCGTTGTTGAGCGCGGCCTCCCGCCACTGCGCCCGCAGCCCGTCCAGTGCCGGGGTGATGGTGAGGACCATCAGCGGAATCAGGAAGTACAGGTAGACGAGGACCAGCCCCCAGAAGCTGTACAGGTCCCAGCCGTGGTCCGCGAGGTGCAGGCGCACGGTCAGCACACCGGCGTTGCCGAGGGTCGCCACGAAGGCGAACGCCAGCGGCACGCCGCCGAAGTTGGCGAGCACACCGGAGGCGGTGAGCACGGCCTCACGCAGTGCCCGGGAGCGCGAGCTGACGACGGCCTGGGCGAGCGGCAGCCCGACGACGGCGCCGATGAGGGCGGAGAGCGCGGACAGCTTCACGCTGCCGACGAGCGCGGTGAGGTACGGCCCCTGGAGTGAGTCGGTGAGGTTGCGCCCGGTGTACGAGGAGACCCCGCTCGTCGGGTCCTTGACCGTGAAGGCGCCGTTCAGCATGGCCACGGCCGGCAGCCCGAAGGCGACGGCCGTGAAGACGAGGAGCGGGACCACGGCGATCCAGCCGGGGGCGCGGCGCCGCCGCTTCTGGGAAGCGGCGGACACCACGTCGGCCCGCGTGAGCGTGGCCGTCATCCGGAGACGGCCTTCGACCAGCCCGTCGTGAGCACCGTCTTGGCCTTGTCCTGCTGGGCCTCGGTCGGGAAGGCGGGCGTGCCGGTGACCGCGGGCAGCTTGGCGGCGGCGGTCTTGTCCAGGGTGCCGGCCTTCTCCATGGCGGACATCAGGACCGGACGCGCGTACCCCTTGAGCCACAGGTTCTGGCCCTCGGTGCTGTACAGGTACTCCTGCCACAGGCGGGCGGCCGCCGGGTGCGGGGCGTCCTTGTTGATGGCCTGGGAGTAGTACTGGGCGTACTGGCCGTCGCTCGGGATCGACACCTTCCAGTCCACGCCCTTGGACTTGAACTCGTCGGCGTAACCGGCGTTCAGGTAGTCCCAGTCGATGGAGATGGGCGTCTCGCCCTTCTCGACGGTGGCCGGGGTGGACTCGACGGGCGTGTAGTTGCCGTTCTTCTTCAGCTTGGCGAAGAAGTCCAGACCCGGCTGGATGTCGTCGAAGGAGCCCTTCTCGGCGAGCGCCGCCGCATAGACGCCGCCGAACGCCGAGCCGGACTTGGTCGGGTTGCCGTTGAGGGCGACCTGGCCCTTGTACTGCGGCTTGAGCAGGTCGGCGAAGGTGGTCGGGCAGGCCTTGACCCGCTTCGCGTCGCAGCCGATCGAGATGTAGCCGCCGTAGTCGTTGTACCAGCGGGCCTGCCCGTCCTTCTGACCCTCGGGGATGTCGGAGTACGAGGTCACCTTGTAGGGCGCGAGCAGCCCCTGCTGGGCCGCGCTGAGCGCGAACGACGAGCCGAGGTCGAGCACGTCCGGGGCCCGGTCCTGCCCCTTCCGCGACGTCACGGCGTTGATCTCGTCCTGGCTGGATCCGTCGGGGCTCTCGTCCTCGATCTTGATGCCGTACTTCTTCTGGAAGCCGTCGATGATGGCGCCGTAGTTCGCCCAGTCGCGGGGCACGGCGATGATGTGCAGCGTGCCCTCCTTCTTGGCGGCGGCGATCAGCTTGTCCATGCCACCGAGGTCGGCGGCGGAGGTGGCGGTGGCGGCGCTCTTGCCGCCGGAGGTGGTGGACGACGCGTTGTCGGGAGCGGCACCGCAGCCGCTCAGGGCGAGCGCGGCTACGGCGGCGAGGGAGCCGCCGAGGAGGGCGGTTCTCGGCAGGGACACGGGCACGGTCTCTCCAGGGAGTACACACGAGGGTGAGTGGCGCCGTGGACGGCGCCGAGTAAACTTGTCTGAACAAGTTGGCCCCAGTACGCCCGGCGTGGGTGTCGGCAACGTGAACGCCGCATAAATCCTGAACCCCAATTCCCTGCACAGTCCTGGCCGGTTCGGAGCTGGCACGAAACCGCCGGGGACGTCGATTAGGCTGGTCACGCTGTGCACAGCGGCCTACTCAGAGGGGAAGCATGACGGCGCGACACGAGGAGATCGCCGACGAACTGCGGCGCGCCATCGACCGCGAGGAGTACACCGTCGGCAGTCGGCTGCCCTCGGAGACGCAACTCGCCGCGGAGTACGGCGTCTCCCGCGGCACGGTCCGCCAGGCGGTCGCCGCGCTCACCGCCGAGGGGCTGATCGGCTCCCGCCAGGGCGCCCGCCGAGTGGTGCTGGCCAGCCGCCGCAGCCAGAGCTTCGCGGAACTGCGCAGCTTCGCGCAGTGGGCGAGGGCGATGGGCCGTGAGGCGACGGGGCAGGTGGTCTCCCAGGGGTACCGGGCGGCTACCCAGGAGGACGCCGTTCGCCTCCAACTCGGCACCGGCACGCCCGTGTTGCATGTACTGCGGGTACGCGGGCTGGACGGCGAACCGGTGTTGCTGGAGCGCACGGTGTACGCGGACTGGATCTCCGCGGTGGTGGAGGCGATAGAGCCGCAGTGCCCCTCGGTCACACAACGCCTGTACGAGGACAAGGGGTTGGTCTTCGCGTACGGCGAGCACGTCATAGACGCGGTGGCGGCGGGGGCACAGGATGCCGAGCTGCTCGGCATCCGCCGGACGAGCCCGCTGCTGCGGGTGCGGCGGGTGACGACGACGCGGGAGGGGCGGCCGGTGGAGTGGTCCGACGACCGCTACCGGTCGGACGCGGTGAGCTTCAGTGTGCACAACTCCATCGGGAACAACGCGTTGGCGAGGAAGACCGCCGAGTAGAGGTGACCGGGGGGTGCGGTGGTGGGCCGGATGCGGGCCGGTGGGGGTTGTTCGCGCGGTTCCCCGCGCCGCTTGGCCCGCGGTGGTACCGCGCCCTGAAGGGGCGCGGGGAACTGCGCGACCAGCCACGAATCAGCCGCACCCGGCGCACCACCGCGCCACCGGCCTCTCCCCCGCTCTCACCCCGGCGCCCCCGAGGAGAACCTCCTCAGCAGGGGCGACAGCACCAGCACCGACTTGGTCCGCTCCACGAACGGCTCCCCCGCGATCCGCTCCAGCACCCTCTCGAAGTGCCGCATGTCCGACGCGAAGACCTGCACGACCGCATCGGCCTCCCCGGTGACGGTCGACGCGGCCACCACCTCCTGGTAGCGCTCCAGCCCCCGCTGGATGGTCTCGGGCGACGTGTTGCGCCGGCAGTAGATCTCGACGAACCCCTCCGTCTTCCAGCCGAGGGCCGCCGGATCGACCCGTACGGTGAATCCGGTGATCGCCCCGGTGGCGCGCAGCCGGTCCACGCGCCGTTTGACGGCAGGCGCGGACAGGCCGACCAGTTGCCCGATGTCCGCGTAGGAGCGGCGGGCGTCCTCGGCGAGGGCGTGCACGATGCGTTCGTCGAGATCGTTCAGCAAGGGGTTGTTCAGCTCTCAGGTCGTGCAGGACGGGACCGGCGCTGGCCGTACACGAAGTAGAACACGAGCCCGAGGCCGCCCAGGAGCGGGCGGCGCCCCGACAAGCCCGGGGAACCGCGCGACAGGCCGCGCCGGACCCGCACCGGACAGCGGCGCCTAGCTCCAGCTCGCGTGCAGCGGCTTGCCCTCCGCGTACCCCGCCGCGCTCTGGATCCCCACGATCGCCTTCTCGGCGAACTCCTCGAGCGACCCCGCACCCGCATACGTGCACGACGACCGCACCCCCGCGATGATCGAGTCGATCAGGTCCTCCACACCCGGGCGGGCCGGGTCGAGGTACATCCGGGACGTGGAGATGCCCTCCTCGAAGAGCGCCTTGCGGGCCCGGTCGTAGGCCGACTCGTCCGACGTGCGGTTGCGCACCGCCCGCGCCGAGGCCATGCCGAACGACTCCTTGTACAGCCGCCCGTCGGCGGCCTGCTGGAGGTCGCCCGGGGACTCGTAGGTGCCCGCGAACCAGGACCCGACCATCACGTTGGACGCGCCGGCGGCCAGCGCCATGGCGACGTCACGCGGGTGCCGGACACCACCGTCGGCCCACACGTGCTTGCCGTACTTCCTGGCCTCGGCGGCGCACTCCAGGACCGCCGAGAACTGCGGCCGGCCGACGCCGGTCATCATGCGGGTCGTGCACATGGCGCCCGGGCCCACGCCGACCTTGACGATGTCCGCGCCGGCGTCGACGAGGTCCCTGACCCCTTCCGCGGAGACGATGTTGCCGGCCGCGATCGGAACGTGCGGGTCGAGGCCGCGGACCAGCCTGACCGCGCTGATCATCGACTCCTGATGACCGTGCGCGGTGTCGATGACGAGCGTGTCGACGCCCGCGTCGAGCAGCTGCTTGGCCTTGTCCGCGAAGTCCCCGTTGATCCCGACGGCGGCGGCGATGCGCAGCCTGCCCTTCGCGTCGGTCGCCGGGGTGTACAGGGTCGCGCGCAGGGCGCCCTTGCGGGTGAGGATGCCGGCCAGCTTGCCGTCCGGGTCGACCGCCGGGGCGTAGCGGCGGTTGGCGGCGTCCAGCTTGTTGAAGGCCTCGCGGGGGTCGATGTCCGCGTCGAGGAGCAGCAGGTCGCGGGACATGACCTCGGTGAGCTGGGTGAACCGGTCGACGCCGGTCAGGTCCCGGTCGGTGACGACGCCGACGGGGCGGCCGTCCTCGTCGACGACGACACCCGCGTTGTGCGCCCGCTTCGGCAGCAGGGCGAGGGCGTCGGCGACGGTCTGGTGCGGGGCCAGCACGATCGGGGTGTCCAGCACCAGGTGACGGCTCTTGACCCAGGTGATGACATCGGTGACCACGTCGATCGGGATGTCCTGGGGGATCACGACGAGTCCGCCGCGCCGGGCCACCGTCTCGGCCATCCGCCGGCCCGCGATCGCCGTCATGTTGGCGACGACCAGCGGGATGGTGGTGCCGGTGCCGTCCGGCGAGTCGAGGTCCACGCCCTGACGCGAGCCGACCGCGGAGCGGCTCGGCACCATGAACACGTCGTCGTACGTCAGGTCGTAGGCGGGCTGGATGTCGTTGAGGAAACGCACGTGCCGCACATCCCAGTCGATCAGAGGTGACCCCCGGACCGGCCGGCCAGGGGGAAGAGCACGTACTTCATTCTCCCATGCGGACCCGTACGTCGTGCCCGGGACGAACGTCCAGCCAGGTCAGAGCCTCCTTGGAGGAACCTCCAGGGACACCGCGGGCCGTCCCGTCACCCGCGGGCGGGGGCGAGGGGCAGCGCCGGTTCGCCGGCGGACGCGCCGGTGAGCACCCGCCGGGCGGTCTGCCACTCCGGGCCGGTCACCCGCGCGGACACCGGTGTCACCGTGCCCGCTCGCCGGCTTCGGGAAGCGCGGGCAGGTCGTCCAGGAAGTCGTCGGAGGGCACGAAGAAGAGCGTGCCGGTGAGCGCGGTGGAGAAGTCGAGGATCCGGTCGTGGGTGGCGTCCGGGGTGCCGAGGAACATGTTGCGCAGCATGTGCTCGATGACGTCCGGTGTCCGGGCGTACCCGATGAAGTAGGTGCCGAACTCGCCGCCGCCGGGGCTGCCGAACGGCATGTTGTCCCGCAGGATCTGCTGTTCCTCGCCGTCGGGTCCGGTGATCGTGTTCAGGTCCACGTGGGAGGCAGGCGCCGCCAGTTCGAGGTTGGTGGTCTTCGTACGCCCGATGATCCGCTCCTGCGCCTCGACGGGCAGCGCGTTCCAGGCGTCGAGGTCGTGGACGTACTTCTGTACGACCACGTAGCTGCCGCCGGCATGGCCGGGATCCTCCCCGCCGATCAGGACGGCCCGGCGGGCGGCGGCGCCCACCGGGTTCTCGGTGCCGTCGACGAAGCCCAGCAGGTCGCGGGCGTCGAGGTACTTGAAGCCCTGCACCTCGTCCTCGACGGTCACCGCGTCGCGCAGCCGGTGCATGATCTCGGCGGCGAGCCCGAAGCACAGGTCGAAGCGGGTGGCCCGGATGTGCAGCAGGAGGTCGCCGGGGGTGGCGACCGCGGTGTGCCGGGGGCCCTCCAGCGGCCGGAAGGGGCGCAGGTCCGCCGGGCGGGGGTGGTCGAACAGGCGGTCCCAGGCGGCGGAGCCGACCCCGGCCACGACGCTCAGCGCGGCCTCCGGGGCGCCGAACCCGAAACTGCGCTCCAGCGCGCGGAGATCGCCCAGCACCTCCCGCGCCGTCTGCTCGCCGCCGGGACGGACGGTGAGCACCAGGAAAATCGCGGCGGTGGTCAACGGACCGAGCACCGGCTGCGGTTCGGCTCCCGGCACGGACTGGGGTTCAGTGGTCAACGCGTCCTCCCGTTGTGATCGGCACACAGTACACATCCTCGGGGTCGCGGCGGCCAGTCGATGAAGACGCTCCACACGGTTACCGCCGTGCCTTCCGTACGCGGGCGCCGTCCGAGTGCGCGGAACTCCCGAAGAAACCTTCGCCCGCCGGAATAGACAGACCTGTCCATGGGGTTGAGCAGGCAAGGTAGACAGACAGGTCTACTCACCAAGGACCTCCGAACCGACGGTCTTCGGCCCCGTCCCCGCGAAGGATCTCCGATGAACCACCCCGCACCACACGAGCGGACCGAGCGCACCAGGGCATCACGCAGGCCGATCCCGCCGCGCGCGGCGTTCTACCTGCTCGCCTCCGTCATCGTCTCCTTCCTCGCCGCCTCCAGCGCGCCCACCCCGCTCTACGCGACCTACCAGGCCGAATGGGGCTTCACCTCGATCACCACCACGGTCGTCTTCGGCGTCTACGCGATCGCCGTCCTCTCCGGCCTGCTGGTCCTCGGCAAGCTGTCCGACCACGTCGGCCGCCGCCCGGTCCTGATCACCGCGATCGCCGCCCAGGCCGCCGCGATGCTGCTGTTCTCCACCGCCGGAGGCGTCGGCGAACTCCTCGTCGCCCGCGTCGTCCAGGGCCTGTCGACCGGCGCCGCGCTCGGCGCGGTCGGCGCCGCGATGATGGACCTCAACCGCTCCCGCGGCACCGTGGCGAACGCCTTCGCCCCCGGTCTCGGCACCGCGACGGGCTCGCTGGTCAGCGGCTTCGTGGTGCAGTACCTGCCCGCGCCGACCCACACCGTCTACCTCGGCCTGCTGGCAGTGTTCGCGGCCCAGGCGGTCGCCGTCGCCCTGATCGACGAGACCGTCACCAAGGAGCCGGGCGCCCTGGCCAGCCTGGTCCCCGAGATCCGGCTGCCCCGCACGGTCCGTGGCGCGGCCCTCTCCGCGGCACCCGTCATCTTCGCCGTCTGGGCGCTCGCCGGGTTCTACGGCTCGCTCGGCCCCGCCCTGATCCGCACCCTGGTCGGCTCCACCTCCGCGGTCTGGGGCGGCCTCGGCCTCTTCGTCCTCGCGGTCGTCTCGGCCGCCTCGGTCCTCGCCCTGCGCCAGTCCCGGGCCACGACCGTGATGTACACCGGCATCGGCGCACTCGTCGCCGGGGTGGCCCTGACCCTGGTGGCCGTGGACCTGAGCGCACCGGCGCTGTTCTTCCTCGGCACGGCCGTCGCCGGTGTCGGCTTCGGCAGCGGCTTCCAGGGCGGCATCCGCACCGTGCTGCCGCTGACCAGGCCCCACGAGAGCTCGGGCGTGCTGTCCCTGCTGTTCATGGTCGCCTACCTCGGCATGGGCGTCCCCGCAGTCGCCGCCGGCGCGCTGGTGGTGCACGGGGGCGGACTGGTCCCGACCTCCGAGGAGTACGGCGCGGTGGTCATCGCCCTGGCACTGCTGGCCCTGGCCGCCCTGCTGCTGCGCGGCAGGCCGCAGACCGGGCCCGGCGTGATGGTGACCTCCGGCGGCCCGCAGACGGTCCCGGTCCGCACGGAGCAGGAAGAGCCCGTCACACAGGCGCGATGACGGGCAGAGGAGCCTGAGTAGACCGGTCTGGTCAGCCGTAGACTGAAGATGTCGGGAAGGTGAGTGGCATGACGAAGACGTTGACCGCCGCCAAGGCCCCTACGGCCCGGGAGCGGCTGCTCGCGGCGGCGAACGAGCTGTTCTACGCGGAGGGCGTGCAGACGGTCGGCATCGACCGGATCATCGAGCGCGCCGGGGTCGCCAAGGCCTCGCTGTACAACACCTTCGGCGGCAAGGAACAACTCATCCGCGCCTACCTCGACTCCCGGCACGCCCGGGTGACCGAGCGGCTGCTGCGCGCTGTCGAGGGCGCCGACACCCCACGGGACCGGCTGCTGGCCGTCTTCGGCGCGCAGGCCGAGCTCTTCACCGAGCAGAGCTACCACGGGTGCGCCTTCGTGGCGGCCAGCGCCGAGGCCAAGCACGGCAGCGCCATCGAGGAGGCCTCCGACGCCGCTCGTGCCTGGATCCGGGCCCTGTTCACCGACCTCGCCCGGGACGCCGGCGCCCCGGATCCCGAGGGCCTCGCCCGCCGGCTGCACCTGCTGTACGACGGGGGCGGGGTGTCCGCGCGGATGGACCGCGACCCTTCGGCGGGCGCGGTCGCCCGCGAGGCGGCCGCCGTCCTGATCGACGCGGCACTGCCGACCGGGTCCTGAGAGCCCTTTGCCGCAGGGTCCGCCGGTCCGCCGCGGCAGCGTTGTCACCCCGGCTGCCGCGGCGCCCCGGCGGTCGCGGTCAGAGGCCGTCCGGGTCCGCGCGGTTCAGCGCGGGCTTGGGAGTGGTGCCCGCCGTCATCAGGTAGTCGGCGGCCGAGGTGTCGGTGACGAGGCTGGTGACCAGCCCCGACCGCAGCACCGCGTCGATCGCGGCCGCCTTGCGCTGCCCGCCCGCGATGGCGACGACCTCGGGGATACGGCGCAACTGGTCGGCCTTGACCGTGATGCAGCGTTCCCCCAGGTCCCGTCCGACCCGGCGGCCCTCGGCGTCGAAGAGGTGCGCGGCCATCTCGGCGGCGACCCCCAGCGTGGCGTAGTGCGCGCGCTCCTCGTCGCTGAGCATGTCGTGCACCGTGGAGATACCGGGCTCCCAGGAACCGATGGAGACACAGGCGACCGTGACCTTGTCGAAGTACTCGAAGGCCCGGGCGATCCCCGTCTGGTTGCGCAGCGCGGCCGCGGTGGCCGCGTCGGGCAGCAGCATCGGCGCGTAGATGGGGTGGGCGTCGCCGCCGGACACCTGGGCGGCTCGCCGTACGGCCTCGACCGAGCCGCGCTCGGAGGTCCCGGCGTCGTACACGCCGGTCAGCTGCACCACCGTGCACGGCGGCAGCCGGTCGAGCGCGGCCGCCATGTGGATGGTGGAGCGGCCCCAGGCGAGGCCCAGCACGTCCCCCTCGTTGACGAGTTCGCCGAGCAGGTCCGCGCCGACCTCGCCGAGGTTCTCGGGGTCGGGGGTCTCCTCCGCCTCGGCCGGGGACTCGACCACCACGGCATGCCTCAGGCCGTAGCGGGCGCGGAGCGCGTCCGAGCGCTCGGCGTCCAGTTCGGCCGGTACGCGGATCTCGATGCGTACGAGATCCCTTTCGAGGGCAGTCTCCAGTACCCGGGCCACTTTGAAGCGGCTGACGCCGAACTCCTCAGCGATCTGGATCTTGGACTTGCCTTCGAGATAGAAGCGGCGGGCCATGGCCGCCGCCTGCACCAGCTCTGCGGGTCCCATCCGCACGGCTGACCGGCCCGCCGACATACCCGACACGGCCATCTCCTCACTGCTGTTCACACTCTGGATACGCCGTTCATCCTTGCAGATCCGGCGCACTTGATCAGCCCTGATCGAAGCCGTTCACGTTCCCGTACCTCAGTGGTCGCACGCCCACGATGCCTGGGCGGTGGCCGTCTCCGCCTGCGTGCGTAGTGCACGTACCGCCTCTGCCGGGTCGTTTGCCCCGTACACCGCGGAACCTGCCACAAAAACGTCGGCTCCGGCGTCCGCGCACCGCTCGATCGTCGACGCGGAAACTCCACCGTCGACCTGGAGCCACAGTTCCAGTCCGTGCTTGCTGATCAACTCCCGGGTACGGCGGATCTTGGGCAGCATGATGTCGAGGAACGCCTGACCGCCGAAGCCCGGCTCCACCGTCATGATCAGCAGCATGTCCAGCTCAGGGAGCAGATCCTCGTAGGGCTCGATGGGCGTCGCCGGCTTGAGCGCCATGGAGGCGCGGGCGCCCTTCGCCCGGATCTCACGAGCGAGCCGGACCGGGGCGGCCGCCGCCTCCACGTGGAAGGTGACGGAGGAGGCACCCGCTTCGACGTACTGGGGCGCCCACCGGTCGGGGGCCTCGATCATCAGATGACAGTCCAGCGGGGTGTCCGTAGCACGGGCCACGGACTCTACGACCGGCACACCGAGCGTGAGGTTGGGGACGAAGTGGTTGTCCATGACGTCGACGTGGAGCCAGTCGGCGCCTTCGACCGCCTTGGCCTCGTCCGCGAGGCGGGCGAAGTCGGCGGAGAGGATACTGGGGTTGATCTGCACGGCCATGCCCCAAGCGTGCCATGCCCCGACGGGGAGGGCCGAATGGGGTTCGGAGGTGGTTGCGGCCGGGGGTGCGGCGCCGGTGCGTGCGGGCTGAGCACACGGTTCTCCGCACCCCTTTCGAGGCGTTTCGCCCCCGTTTATCACTCGTCGTCAGCCGGTCCGGCGGATCAGTGCCAGATACATCGCGTCCGTGCCGTGCAGATGCGGCCACAGCTGCACATCCGGCCCCTCCCCCAGCTCCGGCATCCCCGGCAGCCACGGACGCGCGTCCACGAGCTCGGTCTCCGGCCGCTGCTTCAGCACGTCCTGGACCACCGCCCGCGTCTCCGCCAGATGCGGGGAACAGGTCACGTACCCGACCACCCCGCCCACCCGCACCGAGTCGATGGCGGTACGCAACAGCGCACGCTGCAGCGGACCGAAGTTCTCGAGATCCTCGGGCCGACGCCGCCACCGCGCCTCCGGCCGGCGCCGCAGCGCGCCCAGGCCCGTGCACGGGACGTCCATCAGAACCCGGTCGAAGCTGCCGGCACGCCACGGCGGCCGGGTGCCGTCGGCGGCGATCACCTGGTACGGCCCCGGGTTGCCGTGCAGCGCCTTCGCGACCAGCCCGGCCCGGTGCGGCTGCTTCTCGGAGGCGAGCAGCACCGCCCCCCGCTCGGCGGCGAGCGCGGCGAGCAGCGCGGCCTTGCCGCCGGGTCCGGCACAGCCGTCCAGCCACTTCTCGTCGGGACCCTCGACCGGCACGCCCGCAAACGCGAGGGCGACCAGCTGGCTGCCCTCGTCCTGCACACCCGCCCGGCCCTCCTGCACGGCCGTGATGGCGCCGGGCTCCCCGCCCTCGGCGAGCCGCACGGCGTACGGCGACCAGCGCCCCGGTACGGCAGCCTCCTCACGAAGGAGCTCCTCGGTGGTGGCCCGCCCCGGCCGGGCGACCAGCGTCACCTCGGGCCGCTCGTTGTCGGCGGCCAGCAGCTCCTCGATCCCCGCACGGCCGCCGCCCAGAGAGTCCCAGAGCGCGGAGACGACCCACCGCGGGTGCGAGTGCACCACGGCCAGATGATCCTCGGGGTCCTCTTCGTAGGGCGGCGCGACCTTGGCGATCCAGCCGTCGAGATCGTCCTGCGCGATCTTGCGGAGCACGGCGTTGACGAACTTGGCCCGCCCGTCGCCCAGTACCACCCGGGCCAGTTCGACGGAGGCGGAGACAGCGGCGTGGCTGGGAATACGGGTCCCGAGCAGTTGATGCGCACCCAGGCTGAGCACGTCCAGTACCGGCGGGTCCACCTCGCGCAGCGGCCGGTCGACGCACTCGGCGATGATCGCGTCGTACGTCCCCTGCCGGCGCAGCGTCCCGTACACCAGCTCGGTCGCCAGCGCGGCGTCCCGCCCGTCGAAGTCGCCCTTCTCCCGGGCCTTGCGCAGCAGCGGCGGCAGCACGAGGTTGGCGTACGCGTCCCGCTCGTCCACGGCGCGCAGCGCCTCGAAGGCGAGGATGCGGACGGGGTCCTTCTGAGGACGGCGGTAGGGCTTGGCGGGCCTGCGCGGCCGCCGGGACTGCTCGCTCACGAAAAAGGTGCTCCGGTCATGGGAATGAGGCGGCTTCCAGCGTACGCCGGGTACGCCGCGAAGCCGCTGCTGGGAAAGGGGGCTCAGCCGCCGAGCGTCTCCCCGGCTCCGATGCGCACACCGCGCGCCCAGTCGGCGGCCCGCATCGGCTTCTTGCCCTGGGCCTGCACCCAGAGCAGCTCCACGGCGTACGACCCCGTCCCCACGTGCACGCTGTTCTTCCCGACGGCGACCTGCGCCGGAGCGAGATCGGTCCGCTCGGGCACCGGTGTGACCTGGATGAGCTTGAGTCGTTCACCGCGGAAGGTGGTCCAGGCACCGGGGGCCGGGGTGCAGCCGCGCACCACCCGGTCGACCCGCAGCGCCGGCGCCGTCCAGTCGACCCTCGCGTCCTCGACGGTGATCTTCGGCGCGAGGGTGATGCCCTCCCCCGGCTGCGGTACGGCCTTGAGCGTGCCGTCCTCGATACCGTCCATGGTCGCGGCGAGCAGCCCGGCCCCGGCGAAGGCGAGCCGGGTCAGCAGGTCACCGCTGGTGTCGGTGGGCCGGATCTCCTCGGTGACGGTCCCGTAGACGGGGCCGGAGTCGAGGCCCTCCTCGATGAGGAAGGTGGAGGCCCCGGTGATCTCGTCCCCCGCCATGATGGAGTGCTGTACAGGAGCCGCCCCGCGCCAGGCGGGCAGCAGCGAGAAGTGCAGGTTGACCCACCCGTGGGCCGGCACGTCGAGCGCGACCCGCGGCAGCAGCGCGCCGTACGCCACCACCGGACAGCAGTCCGGCGCGATCTCCGTCAGCCGCTCCAGGAACTCCGGGTCGCGGGGTTTGACCGGCCTCAGCACCTCGATCCCGGCCTCCATCGCCCGCTCGGCCACAGGCGAAGCGACCAGCCTGCGCCCCCGCCCGGCCGGCGCGTCGGGCCGCGTGACCACGGCGGCCACCTCGTGCCGTCCGGAGGAGACAAGAGCGTCCAGAGCAGGAACGGCGACTTCGGGAGTACCGGCGAAGACAAGCTTCATGGGCGACTGCGACCCTCTCCAACGACATCAACACGGGCAACAAACAAGTCTATGCCGCACCGATCAACCCCCCTCACGGACCACGACCGCTGACCGCCGCGAGCCGACCAACAGCCGACAGGCGCAGGCGACAACCCGCAGGCGCAGGCGCAGGCAACAACCCACAGCACAGGCACAGCCGACAGGCGGTTACCGCGCGACCGGCTGGCGGCGGTGGCGCCGGACGGCGCCCGCTCATGCGCCAGGCGACAGGCGCACGCGACACGCGACAGGTGCGGGCGAGAGGCGACAGGTGCGGGCGAGAGGCGACAGGCGAACGCGAAGGCCACAGCCGACAGGCAGGCCACACGCGCACAGGCACAGGCACAGGCCACGGGCCACAGGCCACAGGCCACAGGCCACAGGCCACTGATACCGGCGAAAGGCCTCAGGCCACAGGCCGCGGTTCGCGCGCCCCGCCCCATGGCCCCACGGCAAGCCGCCGACGGCGAGCACCCCCGCCGGTCGCTCAACCTCTCTGCCGACTGGGACGGGTGGTGCGCGGGTGGGCGAACTCCCGGGTGGTGCAACCCCCGCCGCACGGCGTACGCATATGCCCACACGCCCCCACACCGTGACCAGCGGAGCGCCCACGCGTTGGTCAAGGAAGAGTTGACCACAACGGGCCGCATACGCGGCCCATTCCTTTCAACGCCGGTTCGAGAGGCTTGTTCATGGCCGACCACGCAACCCACGACGCCCAGGCCCGGGCCAGCCTGCACTTGCTGGTGCGGGACATCGAGCGGGTCCGCCGCCAGGTGGACGCACTACGCACGCTCACCGCCCAGTTGGGCAACGTCTACCGCCCGCGCCGCTCCGGCCCGTCCACGGGCTTCGTCGTCTACGGGCGCGCCCCCGCCCCGACGGTCCGTCTCGCCCAGGAACTCCGGGACAGTGTCGAAACCCTGGTCACGGCCGCCGTCGACTTCGACCGTTCGCTCGGCTTCTCGTGGGACGCGGTGGGCTCCGCGCTAGGAGTCACCAAGCAGGCGGTGCACCGCCGTTACGGCGCCCGTCGCACCGCGGCCCCGACGGCGGCCACGGCCGAGCCCGACCGGTCCACGGATCCGTCGGGCACCCGCACGATCAACGTGGGCGGCGGCCTCCCCACCGTGCCGACGGTCCCGGCCGCCCGCTCCATGCCGACCCAGCCGACCGCCGGCAGCCCCACCCTCCGCGACGAGGCCAGGCCAACCGCCTTCCCCGGCCCCCGCAACGGCTGACGTCCCGAACAGCCGACGTCCCTGACGGCTGACCCACGCCACGGCTAACGCATGCCACGGCTGACCCACGCCACGGCCGGCGCACGCCACGGCCGACCGCCCCACGGCTGACCGCAAGGGCCGCCCCGTCCGCCCCTGCCCTCCCGGCAAGCATCCGGGAGGGCAGCCGCCGACCAGGTCACCCGATGTCCGGCGGGTCGATCCGCACCCGAACCGCCTCCGCGCCGCCACTCGCGCCACCGCTCCCGCTCCCCCGCGCCATCCGCGCGGCCTGAGCCGACTTCAGCGCGGCGGCGAGCGCCGCCCCGCTCCCCGGCGGCACCCGAACCAGCGCCCGCTCCCAGTGCTCCCCCGGCGGCGGCGCCCCCGCCCGCCGAGGCGCCCCGGCCCGCACCACGGGTAGCGGCACCGGCCCCAACACCTCGGCGTCCGGGGGAAGTCCGGCCGTACCGAGGAACTCGGCGAGCGCCTCCGCCGTCCCCGAGACCGCCGCCATCCGCGACACCGGCGGAAACCCGAGCTCCGCCCGCTCGGCCAGTTCCCGCACCGCGTGCCCGACGGGATCCCACCGGACCAGCGCCTGAACGGGCCGCAGGGTGGGCTCCGCGACCACGACCACGGTCCCCCCGTCCGCCTGCGGCCGCACCAGCGCCCCGGCCGCGATCCACCGGCGCAGCGCGTCCTCGCCGGCCCGCAGATCCGGCCGCCCCAGCATGGCCCACCCGTCCAGCAGCAGGGCCGCCGCGTACCCGCCCTCGGCGACCGGTTCCGCACCCGGTGTGCTCACGACCAGCGCGGGCGTCCCCGGCACGGTGTCCAGCACCTGCTCACGGCCCGAGGTCCGAACGGGTACGGCGGGAAACGCCCGCCCCAGCTCCTCGGCGGTCCGCCGGGCCCCGACCACCTGGGCGCGCAGCCGGAAGCCACCGCACTCCGGGCAGTGCCAGTCGCCCTCCTCGCGCCCGCACCACCCGCACCCCAGCGCCCCGGCGCCCCGCGCCTCCAGGGGACCGGCGCAGTGCCGGCAGCGCGCCGGTGCCCGGCACTGGGCGCAGGCCATCCGGGGCACATACCCCCGCCGGGGCACCTGCACCAGCACGGGCCCGTGCCGGAGTCCGTCCCGGACCGCCTGCCAGGCGAGCGTCGGCAGCCGCGCGGCCCGCGCCGCCTCGTCCCGCGCGAGGTCTCCGTCCCCTACCGTCCGTACCAGGGGCGCGGCCCGCCGCACCTCATCCCGCCCCGCCGCCAGGGGCCGTGCCCAGCCGTTCGCCACGAGCTGCGCGGCCTCCACCGTGCAGCTCCAACTCCCCAGCAGAAAACCGCATTTGTCCAGCGCGGCGCGCAACAGCAGCACGTCCCGCGCATGCGGCTGCGGCGCGTGCTGCTCGCTGTGGCTGTCGTCCCCGTCGTCCCAGATCGCGACGAGCCCGAGATCCCGCACGGGCGCGAACATGGCCGCCCGCGTCCCCACGACCGCCCGCACCGAACCGCGGCTGACGGCGAGCCACTGCGCGTACCGCTTCTCGGGCCCGGTGTCGGCCGTGAGCAGCGCATGCCGCCCTTCGCCCAGCACCTCGGTCAGCGCGGCATCGACCCGCGTGGCCGCCCGCCCGTCCGGTACGACGACGAGCGCGCCGCGTCCCGAGGCGAGCGTGGCGGCGACGGCCCGGGCGATCTCCTCGCTCCACCCGGGTCCCGGCAGGGCGTTCCACACCGCACGCGGCGCGCCGCCGGAGGCCAGCGCCTCGACGAAGGCGGCCCCGTGCTCGTACCGCGACCAGCTTCCGGTGCCCGGCGCGGGCGGGGGCGGCAGCGGCTCGGGGGACGGCCGTTTCTCGGCCCGCGCGCTGCGCGGCGGCACGGCCAGCTGCAGCACATCCGCGAGGCTCCCCGCGTACCGGTCGGCGACGGCCCGTGCGAGCCGCAGCAGTTCCTCGCTCAGCACCGGTTCGGGCGACACGACCTGGGCCAGCGCGGCCAGCGGCCCCGAGTAGTCGGACTCGGCGAGTCGCTCGACGAGGAACCCGTCGATGAGCCCCCCGCCCTCCCGGCGCCCGTCCCGCACCCGGTGCCGGCCGGCCCCGAACCGCACCCGCACCCGCACCCCCGGCTGCGCGTCGGCGTCCAGCTCGGCGGGGACGGCGTAGTCGAAATACCGGTCGAGGTGGAGCACGCCCTTGTCCACGAGCACCCGCGCGACCGGCAACCGCTCGGCCAGCGCGGCCCCCCGCCAGGTCCGCGGCTTGGCCCGGGGCACCTTGGCCCCTCGTACGCTCTCCCGGATGAGCGCGAGCTGCTCCGGCGGCGCCCCTCCGGCGCCCCCGCCCCCCTGCCCGTTCTCGCTGCTCACCCTTGCATTCTTACCAAACGCCGCTGACAACCGGCGCCGCCCGAGTTCGTTCCGGCGCGGAACACCGCACGGCGTCCTTCCGCCCCGGCCGCCCCAGCCACTCGGCCGTACCGGTCCCGCGCACACCGGACGGCACCGATCTCCCGCAGCGACCGCACCGGGAGGACCCCACGGCAGTGATCACCCCGTCTCGGCGGCCGGCCGGTTCCCGCGGGCCCGGGACAGGGCGAGGGCCCGGTCTCCCCGCGGGGAGACCGGGCCCTCGTCGAGGTGGCTTCGGGGTTACAGGCCCGCGGCCGTGCGCAGGGCGTCCACGCGGTCCGTGCGCTCCCAGGTGAAGTCGGGCAGCTCGCGGCCGAAGTGTCCGTACGCGGCGGTCTGGGCGTAGATCGGGCGCAGCAGGTCGAGGTCCCGGATGATCGCGGCCGGGCGCAGGTCGAAGACCTCGTCGATGGCCTTCTCGATCTTCTCGTGGTCGACCTTGGCCGTGCCGAAGGTCTCGACGAAGAGGCCTACGGGCTCGGCCTTGCCGATCGCGTAGGCGACCTGGACCTCGCAGCGGGCGGCCAGGCCGGCCGCGACGACGTTCTTGGCGACCCAGCGCATGGCGTAGGCGGCCGAGCGGTCGACCTTGGACGGGTCCTTGCCGGAGAACGCACCGCCGCCGTGGCGGGCCATACCGCCGTAGGTGTCGATGATGATCTTGCGGCCGGTCAGGCCGGCGTCACCCATCGGGCCGCCGATCTCGAAGCGGCCGGTCGGGTTGACCAGGAGGCGGTAGCCCTCGGTGTCGAGCTTGATGCCGTCGTCCAGGAGGGCCTTCAGCTCCGGCTCCACGACGAACTCGCGGATGTCGGGGGCGAGCAGCGACTCCAGGTCGATGTCCGAGGCGTGCTGGCTGGAGACCACGACCGTGTCGAGGCGGACGGCCTTGTCGCCGTCGTACTCGATGGTGACCTGCGTCTTGCCGTCGGGGCGCAGGTAGGGGATGGTGCCGTTCTTGCGGACCTCGGAGAGGCGCTTGGAGAGGCGGTGCGCCAGGAAGATCGGGAGCGGCATCAGCGTCGGCGTCTCGTCCGTCGCGTAGCCGAACATCAGGCCCTGGTCGCCGGCGCCCTGCTTGTCGAGATCGTCGGCCTCCTCAGCCGCGGCGGCACCCTCGACCCGCTTCTCGTACGCCGTGTCCACGCCCTGGGCGATGTCCGGGGACTGCGCGCCGATCGACACCGAGACGCCGCAGGAGGCGCCGTCGAAGCCCTTCTTCGAGGAGTCGTAGCCGATCTCGAGGATCTTGTTGCGGACCAGCGTCGCGATGTCCGCGTACGTCTTGGTCGTGACCTCGCCGGCCACATGCACCAGACCGGTGGTGATCAGCGTCTCGACAGCGACCCGGGAGGTCGGGTCCTCACGCAGAAGCGCGTCGAGAATGGTGTCGCTGATCTGGTCAGCGATCTTGTCGGGGTGACCCTCGGTCACGGACTCCGAGGTGAACAGGCGACGGGACACAACGCTCCCTGGGGTTGCAGCGGCTGCTGGCTGATCATTGGTGGACGACACGGGGGCTGCACCCGGGCATCGTCCGAGGACAGTTTATCGGTCGCACTCGTCCGCCGGCCCACCTGTCTCGACACTCGGGAGTGCTGTGACCTGCGGCACGGGCATTCTGCCCAATGGCCGGCGGCCTTGGCCAGAGTCACCGCACCGGAATGTCGCACCGGGGAAAGTTGACATATGGCTGAAACGAGTTAACCCAAACGGGCCGCCACGAGATCCCACACGGTGTCGGCGAGAGCCTCCTTCGGCCCGTGCGGCACCGGCGTCTCGCTGCCGTCGGCGCCGAGCACCACGGCCTCGTTCTCCTCGGAGCCGAAGGTCTTCCGCTCTCCCACCTCGTTCACCACGAGCAGGTCGCAGCCCTTGCGGGCCAGCTTGGTCCGGCCGTTGGCGAGGACGTCGTCGGTCTCCGCGGCGAAGCCGACGATCACCTGTCCGGGCCGCGCCCGGTCGGCCGAGATCTCCGCGAGGATGTCCGGATTCCGCACCAGGACGACCGGCTCGGGGTCCTGCCCGTCCTTTTTCTTGATCTTCCCGGCCGCGTAGACGGCGGGACGGAAGTCGGCGACGGCGGCGGCCATCACCACGGCGTCGGCGTCGGCGGCCGCCTTCAGGACCGCCTCACGCAGCTGTACGGCCGTACCGACCGGGACGACGTCCACGCCGGCCGGGTCCGGCAGGCCGGTGGTGTTCGCTGCGAGCAGCGTCACCCGGGCACCCCGGGCGGCGGCCGTGCGGGCGAGGGCGTAGCCCTGCTTGCCGGAGGAGCGGTTGCCCAGGAAGCGGACGGGGTCGAGGGGCTCCCGGGTGCCGCCGGCGGAGACGACGACATGGCGGCCGGCCAGGTCGGGCTCCCGCACTCCCCGGGCGAGGACGCGACGGCAGACCTCGAAGATCTCCGCGGGATCGGGCAGCCGGCCCTTGCCGGTGTCGACGCCGGTGAGGCGGCCGACCGCCGGTTCGATCACGACGGCGCCACGGCGGCGCAGCGTGGCCACGTTCTCCTGGGTGGCCGGGTGCTCCCACATCTCGGTGTGCATCGCGGGAGCGAAGACGACCGGGCAGCGGGCCGTCAGGAGGGTGTTGGTGAGCAGGTCGTCGGCGAGGCCGTGGGCCGCCTTGGCGAGCATGTCGGCGGTGGCGGGGGCGACCACGACCAGGTCGGCATGCTGTCCGATCCGGACGTGCGGGACCTCTTCGACGTGGTCCCAGACCTCGGTGGAGACGGGGTTGCCGGAGAGGGCGGACCAGGTCGCGGCGCCGACGAAGTGCAGCGCGGACGCGGTGGGGACGACCCGGACGTCATGGCCCGACTCCGTGAACCTTCTCAGCAGCTCACAGGCCTTGTACGCGGCGATGCCGCCGCTGACCCCCAGTACGACCTTCGGCTTGTCCACCGGGCCTCCACTCGTCGATTCCATGACGCCATCACACACCACAGGCCCGGCAGTCGGCTGCCGGGCCTGTGGATAAGTCAACTGCAGTGCGAAAGTACTACTGCGCCGGGCCTTCGACGGCCTCGGAGGTCAGCAGACCCGCGTTGATCTCGCGCAGGGCGATCGAGAGCGGCTTCTCGTGGACGTGGGTGTCGACGAGCGGACCGACGTACTCAAGGAGGCCCTCGCCGAGCTGCGAGTAGTACGCGTTGATCTGGCGGGCCCGCTTGGCCGCGTAGATCACCAGGCTGTACTTCGAGTCGGTGGCTTCGAGGAGCTCGTCGATCGGCGGGTTGATGATGCCCTCGGGCGTGGCGATGGAAGAGGACACGCTCTACCTTCCGATGGATGGGAAAGATTCAGTGTGCATGGTCAATGACGATCACACAACGTCCATCAAGGCTAGCAGCTCGCGCGCCACGTCCTCGACAGAGGTGTTGACCAGCGTCTCGTCGAACTCGGGCTCCGCCGCGAGCTCGATCTTGGCCGCGTCCAGTCGGCGCTCGATGACCTCGGGCGCCTCGGTGCCGCGTCCGGTGAGCCTGCGCACCAGTTCCTCCCAGGAGGGCGGGGCCAGGAACACCAGCCGGCCCTCCGGCATGGTCTCGCGGACCTGCCGGGCGCCCTGGAGGTCGATCTCCAGGAGGACCGGCACGCCGGCTTCGAGGTGCTCCAGCACCGCGGCACGCGGGGTGCCGTAGCGGTTGCCGGCGAATTCGGCCCACTCCAGGAGCTCACCGTTGGCGATCAGCTTGTCCATCTCCTCGTCGGAGACGAAGAAGTAGTGGACCCCGTGCTTCTCGCCCGGGCGGGGCCTGCGGGTGGTCGCCGACACCGAGAGCCAGACCTCGGGGTACTCCTTGCGCATATGGGCGACGACCGTGCTCTTGCCGACCCCGGAGGGGCCGGAGAGCACGGTCAGCCGCGGACGTGCGTCCGGGGGCTCGGGGGTCGTCCCCCGGAATGTTGCAGCCATGCAGCGATTATTCCAGCAATCGCGGGCTGCCCGGGACGGCTGTCCCGGGCAGCCCGGCGATCAGGAGCCGGTGCTGCCGAACTCACGCTCCAGGGAGGCGATCTGGTTGGACCCGAGGCCACGCACGCGGCGGCTCTCGGAGATCCCGAGTCGCTCCATGATCTGCTTGGCGCGGACCTTGCCCACGCCCGGCAGGGACTCGAGCAGGGCGGAGACCTTCATCTTGCCGATGACGTCGTTTTCCTGGCCCTGCTTGATGACCTCGTGAAGAGAGGCGCCGGAGTGCTTGAGTCGATTCTTGACCTCGGCCCGCTCCCGGCGAGCCGCGGCGGCCTTTTCGAGCGCGGCTGCGCGCTGTTCAGGGGTAAGGGGCGGAAGAGCCACGCCTACGTCACCTCGGATGTCGAACTGTCGGATACGGACCGGTGAGGAACCTAGTCGCCCCACACCTGGGGAGCTACGAGCAACACGCTTGCCCGTAATCCCCCACTACCTAAAGGGTGTGGGGGTGTTCCCACTGCTCGGAGACTAGCGGGCAAGTCCGCCGGAGTCAGCGAGAACAGCGGAAAAGTCCTGGTCAGCCTCCGCCAGGCCGGACATTTCAGACATACTGCCCCGGATTTGAGGATGTATTCACACTCGGGCCGCCGCCGAAGTGCTCGTCGCGGCAGCCGTCAAGGTCTCGTCGGAGCCCTCACCGACCTGCGACGACATCCCGGATCTCGCCCGCGAACCGCTCCGCGGCCGCCCGGAGGGCCGTCACATCCGGACCGTGACGCAAAACACCTCGGCTCACGTTTGGAACCACGTTGCGCAGCGCGGACCCGAACACCGCGGGGAGGTCGGCCGCCGTCGCCCCCTGCGCGCCCACGCCCGGCGCGAGGAGCGGGCCGTTGATGGCGAGGTCGTACGACGACAGGTCGCCGACCGTGGCGCCGACGACGGCGCCGAAGGAACCCAGCGGCTCCTCCCCCGCGTTCTCCGCGGCCAGGTGGGCCAGCATGGTGGCGCCGATCGTACGGCCGTCGGCACGCACCGCGTGCTGCACCTCGGGGCCCTCCGGGTTGGAGGTCAGTGCCAGCACGAACAGGCCGGCCCCGCTCTCCCGGGCCAGCGCGACGGCCGGGCTGAGCGAGCCGTAGCCCAGGTACGGTGAGACGGTCAGGGCGTCCGAGAACAGCGGGGCGTCCTTGTGCAGATAGGCCTCCGCGTACCCGGCCATGGTCGAGCCGATGTCACCGCGCTTGGCGTCCATCACGACCAGCGTCCCGGCCGCCCGTGCCTCCCGCACCACCCGCTCGAGGACGGCGATCCCACGCGAGCCGAACCGCTCGAAGAACGCGCTCTGCGGCTTCATCACGGCGACCCGGTCGGCCACCGCCTCGACAACGCCACGGCTGAACCGCTCCAGGCCCGCCACGTCGTCGTTCAGACCCCAGTCGGCGAGCAGCGAGGCGTGCGGGTCGATACCGACGCACAGCGGGCCGCGCTCGTCCATCACGCGGCGCAGCCGCGCGCCGAAGGGCTCCGACGGGCTCATGCGCTGGCTCATACGGGCTTCCTCACATCGGCGCCGACCGCGTCGGCGAGGGTGGCGTACGGGCTGGTGCGCAGGCGCGCCGCGAGGCCCTTGTGGATGGCGCGGCCCCAGAAGGGCCCCTCGTAGACGAAGGCGCTGTAGCCCTGGACCAGCGTGGCGCCGGCCAGGATGCGCTGCCAGGCGTCCTCGGCGTTCTCAATGCCCCCGACGCCCACCAGGGTGATCCGGTCGCCCACGCGCGCGTACAGCCGCCGCAGCACCTCGAGG
Source organism: Streptomyces shenzhenensis (assembly GCF_021462265.1). Classification (GTDB taxonomy): domain Bacteria; phylum Actinomycetota; class Actinomycetes; order Streptomycetales; family Streptomycetaceae; genus Streptomyces; species Streptomyces shenzhenensis. Next base: position 437,919 of record NZ_JAJONF010000001.1, on the reverse strand, counting down.
GAGCGCGCCTTCAGCGGCGCCCCGGACAGCCCGCCGGCCTCCTTCACCAGGGCGGGGTCCGACCGCAGCCCGAGCTCGTCCCGGGCGATGGTGGTGTTGGTCGCGATGATCCCGTCGAGACCGAGTTCGACGGCCAGATCCGCGACGGCGTCCACGTCCTCGTCGGCGAGGTCCGGCGCGATCTTCACCAGCAGCGGTACCCGGCGGTTCGCCACCACGCGGTCGGCGGCCTCGCGCACGGCCGTCAGGAGCGGACGCAGCTGATCGACGGCCTGGAGGCTGCGCAGCCCCGGGGTGTTCGGGGACGACACGTTGACGACCAGGTAGTCGGCGTACGGCGCGAGCCGCTCGGCGGACTTCACGTAGTCGCCGACGGCCTCGGCCTCCGGTACGGCCTTGGTCTTGCCGATGTTGACGCCCACGACCGTCCGGAACACGGGCTCACGGGTCGCGAGCCGGGCGGCGACGGTGAGCGAGCCGTCGTTGTTGAAGCCCATGCGGTTGATCAGGGCCCGGTCGGCGACCAGCCGGAACAGCCGCTTCTTGGGATTGCCGGGCTGTGCCTCCCCGGTCACGGTCCCGATCTCCACGTGATCGAACCCGAGCATCGACATCCCGTCGATCGCCACCGCGTTCTTGTCGAACCCGGCGGCAAGTCCGAAGGGCCCGTGCATCCGCAGCCCGAAGGCCTCGGTGCGCAGCTCCTTGTAGCGAGGAGCCAGGGCGGCCGCGACGAACGTGCGCAGCACGGGAATCCGGGCGGCGAGCCGGATCCACCGGAAGGCGAGGTGATGGGCCTGCTCCGGATCCATCCGCTTGAAAACGAGCTTGAAGAAGATCTTGTACATGGAGTCCTCATGCGGAGGGGGACACCGAATCTCCGGTGCCCCCATCCATAGACGTCTGGGCAACGCGCCCCGTCAGGAGCGCCGGGCGGTGGTCAGCGGGGGCGCGACCGGCCCCCACCGGCCCGTAGCCGAACCATGGCCTCTCAGTCCCTCGCGGCCGTCAGACGCTCCGCGTGCTCCTGAAGCGACCGCACCCCCACGTCCCCGTGGTTGAGCGCATCGATCCCCTGCACGGCCGCCGCGAGCGCCTGCACGGTCGTCAGGCACGGCACCGAGCGCGCCACCGCGGCCGTCCGGATCTCGTACCCGTCCAGACGACCCCCGGTGCCGTACGGCGTGTTGACGATGAGGTCCACCTCGCCGTCGTGGACGAGCTGCACGATCGTCTTCTCGCCGTTGGGGCCCACCCCCTCCGACTGCTTGCGCACCACGGTCGCGTTGATGCCGTTGCGCTTGAGCACCTCGGCCGTGCCGGAGGTGGCCAGCAGCTCGAAGCCGTGGGCGACCAGCTCGCGCGCCGGGAAGATCATCGAGCGCTTGTCACGGTTGGCGACGGAGATGAAGGCGCGGCCCTTGGTGGGCAGCGGCCCGTACGCCCCGGCCTGCGACTTGGCGTACGCCGTGCCGAAGACGGAGTCGATGCCCATGACCTCGCCGGTGGAGCGCATCTCCGGGCCGAGGACCGTGTCCACGCCCCGGCCCTGGATGTCACGGAACCGCGACCACGGCATGACCGCCTCCTTGACGGAGATCGGCGCGTCGAACGGCAGCTCGCCGCCGTCGCCGCGGGCCGGCAGCAGCCCCTCGGCACGCAGCTCGGCGACGGTCGCGCCCAGCGAGATCCGGGCGGCGGCCTTGGCCAGCGGCACCGCGGTCGCCTTCGAGGTGAAGGGGACCGTGCGGGACGCGCGCGGGTTGGCCTCGAGGACGTACAGGATGTCCCCGGCCATCGCGAACTGGATGTTGATCAGACCGCGTACGCCGACCCCGCGCGCGATGGCCTCGGTGGAGGCGCGCAGCCGCTTGATGTCGAAGCCGCCGAGCGTGATCGGGGGCAGGGCGCACGCCGAGTCGCCGGAGTGGATGCCGGCCTCCTCGATGTGCTCCATGACGCCGCCGAGGTACAGCTCCTCGCCGTCGTAGAGGGCGTCCACGTCGATCTCGATGGCGTCGTCCAGGAACCGGTCGACCAGGACCGGCCGGGAGGGGCTGATCTCGGTGGACTCCGCGATGTAGGTGGCGAGGCGGGTCTCGTCGTAGACGATCTCCATGCCGCGGCCGCCGAGGACGTACGAGGGCCGCACGAGCACCGGGTAGCCGATCTCGTCGGCGATGGCCTTGGCCTCGGCGAAGGTGGTCGCCGTGCCGTGCTTGGGGGCCGGCAGGCCCGCCTCGGCCAGCACGCGCCCGAAGGCGCCCCGGTCCTCGGCCGCGTGGATGGCCTCCGGCGAGGTGCCGACGATCGGTACGCCGTTGTCCTTCAGCGCCTGCGACAGGCCCAGCGGCGTCTGGCCGCCCAGCTGGACCACCACACCGGCGACCGGACCCGCCTGCTGCTCGGCGTGCACGATCTCCAGCACGTCCTCCAGCGTCAGCGGCTCGAAGTAGAGCCGGTCGGAGGTGTCGTAGTCGGTGGAGACGGTCTCCGGGTTGCAGTTGACCATCACCGTCTCGTAGCCCGCGTCGCTCAGCGCGAAGGACGCGTGCACGCACGAGTAGTCGAACTCGATGCCCTGGCCGATGCGGTTGGGACCGGAGCCCAGGATGATGACGGCCGGCTTCTCACGCGGCGCGACCTCGGTCTCCTCGTCGTAGGAGGAGTAGAAGTACGGCGTCCTGGCGGCGAACTCGGCGGCGCAGGTGTCGACCGTCTTGTAGACCGGGCGCACGCCCAGCGCGTGCCGGACCTCGCGCACCACGTCCTCGCGCAGCCCCCGGATCTCGCCGATCTGCTGGTCGGAGAAACCGTGCCGCTTGGCGTCGGCGAGCAGGCCGGCGCTCAGCTCCGGCGCCTCGGCCAGCTCGTCGGCGATCTCCTTGATCAGGAAGAGCTGGTCCACGAACCACGGGTCGATCTTCGTGAACTCGAAGACCTCCTCGGGGGTGGCGCCCGCGCGGATGGCCTGCATGACGGTGTTGATCCGGCCGTCGGTGGGCCGTACCGCCTCGTGCAGCAGCGCCTGCTTGTCGCCGGGCTCACCGACGAAGGTGAACTGGCTGCCCTTCTTCTCCAGCGAGCGCAGCGCCTTCTGGAAGGCCTCGGGGAAGTTGCGGCCGATGGCCATCGCCTCGCCGACCGACTTCATGGTGGTGGTCAGCGTGGAGTCGGCCTGCGGGAACTTCTCGAAGGCGAAGCGCGGAGCCTTGACGACCACGTAGTCGAGCGTGGGCTCGAAGGAGGCCGGCGTCTCCTGCGTGATGTCGTTGGGGATCTCGTCGAGGGTGTAGCCGACGGCCAGCTTCGCCGCGATCTTCGCGATCGGGAAGCCGGTCGCCTTGGAGGCGAGCGCCGAGGACCGCGACACGCGCGGGTTCATCTCGATGACGATGACCCGGCCGTCCTCGGGGTTGACCGCGAACTGGATGTTGCAGCCGCCGGTGTCCACGCCCACCTCGCGGATGACGGCGATGCCGATGTCGCGCAGGATCTGGTACTCGCGGTCGGTCAGCGTCATCGCGGGCGCGACGGTGATCGAGTCGCCGGTGTGCACGCCCATGGGGTCGAAGTTCTCGATGGAGCAGACGACCACTACGTTGTCGTGCTTGTCGCGCATCAGCTCCAGCTCGTACTCCTTCCAGCCGAGGATGGACTCCTCCAGGAGCACCTCGGTGGTCGGGGAGAGGGTCAGGCCCTGGCCGGCGATGCGGCGCAGCTCCTCCTCGTCGTGGGCGAAACCGGAGCCGGCGCCGCCCATGGTGAAGGAGGGGCGGACGACGACCGGGTAGCCGCCGAGTTCCTCCACGCCGGCGACGACCTCGTCCATGGAGTGGCAGATGACCGACCGGGCGGACTCGCCGTGACCGATCTTCTTGCGGACCTCTTCCACGACCTCCTTGAAGAGGTCGCGGTCCTCGCCCTTGTTGATGGCTTCGACGTTGGCGCCGATCAGTTCGACGCCGTACTTGGCCAGGACACCGTTCTCGTCGAGGGAGATCGCGGTGTTCAGGGCCGTCTGGCCGCCCAGGGTGGGCAGCAGCGCGTCGGGGCGCTCCTTGGCGATGATCTTCTCGACGAACTCCGGGGTGATCGGCTCGACGTAGGTCGCGTCGGCGATCTCCGGGTCGGTCATGATCGTCGCCGGATTGGAGTTGACCAGGACGACCCTGAGGCCCTCGGCGCGCAGCACGCGGCAGGCCTGGGTGCCGGAGTAGTCGAACTCGGCGGCCTGACCGATGACGATCGGGCCGGAGCCGATGACCAGGACGGACTGGATATCGGTGCGCTTAGGCACGCTGGCCCTCCATCAGGGAAACGAAGCGGTCGAACAGGTAGGCGGCGTCGTGCGGGCCGGCTGCCGCTTCGGGGTGGTACTGGACGGAGAAGGCCGGCTGGTCGAGCAGCTGCAGCCCCTCCACGACGTCGTCGTTCAGGCAGACGTGCGAGACCTCGGCGCGGCCGAACTTCGTCTCGCTGACCTTGTCGAGCGGCGCGTCCACGGCGAAACCGTGGTTGTGGGCGGTGACCTCGACCTTGCCGGTCGTACGGTCCTGCACCGGCTGGTTGATGCCCCGGTGGCCGTACTTCAGCTTGTAGGTGCCGAAGCCGAGCGCGCGGCCGAGGATCTGGTTGCCGAAGCAGATGCCGAAGAGCGGGGTCCTCCGCTCCAGGACGGCGCTCATCAGGGCCACCGGGCCGTCGGCCGTGGCCGGGTCGCCGGGGCCGTTGGAGAAGAACACGCCGTCCGGCGAGACGGCGTACACGTCGTCCTCGGTGGCGGTCGCGGGCAGCACGTGCACCTCGATGCCGCGCTCGGCCATCCGCTGCGGGGTCATGCCCTTGATGCCGAGGTCGATGGCGGCGACGGTGAACCGCTTCGCGCCGACCGCGGGGACGACGTAGGCCTCCTTGGTGGCGACCTCCTCGTACAGTGAGGCGCCCTTCATGTGCGGCTGGGCCTGCACGCGCGCGAGGAGCTCGGGGTCGGAGGCGATCGCCTCGCCCGAGAAGATGCCGGACCGCATGGAGCCGCGCTCGCGCAGGTGGCGGGTGAGGGCGCGGGTGTCGATCCCGGAGATGCCGACCACGCCCTGCGCGACCAGTTCCTCGTCGAGCGAACGCTTGGCGCGCCAGTTGGAGGGCACGCGCGCGGGGTCGCGCACCACGTAGCCGGAGACCCAGATACGGCTGGACTCGTCGTCCTCGTCGTTCCACCCCGTGTTGCCGATCTGCGGGGCGGTGGCGACCACGATCTGGCGGTCGTAGGACGGGTCGGTGAGGGTCTCCTGGTAGCCGGTCATGCCGGTGGAGAACACGGCCTCGCCGAAGGTCTCCCCCACGGCCCCGTAGGCGCGGCCGCGGAAGATCCGGCCGTCCTCCAGGACGAGTACCGCGGGAACCTTGCCGGCTCCCCTTGTGGAGGTCGTCATCGTTCGGCGCCTTCCGTGCTGAGTGTCTTGATCATGGAGTTGATGGCGTCGACCCACTCGGTGTGCTCGGCCGCGTGGTCCGAGCGGAAACCGGAGTCGATCAGTCTGCCGCCGTGCGCCCAGGTCACCACGAGGAGTCCGCCCTCGGTGAGGACCTTGCCCGCGATGCCCTTGCCGAGCAGGGCCTCGCGGAGCGCGTCGGCGGGGATGAAGAAGTCGGTCGCGCCGGGGCGTACCACCCGCAGGCCCGCGTCGGTCAGCGTGAGCTCGACCCGGCTGCGGGAGCCGAGGCCGCGGGCCACGATGCGGTCCAGCCACTGCCCGGCGGTGGTGGAGCCGTGGTAGCGGCCGCTCATCGTCAGTCTCACGGCGCCGGGGTCGTCCGGCGCGCTGGGCAGCTCGGGGAGGTCGCCCTGGAGGGTGCCGCGCCACTTCCAGCCCTCGCGCATCAGCCAGTAGACGAGCGCGACGAAGAGGGCGAGGCCCACGAGCCAGCCGATACGGGCGGACCAGTCGGTGACCGCGGCCGACTTCTTCTCGTCGGCCAGCAGGATCAGAGGTGTCACGTCAGCTTCCCGTCCACGAGCGTCGCCTTGCCCCGCAGCCACGTGTGGGTGACACGGCCCGGCAGCTCGCGTCCCTCGTAGGGGGTGTTGCGGCTGCGCGAGGCGAAGCCCGCGGGGTCCACCAGGCCACGGTATTCCGTGTCGACGAGGGTGAGGTTGGCGGGCTCACCAGCCGAGACGGGACGGCCGTGACCGGCGGCCCGCCCGATCCGCGCGGGCTTGAAGGACATGCGGTCGGCGACGCCGGCCCAGGTCAGCAGGCCCGTGTCCACCATGGTCTCCTGGACCACCGACAACGCGGTCTCCAGCCCCACCATCCCCATCGCGGCGGCGGCCCACTCGCAGTCCTTGTCCTCGTGCGGGTGCGGGGCGTGGTCGGTGGCGACGATGTCGATCGTGCCGTCCGCGAGGGCCTCGCGCAGGGCGAGGACGTCCCGCTCGGTGCGCAGCGGCGGGTTGACCTTGTAGACCGGGTTGTACGACCGCACCAGTTCGTCGGTGAGCAGCAGGTGGTGCGGGGTGACCTCGGCGGTGACGTCGATGCCCCGGGACTTGGCCCAGCGGACGATCTCGACGGAGCCGGCGGTGGAGAGGTGGCAGATGTGGACGCGGGAGCCGACGTGCTCGGCGAGCAGGACGTCCCGGGCGATGATCGACTCCTCGGCCACCGCGGGCCAGCCCCCGAGCCCCAGTTCGGCGGAGACCACGCCCTCGTTCATCTGGGCGCCCTCGGTCAGCCGGGGCTCCTGCGCGTGCTGGGCGACGACCCCGCCGAAGGCCTTCACGTACTCCAGGGCGCGGCGCATGATCACGGCATCGTCCACGCACTTGCCGTCGTCGGAGAAGACGGTGACCCCGGCGGCCGACTCGTGCATCGCGCCCAGCTCGGCGAGCTTCTTGCCCTCCAGGCCGACGGTGACGGCGCCGATCGGCTGGACGTCGCAGTAGCCGTGCTCCTGGCCGAGCCGGTAGACCTGCTCGACGACGCCGGCGGTGTCGGCGACCGGGAAGGTGTTGGCCATGGCGAACACGGCCGTGTAGCCGCCGCCGGCCGCCGCGCGGGTGCCGGTGAGGACCGTCTCGGAGTCCTCGCGGCCGGGCTCGCGCAGGTGGGTGTGCAGGTCGACCAGGCCCGGCAGCAGCACCTTGCCGGCCGCCTCGACGACCTCGGCGCCTTCGGCGCTCAGCCCGGCACCACTCCAGTCGATTTCGCCCTGCCGGGCGGTGGCCACGATCGTCTCGCCGTCGATCAGGACGTCCTGCGGCTCACCGCCGAGGACCTTCGCACCACGGATAAGGATCTTGCTCATGGGTCTTACTTCTCCTCGGTGGTGCGGGCGTGGCTGACGGCGGGTTCGTTGCCGCCGAGCAGGAGGTACAGAACGGCCATCCGGATGGAGACTCCGTTCGCCACCTGCTCGACTACGGTGCAGCGCTCGGAGTCGGCGACCTCGGCGGTGATCTCCATGCCGCGCACCATCGGGCCGGGGTGCATCACGATGGCGTGCTCGGGCGTCTTCGCCATGCGCTCGCCGTCGAGGCCGTAGCGGCGCGAGTACTCGCGCTCGGTCGGGAAGAACGCGGCGTTCATGCGCTCGCGCTGGACGCGGAGCATCATCACGGCGTCGGACTTGGGGAGGACCGCGTCGAGGTCGTACGACACCTCGCAGGGCCAGTTCTCGACGCCGACCGGCACCAGGGTGGGCGGGGCGACCAGGGTGACCTCGGCGCCGAGGGTGTGCAGCAGGTCGACGTTGGAGCGGGCGACGCGGCTGTGCAGGACGTCGCCGACGATGGTGATGCGCTTGCCGGTCAGGTCCTGCCCTATCCCGGCGTCCCGGCCGACCAGGCGGCGGCGCATGGTGAAGGCGTCCAGGAGGGCCTGGGTGGGGTGCTGGTGGGTGCCGTCGCCGGCGTTGATGACGGCCGCGTCGATCCAGCCGGAGTTGGCGAGCCGGTAGGGCGCTCCGGAGGCGCCGTGCCGGATGACGACGGCGTCGACGCCCATCGCCTCCAGGGTCTGGGCGGTGTCCTTCAGGGACTCGCCCTTGGAGACGCTTGACCCCTTGGCGGTGAAGTTGATGACGTCGGCGGAGAGGCGCTTCTCGGCGGCCTCGAAGGAGATCCGGGTCCGGGTCGAGTCCTCGAAGAAGAGGTTGACGACGGTGCGGCCGCGCAGGGTCGGCAGCTTCTTGATCGGCCGGTCGGCGACCCGGGCCATCTCCTCGGCGGTGTCGAGGATCAGGACGGCGTCGTCACGGGTGAGGTCGGCGGCCGAGATGAGATGACGCTGCATCTGTCAGGCTCCGTAAGGCAGTTCACATATGGGGAGATTGCGGGCAGGCGTGGGCGCACCGCGGCGGTGCGGCACCTCGGCCGGCTAGGAGGTCGGCTTCGCGCCGAGCAGCACGGTGTCGCGACCGTCCTCCTCGGCGAGCAGGACCTTGACCGTCTCCCGCAGCGACGTGGGGAGGTTCTTGCCGACGTAGTCGGCGCGGATGGGCAGTTCGCGGTGGCCGCGGTCGACGAGGACCGCGAGCTGGACCGCGCGGGGACGCCCGATGTCGTTCAGGGCGTCGAGGGCGGCGCGGATGGTACGGCCGGAGAAGAGCACGTCGTCGACGAGGATCACCAGCCTGCCGTCGATGCCGTCACCGGGGATCTCGGTGCGGGCCAGCGCACGCGGCGGGTGCATGCGCAGGTCGTCGCGGTACATGGTGATGTCGAGCGAACCGACGGGCATCTTGCGGTCGGTGATCTTCTCCAGCTTGGCGGCGAGCCGCTGGGCGAGGAAGACGCCACGGGTCGGGATGCCGAGGAGCACCACGTCGTCGGCGCCCTTGGCGCGCTCGACGATCTCGTGGGCGATGCGGGTCAGCACCCGCGCGATGTCGGGGCCTTCGAGAACGGGCCGCGCGTCGGAAGCCTGCACCGCGGCGTCGGGCTTTCCCCGCTGCGCGGACTTTTCCTGCTGGTCGAACTTTTCCTGCTTGTCCATACGAAACGGACCCCCTTCTCCGCCTCACGGGACGGACCTTAAAGGACGTCGGATTTGCGCCATCCACGGTAGCAGGTGACCGAGAGGCCCCTCTTCACCCCCCTGGAGTAATCGGTCATCGCTGCCGCGGAAGAGTCGGTGCGGACCATTCGGCTTGACGCAACAGAGTAACGCTGCGTAACCTCACAGTGAGTTACCAGCCGCGCGGCGGGAAACCAAGGCCTACCGCGTCGACACAGTGTCCGGGGAGCCATATGTCCAGCGAATACGCCAAACAGCTCGGGGCCAAGCTCCGGGCCATCCGCACCCAGCAGGGCCTTTCCCTCCACGGTGTCGAGGAGAAGTCACAGGGCCGCTGGAAGGCCGTGGTGGTCGGTTCGTACGAGCGCGGCGACCGTGCCGTGACCGTGCAGCGCCTTGCAGAGTTGGCGGATTTCTACGGGGTTCCGGTGCAGGAGCTGCTGCCTGGCACCACCCCCGGCGGTGCCGCCGAGCCGCCGCCGAAGCTGGTCCTCGACCTGGAGCGGCTGGCCACCGTGCCGGCCGAGAAGGCGGGCCCGCTGCAGCGCTACGCGGCGACGATCCAGTCCCAGCGCGGTGACTACAACGGCAAGGTGCTGTCGATCCGCCAGGACGACCTGCGCACACTGGCCGTGATCTACGACCAGTCCCCCTCCGTCCTCACCGAGCAGCTGATCAGCTGGGGCGTCCTGGACGCCGACGCCCGCCGCGCGGTGGCCACCCACGAAGAGGTCTGACCCGCACACCGACTGAGCAGAAACGTGCCGCCGGGGTGGCCGGAACTTGACGGTTCCGGCCACCCCGGCGGCTTTTCGGCGTCCCGTAGGCGCGCGGGGCCGTATGGGGGTCCGGCTCCGCCGCGTGGGCGCGACAAGCCTCACCCCGCCCGCAGGCGCCACACACCCGCACCGTCCCACCCATCGGGCGCACAGAACGCCGGAGGGCCTGCAGCATGCCTTGCTGCAGGCCCTCCGGCGTTCGTCGTCGCCGGCTCACACCTCGCGGCGCAGCGACGGCTTCAGCTCCTTCAGACGCCCCAGAAGCCCGTTCACGAACGAGGGCGACTCGTCCGTCGAGAACTCCTTGGCGAGCTGCACCATCTCGTCGAGGACGACGGCGTCCGGCGTCTCGTCCACCCAGATCAGCTCGTAGGCGCCGAGGCGCAGGATGTTGCGGTCGACGACCGGCATCCGGTCCAGCGTCCAGCCGACCGCGTACTGGGCGATCAGCTCGTCGATACGCTTGGTGTGCCCGGCGTACCCCTCGACCAGCTGCATGGTGTACTCGCTCACCGGCGGCTGCCGGGTGTCGTCCCTGGACAGCCGGATCCAGTCCGCGAGGACGGTCAGGACATCGGCCCCGCGCTGGTCGCCCTCGAAGAGGATCTGGAAGGCACGCTTGCGGGCCGTGTTGCGGGCAGCCACGGTTAGCTGTTCACCCGGCCGAGGTAGTCGCTCGTGCGGGTGTCGACCTTGATCTTCTCACCGGTGGTGATGAAGAGCGGGACCTGGATCTGGTGGCCGGTCTCCAGGGTGGCCGGCTTGGTGCCGCCGGTGGAGCGGTCGCCCTGGACGCCCGGCTCGGTCTCCTGGATGGTCAGCTCGACGGCGGCCGGGAGCTCGACGAAGAGCACCTCGCCCTCGTGCTGGGCCACGACGGCCGTGAAGCCCTCGATCAGGAAGTTCGCGGCGTCGCCGACGGTCTTCCGGTCGATGTGCAGCTGGTCGTACGTGTCCATGTCCATGAAGACGAAGTAGTCGCCGTCCATGTACGAGAACTGCATGTCGCGCTTGTCGACAGTGGCCGTCTCGACCTTGACGCCGGCGTTGAAGGTCTTGTCGACGACCTTGCCGGACAGCACGTTCTTGAGCTTGGTGCGCACGAAAGCGGGGCCCTTGCCGGGCTTGACGTGCTGGAACTCGACGACGGACCAGAGCTGGCCGCCTTCGAGCTTGAGCACCAGGCCGTTCTTGAGGTCGTTCGTGGAAGCCACGGTTGCGGAATCTCCTGGACTGACGTGGACGACCCTGGGGCACGCACCTTGCCTAGAGTGCGAGCAGCTCCTTGGTCGTGATGGTGAGTAGCTCGGGTCCGCCGTCCGCCTCGGGGCGCACGACGAGCGTGTCATCGATCCGGACGCCGCCCCGGCCCGGGAGGTGGACCCCCGGTTCGACGGTGACCGGCACGCAAGCGTCCAGTTTACCCATGGCCGCGGGGGCGAGCTGCGGGTCCTCGTCGATTTCGAGTCCGACGCCGTGTCCGGTGAGGGGCTGCAGGCCCGAGGCGTACCCCGCGGAGTCCAGAACCTGGCGGGCGGCGCGGTCGACGTCGCGGCAGGCGGCGCCGGGCACGAGGCTCTCCCGGCCGGCCCGCTGGGCGCCGAAGACGAGGTCGTAGAGCTCGATCTGCCAGTCGGCGGGCGTGGTGCCGATGACGAAGGTACGGCCGATCTCGCAGCGGTAGCCGCGGTAGGTGGCGCCGAGGCAGACCGTCAGGAAGTCGCCCTCCTCGACCCGCCGGTCGGTGGGACGGTGGCCGCGGCGGCCGGAGTTCGGGCCGGTGGCCACGGACGTGGGGAAGGCCGCGCCGTCGGCGCCGTGGTCGACCAGGCGGCGCTCCAGTTCCAGGGCGAGGTGCCGTTCGGTACGGCCGACGAGGATCGACTCCAGGAGTTCGCCGAGGGCCTGGTCGGCGATCTCGGCGCCGACACGGAGGCAGGAGATCTCCTCGTCGTCCTTGACGACCCTGAGCTGCTCGACGGCGCTGCCCAGGTCGGTCAGGCGCAGGCGGGGCGCGACGGAGGCGAGGGCGCGGTGCCGGGCCACGGTGAGGTGGTGCTCCTCGACGGCGAGGACGTCGGCGTCCTGGGCGGCCGCGAGGTCGGCGGCGGCGACGGCGGGGTCGCCGCCGGGACCTGACAGGAGGTGGGGCCGCAGGGACTCGTCGGGGCGGGCCTCGGTGGGGCGGTCGTCCAGCGGGCCGGGGCAGACGAGGACGTCCTCGCGCTCGCCGAGGAGCAGGACGGAGCCGTGGGGTGCGGCGCCGGCGAGGTATCTCACGTTGGCCGGGTGTGAGATGACGGCGGACTGGCTGCCGACCGCGTGGCAGCGTTCCCTCAGCCTGGTTCGGCGGGCCGCGTACACGTCTGACATGAGTCGAGCGTAGGAGGGTTGGGCGTTTTGTGCCGGTTGAGGGGGGCCGAGTGGGGTGGCGGGGCGCCGTTGTGGGGTGCGGGTCCGTGGATTTGTGCGCAGTTCCCCGCGCCCCCGACACCGCGGGCCGTCCCTCAGCTGCAGGCTCGTGCGGCGTACTCGCGCACTTCCCCACGCCCCGACACCGCAGGCCGTCCCTCAGCTGCAGGCTCGTGCGGCGTACTCGCGCAGTTCCCCGCGCCCCCGACACCGCGGGCCGTCCCTCAGCTGCAGGCTCGTGCGGCGTACTCGCGCAGTTCCGCGCGGCCCCGAGAAGATGGGTGAGGTTCTCCCTGGCTACCAGCTCGGCGGGCTCGCTATTGCCCGTGCGAGGACGTCGTCCAGGATGCGGGCCGTGGACGGGACGTCCAGCTGGGAGTTGTCGATGATGGGGAGGCCCGAGCCGTACCAGCCCGCCATGCGGCCGTGGATGCGGGCCACCTCCTCGTCGGTGAGGCGGCGGTTGCCGGTGCGTTCGGCGTTGCGCTCCAGGACGATGTCGAGGCCGGGCAGCAGGACGACCGGGAGCAGGCCGGGGCCGACGTGCCGCTTCCAGCCGCCGAGGCCGACGACCGGGCGGTCCGGGAAGACCGCGTCGTCGAGGATGCACGAGATGCCGTTGGCCAGGAAGTTGCGCGCGGCGAAGCCGCAGGTGCGGCGGGCGAGGCGGTACTGGGCCTCGGAGTGGTCGTTCCACCCGGACTGGGGGTCGGCGAAGCCGGAGCGGACCCATTCGCGGACGTCGTCGAGGCTGATGTGGGCGGTGGGGACCCGGCGGTGGTCGGCCCAGTACTTGGCCACGCTGGTCTTGCCCGCACCGGCCGGCCCGATCAGGAGGACGGCCAGCGTGGTGGTCGTCGGATCGGGGACCGTGGCGGCGGGAGGCGGGCTCGGCATGCCCACCGGTGCGCCCGCCGGCAGCGGGACGTGGCCCGTGGTGTCGGGCGGCGGTGGAACCGAGGGAAGCGGCGGGAGCGGCGGCTGCGGAGGCGCGGGCGGTGGGGGCGGCACGGGCGCGGGGCCCTGCGGCGGTCCCGGGTGGTGTGCGGCCGGCTGCCAGCCGGCCGGTCCCTGCCCCGGCTGATGGGGCGGCGGCAGCGGAGATCCCACTGCGTGCTGCATCCGGTGCCACTCCGTCTCGTCATGTTCGGCCACGCTCGTTACCGAACGGTACCGCCCCCGGTCGTCGTTTGGTGAAACGGCCGGGGGCGGTCCGAAGTGCCCGTTCCGCAGGGCGAATCGGGCGGAGGGAACAGCGTCGGACTTACTGCCCGACCTCGCCGTACGCGGCGAGGAGGACGGCCGGGTCGGGGCCCTCCAGGACGGTCGGCTTGGCGAGGCCGTCGAGGACGATGAAGCGGAGCAGGTTGCCGCGGGACTTCTTGTCGACCTTCATCGTCTCGACCAGCTTGGGCCACTGGTCGTAGCGGTAGTGCAGCGGGAGGCCGACGGACTCCAGGACCGTGCGGTGGCGGTCGGCCGTCGCGTCGTCCAGGCGTCCGGCCAGCCGGCCCAGCTCGGCGGCGAAGTGCATGCCGACGGCGACCGCGGCGCCGTGCCGCCACTTGTAGCGCTCGTTCTTCTCGATGGCGTGGCCGAGGGTGTGGCCGTAGTTCAGGATCTCGCGCAGGCCCGATTCCTTGAGGTCGCACGAGACGACCTCGGCCTTCACCCGGATGGAGCGCTCGATCAGCTCGGCGGTGTGCGGGCCCGCCGGGGTGCGCGCGGCCTCGGGGTCGGACTCGATGAGCTCCAGGATCACCGGGTCGGCGATGAAGCCCGCCTTGATGATCTCGGCGAGCCCGGAGACGTAGTCGTTGACGGGCAGCGAGTCCAGGGCGGCGAGGTCGCAGAGGACGCCCGCCGGGGGGTGGAAGGCGCCCACCAGGTTCTTGCCCTCGGCCGTGTTGATGCCGGTCTTTCCGCCCACCGCCGCGTCGACCATGGCCAGCACCGTCGTGGGAACGGCGATCCAGCGGACCCCGCGCAGCCAGGTGGCGGCCACGAAACCGGCCAGGTCGGTGGTGGCGCCGCCGCCCACGCCGACGACGACGTCGGAGCGGGTGAAGCCGGACTGGCCGAGCGCCTTCCAGCAGTAGGCGGCGACCTCGGCGGTCTTGGCCTCCTCCGCGTTCGGCACCTGGATGGCGACGGCCTCGTAGCCCTGTCCGGCCAGGTCGGCGCGGAGCGCGTCCCCGGTCTCGGCGAGCGCCTCGGGGTGGATCACGGCGACCCGCTTGGCCTTGTCCCCGAGCAGTCCGCCCAGCTCACCGAGAAGCTGACGGCCCACCAGGACCTCGTACGGCTCGGTGCCCGCCGTGCCGCCGACCTGAATCCGGGTGACTGCCTCGCTCATGCTTCCTTCAACTCCAGTGCGTCCAGGGCCGCTTGGGTGACCTCTTCGGGCGTACGGCCGTCGGTCGCGACGACGGCGGTGGCGACCTCCTCGTACAGGTGCCGCCGGGCTTCCATCAGTTCGCGCCACTGCTTGCGCGGGTTGATGGCGAGCAGCGGCCGGGCCGCGTTCAGGCCCGTGCGCCTGACGGCCTCCTCGACGTCCATCGAGAGGTAGACCACCCGGCTGCCGGCGAGCAGAGCGCGGGTCTCCGCGTCGAGGATCGCGCCGCCGCCGAGCGCGAGGACGCCCTCGTGCTCGGCCAGCGCCACCCGCACCGCCCGCTTCTCGATCTCCCGGAACACCGGCTCGCCCTCGGCCACGAAGATGTCGGCGACGGTGCGGCCCTCGGCGGCCACGATGTCCTCGTCGGTGTCCCGGTAGCCGACGCCGAGCCGCTCGGCGAGCAACTGCCCGACCGTGGACTTGCCGACGCCCATCGGCCCGACCAGCACCACCTTCGGCGCGCCGGTCACCGGATGGCCAGGTGGTCGAGGTACGACCGCACGTTGCGCCGGGTCTCGGTCACCGAGTCGCCGCCGAACTTCTCGGCGACCGCGTCCGCGAGGACGAGCGCGACCATGGCCTCGGCGACGATACCGGCGGCCGGAACCGCGGAGACGTCGGAGCGCTGGTGGTGGGCCTGGGTGGCCTCACCGGTCGTCACGTCGACGGTCCGCAGGGCGCGCGGCACGGTCGCGATGGGCTTCATCGCGGCCCGGACCCGGAGCAGCTCACCGGTGGACAGGCCGCCCTCGGTACCGCCGGCCCGGCCGGAGACGCGGCGGATGCCCTCGGGGGTGCCCACGATCTCGTCGTGGGCCTTGGAGCCGGGCACCCGGGCCAGCTCGAAGCCGTCACCGATCTCGACGCCCTTGATCGCCTGGATGCCCATGAGAGCGCCGGCGAGGCGGGCGTCCAGCTTGCGGTCCCAGTGGACGTGCGAGCCGAGGCCGACGGGGACGCCGTAGGCCAGCACCTCGACCACACCGCCGAGGGTGTCGCCGTCCTTGTGGGCCTGGTCGACCTCCGCGACCATCGCCTTCGACGTGTCGGCGTCCAGGCAGCGCAGCGGGTCGGCGTCCAGCTTCTCGACGTCGGCCGGGGTCGGGTAGACGCCGGCCGGAGCCTTCACCGAGCACAGCTCGACGACGTGCGAGACGATCTCGATGCCGGCCGTCTCCTTCAGGTACGACCGGGCGACGGCGCCGAGCGCCACGCGGGCCGCGGTCTCCCGGGCGGAAGCGCGCTCCAGGACCGGGCGGGCCTCGTCGAAGCCGTACTTCTGCATGCCGGCGAGGTCGGCGTGGCCGGGACGGGGCCGGGTCAGCGGGGCGTTGCGGGCGAGTCCGGCGAGGATCTCCGGGTCGACCGGGTCGGCCGCCATGACCTGCTCCCACTTGGGCCACTCGCTGTTGCCCACCATGATCGCGACCGGCGAGCCGAGGGTCAGGCCGTGCCGGACACCGCCGAGGAAGGTGACCTCGTCACGCTCGAACTTCATACGCGCACCGCGGCCATAGCCGAGCCGCCGTCGCGCCAGGTGGTCGGCGACCATCTCGGTCGTGATCGGCACGCCGGCGGGAAGGCCCTCCAGCGTCGCGACAAGGGCGGGACCGTGGGACTCCCCCGCGGTCAGCCAACGCAGCCTGCTCAACGATGCTCCTCAGTGCTCGCGCCCTGGTACTGCCCTGCGTACGCGTGTCCTCGCGTACGGCGACGGCCGACCGGGTGCGCGGGCCCCGGTCCGCCACCTCCGATCCTCCCACGTCCGGGCGCCGGACCCGGCCGACGGTCCAGCAGTCGGACGCGGATCTGCCGCGTCCGCGCCCGGACGGGCGCCAGGACGGCGCCGCGGGCGAACGGGGCCGGCGCCGCGTCCTCGGCACAGCCCTCAGCGGTCGGCGAGCGCCTTCTCCCCGGCCCGGCGCATGGCCTCCAGCGGCGCGGGGGTGCGGCCGGTCATCTGCTCGACCTGGAGCACGGCCTGGTGCACCAGGAGGTCGAGGCCGCTGACCACGGCGCCCCCGAACATGGACCAGCGGGCGGCCAGGGCGGTGGGCCAGGGGTGGTAGAGGACGTCGAAGAGGGTGGTGGGGCGTTCGGGTACGGCGGCGGCGAGGGCGTCGGTGGTGCCGGCGGGGGTGGTGGCGATCACCAGGGGGGCGCGCAGGGCCTGCTCGGCGTCGGCCCAGTCGGCGATGCGGACCTCGACGTCGAGCCGCTCACCCCAGTGCCGCATCTCGGCGGCGCGCTCCGCGCTGCGGACGTGGACGACGACCTCGCCGGTGCAGATCCGGGCCAGCGCGGCCAGTGCCGAGGAGGCGGTGGCCCCGGCGCCGAGGATCGCGGCGGAGTCGACCTGTTCGATGCCGTGCTCGCGGAGCGCGGCGACCATGCCCGGGATGTCGGTGTTGTCCCCGAGCCGACGGCCGTCCTCGGTGAAGACGACGGTGTTGACCGCGTCGACGGAGGCGGCCGTCTCGCTGATCTCGTCGACCAGCGGGATGACCGCCCGCTTCAGCGGCATGGTCAGCGACAGCCCGGCCCACTCCGGCCCCAGCGCCCCGAGGAAGCCGGGCAGTGCGGCCTCGTCGATCTCGAAACGCTCGTACGACCAGCCGGTGAGCCCGAGTTCGTCGTACGCGGCCCGGTGCAGCACCGGGGAGAGGGAGTGGGCGATGGGCTTACCGAGCACGGCGGCCCGGCGGGCATCAGTTGCCCGAGTTGGCATTGAATTTTTCCTTGAGCTTCTCGAATTCGGCGTTGGTCTTGGCGAATTCGGTGTTGTTCACGCCGTCGGTCGCCACGAAGTACATCCAGCCGTCGTCGGTCGGATTCAGTGCCGCCTTCAGCGCGTCCTCGCCGGGGTTTCCGATCGGACCGGGCGGAAGCCCCTTTTGGGTGTAGGTGTTGTACGGGTCCCGGTTGCTGTTGATCTCCGACTCGCTGATGTGGATGTTGCTGGTGCCCTTCAGGTAGTTGAAGGTCGAGTCGAATTGCAGCAACTGGTTCGTCTCGGTGTTCGTCGGCTTGAGACGGTTGTAGACCACCTCCGCCATCTTGCGGAAGTCGTCGTGCGTCTTGCCTTCGGCCTGGACGAGGCTCGCGACCGTGATGACCTGCAGCGGGCTGTCCAGGTCGTACTTCTTGGCCTCCGCCGCGAGGTCGTAATTGGCGTACTCCTCCTTGGCCGCGGCGACCATCTGTTTCAGGATCGCGTCGGGCTTCATGCCCTTGGCCGCGGGATAGGTGCCCGGGTAGAGGAAGCCCTCCAGCGGGTCCATGATCTTGCTGTTGGTGTTCGCGTAGCTCGGCAGACCGAGGTTCTTGTATTCGGCCCTGGCGACCTTCTTGGAGGCACCCGCGGAAAGGCCGAGTTTCTTGTCGAGGGCCACATAGACGGCCGCGGCACGCTCGCCCGGGGTGACCACCACATTGGCCTGGCTCTTCGGGTCGAGCATCAAGAGCACGCAGCTCGCGGCGGACATCTCCTTCTTGAGGGTGTAGGCACCCGCCTGGATCGTGTCGCCCTTCGGATTCTGCGTCTGCGCGTGGACGAACGCGTCGACGCTCTTGACGACACCGGCCTCCTTCAGCCGGCGGCCGATCTCGTATCCGCCCGCGCCCTTGGGGATCTGGACGGTCACGGTCTCGGAGTTGCCGCTGCCCGCGTAGTCCGGGGCCGCGCCGAAACGATTTTGGTAGAAGTGCCAGCCGAAGTAGCCGACGGTGGCCGCGCCACCGCCGAAGACCAGGCAGACCACCATGCAGGCGCAGCCGCTGCGGCGCTTCTTGGCGCCCTTGCCGCCTTTGGCGTCCTTGCCGCGGCCACCACCGCGGCGTCCTTTCGAGTCGTCGTCACCGTCGTCGGCGTCGCCGTCGTCGGCGCCCGTGAAGAAGGGGTGCTGCTCTTCCTCCTCCTCGACGACGGGCTCCGGTTCCGGCTCGGGGCGCCGGCGGCCGGGCGGCTCCGGGGGCGGGTAGGCGTCCTCGGTGCCGTAGAAGTCGGGCTGCTCGCTGCCGTAGGCCACGGGCTGCTGACCGTAGGGGTCGCCGGGGTCGGCGGCGTAGGGAACGTGGCCGTGGGTGCCGGTCGCGTCCCAGGTGCCCTGGTGGTACTGCTGCGGAGCATGTCCGACGTACTGCTGGTCGTACTGCTGCTGACCGTGCCCGTCGGCGTACTGGAGTTGGCCCTGTTCGTCGTAGTACGCGTACTGCTGCTGGTCGTACCCGCCCTGCGGGTGCTGGCTCCAGTCGCCGTACTGCTGCTGCGACTGCTGCGGGTAGTGCTGCGGCTGACCGCCGTACGGGGACTGCTGGCCCACGTGGGCCTGCTGTCCGCCCCATCCGTCGTCCCCGTACAACGGGTCCTCCGGATGCCACGGTTCGGAGCCTGGGCCCCGGCCATACTCAGTCATCGATCCCCTAGAGCCGCGAGGCGGCGCGTCATGCGGCTGGTGGGCCGCTTGACCGTTCCGCCTCTTGCTGTGCGGTGGCTGTTCGAAAACCATCGCATCGCGCGGAACGTTACCGTATCGCGATCAGATGACCACTTCGACGCCCTCGCCGGGTGGTTTACCTGACACCCGTTCGGATTCCAGTGCCTGCTGGAGGATGATCACAGCGGCGGCCTGGTCGATGACCGAGCGGCCCTTCTTGGACTTCACTCCCGAGGCCCGCAGTCCCTGACTGGCCGTCACGGTCGTCATCCGCTCGTCGACCAGCCGGACCGGGACCGGCTTGATGCCCCGGGCCAGCTCCTCGGCGAAGGCCCGTACCTTGACGGCGGCCGGGCCCTCGCCCCCCTTGAGGGAGCGCGGGAGCCCGACGACGACCTCGATCGGTTCGTACTCCTCGACCAGTTGCCGCAGCCGGCGGTGGGCCGCCGGGACGTCCCGGCCGGGGACCGTCTCGACCGGGGTGGCGAGGATCCCGTCGGGGTCGCACGAGGCGACCCCGATCCGGGCGTCCCCGACGTCGATCGCGAGTCGACGTCCTCTGCGCATTTCCGACCGTTTCCTTACTTGGCGGTCTCGTCGACGAGGCGCTCGACGGCGTCGATGGCCTCGCCGACCGCGGCCGCGTTCTGGCCGCCGCCCTGGGCAACGTCCGGCTTGCCGCCACCCCCGCCGCCGAGGGTCTTGGCGGCGGCGCGGACCAGGTCACCGGCCTTGAGGCCACGGTCACGGGCGGCGTCGTTGGTGGCGATGACCGTGAGCGGCTTGCCGTTGTTGACCGTGAAGAGGGCGACCACGGCGGCGCGTCCGCCCTGGATGCGGCCGCGCACGTCGAGGACCAGCTTGCGCAGGTCGTCCGGGGTGGTGCCGTCCGGGACCTGACCGGTGACGACGGCGATCCCGCGCACGTCCCTGGCGGACTCGACGAGTCCGGCGGCGGCCTGCAGCACCTTCTCCGCGCGGAACTTCTCGATCTCCTTCTCGGCGTCCTTCAGCTTGCCGAGCATGGCGGAGACCTTCTCCGGCAGCTCCTCCGGGCGCCCCTTGATCAGCTCCTGGAGCTGCGCGACGACCGTGTGCTCACGGGCCAGGAAGTTGTAGGCGTCGACACCGACGAGGGCCTCGATACGGCGCACACCCGAGCCGATCGACGACTCGCCGAGCAGCTTGACCAGGCCCAGCTGGGAGGTGTTGTGGACGTGGGTGCCGCCGCACAGCTCCTTGGAGAAGTCGCCGATGGTCACCACGCGGACCCGCTCGCCGTACTTCTCGCCGAACTCGGCGATGGCGCCCTGCTTCTTGGCCTCGTCGATGCCCATGATGTCGGCGCGCACGTCGAGGTCGCGGGCGAGCACCTCGTTGATCTTCTGCTCGACGTCGGTCATCACGGCCGTCGGCACGGCGGACGGCGAGCCGAAGTCGAAGCGGAAGCGGCCGGGCTGGTTCTCGGAACCGGCCTGGGCGGCCGTCGGGCCGAGGGCGTCGCGCAGCGCCTGGTGGGTGAGGTGGGTGGCCGAGTGGGCGCGGGCGATCGCGGTCCGGCGGCGGGAGTCGATCGAGGCGTGGGCCTTGGCGCCGACCGTGACCTCGCCGACCTGGACGACGCCCTTGTGGACGTAGACGCCCGGGACCGGCTTCTGGGTGTCGCGGACCTCGATGACGGCACCGGTGTCGACCTTGATCCGGCCGGTGTCGCCGATCTGGCCGCCGCCCTCGGCGTAGAAGGGGGTGCGGTCCAGGACGATCTCGACCTCGTCGCCCTCGGCGGCGGCCGGCGAGGAGACACCGTCGACGAGGATGCCGACGATCGTGGTCTCGCCCTCGGTGTCGGAGTAGCCGATGAAGTCGGTCTCACCGGTCTTGTCGGCGATCTCGCGGTAGGCGCCGGCGCCGGCGTGCCCGGTCTTCTTGGCCTGGGCGTCGGCCTTGGCGCGCTCCCGCTGCTCCTTCATCAGGCGGCGGAAGCCCTCCTCGTCCACGGAAAGGCCCTGTTCGGCGGCCATTTCGAGGGTGAGGTCGATCGGGAAGCCCCAGGTGTCGTGGAGCAGGAACGCCTTGTCACCGGCGAGGACCTTGCCGCCGGCCTCCTTGGTCTCGGTGACGGCGGTGTCGAGGATGTTGGTGCCGGCCTTCAGCGTCTTGAGGAAGGCGTTCTCCTCGGCGACGGCGACCTTCTCGATGCGCTCGCGGTCGGTGACCAGCTCCGGGTACTGCTGGCCCATCATCTCGATCACGGTGTCGATGAGGTCGAGGACGACCGGGCCGGTGGCGCCGAGCAGGCGCATGTTGCGGATGGCGCGGCGCATGATGCGGCGCAGGACGTAACCGCGGCCCTCGTTGCCGGGGGTGACGCCGTCGCCGATGAGCATCACCGAGGTGCGCATGTGGTCGGTGACCACGCGCAGCGAGACGTCCGAGGCGTGGGCGGCGCCGTAGTGGACGCCGGTCAGCTCGGTGGCCTTCTTGATGACGGCCATGGAGGTGTCGATCTCGTACATGTTCTGCACGCCCTGCAGAATCATGGCGAGACGCTCCAGGCCGAGGCCCGTGTCGATGTTCTTGCTGGGCAGCTCGCCGAGGATCTCGAAGTTGTCCTTGCCGATGCCCTCGCCGCGCTCGTACTGCATGAAGACCAGGTTCCAGATCTCCACGTACCGCTCGTCGTTGACGGCGGGGCCGCCCTCGACGCCGAACTCGGGGCCGCGGTCGTAGTTGATCTCGGAGCACGGGCCGCACGGGCCGGGGACGCCCATGGACCAGTAGTTGTCCTTCATGCCGAGGCGCTGGATGCGCTCCTTCGGCACGCCGACGACGTCGTGCCAGATGCGCTCGGCCTCGTCGTCGTCCTTGTAGACGGTGATCCACAGCCGGTCGGGCTCCAGGCCGTAACCGCCCTTGTCCTGGGGGCTGGTGAGCAGCTCCCAGGCGTACTTGATGGCGCCTTCCTTGAAGTAGTCGCCGAAGGAGAAGTTGCCGCACATCTGGAAGAAGGTGCCGTGCCGGGTGGTCTTGCCGACCTCTTCGATGTCCGGGGTGCGCACGCACTTCTGCACGCTCGTGGCGCGGTCGAAGGGCGGCTTGACCTCCCCCAGGAAGTAGGGCTTGAAGGGCACCATGCCGGCCGGGACGAGGAGCAGAGTCGGGTCGTCCGCGATGAGCGACGCCGAAGGGACGACGGTGTGCCCGCGCTCCTCGAAGAAGCTCAGCCAGCGGCGGCGAATCTCAGCCGACTCCATCAGTGGTCCTCATTCCGGTTGTACGAGTACGTCGTCCTGTCGTCGGCGTACTCCGGGTTGCTGCGGTTCTCGATGGCGGCGAGCCGCCGGGGGGCGGGGAGTTCGGGGTTCGCGTTGATGCCCAGCGCCTCGCCCAGTTCGTCCTCCCGCTGGGCCATGTTGTCGCGGACGTCGAGTGCGAAGCCGACGGCCCGCTCCTTGATCCGGTGGCCCGTCTCCAGCGCCTTGTTCGCGGCGGTCGCGGCGAGGCTCTCGGGAGTCAGCTGCTTCAGCTTGCGGTTGACCTTGGTGGTGGCCCACACTCCGGCGGCGACACCAGTGGTGAACCAGAACGTACGGCGGAACATATGGCCTGGCTCCTACTTTCCCCGGTTCTTCCGCCGTGCGGCGGGGACGGTCCGGCCCACGATCACCGTACGCCTGGGCTCCTTCACGGGCACGTCCGCCTTGCGGCCGGCCAGCGCCCGGCGCACGCCGTACCCGAAGGCCGCGACCTTGACCAGCGGGCCGCCGAAGGTGGAGGCGACGGTGGTGGAGAGCGCGGAGGCGTTGGACGTGACCTCCTGGACGTCGGAGGCGATCGCGTCGACCCGGTCGATCTGGGTCTGCGCGGAGCGCACGGCCGCGGAGGCGTCGGCGAGCAGCGGGACGGCCTGGTCGGTCACATCCGCCACGAGCTTGGTGGTCGCCTTGAGCGTCTGGGCCAGCCTCACGAGTGCCACCGCGAGGAAGGAGACCAGGATCGCCCAGAAGACGGCCACCAGCATCCCGGCCACCTCTCCACCGGACACCGCGTGCACCCGCTCCCTGTCTCGTGCCTGGACCACGTGGATCAACTGCAACGTGGATCAACTACAAGTGGATCACCATCGAAAAGTCTGCACCCGAGCCTATCGCGCCGGGGATGTGACTCCGTACCGGATTACCGCGCGCGGAAGCCGGACTTCGAGGGTGCCGAGATGCGGAAGCCCGCCGCCTCGGCCGCCCGGAAGGGCGGGGAGACGGCGGGCTGACGCTGAGGTGCTACACCCGGCTGTTGATCAGCGGGCGTAGTACTCGACGACGAGCTGCTCGTCGCAGATGACCGGAACTTCCTTGCGGTTCGGCTCGCGGTCCAGGCGGAAGGCCAGGGCGCGGAGGTTCACCTGCAGGTAGCGGGGGGTCTCGCCGTCGGGGGCGAAGCCGCCCTCACGGGCGATCTGGAAGAGCGTCTTGTCCTTCGAGCGGTCGCGGACCTGGATGACGTCGTCCGGACGCACGCGGTAGGACGGCTTGTCGACCTTCTGGCCGTTGACCTGGATGTGGCCGTGGACGACCATCTGGCGGGCCTGGTAGATCGTGCGGGCGATGCCCGAACGCAGGACCAGCGCGTCGAGGCGGCGCTCCAGCTCGACGATCAGGGCCTCACCGGTCTTGCCCTGCACCTTGGAGGCACGCTCGTAGGCACGGACCAGCTGACGCTCGGAGATGTCGTACTGCGCGCGCAGACGCTGCTTCTCCAGCAGACGGACCTTGTAGTCCGAGTTCTGCTTGCGGCCGCGGCCGTGCTCACCCGGCGGGTAGGGACGGGCCTCGAAGTACTTGACGGCCTTCGGGGTCAGCGCGATGCCGAGGGCACGCGACTTCTTGACCTTGGGGCGGGACTGGTTCGCCACTGTCTCTTTCTTCCTTCTGGTTTTCGGCTTGTCAGGGTTGAGGGAGGTCGCAATCCGCAGCCGGGGAAACCCGCCGGGACCCGTTGCCGGGTCTGGTGGGCAGCCGCTCCCCTGGTCTGGGCACATACGTGCAGCACGCGAGGGCCCACCGACCGGTCCCGCCGTGCGACGGATGGTGGTGGGCTGCCCGCGACACCGTTCGACGGTGCGCGACGCTCCTGGATCCCCCTTGCGGGGGTTCCGGCTGACTGTCCCGCTCTGACAGCGCGGGACTCAGCGCTTCGAGGGATTCTACAGGCTGTTCAGGACCGCCTGCGACCGAGGTGCTTCCTGGTCCACTCGACCGCGTCGGCGTACCGCGCCTCCGAGCCGTGCCGGGTCGGGGTGTAGTACTCGCGGTCCTTGACGGTGTCCGGGGCGTACTGCTGCTCTGCGATGCCCTCGGGCAGGTCGTGCGGGTAGACGTAGCCCTGCGCGTGGCCGAGTTTGGCGGCGCCCTTGTAGTGCCCGTCGCGCAGGTGCGGGGGCACCTGGCCGACCAGGCCCTTGCGGACGTCCTCCAGGGCGGCGCCGATCGCGGTGGTCGCGGAGTTGGACTTGGGGGCGAGGGCGAGGGCGATGGTCGCGTGGCTGAGGGTGAGGGCGGCCTCGGGGAAGCCGATCATGGCGACGGCCTGGGCGGCGGCCACGGCTATGGGCAGGGCGTTCGGATCCGCGAGTCCGATGTCCTCGCTCGCCGAGATCATCAGGCGGCGGGCGATGAAACGGGGGTCCTCGCCGGCCTCGATCATGCGGGCCAGGTAGTGCAGAGCGGCGTCGACGTCCGAGCCCCTGATGGACTTGATGAGGGCGCTGGCGACGTCGTAGTGCTGGTCGCCGTCGCGGTCGTACTTGACCGCGGCGCGGTCGACGACCTCTTCCAGGGTGCCGAGGCCGATCTCGGTCTCGGCCTTGTCGAGGGCGGCGCCGGCGGCCGCCTCCAGGGCGGTCAGGGCACGGCGGGCGTCGCCGCCGGCGATGCGCAGCAGGTGCTGCTCGGTGTCCTCGGGAAGCGCGACGGCGTTCTTGAGGCCGCGCTCGTCGGCGAGGGCCCGGCGCAGGAGCCCGCGGACGTCGTCGTCGGTGAGCGGTTCGAGGGTGAGCAGGAGGGAGCGGGAGAGGAGGGGGGAGATCACCGAGAAGTACGGGTTCTCGGTGGTCGCGGCGATCAGGGTGACCCAGCGGTTCTCGACGGCCGGGAGCAGGGAGTCCTGCTGGGCCTTGCTGAAGCGGTGGATCTCGTCGAGGAAGAGGACGGTCTCCTTGCCGTAGCCCCCGGTGGCGCGGCGGGCTCCGTCGATGACCGCGCGGACCTCCTTGACGCCGGCGGTGATGGCGGAGAGCTCCACGAACCGCTTGTCGGTCGCCTTGGAGACGACGTACGCGAGGGTCGTCTTGCCGGTGCCGGGCGGCCCCCAGAGGATCACGGACGACGGTCCGGCCGGGCCGCCGGAGCCCTCGCCGACCAGTCTGCGCAGCGGGGACCCCGGCTTCAGCAGGTGCTGCTGGCCCACCACCTCGTCGAGGGTGCGCGGGCGCATCCGCACCGCCAGGGGGCTGCCCGTCGGGTCCTTCTCCTGGCGTTCTTCTGCGGCGGCGGTGAACAGGTCGGGTTCCACCCTGAAACCCTAAGTCACACCACTGACAATCCCCGCGGGGCCGGTCGCCGGGCCGTCAGCTGGTCCAGAAGTCCCACCACCGGGTCAGGATCAGCATGCCGATGATGCCGACGTGCAGGACCGGCAGCACCCAGGTGAACTCGCCGAAGAACGACTTCAGCCAGGTCGGGGCCGGCAGGAAACCCTTGCGGATGTTGAACGAGGTCACGTACCAGAACATGGTGATCGTGGCGACCCAGGCCAGCGAGCACCACAGGCACAGCGCGTTGATCCGGTACAGGGACTGGAACTGCAGCCAGGTGCAGAAGCCCACGCCGAACAGCGTGCCGAAGTTGAAGGTCAGCCAGTACCAGCGCGGGAAGCGGACGCGGGTCAGCAGGCTCACGCCGACGCAGATGACGATGCCGTAGCAGACCAGGCCGAGCATCGGGTTCGGGAAGCCGAAGGCGGCGGCCTGCTTGGACTCCATGACGCTGCCGCAGGAGACGACCGGGTTGAGGCTGCACCCGGGGGTGAACGTCTTGCCCTCGACCTTGGCTTCGAGCAGCTTGAACTTGTCGATCGTGATGACCCACGCGGCCAGCAGGCCGGCGGCGCCCGTGATGATCAGCAGCAGCGCGAAGGCCCGGCTGCCGCCCTCCGTGCGCGATGCCGCGGAGGTGTGCTCGGGCTCGGGCTCGGTGGAGACGTCCTTGACTGTCGTCTTGCTCATCACGCCGATTCCGTCTGTTGGGGAGTTGGAACTTCTTCGGGCAGGGGCCATCAGGGGTCATTGTGCCGCACGAGGCGCCCCGTCCACCGTTCGGTGGACATAAGGAAGTACGCACGGTCGTCCCGAAACGCTCGGTTCCGGCCGATGCTCAGGGGCATGACAGCACAGGGATACGAACTCGCGGTGGACGTCCGCGGACCGCGCAGGCGACACGGCGACGTGACCGCGGTGCAGGGCGTCTCTCCGGGCATCCGGCGGAGCGCGGTGTTCGGCCTGCTCGGACCCCACGGGGCGGGCAGGAGGACGAGGGTGGAGATCATCCAGGGCAACCGCGCCGGGGACGCGGGCGAGGTCCCGGTCCCGGGCGCGGACCGGGCGACGGGTACGCGCGCGTGGAGATCCCGTGTGCGCATCGTCCGGCAGGATGAACCGGCGCCCGGCGGGTTGACGGCCCGGCATTTCGCGCGGTCCTCGGACGACCTGAACATCGGCGGTGACATACCCGATGCGGCCGGGCCTGGTGGACTGGCCGTTCCCGCGACCCGCCCGAGAGGCGACGAAGACTTTCCGTCTCGCTTCTCCCGCACCACGTCGGTGGCGGGCGGAGGGACATCGGGACCGAGAGGGCCGAGCTCTCGGAGACAGGACGGGCCGGGGTGAAGAACACCCCGGCGCCGCCCCGGCCGACCGGTCAGCCCAGCCGGGACTCCAGCTCCGCGACGATCTCGTTGACCCCGATCGCCGACTGCTCGCCGGACTCCATGTCCTTGAGCTGGACGATGCCCTCGGCGAGGTCCCGCTCGCCGGCGACGATCGTGTAGCGGGCGCCGCTGCGGTTGGCGTTCTTCATGGCGCCCTTGAGCCCCTTGGCGCCGTAGGAGAAGTCCGCCGCGATGCCGACCCGGCGCAGCTCCGTGACCTTCGCGAAGAGCACGCGGCGCGCCTCCTCGCCGAGCGGCACCGCGAAGACGCTGGTCGCCGACGGGATGCCGAGTTCGATGCCCTCCGCCTCCAGGGCCAGCACCGTGCGGTCGACGCCCAGCGCCCAGCCGACGGACGGGAGCGAGGGGCCGCCGATCATCTCCGACAGCCCGTCGTAGCGGCCGCCGCCGCCCACCGCGGACTGGGCGCCCAGGCCGTCGTGGACGAACTCGAAGGTGGTGCGGGTGTAGTAGTCGAGGCCGCGGACCAGTTTCGGGTCGTCCTCGAAGGAGACCCCCGCGGCCGTGATCAGATCACGGACCTCCTCGTGGTACGCCTTGCACGCGTCACAGAGGTAGTCGCGCAGGAGAGGCGCGTCGCCCAGTTGCTTCTGGACCGACTCGCGCTTGTCGTCCAGGACGCGGAGGGGGTTGATCTCGGCCCGGCGCAGGGTGTCCTCGTCCAGGTCCAGTCCGCGCAGGAAGTCCTGGAGCGCCGCGCGGTACACCGGGCGGCACTCCTTGTCGCCCAGGCTGTTGAGCAGGATGCGGAAGTCGCTCAGGCCCAGCGAGCGGTACGCCTGGTCGGCCAGGATGATCAACTCGGCGTCCAGGGCCGGGTCCTCGGCGCCGATCGCCTCCGCGCCGACCTGCGAGAAGTGGCGGTAACGGCCCTTCTGCGGACGCTCGTAGCGGTAGTACGAGCCGGAGTACCAGAGCTTGACGGGGAGGTTCCCGGCCTTGTGGAGGTTGGCTTCCAGGGCCGCGCGCAGGACGGAGGCGGTGCCCTCGGGGCGCAGCGCCAGCCGGTCGCCGCCCTTGGTCTCGAAGGCGTACATCTCCTTGGTGACGATGTCGGTGGACTCGCCGACACCACGCGCGAAGAGCTCGACGTTCTCGAAGCCCGGGGTCTCGATGTAGCCGTACCCCGAGTTGCGCAGCGGCGCGGCGATCGCCTCGCGGACGGCCAGGTACTTGGCGCTGTCCGGCGGGATCAGGTCGTACGTGCCCTTGGGGGCCTTGAAGGTGCTCACGGAAGTTCTCGTCACATTCCTCGTCGGGGAGCGTCGGCGTGCGCTCCCGGGCCGGCGGCCACCTGCCGCAGATAGGGGTTGGTGGCGCGCTCCTGGCCGATGGTCGTCTGGGGGCCGTGGCCGGACAGCACCACGGTGGAGTCGTCGAGCGGCAGACAGACACGGGCCAGCGAGGCCAGCATGTCGTCCATGGAGCCGCCCGGCAGGTCCGTGCGTCCGATGGAGCCGGCGAAGAGCAGATCACCCGAGAAGAAGACCGAGGGGATCTCGGCCGTCTCCGGCATCCGGAACGTCACCGACCCCCTGGTATGGCCCGGCGCGTGCGCGACGGAGAGTTCGAGTCCGGCCAGCTCCAGCCGTACGCCGTCGGCCAGTTCGAGGACGTCGTCCGGCTCCCCCACGGTCAGCTCGCCGAGCAGCGGCATGCCGATGGACCGGCCGATGCCCTTTTCGGGGTCGCTCAGCATGTACCGGTCCTCGGGGTGGACCCAGGCCGGTACGCCGTGCGCTCCGCACACGGGGACGACCGAGGCCACATGGTCGATGTGGCCATGGGTGAGGACGACCGCGACGGGCTTGAGCCGATGCTTCTTCAGTGCTTCCTCGACGCCTTCGGCGGCCTGATGGCCCGGGTCGATGATCACGCACTCCTCGCCGGCGGCGGGGGCGACGAGATAACAGTTCGTCCCCCAGGCCCCGGCGGGGAACCCGGCAATGAGCACGATCGTCCTTCGTTGTGTCGATTCGGGTGGCTACAAGCTGTGGTCCAGAGCCTACCGGCGCTGCCGTTTCCTCAGCGAACCCATATACGGTACGGGGGCTACACGCAGCAGTCGGCTCACACAGCGCACAGGACGCACGCGTACCCGTCGACACACGACACGCATGAGGAGAGAACCCGGTGGTCAGCCAGGAGCAGCGGCGGCGTCAGCTCGCCCGGGAGAAGTTCTTGCGGCAGCAGCAGCGGCGTACCAGCGCGCGGCGCAAGGCGCGCATGCGCAACTCCGTGATCGCGTCCGTGCTCGGCGTGATCGTGATCGGCAGTGTCGTGCTGTACACGACCGGTGCGCTGAAGAACCACGACGACAAGGCGAACGCCAGCTCGGAGACGACTCCCAGCGCCTCCGCCACCAGCAAGGCGCCCGATCCGTGCGAGAAGGCCGCCGCCGGCTCGGTGAAGAAGATGAGCTGGAAGAAGGAGCCGGCGACGACGATCGACACGTCGGCGAAGTACACGATGACGCTGGCGACGACCTGCGGCGACATCGGCATCGCGCTGAAGACGTCGGCGGCCCCGCACACCGTGAACTCGTTCAACTTCCTCGCGTCGAAGGGCTACTTCGACCACAGCAAGTGCCACCGGCTCACCACCAACGGCATCTACGTGCTGCAGTGCGGCGACCCGACGGGTACCGGAAGCGGCGGTCCGGGGTACACGATCCCTGACGAGAACCTGAAGGACAAAAGCCTGAAGGGCGGTGTGTACCCGGCGGGTACGGTCGCGATGGCCAACACGGGCCAGAAGCACACCGGCGGCAGCCAGTTCTTCCTGGTCTACCAGGACAGCCAGTTGCCTGCCAGCTACACCCCGTTCGGCACGGTCGACGCGGCCGGAATGAAGATCCTGAAGAAGATCGCCGCCGCGGGTGAGAACACCGGCCAGGGTGACGGAGCCCCCAATGCGACGGTTGTGATCAACAAGGCCACGGTCACGAAATCCTGACCACCAACTGCGAGATTTCGGTCGCGCGGGATGCGGACAGGCAACCCGCCGGTCGCCTATGTTGGCCGTGACGAAACTGTGGACGATGCCCGGGGGCGCTGAGGCCCCTCGCGGGCATCATGTGGAGGAGGCGCTGTGAGCAGCGACCCGTGGGGCCGCGTCGACGAGACGGGGACCGTGTACGTGCGTACGGCCGACGGCGAGCAGGTCGTCGGTTCCTGGCAGGCCGGCTCCCCTGAGGAGGCGCTGGCCTACTTCGAGCGCAAGTACGAGGGCCTGGTTGTCGAGATCGGCCTCCTCGAGAAGCGAGTAAAGACCACCGACCTCTCCGCGAAGGACGCCCAGGCCGCCATCGACCACCTGCGCGAGCAGGTGGAGGCGCACCACGCGGTCGGTGATCTGGAGGCACTGCGCACCCGGCTCGGCGAACTGGTGAAGACCGTGGAGTCGCGCCGCGAGGAGCGTCGGGCGCAGCGTGCCAAGCAGTCCGACGAGGCCCGGCAGGCCAAGGAGGACCTGGTCGTCGAGGCGGAGCAGCTGGCGCAGTCCGACCAGTGGCGGGCGGCCGGTGAGCGGCTGCGGTCCCTGGTGGACACCTGGAAGGGCCTGCCGCGCCTCGACCGCAAGTCGGACGACGAGCTGTGGCACCGCTTCTCGCACGCCCGGTCGGCGTTCTCCAAGCGCCGCAAGGCGCACTTCGCGCAGCTCGACGCCCAGCGCGAGGACGCCCGCAAGGCCAAGGAGAAGCTGGTCGCCGAGGCCGAGGCGCTGTCGGACTCGACGGACTGGGGTCCGACGGCCGCGCGCTACCGCGAGCTGATGGCCGAGTGGAAGGCCGTCGGCCGCGCCCAGCGCGAGCACGAGGACGACCTGTGGAACCGCTTCCGCGGCGCCCAGGACGTGTTCTTCGCGGCGCGCGGTTCGGCCTTCGCCGAGCGGGACGCGGAGCAGACGGAGAACCTGAAGCTGAAGGAGGAGCTGGCCGCCGAGGCCGAGAAGCTCCTGCCGATCACCGACCTGAAGGCCGCGCGGTCCGCCTTCCGCTCGATCAACGAGCGGTGGGAGGCCATCGGCCATGTGCCGCGCGACGCACGTCCGAAGGTCGAGGGCCGGATGAGCACGGTCGACCGGGCCATCCAGGAGGCCGAGGAGGCCGAGTGGCGCCGGACCAACCCGGAGGCACGCGCGCGTGCCGCGGGTCTGACCGGCCAGCTGCAGGCCGCCGTGGACAAGCTGACGACGCAGATCGAGCAGGCCCGCGCCCAGGGCAACACGTCGAAGGCGGAGAAGCTGGAGCGTGAGCTGGAGGGCCGCCAGGCACTGCTGGACCAGGCCCTGAAGGGCCTGCAGGAGTTCGGCGGCTGAGTTCCCCGCACAGTTTCCCCAGGAACACCCAGAGGGGCCCCGTACACGGCGTACGGGGCCCCTCTCGTCGTCTCTCGCCGCCCTGCAGCCCTCGCTGCCTCGCTGCCTCCGCTACGAGCGGCTGCGCGCCGAGGTGACCCGGTAGACGTCGTACACGCCCTCCACGCCGCGTACGGCCTTCAGGACGTGGCCCAGGTGCTTGGGGTCGCCCATCTCGAAGGTGAAGCGGGAGGTGGCCACCCGGTCGCGGGAGGTCTGGACGGCCGCGGAGAGGATGTTGACGTGCTGGTCGGACAGGACGCGGGTGACGTCCGAGAGCAGCCGGGAGCGGTCCAGGGCCTCGACCTGGATGGCGACCAGGAAGACCGAGGACTGGGTGGGCGCCCACTCGACGTCGAGGATGCGCTCGGGTTCGCGGGACAGCGACTCGACGTTGACGCAGTCGCTGCGGTGCACCGACACACCGCTCCCACGCGTGACGAAGCCGATGATCGGATCGCCGGGGACGGGTGTGCAGCAGCGGGCCAGCTTGACCCAGACGTCGTCGACGCCCTTCACGACCACGCCGGGGTCCTGGCTGCTGCGCCGCTTGCTGCGGCGGCCGCGGGCCGGCGGAACCGCCTCGTCGATCTCCTCGGTGGCCGCCTCCTCGCCGCCGAGCGCCTGCACCAGTTTCTGCACGACGTTCTGCGCGGCCACATGGCCCTCGCCGATCGCCGCGTACAGCGAGGAGATGTCCGGGTAGCGCATCTCGTGGGCGAGGGTGACCAGCGAGTCGCCGGTGAGGATGCGCTGGATGGGCAGGTTCTGCTTGCGCATCGCGCGGACGATGGCGTCCTTGCCCTGCTCGATCGCCTCTTCCCGGCGCTCCTTGGAGAACCAGCCCCGGATCTTGTTGCGGGCGCGCGGGGACTTGACGAAGCCGAGCCAGTCGCGGGACGGTCCGGCGCCGGTCGCCTTGGAGGTGAAGACCTCGACGAGGTCGCCGTTGTCCAGGGTCGATTCGAGCGGGACGAGACGGCCGTTGACCCGGGCCCCTATCGTCCGGTGACCGACCTCCGTGTGGACCGCGTACGCGAAGTCGACAGGGGTGGCCCCGGCCGGGAGCGCTATGACGTCGCCCTTGGGGGTGAAGACGAAGACCTCGTTGCGGGAGAGATCGAAGCGCAGGGACTCCAGGAACTCGCTGGGGTCCTCGGTCTCCTTCTGCCAGTCCAGCAACTGCCGCAGCCACGCCATGTCGTTGAGGTGGTCGTCCTTGCCCTTGCCGGACGACTTCGGCACGTCGGTGCGGACCTTGGAGGCGCCGGCGACGGCCTCCTGCTTGTACTTCCAGTGCGCGGCGATGCCGTACTCGGCGCGGCGGTGCATGTCGAACGTGCGGATCTGGAGCTCGACCGGCTTGCCGTTGGGGCCGATGACCGTCGTGTGCAGCGACTGGTACATGTTGAACTTGGGCATCGCGATGTAGTCCTTGAACCGCCCCGGAACCGGGTTCCAGCGGGCGTGCACGGTGCCCAGGGCCGCGTAGCAGTCCCGGACGGTGTCCACCAGGACGCGGATGCCCACCAGGTCGTAGATCTCCGCGAAGTCCCGGCCGCGGACGATCATCTTCTGGTAGACGCTGTAGTAGTGCTTCGGGCGGCCGGTGACGGTCGCCTTGATGCGGGCGGCGCGCAGGTCGGCCTGGACCTCGTCGGTCACTATGGCCAGGTACTCGTCGCGTTTGGGGGCGCGCTCGGCGACCAGCCGCACGATTTCGTCGTACATCTTGGGGTAGAGGATCGCGAAGGCGAGGTCCTCCAGCTCCCACTTGATGGTGTTCATGCCCAGCCGGTGGGCGAGCGGCGCGTAGATCTCGAGCGTCTCGCGCGCCTTCTTCTCCTGCTTCTCGCGCTTGAGGTAGCGCATGGTGCGCATGTTGTGCAGGCGGTCGGCGAGCTTGATGACCAGGACGCGTGGGTCCTTGGCCATGGCGACGACCATCTTGCGCACGGTCTCGGCCTGGGCGGCCTCCCCGAACTTGACCTTGTCCAGCTTGGTCACGCCGTCGACGAGCAGCGCGACGACGTCACCGAAGTCGCGGCGCAGGTCCTCCAGGCCGTACTCGGTGTCCTCGACCGTGTCGTGCAGGAGGCCGGCCATCAGGGTCGCCGGGTCCATGCCCAGTTCGGCCAGGATCGTGGTCACCGCGAGCGGGTGCGTGATGTACGGGTCGCCGCTCTTGCGCTTCTGGCCGCGGTGCCAGCGCTCGGCGACCTGGTAGGCGCGCTCGATCTGGCGCAGGGTGGCGTTCTCGATCTTGGGGTCGTTGCTGCGGACTATGCGCAGCAGCGGCTCCAGGACCGGGTTGTACGGGTTGGCGCGCTGCACACCGAGGCGGGCGAGGCGGGCACGGACGCGGTTGGAGGAGCCCGAGCGAGCGGGCTGGCCGGCGTTGGGGCGGACCACGGGGGCGGTCTTGGCTCGCTCGGACGGGGCCGGCTTGGGACGCGACTGCTCGGCCGACTTGTCGACAGGCGCGGACTGGGCGTGCTCGACCGGCCCGCGAACATCGTTCTTCGCGAGCGGCGCGCTCGGCGCGGGCTTGGCCGCGGCCGCCGAGGCGGACTCGGGCTTGGCGGCGGTCAGGTGCTGGGCCTCGTCTGGCAAGAGGACTCCTCGTGCGCGATCCGGGTCCCCCAGTCAGGCTCCGGAAGACCCATCGTAGCGATCCTGGGCTCCGGCATCGCCTGGAGGACGATGTGAGAGCCGTCCATCCGAGAAACGCAAGGGGCGGGCCCCGGATTCCTCTGGGGCCCGCGACGGGCTCGCGGCAGCTCCGGGAAAGGAAGCCGCGGCAATCGAAGTGGCAGCCGCAATCGGTCTCATGCGCAAGAAGACAATCCCGCTGCCGACAAATACCTTCCGGCGCCCGAACCCGCGGTCACGCGATTCGGTACAGCGCGGTCAAAGGCGCAAACAGAAACGGTGCCTTCGCGATGCGTTGGCACAACGCATCGCGAAGGCACCGTGACGTGCCGTAGGAGCCGGTCAGACCACGATCAGCGCTTCCAGCGGGGCACCCATCAGCGCGGGCTCGAGCCGCGCGCGCCCCCGCAGGAACCCCAGCTCCATCAGGACCGCGACGCCGACGACCTCCGCGCCCGCGCGGTGGACGAGCTGGATCGACGCCTCCGCGGTGCCGCCGGTGGCGAGCACGTCGTCGACAATCAGGATCCGGTCGTCCGTGCCGAGGTCCTCGGCGTGCACCTCGATCTCGGCCGAGCCGTACTCCAGCTCGTAGGCCTGCCGGAGGGTGGCTCCGGGGAGCTTGCCCGCCTTGCGGACCGGGATGAAGCCGAGGCCCGCGCGGACGGCGACCGGAGCGCCCAGTATGAAGCCCCGCGCCTCCAGGCCGACGACCTTGGTGGCGCCGGTGCGCCCGGCGATCTCGGCGAGGGCGTCGGTGAGCGCGGTGAACGCTGCCGGGTCCGCCAGGAGCGGCGTGATGTCCTTGAACATCACGCCCTGCTCCGGATAGTCCTCGACGTCCCGGATACGGCTCAGCAGCAGTTCCTTGATGTCGGTCACCGGCGCTTCCCCGAGGGGCGGCCACGGCCGCCCCGGTTACGGGACGCGGGCTGGTTGCGCGGGCCGACGACGGCCGGAGCGGCGTCCTCGGGTCCCTCGGCCCCGTCGCCCCGGGCCTCGGCCGTCTCCTCCTCGGCGGCAGCCTGGGCGCGCTTGGCGAGGACGCGCTTCTTCAGGGCCTTCATCTGCGGCTCGGCCTCCTTGAGGTCGGCGACGAGCGGCGTGGCGATGAAGATCGAGGAGTAGGCACCGGCGGCGAGACCCACGAACAGCGACAGCGAGATGTCGTTGAGCGTGCCCGCGCCGAGGAATCCGCCGCCGATGAACAGCAGGCCCGCGACCGGCAGCAGCGCGACCACCGTGGTGTTGATCGAACGGACCAGGGTGCCGTTGATCGAGTGGTTGGCGATGTCGCTGTAGGTGAAGCGGGTCTGCTTGGTGATGTCCTTCGTCTGCTCCTTGAGGCTGTCGAAGACGACGACCGTGTCGTAGAGCGAATAACCGAGGATCGTCAGCAGACCGATGACCGTGCCGGGCGTGACCTCGAAACCGACCAGGGCGTAGATGCCGGTCGTGATGGTGATGTCGTGGATCAGCGCGACCAGGGCCGCGAGCGCCATACGCCACTCGAAGGCGATCGCCAGGTAGATCACCACGAGGACCATGAAGATCCCCAGGCCCTCCCAGGCCTTGTTGGCGATCTCGTCACCCCAGCTCGGGCCGACCAGGTCGGAGTTGATGGACTCGGGGTCCACCTTCATGTCCGTGGCCAGCTTGGCCTTGGTCGCGTCCGACTTCGCGGTGTCCATGCCGGCGATCTGGATGCGCAGACCGCCCGTGCCGAGCTTCTGCACGACCGCTTCGTGGCCGGAGGCCTCCTTCGCGTAGGTCTCCGCCTGGGCCACCGAGACGCTGGTCTTCGAGGTGGTGAAGACGGCGCCGCCCTGGAAGTCGATGCCCATGTTCAGGCCGCGCACCGCCAGGCCGACGATGGCCGTGATGGTGATCAGGATGGAGACGCCGTACCAGATCTTGCGCTTGCCGACGAAGTCGTAGCTGATCTCGCCGCGGTGGAGTCGGGCGCCGAGGTTGCCGAGTTTCGACATCGCTCACGCTTCCTTCGGGTCGACAGGGCCGGCGGCGGGGCCGGCGGGACGGCGGGTGCGGCGCAGCGGGGCCTTGGCGCCCAGGCCCTTCGGGTCGAGCCCCGACCACTTGTGGCCGTTCGCGAAGAACTTACGCCGGGCGAGGACCGTCATCAGCGGCTTGGTGAAGAAGAAGACGACGACCACGTCGAGCACGGTGGTCAGACCGAGGGTGAACGCGAAGCCCTGGACCTTGCCGACGGTCACGACGAACAGCACGGCGGCGGCCAGGAACGACACGAAGTCGGAGACCAGGATGGTGCGCCGGGCGCGCGGCCAGGCCCGCTCGACGGCGGGGCGCAGCGTGCGGCCCTCACGGATCTCGTCCCGGATGCGTTCGAAGAACACGATGAACGAGTCCGCCGTGATGCCGATCGCGACGATCGCACCGCAGACGGCCGGCAGGTTCAGCGCGAAGTGGATCGTGGGGCCGAGCAGCGACATGATCGCGTACGTGAGGATCGCGGACACCAGCAGCGAGGGGATCGCGACGAGCGACAGCCCGCGGTAGAAGGCGACCAGGTAGATGATGACGAGCGCGAGGCCGATGGCACCGGCCAGCAGACCGGCGTGCAGCTGCTCGCCGCCGAGGGCGGCGGTGACGGTGGTGACGCTCTGCGTCTTGAAGGAGAGCGGGAGCGCGCCGTACGACAGCACGTTGGCGAGGCTCTGGGCCTCTTCCTGGGTGAAGCTGCCGGAGATCTCCGCCTGCCCGCCGGTGATCGACTGGCTCACGGTCGGGCTGGAGACGACCTCGCCGTCGAGGACGATGCCGAACTCGTTCGTCGGCGGGGAGGTGTTCTTGGCGAGTTCGGCGGTGACGTCCGCGAACTTCTTGGCCCCGCCACCGGTGAAGGTCATCTGGACCTGCCAGCCGGCGGCGCCCTGCGTGTCGAAGACGGCCTGGGCCTTCTTGACGTCGGTGCCGTCGACTCGGGCCGGGCCGAGCACGTACTTGTACCAGACGCTGCCGACCTGGCCGCAGGCCACGGTGGTGTCGCTCGGCTTGGCGGTCTTGCCGGCCGTGGCGCGCTGCGTGGCCTTGGAGCAGTCCAGCGCGGTGTACTCGGCCTCCAGCTTCGAGGCCGCGGCGGAGGCGCCCGCGTCGGCCGAGGAGGTGGCGGAGGGGCTCGCCGACGAGGAGGCGGACGCCGAGGACGACGGCGTGGAACCGGCCTTCAGGGCGTCGGTGACGGCGCGGCCCTGCGAGGTGGCCGAGGACGACGGCGAGGCGGAGGACGAGCCGGTCGCCTTCGCGGACGCCGACGCGCTGGTCGACGGGGAGGCGCTCGGGGAAGCGCTGGAGCTGCCGCCGGCGGACGCGCTCGGGGAGGCGCTCGGGGTGGCGCCGGCGCTGGCCTGCTGGGCCAGGACCGGGCGGAAGTAGAGCTTCGCGGTGGTGCCGACCTGCTGGCGGGCCTCCGCGGAGTTGGTGCCCTTGGGGATGTTGACGATGATGTTGCTGGTGCCCTGGGTCTGAACCTCCGCTTCGGAAACGCCCAGACCGTTGACACGGCGGTTCATGATCTCGACCGCGGTGTTCATGTTGGTCTTGTTGATCGCGTTGGGCTGGCCCGGCTCGTTGTGCGCCTGCAGCGTGATGCTCGTACCACCGGCCAGGTCGATACCGAGACGCGGAGTGGTGTTTCCGGAGGCGAACATTCCGCCGGTGAGCGCCGCGATGGCGATCAGGATGAGGGCCAGCGAGCGCCCTGGCTTGCTCTGGGCGCTCGCGCTCCGGCCCCTCTTAGGTGCTGCCACCTTCTTGTACTCCCTCTCGGGCCGCCGTGCCCCTGGTCGGCGCGGTCGGCCATGACATGGTGTCGGGATCCCGTGCGGGAAACAGACGCGCCCGGGGTACGAGGTGCGCGTGTCATGCGCGCACCGCTTCCCGGGGCACGCCTACTTCGTGTCGGAGTCGCCGTCGGTCTTCTTCGGCTCTTCGTCAGCCTTCGCCTCGGCGGTCGCGGACTCGGCCGGCCCTTCGGTCTTCTTCTCCGCTTCCTCGGTCTCCTCCTCGGCGGTGTCCTTCTTCCCGAGGTCGACGGCCTTGTCGTCGGAGGCGGCGGCAGCGTCGGCGGACTCGTCGTCGGTCTCGGTGAGAGAGGAGGCGTCGTCCGGGACGACGTCGGCGTCGGACTTCAGGTCGTGCTCGATGCCGTGCACGATGCGGTTGTACTCGTCGTCCGTGAGGATGGCACCGATCGAGTTCTTCGCGAAGAGGAGCTCGACGCCCGGGCCGGCGTCGAGGAGGACCGTGTCCTCGTTGACTTCCTTGACCGTCGCGTACATGCCCCCGATGGTGCGGACACCGTTGCCGGGCTGGATCTCGTTCCGCATCTGCGTGGCCTGCTGCTGGCGCTTTTTGGTGGAGCGCGTCATCAGGACCATGGCCGCGATGAGGACGATGAACACGAGAAGAGGCAAGCTATTCACGGGACGGAATTTCCTTCGCGCAGCCGCGGCGGTGAGCGGCCTGGATGATGGGGGTGTGGTCGGCGCCGCCCGCGAAGGCGGCATCGGCGGAGTCTAAGCGAGTCCGCGCGCATGGAACAACGTTCAGCATGGCACCTGGGTTCCTGGGGCCGCCAATGCCCCGCCGTCACGAAGCGATCACGTCTGGGGCCGAAGTCTGGCTCGGCGGGCGCCGACCGTCCGAACCGAGGGCGAAGACGCGTCCATGCCCCACGCCCGGGATACGGCGGCCCGTCACGTTTCCACCGGCAACGGCCCGGACACCGGCCACGGGGGCCGGGGACCGTGCCGCAGAGGCGGCCCACCGCCCGGGGCCACCCGCCCGGGGCGGGCGCGCCGGTGCGCCCGCAGGTCTGGGCCCCGCGGCCGGTCCGGGCCCCCGGCCGATCCGGCCCCGCGGCCGGTCCGGGCTCCCAGCCGGTCCGGCGTGGCGCCCAGAGCCGTTTCCGGGTGCCGCCGGGGCGTCGACGGCTCGGGGTCAGGTGCCGAAGAGGTCCTGCTGGCCGGTTCCGCCCGCCGGGCCGCGCGGGGCGGTCAGACCCAGGTGGGCCCAGGCGGCGGGGGTGGCGACGCGGCCGCGCGGGGTGCGGGCCAGCAGGCCCTCGCGGACCAGGAAGGGCTCGGCGACCTCCTCGACCGTCTCGCGCTCCTCCCCCACCGCGACGGCGAGGGTGGACAGGCCGACCGGGCCGCCGCCGAAGAGTTTGAGCAGTGCCTCCAGGACGGCGCGGTCCAGCCGGTCCAGGCCGCGTTCGTCCACCTCGTAGACGGCGAGCGCAGCGTGCGCGATCTCGCGCGTGATCCGTCCGTCCGCCTTGACCTGCGCGTAGTCGCGGACCCGGCGCAGCAGCCGGTTGGCGATGCGGGGCGTGCCGCGCGACCGGCCGGCGATCTCGGCGGCGCCGGCCGGCTCGATGGCGACGTCCAGCAGATGCGCCGAGCGGTGCACGACCCGCTCCAGTTCGCGCGGCTCGTAGAACTCCATGTGCGCTGTGAAGCCGAAGCGGTCGCGCAGCGGGGGCGGCAGCAGGCCCGCCCGGGTGGTGGCACCGACCAGCGTGAACGGCGGCAGTTCAAGGGGGATGGCGGTGGCACCCGGACCCTTGCCGACGATGACGTCGACCCGGAAGTCCTCCATCGCCATGTACAGCATCTCCTCGGCGGGCCGCGACATGCGGTGGATCTCGTCGAGGAAGAGGACCTCGCCCTCCTGGAGAGAGGAGAGGATCGCGGCCAGGTCGCCGGCGTGCTGGATGGCGGGGCCCGAGGTGATGCGGATCGGGGCCCCCATCTCGGCCGCGATGATCATCGAGAGGGTGGTCTTGCCCAGGCCGGGGGCCCCGGAGAGCAGCACATGGTCGGCGGTCGCACCCCGCGCGCGTGCGGCGCGCAGCACCAGGTCGAGCTGCTCGCGGACCTTCTCCTGGCCGATGAACTCGCCCAGGTCCTTGGGGCGCAGCGCGGCCTCGACGGCCTGGTCCTCACGGTCGGCGACGGCGCCCACCAGCCGCTCCGCGTCGGCGCCGGTGTCGGTCGTGTCGTCCCAGTTCATAAGTGATGTGCCTCAGCGGTGGTGGGGTCAGCGGGCGCGGTTGAGGGTCTGCAGGGCCGCCTTGAGCAGCGGGCCGACCTGGGGCGTGCCCCCGGCGGCCTCGGCCTGCGGGGCGACGGCGGTGACGGCCTCGTCGGCCTCCCGGGTCGCGTATCCGAGGCCGATCAGGGCGGCGTGCAGCTGGTCGCGCCAGCCCTGGCTGACCGGTGCGCCGACCACGGGAGCGCCGACGGGGGCGCCGAGGCGGTCCTTCAGCTCCAGCAGCAGTTTCTGCGCGCCCTTCTTGCCGATGCCGGGGACGGCGATCAGCGCCTTCTCGTCGCCGGTGGCGACCGCGCGGCGCAACGCGTCGGGGCTGTGCACGGCGAGCATCGCCTGGGCGAGCCGCGGTCCGACACCGCTCGCCGTCTGCAGCAGCTCGAAGACCTGGCGCTCGTCGTCGTCCACGAAACCGTACAAGGTGAGCGAGTCCTCCCTCACGACCAGCGACGTGGCGAGCCTGGCCGGCTGGCCCATGCGCAGTCCGGAGAGGGTGTTGGGGGTGCACTGGACGGCGATGCCGATCCCGCCCACCTCGACGACCGCGGAGTCCGGGGCGAGGGCGGCGACCGGGCCGCTTACGAAGGCGATCATGCCGTACGGCCTTTCGTTGCGTTGGCTGCGTGCAGGGCGACGGCCTGCTGGAGTCGGTTCTGCGCGGGGGCGCGCCAGATGTGGCAGATGGCGAGCGCGAGGGCGTCGGCGGCGTCGGCGGGCCTGGGCGGGGCGCTGAGCCTGAGCAGCCGGGTGATCATGGCGCCGACCTGGGCCTTGTCGGCGCGTCCGGAGCCGGTGACGGCGGCCTTGACCTCGCTCGGGGTGTGCAGGGCGACGGGGATGCCCCGGCGGGCGGCGCACAGCATGGCGACGGCGCTGGCCTGGGCGGTGCCCATCGCGGTCCGTACGTTGTGCTGGCTGAACACCCGCTCCACGGCGACGAATTCGGGCCGGTGCTCGTCCAGCCACTGCTCGATGCCCTGCTCGATGGCGACCAGGCGACGGCCGAGTTCGGCGTCCGCGGGCGTGCGGACGACTCCCACGCCGACCATGGTGAGCGGCCGCCCGGCGACGCCCTCGACGACACCGACACCGCACCGGGTCAGCCCGGGATCCACCCCCAGTACACGCACCGCGCCCCCTCCCCTCTTTGCGGCTGAACCGCCGCCGCTCTCGCGGACCCGGCTGAGCGCCGTCGTGGTTCCTCAATCGATGGTTGCGGCCCGTGGACGGCCATCCGCGGACGGCGCCAGGCTAGCCGCTGCCACTGACAACGGCGGCGGGCTGGTGGGACGTGTCCCACCAGCCCGCCGAATCCGCTCAGCTCGCGGCGTGCCCTACGCGTCGACCTTCTCCATGACCTCGTCGCTGACGTCGAAATTGGCGAAGACGTTCTGCACGTCGTCGCTGTCCTCAAGGGCGTCGATCAGCTTGAAGATCTTCTTGGCGCCCTCCTCGTCCAGCTCGACCTGCATGGTCGGGACGAAGTTGGCCTCGGCGGAGTCGTAGTCGATCCCGGAGTCCTGGAGGGCGGTGCGGACGGCGACCAGGTCGGTGGCCTCGCTGAGCACCTCGAAGGACTCGCCGAGGTCGTTGACTTCCTCGGCGCCCGCGTCCAGGACCGCGCCGAGCACGTCGTCCTCGGTCAGCTCGCCCTTGGGGACGATCACGACGCCCTTGCGGTGGAAGAGATACGACACCGAGCCCGGGTCGGCCATCGAACCGCCGTTGCGGGTCATGGCGACACGGACGTCGGAGGCGGCGCGGTTGCGGTTGTCGGTGAGGCACTCGATGAGCACCGCGACGCCGTTCGGGCCGTAGCCCTCGTACATGATCGTCTCGTAGTCGGCGCCACCGGCCTCGAGACCGCCGCCGCGCTTGATCGCGGAGTCGATGTTCTTGTTCGGGACCGACTGCTTCTTCGCCTTCTGGACGGCGTCGTAGAGAGTCGGGTTGCCTTCGACGTCCACGCCGCCCATCCGCGCCGCGACCTCGATGTTCTTGATCAGCTTCGCGAAGAGCTTGCCGCGCTTGGCGTCGATCACGGCCTTCTTGTGCTTCGTCGTGGCCCATTTAGAGTGGCCGGACATCTGCCTGTCTCCTTCGCGTAACCCATCCAAACAACGAACGCCAGAGATCCTACTAGGACTCGGCCGCCCGGTTCGCGTGGACCATGTCGGCGAACAGGGAGTGCACGCGGTGGTCGCCGGTCAGTTCCGGGTGGAACGACGTGGCGAGCGCGTTGCCCTGGCGGACCGCGACGATGTGGCCGTCGTGCTCGGCGAGCACCTCGGCCCCGGCGCCGACCGACTCGACCCAGGGGGCGCGGATGAACACGCCCTCCACAGGATCGCCGTCGATTCCGCGTACGTCGACCGCCGCCTCGAACGACTCGTTCTGCCGCCCGAAGGCGTTGCGGCGCACGATCATGTCGATGCCGCCGACGGTCTCCTGGCCCGAACGCGGGTCGAGGATCTTGTCGGCGAGCATGATCATGCCCGCGCAGGTGCCGTAGACGGGCATTCCGTCGCGCACACGCGCGCGCAGCGGCTCCATCACGCCGAACAGGACGGCCAGCTTGGAGATGGTGGTGGACTCGCCGCCCGGGATGACGAGGCCGTCCACCTCAGCGAGTTCCTCGGGGCGCCTGACCGGCCTGGCCACGGCGTCGGCCGCGGCCAGGGCGATGAGGTGCTCCCGTACGTCGCCCTGGAGGGCCAGGACGCCTATGACAGGTGCGTCGGTCATGTGTGCGAAACCCTCTGGCCTTACCAGCCGCGGTTGGCGTAGCGCTCGGTCTCGGGGAGGGTGTCGCAGTTGATGCCGACCATGGCCTCGCCGAGGTTGCGGGACGCGTCCGCGATGATCTTCGGGTCGTCGTAGAAGGTGGTCGCCTTGACGATGGCGGCGGCGCGCTTGGCCGGGTCGCCGGACTTGAAGATGCCGGAGCCGACGAAGACGCCCTCGGCGCCGAGCTGGCGCATCAGCGCGGCGTCGGCCGGGGTGGCGACGCCACCGGCGGAGAACAGCACCACCGGGAGCTTGCCGAGCTCGGCGACCTCCTTGACGAGCTCGTAGGGGGCGCGCAGCTCCTTGGCGGCGGCGTACAGCTCGTTGTTGTCGCAGCCGCGCAGCTTGGCGATCTCGCCCTTGATCTGGCGCAGGTGGCGCACGGCCTCGACGACGTTGCCGGTGCCGGCCTCGCCC
This sequence comes from Streptomyces shenzhenensis, assembly GCF_021462265.1. Lineage (GTDB taxonomy): Bacteria > Actinomycetota > Actinomycetes > Streptomycetales > Streptomycetaceae > Streptomyces > Streptomyces shenzhenensis. Next base: position 394,562 of record NZ_JAJONF010000001.1, on the reverse strand, counting down.
TTGGAGCGGATCATGGCCGCGCCCTCGGCGATCCGGCGCAGGGCCTCACCGAGGTTGGTGGCGCCGCAGACGAAGGGAGTGGTGAAGGCCCACTTGTCGGAGTGGTTGACCTCGTCGGCCGGAGTGAGGACCTCGGACTCGTCGATGTAGTCGACGCCGAGCGACTGCAGGACCTGGGCCTCGACGAAGTGGCCGATACGGGACTTGGCCATCACCGGGATCGAGACCGCCTCGATGATGCCCTCGATCATGTCCGGGTCGGACATCCGGGCCACCCCGCCGTCCTTGCGGATGTCGGCCGGGACGCGCTCCAGCGCCATGACGGCGACGGCGCCCGCGTCTTCGGCGATCTTCGCCTGCTCCGGCGTGACGACGTCCATGATCACGCCGCCCTTGAGCTGCTCGGCCATGCCGCGCTTCACACGGGCGGTGCCGGTCTCGGGGGTCTGGTTCTCACTGGTGGACACGGGTACCTCACTCGCTGAAAAGAGGGTTTCTGCAAACACCGAGGAAACGCGAGTGGACCAGTCCACAGCAAGGGCCAATGGGAAGCCGGTGGATCCTTTTGCGGTCAGGCCGGGCGCTCGACCAGCGCGGGGGGCGGTTCGTCGTCCATCTCGAAGGCCAGCGGGAAGGGGGCGTGTCCGGCCAGCCGGAACCAGCGGACCTTGCGGTGTTCGCGCAGCCGGCGGGCCGCGCCGACGGCGTCGTTGTGGAAGCGGCGGGCCATCGGCACCCGGCGCACCGCCTCGGCCAGCTCGCTCGCGGCCGCCTCGCCGCCGGGGGCCTGACGGACCTCCTCGACCTGCTGCGGGTGCTCGAAGACGGCACGCAGGGCCTGGCTCAGCTCGCTCTCCGCGACCTCCCGCTGCTCCTCCTCGGCCTGCCGGGCGGCGTGCGCGGCCTCGTACAGCACGATCGAGGCGGCGGGATCCAGCACGCCCGAGGTCGCCAGTTCCTGGGCCACGGAGGCCCGCCGCAGCAACTGGGCGTCGAGGGCGGCACGGGCGGCGTCGATGCGCGCGTGCAGCCGGTCGAGACGGCCTGCGGTCCAGCTCAGGTACAGGCCGATCACCGCGAGGGCGGCGAGGATCCAGAGCGTCCAGATGAGCGTTGCGGTCACGGGCCGAACGCTATCGGACGCGCCCGCGGCAGCGCCCCGGGAGGGGCGCGGGGCCGCGTTCGACACGCGGCTGCCGCCGCGATGGGGGTCCCCCCGCGTCCCCCCTCGCGAGCGAAGCCGAGAGTGGGGGAGCGACCAGCCACGACGGCGCCGCAGCCGTCAGACGGCACGGCGAGGCGCCGCCGGCGGAGCGCTCAGTCCCGCGCCAGCCCGAACCGCGCCCGCAGGCCCGAGCGCTCGTCGGTCGCCACCGCTGCCGCGCCCGCCGTCACCGTCTCGTAGACGGACATGATGTCCGCGCCCACGGTGGACCAGTCGAAGCGCCGTACGTGCACGCTGCCGCGGGCGCTCAGCCCGGCCCGGCGCTCCGGGTCCTTCAGGAGCCGTACCGCCGCTTCCGCCAGCGCGTCCGCGTCCTCGTTGGCGAAGAGCTCGCCCGCCGTGCCCTGGTCCAGGACCTGGGTGAAGGCGTCGAGGTCGGAGGCGAGCACCGGGGCACCCGCGGACAGGGCTTCCACCAGGATTATCCCGAAGCTCTCGCCGCCCGTGTTGGGTGCGACGTACAGGTCGAGGCTGCGCAGGAATCGGGCCTTGTCCTCGTCGCTGATCATGCCCAGGAACTCCACTCGGGAGCGCAGCTCGGCGGGGAGGGACTCGACCGCGGCCTCCTCGTCGCCCCGGCCGGCCACCAGGAGCCGGGTCTGCGGGCACTCGGCGAGGATCCTGGGCATCGCCTTCATCAGCACCGGGAGGCCCTTGCGGGGTTCGTCGATGCGGCCGATGAACCCGATCGTCCCGCCCGCCGGACTGCCACCGCCGCCCTCGGCCGCGCTTCGCGCCCCTGCCGACTGCCACTCGGGGCGCGGCTCCGCCCTGGCGAAGAAGTCGACGTCGACGCCGTTGGGGATCACGACCGCGTCCCCGCCGAGGTGCTCGACCAGCGTGCGGCGGGCGTACTCGCTCACCGCGATCCGGGCGCTGATCTTCTCCAGGGCGGCCTGGAGGATCGAGTACGCGGCGATCATCGCGCGGGAGCGGGGGTTGGAGGTGTGGAAGGTCGCCACCATCGGGCCCTGCGCCGCCCAGCAGGTCAGCAGGCCGAGGGAGGGCGAGGTCGGCTCGTGGATGTGGACCACGTCGAACGCGCCGTCGTGCAGCCAGCGGCGTACCCGAGCGGCGGACAGGAACCCGAAGTTGAGCCGGGCCACCGAGCCGTTGTAGGGCACCGGTACCGCACGGCCCGCCGAGACGACGTAGGGCGGCAGCGGGGTGTCGTCGTCGGCGGGGGCGAGGACGGAGACGTGGTGACCGAGGCCGATGAAGTACTGGGCGAGGTCGCGGATGTGGAACTGGACGCCGCCGGGGACGTCCCAGGAGTAGGGGCAGACGATGCCGATCCTCACGACGGTCCCTTCGCGGGGTCGAGGTCGGCGAGCCACAAGCGCTGGAGCATGTGCCAGTCCTCCGGATGGTCGGCGATCCCGGTGGCGAAGGCGTCGGCCAGCGCCTGTGTCATGACAGACGTCCGCGCGGCCTTGTCACCTGTCTCGGGTACCTCGATCGGGGCGTGCACCCGGCCCTTCATGACGGGGGTGTCGTCGTACCAGAGCGTGACGGGGAGCAGCTGGGCGCCGGTCTGCTGGGCCAGCAGGGCCGGACCGGCGGGCATCCGCGCGGTGTCGCCGAAGAAGCCGACCTCGACGCCGGAGGCGGACAGGTCGCGGTCGGCGACCAGGCAGACCAGGCCGCCGTCGCGCAGCCTGCGGGCCAGGGTGCCGAAGGCGGTGCCGCCGCTGTGCGGCAGGACCTCCATGCCGAGGCCCTCGCGGTAGGCGACGAAACGGTCGTAGAGGGTCTCGGGTCTGAGCCGCTCGGCGACCGTGGTGAACGGGGTCCGCAGCTCGGTGGTGACCCAGGCGCCGGCCAGGTCCCAGTTGGCCAGGTGCGGCAGCGCGAGGATCACACCGCGGCCGGAGGCGAGGCCGTCGGTGAGGTGGTGGAGGTCCTTGACGTCGAAACCGGTCCGGATCCGCTCCTCGCTCCAGGACGGCAGCCGGAAGGACTCCATCCAGTAGCGCAGGTACGAGCGCATGCCCGCGCGGGAGAGCTCGCGCAGCCGCTCGGGAGTCGCGTCGGGCAGCACGTGCGCGTAGTTGGATTCGAGCCGCTGGACACCCTTGCCGCGCTGTTTCCAGGCGAGGTCCGCGACGGAGGTGCCGAGGCGCACGGCGACCGGCTCGGGGAGCTTCTTGACGGTGCTCCAGCCGAGACCGTACAGAGCGTCGGTGAGTCGGTCGGCGGCGGTCACTGCGCGGCCTCGCTCCCGTGGGAGGCCTTCTCCCGCTCGGCCGCGGCCTCCGCCTCGGCGGACTCCCGGCGGACCGTGACGACCCGCTGGACGAGGGTGACCAGGCTGCCCACCGCGACGGCCCACAGGGCGATCGGCAGCAGGATCTGGATGCCCGGGACACCGAACTTGTGGAAGCCGGCCAGACCCGCGGCCACCAGCGAGATCACCAGGCGCTCGGCGCGCTCCACCAGACCGTTGACGGCCACCGGCAGCCCGATCGACTCGCCGCGCGCCTTGGTGTACGACACCACCTGGCCGCTGGCCAGGCAGAAGATGGAGACCGCGCACAGGACATCGTTGTTCCCGTTGCCCGCGTACCAGAGGGCGAAGCCGCCGAAGACGGCGCCGTCGGCGACCCGGTCCAGGGTGGAGTCCAGGAAGGCGCCCCAGCGGCTGGTGCGGCCCAGCTGGCGGGCCATGTTGCCGTCCACCAGGTCCGAGAACACGAACAGGGTGATCACGATCGTGCCCCAGAAGAACTCGCCCCGGGGGAAGAAGACCAGCGCGCCCGCGACCACCCCGGCCGTGCCGAGGAGCGTGACCGTGTCCGGGCTCACGCCCCGGCGGATGAGAAACGCGGCGAACGGTGTGAGGACACGCGTGAAGAATGCACGCGCGTACTTGTTCAGCATGGCCTTCCCGACGGTCGTTGCGCCGTGCGGCCCCTGCTGGCCACCCCGGCTGGCCCATCGTAGCCACGCGCGTGTGAGCGCGACGGACGGGCACTCACAGTCGGGACCGGCGGCGGGCCGGAAGCGTCCCGCGGGCGCGATCGCGTCCTTCGTATGGACGCGCCGTGACGGGAGTGGAAAGCTCGAATAACCGCGGGCGTCATCGCAGCCGCCACCGCACGCGGCCCGCCATGCTCGCCCGCGCCCACAGAGACCTCACCGTGCACGGGAGGCAGAACCATGGGCGACAAGGCCAAGGAACACCCCGGAGCCGCCGGCAGGGCAAGGGCGGCCGACCACCCCGCGTCTGTACGGAATGTGGTGCTGGTCGGCCACTCCGGATCGGGCAAGACCACCTTGGTGGAGGCTCTCGCGCTGACCGCGGGAGCGGTGAACCGGGCGGGCCGGGTGGAGGACGGCGCAACCGTCTCGGACTACGACGACATCGAGCACCGGCAGCAGCGCTCCGTACAGCTGTCGCTGGTACCGGTCGAGTGGAACGGAATCAAGATCAACATCCTGGACACCCCGGGATACGCCGACTTCGTCGGAGAGCTCAGGGCCGGTCTGCGCGCCGCGGACGCGGCCCTCTTCGTCGTCTCGGCCTCGGACGGGGTGGACGGCTCGACCCGGATGGTCTGGGAGGAGTGCGCGGCGGTCGGGATGCCGCGGGCGATCGTCGTCACGCACCTGGAGGCCGCCCGCGCGGACTTCCAGGAGATGACCCGGGTGTGCGCCGAGGCGTTCGGCGCCGACGACCCCGACGCCGTACTCCCCCTCTACCTGCCGCTGCACGGCCCGCAGGGCCCGGACGGGCACGCGCCCGTGACCGGGCTGGTCGGCCTGCTCACAGGGAAACTGTTCGACTACTCCACGGGGGAGCGCAAGGAGTCCGAGCCGGGACCCGACCAGCTGCCGGACATCGAGGAGGCCCGCAACCGGCTCATCGAGGGGATCATCTCGGAGAGCGAGGACGAGACGCTCATGGACCGCTATCTGGGCGGCGAGCAGATCGACGTCAAGACGCTGATCGAGGACCTGGAGCGGGCCGTGGCACGCGGCGCCTTCTTCCCGGTCCTGGCGGCCGCCCCGGCCGCCGACGGCGCCCGCCAGGGCCTCGGCACGGTCGAGCTCCTGGAGCTGGTCACCGGCGGCTTCCCGACCCCCTTCGAGCACCCCACGCCCGAGGTCACCACCATCGACGGCACACCGCGCGACATCAAGCCGTGCGACACCGGCGGCCCGCTGGTGGCCGAGGTGGTCAAGACCGCCTCCGACCCGTACGTCGGCCGGGTCTCGCTGGTCCGGGTCTTCTCCGGCACCCTGCGCCCCGACGAGACGGTCCATGTCTCCGGGCACGGACTCGCCGACCGCGGCCACGAGGACCACGACGTCGACGAGAAGATCGGCGCCCTGTCCACACCGTTCGGCAAACAGCAGCGCCCGGTCACCCACGTCATCGCCGGCGACCTCGCCTGCGTGGCGAAGCTCGGCCGGGCGGAGACCGGCGACACCCTCTCCGGCAAGGACGACCCGCTGCTCATGGAGCCGTGGCAGATGCCCGACCCGCTGCTGCCGCTCGCCATCGAGGCGCACAGCAAGGCCGACGAGGACAAGCTCTCGCAGGGCCTCGCCCGGCTGGTCGCCGAAGACCCCACCATGCGGCTCGAACAGAACCAGGACACCCACCAGGTGGTGCTGTGGTGCCTCGGCGAGGCGCACGCGGACGTCGCCCTGGAACGGCTGCGCAGCCGATACGGCGTCCAGGTCGACGTCGTACCGCACAAGGTGTCCCTCCGGGAGACGTTCGCCGAGAAGTCCGCCGGACGCGGCCGGCACGTCAAACAGTCCGGCGGACACGGGCAGTTCGCGATCTGCGAGATCGAGGTGGAACCCCTGCCTGGCGGCTCCGGCATCGAGTTCGTCGACAAGGTGGTCGGCGGCGCGGTGCCCCGGCAGTTCGTCCCGTCGGTGGAGAAGGGCATCCGGGCCCAGGCCGTCAAGGGGGTCGCCGCCGGCTACCAGCTGGTCGACGTGCGGGTCACGCTGCTCGACGGCAAGGCGCACTCGGTGGACTCCTCCGACGCCGCCTTCCAGACGGCCGGCGCGCTGGCGCTGCGGGAGGCCGCGGCGGACGCGAAGATCCATCTCCTCGAGCCGGTGGCCGAGGTGTCCGTGCTGGTCGGCGACGACTACGTGGGCGCCGTGATGAGCGACCTGTCCGGGCGGCGCGGCCGGGTGCTGGGCACCGAACAGACCAGCGGCGGACGCACCCTCGTCAAGGCCGAGGTACCGGAATTCGAGATCGGCCGGTACGCGGTCGACCTGCGCTCCCTCTCGCACGGCACGGCGCGGTTCAGCCGCTCGTACGCGCGGCACGAGCCGATGCCGCCGCAGATCGCCGAGAAGATCCGCGAACAGGCCAAAGAGGCCTCCTAGCCGGTCCGGCAGTGGAACCGCGGTGCGGAACAGGGGGCGCGACAGCCGGCAACGGGGGCGTTCGGCGGGCGGCTTCGGCCGTCCGCCGAACGCCTGTCGGTGGCTGGGGATACTCTGACTACTTGATCAACAGGTGTGCGGAGTACGGAAGTCGGGAAGGCCGCAGAAGCGGGATGGCGGCAAGTGGGGGCGGGAATGAGCTTCGAGGACTTCTTCGGGCCACAGGTGCCCAGGCCGGGCGGCGAGGCGCAGGCACCGACCTACGCCCTGGCGTCGGCGGCCTACCGGGACACGCCGATGGAGGAGATCAAGAAAGCCGACAACGAGTGGCACCAGTCCACGGTCAACGAGGGCCGCAAGTGGGCGAAGATATTCCGGCCCAACTTCGGTGAGGCGTACTCCCAGGCGGTCATCGACCGCATGCTGGGGGTCGGCCGCAAACCCCTGATCCAGTCCTTCGGCAGCGAACCGCAGGTGGTCGTCGAGCACTGCCTCGCGGCCAACCGCATCCGCCGGGAACGCGACCTGCGGCTCACCGCCGTCATGCTCCTGTGCGGCGTGCTCTTCCTGCCCGGTCTGCTGGTCTGGCTGGGGGTCTTCCAGCTCCGGGCCACCATGCTGAAGGCCGACAACAAGCGGGTCTCCGGGCTCGGCAGCGCCCTGCTGGCCGCCGTCGGCGTCCTCGCGGTCGTCTTCCTGATCCGGATGCCGCTCACCGGCTTCTGGGGATGGTACGCGCGCGGCTGCATCGTGCTTCCGGCCGTCGGCTGGTACCTGGCCAAGCGGCTGTGCGAGCGCACCGCGAGAGACCTGCGCGCGGCCTGGGACGGCCTGCTGTCCGGCGGCAGCGTCGGCGCCAAGGTCCCGGAGGCGGTGCCGACCAGCCCCGACCAGGCCGCCGCCGAGCAACTGCGCCAGTCCCTGGCCCGGCTCAGCGCCGAGCAGCAGTCCAACTCGGTCTTCTACGCCGGTCCCAAGGGCATACTCGGCATGGGCACCCGGTGGGGCTCCTGGCACCTCGCCGAGGAGCTGGTCCCGCTCGATCCGGTCAAAGGCGTCCACGAGTTCCGTGCCTGGACGGTCGTCCGGGAGATCGAGAAGGAGCTGAGCGTGCTGCACCGGCAGCACCTGAAGACCGGCGGCTTCCCGCCACCGCAGGTCAAGCACTGGATCGTCACCCATGTCGGAGAGGGCGCCAAGGCGGTGCCCAGGCCCGAGGGGGCCGACTACCGGGTGGGCCCCTCGGACGTGGAGCGGATCTGCAACGACAACCACTTCGACAAGGGCGAACGGCACTACCTGGGCGTGCAGTGGCCCCACCTGTGGAACGGCGACCTGATCATCACGATGATGACCACCGTCACCGTGCTGAAGGAGACCTTGCGGATCGAGGTCACCGGACACGCCCTCGGACCGGTCAACGGCCTGTTCGGCGGCAAGCCCGAGGCCCCCACCAAGACGGTAGCCAAGACCGTCAGGTTCTGGGAGACCCGGACCGTCAAGCTGCCCCTGGTGACGCCGGACGAGGTGGTCCGGCTGGGCGCGCGAGCGGTGATCAGCTGGTATCCGCCGCTGCTGAAGTGGCTGGGCGGTTCCATAGGCCTGCCCGAGCCGTTCGGCCTCCGGCACGCCTGGGCTGACCAGCCCTGGAAGCACCGCTTCATGGCCGACGACGCGCTGCGCGCGGCCACGCCGGTGCTCCGGGCGGTGCACCGGGCCGCGTTCACCGTGCTCAAGGAGCACGACGTCAACATGGACAAGTTCAACGCGCGGGCGGGAGCGCTCAGCGGGTCGGTCCAGGACGCGGCGCCGAAGAAGGCCGACACCTACGACGCGTGACAGCGGCGGTTCCCCTCCCCGTGTTCCGGGGACCCGTCTTCCGGGGAGGGAAACCGTCGGGCCTACACCGCCGGCCAGGCCTCGGCCAGCATCTTGCGGGTGTCCGCCAGCAGCTGCGGCAGCACCCGGGTGTGGCCCACCACCGGCATGAAGTTCGTGTCGCCGCCCCAGCGCGGGACGATGTGCTGGTGCAGGTGGGCCGCGATACCGGCACCCGCCACCGAGCCCTGGTTCATGCCGATGTTGAAGCCCTGGGCACCCGAGGCCGTGCGCAGCGCGGTCATCGCCTGCTTGGTCAGCTCGGCCAGTTCGGCCGTCTCCGGGCCGGTGAGGTCCGTGTAGTCGGCGACATGGCGGTACGGGACGGTCATCAGGTGGCCGCCGTTGTACGGGTAGAGGTTGAGCACCGCGTAGACGTGCTCGCCGCGCCTGACGACGAGCCCGTCCTCGTCGGACTTGGCCGGGATCGAGCAGAAGGGACAGCCGTCGTCGGCCCCCGGACCGGTCGGCTTGTTCTCACCCTGGATGTAGGCCATCCGGTGGGGTGTCCACAGGCGCTGGAACGCGTCCTGCGTCCCCACTCCGATCTGCTGCTCCGGCTCACTCGTCATGCCAAGCAGCATATGGCTTCGCCCGTTCGCGGCGTGTCGCCGGGGCCGGGGCAAAGCGGTCGGCGGCGAAGCTGGGCGGATGGACGACGACAGCCGGCTGACTCGCTGGGAGCGAGTGGCCGAGATCCCGCTCGGCACCGCCTCGCTGGTCTTCCTGGGCGCGTACGCGGTGCATGTACTGGTGCCCGGCCTGGCACCGTCCGTGCACGCCGTCCTCCTGTCACTGACCTACAGCGCCTGGGCACTGTTCGCCTTCGACTTCGCGGTGCGCTGGCGGCTCAGCCATGAAGGACCGGGGTTCGTACGGCGGCACTGGCTGGACGCCGTCGTCCTGCTGCTGCCCCTGCTGCGGCCGTTGCAGATCGTGCGGACCTACGAGGCGCTGCAGCGCCGGAAGAGCAAGCAGCCCCGGCTCGCGCTGCACGCGCGAGTGGCGCTCTACTCGGGGTTGTCGATCGCACTGCTGGGATTCGCGGGCGCGCTCGTCGTCTACCAGGCCGAACACTCGGCCCCCCACGCCACGATCCGCACCTTCGGCGAATCCGTCTGGTGGACCTGCGAAACCCTCGCCACCGTCGGTTACGGCGACTTCGTCCCGGTGACCACCGAGGGCCGTGTCGTCGCGGTGGGACTGATGGCCTGCAGTCTGGCACTGCTGGGGACGGTCACGGGATCGTTCTCGAGCATGCTGCTGCAGCGGTTCGCACTGGGCGAGGACGAGAAGAAGCCCCCGGAGAAGGGACCGTGATCTCCGAGGGCTCCTTCGAAGCCGAGCGGGGTCAGACCTGGGTCCGCTCCTCGACCACCTTCACGATCTTGGCGATGGCCTCGTCGAACGGGATGCCGTTCTCCTGCGAGCCGTCGCGGTAGCGGAAGGAGACCGAACCGGCCGCCATGTCCTCGTCGCCCGCGATGACCATGAAGGGCACCTTCTGCTTCTGGGCGTTGCGGATCTTCTTCTGCATGCGGTCGGAGGACGCGTCCACCTCGACCCGCAGGCCCTTCTTCTTCGCCTCGGCGGCGAACTTCTGCAGGTACTCGACGTGCCCGTCACCGATCGGGATGCCCACCGCCTGGACCGGGGCCAGCCAGGCCGGGAAGGCGCCCGCGTAGTGCTCCAGGAGCACCGCGAAGAACCGCTCGATGGAGCCGAACAGGGCACGGTGGATCATCACCGGGCGCTGCTTGGTGCCGTCGGCGGCGGTGTACTCCAGGTCGAAGCGCTCGGGCAGGTTGAAGTCGAGCTGGACGGTCGACATCTGCCAGGTGCGGCCGATGGCGTCCTTGGTCTGCACGGAGATCTTCGGGCCGTAGAAGGCGGCGCCGCCCGGGTCGGGGACCAGCGGCAGGCCCTGCTTCTCGGCGACCGCGCGCAGCGTGTCGGTCGCCTCCTCCCAGACCTCGTCGGAGCCGACGAACTTCTCCGGGTCCTTGGTGGACAGCTCCAGGTAGAAGTCGTTGAGGCCGTAGTCGCGCAGCAGGTTCAGGACGAAGGTGAGCGTCTTGTCGAGCTCGTCCGCCATCTGCTCCTTGGTGCAGTAGATGTGCGCGTCGTCCTGGGTGAAGCCGCGGGCCCGGGTGAGGCCGTGCACGACGCCCGACTTCTCGTACCGGTACACGGTCCCGAACTCGAAGAGCCGCAGCGGCAGTTCACGGTAGGAACGGCCACGCGCGTCGAAGATCAGGTTGTGCATCGGGCAGTTCATGGGCTTGAGGTAGTAGTCCACGCCCTCGTCGAGCTGCATGGGCGGGTACATGCCGTCGGCGTACCAGTCCAGGTGGCCGGACGTCTCGAAGAGCTTCCCCTTCGTGGCGTGCGGGGTGTAGACGAACTCGTAGCCCTCCTCCTCGTGCCGGCGGCGCGAGTAGTCCTCCATCACGCGGCGGACGATGCCGCCCTTGGGGTGGAAGACGGCGAGGCCGGAGCCGATCTGCTCCGGGATGGAGAACAGGTCCAGCTCGCTGCCCAGCTTGCGGTGGTCGCGCTTCTCGGCCTCGGCGAGGAAGTCCAGGTACTCCTTCAGCTCGTCCTTGGACGGCCAGGCGGTGCCGTAGATGCGCTGGAGCATCGGGTTCTTCTCGCTGCCGCGCCAGTAGGCGGCCGCGTTGCGCATCAGCTTGAACGCCGGGATGAGACGGGTCGACGGCAGGTGGGGACCGCGGCAGAGGTCCTTCCAGCACAGCTCGCCGGTCTTGGCGTCCAGGTTGTCGTAGATCGTCAGCTCACCGGCGCCGACCTCCACGTCCGCGCCGTCGTCGCTCGACGCCGAGCCCTTGAGGCCGATCAGCTCCAGCTTGTACGGCTCGGAGGCCAGCTCCTCGCGGGCCGCCCCGTCGGTCACCACACGGCGCGAGAACCGCTGGCCGCGCTTCTGGATCTCCTGCATCTTCTTCTCGACGGCCTTGAGATCCTCGGGCGTGAACGGCTTCGCCACGTCGAAGTCGTAGTAGAAGCCGTCCTTGACCGGCGGGCCGATGCCCAGCTTGGCCTCGGGGAAGATCTCCTGGACGGCCTGGGCCATGACGTGCGCGGTGGAGTGGCGCAGGATGTTGAGGCCGTCCTCCGAGGAGATCTCGACGCCCTCGACGGTCTCGCCGTCCTTCACCTCGTACGCGAGGTCCTTGAGCTCTCCGGCCACCCGGGCGGCGATGATCGAGCGCTCGCCGGCGAAGAGCTCGGCGGCCGTAGTGCCCGTCGTCACCACGCGCTCTTCCCGCTCGGAATCGCGTTGGATGATCACACGGACGTCTGACACCGGTCTCTCCTGACTGAAGGTGGATGCGGCGCCATACCAGGAGCGCGCGCAATACCGGATCGTACCGACCCGGCCCCACCGACTGCGAAACGGTTACCGACAGTGCGGGGTCAGTCGCGCTCGTCCCCGTCGCACGCCTCCTCGAAGAAGGCCCCCCTTTCGGCGTGCTCCTGGATCGACTTCAGCAGCCGGTCCCGGTCGGACTCGTCCACCTGCACCGGTACGACGCCGGAGGCGCTGGACAGCCGCCGGAAGCCGCCCCGGCTCTCCAGCCGCCCGTGCACCCGCACCGGGAGCCCCACGAGGTGGGCCTGCCCGGCGATCCGGTAGTCCTCCTCGTCGAGCGTGACGCGGAGGTAGGGCACCTCGGCGCCGGCGATCACCCGCAGCCGTACCGCGCCCTCGCCGCGCGGCTCCGAGCGGCGCATCCGCACCACGGCGCCGGTGACCCGGACCGCGACCGAGGGTTCGTCGCGCAGATAGCGGGCGCCGGCCTCGCGCAGCACGGGCAGGTCCCCGGGCGAGAACTCGACGGGCTCGGTGGTCGACGCGCAGTCGTCGGGAACCCCGGCGCCCGGTGCCCACTCGACGGACATCCGGGCGCCCTCCGTCCCGCGTACGAGCAAGACGAGGGCGTCGGTCAGTTCCCGGCTGACGCCCGCCTCGACGGCTCCGTCGAAGGCGTCCATGCCGCCGGTGGCCCGCTGGTAGTCGATGGCCTCGCGGGCGGCGTACAGGGCCTGGTGGAGGCGTAGGGCGAGGGGCCGGCCGGTGCCGACGGGCACGAAGGCGGTCAGGCCGCGACCGCCCTCCGCCGAGCCGACGAGGACGGACTCCAGCATGGCGGCGGCCGCGCGCTTGTGCCGGGCGCCGTAGTAACCCGCACGCGCGCGGGTGGCGAGCGCGCCGGCCAGCAGGGTCTGCCGGGCCGCGGTGCGCAGCTGCTCCTCGGCCGTCCAGGACGCGGCGTCCGCCGGCCCGCTGGGCACGTCCCGCCACCAGCGGATCTCGTCGCTGGGCACGGCGAGCCCCACCAGCACCTCGCGCGCGGCGGGTGTGCCGAGGCGCGCGAGAGCGGTGAGCGCCTCCCCGAGCAGATCGTCACTGTCCGGGAAGGCGCGGCTCTCGGGTACCAGCAGGCTGGTGCCGGTGCTGCCCGGCCCGGGTGGGGTCCAGCGGCCGTAGCGTCCCGGGGCTCCCCCGCGCCGCTGCCAGCCGTGCCGGCGCAGCAGTGCGCCGAGCACGGCGGGGTCTACGTCGGCGGGCTCGGGCGGACGGTTCCAGTGCGGGTCGTCCGGATGCGGCCGGACCTCCCGCAGCTGCTCCTCGTACGGACGGCGCCTCATGGTCTGCCTCCCGTCCCGACCCGCGTCATGATCTCGCACAGCGCCCGGTCGTCGAAGATGCGCGAGGTCGGGACCCGCACGGTGGTCCGGTGCCGGCCGGTGATCGGGTGCCCTGCCAGGTTGACCCAGTAGCAGCAGTGGCGCAGATCGAGCCGGTCGTGGCTGGCGCGCAGCCAGTCGTCCTGGGAGCGCGGTACCAGCATCACCACCAGGATCTTGTGCACCGACACCGGTGTGCGGGCGAGCTTGCGCAGGTGGTCGTTGTCCAGCGTGAAGGAGAAGAAACGTCCCGGGGGGTTCGGTGCGATCTGGTAGGTGCACTTGAGCTGCACCTTTATCGTCACCTCGTCGTCGACGGTGTGACCGGGTGAGCCGTGGCTGACGTGCCAGTCGATGCCGTTGTCCGGGAACGGCTGCGACAGCGAGCAGCCGGCCGCCGCCGCGACGGCGTGCAGATAGCCCACCTGCAGTGTCTCCATGCAGGCGGTGGTGGCGAGTGTGCCGCGATGAGGGCCCGTACGTTCGGGCAGCAGCCCGCCCCGTTCGGGCTGCGCTATCGCCATGACCAACAGCCTTCCCAACCGGCAGTTTCCCCGTGGCGGGCCGCTGAACTGCAAAGACCCGCACTCCTGTTGTGTCCTTCCGGCGTACGCCGCAAACGGCCCGGGTATCACCAAACGGGCAGAAGACGGAACGTCACCTGCCATAGGTGAACAAGGAGTTGTATGGGCATGACGTGCTGGTACGAGGGGCCCTTGGCGGCCTTCGACACGGAGACCACGGGCGTGGACGTGGAGACCGATCGCATCGTGTCCGCCGCGGTCGTCGTCCAGGACGCCCCGGGCACCCGCCCCCGGGTGACCCGCTGGCTGGTCAACCCGGGCGTGCCGGTGCCGGAATCGGCGACGGCGGTGCACGGGCTGACGGAAGAACACCTGCAGCGCAACGGCCGCTGGCCGGCGCCGGTGATGTACGAGATAGCCGAGGAACTGGCCGAGCACGCGGCGCTGCACCGCCCGCTGGTGGTGATGAACGCGCCGTTCGATCTGACCCTGCTGGACCGCGAGTTGCGCCGTCACCGGGCGTCCTCGCTGGACCGCTGGTTCGAGGCGAGCCCTCTGCTCGTCCTCGATCCCCGGGTCCTGGACAAGCATCTGGACCGCTACCGCAAGGGTCGCCGCACCCTGACCGACCTGTGCGCGCACTACGAGGTCACGCTCGAAGGCGCTCACGACGCGGGCGCGGACGCGCTCGCCTCGCTGGAGGTGGTACGGGCGCTGGGCCGCCGGTTCGCTCCCCGCCTGGAGCGCCTGACCCCGGCCGAGCTGCACAGCCTGCAGACCACCTGGCACGCGGCACAGGCGCGTGGCCTCCAGGCGTGGTTCACCCGCAGCGGCACCGCGGAGACGGTGAACACGTACTGGCCACTGCGGCCGGAACTGCCCACGGCGGCGTGAGGGGCGGGGCGCCGACACCGCGCAAAAGGCCGGTCTGCACAGGCAGACCGGCCTCCCGGTGGTGGGCGATACGGCTCCCCTCTGGAACACGAAGGCCCAGCTCCAGGCCCTCCGGCACCTTGTTGCCACGCTTCCCCGGGCGGACGTGCCGCCGGTGGAGCGGGAACCCCGACCCACCCCACGCACAGCCAAGCAGCTTCGGGGGAAGCGGCTCAAAGAGCTTGTTGCCGCGTACGAGGCCGGTGGCACGCTCCGAAAGCTTGCTGATCAGTTCGGGGTGACACCCCAGACGGTGAGCAACCTCCTCAAGCGCCAGGGCATCACCCCTCGGTGGCGTCGCCTCACCGAAGCGGACGTTGACGAGGCTGAGCGACTGTACGCCCAAGGCTTGTCACTGGAACGTGTTGGCGATCGCCTGGGCGTTACTGGCTGCGCGGTGCGCTACCGACTCAAGAAGCGCGGCGTACGAATGCGTGACCCGCACGAGCGAGGGTAGTCACGAACTTCGCCATTCACATCTGCCCCATCTATCGCCACTTCACAGATGGGGCTGGTTTTTCCTTTTCCAATATGGACGGGATCTTACGCTCGGCGAGCTATAACTAACAGCACCAACCACTAAACGGAAGGAACTTCGAATGAGTGAACAACAACCAGATATGCAACCACAGGTTTCAGCGGCGGCGGAAGAAGAACGCAAGCCGGTCGTCTTCGCCGTACGCATTGATCCAGTTCTACGAGAACAGATTGAGGGGCTACGCGGCATAACCGAGCAGAGTGTCAATGACGTCGGTGTCGAAGCCATCAACGACTGGGTTACGAAGACGCTTGCCGATGAGGCCATCCAAGAGAAAGCTATGGCCGAGTTAGACGCCGAGGAGAAACGGCTCCAGGAGCGGCGGGCTGCTATTGCAGGCATCCTCGGACAGCAGGCCACGGGAGCGGAAGCTACAAGCGAGGCCGCTCCCGAAGCAGGTGCTGCGAGCCGAGGTGGTCGACGAGGGAGACAAAGCTAGCGGCACTTACAACCTTGGCTGGCGCTCACGATGATCATAGAGGGAGAACGCAAACGCGCTCTCCCTCTCGGCTTATGACAACCTACTGAGGCCACGCATGTCGTAGGGTGCCGTGCATGGCGTCGTAGTAAAGCACCTGCAAGACTGTGCCGTAAGTAATAGCAAGTGGGTAAGAGCCAACATCGACGTTGGGGCCTTCGCGGCTTGAAGGCGAACCGCCGAGACCGTCTAGGTTTTCGAAATGCCAACCGTTGGAATCCGTCCAGGCATGGCGCAACTCATGCCACTGACTGTCGTAGTACAGAACTTCGAGTGAGGAACCGCTCATAGTAGCGCTAGAGTACAGGCCCACATTGAACTGATCTGGCCCAACTGAACCGGTGCCGTCCAAGTTCTCAAAGTGCCAGCCAGTAGAATCACTCCAGTCGTGGCGTAATCCTCCGGCTGAAGCGTCATAGCTAAATACCTGTATGGTCGAGCCAGCTATAGTTACCGATGGGTTTTGACCTATCGCATCGTGGTTGCCGGAGATCGTGCCGAGGTTCCCGCCATCCAAGTTCTCAAAGTGCCAACCTAGTGAATCGGCCCAGGTATGTCGTAGAAGTTGGTTGGTCGAGCCGTAGTAGAACAGCTGGAGGTTCCCGCTGGCGTCAATTGTGCTGGCCAGCGAAATGCCTGGGTTTGCAAGGTAGTTGCCAGCCTGGCCAGCTACAGAGCCACTATCCCCATCTAGGTTCTCGAAATGCCAGCCGTTCGTGTCTGCCCAAGTGTGGCGCAGGTTGCCATTGGCCAGGTTCGGATAGAACAGCTGGAGGCTTGTGCCGTAGACGACTGCCGTGGAGGCCACGCCCATATTCCCGGCAGAGTCGAGTGTTTCGAAGTGCCAGCCGTTGGCATCCGTCCAGGCATGGCGCAAGGAATTGGCCGTCAAATCATAGTAGAAAACTTGAAGATAGCCGTTATACACAGTCACCGATGGAGACTTACCAACCGCATCGGCAGTCCGACCATTTGATCCACCCGCACCATCGAGATGCTCAAAATGCCAGCCGTTCGGGTCGTTCCACGCATGCATAAGATATCCATGTGACTGGTCATAGTAGAAGGTTTGCAGGGTACCGTTGTAGTTCACTGCCGCCGGATTCAGGCCGAGCGTGCCAGGGTCTTGACCAACTGAACTGCTTCCACCATCCAGGTTCTCAAAGTTCCATGAGAGGGGAGATGTGGGCGCTGGTGGGTTAGCTACGGCCGCAGGATGATGTATGACCGCCTGTATTGAGTACCCGGCCCAACCGGCCATACTGAGATGGGCATTCTTATTATCAAGAGACCCACTACTTATAGAGGCTGAGCTGTCAGCGTTGATTGTGTTTTGGTTAATTATTCCGACACTACTGGCCCCGACAGTATTTATGATCGCCGCATGACCGAAGCCGCCATCATCTAGCGTAATGACATCGCCTGAGTTCAGGTTAGAGATTGCTCCATTGTCCTCCTTGACCAGACCGGATGGCACACTATTCACCAATGTGTTGCCGTTGCCGTACCAAGTCGAACTCGTCCATCCTTTCGTTAGGTAAAGGCGATTGACCATCTCGACACATTGCCACTTAGTGCCCGACAATACGCTGTTGACATAGTTATTCCCCCAGCCATTTGACGAGCTATTGCCGTTGGAGTACACATCGACTCCACTGCCTCCCAACCACTCTGTGCCAGCCACCTCAACAGTACCGGCATTATCCGTGCGGGTATTTGAACGACTGGCATGAGCGACTGGTTGGTCAACGTACGCTGTTACGGAAAACGCGGCTAACACAGTAACCGCAAACACAAATAGGTTCGCTCGCCTTAAAACTAATTTGACACTGGACATCTTAACCTTTCTTTCCTGATTACGTGAGACTGGGAATGCGTTTATCGAAACCTAGTTAACGGTTCCGCTCGCCGGAGTCATACTTTTTACTGCTGTGCCAAATGCTGAATCGACCCCATGGAGGAGAGTCTGAGTGCCACACGACTTGTTCTTCCAGGGAATGTATACATAGTAGTAATTCCCCACCAGAGAACCGCCGGGATATTTCTCCGTATATAACTGGCCGGTTACTGGGTCTGTATCAGTGGGCATAACTCTAATGAGAGCACCGGCCGGGCCACCTTCTCCAGTCGAGTTGAAATGCGCAGCATCACATCCCTTACTACTTAATGAGGCGAGACTAATCCATATGGTATTAGGTTGGCCAGTCCTGGGATCATACGTACTAGAGCTAGCGACATAGTAAGCATCACTAACTGTGGCTGGAAGGGGAACCTGCACACCCCACTCCTTTACGGAAAGGTGTTGCTGTGCTTGTTGAGCCTGATCAGGGTTACCAGCTGAAGCGTTTTGCGCACTAGCGCTGCTATGCAATATTACCCCAATGGTAACAATCCCAACCGCCATAACAGTAGCTGCCCCAAGAAGAGTCTTCGTGTGCATATTAGGGAACAGTCCCCTTAAGGGTTGGTGTAGTTTCATATCTCATCATCCTCTACTTATTGCGCCGAATTATAAAGAAATCCCCCACTAATGCAATAGACAAAATGCGAATATGTACCGCTCGACCTCCGGCTGTACCGGTAAAGACTTGTGTAATGCCGCAAGATTCGTTAATGTTAACTCAGAAAGTAATCAGGACAACACCTATGGATCACAAACGGCCCTCTGGCGGCTTCGCCATTATCGGAATCATTGCAATCATTGCAGTAGTCACATTTGCGAGTCTTGGCGGTTGGTATGTTTACCGTCGAAGTCACAACGGCAATAAGAGCAACACTCCGGTCAGCTCATCCACCAAGGGCGCAGTAAAACAAGGACCCGCTAGCGGGAATACAGGAACACCTCAACAGAACGTGGACAAGTATTTAGATGTAAAAGAGTTGGGGATCAAGTTTAAGCTGACCGACCCCATTAAGGACGCGTACTACGAAGTTAAGGATTCAGCCAAGAACGGCAAGCCGGTCATAGCCCTCTATTTGCACTCGCTCGACGCTTATCCTCACTGCGCGCCAGCCAATGACCCGGACGGATTCGCATCCCTTATGACGTTCGCCCCCGGAGCACAAGATCCAGTGAACGGAGACTTCGAGAGCACATACCCAGGCGCACCGCTTATCAACGGCCTCCGTTATTACATTGCCCCGGCGCAATATGACTGCACCGGCGGTGCCGTGAACGTCGCTCCCATGCGAGACGCGTTTAACGCCGCGTACAAAACCATTGTAACGGACTAATGTCCCCTATCTTGCAACCTTCCGCGGGCGCAGTTGGCCACATTTCGACGCATCATCCCTCCGCGCTTCTTGTGCTGTATCAGCGATAACCTGTCGCGTAGCAAGAGCGCCCGTCCTCTTATCTAAGGACGGGCGCTCTATTGAGTCAGCCCGTCATTCTGCCGGGCTGTTAATTTTGCCTGCTATCCAGCCTCCCGAAGCTATGCGCTCAATGACCTGGGCCAAGAGGCGCTTCAGGACTGGGTCGACAAGAAACTTGCCGATGAGGACGTGCACACCAAAGCCATGGCTGGCATCGAGGAAGAAGAACGCAGGCTCAGTGAGCGGCGCGCGGCGGCTGCAACTAGCTCAAGCGAAGCGCCGGGTACCAGCTCCAGTCGTGGCAGTCGGCGAGGTAAAGTCTCTGACTAGTAAGCCGGAAGCCCGTAACTTAGTGATGTTCTGTATTCGCCTGCGAGAAGCTTGTCCTCCAGCGCAGTCATTTCCACTGCTCCTCTGCGAGCGGTGAATTGTTCAGCTGGTCACGGAGGCTTCGCCAGTTCGGCATGAGCCTCTCCATGAGCTTGGTGAAACGGTCGTCGTGGTGGCGCTCCAGATAATGCGCCATCTCGTGGACGACGATGTACTCCAGGCACGCCGGGGGCTTCTTCGCAAGCTCGACGTTGAACCAGATATGTCCGGTCTCGCGGTTACAGGACCCCCATTTGGTTTTCATTCGCTTGATGCTCCACCGCGGCACCGATACGTCGAGGATCGGTTCCCACTTGGTGATCAGGGCCGGGATCGCATGTCGAAGTTGCTCCCGGTACCAACGGTCGAGCAGTTGGCGTCGTCGTTCGGCTGTGGTGCCGGCCGGCACGTACAGCAGCAGTCGCTCACCGTCTAGTTCGAGGTGAGCCTGCCCGGGGCGTTCAACGACCTTCATTCGGCGTCGAACGCCCCACACATAGTGAGACTCGCCTGTGACCATCTCTCGCGTGGACTGCCGTGCAGCCGAGAGAAGTTGCTCGCGCTGCCCTTTGATCCACGACAGGCGCTGGATCACGGCGAGCCGCACCTGCTCATCGTCGAGCTGGTGCGGTGCTGCTACCCGGACGCGGCCGAGCGGCGGATAGACGCCGATGTGCAGGTTCTTGATGTTCTTGTAGATGACGTCGACGTCGATGCCACGGATGGTGAGGCAGGCACTAGCGGTACTCATGACGTGCCTTTAGCAGTTCAAGCAGTTCGTCAAGCCGGTCGAAGTCGGTGGGCAGCGCCTGAGCGAGCGCGCGCCTGACCTTCTTCTCTTTCATCGCATTGCCCACCCACGAGTCGGGCTTGGTGTGGAGGATGGTGGTGTCCACCACTGCGGCCAGCTCCGGTGCATGGTCGAAGAAGTCGATCAGAGCGCGGCGGGCACCGTTGTTGGCCCACTCCGGGTACTCGGTGTCTGATTCGCCCTTACCGAGCTTGGAGGCGTGCTCCAGTAGCTGCGCGAGGTATTCCTTGTAGTCCAGAGCACCCTGCCGACGCTCTTCGAGTATGGCGTCGAGTAGCTCCGACATCTTGTCGTAGTACTTCGGGTTCATCGGGCGCTCGTCGATGATCACCTTGCGCATGTTGTTGGTGATCGTCTCGGCCATCGCTTCGGGATCGTTCTTGATGCCCGCGGGAAGCTTGTTGAGTGCCTCAGCCCCCATCTCGACGATCAGATGGATCAGCCCAGTCTCTTGAAAGTCGGAGACAACCTCGGAGGGACTGGCGCTGATGTACGTGTCGAGCAGGTGCCGCATGCCGGCCTCGTACTGCTTGAAGTCGACGTTCTCGCCAGCGCCGAGCTTGACCTCTTCGCGCACATTGGTGTAGTGGGCGATCTCGTCCTTGATCGCTGCGGCATCGGCGTCGCTATAGCCAGCATCCTGCATTTCGTTGGCAAGGTTGCCGTACGCACGGGTCACGGCCGCAACGGTCTTGTAGAGCTCAACCCGCTTGGGTTCGTTGGCCTTGAGCTGCTCGGCGTTACCCTGCTCGCGGGCGCAGAAGTACTGCTGGTACTGAAGGGTGTCCTTCGGCGGTTCAACCGGCTCACAGAGAGCCCGGATCTTCTCCAGCGCCTCATCGAGATCGTCGCGGGCCTTGTCGATCCGGTCGGACAGCAACCCCTCGATGTCCTTCGCCTCGTAACCTTCGAGGGCACCACCGGTGTAGTCCGTGATCGCGGACTCAAGAGAGTTGAACAGATCGCGATAGTCGACGATGTAACCGTAGTCCTTGTCCTCGCCGTCGAGGCGGTTCACGCGGCAGATCGCTTGGAACAGGCCGTGATCCTGCATCTTCTTATCGATGTACAGGTACGTCGCGCTCGGGGCGTCGAAGCCCGTCAGGAGCTTGTCGACGACGATGAGCAGCCGCATCTGGCCCGGGTCGTTGATAAATCGGTCCTTGACGTCCCTCTCGAACTGCTCGACCTTGCTCATCGCCTTATCGGCGGGCTCGTTGAAGTGGTCCGCGAGCATCTGCCGGTAGATCTCGTACTGGCGCAGCCGTTCGGTGGCGCCGTGGCCGGAGTCTTCCTTGGAGATGTCGCTGGCCTGTGGCGTGTACGACGTGACGATGGCGCACCTGCCCTTAAAACCAGCCTGGATGAACAGTTCGTAGAACTTGCACGCCTGGTAGATGCTCGAACTGACGAGGATGGCATTGCCGCGGCCATCCGACAGGCGCGGCTTGATCTCCATGTCGAGCAGGATGTCGTTGACTATCTGCCGGGCGCGGGGCTCCGAGCTGACGACCTTCTGGATGGTGCCCCAGCGTTTCTTTAGCTCGGCGCGGGAGAGGTCCGTCATGCCCCGGGTCTTGGCCTCAAACCACTGGTCGACCTTTGCCGGCGAGGTCAGGTCCTGGTCGATGTTGCGAGCCTCGTACCGCAGATCAAGTACGACGCCGTCGGCCACACCCTCGTCGAACTTGTAGGTGTGGATGAAGCTGCCGAACCGCTCGATGGTGGTGGCCTTGTCCACCTTGAGCAGGGGCGTACCGGTGAAACCGATGAACATGGCGCCCGGCATAAGCGCCTTCATGGCGTCATGCATCTTGCCCGACTGGGTGCGGTGGGCTTCGTCGACGAAGACGAAGATGTTGCCCTTGGCGTGGAAGTCCCTGGGGATGGTCGCGTTCAGCTCACGGATGAACTCGTTCTCGGCCTCGTCGCGAGCGCTCTCGTCTTCCGAGCTGCGGAACTTGTGAACCAGCGAGCAGACCAGCCACTCCTCGCTCGCATTCAATGTGGCAAGTAGGTCGCCACCGCTCTTGGTGCGGTAGATGGACTCGTTGACCCCGCGGAAGACCTTCTCGATCTGATCATCCAGTTCGGTTCGGTCAGTGATGAGGAGCACGCGGGCGTCCGGCTGGTTCTCGCGGATCCACTTCGCCAGCCACACCATGGTCAGCGATTTTCCAGAACCCTGGGTGTGCCAGATGATGCCGCCCTCGCGCTGGGCGATCCGCTCCTGGGCCGCCTTGACGCCGAAGTACTGGTTGTGCCGACAGGTCTTCTTCTGCCCGGCGTCGAAGACCATGAAGTCGTGAACCAGCTCGAGCAGGCGCTCCTTCGAGCAGAGCTGGGTCAAGGACCGGTCGAGCGGGTCGGCGATGTCGGACGGTTCACGCCATGTCAGCCAGTACTTCTCCGCTGTGTCGATGGCGCTGTAGCGCAGCCCTTCGACGTCGTTACCAGCCATGACGAGCTGTACCGTCGTGAAGAACGGACGGATGAACTCGGGCCGCTGGTTTCCGATGCTCTGCCGGATACCTTCAGAGACGGCGACCTTCGAGCGTTTAAGCTCGATCGTCCCGAAGGCGATGCCGTTGACGTACAACACGATGTCTGGTCGCTTGGTGTGCTGCCCCAGCACCGTCACTTCCTCCGCCAGGGCGAAGTGGTTGGCTTCGGGGCGCGCCCAATCGACGAGCCACACTGTCTCCGTTTGCTCGCCGACTCCGGGCTTGACCTTCACCCCATACCGGAGCAGGCCGTAGACGTCCCGGTTGGCCTCGTACAGATCGCGGCCACCACCGAGCGAGGCATCGCTTTTCAGCTTGTCGAGCGCCTTGTTGATGAGGTTGTCGCTATAGCCCCGAACACGGAGGTTCTGCGTGAGTAGCTCGACATCGACGTTGGAATTCGCCGCGCGGTACTCCCAGTTGCCGAGGTACTCGTAGCCCAGTGAGTCTCGGAACAGCTCGACGACGCGATCTTGAGTTTTGCGCTCAGGTTGACCGACGTTACTCATGCTGCACCCTCCTCGACAGGTAGGCGAGTACGGCCGGTCAGGAGCTGTTGCATCATGCCTTGCTTGACATGCTGTGCCTTCGCGAGTCGCTGGCGGATCAGATTCATCTCGCCATCAGCGTCATCTAGCGCCGCAGCGATCGCCTGCTGTTCGTCGAAGGGAATAGCGGGAATCTTAGTGTTCCTGACCTGCGCCAGACTGATCTGCGGGTACGCTTGCCCAGTTACGATTGACTCATAGTACTCCCGCATCGAATGTTGCGATAGGTAGTGATAAACATAGCCAGGATCAAATCGACCGTCCCTAATCCGCACTCTTGCGATATGCTGATTAATGTTCGCCTCGCCGACGTTTACCAACCGGACGACGCGTCCGACGTAGCCGGTAATCGTCACCAGGATGTCTCCGTCGGCAATCCGACTCCGACGCAACATATGATTGGCAGCTGGCGAGATGAACATTGACTGCCTCATATCTAGGCCGCGCTCAGAGACGCACTCACTGCGAAGAAATGGGACGCCACTGGACTCCCAGGCAAACCCATATGTCGTGGGTGTAGCACCCTTCGTGATGGATGCCGAGATCTCTCCCAGACGAACGTTAACCCACGGATTGGTGCAGCCGGAGAGGCAGGTCTTGCCGGTCAGAAGTTGCTGCATCATGCCCTGCTTGATCGCTTGCTTCTTTGCGATCATCCGCTCAATAGTGGAAATTAGGGCGTCTACATCTCTGAGACCTTCCGCAATGAGGCGCTGTTCCACTAGAGGGGGCAATGCAATCTCAAACGATGAGAACTCCGACTTATTCACCAATGGAACTGCTTGCTCGCCAGCACGCTCACGAACGAGCGACGACAAGATATTGACTGCATAATACAGGAACTCTGAGTCAACCTGGCTGGACGGGACGATCGAGTTGATTTGCTGGTTCGTCGCTAGAGCGCGATCAGCAAGTCCGACCTTCCCAATCGTGGAGCCAATGCAGACAAAAAGCGTTGAGCCTGCAGGAACTCGTCTCGACCGGGAAAATCCGCGGGCGGAGAGCATCTTTCCTGATGCTGATACATACTTCTTTTGACCGAGATCCGCAGGACTGACGAACATGTACTCATGACCGTAGTTGGAGCGATCGCTAGTCGACGGCGTGCTACCGGTCACCACCGTGCCAACCGAGCCAATCTGCGCGCGGCTCCAACCGTGAGGAAGCGTTGCCGCTGCGTTCACGAGTCGACCCCCATCTTGGCGAGATGGCCAGCCACCATGGCTCCCAATTGTTCTAGCTCAGTGTTGATGGCCACGACTGTCTCTGCATAGCGCTCGCCCAGCTCCGTAATACGGCTCACGAGTGCAAGCGTCAGCAATTCAGCCTCAGACGCCATGCGGTTGGTGATCGTCGCATGCCACTTGTCGTCGAGAACCAGTTGCTTGATCTCGGGCTCGGCAAGGTCCCCGTATTTCTTGAGGGTCGCGAGATCGAGGGCGGCCTGGGCTTCCTTGGCGGTCTTCTTGGCGACAGCCTCTTCGTTGTACAGCTTGATCAGGTGCTGGAGAGCCTTGATCTCCTGCGGGTCAGTCCCTTCGTGCCGCGCCACCTTGAGCCGCGTCGAAGCGAGGGCCTTAGAGATCTTGCCGTCGTCCATGGCCTCGGCAAGCAGGCCATCCTCTACAGCATGTTCCTCGATGTACTCCTCGACAGCACGACTTGCCTCCTCGGCTGCCGCATGCAGTGCGTCGACCTTGGACTGCTCATCCGCAAAGTAACGAGTGACGACAAGCGTCGGCGGGATGAGGTCCATCTTGTACTTGGTGGCGCTGCGACCAGAGCCGATGACGAGGTCTGGGGTCTCGGAGAGCTTGCGTTCCTTGTCCTCGATGGTCTTGCGGGGCTTCGCCGCCTCACACCACCCGTCGTTCATGATGAGGAAGACGTCGTCGTGCATGACGCCGTGCCAATAAGTCATGAGCTGCTCGTAGACGTCGTACTCGTCGAGCAGAGGGGTGTTCTTGAACCGGGCCAGCAGATCATCACTGATAACAGCGATCAGGTCCTTGGGGACAGCGTCCGGGTTGAGCGCTTGCAGGACCGGCCGGTGTGCGGCGAACCAGTCGTCAACCTGGCCGCGGACGTCCATAGCGAACTTCTGGAACTCGTCAGAGTCCAGGATGGCCTGTTGCACCTCAGTCACCCCGACAGCCAGGTCGCTGTAGCCGGGGCGGTTCGGCTTGAAGAGCGTGGCACGAAGGCTCGGGAACGCCTCCCAGTACCCGTTGAGTGCGTCCAGGTCGCGGTCCGGGATCCCGCCATTCAGGTGGGCGTGAAGGTCCTGGATGTCCTCCGGCTCGGAGGAGTCGATGTACCGCGGGATGTTGAGGTTGTAGTCGTTCTTCGGGTCGGCGATCTCGTGGAGCGGCACCATGCGCGAGTAGCGCTCGATCTCGGTCTGCTTGTTGAAGACGTCGACGATCTTGTGGATGTCCTGGCTGCGGAGGCGGTTCTTGTTGCCGTCCTTCATGAAGCCCTTAGAGGCATCGATCATGAAGACGCCGGTGCGCGCCTGGGCGTTCTCCTTGTCGAGGATGATGATGCAAGCCGGGATGCCGGTGCCGTAGAAGAGGTTCGCGGGCAGGCCGATGATGCCCTTGATGTAGCCACGGCGCAGCAACGCTCTGCGGATGGTGGCCTCGGCGTTGCCACGAAAGAGAACCCCGTGGGGCAGGATGACGGCGGCCTTGCCGTTGCTCTTGAGCGACTTAAGGATGTGCAGCAGGAAGGCGTAGTCACCGTTCTTCTCCGGTGGCCGGCCGAACTCGAATCGCCCGTATTCGTTCTCCAGGCCGTTACTCCACGACTTGATCGAGAACGGCGGGTTGGCGACGGCGAAGTCGAAGGTCCGCAGTTGACTCCCTTCAGTGAACTGCGGGCTAGTGATTGTGTCGCCCTTCAGGATGTCCGGCGCCGCGTCCTCCTTGCCATGGAGGATCATGTTCATCTTGGCCAGCGCCCAGGTGGCGTTGTCCTTCTCCTGGCCGTAGATAGTGATGCCGCGCGGAGCCTCGTCGGCCACCTTGAGAAGCAGCGAGCCCGACCCGCAGGTGGGGTCGTAGACGGTGTGGTCCTGTCGGGTTTTCGGCCCGATCCCGACGACCTTGGCGATGACCCGCGACACCTCGGCCGGGGTGTAGAACTGGCCCTTTGACTTACCCGATTCCGTAGCGAAGTGCCGCATCAGGTACTCGTAGGCGTCGCCGAGCAGGTCATCGCCCTCAGCGCGACTACCACGGAAGTCTAGGTCAGCGAAGATCGTCACCAGCTTGGAGAGGCGATCCTGCATCTCCTTGCCCTTGCCGAGCTTCTCCTCGTCGTTGAAGTCGGCCAGGTCGATGACCTTCTCAAGCCCGTTAGCCTCGGCGAGCTTGCTGATGATCTTGTTGATCTTGTCGCCGATCTCCTTGTCGCCCTTGAGGGCGACCATGTCATCGAAGGACCCGCCGGCGGGGACGTCGATCAAGGAGGAGCGGTCGGTTTTGGCCTTGTCTGTCACGTACTTCACGAACAGCAGGGTCAGGATGTAGTCCTTGTACTGGCTGGCGTCCATGCCGCCACGCAACTCGTCACAGCTCCGCCAGAGCGAGCTGTACAGGTCGGACTTCTTGAGAGCCACTAGCACGCCACCCCCTTGCCTGCATCGAGACCGGAGCCTGACCGCAATTCCGCGGTGAGGTGTACGCGTGACCTGTCCATCCTTCGGCGTCCATCCTTCGCATGCCAGTGCGTGACAGCAGTGTCACTAGTGGTGATACTCCAAGCGAGTGCCTCAACGATATCGCTGAGTACTGACAGAGGATGCGGTTGGCGCGCATCCCCCAGGGGCTTGGCTTCTATCAGCAAGTCGATCACGACAGTTCCCCCTCCAGCACCCACACGAACGCCACCCCGCCCTTGGGGAACGTCCAGCCCTCGTAAGCAACTTCGACGCTCGGTGACGGATCGGACGCAGCAAGTGCGGTGTACCGTGGCTGGCGCGGACCAGAGAGGTAGTCCAAGACGTTCATGTAGCGGATACCGCAATCGCCGTACCAGAGTTCAGCCCTGAAGTCCTTGGTCGGCTGCGCGAGGTCGAGGTGTAGGACATGTCCGTGCTGCTGCACGAGCACGCGGTAGGCATACGAGACGGTGACCGGCTCCCCGGTCTTCACGTCACCGCCGAGGCCCACGGTGCAGACCTGGCCCTCCTTGCGGACGCTGCGCCGGATCTTCTGCGACTTGCCGTTCACGGCGACCTGCACGAGCTCGAATACCTCGGGCGACGACGCATCGAGGCCGTGAACAGGCTCGAAGTACCACGTCGCCGTAGACGCCGGGTCGGTCAGAAGTTCCCGGTAGGTGTCCAGGTCGGAGACACAGGAGAAGCGGAGCACTGGGCTCGACGGCACGAAGCGGTACTCCCACCGGATGGTGGCGACGAACATCGCGCCTCGGCCCTCCGCCGGCCCCTTGGCCCAGGGCGCGAGCGATACCGCAACGCGGGCGTCCTCCCATCGCTGCTTGGCTCCGATGATCTGCTTCCGGAGGTCCTGGTAGGCGTCAGCCGCCAGTTCGTTGTCACCGAGCCGGATGGACAGGCAGTTCTCGACGATCCGGTCGAGTGTCTTCGGGGACGCCACGTTCGTCAGGGCCTCCGGCGCGAAGGCGAAGCCGTCGACCACCGCGTCACGGATGGCAGGAGCCTCCTCCGAGAGCACCTTGCGGAGACGCTGGTTGGCCCGGACTTCGGCGTCGGCCTGGTCGATGTACTCGAAGAAGATGGCGATCAGGCCCGTAGTGAACAGGGCCGACCCGACATCCAACACGGGAAGGTCGTTGAGCCAGCTCCAACCCGCATGGCCAGCGGCCCAGTGCGCTAAGACCATGAAGGCAATGCCGACAACCGTTGCGACGGTGGCGAGGAGTGCGAGCTTGGTGCGGTAGAGACGTTGTAGCGGGCTCTGCATACAAGATCAATTGTAACAAATGTGCAGCTCAGCTCCAATGCCGAGCGCAGGAAGACCCCGGGCCGCAAAGGGTGCGAGCCGGGGTCTCCAGGGTGCGGGGCTATCCGCCGCCGGTACCGCCGCCACCACCGTTGCCGTGCGCCATGACCACCACCTCCTCTGCTTCCGAGAACTGCCTACGCGAGGCAGCATAGGACACATAGTCATGGGATGCAGAGAGTTGGGATACATAGTCTCTGGATCTTGAGGCTTGGGACATATGAGCTAGGGCTTGCCATGGCAAAACAGCCCATCTCAGACGCCGCCCAGACCTTCGGAGCCCGGGTACGCGCCCGCAGGAACGAACTCGGCAAGAGCCAAGAACGCCTCGCCGACGACAGCGGCATGCACTGGACGTTCATCGGGCAGGTCGAGCGTGGTCAGCGCAACGTCAGCTTGCACAACATCCTGAAGCTGGCCGAGGCGCTCGGCGTGGATCCCGCAGAGCTGGTGCGGGGGTTGAAGTCGCCAGGGGGCGACGAGAGCGACAAAGACTGAGGGTGGTATGAAAAACAGGGTCGACTGGACCGACGAGCGGCTCGGATCCACCGTTTACGAAGACATGGTCTCCGTCCTCATCAGTCGTCTCCATCCACAGGCACAACGTATTGATGGATCCGGTGGCGATGACGGCCGCGATGTTCAGCTTCCCCTGCCTACTGGCTTGGAAATCTTCGAGTTGAAGAGCTTCACCGGACGCCTGGACGAGAAGTCGGGCAGAAGGAGGCAAGTCAAGAACTCTCTCAACAATGCCGCCAAACACAACCCAGTAGCCTGGCACCTGGTGGTTCCCATCAATCACACCGATGGCGAACTCAAGTGGTTCAACGATTTGACTGCTAAGTATCCCTTCCCATGCGTCTGGCGTGGGAAGGATTGGCTCGACAGCCAGATGGCCTCCTACCCGGAGCTTCCGCGTTACTACCTAGAAGGCAGCAACGACGAGATCGTTAGCATGATGCGGGAGATCAACCAAGAGCAAGCTGCCCTCACCCGTGGTGTTACTGACCTAGCAGCTCGTGTACGCACGCTCAAAGATCGCCTCAACTCTCTGGATCCGCACTACTCATTTGGTTTCGAGGCTCATCCGGACGGGTCCGTAAAGATCACAGTCGCACCGCGCTATCCCGGAGCCGAGAGGGATCGCCCTATCACGATGGGCGGAGCCTTCCAGTTTCCCGAAACCGAAGAAGGGAGGAAGGTAGCGCAGGCAGTCCATGACACTTTCAACTACGGCACGGCGACCGTCGTACCCGGGGAGTACGTAAAGCATGTGCAGATCAATGCTCCTGCTGGCTTCGGCGGCACCTACGAAGGTGGCGAACTCCGTATCGGTGCGGCCATCAACACACCACCTCAAGAGCTCCGCGTAGTACTCCGAATTCAGGATGAGCGCGGATTCGTCGTAGCACAGCTTCCGCTCAAGGCGCTTGAAAGCACAGTTGGCTTGCGAGGCGGTGTGCTCACACTAGTTGACCTCAACTCCACAATCAAGGTGACTGCGCGCTTTGACACTGTTACCAGCAGGATCAAGCTGCACTACGATTACCATCAGCCCGACGGCTGCCTCCCCGGGACGCTCCTGCCTACCGTCAATTTCCTTCGGGAGATGAAACCTGAACGCTACTTCGTGATGGAAGTGAACGGACAAGAGATTGGCCCGCCAATCGATATTCCCGAGTCCGGCACAGATGGCTACGCTCTACCGTACAAATTTCTACTTCTACTTGCCGATATTCAGCGAATCAGCGGCGTCTACTTCCCCATGCCCAAGACGCTCACCACTGAGGAAGTGGATGCACTCGGAGATGCCCATGCCTTTCTCACTAACAATACGGCCACAGGTCAGTGGTCCGAACTGAACCTCGAAGTAACGGTAGAAGGTTTGTCCTCGCCAGACATGCAACAGCTAGAGAAAGACAGAGAAGCGCGAGACGTCTGGCTCAACGAACCTCTACTCGTTAAGCTCGGCGACAACACCTATATGCTAGGCGTAACCAGAAAGACCCTCGCTACCGTACGTGTGGCAACATGGCCCGAGATCCCTGATGAAGCTACACCCGATACAAAAGTCACGGTAGCGCTTAAACCGGGTCCTGACCCCTCTGTGACGATCGCTATTTTCAAGCCAGAGACATAGACGGCTCCACATACTGGGGCTGGTAAAGAAACGTCACTATCGCCGAGTTGCTGTAAGCGTGCACTCTGTTGGATCGACTGGCAGCGGCTCTACGCTTGCCCCATGCCCACCACCGCGGAAGTGACAGTCCGCACCCTCGACGGTCTCCACCTCGCCGGCACCTTGGTCGAACCAGGACAGCCAACCTCTCGGGCCATCGTGCTCGTCCACGGTGGAGGGGTCACCCGCGAAGAGGGTGGCTTCTTCACACGGCTGGCGGCTGGCCTGGCCGAGGCGAGTGTTGCTAGCTTGCGCTTCGACCTCCGCGGCCACGGGCAGAGCGAGGGTCGCCAGGAAGACCTCACGCTGTCGGCCATCCTGAACGACATCCGGGTTGTGCTGGCATATGTCCGTGAGGCCACCGGGGCTGAGGACGTCACCCTGCTTGGTGCCAGCTTCGGCGGTGGAATCTGCGCGTACTACGCCGCGCAGCGTCCAGACGACCTCTCCCGCCTGGTGCTCTTCAACCCCCAGCTCGACTACAAGAAGCGGACTATCGACAGCCGGGCGTATTGGGAGAACGACTACCTCCAGGAGGAAGCCGCACAGCAGTTGGCGTCGGAGGGCTTCATCCAGTTCACACCGACCCTGAAGCACGGACGGCCCATCTTCAACGAGGTGTTTTGGATCCGCCCCCATGAGGCGCTCGGCGACGTCCAAGCCCCGACGCTCATCGTGCACGGCACCAAGGACACGTTTGTGCCCATCGAGTCATCACGGGCAGCGGTCGAGCAGTTCGGCGGTCCGTGCAAGCTCATTGAGATCGAGGGCTCGCAGCACGGCTTCGCGGTGCACGACGACCCGCAGTACCTCGATCCCCAGAGCCAGGAGTGGCAGGCGTTCGTCATCCGTACCGTGGCCGAGTGGGTAACGACACCGCTCTGACCGTCAGGAGGCGTGAAGAGCCTCGCGGAAGTCTCGTACCGCAGGCCGGCTGCTCCAGCGGCCCAAGGTGTGCAGCACCTCGGAGAGCACGCGCAGGGTTCGCTCCGACTTCATTGTGTGGGCGACCTGAGCAGATTCGCGGCCGAGCTGGGCAGCTTCGTCGGGCTCACCGCACAGCGCCACCGCAGCGGCACGGCGGGCATTGAAGAACCCCGTGTCACGGCGCGACAGCGTCCCTGCCCCGATCGCCTCACCGAACAGTTCCACCGCGAGACCTGGCTTCCCGGCCTCGGCGTAGGTGACGGCATTGCGGAGCATGAGGGTGTCCTCGGTGAAGTACGCCCCCAGGGGCGATGGGTCGTCGCTGGGCACGGCGGTCAACAGTCCGTGCGCCTCGTCGAGCTTCTGCTTAACGGCGTCCAGCGGTTCACCAGTCATGGCCAAGCCGAGTGCTTCTTGCTGGGTGACCTCGGCTCGCACCCGCGCCGGCAGGCGCCACCGCTCGTGGCTCCCTGCTTGGGCCAGGGTGAGTACCCGCAAGGCGTCGCGGTCGTCGTACGCCATTTGGGACTTCTTGAGCAGGACGTACCCCTGCATAGCCGGGTCGTCGGCTTCCTGCGCCCACTCCATAGCTCGGTCGTACCAAAATCCAGCCTGTCCGGGCTGGTGGATATCCCGGTACAGCCACCCGGCGAACTCCGCCCCGTCGGCCCCGACAGACATCAGCTCACGGCGGATTTTTGGCTTCACGTCCCGGGCATGCTGCTCGATGGCTCCCAGCAGTCCGAGCACCACCGGCAGGATCTTCTTCGGGCCGAGGCTGCCGTCGTCACGCTTGGCGTGGTCGAGCTGCGTGCAGAAGTAGTCGACGACAGGGCCGCCCTGGTAGCGGCGGGATTCTTCCAGAGCGGTTGCCACGCGCTGAAGTTCTTCCAGCCCCCGACCGGGGAGAGCGGCAGCGGCGATGCCGCTGAGGAGCGTTCGACGGTGGAGCGGACTCATGGCCTCGAATTCCGTGGCGGTAGTGCTGTCGGCCGGGAGTGCCGACAGGCTGCCAAGGCCGTTGGCCGCGAGCGCTTCCGCGTCGACGGGTACGAAGACGGGTTGTCCGTTCACCATGACTGGAAGCAGCACCGAAGCCGGAGTGTTGGGTGGTTCCTCGGGCTTCTGGTGGTCGGCCTCGCCCCGCGGAGTGGCAGGAGCCGCGAACTGACGTTCGCTGCCTGGCAGCTTGAACCACAGTAAGTCGGCCGGGATCTTCAAGCTATGCGCCCATTGCATGAGCTTCGAGAGGTCCTGCGGGGCCGCTCCGTTCTCGATCCGGCTGAGCTGGGCCTGGGTCACGCCGAGCCAGTCGGCGACGGCTCCTTGCGACAGAGCTCGTCTGTGGTGCGGATGGGTGCGGTAGGCGTAGAGCACCTGGCCGAAGTGCCAGCTCTCCAAAGCTTCGCGCAACTGTGGGTGCTCCCAGAACTCGGCAGGGAGAACGGGCGGTTGGCCGGCTGACTGGCGCTTCTGGCGGACGCAGGCCCCACACCGATCTCCGGCGTTGTCCCTGGCCAGCCGTGTACCGCACTGGCAGTAGCGGGCCGCTTGCTGTGGTGCCATGTTGCCGCCGCTCCCGCCCTTGGTGCCCCCTGGCCATGCCTACCCAGCGTATTGCCATACGCGGCCCCCGGGGGCAATACGCCGGACGTATATGTCCCCATGCGTGGCCGTAGTTGGCCCGCCAACTGGCCCCCACCAGGCTCGGGAGGCCCCGTTTATCCCCCAGCCGACACGGGGCGGCAAGGAGCCGACGCGATGCCCACAACACCCCGACTGGCCTACGGCTACCTCCGCGTGCTGCCAGGGCTCGGGATAGACGACGTTCTGCGTCTCCACCGCGACCTGGTGGCCTTCGCCGAAGCGCACGGATTGGTGCTCGCCGACGTGTTCATCGAGGCCCAGTGGCAGCAGCTCAAGGCGTGGCACGAAGTCGTGGTCCACTGCCACGGGAAGAACGTACGCCACGTCGTCATGCCCTCGCCGGAACACCTGCACACGATCCCGGTCTTGGCCGAGCTCATGAAGGACGATGTCGAGCGGGAGATTGGCGGCACACTGTGGCTCGCCGCGCCGCTCGAAGCGACCGCCGCTCCCGAACAGGAGGCGCGGCCGTGAACGCCTCCCCCTATACGAGCGAGTTGGAGCTTGCTGCCCAGGCCGACGCTGTGCGATGGGGTCGTCGCCACACAAGAGATGTCTTGTCCGCCTGGCGCTTGCCCGACGACCGCATTGACGACGCCCAGTTGGCGGTCTCGGAGTTGGTCACCAACGCCGTGCGCTGCGTCGGCAACGTGTCGCTCGATGCCGTACCGCCGCGCATCCGGCTGACCCTGCACAAGGAGCCGCATCGGCTCCTCATCTGGGTGGCCGACCCCGATCCCCGGCCGCCGGTGCTCAATGCGTCGCCTGTGGCTGGCGCTGAGAACGGGCGGGGGCTGCTGATCTTGGAACGCATTACGAAGGAGTGGAGCTACTACTTTGTGCCGACGGGCGGCAAGGTGGTGTGGTGTTCGATTGGGCTGGGGTGAGTGGAGCAGCACGTAGGCGTCGGCCCCCGTCTTGAGGACGGGGGCCGGTTTTGTGTGCCTCGACTAGATATGTGACGAGTCATAGCGTTTATCCAACTACACCAGGTAGTCTCGAATAAAGTTCCACGAAGTCGTCACTTCAGATACCGACCGAGAGTTGAAGTCAGCTGAGAACATTTCGCGTTGCATAGCCCGGCACCCAGGAGCATGCATACATTCTTCTAGCCTGCTCGGGCCAAAGTGAGACTGCTGGAGACCGCTGACTCTCCGTGAGTCATTCCTGTGGTAATGCCCACCTGTCAAAATAAGACGAAGCTCTCTTTCGGCAAGTTCCGAAAATCCAAAAGTCCTGAGCTCAATTTGCGCTTCCAGCCCCCGTTCCCGCAACGGCTGGGCTTGCAACGCCGAGTTCAACATTTGCTCAGCCGTTTTCGATTCGCCAAATCTGGCAACGGTCCTGGCAATGAAGCAACGCATTTCCCAGCCAGAACAAGCCTGGAATGCCTCGGACAGTCTTCG
Source organism: Streptomyces shenzhenensis (assembly GCF_021462265.1). GTDB lineage: Bacteria > Actinomycetota > Actinomycetes > Streptomycetales > Streptomycetaceae > Streptomyces > Streptomyces shenzhenensis. The sequence continues at coordinate 360,218 of NZ_JAJONF010000001.1, read as the reverse complement.
CTGTGCTTCATCCAGTTCACCGCACCGAAGCAACAAATCTGCTGACCGCCAGAGGTGTTCGGGAGTCAAATACTGACGCCGGGCCGCTTCAAGAGCCATGCCCACGTTTCCAATATCAAGGTATACGTCTCCAGCGTCGAGCCACTTGCGCGGTGCCTCGCCAGCAAGAAAGGCACAAAGTTCCTGTTCCACATAGCTCTGATGTTTGGTCCGCCAGAGCCAGGCAAGGCCATCCAGGATTGCAGGAGACCAAATTTCGCCTGCGGCAGTTCGCCTGAACAGCAAATCCGCAATCGGCCCATACTTCACCCCCAGCCGACCAAGAATGGCGTTCACGTCCTGCTCCAGCCCATCAGGGTCGAAGCCAAACCCTCGGTAGAAGCTACCGAGCCCGATCAGGTATTCCTCGTCGCTCAGGATTTTGTGCGGGCCACTGTAGAAATCCGTGATGTGACCGACCATCTCGTTGTCCAGAGGGACGTCCGAGTATGACAGCAGTTCCGCTACGGCGTGTTGGACGATCGGGTACGTCTTCCGAGCGTACTCCGACCGCGGACCGAGCAGGTTGCGAATGAGCCTTTTCGCAATGTTGGCTTCTTCTGCTGCGCTCGACTTCGCCCAGCGGAGCAAACAGAGGTTGGTGAAGTTATCGAGGTCATCGCCCATCTGGAACAGATACCATTCGCCGGGCTCGTCGATGTAGATCGAGACTTCCTCAGTATCTTCCTTTTCGGAAGCCAGGTATTCCATGAGTGAGCGTTGCATGACGGCGAGTTCGGGGCCACGTTGCACGAAGAAGCCGGTGCTCAGGAGTAGGTCGTGCATGAGTGGTTGCCAGTCGATGGCGTCCGCGATGTCAGAGCAGCTACCAAAGCCCGCGAAGGACTCCTTTACGTATTCCGTTGCAGTTTCGAGCAACTCCTCCCTGAAACCCTTGACAACGTGCTGGGCGACGCGCGTGCAGACGCTTCTCCGATTGTCATAAAGCCAGGAAGTCAATTGATCTCCCAGCGTCCCGTACTGCTCCAGTACCGTTTTCATCTGGCGGCGAATTTCAGCTTGCCCAGGGCGCTTGAATAGCAAGTGCCTCACAAAGCTCTCGTACAGCCCAAGCAAGCTATGCGGGATTTCGCTGCCAGGTTTTTGCGCGTGGACCTGGCAAAGCATGGTGGCGAGAAGTGGGTTCTTCAGCAGATCGTAGATGCCACTGTTTCTGGCCTGTTGCAAGACCTGGTGAGCCTTGGCTTCACTCACGTTATGCGCACGCATCCAGCCACGGCAGAACTCGGAGAGCTGCCAGTCGTCAAAGGGAGCGATCTCATACGTTTTGAGATCTAGCATGGCGAGTCCGGGTTCGATACTGCGGCCGAGGACGACGAAGCGGAAGCGTGCGGATGCACTTTGGTGGTTCAGGGCAGCTACGAGACTGCTGCGTGCATTGCCCTTGGCCAGTTCATCTGTACCGTCCACGAAGACGAGCCAGCCTTGCGCACCTGATGGCGGCTCAACGAACAAGGTCGCTGCTGGCGATTCCATGAGCAACCCCGCAAGATGTTCCGCTAGGGCCGAGGCCACCCTTTCAGCGAAACCACCCGGACCGGCCAACAATCGAGCCGGGACATAGAGCGGTAGCCAGGTGCCGGCGGGAATGTGATCGCCCGCCAGGAGTTCCCGGCTCATGCGGGCAACAGTCTGTTTGGCCAGCGTTGACTTTCCGGAACCGGCCTCGCCTCGGATCCCGATGTGACCATGCTGTTTGAGGAGAGCGCGCAGCGACATTTCTTCGCGAAACGAGGAATCTTTTGGCGGGCGTACAGAAAGCTCGACGTAGCATGCGGCGGCTGACGGTCTGGTGGTCAGCGGGTCTGAAAGGCCGATTTCGGCAGCGGCTGCGACTTGGGCTGCGAGGAGGTCGCGGAGTTCGGTGGTGAGGGTTGGGGCCTCGGTGAGACTTTGCGGCTCGCCTGATACCTCAAGTTGCGATTGTCTGACCTGCTGGGCTCGTTCTGCACTCTGGGCAGCGAGTTCGAGGCGGCGGGGTTCTAGCTGCTCGGCCGCCCAAGCAGCGAACTGATCAACCCACTCGCGTTGGGTCCGGGCCGCGCCCCCTTTCTTAACCCCGCGCTTCCTTAAATATGTTTCATACCACTCTTGGCGAGCATCCCTGTCTTCCTCTACATCGTCGGGCATTTGCTTGAAGTGGTAGCTAACCTCTAGAGAGAGTTTGAACTGCTCGACCGTGATCCCTCGCGGCCTATACGAGAATTCCCTAAATAGGTCTCTCAAGCGTGCCACTATCGTGCCCTGGATGACCTTGATGCCATCGTCCGTGGATATACCCCACAACTGACAGAGCTCTTGACCAAGCGCCGCTAGGATGACTTCTTTGTCTCGCTGGAGACCGCCATCACGGCTTAGCGCCTGGAAGCGTTCAGTTAAAAAGAACTGATCTTCTGCCACAACACCGTCCCTTCATCCTGGCCCAGATGATACCTGAACTGCAACCACTGCACGTGGCGCTCACTTCGCGCTTGAAAAATGATCTTGAATATGCCTAAATATAGAACATATGAGCGAATCAAATCAAAGATATGAGGGGAGTGAGAACGAGCGATACTTCGCAGCGTTTGATTCCCTGGATCCGTCAGAATTTGTGGCACTCCATCGTGTCGCAGTGAACGAACACGATGAGGATATAGGCAGCGGCGAAATTACATCAGCCTTTGATGCGTTCGAGTCTCAGCGGAAGGGAAATTCCATAGAATCCTTGACCAGTGAGTACCTTGATTTCTTACCGTCCCGTAGCCTTGACCGGGCAAAGCTAGTCTATGAGACATTTGCAGCGAGCCCACATGTGAAAGATCGACTACAGGTCGCCAGGCTGTGCCCCAGAGAGCTTGCTCGTGTTGACTACGACGCAGGGATGGACCTCTGGGATCGGTTAATCCGCGACCCAGACAAGATTGTACGCCGAGAGGCGCGCGACGAATTTAAGCCGGACGCCCCTGATTTGACTGAGCGCTGGGCTCTTACTCGTGAAGACGCTGTGCGCCTAGATCAGGCGTATCGGTCTGCCGAGCAAGGAATAGACCTTCACTACCCATTCCGTCATGCAGGCGAGCTCGCACTCAAGCACTTCGTCGAGCTCCTAGACGCCAGCGATGAGCCGCAGGTTCGCTAGCTCTTCTTGCCACCGGCAGGATTTCTTGCTGCCAGTCCTCTGGACTGGCCATTTCTTGTTGCCAGTGGCAGTAGACGGTCTTTTTCTGGACCTGTCCTCCTTCGTTCTGATTTGGTTCTCTCATCGCCACCCAAGGCACGCACAACAAATGTGAAGGCCCTGGGAATGGCTTGCATATTGAGAACTCAACAGAGTGAAGGGAGGTCTCGCCCTTGAGCGAGATCATGAGGCGCAATGCGCTTCCACCTACGTCGCGTAGGGCGCGACACATTGTCGCTTCGGCTTCCGAAGCGACGCTTGCCGAACAAGTCGCCATGAGGGCCGTATCGGCAACCGCAGAGTACGGCATGAGCGAGGTGCTGTTCCTCAAGCAGACACAAGCAGTGCTTGAGCAGCAGTGCCCGGATGCAGCGGAAGCCCTGGCCATGATTGCCAATTCTGCCGCGATGTCCATCGCGCAGCAGGTGCGGCGCTTCGGTCAGCGGATGAGCGGATGACTGCCGCTCTGCTGCTCGTGGTCGGGGTGGTGGCCGGCTGGGGCGCCCGGTCGGTCGTCATCGCCAAGCAAAACGCACGCCGTCAGTGGCGCGCGGGTGTGCTGCTCGGTCTGCGACAGCAACAAGTCATGAGCGAAATTGCAGCCCAGCGTCGCAGGTCTGAAGAACAGATGCGACGCATTGTCTACCAGAAAGGCGGTCAGTGAAGCACGACCTCATAGTTCCGGCGGTTGTCGCCGGGGCATACGTCGTCGGCCGCATCCAACAATGGATGCGAGACCGACAGAACAACGAGGTGGGATACCACCTCAGCAAGGCGTACGACGCCATGAGCAAGAAGAGGGGAAAACCGGAGTGAACTCGGCAACACACACAGCGGTCACCGTTCCGCATGGGTTCATGAAAACGAGCAGCATCACGAAGCTGACCGACGCCTTTCAGGAAGCTTTCTCAGCAGCCTACAACGAGGAGAAACAGCGCAAGCAGGACGCGAAAACACGGCTGCGGGCAGCGCTGGACAGCGTGAGCGAGTTCGAAAACTCCACGGCGCACGAGGAGTACCGCCCGGCGTGAACCGTGGCGGCCCGTTCGATGGGTGGAAACAGCGCTACGCAAACGTGTTGGCGCTGTTTCTCATTACGGCGTTTGTGGCGCGGTGGATATTCGATCTCCTCGCGCCGATGTTGCCGCTTCTCATACCTGCGGCGATCGGGCTGGGTATTTGGCGGTTCGTACGTCATCGGCGGCAGTGGTAAGTCGGGCTGAGACACAGTGTCGTTGTGAATAGCACTTCGACTTTCTCACTGCCCGACCTGTGCGCAAAACGAGCGCACCAACAGATGGTGCTAATCGTGTGCTCGCCTGCAAGTTCGGGCGAATTTTCGAGCGAGTAGACGATTTTCAAGATCATCTCCATGTCCTAAATGTATACATAGCTCCGGGGCGGCCTGCCGACCGGAGCCAAGGAAAGGAGGAAACAAAGCACGTGACGGAAAATGCAACAACAAGGCGGGAGATCCCCGCCCGGTTTCGGACCATCTTGGCGGATCCCCCATGGGATCACCAGCAGTCCGGGAGAAAGGGGGCAGAGCGGCACTACCGGCTCATGAGCCTCGAACGCATCAAGGCCATGCCTGTGGCCGACCTGGCGGAAGAAAACAGTCATTTGTGGCTTTGGGTCACAAATAGCTCACTCCGTGACGGGTACGACGTAGCCGAGGCTTGGGGCTTCACGCCCCGGTCGATCTTGACCTGGGTGAAGTTCCGCCTCGGTCTGGGCAGCACGCTCCGAAATGCTTCCGAGCATGTGCTGTTCTGCACGCGTGGCAAGGCTCCGGTCAAGTTCAAGTCGCAGCCGACCTGGTTCAACGCCCCCGTGGCAGCGCACTCGGTGAAACCCGACGAGCAGTACCCGCTCATTGAGCGACTGTCAGATGGCCCATACATCGAGCTATTCGCCCGCAGGCGTCCCCCGAGCACCCGAGGGTGGTCAATCTGGGGCAACGAGGTGGAGTCGGACATCTGCATCCCGGGCTACCCGGTTCCCAGTGATCACCGCCACGCCCCCACCGAAAGGGGGCGGTAGATGACCCCACGAAGATCACGCAGCCAGCGGCCGGAACGCCGGTTCGTCGTGGTTGGCGTACGCCGGGAACCGACCGACGTGCGGAAGCTCGCGAAGGCTCTGCTGGCGGTGGTGCTCGCCGAACAACAGCGCACCGCGGATGCCGTTGAACCCGAGGAAGGTGTTCGCGGATGACCGCTGCTACTACGGGCAAAGACTTGCAGTTTGCCCGGCTGCACCTGCCGCGCCCGCTCGACGCTGACGCCGTGCTCGCCCTCTTGGGCCGGCTGGCGTCGGATCGACAGACGGGGCACCTCGTGCTTGAACTTCGCGCCGAAAGCGGTAGACACGTGCGCTACTTGCTCGGTGCGCGCCCGGTAGATATGGCGCGGCTGGGACATCTGCTCGGGCACTTCCTGCCTGGCTCCTTGCTCGAAGACGACCCGGCACAGCCTCCAACTCGTCCGCCGGTAACAGCAGCGGGGCGCCTGCGGGTTCGTCCCGCATATCTTCCGCTGAGCATGGACGCACCCGAGAACGTCTCCCGGGCGGTGCTTTCGGCACTGGCCGTGCCCCTGGCGGAGGACGAGGCACTCGTAGTGCAGCTCGTGCTCGGGCCCCGAGTTCTGCCGAGTGTCCTGCCCACAGACCTGCCCGACCCGAGCCTTCCCCTCCTGCGGCAAGCCCTGATCGGCACCAGGCCGGCGGGGGCGGAGCTTCGGGGTCGCGTCAGACGACGGGTCGAGCACCCGGGTTTCCAGGCGATCATCCGCGCTGGTGCGGCGGCTGCCACGCAGCAGCGGCGAACCGCACTGCTCCTCGGTGTCTTGTCCGGCCTGACCGTGGCTCAGGGGCCGGGTACGCGCATCCGGCTCGTCCACGACAGCGCGGAGCGCCTCAACGAGGGGCGTCGGCCATGGCTGTGGCCGCTCAAGTTGTCGGTGCCGGAGATCGCTGGGCTCCTAGCCTGGCCCTTGGGCGACGAGGAGTTGCCCGGACTGCCGCCGCTGCACCCGAAGCCGCTGCGCGCATCGGCACGAGTCCACCAGGGTGAGCGGGTCTTCGCCCAGAGCGCGGCTCCAGGCGACGGTGACCGGCTACTCGGCGTATCGGCCAAAGATCAGACCATGCACGGCGTGGCCTACGGCCCGAGCGGATCTGGGAAGACAAATGTACTTTTGCGTCTCATCCTGGCAGATATCTCGGCTGGCCGCCCGGTGGTCGTACTTGACCCGAAACAGCAGCTCATTGACGACATATTGGCGCGGGTGCCTGCCGACCAGGTCGACCGGATCGTGGAGCTGAACGCCGCCGACGCCTCGCCAACTGGGTTCAACCCCCTGGATGTTGGCCATCGCGACCCGGATGTAGTCGCCGACGGGATCTTGGCCGTGTTCGCGGCAGTGTTCGCAGACGGCTTCGGTCCGAGGACTGCCGACATCCTTTCAGCAGGTCTTCGAACGCTTGCCCGAGGAAGTCGACCGAACCAGCCAGTGAGCCTCGTGGATTTGCCCCGGCTGTTCACCGACCCGGCGTTCCGGAGGCCATTCGTCGGCCGCGTGCAAGGCGACCTCGCCCTGGCTGGGTTCTGGGCGTGGTACGACGATCTCGCTCCGGCCAACCAGGCCGCCATCCTGGCAGCCCCCATGAACAAACTACGACAGTTCCTGCTGCGGCCAGCGGTGGTACGGATGCTCGACCAGCGGTCGGGGAAGTTTCGGCTGCGCGACGTTTTCCGCACCAACAAGGTCGTACTCGTCCCTCTCAATGAGGGCTTGGTGGGAGGAGGGACGGCGAGTCTGCTCGGCAGCTTGGTCATCGCGGAGGTCTGGCAGGCCGTGCAGGAACGGGCCAGCGAACCCGGCGCACATCTGCGGCCCGGCACCGTGTACGTCGACGAAGCACCCCGGTTCGTCCACCTGCCGACCTCGCTCGCCGATGCCTTGGCCATCTCGCGAAGTTTGTCCGTAGGGTGGTTTTTGGCGGCACAGTTCCGCAACCAGTTCCCGTCGGAGCTACGAACGGCCGTGGACATAAACGCGCGGAGCAAGGTGGTGTTCGCGACCGAGGCCGACGACGCGCGGGACATTGCGCACAAGCTGGCCCCGGAGTTGGAACCTGCGGACTTCATGAGCTTGCCGCGCTTCCACGCGTACGCCAACCTCGTCGCCGACGGTGCGCCTTCCGGCTGGGGGCTGGTGCGGACGCTGCCGCCACCGCCGGTCACTGCCGACGCCGAAGCGGTGCGGGCTGTCGTACGAGCCAATTATGCACCCGTGCAGCCCGCCCCGGCGCTGGCGACGACAAACGCCAGCGAGCCACCGGAAGCGCCCAACACTGCACCGCAGCAGATTGGGCGCAAACGACGCACGAAACCCGCCGAGGAATAGCCGTGGGCCGCGAATAGCGCCCTGGGCTGACCCGTGTCTTCGCCCGTCTGTTCGCTGCTCTGTCCACGACGGAGATCCTCTGCACATTCGTGCAGGACAGCACCGGTCGGGAGCCCACCGCCGGAGGGGACTGACTGCGTCCTCAGTAGTCCAATCCGCATCCCCGGCTCGGCAGGCCGGAAGGACAGCGAAGCGATCCCCGAACCGCTTTGCTCAAACCGGCGGCGTTCCTGGCTGAACAGCCGACCGGCCCGAAAACCCTACATTTAAAAGAAGGGAGAACGAATGAACAAGAATAATGACATCACGAGTCTGCTTGAACTACTTTCCGACCGTGACCTATCTATCCTTGAATCACTGCGGACACACCGCGCACTGACCACCGCACTCATCCGGCGGCTACATTTCCCGATCACGGGAGAGCCCAGAGAACCCGGCAACAGCAACGGGCATGCCACCGAGATGGCCGCCGCGGTGGCGACCATCCGCGTTCTGACGAGGCTGGAGTCGCGACGTCTCATTGCCCGGCTGAGCCGACGGATTGGGGGCGTGCGGGCTGGGAGCTCCGGGATTACCTGGCAGCTCGGGCCGAGCGGCGAGCGACTGCTGCGGGCTCGGCATGCCGACCCAGCACGACGGCGCTACAGCGAACCGTCACCGAGCTTCATAGCCCACACCTTGGCGTGCGCCGACCTGGCAATCCGGCTCCAGGAGTTGGCCCGTGCGGGGGTGATCGAGTTGCTCCGGCTGGAAGCCGAGCCGGAGGCTTGGCGCACCTTCCTGTCGGCGCACGGTGCGCGGGCCTGGCTCAAGCCGGACTTGTTCGCGGCCACCGCCGGCGGGGACTTTGAGCACCACTGGTTCATCGAGGCAGATTGTGCGACAGAGCACGCGCCGGTCATCGTGCGCAAGGCGCTCCAATACCAGCAGTACGCCGCGACGGGAGTCCACCAGCAGGAGCACGGGTTGTTCCCGGCCGTGGTCTGGGTCGTGCCCGACACCAAGCGGCAGAGCGCCATCCGGGCGGCGCTGGCCGCTGAGCCACGGCTCCGCGAGCCGGTGGCCGCTGGAATGTTCCAAGTGGTGACAACCGATCAATTCCCGGCACTCGTAACAAGCGCTGGCCTGGCCAACCCTTAAACGGGCTTGGCCAGCCAAAATGGCCCTCGGTAATTGGCCATAACCGAGTTAAAATGGGACTGCCAAATACCCGGAAACAAGGAGGAATTGAATGAAGCAAAAGCAAAAGGCTGCTCAACGGGTCACCGGTGACGACTACGTAGCGTACTTGCGTGTCTCTACCAAGGGACAGGTCAACACCGACTACAACCCTGAGGGGCTGTCACTCCCCGCCCAGCGCGAGAAGGTTGAGGAGCGAGGCCGCGAGCTTGGCTCCGCCAAGGCCGCCGAGTTCGTGGACCCCGGGCGCACCGCCCGGACCATCGACCAGCGCCCTGAGTTCCAAGCGATGATCGCCTACCTGCGCGAACACCCCAACGTGCGCTACGTCATCGTCTACATGTTGAGTCGGTTCGCCCGGAACCGGTTGGATGACGCGATCATGGTGGCGGCTCTGGAGCAACTCGGCGTCAAGCTGATCTCCGCCGTCGAGAAGAACATCGACGACACCCCGGCTGGACGGATGCTCCACGGCTTTCTCGCCGTAGTCAACGAGTACGTCTCCAACCAGAGCGCCGAGGACGTCAAGTACAAGATGGGGCAGAAGGCCAAGAACGGCGGCACGATCACCCGCGCTCCGGTCGGCTACCTCAACACAATCGAGCACATCGAGGACCGCCGGGTCCGGACCGTCATCATCGACCCAGTACGCGGCCCGCTCATCCGCACCGCCTTCGAGCTGTACGCCACCGGCGAGTACACCCTCGCCGACCTGGCCGATGAGCTCTACGAGCGGGGCCTGCGGATGGTGCGCAACGCCAAGTACCCGGAGCGCGGCATCTCGCCGAACCGCCTGGCCGTAGTCATCCGGGATGACTACTACACGGGGTGGATCACCTACGAGGGCGAGAAGTTTCGGGGACGCCACAAGCCGCTCATCTCGGAAGACGTCTTCGACCGGGTGCAGGACATCGCCAACAGCCGCACCCAAGCCCAGGAGCTACGGCGTGTCCACCACCACGAGCTGAAAGGCTCGCTGTTCTGCGGCTCCTGCCTGCGTCGTCACGGCGAACGCCGCCGCATGATCCTGAGCCAGGCCACCAACCGGCACGGCAACACATACCGGTACTTCTTCTGCACCGGCCGCTACAGCCACACCTGCGAGCTGCCCTACGTCCCGCTCGGGCGGGTCGAGGAAGCTGTCGAGGCCCACTACGCGACTGTCCGGTTCACGCCCGAGTTCACGAGCGCGATGCGTGCCGACCTGGCTGCCATGCTGGACGAGCAGCAGAGCACGACCAAGCTCCTCCATGCCCAGCTCACCAAACAGCTTCGTGAGCTCGACACCAAGGAGACCAACCTCATCGACCTGGCCGCCGACGGCACACTGCCACAGGGCAAGATCAAGACCAGGCTGCGGGAGATTACCCGGCAGCGGGACCGTCTCACCGCCCGGTTGCAGGACACCGACCAGGATCTCAGCGTCACAGCAGAGATCATCGAGACGTGCTTGCAGCTCCTCGAAGACCCGCAAGCGCTCTACCAGCGCTGCGACGACCAGCAGCGCCGCCAGCTGAACCAGGCTCTCTTCGAGTCCCTGTACATCCATGAGGGACCGGACGGCGAGCTGCGGGTTGGTCACCAGCTCAAGGAGCCGTTCGACACCCTGCACGTGGCCCAGAACAGTGGCCCCAAGCCCACAGACGGCCCAGCGGCCCCCGGTAGCCCCCATGCCGCCGTGCGTGCCCCCAAACGCACACAGCGCCCTCCCCAGGTGGGGGCGGGCGCTGCCAGGCACCAAACAGGGGCCGCCCTGGCGGACGGCCCCTGGAAGGTAACGGGTTCCAATGAACTTCTTATGGTGGGCGATACTGGGTTCGAACCAGTGACCTCTTCGGTGTGAACGAAGCGCTCTCCCACTGAGCTAATCGCCCGGGAACGCAGAGAACGATACAGGTACCGGCGGGTCTCGTTCAAACCACTCCAAGGTGCCTGAGCAGTCCGCGCCGTCCCGCCCGCATCATCAGCCGGTGATTGACACGGAAGAACGGCCGTCCGGGGACGGCGAGTCGGCGCAGCAGCGCCTTGTGCACGTCGACGGCCTGGTCGTAGCGGGCGAGGGTGCCGGTGCCGGTGGTGGTGATCGTCCAGCGGGACCAGCCCTCGATGTCACCGGTCATCGCGACCTCCAGGACCCCCGCGTCCGGGTCGTGTCGCGTCTCGCGCGCGGTGAACGTGAGGTCGTACGGCAGGGCCGAGCGGATGGTGAGGACGCCGGTGGTGTCGTTCAGCCGGCTCACCGAGCGCACCTGCGGCCACCAGCGCGGATAGTCCTCGACCCGCTCCAGCGCGGCGAAGACGGCGGTGCGGGGCACCGGCAGGGGCCACAGGCTTCGGAAACGGTAGTGGGTCCAGTCCATGGGCGGAGTCTTTCCGGGCGGGCGATCCGAGTACGCGTACTCATGGCTGCCCCAAGTGACCTGGACCACACTCGACGGCAGGAGCGCCGCCGCCCGTGTGGCGGCGCTCCCCCGCCTTCCTATGACGGCATCTTGTCGCCGAGCAGCGCCAGGTTCTCGATGGCCGCGAGCCCGTACAGCGCGGTGTCGTTGGAGGACACCCAGCTCGCCTCGCTGCCCGCCACCAGCGTGACCGGGCCGGAGAGCGGCTCGGTCCGCCACGGTGAGGACTCCGTGTAGCCGTCGGAGTTGTAGAACTTCGTCCACGCGCGCTGGGCGAGCGTCGCGTCGCCGGTCTGTACGGCGGCGTACGCGTCGAGGCGCGAGTGGCCCTGGAAGAGCAGCAGGGTGCCGAAGTTCGAGCCGTAGCGGGCCGCCTGCTCCGCCTTGGTGGCGTTGAAGTAGCGGCAGTAGTCGAGGTACGCCTCCTTGAACTTCGGCATGTCGATCAGGTGGATGAGTTCGGCGCAGAGTTCGTTGAGACCGAAGACCGCCGAGAGGTGGGAGACGGAGACCACCGCGGTGGTGGCGGTCGCGAACCTGCCGGTGTCGAGGTCGTAGAGGCCGCTGCCCTGGACGAAGCCGTTGGGCTGAGCCGCGATGCCCTCCATGGTCGACAGGACGCGGGCCTTGGCCTTCTCCCACTTGGGGCCCTTGCGCTCCCACTCGGTCAGCCAGGCCGACACCAGGCCGCTCCAGTCGGTGCCGAAGCCGATGGAGAGGGCATGCCGGTCGGGGGTGTAGGGATCGGTGCGGACCTTGCGGAGCGGGTCCAGGACGAGGAAGGTCTCGTCGGAGTCGACGTTGGCGGCCATGAGGTCGCCGACGCGTTCGTCGGCGGTGAGGAAGTAGTAGAAGCGCCGGTAGGTGGTGTTGGAGATGCGCTGCTGTTTGGCGCTGTCCGCGTAGTGCTGGACGCCGTGCCGGGTGCCGAGGCCGGCCCACTGGCCGAGATGGTAGACGTCGACCTCGCCGGTGTGCCGGGTGAGCGCCTCGGCGAACCGGAAGATGTCCGCGCGGCCGCTTCTCAGGTACGCGTACCAGAGCCACAGGTCGGGCGAGAGCTCCGAGTTGTCCCAGGCGTAGCCGCCGATGTCGTACCGCCACTGGTGGCGCACGGTGTCATAGGTGTGCATGAAGTCGCCGTAGTCCCAGAAGCCGTACCAACGGCGTTGCTCCACCTGGTCCTTGTAGTAGGTGAAGAGGAAGTCGAGGTGGTCCTCGATCTTCGCCTTGGCGGCGGTGGAGCGGTCGGGCTCGGAGTAGAGGCCGGGGCCGAAGACCTTGGCCTTGACGAGCTGTCCGGGCGGGGTGGTGAGCTGCGGCAGCATCCGTACGGCCGCGGCCTGTTCGGCCAGCGTCTGAGCCGAAGGGGTCGACTCGTTGGCCCAGAAGAGGAGTTCGGAGGTACGGGCGATGCCGTACGGCGTGCCGAACTCGGGCTCGTAGTCCTCGTAGGTGATGTTGAGGCCTTCGAGCTGCTCGGCGTAGGTGTCCTGGCCCATGCCGTCGTGGTAGAAGCGCAGGTCCATCGGCTGGGCCTCGGGGGACCAGAGCCAGAGGGTGACCTCGGCGGCGCCGGTGTGGGCGTCGCGGATGTCGAGCTGTGCCGGGAACTTCTCCCAGAAGTCGCGCAGGCCGAAGGAGAACCCGCCGCTCGCCCCGCCGACGTAACCGAACCCGGAGGCCCGCCTGCCGCCGCCGGCCGCGATCCAGCCGTACCCCTTCTTGGTCCGCTTGCGCAGGGTGAAGCCGTCGGCGGAGAGCTGGGCGAGGGTGTAGTCGCCCCAGTGCGGGACGTACTGGAGGCGGGTGGTGACACGCTGGTCCCAGGTGGCCGGGTCGGGGAGCTTCTGCCCCGCGTACTGGGCCGCCTGGACGGCCGCGCCCGGGTCGCGGCGCAGGCCCGTGATGCCCTGAACGGCCTCTCGCAGCAGGCCCGTTCCCTCGCCGCCGATCCGCACATGCCGGTCGTACGCCTCGTCGCGCATCGGGACGGTGAAGCGCACGCCCAGCCCGCGGACGAAGTCGCCGCTCGCCCTGCCCGGCTCCTGGGTGCCGTCGTAGGTGATGGTGTGGACCATCCGGAAGGAGTCGGCGCCCGCGTAGAAGTAGAGGCGGATCGAGAACGGCAGCCAACCGCGGCTGCCCTTGCGGTGCTTGCCGTCGACGCGGACGACGGCCCGGACGGGGCCCTCCTGCTCCACGGTGACGGAGTCGATCGCGCCGTCGAAGCGCTCGGTCCTGACCGTGCCCTGGTCCTCGTCCTCGATCTCGGGCTGGCGGATGAGGACCAGCCGCCCGTTCCTGGCGATCTCGGTGGAGCCCCGGGTGACGGACTTGACGATCGCCGAGCCGTTCTTGCCGATCCGCACGGTGATCACGCCCGTGGAGACGTCGATCGTGCCGCCGCTCTTGTCGACGGTGACCTGCTGAGCGGGGGCGGCCGGTTCGCCCGCCGCGAGGGTGAGCTTGCCGTTGCCGGAACTGACCGCGTGGGCGGTCCACTTGAGGGAGCCGTCGGGCCAGTAGGCGATCGGCCAGGACTGGACGGCCACGGCCTTGCCATCCGCGTCGGTCAGCGCGAAGGTCTGGTCCTCCTGGAACGCGCCCATCGGCCAGGGCACGCCGACGGTCGAGCCGGGCGCGGCGCCCAGGCCGCCGTCCTCCAGCCAGTCCAGGGTCACCGGGTCCGCGTCGGCGGCCTTGGGCCGGGGCGCCGCCTGCGCGTCCTTGGCGCCCAGCGCCCAGCTGAACTGGGCGGCGGCGCCGGCGACCGCGGCCGCCTTGAGGAGGGACCTGCGGGGGATGGGAGACATGGTCCGCCTTTCCTTTCCGTGCGAGTGCGGGGACGGTCATGGCCCCGGGATGGTCAGGGGCATGACAGAGAGGGGTGCGGCGCCGGGGCGCCGACCCTGGTGCCGGGCCGGTCAGCCGTGGCGGAGCCGGTGACGCTCCTCCACGGCGACGGCCGCCGCCGCGAGGGCGCCCAGCACGGGCACCGCCAGCGGCGCGATGAGCAGAGCGGAACAGACGACGAGGACCGCTCCCCCGACGAGCAGGAAGGATCCACCGGGGTCGAGGACGGTACGCCGGCCGGCCGCCGCGAGCAGGGTGCGCCAGCGGTCGCCGGGCGCCCAGACGGCCGCCGCCCGCAGTACCGCCACCGCGAGACCGATCACCGCGAACAGACCCACGGCCCCGACGAGCGGTCCCCCGGGCAGCCCGGCCCGCACGGCCTGGACGTCCACCCAGGCGGCGGCGACCGCGCCCCAGCCGGCGAGCCCGACGGCCCACCCGCCGGGCAGAGCGGCCCGGAAGTCGCTCACGAACTCCCGCCAGCCGCCGCCCACCTGACCGGTACGGCGGCGCAGATGCCGGGCGCCGGCGGCGAAGGCGGCCGGACAGGTGACGACTCCCAGGGAGGCGACGGCGATCCACACGCCGGTGAGCAGACACTCGGCGAAGACGCCGAACCTCTCCGAGAAGACGGAGGGTTTTGCGCGCACGTCGGCCACGACGTCATCAGCCCTTCAGTCCGGAGGTCGCCATTCCGTCGATCAGGTAGCGCTGGAAGGCGAGGAAGAACAGCAGCACGGGCAGCAGCGCCACCAGTGACATGGCGATCATCCCGCCGTAGTTGGCCGCCACGCCGTCGGAGTCGCGGAACATCATCAGGCCCAGCGAGACCGTGTACTTGCCGGGCTCGTTGAGGTAGATCAGCGGGCCCATGAAGTCGTTCCAGGCGTTGATGAAGGTGAAGATCGCGCTGGTGATCAGGGCCGGCCGGCACAGCGGCAGCACGATCGACCAGTAGATGCGGAAGTGCCCGCAGCCGTCGAGCCGGGCCGCCTCGTCGAGCTCCCGGGGCAGGTTCCGCATGAACTGCACCATCAGGAAGACGAAGAACGCCTCGGTGGCGAGGTACTTCCCGATCAGCAGCGGGGTGTAGGTGTTGATCCAGCCCAGCTTCTGGAACATCACGTACTGCGGGATCAGCAGCACGTGGTACGGCAGCAGCAGGGTGCCGATCATCAGGGAGAAGAGCAGGTTGCGGCCGGCGAACCGGATGCGGGCGAAGGCGTAGGCGGTGAGCGAGCAGGAGATCAGCACGCCGACGACGGCGCCGACGGCGTAGAAGAGGGAGTTCTGGAAGAACGTCCAGATGCTGATGTCCGCTATGCCGTCGGCGAGGCCCTTGAAGTTGGAAAGGATCGGGTGGGACGGGACCAGCTGGAGGCTGTTGATGATGTCCTTGCTGGGCTTGAACGAGGCACCGATCACCCAGACCACCGGATAGAGGATGACCGCGAGGATCAGCAGGGCGCCGAGATGCCAGCCGAGGGAGCCGGTCCGGCGGCGGCTCGGCAAGGGCTGCTCGGCCCTGGTCGCGAGCGTCGGTTCGGTGGTGGCCGCGCTCATCGGGCGCCCTCCTCGTAGTGCACCCACTTCTTCTGGGACCAGAAGAGGACGGCCGTCACCAGGGCCACGGCCAGCAGCAGCATCCAGGCCATCGCGGCGGCGAAGCCCATCTGGGCGTTCTTGAAGCCCTGCTCGTACAGGTAACAGGTGTAGACGAGGGTGGCGTCGGCCGGTCCGCAGGTGCCGTTGGAGACGACGTAGGCCGACCCGAAGATCTGGAAGGAGTGGATGGTCTCCAGCAGCACGTTGAAGAACAGCACCGGGGAGATCATCGGCAGGGTGATGTTCCAGAACCTGCGCAGCGGCCCGGCGCCGTCCATCTCGGCCGCCTCGTAGAGTTCCCTCGGTACCTGCTTCAGGCCCGCCAGGAAGATGACCATGGGCGCGCCGAACTGCCAGACGGTCAGCGCGACCAGGCAGTACAGCACCCAGTCGGCGTTGCCGACCCAGCCGCCGACGTGCCAGCCGAAGACGGACTGGGTACGGTCCACGATCGCGCCGTCGGAGAACAGCGACCGCCAGACGAAGCCGACCGAGACGCTGGCGCCGATGAGCGAGGGGGCGTAGAAGGCGGCCCGGTAGAAGGCCTGGCCGCGCCGGCTCTGAGCGAGGAGCATCGCCACCCCGAGGGCGAGCAGCAGCTTCAGCGGGGTGCCGATGACCACGTACTTCGCGGTCACCTCCACCGACTTCTGCCAGCGGGGGTCGTGGAACATCTTGGTGAAGTTGTCGAACCCGACCCACTTCGGGGTGTTGAAGAGGTTGTAGTCGGTGAACGCGAAGTAGAGCGAGGCGGCCATCGGGCCCGCGGTCAGCAGCAGGAAGCCCGCGATCCACGGGGACATGAAGAGGTAGCCGGCGAGGTTCTCGCGCCGGCGGCCCGGCCGCCGCCCCGTGGTGGCGGAGACGGCCGAGCGCGGCTTGCGGGCAGCGGGCGGGGAGTCCTTGACGAGCGTCACGGCGGGTCCCATCAGGCCTGGAAGGCGGCCTCGGACTCGGTGAAGAACTGCTTCACCGCGTCCGCGACCTTGGTCTTGCCCTGGCCGAGGTCGCCGCCGATGCGCAGGAAGGCGGCCTCGATGGTGTCGGCACCGGAGGGGTGCGGGGTGATCGTGCCCAGGACGCCGGCCTTGGCGGTGTCGTCCTCGTACTGCGCGATCTCCTTGTTCACCGCGTCCGTCGGCCGGTACGCCGAGTACTGCTCGGTGCTGGCGAGGATGCCCCGGTCGTAGCCCATGATCTTGCCGACCTCGGGGTCGTGGACCATGAAGTCGATGAACTGGGCGACTTCCTTGGGGTGGGCAGTGCGGGCGGAGGCGCTCAGCATCAGGGAGGCGAGGTACTGCCCGGTGTGCTTGCCGTCCATGGTCGGGATCGGGGCGAGGCCGTAGGTGCTGTCGCCCTCGGCGGAGTAGCGGACGGTGAAGTTGTCCCAGGTGAACTCGGAAGCGCCGTGGCCGGCGGAGAGGGAGGACTTGGGGAAGTCCTGGGCCACGACCTTCGGGTCGGTGACGATGCCGGCCTTGACCCGGTTGTAGCCGTCGGTCCACCACTCCGTCAGGTCGGCCTTGTCGAAGCCGAGTCCGTCGTCGGTGTAGAACGCCTTGCCGTTCTGGCGGAGGTAGAGGTCGTACAGGTACATGATGCTGAAGTAGCCGGTGTCCCCCGCGACCTTCGTCCTGTCGTGGATGGTCTTCAGGGCCTTGAAGTAGTCGTCCCAGGTCCAGCCCGCGTGCGGCTCGACGCCGGCTTTCTCGAAGACCTTCTTGTCGATGACCAGCGCCA
Organism: Streptomyces shenzhenensis; assembly: GCF_021462265.1. Lineage (GTDB taxonomy): Bacteria > Actinomycetota > Actinomycetes > Streptomycetales > Streptomycetaceae > Streptomyces > Streptomyces shenzhenensis. Next base: position 342,801 of record NZ_JAJONF010000001.1, on the reverse strand, counting down.
TGGTGTTGGAGCCGACGGGGACTCCGAGCTGCTTCCCGTCGACCTCGCCGACCTTCGTCACCCCGGCCCGGAAGTGATCCAGGCTCAGATTTCCCGCCTCGACCTGTGACTTGAGATCGAGGAGAATTCCTCGCTTGTCGTACTTCCGGAGAAAGGTGACGGCGTTTTGGAAAACGTCCGGGGGATTTCCGCCGGCGGCCTGCGTCTGGAACTTCTCCCAGAAGGACGCGTACGTCTGAAAGTCGGTCTTGACCTTGATCTTCGGGTACTTCTTCTCAAAGAGCGCGATGGTCTTGTTGATCTTCTGTGCGCGTTCCTCCGCACCCCACCAGGAGTAACGGATCGTCACCGTTCCGTCCCCGGCACCGCTGCCGCCGCACCCGGCCGTCGCGGCGAGCCCGACCGCGGCCGCCGAGGCGCCGGCCGCCTTCAGGATGGTGCGCCTCTCCACATTCCTGCCGGTTCCCACAGTCAGGCCCCTCCCCGCAGCGTCGCCGACGCCTGCATGAATCGTTTCAAGTAAGCGCTTGCTGGCACAAGTTACGGAGGGGCCGGTGAGGCGTCAATGATTCGGACAGGAATTTCTTGGGGGCGGGGTGGGCGGGGTCGGGCGCGGCCGGGAGGGTGCGGGGGCACTGGGTGGGTGACACCGCAGGTGAGCGGCGCACGGTCGGGGGGTCGAACGTGAAGTGGCTTGCGGGGGGCGGGTGTTACGGGTTGGCTTCGATGAATGGGTGGGGCGGCGAGGGGCGGACGAGGCGCTTCGGGTGGACACTCCGGCCGACGGAGGGGTGAGGAGGATGGCGGGCCGCCCGAGGTGCGGTCGCCGCGGCTCCGCCGGGGCGCGGAGCGTGGGGCTTGGGCGTAGAGCCATGGCGGCCGCGGGGTGCGAAGCGTGGGCGCGCAGGTGCGTGGCGGGGGGCTTGGGCGTAGAGCCATGGCGGCCGCGGGGTGCGGAGCGTAGCCGCGCAGGTGCGTGGCGTGGGACTCGCCGCGCACGCCTCCGACCACTGCGGCGGGACGCCGGTCGGCGAGCAGGGCCGGCTCCGGGGTACGGTCCCCGGTCCGGAAACGTCCGTGCCGGAGGAACCCGCAGGCAGCGGCCACCTGCCGACCGAAGGCGATCGCACGCCCGCAGACCCCTGGCCGCGCCCCTCGCGTTCAGGTTCCGGCGCCCCGCCAAGGAGCCGCGTCGCCGCCTCGCCGCCCCCTCGCCGCCCCCTCCGCGCCTCCACGCGACAGCCGCGCCGCACGATGCAACCTTGGCCGCCGTAGCTCCACCCAAGGGCCGGGAACGACCACGGCCCACCTGCTCTCTCGCAGGTGGGCCGTGGTTCCGGGTGGGCGATACTGGGTTCGAACCAGTGACCTCTTCGGTGTGAACGAAGCGCTCTCCCACTGAGCTAATCGCCCGGGCACAGGAAGAAGATTACCCCATGTCAGGGGGTGCCCCCGACCAGTCGCCGGGGGCCTGTGGCCGGCGGCCGGATCACTCCTCGATCCTCCAGGGCATCACGATCCCGAATCTGGAGACGTAGATCCCGACCCCGGCACCCACGACCACCAGGCCGATCGTCGTGAGCGCGATGTTACGGCGGCGCACCTTGGGGTCGAGCGCCTTCTGAGCCGCCTCCGTGACCTTGCGCTTCGTCCAGCGCAGCACCAGCTGGGCCCAGACGAACTCGGTCGCCCAGACCGCCATGCCGGCGAAGATGATCACCCAGCCCGGTCCGGGCAACGGCAGCAGGACGATGCCCACGCCCACGATCGCCAGACCCACCGCGAAGACCCCGGCCTGCCAGCTCAGGTGCAGCACCCGGCGCGCCTTGATGAACTCGGGCGCCCGCGATCCGAGCCCCCGCTCGTCACGTGCCCGGTCCGTCGTCGTCCCGTCCACCTCGCTCCCGTCCGAGGCCACAGCGACCTCGCCCGGTTCGTTACTCCCCGTATTCATACGAACAAACCCTACCTGAGTGATTCCGGTCACTGGAATGGTCGTAGATCGCGTCCAGCTTCTCGGCCAGAAGAGTTACGTAAACACACGCAAAACACTCAGAGGGGTTTACAACGGCACCGTAGGTGGCATGTCGATTTCGCCGACGTGCGAATCCCCGAGCGCACACTGAGCGAAAGGCCCTGGCGCTTATGAACACCACGGTCAGCTGCGAGCTGCACCTGCGCCTCGTTGTGTCGAGCGAGTCCTCCCTGCCTGTCCCCGCAGGCCTGCGGTACGACACGGCCGACCCCTACGCCGTGCACGCCACCTTCCACACCGGAGCCGAGGAGACCGTCGAGTGGGTGTTCGCCCGCGACCTACTCGCCGAGGGACTGCACCGCCCCACGGGCACCGGCGACGTCCGCGTCTGGCCGTCCCGCAGCCACGGTCAGGGCGTCGTGTGCATCGCCCTGAGCTCTCCGGAAGGGGAAGCCCTGCTCGAAGCCCCCGCGCGAGCCCTGGAATCCTTCCTGAAGCGAACAGACGCCGCCGTGCCGCCCGGCACGGAACACCGGCACTTCGATCTCGATCAGGAGCTCTCCCACATTCTGGCGGAGAGCTAGGGCGCGGCCCCTGAAAGCCGCCCGGCGCCGTCCACTCGGGGAGACGGCTCGGGCCAAGACAACCGCATAACGGCAGCACCGGCGCCGCCACCGTGTTCGGTCACGGGGCGGCTCCGGTGTGTCCGCACGCCCGGGGAACCGCCGCCGGGCGGCGAGCGTTCTACCGGACAGTCCCGAGAGGGACAGGGGACGGTACGGGGCCGCCGTATGTCGCTACCATCGGCCACCATCGGCGGGCGCCCGCCCGACCCTCAGGCCAGGGAGCGAAACGTGCTGATCACCCACGACACCCGGTGTTCTCTCGACGCCGTGGTGGATCTGGTGAACACCGCACCGGAGGACGACACGGCGGCGGACGGACTGGCCGATGTCGCGGCTCTCCAGGATTTCGTACGAAACCACGACATCAGCGATGTGGGTGTGCTGTCGGAGTTCGATCTTTCGGCAGTGCGCAAGGTCCGCGGACGGTTCGCGGGGATCTTCGCCGCTCCGGATGCCCGGACCGCGGCCGGGATGATCAACGAGCTGGTCGCCGCGGCGGGCACCACCCCCCGCCTCACGGATCACGACGGCTATGACTGGCATGTGCACTACTTCGCGCCCGGCGCCTCGGTGGCCGACCATCTCGCCGCCGACTGCGGGATGGCGCTCGCGTTCTTCGTCGTCGCCGGGGAGCAGGAGCGACTGCGGCGCTGCGAGGCCCCGGACTGCCGGCGCGCCTTCGTCGACCTCTCCCGTAACCGTTCACGTCGGTACTGCGACAGCAGGACCTGCGGAAACCGTCTGCATGTCGCCGCGTACCGGGCGCGCCGCAAGGAGGCTGCGGGCTGACCCCGGGAGTACCGGGCGTCGATGCCGACGCCGGTCCCGGCGGGTGACGCCGGGACTGGCGGGTACGGCTCACAGCCACAGCAGGTCGTGCAGCGCAGCCATGAGGAGCAGACACCCGATCACCGCTAGGAAGATCATCAGCGGTGGCTGGGAAAGGGCGAAGAGGCACCCGCGGGGCTCGTCCTTCGACGGCGCGGCCTCGCTCTGTTTCGTGTCCAGCATCTCGCGGCGATGATGTCCCAGCAGGCACCCGCCACGCGATCAACACGCCCGGAATGGGCTGGAGTTCGTTGAATTCCGCGATGTCCGTTTCGCTTCCGCTCACCCTCTGAACACTTCGGCGCACACCACGGACGCACTGTGTCGTTTCAATGCCTCATGTGATTGTCATATGCATGCGGTCGCGACCCGGCTGAGCAGCGCCGCACCCACCGCCGGCGAGTGTCATATCCCGTGCTTCTTGAGGATGGCCTCGATGTCACCGAAGTCGTCGTCCGAGCCGGTGCTCCTGGGGGCCGCCGCGGGCCCGGCCGCCGGGCGGGTGGCGGGGCTCAGGGACGGTGCCGAGGCGGTGGGGGCGACGGCGTCGCGCTGTGCGCCCCGGGCAGCCGCCTTGCGCTCGGCCCGGGTGCCACGGGTGCCGCCGCGCCGGCGCTCCACGGCGCGGGTGGCCGAGAAGAGGGCCCAGGCCGCGCCGAGCACGCCGAAGCCCGCCCAGGCGGTGGGGCTGAGGGCGGTGTCGGCGAGCCAGCCGACCACGCCCGTCATGACCAGGCCGATGGGGACCAGGGAGTAGGCGGCGAGCCGGGCCGCCGCCAGGTACCGCTTGCGATAGGCGGTGACCACGGCGATGCCCAGGCCCGCCACGGACACGGCGGAGCAGACTGTCTCGGCGATCATCCGGTCCTCCTGCGGGCTGCGTCGGGCGGGCGGGGCGGGGGCGGCGTGCGCGCGCTGCTCCGCCTCTTCCATCCTGCACCGCCCAGCCCGCGCGATCCATGCCCAGGTCCGACAATCAGGGGCATCTCGGGGTCCTCTCCGGGTCACCTCCACCCCAGGTACGAGCTACGACCACAGCCACCGCGACTCCGGCCGGTGCCTGCCGGCGGCCACCACACCTCCCCGGCAGCCGGGCACCAGCCGTGTCCGGTGCCGGCCGGCGGCCGTCGGCTCGATTGGGTCCATGGAGCACGGGCTGGAAGACTGGGCGGCATGAACGACTCCTCCGTGCACACCGGCGCCCTGGTTCTCGACGTCTGGTGTGAACTGCAGTGTCCCGACTGCCGCAGGGCGCTGGACGATCTCCGTGCCCTGCGTGCCCGGTACGGCGACCGGCTGGAGCTGCGGCTGCGGCACTTCCCGCTGGAGAAGCACAAGCACGCGTTCGCCGCCGCGCAGGCCGCCGAGGAGGCTCTGGAGCAGGGGAAGGGCTGGGAGTACGTCGAAGCGGTCCTCGGCCGGGTCGAGGAGCTGGACCGCGGGGGCGAGCCGTTCCTGGTCGAGGTGGCCGGTGAACTGGGCCTGGACGCCGAAGAGTTCGACACCGCGCTGATCGACGGCCGGCACATCCTGATCGTGGACGCCGACCAGGCCGAGGGCAAGGCCATCGGCGTGACCGGCACCCCGACCTATGTCATCGGCGGCGAGCGCCTCGACGGCGGCAAGAGCCAGGAGGGGCTGCGGGAGCGCGTGGAGCAGATCGCGGACCGGCTGCTGGCCGGGCGGGGGTGACCGCCCCGGTCCCTGGCCCCCGCCCCTCAGATCAGGTCTTTGTAGAAGGAGTAGGAGCGGACGACGTACCCCAGCGACTCGTAGAGCCGCTCGGCCGGGGTGTTGCCGGCGAACACGTTGAGGCACAGGACGTGCTCTCCGGCGGCGATCGTCTGTGCCTCCGCCAGCAGCATGAGGGTGCGGCCGTGCCCCTGTCCGCGGTGGGCCGCGTCGGTTTCGACCCGGTACACCCACACGCCGTCCGCCCGGACGCCCAGCCACAGGATGCCGACGCGCTTCCCTTCGTGTTCGAGGACGCTGAGCCGCACACCCTCCGTGGCGAGGCCCTGCGGCAACAGCCGCGCGTGGTCGCGCCGTGACTTCTCCCGTGCCTCGGCCTCGGGCACGCCCCGCTCGTTCCACGTGCGCGCGTACTCCTCGGAGGCGTGCGCGAGCCACCCCTCGTACTCGGCCTCGGTCAGGTCACGGGCCCGACTGCCCTTCGGCAGCACAGGCGGGGTGTCGCCGAGCGGCTTCTGCATACCGCGGTTGCGCAAGACGTACCCGAGTGCCTCCACGAGGTGCAGGGCGGGTTCGACGGCGGCAGGCACTTCCACCTCGATCTGCCGGCAGCCCCAGCCACGCGCCACCTCCTCCGCGGCGAGCGCGGCCACCGTGGCTCGCCCTCTGCGGCGGTCGGGCTCCTCGATCCGCAGGTCGATGATGCGGGCACCCAGACGGCCGAAGGCCTGTGAGGTGCCGAGGTGGAGGGTGCCGACGGGTCTGCTGTTCACGCACACCTGGAAGCGGCGGGACAGTGCTCCGTCGGCGCCGTGCTGGAGCGGCTCGGTCGGCCGCAGGGTCGTGGTCATCAGGGGTGTTCTACCCGCCCGGGGCCTCGGGCGTCAGCCCAATAAAGCCCGGACGTCAGCCCGATAAGGCCCGATAAGGCCAGGTCAGCCCGATAAGGCCCGGACGTCAGGGGGAACAGAGCCGGACGTCAGCCCGACGATGCCGGACGACAACCCGACCAAGGATCCGGCCCGACCAAGGACTCGGCCAAGGCCCGCCCGAATCGGCCGGCCGGGCAGGGCTCTCAGGGGTCCAGGTCCTCGCCCGACCGCTCGTCGAAGATGCGCATGGCCTTGGCGGTCACCGGGCCGGGAGCGCCGGGGAGTTCACGGTCGTCGACACGGTGCACGGCCTGGATGTCGCGCAGGGTGGAGGTGAGGAAGATCTCGTCGGCCCGTTCCAGGACGTCCAGGGGCAGATCGGACTCCCGGGCGCCGGTCCACTCGACGGTCAGGGCGCGGGTGATGCCGGCCAGGCAGCCGGAGGCGACCGGCGGGGTGTGGATCTCGCCGTCGAGGACGACGAAGACGTTGGAGCCGGTGCCCTCGCAGAGCTGCCCGACGGTGTTGGCGAACAGGGCCTCCGACGCGCCGTGTTGGTGGGCGCGCGCCAGGGCGACGACGTTCTCGGCGTACGAGGTGGTCTTCAGGCCGGTGAGCGCGCCGCGCTCGTTGCGGGTCCAGGGGACCGTGATCACGGCCGTGGAGTCGGCGCGGCGGCCGGTCTCGCCCAGGGCGACCACGAGGGTCGGGCCGCGGTCTCCGCGGTCGGAGCCGAGGGGGCCGTGGCCGCCGGTGTAGGTGATGCGCAGCCGGCCCAGCGGCATCGGGTTGGCCGCGAGGACCGCCTCGCAGGCCCGGCGGACCTCGTCGTGGTCGGGGTCGGGCAGGCCGAGGCCCCGGGCGGAACGGGTCAGCCGGTCGAGGTGCCGGGTGAGCGCGAAGGGCCGGCCCCCGGTCGCCTTCACCGTCTCGAAAATGCCGTCCCCCACGGTCAGCCCGTGGTCGAAGACGGAGACACGCGCGGACTCCACGTCCCGCAGTCCGCCGTCCAGCCAGATCTTCAACTCAGACCCCTCCGTTCACGTCGTACCTGCCCGACGCTACCGCGAGCAGCCGGGCGGCCTTCAGCTCGGTCTCCCGCCATTCGCCCTCGGGGTCGGAACCCCAGGTGATCCCGGCCCCGGTACCGAACCGGAGCGCGCCCGCGTCCCGGTCGATCCAGAAGGTGCGGATGCCCACGGCCAGCTCGCCGGTCCCCCGGTCCGCGTCCACCCAGCCGATGCCGCCGCAGTACGGGCCGCGCGGCGTGGTCTCCAGGGCCTCGATGATCCGCAGGGCGCTGGACTTCGGCGCACCGGTGACGGAACCGGGCGGGAAGGCCGCGGCGAGCAGTTCGGGCCAGCCGGCGTCCGCGTCCAGCTCGCCCCGGACCGTGGAGACGAGATGGACCAGCCCCGGGTGTTTCTCCACGGCGCACAGGTCGGGGACGGTCACGGTGCCGGTGGCGCAGACCCGCCCGACGTCGTTGCGGACCAGGTCCACGATCATCACGTTCTCGGCGTAGTCCTTCTCCAGGAGGTCCGCCTCGGTGCGGCCGGTGCCCTTGATGGGCCCGCTCTCGACGGTCCGCCCCCTCCGGCGCAGGAACAGTTCGGGCGAGGCGGTGGCTATCTCCACCTTGTGCTCCGGCAGGCGAATCGTTCCGGCATACGGCGCCGGGTTGCCGCGGGCCAGCAGGGCGGTCAGGGCGTCCACGTCGGCGTCCGGGGCGACCGGCGCGGACAGCACGCGGCAGAGGTTGGCCTGGTAGACCTCGCCGGCCGCGATGTGCGTGCGGATCCGCCGCACCGCGGACGTGTACGCGGCGCGGTCGAGGGACGACCTCCAGTCAGCGGCCGCCGGCCCGCGCCACTGCCCCGGCACCGGCGCGGGCACCGGCTCCTCCCGTACGTCACCGAAGCGGGCGCAGGTCAGGTGGCCCTCGAAATCCGCGCAGACGGCCCAGAAACCGGAGGAGTCGAGGGCCGCGGGATCGCTGGTGACGTCGAGCAGGCCGGTGGCGACGCGGCCGCCGAACCGGGCGAGAGGAGGGTGATGGAGCACGTCGTCGAGTCTATGGCGGGTGTCCTGGGGGTGACCCGGGCATGTCGTCAAGGGTGCCCTGACCACGTCATCCGCCGGGCCAGGCGCAGCACGCTGCGCAAACGCGTTTTTGTGCTGGCCCGGGAATCCGCTAGAGTTCAACACGTCGCCGGGCCGCGAGAGCGGTCCGAAACGACAGGCGGACGTAGCTCAGTTGGTAGAGCGCAACCTTGCCAAGGTTGAGGTCGCGAGTTCGAGCCTCGTCGTCCGCTCGAAGGAACCTAGGGGTCGTCCAGATCCCCTACACTCCTGGTGGAGTGGCCGAGAGGCGAGGCAACGGCCTGCAAAGCCGTCTACACGGGTTCAAATCCCGTCTCCACCTCCAAGGACGATTAGCTCAGCGGGAGAGCGCTTCCCTGACACGGAAGAGGTCACTGGTTCAATCCCAGTATCGTCCACTGGATCTTGGTCGGCAGACCGGAGATCTACCCCGCGCGATTAGCTCAGCGGGAGAGCGCTTCCCTGACACGGAAGAGGTCACTGGTTCAATCCCAGTATCGCGCACGCAGTGCCCGTGATCCCCGGATCGCGGCCCCGAGGACGATTAGCTCAGCGGGAGAGCGCTTCCCTGACACGGAAGAGGTCACTGGTTCAATCCCAGTATCGTCCACACAGCAAAGAGCCCCGGCCGTTCCACACGGCCGGGGCTTCTTCGTGCGGTCAGCTGGAGAAGAGCATGTGCGCCCAGCTCTTGTGGCCGTGACCGTGGCCGCCATAATGTCCGCCGTGGCCTCCGCCGTGGTGACCGCCACCGTGCGGGGCGCCCCAGGCAGGCGCGGGCGGGGCCGGGTACGCCTGCGGAGCCGGCGGGGCGGGCTTGGACCACTGCGCCTCCAGCTGGGTCAGCGCCTCCAGCTCGCCGTAGTCGAGGAAGATGCCCCGGCAGCCGCTGCACTGCTCGATCTGGACGCCGTTGCGGTTGTAGGTGTGCATCGGCGCATGACACTTCGGACACTGCATGGTCGGCTCAACTCCTCGCCGGTAAAAACTGCTTCGCGTTTCCCCCAGGACAGACTCCGTCCGTTCCCGGTCGGTTGCACCTTACTTCGGGAAATCGTGGATCAACCGCCCAGGGACCGAGGTCGTTCGGGAGCGGCGGGACCGTTCCGGGTTTGATCCGGCCTCGATCCGCGTTCGGTCCGGGATCAATCCAGGATCATTCCGGAGCCATCCGGGCACACGCGTCGATCAGGGACTGCTCGACCTCGTCCAGCGGGCGGTTCGCCGCGATCGCCTTCGCGAGGTAGCGGGCGCCGGTCTGGACGGTGAGGGCGCGAGCCGGGACGTCCAGGGCGGGCCACGGGTCGCCGTCCTCCGGCACGGCCGGACCGCCGGCCGCGCGGTAGGCGGTGAGGAAGCGGGTCCACGCGTCGGGCGGAAGCAGGCCGCAGGCATACCAGGACGCGGGGCGGGCCAGGTCCCAGGCAGGGGCGCCGACGCCGAGATCGTCGACGTCGATGAGCCGCCAGGGGCCGTTCGGCGCCGGATACCGGACCAGCTGGCCGAGGTGCAGGTCGCCGTGGCAGAGGGTGCCGGGGTGGTGGCCGGGCACGGGAGCCTCGGCGCGGGCCCACGCGGGCAGGGCGGACCAGGCACGGAAGACGGGCGGGGCGGCGGGGTGGGAGCCCGCGCCGGTCAGGGCTTTCCGGAGGCGGGCTATCGCGTGGGCCGCCTTGGCGGGGCCGCGCATCGGCGGTGTCGCGGGAGCGGGCGGGGTCCGGTGGAGCCGGGCGAGGAGGGTGGCGGCGGCTTCCCAGGGGGCGGCGTCCGGGGCGTCGGGGTCCACGGGGGCGCCGTACGGCCAGAGGGTGACCGGGCGGTCGTCGACGAAGGCGGCGGGGGCCGGGGCGAGAGGCGGGAGGAAGACGTCGGGGAGACGGGCGGCGGTGGCCAGGCGGAGGGTGAGGGCGGCGGGGTCGGTGCCGGGGGCGTGGACCTTGGCGACGGTTTCCGCGTGCCGGAGGACCGTGGTGTCGGGACGGTGGGCGAGGGTGGTGGTGGCGCAGGCACAGGGGGCCGCGTCGGGGTGGGCGGCGGCTCTGATCCTGGCGGTCAGCTGGGGTGTCACGTCTGTGGTCATGGGGTCCCCCGGGAAGTGCGGCTGTGCTGCGGTGAGGGTACGGGGGCGGGGCGGGCCGGGGTTCACAGCGGGTCGGGGCCGGGGTCGGAGCCTGGGTACCGGGATGCCGCTCACCCGCGCTCGCGGGGTGCTCCCCCAGGGGGAACCCAGCGCCCCACGCTTGGCTTCGCGCACGCGGAGGACCCTCAGCTCCCCAGCGTCACGACTGCCATCAGCCGAGCAGCCGACACTGCTGCCGACAGCTGAGGGGAGCCCCGTACGGCTGAGGTGCCCCGTGAGGGGCGTGGGGCTGAGCCGATGCGCGGCTCAGCGCGGTGGGCGCGGCCGGCCCCACCGGGCCGCGGGGCGCACAGCGAACGCCGCGGCCCCGCGGAAAAAGCAATGCCGGCGCAGCTCCCCAGCTGCGCCGGCATTTTGCCGTCCGCCGCACCCCCGTCCCCACGGGGTTTCATGGGTGGATGTCCCCGCCCGGACCGCTCTTCCGGGCCTGGGGTCGCCGCTCAGCGCCCCAGCATCACTCCCACGGACGACGCCTGTGTGGCCACCGTCTCCCAGCCGTCGAAGACGAGGAGGAGCAAGGCCGCCAGGGGAAGGGCCATCAGCGTCGCCACCAGCGGGTGGCGACGGCCCTGTCGGCGGGGGCGGGTGGTGTGTGTCCGCTGTGCCGTAAGGGCCATGGTCCCTCTCCTGACCGTTCTCAGTTGTCGTTGGCAGCGGCGGGTGTCTGACCTCGGGGGACGAGTGCTGCACCCGCCGCTTGACCTCAAATCTAGGCGCGTGGAGTCTTGCGGACGTCATGCCCTCGTATCGAATCGCGGGCCTCCGAGAGGATGAGCCGTGACCTGCGGTCTACTCCCCTGGGTGGAGACGGGGTACTGCGTCTCCACCTACCCCTCGGGGTCTTCCCGGAGGGGGTGCCCGGTCCTTCCCGGTATTTCCGAGCTGTCCTCGCGGGGCACCGGCTGCTCGACGAGAGCCAGGACCCGGGTCGCCATGAAGCGGGCGGTCCTGACGACCGTCCCGTTTCTCGTGACTTCGCTCACTTCCACCACCCCCCGCCGTACCGCTGTCTCCACCCGGCGCCCCGCCCTGGTAGCCACCACCTCATAGGTGCGGGTCGTGTCGCCGGCGTCCACGACTATCTCCACGCGGTCACCCTTCACAGCATCAATCCCCCTTCTGTGACGGCTTGTTGGAGCAGACGGGTGCTCAAAGGAGCAAATAACGGCACCTTCCTGAGCACTCCTCAAGTCTCGCACCCGACACTGACAATCCATCGGGCCGAGAGGGCGCGGCCTCTGCGCACGGGCGGCCCGGTAAACGTAAGCTGTGCCACGTCAAACGGACCGGGCAGCGGGGATGAACATGGCGATGATGCGCCTGAGGCGCGAGGACCCGCGCGTCGTCGGCTCGTTCAGGCTTCACAGAAGGCTCGGCGCCGGCGGCATGGGCGTGGTCTACCTCGGCTCCGACAAGAAAGGGCAGCGGGTCGCGCTGAAGGTGATCCGGCCCGATCTGGCCGAGGACCAGGAGTTCCGCTCCCGTTTCGCCCGTGAGGTCTCGGCGGCCCGGCGGATCAGGGGCGGTTGCACGGCACGGCTGGTCGCGGCGGATCTCGACGCCGAGCGGCCGTGGTTCGCCACCCAGTACGTACCCGGCCCCTCGCTGCACGACAAGGTAGCCGACGACGGCCCGCTGGGCGCGGCGGACGCGGCGGCGGTCGGCGCCGCGCTGTCCGAGGGCCTGGTCGCCGTGCACGAGGCCGGGGTCGTGCACCGGGACCTCAAACCGTCCAACATCCTGCTGTCCCCGAAGGGGCCGCGGATCATCGACTTCGGCATCGCCTGGGCCACCGGCGCCTCCACCCTCACCCACGTCGGTACGGCGGTCGGCTCCCCCGGGTTCCTCGCGCCCGAGCAGGTACGCGGAGCGGCCGTCACCCCCGCCACGGACGTCTTCTCGCTCGGCGCGACCCTCGCCTACGCCTCGACCGGTGACTCGCCCTTCGGGCACGGCAGTTCCGAGGTGATGCTTTACCGGGTCGTCCACGAGGAGCCGCAGCTGCACGGGGTGCCGGACGCGCTCGCGCCACTGGTGCGGGCCTGCCTGGCCAAGGACCCGGAGGAGCGGCCGAGCACGCTGCAGCTGTCGCTCCGGCTGAAGGAGATCGCCGCACGCGAGGCGCAGGGGCTGGCCGACGCACGGCCGCCCGCGCCGCGTGCCGCGGAGGCGGACCGGCCCACCGGGCGGCTCACCGACACCTACCCGGATCCGCAGCGCACCCAGCGCCGGCCGCGGTCCTCGTCGGGCGCGTCGGGCGCGCCGATGCGGGGCAACGCCCCCTCGCGCGGCGGCAGCGGTCCGCGCCCGACCGGCGGGCTGCCGTCACGGCCGAACGGCTCGCGCCCCACACCCGCCCCGCGCGGCAACGGCACCCGGCCCGGGAACGGAACCGGGAGCCGGCCCGCGTCGCGCGCCGGTGCCGGGCGTCCGGCGCCGCGTCCCACGGGTACCGGACGGCGTCCGGCCAATCCGCGGTTGCTGCGCCAGCGGCTCTTCGTGTTCGTCGTGGTGACCCTGCTGGTGGCGCTCGGGATCGCGCTGGCCCAGGGCTGTTCCGGGCCCGCGCACGGGCTGGGCGTGCCCGGTTCCGGTGTCGTGCCGGCGAAGGCCACGGCCCTCGAGGAGTAGGCAGTCCTACGCCTCGGGGCGGCCGGTGGTCACCGCGTAGAAGGCGACCGCGGCCGCCGCGCCCACGTTGAGGGAGTCGACGCCGTGGGACATCGGGATGCGCACCCATTCGTCGGCGGCGACCAGGGCCTGGGTGGAGAGGCCGTCGCCCTCCGCGCCGAGCATCAGGGCGACCCTGTCCATCCGGTGCGGGGCGGCCTCGTCAAGGCTGCGGGCCTTCTCGTCCGGAGTGAGGGCGAGCAGCGTGAACCCGGCCTCGCGGACCGAGTCCAGCCCCTTGGGCCAGGTGTCGAGACGGGCGTACGGCACGGAGAAGACCGCGCCCATCGAGACCTTCACGCTGCGCCGGTAGAGCGGGTCCGCGCAGTCCGGTGACAGCAGCACCGCGTCCATGCCGAGGGCGGCCGCCGAGCGGAAGATCGCGCCGATGTTGGTGTGGTCGTTGACCGACTCCATGACGACGACCCGGCGGGTGGTGCGCAGCAACTCGGCCGCCGTCGGCAGCGGCTTGCGCTGCATGGAGGCGAGCGCGCCGCGATGCACGTGGTAGCCGGTGACCTTCTCGGCGAGCTCCGGGCTGACCGCGTAGACGGGGGCCGGGAGTTCGTCTATGACGTCGCGCATGACGTCGACCCACTTGGCGGACAGCAGCATGGAACGCATCTCGTAACCCGCGTCCTTCGCCCTGCGGATGACCTTCTCGCCCTCGGCGATGAACAGGCCCTCGGCCGGTTCGCGCTTGCGGCGCAACTCGACGTCGGTCAGGCCCGTGTAGTCACGCAGGCGCGGGTCGTCGGGATCCTCAACGGTGATGAGATCGGCCACAGGGTGATACTGCCTTGTCCTGGGTGTGGTGCCAACGGGCTGGAAGGAGTTGTGTTACCCGGGGTTACGTCAGTGCTCTTCAGGACGCCGTCCGCGGGCCCACGGTCACGACCTCGCCGATCACGATGACCGCCGGGGGTTTCACTTCCTCCGCGCGGACGACCTCGGCGACCGTGGCGAGGGTCGCGTCGACCCGGCGTTGAGCGGCCGTCGTGCCTTCCTGGACCAGGGCGACGGGCGTGTCCGGGGACTTCCCGTGTGCGACCAGGGTCTCGGCGATCTTCCCTATCTTGTCGACGCCCATCAGGACGACGAGGGTCCCGGTGAGCTTGGCGAGGGACGGCCAGTCGGCCAGCGAGCGCTCGTCGTCCGGCGCGACGTGACCGCTGACCACCGTGAACTCGTGTGCGACGCCCCGGTGGGTGACCGGGATGCCCGCGGCGGACGGTACGGAGATCGAGCTGGAGATGCCGGGGACGACCGTGCAGGGGATCCCGGCCTCGGCGAGCGCCTGGACCTCCTCCATGCCCCGGCCGAAGACGTAGGGGTCGCCACCCTTCAGCCGTACGACCGACTTGCCCTGCTTGGCGTGCTCGATCAGGGCGTTGTTGATGGCCTCCTGGGCCATGTAGCGGCCGTACGGGATCTTCGCCGCGTCGATCACCTCGACGTGCGGCGGGAGTTCGGCGAGGAGGTCGCGGGGGCCGAGGCGGTCGGCGATGACGACGTCGGCGGCCGCGAGCAGGCGGCGGCCGCGGACCGTGATGAGGTCGGGGTCGCCGGGGCCGCCGCCCACCAGGGCGACGCCGGGGATCCGGGTGCGGTGGTGGGGGGCGACCAGGGTGCCGTCGCGCAGGCCCTCGACGACCGCGTCCCTGATGGCGGCGGTGTGCCGGGGGTCGCGGCCGCGCGCGTCGGTGGTGAGGACGGCGACGGTGACGCCCTCGCTGTGGCCGGTCGCCGGGGTCCAGGCGGTGGCCTGGTCGGCGTCGTCGGAGCGGACGCACCAGACCCGGTGGCGCTCCGCTTCGGCGGAGGCGGCGGTGTTGGCGGCGGGGTCGCTGGTCGCGATCAGCGCGTACCAGGCTTCGCCGAGGTCGCCGTCCTGGTAAGGGCGCCTGGCCCAGGTGATCTCGCCGGCGTCCGCCATCGCCTCGACGGAAGGGGTGGCTTCCGGGGACACGAGGGTGATGTCGGCGCCTGCCGCGATGAGGGCGGGGAGGCGGCGCTGGGCCACCTGGCCGCCGCCGAGGACGACCACCTTGCGACCGGTGAGGCGGAGGCCTACGGGGTAGGCGGGGTGTTCGGCCATGAGGTGCGGCTCCTCTTTCGGCGGCGGTGCGGTGGCCCTGACGTGCAGATTTTACGGGGCGGGGGCTGGGGACGGTTCCGGTGTCCAGTGGCTGGGCTGCGTGACCGGGTGCGCGGCTGTCGGTGGTTGTGCCCACCCGTTCCGCCAGAGGGAGTCCCCCGGGCCCTTGAGACAGAGGGGAGGAGCGACTGCCCACAAGCACCGGTCGGCCGCCAAGGAACCCGGCGCCGCCGTCCCGCAGCCGCCGGCCGCCGGGCCACAGCCACAGCCACAGCCACAGCCACAGCCACAGCCACAGCCACAGCCACAGCCACCAACGACCGGCCGGCCGCCGCGGGAACCCGGGACCGCCGTCCCCTGCTTCTACTTCTCCGTGACGCCCGCCGAGTCGAAGGTCGCCACCTCGTGCATGGCCCTCGCCGTGCTCTGGACCAGGGGAAGCGCGAGCAGGGCGCCCGTGCCCTCGCCCAGGCGGAGGTCGAGGTCGACGAGGGGGCGCAGGCCGAGTTTGTTCAGGGCTGCCACGTGGCCCGGTTCCGCGCTGCGGTGGCCTGCGATGCAGGCCGCGAGGACCTCCGGTGCGATCGCGCGGGCCACGAGGGCGGCGGCGCCCGCGCTGACGCCGTCCAGGATCACCGGCGTACGCAGGGACGCGCCGCCCAGCAACAGGCCCACCATCGCCGCGTGTTCGAAGCCGCCGACCGCGGCGAGGACACCGATCGGGTCGGCCGGGTCCGGCTGGTGGAGTTCCAGGGCGCGGCGGACCACCTCGGTCTTGCGGGCGAGGGTCTCGTCGTTGATGCCGGTGCCGCGGCCGGTGACCTCGGCGGGGTCGGCGCCCGTGAAGACGGAGATCAGGGCCGCGGACGCGGTGGTGTTCGCGATGCCCATCTCGCCGGTGAGAAGCGCCTTGTTGCCGGCCGCCACCAGGTCGCGGGCGGTCTCGATGCCCACCTCGATGGCCTGCTTGGCCTCCTCGCGGGTCATCGCCGGGCCGGTCGTCATGTCGGAGGTGCCCGCGCGCACCTTGCGGGGCAGCAGGCCCGGCGTGGCGGGCAGTTCGGACGCGACACCGACGTCCACCACGCAGACCTCGGCGCCCACCTGACTCGCGAACGCGTTGCAGACCGCCCCGCCGCCCAGGAAGTTGGCCACCATCTGGGCGGTGACCTCCTGCGGCCACGGCGTGACGCCCTGGGCGTGCACCCCGTGGTCACCGGCGAAGATCGCGACGGCCGCGGGCTCCGGGATCGGCGGCGGGCACTGCCGGGACAGGCCGGACAGCTGGGCGGAGATGATCTCCAGCATGCCGAGCGCACCGGCCGGCTTGGTCATCCGCTTCTGCCGTTCCCAGGCCTCGCCGAGCGCCTTGGCGTCCAGCGGACGGACACTCGCGACGGTCTCGGCGAGCAGGTCGTGCGGGTCCTCACCGGGCAGCGCGCGGCGGCCGTACGTCTCCTCGTGCACCACCCAGGACAGCGGGCGGCGCCTGGACCAGCCGGCCTGCATCAGCTCGGGCTCGTCCGGGAACTCGTCGACGTACCCGACGCACAGGTAGGCGATGACCTCCAGGTGCTCAGGCAGACCGAGGGTGCGGACCATCTCGCGCTCGTCGAAGAAGCTGACCCAGCCGACACCGAGGCCTTCGGCACGCGCGGCGAGCCAGAGGTTCTCGACGGCGAGGGCGGCGGAGTAGGGCGCCATCTGCGGCTGGGTGTGCCGGCCGAGGGTGTGGCGGCCGCCGCGGGTCGGGTCGGCGGTGACGACGATGTTGACCGGGGTGTCGAGGATGGCCTCGATCTTCAGTTCCTTGAACTGCTTCGCGCGGCCCTTGGGGAGGGACTTGGCGTAGGCGTCGCGCTGGCGCATAGCCAGTTCGTGCATCGTGCGGCGGGTGTCGGCCGAGCGGATGACCACGAAGTCCCAGGGCTGGGAGTGTCCGACGGAGGGCGCGGTGTGGGCGGCCTCCAGGACGCGCAGCAGCACCTCGTGCGGGATGGGGTCGCTGCGGAAGCCGTTGCGGATGTCACGGCGTTCGCGCATGACCTTGAGAACGGCCTCGCGCTCGGCGTCGTCGTAGGCGGGTGCGGCCGGGCCGGTGGACTGACGTGCTTCTGCCACGGGGGCCGTGCTTTCTTCCTGGTCGGCCGCCCTGGTGTCCAGGTCCTCCGCCTGCTGTACGACATCGGGGTGCTCCGGCGGCGAAGCGGGTTCGGCCTCGCGGGGCGCGGGGACCGTCGCGGTCTGCTCGGGCAGCGACTCGCCGCCCTGGTCCTGCGCGGGGAGGACCAGCGGGTGGGGCGGGGTCGGGGCGAGATGCGGGGAGGTCGGAACCTGGCCGTCGACGGGGACGAACTCGCCGAGCGGCGGCTCCGGCGACGGTTGCGCCGGGACGGCGGCGGCCGGGGACTCCGGGGCCGCCGGGGCCTCGGCGGGGGCGGGCGCGGCGCCCTGGATCTGCGGGCCCGCGAGGTGGACGGGTGCGTCCACCGGCTGGGCGGGCTGCGCCTCGGGGGTCTCGGCCGGAGGTACGACAGCCGCCCCGGGGACCTGGGACGGGGCGGACGGGGCCGGCGGGGCGACCTGCTCGGCCTCCTGGACGGCCGCCGCGAGGGCTTCCGGCGACTGGGGCGGCTGCGGGACCTCGGCGGCGGGGGCTTCTGGGGCTGCGGGGGCTGCCGGGGCGGGTACCTCGGCGGCGGCCGCCTCCGGCGGCACCGGCGCGGGCGGCGCGGCGGGCACCGGCTGGGCGGGCTCGGCGGCGACAACGTCCGGGGCGGGAAGGGACTCCGGCGCGACGGCTTCCGGCGCGACGGCTTCCGGTACGACCGCTTCCGGTACGACCGCTTCCGGTACGACCGCTTCTGGCGCCGGGCCGGGCTCGGCGGCCTCGGTCTGCGTGACCTGCTCGGCCCCGGCCGCGGCCACGACCTGGGGCTCCGGATCGGTCACCACGGCCTCGGCGACCGGCTCCGCGAGCTGCTGGGCGGTCTCCTCCACCACCGGCGCGGCCTCGGTCACGGCAGGTCCACCGGACGCCGTGTCGGCGCCGGGAGCCCGCACCGCCTCCGGAGCCTCCGGGCTCACCGCGTCCGCGGGAGCCGCCTGCGTCGGCCCCCCGTCCGGCCCCTGCGGAACCTCGGCGGCCACCGAGACCTCCGGGACCTGAGGGGCCTGCGGTACCTGAGGAGCCTGCGGCACCTGCGCGACCTGCGGCGCGACCGGCTCGGCTGCCGGTTCGGACACCGGCACCGGGGCGCCCCCGTCGGCCGGCCCGGCCACGCCCTGCGGACCGTAAGCGTTCTCGGGCTGCACGGCGACGCCGGCCGCCGGGGCCTGCGGCTCGGCCGCGGCGCCGGTGGCCACGGCCGCCGTGGCGAGCCGGGCGACGGCCGCCTGCGCGGGGTCGGACGGGTCGGCCGCGTGCTGCTCGTACGCGACCGCGGGCTGCGGCTGCGGCTCCGGAACGGCGGGAGCGGCAGCGGCGGCGGGAGCCGCGACAGCAACCGGCTCCGCAACCGCGGCGACCGTTTCGGCGGCCGGGGCCTGTGCGGCCGCCTGGGCCACCGGAGCGGCCTGCGGCACCGGCTGCGGGACGCTCTGCGGCGCACCCCAGGGCGCGGCGGACTGCGGCACGGCCTCGTGCGCCGGCTGGACGTCGAGGTACTCGGGACCGCCCGCCGGTGCGCCCGGCTGCCGTGCCGGCGCGCCGGCCGGCCCGCGGTCGGCGAGGGAGCGGACCGGACTGGCGGAGGCGTCGGGGATCGGCGGTCCGAGGTGCAGCGGACGGCGCGGAGCCGGGGCGGCCGCCGGGTCGTGCGGCACGGAGAGGATCGGGGACGCCGGTACGGAGTTGGGCAGCCGGACGGCGGAGAGGTCGACCGCGCCGCTGTCCCGGCCGCTCATCTCGTGCGGGCCGGGCTCGTGGACGGCCTCGACGACCGGCTCCGGGGCCGGCGGCGGCACCTCGTTGCCCCAGGCGCCCTGGGCGCCGGGGAGCAGCAGGTCTTCGTCCTCGGCGGGCGACTCGGAGAGGTAGGTGTACGCGCCGTGCGCCGGAACGCCTGGCTGTTCCACCATGCCTGCGCTCTCCGGCAGTCCCTCGCCCGGGACCTGGCCGGTGTCCGTCATGCGTACCCCTCGCCCATCGGTTAGTGCCTTCTACGACCAGCTCGCCCGGGGCGGCGCACCGACCGCCCCACTGTGAAGAACGAGCGTGCGTGCCCAGCGGCACGAACGACCCGCCAGAAAAGGCGACAAAGCCATTCAGTGGCATTGTCCCGGCCGTCCGACCGTCGCGACAGCGTGATCCGCGACAGTCCGCTGTGGACTGCGCCACGTTGCGCGTCCCCGGTTCCGCCGTACCACACCCGCCCCAAAAGGGGCGTGTTTTCCGGACATTGACGAACGAATCTCCGGGCCACCGGTGTAGTGCAGCGATCGGCCAGCCTACCGCGCGCAGTATGACAACAGGATCACGGGGCGCGGTCGGGCAGCACGCCGCTGAGCAGGAACGCGACGTTCCGCTCGGTCTCCGTCCAGGCCCTGGTGTCGAGTTCGAGAGACTGCAGCAGGGCGCACTCGACCTGGTATCCGTGCTCGGTCAGGCCGCGGCCGACGAGTTCGGCGGCGTCGCGGGTGGCGGCATGGGTGACGATGCGCTGCGGGCGGCGGTCGGCGACCGCGTTCACCACGGCCGCTCCCCCGCCGCCGACCCGGACGACGTCGGGTTCGGGCAGGTCCTCCAGCACGTGCGGGGCGCCGCCGTGCACGATCTGCAGCTGGACCCCGAACCTGCGGGCGGCCGAGTCGCTGCGGACGCAGGCCGCGAGGTCCCGGTCGACCGCGATGACGGCGGCGCCGGCGCGCGCGGCCTCGGTGGCGAACGCGCCGCTGCCGCAGCCGATGTCCCAGACCAGGTCCCCCACCCGGGGGCCCAGCCGGACGAGTTGCGCGGCCCGCAGCAGATCCGTTTCCCCTTCGCCGAGCGCGGCCCCCTCGCCGTACTCCGCGTCGGGCTGCACCCAGCCGCGCGGGCCGGCCGCCGGATCCCGGCCGGCGATCCAGCCGCCGCCCTCGGGCACCGCCGCCGGTCCGGTCGTGCCGCCGATGACGATGACGACGTTGGGGTCGCGCCAGGCGTGGTCGGCGGCCTTGTCGGAGGTGACGACGCTGACCTGTTCGCGGTCGGTGCCGAGTTCCTCGCAGATGACGAAGGTGCGGTGAACGCCCTCCATCAGCAGACCGAGTTCGGCGGGTCCGGCGCCGGGTGAGGTGAGGACGGCGACCTTGGTGTGGGCGCGGCACACATTCACCGCGCGCCGCAGGGTGCGTCGGTGCGCGACGACCACCTGTGCGTCGTCCCAGGGCATGCCGGCACGGGCGAAGGCGGCGGCCACCGAGGAGACAGCGGGGACGACCTCGACCTCCAGGCCGAACTCGGGGGCGCGCAGGGTCCGTACCACGCCGAAGAAGCCGGGGTCGCCGTCGGCGAGCACCACGGCGGTGCCGCGGTGGCCCGCGATGCGGCGGGCGGCGAGGGCGACGCTGCCGAGGCGGATGCGTTCGGCGCCGGGCGGCACCTCGGGGAGGTCCAGATGGTGGGCCGCGCCCGCGACGAGCGTGGCGGCGCCCAGCGCCCCGCGCCCTGCGGCGGTCAGGGGCGAGCCGTCCCAGCCGATCACCGTGACCCGGTCGGCCATCTTCGTCAGTCTCCAGGGTTTTCGCGGGTCGTCAGGGTCGGGGCCCAGAGGGCGGGCTCCGTGAGAGTACCTGGCGGAGGGGTGGGGGGCGCGACGGGGCGGGTCCCGTCGCCGTCAGTTCCAGGAGGTGAAGCCGTCGCTGCCGGCGAGTTCCTCGCCCGCGCCCTCCAGGTCCTCCGGGAGCAGGCTCCACACGATGTAGTCGCTGCGCACGTCCGCCCAGGTGCCGTCCTCGGTGCGGACGTGGACTATGCAGGCGCTGCGCAGCACACCCTCACTGATACAGCCGATCTTCTGTGCCACCTGCTGCGCGGCGGCGTTGTCGGCGGCGGTGCGCAGTTCGATGCGCTCGAACTTCTGGTCACCCAACAGCCATTGGGCGGTGGCGAGCGCGGCCTCGGAGGCGTAGCCCTCGCCACGGGCCCAGGGGGCGATGATGTACGACAACTCGGTCGAGCGGATGTGCCAGTTGGTCTTGGTGAGCCGGACGAGGCCGACCAGGCGCTGGGTGAGGAACTCGGTGACGGCGAGGTCAAGGCCCCGGCCGGCGAGCCGCTCGGCCGACGCGTACTCGGTGATCCAGCGCCGGGCGGCGTCCTCGCTGTACGGCTGGGGCACGCTCGTCCAGGCCCCCACCTGCTC
Source organism: Streptomyces shenzhenensis (assembly GCF_021462265.1). GTDB lineage: Bacteria > Actinomycetota > Actinomycetes > Streptomycetales > Streptomycetaceae > Streptomyces > Streptomyces shenzhenensis. The sequence continues at coordinate 321,453 of NZ_JAJONF010000001.1, read as the reverse complement.
GTCGTTCATCATTTCGGTCAGGGCGGGCACGTCGTCCTCGTCGAGGGGCCGCAGCACCAACCGCTCCGTGCTGATGGAGATGTTGGGGAAGGTGCTTGTCATGCGCCGCTCCGTAACCTTCGGAAATCCTTCAGGGCCAAACCGTCAGGGCCTGCGAACTGCCCAGCATGCAGCATGAAACCACTGAACCGCACGACGGGGTCCACCCGTGGTGACCGAGTGGACCCCGTGCGTGGCGATACGCCGTATACGTGCCGCCGTGCGGGCGGCACGGCTCAGAAGGAGGGGATGACCGAGCCCTGGTACTTGTCCTCGATGAACTTCTTCACCTCGGGCGAGGTGAGGAGCGCCGCGAGCTTCTTCACCCGGGGGTCCTTCTCGTTGCCCTTCTTGACCGCGAGGAAGTTGCCGTACGGGCTGTTCTTCGCGGACTCCAGGACGAGGGCGTCCTGGGCGGGCTTGATGCCGGCCGAGATGGCGTAGTTGCCGTTGATCACCGCGGCGTCCACGTCGTCCAGGGAGCGCGCGGTCTGGACCGCCTCGACCTCCTTGAACTGGAGGTTCTTCGGGTTCTTCGCGATGTCCTGCGGGGTCGCCTCGCTGCCGGCGCCGCCCTTGAGGGTGATGAGTCCGTTCGCGGCGAGCAGCTTGAGGGCGCGCGCCTCGTTCACGGAGTCGTTGGGGACCGCGACGGTCGCACCGCTCTTCAGCGCGTCGACGCTCTTCACCTTGTGGGAGTAGAGGCCGAGCGGCTCCAGGTGCACCGTGACGACGGGCACGATGTGGGTGCCGCGCTTCTTGTTGAAGTCGTCGAGGTAGGGCTTGTTCTGGAAGTAGTTGGCGTCCACCGAGCCGTCCTCGGTCGCCGTGTTCGGCGTGATGTAGTCGGTGAACTCCTTGACCTCCAGGTCGAGTCCGGCCTTCTTCGCCAGGTTGTCCTTGATGTAGTCGAGGATCTCGGCGTGCGGGGTCGGGCTCGCGGCGACGACCAGCGGACCGCTGTAGTCGGCGGAACCGGCGGAGTCCTTGCCCGAGCCGCAGGCGGTGAGCCCGAAGGTGAGGGCTCCGGCGGCGAGGACGGCGGTGGTGAGCTTTGCGGTGATACGCACGAAAAGTGCCTTTCCTTGAGGGTGGAGCGACCCCGCGGCAGGTGGTGCGGGGAAAACGGAGGGGGGTGTCGGGGGCTCAGACGCTCTTGCCGGTGGCCGTCGAGGCCTTCAGCAGGCGCAGCCTCGGCACCGGGCCGGTCTGACCGCCCCGGCGGTGCAGCGAGCGGGCCGCGTAGTCGCCGGCGAACTGGATGACCGAGATGACGACGGCGAGGATGGCGACCGTGATCCACATCAGCCCGGTCTCGAACCGCTGGTAGCCGTAGCGGATGGCGATGTCGCCGAGCCCGCCGGCGCCGACCGTGCCGGCCATGGCGGAGTAGCCGATGAGCGCGACGATCGTGGTCGTGGTGGAGGAGATGAGCGAGGGCAGCGACTCGGGTACGAGGACCTTGCGTACGACGGTCCAGGTGTTGCCGCCCATCGCCTGCACGGCCTCGACCAGTCCGCCGTCCACTTCGCGGACAGCTGTCTCGACCAGGCGGGCGAAGAACGGGATGGCGCCGATCGCGAGCGGCACGATGGCGGCCTCACGCCCGATGGTCGTCCCGGTGATCCAGCGGGTGAAGTTCATCAGCGCGACCATCAGGATGATGAACGGCATCGAGCGGGCGACGTTCACGATCTGCCCGATGACCTTGTTGGCCGGCGTGTTCTGGAGCAGGCCGCCCCGGTCGGTGAGGACGAGCAGGACGCCGAGCGGCAGGCCGCCGGCGACGGCGATCAGCGTGGACCAGCCGACCATGTAGAGCGTGTCCCAACACGCCTGGGAAAGCAGCGGCCGCATCGCGGACCAGTCGGTCCAGGTCACTGGGCACCGTCCTTCACCGGCAGGGCCTCCCGGCCCAGTACGTCGATCTGCAGGCCCTGCTCGCGCAGGAAGCCGATGGGCACCACGTTGTCCTCGTAGCGGCCGGGCAGCTCGATGCGCATCCGGCCGATCTGGAGGCCGCCGACGGTGTCGACGGCGGCGCCGAGGATCGATATGTCGATGTTGTAGGTGCGGGAGAGCCGGGAGACGACCGGCTGGGTGGCGGCCTCGCCGTGGAAGGTGACGTCGAGGACGGTGCGGTCGTCGCCGGAGGCCTCGCCCGCGACCGGGAAGAGCGCGGCGGCCAGTTCGGAGCCAGGGGTCGCGAGCAGCTCGCTGACGGTGCCGTGTTCGACGATCCGGCCCTTCTCCATGAGGGCGGCCGAGTCGCAGACCGTCTTCACGTCGTCCATCTCGTGCGTGATGAGCAGGACGGTCAGGCCCAGCTGCCGGTTCAGGTCGCGCAGCAGCTGGAGGACGGAGCGGGTGGTCTCCGGGTCGAGGGCGCTGGTGGCCTCGTCGGAGAGCAGCACCTTGGGGTCGCCGGCGAGCGCGCGGGCGATGCCGACGCGCTGCTTCTGACCGCCGGAGAGCTGGGCCGGGTAGGCCTTCGCCTTGTCGGCGAGTCCGACGAGGTCGAGCAGCTCCAGCGCCTTGCGGGAACGTTCCTTCCCCGACTTCCCGAGGATTTCGAGCGGCAGCTCGACGTTGTCCTGGACGGTCCGGGAGGACAGCAGGTTGAAGTGCTGGAAGACCATGCCGATCCGGCTGCGCGCCTGCCGCAGCTCCTTTCCTGCCCGGGGACCGCGCCCGGCGAGGGCGGTGAGGTCCCGCCCGTCCACCGTCACGGTGCCGGAGGTGGGGCGCTCCAGCAGGTTGACGCAGCGGATCAGCGAGGACTTGCCGGCGCCGGACTGGCCGATGACGCCGTACACCTCGCCTTCGCGGACATGGAGATCGACGCCGTCGAGGGCGGTGACCTCGCGGCCGCGCGAGCGGGGGGACCGATAGGTTTTCGTCAGGCCCGTTGTGGTGATCACGTGGGTTTCCGTCACTGTCGAGTGCGCGGGCATGGCTGTGCCCTGGTGCACGGGTGCGTTCGTTCAGGGACGCGGCACGGTTCTCGCAGGGGCGCTGAACCGGGGAGAACAAGTGCGCGGGGGGGGGCGGCCTGAGTCACATGCGGGCGTCGTGGCGCCGTACGGACATGCCACCGGTCTCGCTTCGGGGCGCGAGCTCTGGGGTGGTGCGGGGGCCCTCTAGAAGGCGCACATTCGACACATACAACGAGCACCGGGCGTCATGGTCGCCTCGGTCGCAGGGGTGCGGTCGCTCGTCGTGGTCATGCGATCAGTAAACCAGACCTACGGTCCTGACAGGCCGCCGCTGTCCGCATCCTGGACAGCGGCGGACACCCTTCAGCCGCGGGCCGATATCTCGACGGCGCGGTCGGTGACCAGTGCGGACAAGGCCGAGAGGTCCCGCACCACGAGGTCCGCGTCCAGCTCGTGCGCCTCATGGGTTGTGGCCAACGCCACGGTGGTCATGCCGGCCGCGCGGCCCGCCTGCAGTCCGGCGGGGGCGTCCTCGAAGACCACGCAGTGCGCCGGGTCGGCGCCGAGCCGGCGGGCGGCGAGGAGGTAGGGCTCGGGGTCGGGCTTGCCGCGGGTGATGTCGTCGGCGCAGATCAGCGTCTTCGGCCGGATCCCGACCGCTTCCAGGCGGGCCTCGGCCAGCCGGCGGGTGGCGGAGGTGACGACGGCCCAGCGGTCGGCGGGCAGGGAGTCGAGGAGGGCGACGGTGCCGGGAAGCAGGCGGACACCGCCGTTTGGGACGTCCTCCACCTCCAGTTGTTCGATGCGGGCGACCGCCTCCGGCACCAGGGCCGGCGGGAGCAGGTCGGCGACGATGTCCGCGGCGGGCCGTCCGTGCAGTTCGACTCGGGCGAACTCCCCGGCGACGCCGTACTCCGCGGCCCAGAGGGTCCAGCAGCGCTCGACCGATTCGAGGGAGGAGACCAGGGTGCCGTCGTTGTCGAAGAGCAGGGCTTGTGCGTGGAGCGTCATGGTCCAGACCCTACGGTCCACGGCAGGGGCGGCGGCATCGGGCCGTTTCGGCCGTAATAAGGTCACCGCATGCTCAATGCCCTGCTGCTGGTGACCGGAGTCGCCGCGCTGCTGCTCGCCGCGTGGTGCGGCTGGGCGGCGTACCGGGACCAGCCGACGAAGGACTGGCACTTCATCGGGATGGCCGTGGTGACGGTGCTGGCGCTGATCCAACTGATCGCCGGGATCGTGCTGCTGACGCGGGGCGGGAAGCCGGAGCAGGGGACGACGATCTTCGTCGCCTATCTGCTGGGCGCGTTCGCTTGCGTGCCTGCCGCGGGGTTCATGTCGCTCGCCGAGCGGACCCGGTGGGGTTCCGTGACGGTCGCCGCGGGCGGTGTGGTGCTGGCCGTACTGGAGGTGCGGCTCTATGACATCTGGGGAAGGTGAGATGACGGCCGTGGAAGAGGGGCCGAAGCGGCAGCGGCGGCTGACCAGCGGGCCGGGGACGCTGCTGGTGTGGTTCTACGGCGTGATGGTCGTCGGCGCGGTGTCGCGGTCCGCGTACCAGATCGCGACGGAGTTCGGCCGGGCGCCGCTCGCGTACGCGCTGTCCGCCGTCGCCGGGGTGGTGTACGGGTTCATCACGTACACGCTGGTGAGGGGCGGCGAGACGGCCCGCAGGGTGGCGCAGGTGTGCTGCGCCGCCGAGCTCGCGGGGGTGCTGATCGTGGGTACCTGGACCCTCGTCGATCCTTCCGCCTTCCCGGATGCGACCGTGTGGTCGGACTACGGGATGGGGTACGTGTTCATTCCGGTGCTGTTGCCGGTCTCCGCGTTGTACTGGTTGCGGAAGGGCGCCGAGAGGGCAGGGACCTGAGGAACGTGCGCGACTACCGGTGCGTGGTGGCTTGTCGCTCCCACGCGGCGGTAGTCGCACATCAGACGCAGCCCCGCGCCCCTGAAGGGGCGCTCGGCCAAGGGGGTTGAGAAGTCACGCCGTTGTCGCGTAAGTACTGGCCGGCTTCTCCAGGACGATCATCGGGACGCCGTCCGCACCCTTCGAGGTGCCCACGGTTTCGTAGCCGACCCGGCGGTACAGGCGGAGGTTGCCCTCGCTGCGGTGGCCGGTGAACAGGCGGAACTTCTTGGCGCCCCGCTCCTCCTCCAGCGCCCCCTCGGCCGCGCGCAGCAGCCTCGCTCCGATGCCGTGGCCCTGGAGGCGGGGGTGGACGCAGAGTTTGCCGATGGCGGCGGCGCCGTCCTCGGTGACCGAGCCGCGGACCGAGCCGACGACCTCCTCGCCGAGCCGGGCGACGAAGACGCAGTCGGTGGCGAGCTCCTGGCGGACCGAGTCGAGGCTCTGGACGAGCGGGTCGATGCGATAGTTGCCGTACAGCGCCGCCTCACTCTGGAAGCACAGGTACTGGAGCCTGAAGATCTGCTCTGCATCCTGCTCGGTCGCCACCGAGATGGTCACGCTCATGCCCATGTGCGCACGCCTCCCGCTCACCTGATCACCTGTCGTTCCCACTCCTATCCCCGCGCTTCGCGGGGTGCAACCTCCGGCGTCAACAATCGGCGTAGACATCCCAGACATCTGGCACGTTCCGGGCCGATACTGCCCTGTGAGATACCCAACTCCCCCGCGATCTCCGGGTATGTCAGGTCATTGGGGGAGAGCAGGGCCTGAAGGAGACGGGGGCAGCGGCCGGGCAGGCGGGTCACCGCCTCGCGCAGGGCGCGGTGGCGGGCGGAGATGAGGACACGCTGTTCGGGGGTGAGGGTGGCCCGGTCGGCGGGGTCGGTGGCGTAGGGGCGTTCCCGGCGGGAGGTGCGGCGGGTGCGGCGGGACTCGGCGCGGACCGCCCGGCGCAGCCAGTCCTCGGGGGCGCGGGGTGGGCCGTGGGTCGCCAGGCGTTCCAGCAGGCGCAGCCAGACAGTCTGTTCCAGGTCGCGGGGGTCGCATCCGGACGCGTGTGCCTCGGCCGAGGCTTCGGCGGTGAGCAGCGGGCGCAGGGCGGTGACCAGGTCGTGCGTCATGTGCGAAACGACGCGGCCGCCCCGGGGCAGGTTGCCGGGGCGGCCGGGAGAGACCCGAACGGGGTGTGGTGGCTCAGCCGTTGACGAAGTCGGCGCGGGCCAGCAGCGCGGTGTCGGCGTTGTCGGTGAAGACGCCGTCGATGCCGGTCTCGAAGTACTTCTGGAAGACGGCGAACACGTCGCCATAGGCGTCCGCGGCGCTGCCCTTGCGGTAGGCCGGGGGCAGGAAGGGGTTCTCGTTGCGCATGGTGTACGGGTGGAGGATCAGGCCCACCTTGTGGGCGTCCGCGACCAGCGTGCTCGGCGTGGTGAGGTTGCCGGCCGCGTCCTTGGGGATGATCAGGTCGAGGGTCGGGCCGATGCCCTGCGCGTAACCGGCGATCTCCCGCAGGCCCTTGGGGGTGACCAGGTCGGCGACGGTGCGCGGGTCGCCCGTCGCGACGAAGTCGTAGGGCCGGGTGCCGGCGGCGGAGAGCAGCACCACCAGCGGGTTGTCGAGCAGTGTGTTCAGGCGCTGGATGCTGGACGGCTCGAAGGACTGCAGGATGACCGGCGAGTGCCGCTTGTCCTTGCCGTGCTTGCGCAGCAGCTTGGCGACCCGCTCCTCGAGGCCGAGGCCGAGGCCGCGGAAGTAGGTGGGGTGCTTGGTCTCGGGGTAGATCCAGACCTGCTTGCCGCGCTTGCGGGTCTGCTCGTCCTGCCACCTGAGGACTTCCTCGAAGGTGGGGATCTCCCAGCGGCCGTTGTAGAGCGTGTTGTGCGGGCGGTTGGCCGGGATGCGCTCGACCGCGCGCAGCGTCTTCAGTTCGGCGAGCGTGAAGTCCTCGGTGAACCAGCCGGTGGTGGGCACGCCGTCCAGCGTCTTGGTGGTCCTGCGGTCGGCGAACTCCTTGTGGTCGGCCACGTCCGTGGTGCCGCCGATCTCGGGCTCGTGGCGGCAGACCAGGTGACCGTCCTTGGTGGGGACGAGGTCGCCGGCCTCGACGACGTCGGCGCCGAGGTCCAGTGCGAGGTTGTAGGAGCCGAAGGTGTGCTCCGGGCGGTAGCCGCTGGAGCCCCGGTGGCCGATGATCGTCGGCTTGGGAAGGCTCTTGAGGCCGCTGCTGCCGTGGCCGGCCTGGCCGGCCTCGGCCGCCCTGGCCGCACCGGGCAGCCCGAGGACCGCGCCGCCGGCCCCGAGCACCGCGGCGCCGAGCAGCGCCCGCCGTCCGGTCGCACCGTTCGCCTGCGTCCGCTTGTCCGAGTCGTGCGTGTTCATGAGCGCTCTCCTGACCTTCGCCCTTCGATGCCGGCTGATCGTAGGGCGGCGCATGTGGCCGAAGGGAGACCGCCGGCCCAACGGCCGGATGACGCCGTATGGCTGATGGGCGGCGGGGGGTGACGGCCCGTCGGCGACTTCCGTCACATCGCCGGGCGCCCGCCGCGGCCCGGCGGCGGGGCGTCACCGCAGGTAAACCAGTGTCAACACTACGTAAGACCTCGGTGAACCGGCCGTTCCCGATGTGCGCTTCCCATGGAGCCGCGAGTAATGTCCTCACCTGCACAGACTCATACCGCCCCTCGACATCGGAGGACCCGTTGTCCCGCTTCGCGCTCATCAAGGCAGTGCTCGGACCGATCATGCGTCTGATGTTCCGCCCCCAGGTGGAGGGCGTGGAGCACATCCCGGGGGACGGCCCGGTCATCCTCGCCGGCAACCACCTCACGTTCATCGACTCGATGATCCTGCCGCTCGTGAGCAAGCGGCAGGTGTTCTTCATCGGCAAGGACGAGTACGTCACCGGGAAGGGCTTCAAGGGCCGGCTGATGGCCTGGTTCTTCACCGGTGTCGGCATGATCCCGGTGGACCGGGACGGCGCGAGCGGCGGGGTCGCGGCGCTGATGACCGGCAAGCGGATCCTGGACGAGGGCAGGATCTTCGGGATCTACCCGGAGGGCACCCGCTCCCCCGACGGCCGGCTCTACCGGGGCCGTACCGGGATCGCGCGGCTGACGCTGATGACCGGCGCGCCGGTGGTGCCGTTCGCGATGATCGGCACGGACAAGCTGCAGCCGGGCGGCGCGGGCATCCCGCGGCCGGGCAAGGTCACCGTCCGGTTCGGTGCGGCCATGGAGTTCTCGCGGTACGAGGGGATGGACCGGGACCGCTACGTGCTGCGGGCCGTGACCGACTCGGTGATGGCCGAGGTGATGCGGCTGTCCGGGCAGGAGTACGTGGACATGTACGCCACGAAGGCGAAGGCCGCCTGACGGCGCGGTCCAGCCGGCACTCTTTCGGCTCAGGGGCACGGACCAGTGGTCCGTGCCCTTCTGTCTGCCATCTGCCTGACACCCGTTCGGGGTCCGCCTGCTGGTGGAATCTGCCCCGACACATCAGTCAATCATTCGCATTTACCAGCCATATGAGCACACAGCATGTCTTATTTAGATATGCAGAAACCTTCTCGGCGTACCCTGCTCCGTGCTCCGTTCGCTGCCGCCGGCGCGGCGCTTCTCGCGGCGTGTAGCGACTTCGGCCCCGAATCCCGTTCGGGCCCGCAACACACGGCCGGCACCATGGCGTTCGTCCCACAGGGACCCAAGGGGTACGTCAACCCGTCGGACCCGGAGGTGCTCGCGGCCGAGCGGAAACGAGGGTCCGGTCCCGTCCGCATGGTCCGGTTCACGGCCGCCAGGAGCATGCTGGACCTGGGCGGGCGGTCGGTCCACAGCTGGGCGTACAACGAGACGGTCCCGGGACCGCTGGTCCGCGTCACCGCCGGTGACGTGCTCAGCCTGACCCTCTCCAACCAGCTCACCGAGAAGACCACCCTGCACGCCCACGGGGTGCGGCTGCGCAACGACATGGACGGTGTTCCGGACCTGACCCAGCCCCCCGTCGCGCCGGGGACGGACTTCGTCTACCGGTTCGTCGCCGCCCACCCGGGTACGTACCTGCTCCACTCGCACGTCGGCATGCAGCCCGACCGGGCCCTCTACGCGCCGCTGATCGTCGACGACCCGAAGGAGCCGCTCGCCTACGACCAGGAGTGGGTCGTCGTCCTGGACGACTGGGTCGACGACATCGACGGCTCCAGCCCCGAGCTGGTGCTCGACCAGCTCAAGCCGGGCGGGGCCAAGGCGATGAAGATGGGCATGGGCATGGGCCCCGGCCACGACAGTCCGAGCCCCCACGGATCGGCGCACGCGCCCGCCTCCCCGTCCAAGTCCAGGTCCAGGTCCAAGACGCCGACGGGCCCCGACCGGGTGCTGCGCAACTCCCACAGCGCTCTGCTCCACGGCGAGGGCGGCAACGTCGCCTACCCGTGCTACCTGGCCAACGGGCGTCTGCGCACCAATCCCTCCGTCTTCCGCTGCCGCCCCGGCGACCGGGTGCGGATCCGCCTCATCAACGCGGGCTCCGAGACGGCCTTCCGGGTCGCGCTCGGCGGCCACGCCATGACCGTCACCCACACCGACGGCTATCCCGTGCAGCACAGAAGGACCGACGCGCTGCTCATCGGCATGGCCGAGCGCTACGACGTCCTCGTCACCGCCAAGGACGGCGTCTTCCCGCTCGTCGCACTCGCCGAGGGCAAGAAGGGCAAGGCGCTCGCGATCCTCCGCACCGACAAGGGCAGAAACCTTCCCGCGCCGGATGTCCGCCCGGCCGAACTGGACCGCGAGATCGTACCGGCGCGCCGCCTGCTGCCGGCCGAGTCCGTCGCCATGGACGACCGGGTCCCCGACCGCGACCTGCTCATCCGGATCACGGGGACGATGGAGAGGTACGACTGGGGGTTCGACCACAAGCAGTACGACGTGCGGGAACGGCATGCGGTGCGGGCCGGGGAGCGGGTGCGGCTGACGCTCGTCAACGCGACCGACATGTGGCATCCGATGCACCTGCACGGGCACACGTTCTCGGTCACCGGGATCAGCTCGACGGGAGCGCGCAAGGACACGACGATCGTGTTGCCGCACCGCAAGCTGGTGCTCGACTTCGATGCCGACAACCCGGGGTTGTGGATGCTGCACTGTCACAACCAGTACCACTCGGAGAGCGGGATGATGACGGTGCTGGGTTACAAGAAGTGAGGAACGGCCCTCGGTGGTGTTTCGGGTGCGGGCGCGTGGGGGCTGATCGCGCCCGCGCCGCGGTGGCCGCACATCGGATACGGCCCCGCGCGCCTTACGGGGCGCTGCCCCACAGAGGTGCTCAGAGTTTCTGGTTCTTCAGCAGGAACCAGGCCACCACTGCCGTTGCCAGCAGGACCGCGGAGCCCGCGCCCGAGGCCAGGTGGAGGCCGTGGGTGAAGGAGTCGCGGGCAGCGGTCAGCATGGTGGTCGCGGCGGGGGCGGGCATGGTCGTCGACGCCTCCACCGCCGCGCCCAGCGATTCACGGGCGCCGGCCGGGGTGCCCGGCGGGGCCGTGAAGCCGCGGTAGACGCCGGTCACGATCGAGCCGAGCAGGGCGATGCCCAGCGCGGCGCCCAGTTCGTACGCCGTCTCGGAGACCGCCGAGGCGGCGCCGGCCTGGTCCTTGGGGACGCTGGAGAGGATGACGTCCGCCGTGACCGTGAAGGAGAAGCCCGCGCCGACGCCGACCACCAGGAGGGCGGCGCCGAGGACCGGGTAACCGGTGGACCGCGAGAGGGTGGTCAGGGCCGCCAGCGCCACGCCCACGGCCGCCAGGCCGCCGGAGACCACCACCCGGACCGAGTGGCGGCGGGCCTGGTGGCCGGCCACCCGGCCCGCCGCAACCGCGCCGACGGCGGCCGGGAGTTCGGCGAGGCCCGCCTCGAACGGGTGCCTGCCCTGGACCAGCTGCAGGAACTGGGAGAGGAAGAACACCAGGCCGGACATGCCGAGCACGGTCAGCAGGTCGGCCAGGACCGCGCCGCTGAAGCCGCGGTTGCGGAACAGCCGCATGTCCAGCAGGGGCCTGGGCATCGTGAGCTGGCGGCGGACGAAGCCGTGAAGGGCCGCGCTGCCGAGGAGGGCGGCGGCCGCGGTCACGCCGGTGAGGCCGTGGGCCGCGGCCTCCTTCACCGCGTACACGACGGCGATCATGCCGACCAGCGACAGCACGACGCTGAGCAGGTCCCAGGGGCCGGGGTCGGGGTTGCGGGATTCGGGGAGCGTCCTGACGCCGACGAGGACCAGGAGCACCATCACGGGCAGGTTGATCAGGAAGACCGAGCCCCACCAGAAGTGCTCGAGGAGGAAGCCGCCCGCGATCGGGCCGACGGCCGTACCGGCCGAGGCCGCCGCGCCCCAGACGCCGACGGCGAGACTGCGCTCGCGCGGGTCGTGGAAGAGGTTGCGGATCAGCGCGAGGGTGGCGGGCATCAGGGTCGCGCCCGCGACGCCGAGCAGGGCGCGGGCCGCGATCAGCATCCCGGGGGTCGTCGCGTACGCGTTCAGGACGGACACCGCGCCGAACGCCGTGGCGCCGACGAGCAGGATCCGCTTGCGGCCGATGCGGTCCCCGAGGCTGCCCATCGAGACCAGCAGACCGGCGATGACGAACGAGTACACGTCGCCGATCCAGAGCAGCTGGGTACCGGAGGGATTGAGGTCTTCGCTGATGTAGGGGGTCGCGAGACCGAGGACGGTCGCGTCGACGGCCACCAGCAGCACGGCGAGCACGAGGGCGGAGAGCGCGAGCCAGCGGCCCGGCCGCTTCTCCTCCGTCTCCGTCACGCGCGCCGGCTGCAGGGTGCTGGTCATGATTCCTCTCTTCGCAGTGCGCCGCCGAGCAACAGCTCGACGATCATGTGGGTGAAGTCCTTGCGGGCGACCCGGCCTTCGGAGACCGCCCAGGCGGCGGAGGCCAGCAGGCCGTACAGCGCCTCGGTGAGCCAGGCGGGCGTGAGGTCGATACGGAACTCGCCGCTGCGCTGACCGCGCCGGAAGAGGCCCGCGACACGGTCGTCGATCCGCGTCCAGCCCTGGTTCTGTTCCTCGCCCTCGAACAGCTGGTTCTCGGTGTAGAGGAAGGCGAGCAGGCCGGCGGCCGGTTCGATCTCGCGGACCAGGCGGTGCACGGCGTCGGTCGCGGGGCCCTCGTCCAGGCGGGCCGCGTCCAGGGCCGCCTCGCACTCCTCGATGCCGAGTGCCTCCAGCGCGCGCACCAGCGCGTCGCGTCCCGCGAAGTGCCGGTGCAGGGTGGCCCGGCTGATGCCGGCGGCCCTGGCGACCTCGTCCATGGTCGCGGTGGATTTGCGGGTCAGCAGGGCGGCTGCGCTGCGCAGGACGTGGTCACGGTCGAGGGCCATGAGACAAGGATAACCCAGGTGAGACATTCATGTCTCACCTGGGGCATGTGGGAATCATAAGGGCTGGTCGGAGGTGGTTTCGCGTCAGTGCCAGGGCAGGCTGCCGCGTCGCTCCCAGTAGACGCGCGGCTCTTCGGCCAGGGTGGCGAGGCGGGTCAGCTGGTCCGCGTCGAGGTCGACCACGGCCGCGTGCAGGTTGGAGGCCAGCTGGGCGACCGTCGCCGCGCCGGAGAGGACGACGCCGGCCCAGGGCTGGCGGAGTACGACCGCGAGGGCGACGGCGTCGCAGCCCAGGCCGGTCTCCTCGGCCACGGCCCGCACGACGTCGGGGGCGTGCGGGGCGGCCAGACGGCCGTTGGCCATGCCCTCCTTCACGATCACCGTCAGGCCGGCGTCGTGCGCCTCGGCGAGCGCGGGGCCCGCCGAGGTCTCCAGGGCGTTGTACGTCGACTGGACGGTACGGAAGAGGGGCTCGCCGTCGACCGTGACGGCGAGCGCGGCGCGAATGGCGTCGGCCTGCGCGGGGCCGCTGGTGGAGAAGCCGACGGTGATGCCGGTGGCGGCCGCTTCGGCGAGGCGGGCGTGGAGTTCCTTGTCGGTGAGCGCGGGACTGTCCGGGGTCACCGAGTGGATCTGGTAGAGGTCGAGGCGGTCGCCGAGCAGTCCGGCGGTCTCGGCCCGCTGCCGGTCGTAGGTCTGGACGCTGTGGTCCTTGACCTCGTGGGTCTCGGCGTCCGCGGACCAGCCTGCCGTGTAGGTGTAGCCCCACTTGCTGCCGATGACCACGTCGTCGATGCCGGGGTGGGCGGTCAGCCAGTCGGCCAGGAACTCCTCGCTGCGGCCGTAGGAGCGGGCCACGTCGAAGTAGCGGACGCCCTGGGCGTAGGCGGCGTCGAGGAGTTCGTGGGTCCGGGTGCGGAGCGCGGCCACGCTGCGATCAGTGCCCAGGTCCTCTTCACGGCCGAGGTTGATGTAGCCGGGGCGGCCGACCGCGGCGAGGCCCAGGCCGATGTGGCAGGTGGGGGTTGTCGCTGTTGCCAGTCGGGCGAAGGGCATCGCGGGCTCCGTTTCGGTCGGCTGCGTCGGACTGACGACCAACGTAACCCGCGATGACCTTTGGTTCGCAGTTCAGCTCGGGGGCGCGGGGCGCCCCCCGGCCGCTCGAAGCGTTCTACTTCTTCGCGTCGGCCCAGGCGTGCTGCTGGGCCACGTCCGCCTTGACCTCCGCCAGTTGTACCGCCACCGCGCTCGGTGCCGTGCCGCCGCGGCCGTCGCGGGAGGCGAGGGCACCCGGGACGTTGAGGACCGTGCGCACCTCGGGGGTCAGGTGGGCGGAGATCTTGGCGAACTGGTCGTCGGTCAGCTCGTCGAGTTCCTTGTTCTCGGCCTCCGCCGCCTTGACGCACTCGCCGGCCACCTCGTGTGCGACGCGGAACGGCACGCCCTGCTTGACCAGCCACTCCGCGATGTCGGTGGCGAGGGAGAAGCCGGCCGGGGCCAGTTCCTCCATGCGCTCGCGGTTGACGGTGAGGGTGGCCATCATGCCGGTGAAGGCCGGGAGCAGGACCTCCAGTTGGTCGCAGGAGTCGAAGACCGGCTCCTTGTCCTCCTGGAGGTCCCGGTTGTAGGCGAGGGGCAGCGCCTTGAGGGTGGCCATGAGACCGGTGAGGTTGCCGATCAGGCGGCCGGACTTGCCGCGGGCCAGCTCCGCGATGTCGGGGTTCTTCTTCTGGGGCATGATCGACGAGCCGGTGGAGAACGCGTCGTGCAGGGTCACGAAGGAGAACTCCTTCGTGTTCCAGATGATGACCTCCTCGGCGATACGGGAGAGGTTCACGCCGATCATCGCGGTGATGAAGGCGAACTCCGCCACGAAGTCGCGGGAGGCCGTGCCGTCGATGGAGTTGCCGACGCTGCCGTGCTCGAAGCCGAGGTCGGCGGCGACCGCCTCCGGGTCCAGGCCGAGGGAGGAGCCCGCGAGGGCGCCGGAGCCGTACGGGGAGACCGCCGTGCGCTCGTCCCACTGGCGCAGCCGCTCGGCGTCCCGGGACAGGGCCTGGACGTGGGCCAGGACGTGGTGGGCGAAGAGGACCGGCTGGGCGTGCTGGAGATGGGTGCGGCCGGGCATCGCCACGTCCGGGTGGGCCTCGGCGAGGCCGATCAGGGCGTCCTGGAGGTCGGCGATCAGGCCGCCGATGGTGCGGGCGTGGTCCCGCAGGTACATCCGGAAGAGGGTCGCCACCTGGTCGTTGCGGGACCGGCCGGCGCGCAGCTTGCCGCCGAGGTCGGGGCCGAGCCGCTCCAGGAGACCGCGCTCCAGAGCGGTGTGGACGTCCTCGTCGGCGATCGTGCCCACGAAGGATCCGCCGGCGACATCGGCTTCGAGCTGGTCGAGGCCGGCGATCATGCGCTGGAGTTCGTCCTCGGTGAGCAGGCCCGCCTTGTGCAGCACGCGCGCGTGGGCACGCGAACCAGCGATGTCGTAGGGCGCGAGCCGCCAGTCGAAGTGGACGGACGCGGACAGTTTCGCCAGGGCCTCGGCGGGACCGTCGGCGAAACGCCCGCCCCAGAGCCGTACGTCACCGCTGTTGCTGCTCACTTGCGTTGCTCCTAGAGAGGGTTGACGGGTAGCCGGGATCCTTGCAGATCCAGGCGAGGTCTGCGTCGGGCTATGCCCGCGGCTGACGCCGCGCCGCGATCTTCGACGAGAGGCTGTAGATGTCGATGAAGCCCTTGGCCGCGGCCTGGTCGAAGGTGTCGCCGGTGTCGTAGGTGGCGAGGTTGAAGTCGTAGAGGGAGGCCTCGGAGCGGCGGCCGGTGACGACCGCGAGGCCGCCGTGCAGGGTCATCCGGATGTCTCCGGTGACGTGCTGGTTCGCCTCGTCGACGAACCCGTCCAGGGCGCGCTTGAGCGGGGAGAACCACTGGCCGTCGTAGACGAGTTCGCCCCAGCGCTGCTCCACCTGCCGCTTGTAGCGGGCGAGTTCACGCTCGACGGTGACGTTCTCCAGCTCCTGGTGGGCGGTGATGAGCGCGATCGCGCCAGGGGCCTCGTACACCTCGCGGGACTTGATGCCGACGAGACGGTCCTCGACCATGTCGATACGGCCGACGCCCTGGGCACCCGCGCGCTCGTTCAGTTCCTGGACCGCCTGGAGCACGGTGACCGGCCTGCCGTCGATCGCGACCGGGGCGCCCGCCTCGAAGGTGACGACCACCTCGTCGGCCTCGCGCGGGGTGGCGGGGTTCTGGGTGTACTCGTAGATGTCCTCGATCGGGCCGTTCCAGATGTCTTCCAGGAAGCCGGTCTCGACGGCGCGGCCGAAGACGTTCTGGTCGACGGAGTACGGGGACTTCTTGGTGGTCGCGACCGGGAGGCGCTTCGCCTCGCAGAAGGCGATGGCCCTGTCGCGGGTCATCGCGTAGTCACGGACCGGGGCGATGCAGGTCAGGTCGGGGGCGAGGGCGACGATCCCGGCCTCGAAGCGGACCTGGTCGTTGCCCTTGCCGGTGCAGCCGTGGGCGACCGTCGTGGCGCCGTGCTTGCGGGCCGCGGCGACCAGGTGCCTGACGATGGCCGGCCGGGAGAGGGCGGAGACCAGCGGGTAGCGGTCCATGTAGAGGGCGTTGGCCTTGATCGCCGGGAGGCAGTACTCGTCGGCGAACTCGTCCCTGGCGTCGGCGACCTCCGCCTCGACCGCGCCGCAGGCCAACGCGCGCTTGCGGATGACGTCCAGGTCCTCGCCCCCCTGACCGACGTCCACCGCGACGGCGATGACCTCGGCGCCCGTCTCCTCGGCGATCCAGCCGATGGCGACGGAGGTGTCCAGCCCGCCGGAGTAGGCGAGTACGACGCGCTCGGTCATGGTTCCCTCCTCACATACAGCCGCTATGCATGAGTATGCAGAGCACTGCATGATTCGTCAATCCGGCGGGTTCTCCCGGCGGACGCAAAAAAGGTTTGAACAAACGAAACCGCTTGCCCGTACCCATCCCTGAACGCTGGCGCCGCGTTGGTAAACCCATCTCTGACCCGAGTGAGGCATCCGCATGTCCAGGGCTCTTCCGAAGTACAACAAGCGTCGTGTCGTGCTCATCGGCGGTGCCGCCGCCGTGGCCCTGTCCGGCGCGGTCATCGCCGGTTCGGCCCTCGCCGGTACGCCCGGTGGCAGCAGTGGCACGAACAACGCGCGCACCTTCGCCGCCTCGCCCGGCACCATCACCTGCCCGGACGTCGCCTCCAAGCTCCCGGCGATCCCCGCCTCCGCGCAGGCGGAGGTCTCCCGCAACCTCACGCTCCTGCAGACGCAGATCCAGGAGGCCAACAAGCGGCTGGTCGACACGGTGGGCCAGGGTGGCCCGAACTTCGTGAACAACGCGATCCTCGGTCCCCTCAAGGACAAGCGCGTGGCGACCGTCAACCGGATCGCGACCGCGATCGGCCGTACGGCCGCCAAGCCGGCCGGCCTGGACTCGCTGGCGCCGTGCGCCCTGAACGCGGGCGGAACCGGCACGAACACGGGCGGCGGTACGGCGACGGGCACCGGCTCCGCCGCGCCGGGCACGGCCGCGACCCAGCAGCAGTCCACGGGCAGCACCGGCGGCACGAACAACAGCGCCGTGGGCACCATCACCTGCCCGGACGTCGCCTCCAAGCTCCCGGCGGTCCCCGCGTCCGCGCAGGCGGAGGTCTCCCGCAACCTCACCCTGCTCCAGACGCAGATCCAGGAGGCCAACAACCGGCTCCAGAGCACGGTCGGCCAGGGCGGCCCCAACTTCGTGCAGAATGCGATCCTCGGCCCGCTGACGGACAAGCGGAAGTCGACCATCGACCGCATCGTCATCGCGATCGGCCGGACGTCGGCCAAGCCCACCGGCCTGGACTCCCTGGCCGCCTGCACGCTCACCAAGTGACGTGACAGGCAGCTGCGGCCGCCCCGTGTACAGCGCCGGCCGGGGCGGCCGCAGTGGGGCCTGTCCGGATCGCGGAATTCGTTAGACGTGCGAAGTAAGTGCGCCGATAATTTCCAGGTATGGGAAAGACCTATGAGCGCATCGACGGCAGGCTCCGCACGTTCATCGAGGAACAGCCCCTGTTCTTCACCGCCACCGCCCCGCTCGCGGGCGACGGCACGGTCAACCTCTCCCCCAAGGGCCTCAAGGGCTCCTTCGCGGTGCTCGACGAACTGACGCTCGCCTACCTGGACTTCGCCGGCTCCAACGCCGAGACCGTCGCCCATCTGCGGGAGAACGGCCGCATCACCCTGATGTGGTGCGCGTTCCAGGGCCCGCCGAACATCGTGCGGGTGCACGGCCGCGGCGAGGCGGTCTTCCGCGACGACCCGCGCTTCCCGGAACTCCTCACCCGTTTCCCGGACATCGACCCGGCCCCGCACGGCCTGCGCGCGATCATCGTCGTGCACGCCGAACTCATCCGGGACACCTGCGGTTACGCGGTCCCCTACATGGCGTACGAGGCCGACCGCGAGCTGCACGGGAAGCGCTTCGCACGCGAGGACGACGCCTCGCTGAGCGCGTACTTCGAGAAGAAGGACCACATCGCGGTGAGCCTGGACGGCCTACCCGGGCTGCCACTGCCGCTGCCTCCGTCTACCGTCTGAGCCATGCGTCCAGGCGTCGTCACCCTTGTCTCCGCGTCCCTGCTGCTGCTCGGTGCGGCACCGGGGGCCGGGGATCCGCCACCGCTGCCCGCCCGGATGGCCGACACCGGCGGCGGCAGCCAGCTGATCACCGCGGAGGCCCCCGCACTGGGCTCGACCTCGGGGACCCTGACCTGGTGGGAGCGGCGGGACGGGGCATGGGAGCGGGTGGGGTCGGCCGCCGCGCGGTTCGGCGCGAAGGGGCTGGTCGAGGGGGCCGAGCGCAAGCAGGGTACGAACACGACGCCGACGGGGCTGTACGACCTTCCGTTCGGCTTCGGCATCCAGGCGGCGCCGGCCGGGACCGCCGTCGAGTACCGGCCGGTGACGGCGGACTCGTGGTGGTGCCAGGACAACGACTCGGCCTCCTACAACCGCTGGGCCGAGCCGCTGCCCTCCGACTGCCGGGCCGCCGAGTCGGAGAAGCTGTCGTCGTACGGGACGCAGTACGGGTACGCGCTGGTGATCGGGTTCAACTACCGGCAGCCGGTGCGGGGGCGGGGGGCCGGAATCTTCCTGCACGTCAACGGGGCGGGTGCCACCGCGGGGTGCGTGTCCGTGCCGGAGGACGCGATGCGGCGGATTCTGCAGTGGGCGGATCCGGGGAAGGCGCCGCACATCGCTGTCGGGACGGTGGGCGGGGACACGGGGCTCACCCGGTACTGAGGTCGCGGTCGCGCCGCAGGGGCGCGCGACGTGGTGGCGGGTGCGGGCCGTCCTGGGCTGGACGCGCCCACGCGGCGGAGCCGCGCATCGATACCGCCCCCGCGAGCCTTCTAGGCAGTAGCAGTTGCCGCCAGCCTCACGGTGAATGTCGTCGATCCTGGAGTGCTCTCCAGAACCACCTTCCCACCATGCGCCTCCACCACCGCCGCCACGATCGACAGGCCCAGCCCCGCTCCGCCGCCGGGAGCGTCCGCGCGGCGGCGGTGTTCGGCCCGGGTGAAGCGTTCGAAGACGCCCGGCTGGATGTCCTTCGGGACGCCGGGGCCGTCGTCGTGGACCTGGAGGACCGCTGTACGGCCCTCCGTTTCCAGGGTCACCGTCACCTTCGTGCCGGCCGGTGTGTGCAGCCGGGCGTTGGCCAGCAGGTTGGCCAGGACCTGGTGCAGGCGGTGGGTGTCGCCGGTCACCGTCACGGGTTCCTCGGGGAGGTCCAGGGTCCAGCGGTGGTCGGGGCCCGCGGCGCGGGCGTCCGTGACCGCGTCCAGGATCAGGTGGGTGAAGTCGACCGGTTGGCTCTCCAGGGGGCGGCCGGCGTCCAGGCGGGCCAGCAGCAGGAGGTCGTCGACCATCTCACCCATGCGGGAGGACTCGGCGGTGATGCGCTGCAGGGCCCGGGTGATCTCGGGGGGTACCGGGCCCGGGTGGAGCAGCGCCAGTTCCGCGTGGCCGCGGACAGAGGCGACCGGGGTGCGCAGCTCGTGGCTGGCGTCGGCCGCGAAGGTGCGCAGGCGCTCCTCGCTGGCGTGGCGTTTGGTGAGGGCGTCCTCGACGTGGCGCAGCATGCGGTTGAAGGCGGTGGCCATCCGGCCGACCTCGGTGCGGGGGTCGGACTCCGGGGCGCGGGGTGGCAGGGCCACCTCGCCGCTGGCGAGCGGGAGCTCGCTGACCCGGGTGGCCGTGTCCGCGACGCGGCTCAGCGGGCGCAGGGACCAGCGGACCCAGAGGGCGCCGGCCACCCCGGCCACGGCCAGGGCCAGGCCGAAGACGGCGGCGGAGACCAGTTCCAGGCGGTGCACGGCGGCCCGTACCGGCTCCAGGGGCAGTCCGATGATCAGGACGTCGCCGTCGCGGCCCGCCCAGGCCAGCAACCGGTAGCCGCCGATCGAGGCGAGGCGGACCGAGTGGCCACGGCCGTCCGCCGGCAGTCCGGCGAGGGCCGCGCGGTCGCGGGCCGTGAGGCCGACGGTCAGGTCCGGGTCGTCGTCGGCGGGGATGAGGGCCGCGTTGGTGACCTGCCCCTTCACCAGGCGGGCGCCGAAGGTGCCGGCGGCCTGGCGGCGGGTGTCCCCGTGCTCGTCGCCGTCCCGGTCGCTGGGCCTGAACTGCCCGTGTTCGAGGGACTCCGGGAAGCTCGCGCCGGTCTGCTGGAGCTGCTGGTCGAGGCGGCCGGTGAGAAAGCCGTTCAGCTCGATCACGGCCGCGACGCCCACCGCCGCGCAGCTCACCGCGAGCAGCACGACCAGGCCCGTGATGAGGCGGGCGCGGAGGGTGCGGGGGCGGGGCAGGTGCCGGAGCCGTCGTAGCAGGTTCATTTGGTCACCGGTTTGAGGACGTACCCGGCGCCGCGGACCGTGTGGATCATGGGCTCACGGCCCACGTCCACCTTTTTGCGCAGGTAGGAGATGTACAGCTCGACGACGTGGGCGCGGCCGCCGAAGTCGTAGGACCAGACGCGGTCGAGGATCTGCGCCTTGCTGAGGACGCGGCGCGGGTTGCGCATCAGGAAGCGGAGGAGTTCGAACTCGGTCGGGGAGAGCTCGATCAGCTCGCCGGCCCGGGTCACCTCGCGGGCCTCCTCGTCCATGGTCAGGTCGCCGACGACCAGCCGGGGGCCGTCCTCCTCCTGCTGGCGGGCCATGCCGGCCCGGCGCAGCAGTCCGCGCAGCCGGGCGACCACCTCCTCCAGGCTGAAGGGCTTGGTGACGTAGTCGTCGCCGCCCGCGGTGATGCCGGCGATGCGGTCCTCGACGGCGTCCCGGGCGGTGAGGAAGAGCACACATACGTCCGGCTTGACCCCGTGCAGCAAGCGGAGCACGGCGAAGCCGTCGGTGTCCGGGAGCATCACGTCCAGAACCACCGCGTCCGGCATCAGCTCCCGGGCCGCGGTCAGCGCACCGGCACCGTCGCCGGCCGCGCGGACCTCCCAGCCCTCGTAGCGCAGGGCACCGGTGAGGACCTCCGCGAGGTCGGGGTCGTCGTCGACGACGAGAACGCGGAGCGGGGTGCCGTCAGGGCGAGTGAGGGCGGGGCGGCCGGAGCGGGTCGTGTTCATCGCGTCTACCAGCATCCCTCCTTCCGGAAGCAAGGAGTGGCCCCGTGCGCTCTGAGTTTCCTCTGAGCCGGTTCAGACGGTGCCGCTTCAGAAGGTGCTCAGAAGTTCGGGCGGCACAGTGGCGGCCTGACCGGAGAAAGGACACGACTCATGACGACCGTGGACGAACGGAGTACGGCACGTGCCGTCCCCGTGGCCACGCGCCGCTCCCCCGCGGGTGCCGTGCTCGCCCTGCTGTGGGCCGGTGCGGCGGCCGTGGTCCTGCTGTGGTGGTCGGACACCGGCTCCGTCGTGGGTTCGGCGGGCTGGCTGACCGGTGCCGGGCGGATCGCCGGCCTGCTGTGCGGATACTCCTGCGCGGTGCTCGTCGGCCTGATGGCCCGGGTGCCGCTGCTGGAGGTGCGGGTCGGCTCGGACCGGGTCGCCCGCTGGCACGCGATGGCCGGCCGGTACACGGTGTGCCTGCTGGTCGCCCACGTCGTGCTGATCCTCGCCGGGTACGCGGCCCAGGACCGCGCCTCGATCGTGCACGAGACGGTGACCGTGGTCCTGGACTACCCCGACATGCTCAAGGCGACCGCCGGCACGGTGATCCTCTTCGCCGTCGGCATCACCTCGATGCGCGCGGCGCGCCGCCGTACCAGCTACGAGTTCTGGTACTACGTCCACCTGCTCACCTACGCGGCCGTCTTCCTCGCCTTCTTCCACCAGCTGACGCTGGGCAACGACTTCAACGGCAAGCCGGTCGCCACCGCCTTCTGGTACGCGCTGTACCTGGGGGTCGCCGCGCTGGTGCTGTGGTTCCGGATCCTGGCGCCCGTGCGGCTCAACCTGCGGCACCAGCTGCGGGTGCACTCGGTGCAGAAGGAGGCGCCCGGCGTGTACTCGGTCGTCATCCAGGGCCGGCGGATCGGGGAACTGGGCGCGCAGGCCGGGCAGTTCTTCCGCTGGCGGTTCTTCGGCGGCGACGGCATGGGCCGCACGTCGACTCCGTACTCCCTGTCCGCGCCGCCGCGCGGCGACCTGCTGCGCATCACGGTCAAGGCACTCGGCGACCACAGCACGGCGGTGGCGCTGCTGCGCCCGGGCACCCGGGTGTGGGCCGAGGGCCCGTACGGCGCCCTCACCGCGGACCGGGCGAGCAGCCACCGGACCCTGCTGATCGCGGCCGGCGTCGGCGTCACGCCGCTGCGGGCGCTCTTCGAGACCCTGCCCGGCGACGTCACGCTGCTCTACCGGGCACGGACCGCCGAGGACCTGGCGCTGGGCAGCGAGCTGGAGGCGATCGCGCGCTGGCGCGGGGCCCAGGTGCTGTACGCGCTCAACGGCCCGCGGGGCGAGCGCCCCGCCCTGACCGCGGAGTCGCTGCGGGCGAACTTCCCGGGCCTCGCCGGCTACGACGTGTACATCTGCGGTCCGCACCCCTTCGCCCAGGAACTGTACGGGGCGCTGCGCGCCGCCGGGGTGCCCGACCGCCGTATCCACCACGAGTCCTTCGAACTGTGAGGCCGCTGCCGTGCACGCACTGAACAAGAACCGTCCTCTGCGCCGCGTCATGCTGGCGAGCGCCGCGACCGTCTCCGGGATAGTGATGCTGCTGGCGCTGAAGCCGCACACCGCCCCGACGGTGATCACCGATTCGGCGGCCCCCGCCCCGTCGGTCGGTTCCAGCGCCTCGCCGGGCGCGAGCAGCGGGTCCGGCAAGTCCGGCACGTCCAGCGGGTCCGGCAAGTCCGGGAGCAGCAGCACCGCCACCAAGACCGTCACCGGGAACACCGTCCAGACCCGCTGGGGCCCCGTCCAGGTGAAGGTGACCATCAAGAACGGCAAGATCACCGACGTCACGGCGGTGCAGTACCCGTCGGAGAACCCGCGGGACCAGCAGATCAACGACTACGCCCTCCCGCAGCTGCGCAGCGAGGCGCTGGCGGCACAGAGCGCGAGCATCGACACGGTCTCCGGGGCCACCTACACCAGCGAGGGGTACCAGCAGTCGCTCCAGTCGGCACTGGACTCCGCGGGTCTCTGAACACTCGGGCAGTACGGCACGTATCTGTGGGCCAAGGGTCAATTCCCTACGGAGGAACCCGTGACCACCACGCTCGCAGGCGGACGTGCCGCCCGCCGACAGACGATGCGCCGCATCCGCCCGCGCCGCTCCCCGGCAGTTCCGCTGCTGCTCGCCGTATGGGCGGGCGCGGCGGCCGTGCTGTGGCTGTGGTGGGACAACACACCGTCCATCGCCGACCAGAACGGCAAGATCCTCAACGCGGGCCGGATCACCGGCCTGCTGGCCGGCTATCTGATGGCTCTCGTGGTGCTCCAGATGGCCCGGGTGCCCGCGCTGGAGCGGCGGGTCGGCTCCGACCGCGTCGCCCGCTGGCACGCGATGAGCGGCCGCTACACGCTCTGCCTGGTCTTCGCGCACGTCTTCCTCATCATGTGGGGCTACGCGCTGCAGGCCGGCAAGACGCTCAACGACATCGTCCAGCAGACCGTCGACTCCGTGAACCAGCTCCCCGACATGGGCAAGGCCGCCATCGGGACCGGCCTGTTCGTCGTCATCGGCCTGACCTCGATCGGCCCGGTGCGGCGCAGGATGCCGTACGACACCTGGTACCACGTGCACCTGCTCACCTACGCGGCGGTGTTCCTGACCTTCTGGCACCAGATCACCACCGGCAACGACTTCGCCCTCACCCCAATGGCCAAGACGTTCTGGTACGGGCTGTACGGCGCGGTCACCGCGCTGGTGGTCTGGTACCGGATCCTCACCCCGATGCGGCTCAACCTGCGGCACCGGATGCGGGTCGAGGCGGTCATCGAGGAGACGCCGGGTATCGTGTCGGTGCTGATCGGCGGGCGCAAGCTGCACCGGATGGGCGCGGAGGCCGGCCAGTTCTTCCGCTGGCGGTTCATGGCACCCGGGATGCGGTTCAGCTCGCACCCCTACTCGCTGTCGGCGGCGCCTCGCCCCGACATGCTGCGGATCACCGTCAAGGCGATCGGCGACCACAGCGCGCGGCTGCGCGAACTGCGGCCCGGGACCAGGGTGTGGGCCGAAGGACCGTACGGGGCGATGACCGCGTCCCGGCGCAGCCGCGGCAAGGTCCTGCTGGTGGCGGGCGGCGTCGGGATCACGCCGATGCGGGCGCTGTTCGAGACGCTGCCCGGCGCCGCGGGCGACCTGACCCTGCTCTACCGGGCCAACACCACCCAGGACCTCGCCCTCTGGGACGAGCTGTCCAAGATCGCCAAGGAGCGCGGGGCCCGGCTGATGTACGCGGTCAACAGCCCGGAGGGCGAGCGGCCGGACATCTCCGCGGAGAACCTCCAGCGGAAGATCCCGGACATCGACGACCACGACGTCTTCATGTGCGGCCCGCCCGGGTTCGCACAGGGCGTGTACGAAGCACTGCGCGGCGCGGGGGTGCCCGCCCGCCGCATCCATCACGAGTCGTTCGAGATGTGAGCGACGGGACCACACGGGAATCCAGGGAATCGGGAGTTCGGGAACGATGAGGAAGACTCACCCCATCAGGCGTGTGGTGCTGGCCACCGCGGCGACCGTGTCCGGTGTCGTGCTGCTGCTGTCGCTGAAGCCGTCGTCGGACCCGACGTCCACGTCGGCGGCCGGCGCGGCACCGTCGGCCGCGGCGGCCGGGCAGGCGTCGCCGCAGGGCGGCACCGGGACCGCCGGGGCCACCACGGTGGACGGCGACGCGACCCAGACGCAGTACGGGGTCGTCCAGGTCCGGCTGACCGTCGCGGGCGGGAAGATCACCCAGGCCCAGGCGATCCAGGCGCCCAAGGGCGGCACCAGCGACCAGAAGACCGCGCTGTCGGTGCCGCAGCTCAACAAGGAGACGGTGGCGGCGCAGAGCGCGAACATCGACTCGGTCTCCGGGGCGACGTACACGAGCACCGGCTACAAGCAGTCCCTGCAGTCGGCGCTGGACAAGCTGAAGAAGGCGAGCGCGTCTTCGTCGGGCTCCTCTTCGTCGGGCTCCTCTTCTGGCTCCTCTTCCTCGGGCTCGTCCTCGTCGTCGGGGTCCGCGCAGGCACAGGCCAAGACGGTGACCGGGCAGGTCGCGCAGACCCAGTACGGGCCGGTCCAGGTCCGGATCACCGTCTCCGGCGGGAAGATCACCAAGGCGGAGGCGGTACAGGCGCCCAGCGGCGGCCTCAGCGACCAGAAGACGGCGCTCTCCGTCCCGAAGCTCAACCAGGAGGCGGTGGCGGCCGGCAACGCCACCATCGACTCCGTCTCCGGGGCCACCTACACCAGTACCGGCTACAAGCAGTCCCTGCAGTCGGCGCTGGACCAGGCCGGTGGCTGAGGCGGTGGCGGAGTCCGCGGAGGCTCCCGCCGCGGTGCGTCACGCGGAGGAGGTCATGGGGACCGTCTTCTCCTTCGACGTCCGCGGCGAGGATCCGGCCGCCGTGCGGGCGGCCCTCGACGAGGCGGTCGCCGGGCTGCACCGGGTCGACGAGGTGTTCAGCACCTACCGCGAGGACAGCCAGGTGTCCCGGCTGGCGCGGGAGGAGATCGGCGTCGCCGAGTGCGATCCCGAGGTCGCCGAGGTGCTGGAACTGGCGGCCGAGGCGGAACGGGTGAGCGACGGCTGGTTCAGCACGCGCTACCGGGGGCGGCTCGATCCCACCGGGATCGTCAAGGGCTGGTCCGTGGAGCGGGCGGCGCTCACGCTCCGGCGGGTGGCCGGGGTCAGCGGGGTGAGCGTGAACGGCGGCGGGGACGTCCAGATGTTCGGCGCGCCCGAGCCGACCCGCGCCTGGCGGGTGGGGATCGCCGATCCGCTGCGGCCGGGTGGGCTGGCGGCGGTGATCTCGGCGGCGGGGGTCGGCGAACTGGCGGTCGCGACGTCGGGGACGGCGGAGCGGGGCGCGCACATCGTCGATCCGCGGACCGGGAAGTCGGCCGTGACGGATCTGGTGGCGGTGACGGTGGTGGGGCCGCGGCTGACGTGGGTGGACTGCTGGGCCACGGCGGCGTTCGCGATGGGGTCGCGGGCCGGGTTGGCGTGGCTGGAGTCGCTGCCCGACGTGGAGGGGTTGCTGATCACCGCGGGGGACGAGGTGCGGTGCACCGGGGGGCTGGCCGCGCGTCTGGGCTGAGGCGGGGGGTGGGGACCCTCACCGGCGCTCGCCGGGTGCCCCCAGGCCCTTGAGGCACTGGGGGAGGCACGACTGCCCGCGGCTGTATGAGACACGGCTGGGCAGCGCGCCCCAAAGGGGCCCGGGGCTGTGTCAATGTGCGGCTCCGCCGCGTGGGCGCGACCAGCCCCCACCGGCGCGCAGACGTAGAACACGGCCGCAATGTTTTCTGATTCGTCCCGAAAAACGCCATCCGAACTCCCTCCCCGGCCGTACCCCCTGTGAAGCAATTTCCGGGAGGAACACCATGGCCGTCTTCAGCAACCTGATGCCGTTCAGGCATCGGGACCACGACCACCACTCGTCCGACCACGGTCACGACCACGGCGACCGCCACGGTCACGGCCGCGACCACGACGACGACCGCCACGGTCACGGTCACCGGCACGACCGGGACGACCACGACCGCTACTGACCACATCCGAAGGCTGAGCGGGCCGGCGGCCGAGGCGGCCGGCCCGTCCGGACGGCCGTTTCCGAGGAACCCCTCATGGCGCATGTGCTGCGGCGTCTGCTGTCGGCCGGCGACCCCTCAGACACCGTCGTCGCGGCCGCTCCCCCGGTCCCGCCGCGCGAGGTCTTCCGGCGGTTCTGGCCGTACACCCGCGGCGGCCGCCGCTGGCTCGTGCCGCTCGTCCTGCTGAGCCTGACCGCCCCGGCGGTCGACGCGGCGGAGCTCTGGCTCTTCAAGCTCGTCGTCGACGACGTGCTGGTGGCGCGGCAGCTGCGGCCCTTTCTGTGGATCGCCCCCGTCTACCTCGGCCTCGTCCTGTGCTCCGGCGCCCTCGGCTTCGCCGACGACGTGACGTCCACCTGGGTCGGCGAACGCTTCCTGCTCACGCTGCGTTCCGAGGTGTTCCGGCACGTCCAGGGACTCTCGCTCAACTTCTTCGAACGCCGGCGGCTCGGGGACGTGCTGTCCAGGATCACGGGCGACGTCGACGCGGTGGAGGCGTTCCTGCTCTCCGGCGTCGCGGACGCCCTGTACTACGTGATCCGGCTGGCCGTGTTCCTCGGTCTGCTGTTCTACCTCCGCTGGGACCTCACCCTGCTCGCCCTGGTCGTCGTACCGCTGTTCTGGGGCGCGGCCCGGCACTTCTCGCGGCTGATCAAGGACGCCTCACGGGAGCGCAGGCGGCGCGGCGGGGCGCTCGGCGCGATCGCCGAGGAGACGCTGGGCAACGTCGTACTCGTGCAGGCGTACAACCGGCAGGCATGGGAGGCGCACCGGTTCGAGCGGGAGAACGCCGGCAGGTTCCGGGCGGCGATGGCCTCCGCGCGGATCCACGCGGTGTACGAGCCCGCGGTCGAGTTCGTGGAGGTGACCGGCGGCCTCGCGGTGCTGGCCCTGGGCACCTGGAAGCTGGCCCAGGGCCAGCTCACGCTCGGTGGCCTGCTGGTCTTCCTCGCGCTGATCGGCAAGCTGTACAGCCCGGTCCACGGGCTGTCCGGGCTCGGCACCACGTTCTACGCGGCCTCGGCCGCCGCGGAACGGATCATCGAACTGCTCGACGAGCGGCCCCAGGTGACCGAGGCGGCCGGGGCGCGGCGGCTCCGCCGGGCGCGAGGTGCGGTGGAGTTCGACGGGGTGTGGTTCCGCTATCCCGGTACGACGGACTGGGCGCTGTCGGACGTGTCGTTCCAGGCGGCTCCCGGCCAGACGCTGGCGCTGGTCGGGACGAGCGGGGCGGGCAAGTCCACGGTCGCGAAGCTGCAGTTGCGGTTCTACGACCCGGACCGGGGTGCGGTCCGTCTCGACGGGACCGATCTGCGCGAGCTCAGCCTGTCCGACGTCCGGGAGAACGTCGCGGTGGTGCTGCAGGAGACGCTCGTCTTCCATGGCACCGTGCGGGACAACATCGCCTACGGCCGGCCGACGGCCACGCAGGCGGAGATCGTCGCGGCGGCGCGGGCCGCGGACGCCCATGAGTTCGTCGAGCGGCTGCCGGACGGCTACGGCACGCTCGTCGGGCAGCGCGGCCGGACGCTCTCCGGCGGGCAGTGCCAGCGGCTGGCGATCGCCCGGGCGATGATCCGGGACGCGCCGGTGCTCCTTCTGGACGAGCCGACCGCCGGGCTCGACGCCGGCTCGGCACGCCGGATCATGGAGCCGTTGCGCCGGCTCATGGCCGGGCGGACCACCGTGGTCATCTCGCACCAGTTGCTGACCGTCCGGGACGCCACCCGGATCGTGGTGCTCGGCCAGGGCCGGGTGGTCGAGGACGGCGCGCACGCGGAGCTGCTCGGGCACGAGGGGCCGTACGCCCGGCTGCACCGGCTCAGCTCGGGAGCGGTGCTGTCCTGATTCCCGCCGTCGAACGTCGCACAGGGGCGGGGGCAGGGGCGGGACCGGGTGCCGCGGCTCGTGGGTCACGCCTGCGGGGCCTCCACCTTCCCCTTCTGGAACTGGGCGGTGGCGAGGACGGTGCCGTCCGCGGAGGTGAGGCGGGCGGCGGAGTACTTGGTGAGGTCGACGGGGACCGCCACGCCCCAGTTGCCGCGTCCGTCGCGCACGGGGAAGTCGCCGAGCCGCGTGGTCGTGCCGTCGGCGCGGGCGAGGAGGCAGGTGACCCTGCCGTTGCTCGTGCTGCCGCCGAGGGCGACGGAGACGAAGATCCAGGCGGGGCTGCCGGGGTGGGCGTAGACCTCGCCGACGGACTGCCCGCCGCCCGCCGGGATCATGTCCCCGACCAGTACGGGCTCGGACTCG
Organism: Streptomyces shenzhenensis; assembly: GCF_021462265.1. Lineage (GTDB taxonomy): Bacteria > Actinomycetota > Actinomycetes > Streptomycetales > Streptomycetaceae > Streptomyces > Streptomyces shenzhenensis. Next base: position 292,641 of record NZ_JAJONF010000001.1, on the reverse strand, counting down.
ACGGCCGGCGACGAGGAGGCGGTGACGGCCCCCTCGACGGCGCTGCCGACCGCCCAGCCGGCGAAGCCGACCGCGACGGCGAGGGTGGCGGCCGCCGCCGCGAGCCGCAGCCGGACGCGCCGGACCCGGCCGCGCCGGACCCGGGCGGCACGGGCGGGCCGGGCCGACTGAGGCCCCGCCGCCTGCTCGGCCAGGCTGCGCGCCACCCGGGTACCGAAGCCGGGCGGCGGCTCCCTCTCCGGCAGCAGACCGATCAACCGGTCGCCGATCATGGTGAGTTGGCGTACGTACTCCCGGCAGTCCGCGCACCCGTCCAGGTGGGCGACCGCCTCGGCCCGCTCGCGGCCGGGCAGCACGCCCAGCGCCAGTTCGGCGCCGGCCTCGCGCAGCTTCTCGCAGTGCGCGTCACCGGACATGGCCGCCTCCCTTCGGGGACGCGAGCGCCGTGCGGAGTTTCGCCATCGCCGCTCTGATCCGCGTCTTGGCCGTGCCCAGCGGGATCCCCTCCACGTCGGCGATCTGCTGGGCCGTCATGCCGTAGACGCCGGCCATCAACAGGGCCCGGGCCTGTTCCCGGGGCAGCCGGGCCAGGGCGGCCCGGAGCTGGGTGGAGGCCTCGTCGGCCAGCGCCCACCGCTCGGGGGTCTCGGTGACGGCGCCGAGGAGGGGGGCGAGGTCCTCGGGTGCCATCGGTTCCGTCCGCCGGGCGCGGACGGCGTCGACGGCCAGGTTGTGCGCGATGGTCGTCAGCCAGGTCCCGACCGAGCCGCGGCGCGAGTCGTAGATCTGGGCATGCCGCCAGGCGCGCTCGAACGTCTGCTGGGCGACGTCCTCGGCGAGTTGCTGGTCCCCGGTGACGGCCATGGCGACCCCGAAGACCCGGTGCTGGAATCTCCGTACGAAGATCTCGGCAAGCTCCGGATCTCCGGTGGCCAGCCCGGACAGCAGAGCCTCGTCCGGGAGGCGGCCGACGGGGAACCGGAATCCCGACACACCTCTGTGTACGTTTGACGGCCGCCAGGGGATTGCCCGCCCGCCTGACCGCTCGCCGCGGAAGATCACACCGCCATTGTCCGCCGCCGGGCCGGGCCCCGCACGCGGGTCGCGTGCGGGCCCGCAGGCCCTGTCAGTGGCCGTTCTGGGCGAGCCGCAGCAGGTGGTCCGCGAGGGCCTGGCCGCCGGTCGGCTCACGGCTGATGAGCAGCAGCGTGTCGTCCCCGGCGATGGTCCCCAGGATGTCGTGCAGCTCCGCCTGGTCGATCGCCGAGGCGAGGAACTGGGCCGCGCCGGGCGGGGTGCGCAGGACGACCAGGTTCGCCGAGGCCTCCGCCGAGATCAGGAGTTCCTGGGAGAGGCGGCGCATCCGCTCCTCCTTCGCCGACTCCCCCAGCGGGGCACGGGGCGTGCGGAAGCCGCCCTCGCTCGGCACCGCGTAGATCAGCTCGCCGTCGGTGTTGCGGATCTTCACCGCGTTCAGCTCGTCGAGGTCCCGGGAGAGCGTCGCCTGGGTGACCGTGAGCCCGTCGTCGGACAGCAGTTTCGCGAGCTGGCTCTGCGAGCGCACCGGCTGCCGGTTGAGGATGTCCACGATCCGGCGGTGCCGGGCGGTCCGGGTCTGCGGCACCGCGGGCCCCGCCCCGCCCGACTGGTCGTACTCCTGCGCCTGGCTCATCGTCGTCTCATTCTCCGGATCGTCCGTCCCCGCTCGCTGCGTCGAGGATGCCGGGCAACGCCCCGAGCAGCGCGTCCGCCTCGGCGTCGCGGAGGTTCAGCGGCGGCATCAGCCGTACGACGTCCGGGGCGGGCGCGTTCACCAGGAACCCGGCCTCCTGAGCCGCCTGCTGCACCTGCGCTGCCAGCGGCTCGGTGAGCACGATACCCAGGAGGAGACCCGCGCCCCGGACATAATCGATCAGCCCGTGGCCCAGAGCCTCGATTCCGTCCCGCAGCCTCTCGCTCTGCCGTTTGACGTTCTCCAGCAACCCCTCGTTCTCGATGGTGTCGAGGACGGCGAGGCCGGCGGCGCAGGCGACCGGGTTGCCGCCGAAGGTGGTGCCGTGGTGGCCGGGCCGGAGCAGGTCGGCGGCGCGGCCGAAGGCCACGGTCGCGCCGAGCGGCAGCCCGCCGCCGAGCTGCTTGGCGAGGGTGACGACATCGGGCAGCACGCCCTCGTGGGCCTGGTACTCGAACCAGGTGCCGGTGCGGCCGACGCCGGTCTGCACCTCGTCGAGGACGAGCAGCGCGCCGGTGGCGGCGGTGATGGCGCGGGCCGCCTTGAGGTAGCCGGCCGGGGGCACGATGACGCCGTTCTCGCCCTGGACCGGCTCGATGACGACCAGGGCGGTGTCCTCGGTGACGGCGGCGGCCAGCGCCTGCGCGTCGCCGTAGGGCACGTGCGTGACATCGGCGGGCAGCGGACGGAAGGGGTCCTGTTTGGCGGGCTGTCCGGTGAGCGCGAGGGCGCCCATGGTCCGGCCGTGGAAGCCGCCGTCGGTGGCGACCATGTGGGTCCGCCCGGTCAGCCGGCCGATCTTGAAGGCGGCCTCGTTGGCCTCGGCACCGGAGTTGCAGAAGAAGACCCTGCCCTCCCTCCCGAAGAGCTGGATCAGCCGCTCGGCGAGGGCGACGGTGGGCTCGGCCATGAAGAAGTTGGAGATGTGGCCGAGGGACGCGATCTGCCTGCTGACGGCTTCGACGATCGCGGGGTGGGCGTGGCCGAGCGCGTTGGTGGCGATGCCGCCGACGAAGTCGAGGTACTCGTGGCCCTCGGTGTCCCAGACCTTCACGCCCTCGCCGCGGACGAGGGGCAGCCGCGGGGTGCCGTAGTTGTTCATGAGCGCGCCCTGCCAGCGCGCGGTCAGTTCCTGGTTGCTCACGGCTGCTTCCCCTGTTGCTCGTCGGGCACGACCATCGTGCCGATGCCTTCGTCGGTGAAGATCTCCAGCAGGATCGAGTGCTGGACCCGGCCGTCGATGACGCGGGCGGTGTTGACGCCGTTGCGCACGGCGTGCAGGCAGCCCTCCATCTTCGGCACCATGCCGGAGCTCAGCTCCGGCAGCAGCTTCTCCAGTTGGGAAGCGGTGAGGCGGCTGATCACCTCGTCGGAGTTCGGCCAGTCCTCGTAGAGGCCTTCGACGTCGGTGAGGACCATGAGGGTTTCGGCGCCCAGAGCAGCAGCGAGTGCCGCAGCCGCCGTATCAGCATTGACGTTGTAGACATGCCCCAGATCACTGTCGTCCTCGGAGCGGGCGATGGAGGAGACGACCGGGATCCGGCCGTCGGCGAGCAGGGCCTCGATCGCGCCCGTGTCGATCGCGGTGATCTCGCCGACCCGCCCGATGTCCACGAGTTCGCCGTCGATCTCGGGCCGGTGCTTGGTCGCGGTGATGGTGTGCGCGTCCTCGCCGGTCAGGCCGACGGCCAGCGGGCCGTGCTGGTTGAGCAGGTTGACCAGCTCGCGCTGGACCTGCCCGGCGAGCACCATCCGTACGACGTCCATGGCCTCCTCGGTGGTGACCCGCAGCCCGGCCTTGAACTCGCTGACGATGCCGTGCCGGTCGAGGGCGGCGCTGATCTGCGGTCCGCCGCCGTGCACGACGACCGGCTTGAGGCCGGCGTGGTGCAGGAAGACGACGTCCTGGGCGAAGGCGGCCTTCAGGTCCTCGTCGATCATGGCGTTGCCGCCGAACTTGATCACGACGGTCTTGCCGTTGTGACGGACCAGCCAGGGCAGCGCCTCGATGAGGATCTGCGCCTTGGGCAGCGCGGTGTGCTTACGCGTGACGCTCATGACGAGTATGCGCTGTTCTCGTGGACGTAGTCGGCGGTCAGGTCGTTGGTCCAGATGGTGGCGGTCTCGGAGCCGGCGGCGAGGTCGGCGACGATGTGCACCTCGCGGTAGCGCATGTCGACCTTGTCACGGTCCTCGCCGACGCCGCCGTTCTTGCACACCCAGACGCCGTTGATGGCGACGTTGAGCCGGTCGGGCTCGAAGGCGGCCCTGGTGGTGCCGATGGCGGACAGGACGCGCCCCCAGTTGGGGTCCTCGCCGTGGATGGCGCACTTGAGGAGGTTGTTGCGGGCGATCGCGCGGCCCACCTCGACGGCGTCGTCCTCGGAGGCGGCGTTGACCACCTCCACCCTGATGTCCTTGCTGGCGCCCTCGGCGTCCCGGATCAGCTGCTGGCCGAGGTCGTCGCAGACGGCGCGGACCGCCTCGGCGAACTCCGGGTACTGCGGGGTGACGCCGGAGGCGCCGGAGGCGAGCAGCAGCACGGTGTCGTTGGTGGACATGCAGCCGTCGGAGTCGACCCGGTCGAAGGTCGTCCGGGTGGCGGCACGCAGCGCCTTGTCCAGGGACTCGCTTTCGACTGCCGCGTCCGTGGTGAGGACGACCAGCATGGTGGCGAGGCCGGGGGCGAGCATGCCCGCGCCCTTGGCCATGCCGCCGACCGTCCAGCCGTCCTTCGTCACGACGGACGTCTTGTGCACGGTGTCGGTGGTCTTGATGGCGATGGCGGCCTTCTCGCCGCCGTGCTCGGAGAGCTGGGCGGCGGCGGTCTCGATGCCGGACAGAAGTTTGTCCATGGGCAGCAGCACGCCGATCAGACCGGTCGAGCAGACGGCCACCTCGATGGGGCCGCGCCCCAGCACCTCGGCGGCCTTCTCGGCCGTCGCGTGGGTGTCCTGGAAGCCCTTGGGGCCGGTACAGGCGTTGGCGCCGCCGGAGTTGAGGACGACGACCGAGACCTGGCCGCTCTTCATGACCTGCTCGGACCACAGGACCGGCGCGGCCTTCACGCGGTTGGAGGTGAAGACGCCCGCGGCGGCGCGGCGCGGCCCGTCGTTGACCACGAGGGCCAGGTCCGGGTTGCCGCTCTCCTTGATCCCGGCGGCGATGCCCGCGGCCGTGAATCCCTTCGCTGCCGTCACGCTCACGGCGCAACTCCGATCGTGGTCAGTCCCGTGGTCTCGTCGAGTCCCAGGGCGAGGTTCATGCTCTGGACGGCACCGCCCGCGGTGCCCTTGGTCAGGTTGTCGATGGCGCTGATCGCGATGATGCGGTCCACGGACTCGTCGTACGCGACCTGCACCTGAACGGCGTTGGAACCGTAGACGGACGCCGTCGCGGGCCACTGGCCCTCGGGGAGCAGGTGGACGAAGGGCTCGTCGGCGTAGGCCTTCTCGTAGGCGGCGCGGACGGAGTCGGCCGTCACTCCGGCCGTGGCTCCTGCCGTGCAGGTGGCGAGGATGCCGCGCGGCATCGGCGCCAGCGTCGGCGTGAAGGAGACGGCGATCCGCGCCCCGGCCACCGCGCTGAGGTTCTGGATCATCTCGGGGGTGTGCCGGTGGCCGCCGCCGACGCCGTACGGCGTCATGGAGCCCATCACCTCGCTGCCCAGCAGGTGCGCCTTGGGCGCCTTGCCGGCGCCGGAGGTGCCGGACGCGGCGACGATCACCGCCTCGGGCCCCGCGAGGCCGGCGGCGTAGGCCGGGTACAGGGCGAGGGAGACGGCGGTGGGGTAGCAACCGGGTACCGCGATGCGCTTGGACCCCTCCAGCGCGGCGCGGGCACCCGGCAGTTCGGGAAGGCCGTAGGGCCAGGTGCCGGCGTGCGGGGAGCCGTAGAAGCGCTCCCAGTCGGCCGGGTCCCGCAGCCGGAAGTCGGCGCCCATGTCGACGACGAGGACGTCCGGGCCGAGTTGCTCGGCGACGGCCGCGGACTGGCCGTGGGGCAGGGCGAGGAAGACGACGTCGTGCCCGGCGAGTGCCCCGGGCGTGGTCTCCGCCAGCACCCGGTCGGCCAGCGGCAGCAGGTGGGGCTGGAGCGCGCCCAGGCGCTGGCCCGCGTTGGAGTTGCCGGTCAGGGTGCCGATCTCGATCTCGGGGTGGGCGAGGAGCAGGCGCAGGAGCTCTCCGCCCGCGTATCCGCTCGCTCCGGCAACCGCCGCACGTACCGCCATGTCCATCCTCCTCCAGATGGCATGACTATACGGTTCACTGCAGTTTTATGCAACGCTTCCTTTCGGCCGTCGCGGACGGACGCATACGGTCGCCAGCATGCCACCGCGACCTGTTCAGGTGGCCATCAAGGCTGTTGAGGCCCCTGGCTGGAGGCGCTCGGCGCGGCGCCCGCCGACGCGGACGCCGATCCGGAGGGCCACGAGTTCCGCATCCTCGCCCGGTCGTGACGACGGCCGTCAGGCCGGTGGCTCGTACGGGCGGGGCGGCACCGCGCGGTTGTTGAGGTCCACCGAGAGGAAGATGTCCCGCGCGACCGGTTCACGCAGCTCCTCGGCGAGCTGGCCGATCAGTCCGGCGGTGCGGGCGAGCAGGGCGAAGGCGCGCAGCAGCTCCAGCGGGAGTCCGAGGTCGGCGAGCGCGGCGCCGCACGTCCCCGCGCCGTTGAGCGGCAGGGTCCGGCCCAGGATCTCGGGGTGGACCCTGCCGATCGCGGCGAACAGCGACAGGTGCGGGCCGACGAGCCCCTCCTCGGCGGCGATGGCGAACAGCCTCGGGGTGCGCGGGTCGCCCTGCTTGTGGACGTGGTGCCCGAGGCCGGGAATCAGCCGGCGGGTCTCGCGCGCGGCGCGTACGGCGGTGCGCGCGAGCTCGTCCCAGCCGGCCTCGTCGGCGGGGTGGCCGCCCTCGGCCGCGGTCAGGACGTCGTGCAGGTACCGGCCGCAGTCCTCGGTGACGCCCAGGAAGCGCGAGCCGCCGCCCAGCAGCCCGGCGGCGATCGCGCCCTGGACCGAGTCGGGTGCGGAGAGGTACGTCAGCCGGGCCGTGATCGCGGTCGGCGTGAAGCCGTGGTCGGCGAGTGCGGCGAGGACCGCCTCGAAGACCCGGGTCTCGCCGGGCGCGGGACGGCGCTGCGTGGCGAGCCAGAAGGCGAGTTCACCGAAGCCGACCTCGCCCATCACGTCGGCGGCGAGGTCCCGGCCCAGCAGGGTGATCCGGTCGACGGAGGAGGCGCCCAGCGCCGTCGGGTACTCGGGCCTGTCCCCCGGATGCTCAGACATGGTCGTCCTCCGGTCCGCTCGCGAGCCAGGTGCGCAGTTCGGTGCCGTGTTCGTCGAGTTCCGGCGGGGGCAGCCGATAGGTCGGGGGCGTCTCGGAGAAACGGATCGGATGCCGGGTGGTGGGCACCGCCCGCTCTCCCTCGCCGACCTCGACGACGGGGTCCAGGCCGAAGCGCTCGGCCATGGCGAACCCGCCGTCGATGGTGTTGATCGGCCCGCACGGGACCCCGGCGGCCACGAGCAGGTCGAACCACTCCAGGGCGGTGCGGGTGCTCAGCCGTTCCACCAGGACCGGGCGCAGTTCCGCGCGGTGGGCCGTGCGGTCGGCGTTGTGCCGGAAGCGGGGGTCGTCGGCCGTCCCCGGGATGCCCAGCACCTCGCACAGCTTTCGGAACTGGCCGTCGTTGGCGGCCGTCACGATCAGTTCCCGGTCGGCCGCAGGCAGCGGCTCGTAGGGGAAGACGCTGGGGTGGGCGTTGCCCATGCGGTAGGGCACGCTGCCGCCGGCGACGTACGCCGAGCTGTGGTTGACCAGTCCGGTCAGCGCCGAGGAGAGCAGGTTCACCTCGACGAGCTGGCCGCGCCCGGTGCGGTCGCGGTGCCGCAGCGCGGCCAGGATGCCGATGGCCGCGTGGTTGCCGGCCATCACGTCGAACACCGAGATGCCCGCACGGTAGGCGGGACCCTCCGGGTCTCCGGTGAGGCTCATCAGCCCGGAGATGGCCTGCACCATCAGGTCGTAGCCGGGCACCTCGCGTCCGGCGCCGGTGCCGAAGCCGCTGATGGAGGCGTACACCAGGCCCGGGTTGCCGGCGCTGACCGAGTCGTAGTCCAGGCCGTACCTGGCCAGTCCGCCCGGTTTGAAGTTCTCGATGACCACGTCCGCGCGCCGGGCCAGCTCCCTGGCCAGGCCCGCGTCCTCGGCGTCCCGGAGGTCGAGCGCGATCGACCGCTTGCCGCGGTTGATCCCGAGGTAGTAGGTCGACACCCCGTCGCGGACCGGCGGCATCCAGGAGCGGGTGTCGTCCCCCGCGGGGGACTCGACCTTCACCACCTCGGCACCGAGGTCCGCGAGCAGCATGGTCGCGTACGGGCCCGCCAGGATGCGCGAGAAGTCGGCCACCAGCAGCCCGTCGAGCGGTCCGGGACCTCGGTCGCTGCCCCCGCGGTCGTCGCCGTCCCGGGTGCCGTCGTTCCGGTCCGTCATGGTTTACACGTCCTCCGTTCGCTGGACGGCGACGCCCTCGCCGCGGTAGTCGCTGTAGGTGTACGGGTTCGCGATCGGCTCGGTCTCCGGGATCTCCGGCGCCATGGCCTCCCGCCAGGCCTCCTCGCCCAGCGTGCGGCGGGTGTGCTCGACGGTGGCGGCGACGGCGTCCCGGGCCCTGCCGAGGTCGACGCCGACGAGCCGGTGCCGGTGCTTGACCACCCTGCCGTTGACGAGGACGGTGTCCACGTCGGCGCGTCCGGCCTGGTAGACCACGTGCCCGTAGGGGTTGAGGAGCGGGAACATGGCCGGGTTCCGGTCGTTCCTGAGCAGCACCAGGTCGGCCTGCTTGCCCGGGGTCAGCGAGCCGATCCGGTCGTCGAGGCCGAGGACGCGGGCGCCGCCGATGGTGGCCCACTCCACGACGTCCCGGGCGCGCAGCCGGTGGTGGGCGACGGTCTCCCCCGCCGTGTGGGCCTCCAGGTGCTCGCGGGCACGGTCGGCGGAGAGCGTGGCGCGCATGGCGGAGAACAGGTCGGCGCTGAACCAGACGCTGGTGTCCATGGACAGCGACACGGGGATGCCGTGGCGGCGCAGCCGCCAGGTGGGCGGGTACCCCTGGCCGGCGTTCTGCTCGCTCTCCGCCGACACCGACACCGTGCCGCCGGAGGCGGCGATCCGCTGGTAGGAGTCCTCAGCGAGGGTGGCGGAGTGCACGTAGGTGACGTCGGGGGTCATGAACCCGTGTTCCCACATCAGCCGTATGCCGTCGTCGTTGGTGGCGCCCCACACCCCGGCGTGGGTGGTGACCGGCAGGCCGAGCTCGCGGGCCGCCTCGAACGCGGCCTTCTCGGGGAAGGCCTGGTCGCCCGTGACGTCGAAGGCGAGCTGGAGGCCGAGCAGGTCGTCGCGGGACGAGAAGTGGCGGTCCACGAAGGCCCGGAACTCGGGGGCGTTGGCCCACTCCCAGGGGGCGCCGAGGAGGTTGCCGTAGGCGAGGACGAACCGGCCGGGTACGGCGCGCAGGGCCTCGACCGCCGCGTCACCGTGCTCGGGGGTCCGCAGGCCGTGGGACCAGTCGACGGTGGTCGTGACACCGGTGTCGAGCGCCTCGACCGCGGAGAGCAGGTTGCCCGCGTGGATGTCCTCGGGGCGGAAGATCCCGCCCCAGTTGAGGTAGTAGAAGACGAAGTACTGCGACAGCGTCCAGTCGGCGCCGAAGCCGCGCAGCGCGGTCTGCCACATGTGCCGGTGGGTGTCGACCATGCCGGGCATCAGGATGCCGCCGGTGGCGTCGACCACGACGGCGTCCTCGGGGGCCGGCAGGTCCCGCCCGACGCTCTCGATCCGCTCGCCCCGCACCAGGACGTCGCCGCGGTCGAGCAGACCGATGGCCGGGTCCATGGACAGCACGGTCGCGCCGCGGAAGAGGATCGGACGGCCGGCGGGGAAGTCGCCGGAGCGGGTCACGTCCGGGTCGCCGGGGCGTGGGGTGTCGGTGTTCATCAGGTCACCTCGTCGTGATCTGCGTCCCGGGCGCGCAGCACCCGGGAACGGAATGTCAGCGGTACGGCGGCGGTGGCGAGCCCCAGCGCCAGCGCGCCGGTCCCCCACCCGTAGCCGTCGAGTCCGTCGAGCCCGGCGGCGTGGTCGAGCGACCAGGCGCCGGGCCCGGTGAAGGCGAGCACCGCGGCCACGGCGCCGTACCAGAACGGGACCTCGCAACCGCCCTGCTGGGCCCAGAAGCCGCTCGGCGCGGTCGCCGCCGCGGCGACGGTCATGGTGCCGACGACGACCGCGCAGCCGCCGGGGGTGAGCAGTCCGGCGGCGATGGAGGCCGCTCCGGTCAGTTCGGCCGCTCCGGCGAGCAGCACCAGGCGGCGGCCGGGGACGAAGCCCCAGCGTTCGAAGACGGCGGCGGTGCCGTCGGGTCCGGCGCCGCCGAACCGGCCGAACAGCTTCTGGGCGCCGTGGCCGCACAGCAGCGCGGCCAGCAGCAGCCGCAGCAGGAGCAGCCCGAGGTTCACGGCCGGGTCCGGTCGGCGGCGGCGTTGAGGACGAAGTCGTACTCGGCGTGCAGCCAGGGCCCGGTGAGGGTGCCGCCGTCGGGGGTGGGGCCGGCCGGCCGCTCGGTGAAGCTCACGACGAGCCGGTCCTTGGTGCCGAAGACGACGTCGCTGTCCAGGTAGTCGGAGCCCTCCTGGAACAGGTGGGTGATGAGCCGGTCGTGGCCGGGGTGGTCGATGAGGAAGTGGATGTGCGCGGGACGGAAGTGGCTGATCGCGGTCCGGCCGATCAGGTCGCCGACCGGGCCGTCCATCGGGATGGCGTAGCCGCGCGGGGCGATGGTGCGGACGCAGTAGGTGCCGTCGGCGCGGGTGCGGTACTTCGCCCGCAGCCGGGCCTCGTCGACCTCCGGGAGCTGGGCCTCGTAGGCGCCGTCGGCGTCGGCCTGCCACACGTCGAGGACGACGTCCGGCAGCGGGGTGCCGTCCGGGCCGAGGACCCTGCCGGTGACGAACAGCGGGACGCCGGGGATGCCGTCGGACATGTCGGCGCCGAAGGGCGCGTCCGGGGAGCCGTCGATGTGGAACGGGCCGAGGACGGTGGCCGGGGTGGCCTCGGGCGCGAACCGGTTGTTGAGCTGGACGACGAGGGTGCTCAGGCCGAGCACGTCGGAGGCGAGGATGAACTCCTGGCGCTTGTCGTCGCTGATCCGGCCGGTCGCGGCGAGCCATCCGACGGCGGCGGCCCACTCGTCCTCGGTGAGGTTCACCTCGCGGGCGTAGGCGTGCAGGTGCCGCACCAGCGCCGTCATCAGCTCGGCGAGCCGGGGCGAGTGTGCTGTGGCCCAGCGTTTCTCCGCGAGGTCGGTGAGATTCTCCTCCGTCACGAAGGCCATGGGAATCCTCCTTGATTCGGCCCCTACGCCGCTGTGCGGACACTCGTCCGCACAGCGGTCATCATGCAGCGGTCCGGGGCCCAGGGCAAGCTCTCCGCACCGATGACCCAGATGAGGACAGCGCGGGGCAGCCGGACCGATGTCCGTTCCGCTAGCCTGGCGTCATGCGTCGAGACGGAAATCCCGAGTTCATCGAGGCCCTGGCCCGAGGGCTGGACGTGCTGCGCTGCTTCCCGCCCGGCACCTCCTCGTTGACGCTCAGCGAGATCGCGGCCGTCACCGGCCTGGCCCGGCCCACCGCCCGGCGGATCCTCATCACGCTCACGGAGCTCGGCTATGTCCGCTCCGAGGAGCGCGGGTTCTCGCTCACGCCCCGGGTGCTGGATCTGGGGATGGCCTACATCGGTTCGACGAACCTGTGGGAGCTGGCCCGGCCGCACCTGCGGGAGCTGGTCGCGCAGACCGGCGAGTCCTGCTCGATCGCGCAGCTGGACGGCTCCGACATCGTCTACGTCGCCCGGGTCGCGGTGCCGAAGCTGGTGACGCTGGCCGTCACGATCGGCACCCGGTTCCCGGCGCTGCAGACCTCGCTCGGCAAGGTCCTGCTGGCCGCACTCTCCCCCGGCGAACTGGACCGGACGCTGGCGGAGCCGAGCCGTTCGGGCATCACCCCGCGCTGGACGCCGGGGCGGGACGAGATCGACGCCGCGTTGCGCGACGTACGGGCCAAGGGCTGGGCGGTCACCGACGAGGACCTGGCACTGGGCATCCGCTCGGTCGCCGCGCCCCTGCGGGACGGGGACGGGAAGGTGGTCGCCGCCGTCAACGTCAACGCCCACGCCGCCGAGACCTCCATGGACACCCTCGTCGGGCATCACCTGCCGCTGCTGCTGCGGGCCGCGAGCGCCATCAGCGCCGACCGGGCGGCCTGGCAGGACCGGCCGCTGGAGACCGTCGAGATCGCGCGCTGAGACCCGCGCGAACGGTCAGCCGCGCACCGCGTCCGGCCGGGGCAGCATCACCCAGCGGGAGACGACGAACGTCACCGGAATCGCCGTCGCCGACGCCAGCAGCGGGGCGAAGTGGCTGCCCACGTGCAGCACGTCGACGATCACGTACACACCCACCGTGGTGATCACGAAATTGGTGGCGTTGGTCAGCGGGAACAGCAGGAATTTCCGCCAGGTCGGACGCGTCCGGTAAGTGAACCGCGCATTGAGGAAGAACGAGCCGATCATGCTCAGGAGAAAAGCGAAAACATGCGCGGCCAGATACGGCAAATACCTCAGAAAAAGCAGGTAAAGGCCGTAGTACGTCGCCGTGTTGACGACGCCCACCAGTGCGAAGGTGATGATCTGCCCCGATATCGGACGGGTGGCGGGTTCAGTGGCGGTCGACAGGGCGTTCGGCATCAGGGAATGAGGTCCTTCGTCGTGCCGCGGGTGCGGCTGTCCGCTCGATCCACGTTCGTCGCCTTCACCAGGAAGTGCGGGCGCCCCTTGACCTCGTAGTAGATCCGGCCGGTGTACTCGCCGATGACCCCGAGCATGATCATCTGCACCCCGGCCAGGGCGGTGACGGCTGTAATGATGGTGACATAGCCGGGCGTCTGCACACCGTTGATCATCGCGGCGCCCACGATCCACGCCGTGTACACACCGGCCAGCGCCAGCAGGGTCATGCCGAGGTAGAGCGCGGCGCGCAGCGGGCGGTTGTTGAAGGAGAGCAGGCCGTCGAGGCCGTAGTTGAGCAGGCTGCGGAACGACCAGGAGCTGCTGCCGTGCTCGCGCACCGCGTTCTCGTACTCGAAGGTGGTGGAGGGGAAGCCGACCCAGGCGAACAGGCCCTTGGAGAACCGGTTGTACTCGGTGAGGTCCACGACCGCGTCCACCACCCGGCGCGACATCAGCCGGAAGTCGCCCACACCGTCGACGAGTTCGATGTCGACCATCCGGTTGATGAGCCGGTAGTAGAGGCGGGCGGTGAGAGTGCGGGTGAAGCGGTCGCCCTGCCGGGTGCGCCTGGCGATGACCTGGTCGTAGCCCTCGCCGCGCAGTTCGACCATGCGCTTGATGAGTTCCGGCGGATGCTGGAGGTCGGCGTCCATGACGACCACGGCGTCGCCGGTGGCATGCTTCAGCCCGGCCAGCAGGGCCGCCTCCTTGCCGAAGTTGCGGCTGAAGGAGACGTACCGGACGCGTGAGTCGCGGTCGGCGATCCTGCTGAGCAGGGTCAGCGTGCGGTCGCGGCTGCCGTCGTCGACGTACACGAACTCCATGTCGTGGCCGAGCGGGAGGAGTTCGTTGGCGATCTTCTGGACCTGCTCGTGGAAGCGCTCTATGACGTCTTCCTCGTTGTAACAGGGCGCGACGATCGATATCAGCATGGGTTCCTCCCCCTGGAGGCGGGTCAGTGAGCGGTGGTCGTGCGAGCGGTGGTCGTGCGCTCGCCGGGGCGGGTGGCGGATCTGCGGCGTACGGCCGGGACGGCGCCGATGAGGACCAGGGCCAGCAGCGAGGCCCCGCCGACCGCGGTGCCCAGACGCAGTCCGGGCGGGTGGAAGGTGCAGGTGAGGCTGGTGGCGGAGCCGTTCAGCGGGACGGCGATCAGGCCGTGGAACTCGCCCGCCGGGGCCTCGGCGCCGCCGGCGGAGCAGCGCCAGCCGGCGATCCGCGGCACGGCCACGACGGCGGTCCCCCTGCTGCCGGCGGGCAGCTGGGCGTGCACGGTGCCGTCGGAGACGGTCACCTTGGTCGCGCCGGTGGACTTCAGGTGCTGCACGGCGATGCGCAGTCGCGCGGTGTCGAGGCAGCCGACCGCGCCCCGCGCCGGGACGTGGCTGAGCCGGTCGGGTTCGAGACGGATCCGGACCTGCCCCGCGGCGCCCGCCCTGCCGAGCGGCTGCATCGCGGCGATCTTCGTGGTCTTGGCGTCGGACCGGAACAGCCTGCGCTCGCCGCCCGCGAGCTGGGCGGTACCGGAGAAGTGCGGCGCCCACAGGAAGACCGAACTCCCGGGCCGGCACCGGGCGGTGATCCGCATCGCTCCGTCGACCAGCAGGCCCCGGTCCGCGTTCCCTTTGCGCGCGCCGCTGAAGGTGGTGCGGGGCAGGGTGTAGACGCGGGCGCCGAGCAGGAGTTCCTGGTTGCGGTACGGCGAGGGGCCGAAGGAGGCGGGCGTGGAGTGCGCGGCGGTGGGCCGCACCGTCACCAGCGGTGGTACGTCCTCGCGGGTGACGGTGGACGGGCCGCCGCCCTGGGGCAGCCATTTCTGGTGCGGGTCCGGCGGGTTGTGCACCCGGGCGCCCACCGAGAAGACGGCGTCGGTGACCGGGTTGTCGAGGGACTGCAGGCTGCGGCCGCGCGAGGACCAGCCGTCACCGAGCGCGGTGAGGGTGCGGCTGAGGACGTCGGCGGTGAGGCTGCTGTAGTACTGGGAGCCCTGGCCGCCCACCAGCATGGGGTCGTTGGCGACGGTCTGGTCGCGGCCGGGTTCGGTGCGGTACGCGGGCCAGGCGTCGGCGCTCGCGACCGCGTCCGCCTCCTTCTGCTGACGCTCCCCCCAGGGCGCGTAGTCGTCCATCTGGCCGAGCCGCGTCCCGGTGGCCACGGCCGCGGTGGCCGCGGACTCGCCGAACTGCGCGCCGATCAGCAGTGCCACCGCCAGGCCTGCCAGCGCGGGCCTGGCGTTCCTGAGGCCGAGCAGGGCGAGTCCGCCGAGCGTGCCCGCGACCGCGAGCAGCACCACCGGCCAGGTGTGGTGGCTGTGGTGCCGGGTCAGTGGGCTGCGGCTCGCGACGGCGGCGATCAGGGCCAGCAGGACGGCGGCCGCGCCGAGTGCCCGCCGGTCCGGCAGCCCGTAGGCCAGGGCGTGCCACGCGGCGATGACCAGCAGGGCGCAGAGCACGAAGGCCTGCCGGTAGAAGCTGCCGTTCGGGACGGCGAAGGCGTGCCAGGCCAGGCTGGTGGGCGCCCACTGGAGCGACAGTGCCACCGCGAGCACCAATGCCGTCCAGCCGGCCCGCACCCGGACCGGGACCCGCCGGTGGAAGGGCAGGGCGAGGGCGAGCACCAGCGCGGTGATGCCGACGTAGACGGCCGGCGATCCGTAGCTGTAGGTCGTCGGCAGCAGCCGGGCCAGCAGGTCCCCGGTGCTCACCGGTGCGAAGTGGCCCTCGCGGCCCGGGTACGCGTGCTTGGTGCCGGAGTACACGACGATCACCAGCGGCGCGGCCAGCCCGATGCCGAGCGCGACGGTCACCGCGGCCCGGCCCGCCACCGCCAGGGCGCGCCGCCACGGCAGTTCGGCGAGCACCAGCCGGAGCAGCAGCACCAGGGCGGCGCCGAGGGTCGCCATGTAGGCGGTGTAGAAGTTGGCGATCCAGGCGAGCGCCACGACCAGGGCCCCGGGCACCGGGTGCCGGCCGGCCGTCGCCCACTCGCCGACCAGGCAGAGCAGCGGCAGTGCGATCAGGCCGTCGAGCCACATCGGGTTGAACGCGGCGAGTGCGAGGGTCCAGCCGCACAGGGCGTAGGAGGCGCCCAGCAGGCCGGCCGCCCACCAGCGGCCCCGGCGCAGGCTCATCAGCAGCCAGGCCATGGCGGCGCCGGCGACCGCCGTCTTCAGCACGGTGATCACGTACACCGCGAGGTCGATCTCGTCACGCGGGAAGACCGCGACCAGCAGCGCGAACGGGCTGCTGACGTAGGTGCCGAGGTCCGGCAGGAAACTGGAGCCGTAGCCGGACTGCCAGTTGACGAGGAGCCCGCCGTCGGCCCTGCCGTGCAGCAGGTCCCACAGGTGGGCGTGGAAGGGCACGTACTGGTTGCCGAGGTCGTTGACGCTGCGGGTGCGGGGCCCGAACGGGTAGCTGCGGGCGATCACGTCGGCGGCGCAGAACACCAGGGTGGCGAGAAGTGCCGCGAGCAGCGCGGCGGCCGCCCGCGGATCGGCGCTCCCCCATTTCGCCGGGACGGTTTCCCGTTCCTTCTCGCCCGCTGCCGGTCTCGCCTCCTGTTCGCGCCCGGCCGGCGTGGTGCGATTCATTCTGTTCGGCCCCCAGATAAAAACGGGGTCGTCACTCCCCGCAAGTCGGTGTTTCGCCGACTTAGACGGGAAGAGGTTCCTGATGGTTGTGCCACGCCCGTTAAGTAATCAATAGCATTCCGAATCCGCGCGCCGCTATGGGAAAGAATTCACTACATCAACGGAAACAAAAGATTTCCGGAAAATGATTTGCAGGTTAACGCACCCGTGAGACGCCCGTACCGGCACTCCGCGGGACGCCCTTGTCCGCCGCCACCGGCGCGAGCCGGCGATGGGCGCGTTCGACGGACTGGCCCCAGTACGTCCCCGTGACGACGAGTGCGGCCCCCAGGACGGAAAGAGCGGTGAGCCGCTCGCCGCCGAGGCCGGTGCCGACCAGCAGGGCCCACACCGGTTCGGTGCCCAGCAGCAGTCCGGCCCGGGTTGCGGAGGTGTGCTGGACCGCCCAGGTCTGGGCGAGGAAGGCGAACAGGCCGCAGAAGAGGGCCAGATAGAGGAGCTGGGCCCAGGTGGCGGCGCCGGTCCGGGCGAGGGCCGGCAGCCCGGGGGCCGCGGGCAGCAGGAAGAGGGCGGCGCCGACGGCGCACTGTACGGCGGTCAGCTGCAGCGGGCGCAGGGCCCGGCCGGCGGTCACCCGGCCGACCAGCACCACATGGCCGGCGCGGACCACGGCCGCCGCGAGCATCAGCAGATCACCGGTGCCGGGAGTGCGCAGCCCGTTGCCGGAGACGAGCAGTCCGACGCCCGCCATGCAGACCCCGGCGGCGAGGAAGAACCTGCCCGGCAGGGCGACCCGGTCCAGGACCGGGGTGAGGACCAGGGTGAGGCTGATGATCAGGCCCGCGTTCCCGGCGCTGGTGTGGGCGACACCGTACGTCTCCAGGACGAGGACGGCGGCCTGGGTGAGCCCGAGCAGACAGCCGTACGCCTTCTCGTCCCGGGTCAGGCCCCCGGTGGGACCAGCGGCCGGGCCACCGCGCCGGCGCGGTACGGCCGCGCAGGCGAGTGCGGCGACGGCGTAGCGAACGAAGAGGACGGTCGGGACGGGCAGGGCGTCCGTGGCGGTCTTCGCCGTCAGATAGCTGGAGCCCCAGACGACGGCGACGGCCAGGAGCACCACGTCGATGCGGCGGCTGGTCGGCATGCCGTTCACGATCCACGACCTGCCCGTTGAAGTAAACGACCACCTTCTCAAACGATCCTGTAGCAGAGCTACACTGACACCGTGGACGAACGGCAGCTGCGGGTCCTGCGGGAGCTGGGCGAACTGGGCAGTGTCACGGCGGTCGCCGAGGCGCTGCGGGTGACCCCCTCGGCGATCTCGCAGCAACTGCGCCTGCTCCAGCGCTCGATCCCGGTCCCGCTCACCGAGCGGGCCGGACGCCGGCTGGTCCTCACGCCGGCCGGACAGGCCCTGGCGGACGCGGCGATCGGCGTCGAGACGGCACTGGCCCGGGCCCGCCACAGCATCGACGCGTACGTCGACGAACCCGACGGCACGGTGTCGGTCGCGGCCTTCCACAGCGGGGCCGCCGCGTTCTACCCCTTGCTGCTGAGACGGCTGAGCGGGCCGGGATCCCCTCGGCTCGCCCTTCACGACGAGGACGTGGCCCAGGCCGGCTTCCCGCCCCTGACCCGCGCCTACGACCTGGTTCTGGCACACCGTCTGGACCACGCCCCGCCCTGGCCCCGGACCGCCACGGCCACCCCGCTGCTGCGCGAACCGCTCGACATCGCCCTGCCCGTCGGCCATCCGCTGGCCGCGCGGCCCGCCCTGACCGCGCACGACGTCGTCGAGCAGCCCTGGATCACCGTGCACGACGGCTTCCCCCTGCTGGCCACGGTCGAGGCCATCGCGGCGGCGGCCGGGCGCGGCGTCGACATCGTCCATCGCGTCAACGAGATCGCCGTGGTCGCCGAGGTGGTCGCCGCGGGCGGCGGAGTCGCTCTGATGCCCCGCTGGACGTCCCGCCCGCACCCGGGCGTCACCCTCAGACCGCTCGACGGCATCGAGGCGCACCGCCACATCGACGTGCTCCACCGCCCCGAGCGCACGGCCCGCCGGGCTGTGCGCACCGTCTTGGGCGCACTCCTCGAAGCCGCGGAGGTCGTCCGGAGCCGGGGCCACGGCTGACCCGGATCCCGTATCTTCACAAGCGCTCCCACGCACCGCAGCTCAACGCACCGCACCCCGCCGCGGACGCACCGCCCCGCCGGACGAGAGCGAGTCGCCGCATGCAGAGCCTGACCAAGCGCCGGTTGCCCGCATCCGTGGGTGGCGCATTGATCACTTGAGGGTGCCAAGTTTTTTTGACGCCCCGGCAGCAGGTGGCACATCATCGCCGGCAGGAGTCAGCGCTCCTCCGAGGCTGCTTGCTCGCCAGGAGGTCGAGGGGTGCTTCGAGGGCCTGGGCGCCCGGGGCCACGGTGGCGATCGCACTGGCCGGTCTCGTGCACATCGCCGTTCGCCGGTAGCTCTGCGCCGGTGACCTTGGCGAGGCCACGGACAAGCTCACCGGCTCATGCGTACTCCACGTGGAGTGGGTGTTACGAAACCAGCGATGGATGCCGCGTGACAGGCAGGGCCGACTGATCCTCGACGGTTCGCTCCGCCTGGCTGATCTCGGCCCAGACGGCGTCAAGAGACAGGCCGAGGGTGTCGGCGATCGCTGCAATGGTCGGGAAGGCGGGGGTAGCCACCCGGCCGGATTCGATCTTCCGCAGAGTTTCCGGCGAGATGTGCGAAGCGAGCGCCACGTCCAGCATCGAGCGGCAGCCCCGGGCTCGGCGGAGCAGGGCGCCAAGGCGCTGTCCGCGTTCTACCTCGGCGGGGGTGAGCGGCAACCTGACCATGACCCCCATTCTAATACCGGTACAGTTAGACCGGGATAGTTATTGGACGCACATGAGAGGTCCCCCCATGATCGAGATCCTGAACTCCGCGCGGCTTGAGCGGGCGAGAGACACCGGCGCCCTGGTCGGAAACATCCTGCACACGCTGAAGCAGCGCAGCACGGTCGGGACGAACCTGCTGGACATCGACCAGTGGGCCAAGGAGATGATCACCGAGGCGGGAGCACAGTCCTGCTACGTCGACTACGCGCCTTCCTTCGGGCGCGGCCCGTTCGGGCACTACATCTGCACGGCCGTCAACGACGGAGTGCTCCACGGGCGCCCGCACAACTACACGCTGGCAGACGGGGACCTGCTGACCCTCGACCTCGCCGTAGCCAGGGGCGGGGTGGCAGCGGACGCCGCGATCAGCTTTCTGGTGGGCAAGGCCAGGCCGGCGGAGAGCGTTGCGATGATCGAGACCACCGAACGTGCACTCGCCGCCGGCATCGCCGCCGCCAAGCCCGGGGCGCGCATCGGCGACCTCTCCCACGCCATCGGCACGGTCCTCAGCAAGGCGGGCTACCCGATCAACACCGAGTTCGGAGGCCACGGCATCGGCTCGACCATGCACCAGGACCCACACGTCGCGAACACCGGACGGCCCGGCCGCGGATACAAACTGCGCCCCGGACTGCTGCTCGCCCTGGAGCCCTGGGTCATGGCCGACACTGCCACACTCGTCACCGACGCCGACGGTTGGACGCTGCGCAGCGCGACAGGCTGCCGGACCGCGCACAGCGAGCACACCATCGCCATCACCGACAACGGAGCCGAAGTTCTCACCCTGCCCACGCAGGCACGACCATAAGAGGGCGCTGTAACGAGTGGCCCAGCCGGCCGGGTGCGCCGCCGTCAATCCTCGTCATCCTCGACAGCCTCCGGGTCCCGGAAAGGGACGCAGGCCGTGACCGGGTCCGCTGGCCTTGATGTTGAACAGATGGCGACCCAAGAGGTTCTTGTCTGGACACTCCCGGGTGGAGTTCAGCTTCTCGGCGTCGCGCTCCTCGTCGCCGCTCGTTGTTGGTGCTGTGGAGTGCGAACTTCGTGTGGTGAAGGACCGAGACGGCGGCATCGTCCGTCGCGTCCGGTTGATCGACGCATCCGGTTCCGAGATCGATCCAGTCTGCCGGTTTCTGGGGCATCTCAGTGATCGAGGGCTGTCGCCGAACACCTGGTGCGACTACGCCTGCGACTGAAGTACCTGTTCACGTTCCTGGCGCGGGAGAGCCTGGACTGGCGGGACTTCCGGGCACCGGACGCGTTGCGGCTGCCGGGCTTCCTGCGCCGTCAGCCAAGCCGCCAGCCAGCCCAACGTCTCGGGTTGACCGTCATGGTCGGCGGAGCGGACCTGCCTGGCAGTCTGCTGTCGCCGTCGACGGTGAACCGCACCCTGGCCGCGGTGTCGAGCTTCTACGACTGAGCCATGATCGCCGAGGATTACGACGGCGAGAACTCGCCGATGCCGATGCACCCTCCCCAGCCCTCGCGCGGGTGCCGGACCGGCATCAGCCGTTGCACCCGCAGGCGGCCGAGGCTCTGCGGAGCCCGATCGAGACAGCCAAGGCCGGCAACGCCGCGGCCCGCCACGGCCCATGGGCCCAGCGGCCGGTTCGCTATGTGTTCATGCGGCGGGGCAAGCCGATGGGCCGGCAGTTCCTGTTCTCCGACTCCCTGGAGATCGCCTGCCGCAAGGCCGGGCTGGTCGACGGAGACGGCAGCCCCGCTGTGACCGCCCACCGGTTCCGGCATACCGTCGGCACCCAATTGGCCGAGGGCGGCGCCCAGATCCAGACCATCATGGCGATCCTCGGGCACCACAACGCGCAGATGCCGGCCACCTACTCCCACATCAGCGACCCCGTCCTGAAGGATCAGTACGAGAAGGTCATCTCCGCCGGCGGCCGGATCGCGGGCCATGCCGCGGAGGAACTGCTCAGCAGCCGAATCAGCGAGGACACCCTGAACTGGCTCAAGACCAACTTCTTCAAGAGCGAACTCGAACTGGGACACTGCCTGCGGGCACCTGCCGAAGGACCCTGCGAGTGCGACCTCTACCTCCGCTGCTCGAAGTTCCTCACCACAAGCAAGTACGCACCACGCCTGCGAGCCCGGCTCTCCAGAGAGCAGCAACTCGCCCAGGACGCCGCCGAACGCGGCCGGCCCCGCGAGGTCGAACGGCACACCGCCATCGCCGACCGCATCCGGAGCCTCCTCGCGGACCTCGGCGAGAGTCCCGAACCCGCCCCTGGCGATCACTGCTGAACCGATCAGGGCCTTGGCCGATTGAAGAACGGGTGGACAGCCGGACGGCAACGGCTCAAGGTGGTCGGCATGCTGTCCCTTCGGAGCCTTCCCCGTGCGGATCACCGCCGGGCCCCGCTCACCAGGGCAGAGCGCGTCGGCGTGCTCGACGAGTTCAACGCCGCCGTGCGCCGCCCCGATGCGCACGGCGGGCTCGCGCGCTTGCCGCTCGTCCTCGATGCCCTCGCCCAGGACGACGACCGGCCCGACGGGGCGCGGTGGATCGTGGACGACAACGCACGGTTGGATATGGCGGCATTGCTGCGCTACCTCTTTCCCCAGCCGGAGATTCACGTGGTGGCCGCGGAATACGGCGCCGCAGCCCACAAGCGTGGTTGGCTCCGTCTCGATCGAGCCCTGCGGACGGACGAGTACATGAGCCTCGTCGAGACGGCCGAGGGTTGGACGGAGACCGACCGCACGCTCGACGATGTTCTGCACGAGTACGGTCGGCCCTCCGCGATCTTCGGTGACCAAGATCCGCGTTCGGCCAAGACCCTTGGCTACGCCTCCGGCGATCGGACCTCACCGCTCGCTGTGTTCCACTTCGGCGAGGCGGGAGACGCCCCATCGGCACGCCTGCTCGCCTTCCGGAGCGGTGACGGCATGTTCGGAGCGAACATGGGCTTCACTCCGTTTGGCGACGCCCTTGCTGACGAGCGCGAGCGGCGCCAACACTGACCTGGCCACTCTCACGCGCGCAAAATCGTCCAGATAAAAGTTGGTCTTGAGCCAGTCGATCGAGGTATCGGGCAGTGCTCCGTTGCGTAGTTCGTCGGCGGCGGGGCCGGCGATGGTGGCGCGAGCGCGGGATCGGCCCGGTGCGCAGCGCGGGCCACCGCCTCGTACAGACCCCGCTCAGCTGCCGTACGGGCCTCCGACATCTGCCGTGCCAGCACGCTCACCCCGGGCAGCACCCGGTTCTTGCGCAGCCACGTCACCGCGTGGTTGAACAACGCCACCGGCCCCTCGGCGTGCGTGCACGCCCGCCCGTACAGGAAGCCGCGGAACTCCCGCCCCCACTTCCGGTCGGTGAAGTCCCGGTGCTTGAACCGCTCCTGGAACTCTGCCATGTGCTCGTACGGTGTCCTGCGCCGCTCCGGCTACCGCTTCACGCACGAGGCGTCCGCGATGCCGAGTTGCCCGGCCAGGTACTCCACGGCCTCCACGGCACCGCGAGCGGATCCTCACCCAGAAACCGGCCGGCGTAGCGGACCGTGCAGATCTGCACCGCCATCCCCAGCCGGTGCGCGTCCGTACGACGGAGCGCGATCAGATCACGGTCGTCGTCATCGAGGAGGAAGAACACGCTCCAGCTCCGGGCGCGTGGGCACCTCTGCGAACGTCCCGTACGCCTCGGCCAGCTCATCAACTCCACCGGCACGATCCGGACCGTAGCCAGCACCGACAACCATCCGGTGATCTTTCCTAGTGGCTTGTCACGCAGCCTTGGCCGGGTATTCGGTCCACTGCCGGGTGGGTGACTCGGGTGCGAGCGGGTCGTCGGCTCGGCGCGGGCGTTGTGCCAGCGGACAGGGGAGGCGTTTGAGCTGCCCGTTGCTTGATCGGGGCTGCCGTTGGATGGCCGCCCTCTTAATCCGAGTTCAAAGACGTGTTGCAACGCGGATCA
Source organism: Streptomyces shenzhenensis (assembly GCF_021462265.1). Taxonomy (GTDB): domain Bacteria; phylum Actinomycetota; class Actinomycetes; order Streptomycetales; family Streptomycetaceae; genus Streptomyces; species Streptomyces shenzhenensis. The sequence continues at coordinate 269,638 of NZ_JAJONF010000001.1, read as the reverse complement.
GGTCAGCAACTGTACGAAGGCGGCTGTGCGGCGGCCAGGCGATCGCCGTTGCCACGGGCGGAGCGTCCAGGACCGGTACGGCGGCGAGGTCCCGGCGCAGGTCGGCGCTGGCTGACTCGGGAATGACCACGGTGGTACGGCCGAGCGCGATCAGCTGGAAGAGCTGTGTCAGGTTCCGTACCTCTGCGCCCGGTCCCTCTGGGTAGCTGCCGCTGGGACCGGGCCAGCGCGCCATCGGGAGCTCTGGCAGCGTGGTGACGTCGGCCATCCGGATCTGAGAGCGGCTGGCGAGCGGGTGTGAGGCCGGCAGGATCGCGACCTGTCCCTCGGTGTACAGGGTTTCGGTGTCGAGCCCGGCTGCTGAGTCGAAGGGCAGGTGCAGCAGAGCTACGTCGGCCTGCCCGTCCTGCAGCAGCAGCTGGTGCTGGTGTGCCTCGCAGAGCAGCAGCTCGACGGTGGCTGCGCCGGGTTCCGCGGCGTAGGCGTCGAGCAGTTTCGTCAGCAGTTCGCCAGCGGTGCCGGACTTCACGGCGAGGACAAGGCTGGGGTGCGCTGTCGCGGCCCGACGGGTACGCCGCTCAGCTGCGGTCACTGCGCTGAGGATCGCGCGTCCTTCGGCCAGAAGCACGTCTCCGGCCGCGGTGAGCGTGACCTTGCGGCTGGTGCGTTCCAGCAGCGCGATTCCGAGCCGCCGTTCGAGCTGGGTGATCGCGCGGGACAGGGGCGGCTGGGCCATCCCGAGGCGTTGGGCAGCCTCGCCGAAGTGCAGCTCCTCGGCGACGGCGACGAAGTACCGCAGCTCGCGTATTTCCATGAGTCCAGGCTAATGACGGCAGACGGCAGATCGATACCGACCAGGTATCGCTGCACTACCGAGATGGTGTTGGTGCCCGGCCGCAGCACGAGCATGCTCGCTGTCATGAGCGAGAAGACGATCGCGCTGGTCACCGGCGCGAACAAGGGGATCGGGTATGAGATCGCGGCCGGGCTGGGTGCGCGGGGCTGGAGTGTCGGTGTCGGCGCCCGGGACGAGCAACGCCGGGAGGACGCCGTGGCGAAGTTGCGCGCGGCCGGCGCCGACGCGTTCGGCGTACCCCTGGACGTGACCGACGGCGGGAGTGTGACCGCCGCGGTCCAACTGATCGAGGAGCGGGCAGGACGGCTCGACGTACTGGTCAACAATGCCGGCGTTGCCGGCGGCCGGCCGGAGGAACCCACGACCATCGACCTCGAGACCGTGCGGCGACTGGTGGAGACCAACGTCATCGGCGTCATCAGGGTCACCAACGCAATGCTGCCGCTGCTTCGCCGCTCGGAGCACCCGCGGATCGTCAACCAGTCCAGCCACGTCGGCTCCCTGACACTGCAGACCACGCCCGGCGTCGACCTCGGGGGGATCAGCGGGGGCTACGCGCCGACGAAGACCTACCTCAACGCCGTCACCATCCAGTACGCCAAGGAGCTGAGCGGCACCAACATCCTGATCAACAACGCCTGCCCCGGTTACGTGGCCACCGACCTCAACGGATTCAGCGGGACCCAGACCCCCGAGCAGGGCGCGGCGGTCGCCATCAGGCTGGCGACCCTGCCGGACGACGGCCCTACCGGCCAACTGTTCGACGACAACGGGGTCGTGCCCTGGTGACCTGACCCTCGGATACGCCCTCGTCGATCAGGCCGCCGCCGGTCGGACCCACGTGCACCCTGCGAAGATCGCTGCCGCTGGGCTGGACGACATCCCATGGCTTTACGCAGCCTTGGCTGGGTATTCGGTCCAATCCCGGATGGGTGACTCGGGTGCGAAGCCCGTCTTCGGCTCGGCGCGGGCGTTGTGCCAGCGTATGTAGGCGGCGATGGCGGCGTTCTGCTCGTCGTGCGTGCGGTGGTCCGTGCCGTTGAGTGCGAAGTCAGGACCCGGTGCATCTTGGTGATGAAAGCCGGGTCGGTGGATGCCTTCCATGTGGTCGTCGTCTGCCAGGAGACCTTGCCCTCGCGCACGATCCGGCGCAAGGTCTCCCGGCTGAGGGCGGCGACGACCTTGTGCTTGACCAGGTGCTCGGCGAGCTTGGCCAGGCTCCAGGTGGAGAACGCTTTGATGCCCCAGTCACCGGGGGACGTTCGGGCGATCAGGCAGATGCGCTCGCGCACCTGGTCACCGATCGTCTTCGGCCGCCCCCCGCTCCATTTTGGGTCCAGCGCGTCGAAACCCCGCTCGTTGAAGGCGTGGATGACATCGCGCACGTAGTCCTCGCCGACCTGCAGCAACGAGGTGATGTCCCCTACCGGCTGCCCCTGCGCGGACATCAGCACCACCATCGCCCGCCGCAGCCTCACCGGGTCCTTCGACGTCCGGCTGATCCGCTGAAGCCGCCGGCCCTCCTCCATGCTCACCGACCGGACGAACACTCTTGGACGACGCCCCACAACCACCTCCAAGATCAAGTCCCGGAGACAGCCTGACGGACTACCAGCGGCTGATCAATTTCCCGGTCGACTAATCGAGCCGAGCCACTGGAACCCCGGCGGCACCTCGGGTAGATGTGCTGATCGACCATGATCAATCTCAGCGGCACTTTCTGTACCGCAACTACTCACACCCGTGGCTGGCCTCGCCGAGGGAGCGGTACCGGCCCCCGAACTGCTGTACCAGGGGGACGGCGATGCCGGCTTGACCTGGAGCGCGCTCCAGCTCCTAGCGTTCGTGTCCTGACCGGTTCCGAAGAGGCCGTTTCCGAAGAGACCGCTTCGGAACCGACCGCTTTTGAACCGACCGCTTTTGAACCGACCGTCCGCGAAGAGAACGGAAGAGCCGACATGAGCGAGAGCACCACCCGTGACGAGCGTTTCGCCCACGGCCTCGAGGTCATGAGCCAGGTGGACGGCGGCACCGGCCCGCAGGTCCTCGACGCCCTGGCCGACATCAGCCCCGAGCTGGGCCACCAGGTGGTCGCCTGGGGCTTCGGCGAGATCTACTCCCGACCCCAACTACAGCCCCGCGACCGGCAGCTGGTGACGCTGGGCATGCTCACCGCACTGGGCGGCTGCGAGCCCCAGCTGGAGGTGCACGTCAACTTCTCCCTCAACGCGGGGCTCACGCCCGAGGAGATCGTCGAGGCGCTGCTGCACTCCGCCGGGTACTGCGGTTTCCCCAAGGCGCTCAACGCCACCCTGGTCGCCAGGAAGGTCTTCGCCGAGCGCGGGCTGCTGCCGGTCGGACAGCAGCCCGCGCCGGACACTACTTCTGCCTGATCCGCAGGAAGGTGATCGAGTTCGCCGGGAAGGTGTACGTGAACCTGTCGGAGACCCCGGTGAAGGTGGACGTGACCGGGGCGACCACGGTGGACGTCTCGGTGTTCACCGCGCCGGGCGCCGCCGCCAACGTGGTCACCCTGGCCTTCCCGGCGACCTTCGCGCCACCGAGGTCGAGGGTGGTACGGGCCGCCGCGGACTGGGCGTTGACGACCTTGACGATCAGGTCGCCGGTCTTCTTGTCCTCGGTGACGACCTGCCGGAACGGCTCGGCCGGCTTGTCGTCGGTGAAGCTGCCCCACTCCTGCCCGTCGAGGTACAGGGTCACCTGCCGGCCCCGCACCTTGATGCCGATGTCGTAGACACGGCCGGTCTCGACCGACCCCGGCTTGGCGATCAGTGTCGACTTGCCGCCGTCGACGGCCTGTTCGACCGCGGTCTGGGTGTTGTTCCAGCCGCCGATGTTCCACCAGTAGTAGGTGCCGGTGTCCTTGACGCCGAAGGCGACGAGGAAGCCCTCCTTGCCGGACTTCTTGACGGCCTTCACGTGCAGGTCGTAGTCGTGACAGCCGGTGTCGCCGACCTGGACCATGGTGTTCTCGGCGGTGTCGGAGGTCTCGACGTACTGCCCGTCCTGGACCGCCCAGCTGCCGCCGCCGGAGTGCGTCCACTGCGCCGCGTCACCGGAGAAGTCGTCGGTGAGCAGCGTGTTCCCGTCGGCGTCGGTCACCTTGACGTCGTCGTAAGCGGCGCTGGTGTTCCAGGTGGACAGGCCGACGGCGCCGGTGATGGGGCCGCTGACGTTCGGCGTGGTGGTGGCCGTGCTCGGGACCACCTGGTCACCGACGTTGTTCATGAACAGCTTCTGGACCTCGTAGTTCGCCGATCCCCAGGAGGCGTGGTTGTTGAACCACACCATGTCCGGACTCCACTGGACGTAGTCCTCGTTGGCGAACAGCGGGGCGTAGGAGGCGATTCAAGAACGGGCTCGCTGAGGCCGCCTACCTGACCGGCTCCGGGTGCAGGGCGGCGATCTTCTCCGCGAGGTCCTTGCGCAGGCCGTTGGGCTCGTGCTTGTAGGTGTCGCGCGGGAAGAGGGAGACCATGTCGAGCGCGGCGGCGTCCGCCGTGGCGACGGTGAGGCGGCCGGTGGAACTGGTCCGGGTGGCGGTGAAGGTCGCCCTGTACTGCGCCCAGCCGGAGTTGGTGACGGATGAACCGGCGGCCAGGGACAGGTAGTCGCGGTTGCGGGCGTTCAGCCGGCCGTCGTCGTCCACGACCTGGGCGGTGCCGGAGACGGTCCAGGCGGTGAGCGGGGTGTACGACTTGTTGTCGTCGGTCGTGTACTCGAAGGACCAGCTCCGCGTACAGACCGCCGTCGGCGGCGCGGTTGATGTCCTCGAAGAAGACGCCGTACATCGTCTTGCCGATCTTGGCGCCCTGGGTCGTCGGGTCGACGGTGACCGAGTAGTCGGTCACGTCCTCGGCGTGGGCGGGCGTATGGTCGGGGACATGCGGACACTGTTGCCCTGCCTGATCGTGTTCGGTGGACTCGCCGTGGCCCTGGCGGCCTTCGCCCGGCCGGCACCCCACGTCCGGCGCCCGGGCGCGGCGGGCGGGGGCCCGGCCGGCGCGCCGACCGGCTCTCCGTGGCCGGAGAAGCGGTGATCGTGGGCGACTTCCGGCCGGTACCCGATGTGCTGGCCTATCTCGGCGGACGGTGGAGAGTGGACCGGACCGTGCGGGATGTGGCGAGCCGGGCCGAGGGCCGCTTCGAGGGTGCCACCGTGTTCCGGCCGCTGGACGGCGGCGGCCCGCTGCACGAGGAATCGGGGACCTTCACCTGGCAGGGCGCGGCCCGGCCCGCCGAGCGGACCCTGCGCTTCCTGCCCGGCGCGCGGCCCGGAACGGCGGACGTCCGGTTCGCCGACGGCCGCCCCTTCCACGACCTGGACCTCACGTCGGGGCGGTACGTCGCCGACCATCCCTGCGCGGCCGACCTCTACCGCGGCGAGTTCACCGTCCGGGACGCCGACCACTGGCGCACGGTCTGGCGGGTGGGCGGCCCGGCGAAGGACCTGGTGCTGACGACCGAGTACGTACGCGAACGCTGAGCGACCCGCAGGGCGAGGCTGTGCGGCCGCCGCCGCGTGGGCACAACCAGCCACGACGCCGCAGCGCACGGCCGACAGCCCAGCACCGCACTATCCGCGAACCACGCAGGCACACCAGCGCCCCCGAAGAGGCACGAGGCCGTATCCGACCCGCCGTCACCGCCGCAGGGGCACAACCAGCCACGACGCCGCACCGGACAGCCGACAGCCCCACACCGCACTATCCGCGAACCACGCAGGCACACCAGCGCCCCCGAAGAGGCACGAGGCCGTATCCGACCCGCCGTCACCGCCGCAGGGGCACAACCAGCCACGACGCCGCACCGGACAGCCGACCCGCCGTCACCGCCGCAGGGGCACAACCAGCCACGACGGCGCCGCGGCCGACGGCACAGCGGCCCTCCGAGCGGAGCGCTACGTGCGCGAGGTCTGGGCCGAAGCCGGATCGAAGCGCAGGTTCCAGCGGCCGCCCCGCCCCGTCACCGTGGTCGTCGACAGCGGGCGTACGTCGATGTTCCAGTAGGTCGAGGGGGGCGCCTTGAGGGCGTAGACGAGGGCGGCCCGGATCACCGAGGGCTCGGCGACGGCGACGATCCGGTCGCCGTCGCCCACGGGGCGGGTGTCGAGCCAGCCGCCGACCCGGGAGATGAACGCGAGCAGCGACTCACCGCCGTGCGGGGTGGCGCGCGGGTCGGCGAGCCAGGCGTCCACCTGGTCCGGCTCCCTGGCCATCGCCTCGCCCAGCGTCAGCCCGCGCCAGCGGCCCATGTCGCAGTCCCGCAGCGCGAGCTGGACCAGCGGGGCATAGCCCAGGGCGTCGCCGGTCGCGCGGCTGCGCGGGGTCGGCGAGCAGTAGCGCAGCTCGGCCGCCGCGAGGGGCACCAGTTCATGGGCGACATGCTGCACCTCGTCCCAGCCCGCCGTGTCCAGCGGGCGATCGTCCTCGAAGCGCTCCGCGAGCAGCGGCGAGCTGCGCGCGGCCGCGACGAACGTGACCCGAAGCGCCATGCGGCGATGGTGTGACGCGCATGTGCGCAGGTCAAGGGCGATCGGGCGGCGAGTTGCCGGACGTGGAGGAAATGTTACTCAAAGGTCAGGAGGTGTCCGACAAGTCGGCCGGAATCTCACTCGGGCGACGACGTGTAGTAGAGCGCCATCCACTGGTCCGGGTGTTCGAGCGGGGCGAATCCGAGCTTCGCGTAGACCCCGTGGGCGTCGTGGGTGGCCAGCAGCACGCGCCGCACGCCGTAGGGCCGCAGGTGTTCGCGGACCGCGGCGACCATGGCCGTGCCGACGCCCTTGCCGCGCACCGCCGGGTCGACGTAGACGTCGCAGAGCCAGGCGAACAGCGCCTGGTCGGTCACCACGCGCGCGTACGCCACCTGCTCGCCGGTGCCGGTCTCGTAGACCCCGAAGTTGAGCGAGCCCGCCATCGCGCGCCGGTGCTGGTCCAGCGGGCGGCCGGTCGCCCAGTAGGCGTCGGTCGCCAGCCAGCGGTGGACGCGCTCGACGTCCACGCGGTCGGTGTCGGCGGAGAACTCGTAGCCCTCGGGGAGGCCGGGTGCGTCGCTCATGCCGGGATCCTCGCCGGTCGGGCGGGGCGACGTCGATCGGATTTCAGGGTCTGGGACGCAGCACCTCGTGGCAGGCGGCCCGCAGGCGTCGTACCCCTTCCAGGAGTTCGCCGGTGCTCGCGACCGCGGCGAAGCTCAGGCGGACGTGGGCGGCCGGGGCCTCGGCGCTGAAGTACGGGCGGCCGGGGGTGATGGCGACCCCGGCCCGGAGGGCGGCGGCGGTCAGGGTGGTGTCGTCGGTGCCGTCGGGCAGCCGCGGCCAGAGGTGGTAGCCGCCGGAGGGGATGTGCGGGAGTACGAGTTCGGGGATGTGGTGGGCGAGGGCACCGGTGAGGGTGTCGCGGCGGGTCTTCAGCTCGGCCGCAAGGTTGCGCAGGTGGCGGGACCAGGCCGGGGAGCCGACGAGTTCGAGGGCGGCCTCCTGGAGGGGGCGCGGGACGAAGAAGGTGTCGACGATCTGGATGGCCCGCAGGCGTTCCAGCACCGGGCCGCGGGCGGCCAGGGCGGCCACCCGGAAGCTCGGGGAGGTGGCCTTGGTGAGCGAGCCGACGTGCACGACGACTCCCTCGGGGTCGTCGGCGGCGAGCGGGCGTGGCAGCGGACCCGCGTCCGCGTGCACCAGCCGTCGCACGTAGTCGTCCTCGATCACGAACGCGCCGGCCTCGCGGGCGATGCGCAGCACCTCGGCGCGGCGGTCCGGGGCGAGGACGGCGCCGGTCGGGTTCTGGAAGAGGGGCTGGCAGACGAACACCCGGGCTCCGGTGGCCCTGAAGGCGTCGGCGAGCAGAGCGGGGCGCACCCCGTCGGGATCGACCGGGACCGGGACCGGGCGCAGGCCTGCGGCGCGGGCGATGGCGAGCATGCCGGGGTAGGTGGGCGACTCGACCAGGACCGGGGCGCCTGGTGGGGCGAGCGCGCGCAGGGCGGTGGCCAGGGCGGACTGGCCGCCGGAGGCGATGAGCACCTCGGCGGCGGTGACGGTGCCGCCGATGTCGCGGGCGAACCACTCGCGCAGCTCCGGCAGTCCGTCGAGCGGCGGCCGGCCCCAGGCCCCGGGGCGGCGGCCGGCCCGCGCCAGTGCCGCCGCCATCGCGCGCTCGGGCTGCACGGAGGCGTGCAGGTAACCGCCGCTGAGTTCCAGCACGCCGGGCGGCGGGGCGGCCAGGCACACCGTGACCCCGGAGGCGTCGACGGTGCGTGGGACGACGTCCAGGGCGCCGTCGGCGCTGAGTGACACCTCCTGCCAGGAGGTGTCCCCGGCCGGCTCGGCCGCGGTGCGTGGCGCGGCCTTGAAGGCGCCGGCGCCGGGCCGGGTGACCACCAGGCCCTCCGCGACCAGCTGGGCCAGCGCCCGGGAGACGGTCACCGGGCTCACCCGGAACCGCTCGACCAGGGCCCGGCTCGACGGGAGCTTTCCACCTGGCGAGTAGCGGTCGAGGTCCTGCCGCAGCCGTTCCGCCAGTTCCATGACGCTGTTACGCTCTTGCATGAGAGCAGAGAGTAGCGCTACCAGCCCCACTTCGATAGCGGTCAGCACTCCCCCGGCCGTCGCCCCGGCCCCGCCCGCGGCCGCCCGCTCCTCCCAACGGCTCGGCACCCTGCAGGCCGCGCTCGGTGTCGTCGCCTTCTCCCTCACCTTCCCGGCCACGGCCTGGGGGCTGGAGGGCTTCGGGCCGTGGGTCCTGGTGGCGGTGCGGAGCGTGCTGGCGGCGGCCATGGCGGGCGGCTGCCTGCTGGTCCTGCGGGTACGGCTGCCCGAGCGCCGGCACTGGGCGGGGCTGGCCGTCGTCGCGGCCGGGGTCGTGCTCGGTTTCCCGATGCTGACCACGCTCGCCCTGGAGACCTCCACCACCTCGCACGCGGCCGTCGTGGTGGGCCTGCTCCCGCTGACCACCGCCGTCTTCTCGGCCCTGCGCACGGGCGTCCGCCCGTCCCGCACCTTCTGGGCGGCGGCCCTGGCGGGCGCGGCGGCCGTGCTGGCCTTCACGATCGCGCAGAGCGGCGGGACGCTCACGACGGCTGACACCTACCTGTTCGCGGCCCTCGTGGTGTGCGCGGCCGGTTACACCGAGGGCGGCCGGCTGGCCCGGATCATGCCGGGCTGGCAGGTCATCGGCTGGGCGCTGGTGTGCTGCCTGCCGCTGACCGTGCCGGCCGCGGTGGTCGCGTTGTCGTACGAGCCGGTCGTCTGGAACGCGCACGGGGTGGCCGGTGTGCTGTGGGTGGCGGCGGGCTCGCAGTTCCTCGGTCTGGTGGTCTGGTACCGGGGCATGGCGGCCGTGGGCATTCCGAAGGCCAGCCAGTTGCAGTTGGCCCAGCCCCTGCTCACACTGGTGTGGTCGGTGCTGCTGGTGGGCGAGCACCTCACCGCGGCCGCTCCACTCACGGCCGCCGCCGTGCTCGTGTGCATCGCCGTCACCCAACGATCGCGATCGTGAGGAGGCCCCGCAGATGCGTGCATCCGAGGGCGACCAGCTTGTCCAGCACGGCAGGGTGGTCGGACAGCACGACCAGGTCTCGACCGTCGTCAAGGTACTGGGCCCCGAGGGCACCCCGCCCTACCGGGTCCGCTTCGAGGACGGCCGCGAGGCCATCATGTCCCCCGGTCCCGACTGCCAGGTCAAGCACCGGGAGATCCACGAACAGCGCTAGTGCCGCAACAGGCAACGTCCGCCCCGTCGCGACGCCCGGCACGCTCCCCCGAAGGGGGCGCCCGCACCCGCCGCACCGGGCGAAAGCCCAAGTAGTCCAGTACGGGGGTTTCCGGCGGGCCCGCCGACAGCACGCACCGGACGCCGCTCCTTGACGGGCAGACGTCGCCTGCGGCGGCACTGGGCAAGGGCGAACGCCCGCGAGTCAGCTCGGCGGGGTCGCCGGCAACCGGTAGTGGTCGGCGACCACCCGGGACAGCGCCCCGACCGGATCGGTGGCCACGTCCTTGGCCGCGAAGTACACATGCCCGCCGACCTGCGGATACCGGTCGGCCAGGGTGAGATGCCGGGACAGCTCGGCCGGATCCTGCCAGGCCGCGGGGGCGCCCGCGGCGCCCGCCTGGTAGAGCGCCTCGCCGATGTACAGCCGGGTTCGGGACCCCTTGGCCACGCCCGCCCACCAGTCGACGACCTTGGCGTAGTCGGCGGCGGCGTTGCCGATCTGCCAGTACACCTGCGGCACGATGTAGTCGATCCAGTTCTCCCGCACCCATTTCCGGGTGTCCGCGTAGAGATCGTCGTACGTCTCGACGCCCGCCCTGGTGTCCGAACCCCGGGAGTCGGTGGCGGCGTTGCGCCACACCGCGAACGGGCTGATCCCGAACTGGGTGCCGGGCCGCAGCTTCTTCACCCCGTCGGCGATCCCGGTCACCAGTCTGTCGATGTTGTCCCGCCGCCAGGCGGCCCGCGACGAGAAGTCGCCGCCGTGGGCGTCGTACGCGTCGTCGTCGTCGAAGGTCTGGCCGGCCACCGGGTACGGGTAGAAGTAGTCGTCGAAGTGGACCGCGTCCACGGCGTACCTGGCGACCGCGTCGAGGACCGCCTGCTCCACGAAGGTGCGGACGGCCGGGATGCCCGGGTTGTAGTAGAGCTTGCCGCCGTAGGGCACCGCCCAGTCCGGGTGTCTGCGGGCCGGGTGCGAGGCGACCAGCCTGCCCGGGTCGGTGTGGTTGGCGATGCGGTAGGGGTTGAACCAGGCGTGCAGGCGCAGGCCCCGGGCGTGCGCCTCCGCGACGGCGGTGCCCAGCGGATCCCAGCCCGGGTCCTTGCCCTGGGTGCCCGTGAGGTACTGCGACCACGGCTCGTACCGCGAGGGCCAGAACGCGTCGGCGGTGGGCCGCACCTGGAACATCACGGTGTTCAGCCGGTGCTCGACCGCCGTGTCGAGGAACGCGGTCAGCTCCTTTCGCTGCTCGGAGGCCGGCAGTCCGGCGCGGGAGGGCCAGTCACGGTTGGCGACGGTCGCCAGCCACATGCCGCGCATCTCGGTGACCGCCACGCGGGACTGTCGCGACGGCGCGGCCGTGCCCGGTGCCGCCGACGTCAGCAGGGACAGTGCCGCCAACGCGAACGCCCTGCGAGACACTCGTGCCATCGTCAGACCCCTTCACTGTGCGGATCCGCGCGGTCACGGATCGCCTCCGCGGCACAGGATGCCCGCACCCGGACGATCGATCATCGATACTTACGGGTAACGTGCTCGAACGGAGCAGGCGCCGGATCCGGAGGTCTGCCGGCCGCTCGTAGATCAGCGAAGGGGACGATGTGACCGACATCGAGAAGGTCGGAGTCGTGGGCTGCGGCCAGATGGGAGCGGGTATCGCCGAGGTCGCCGCCCGCGCCGGTCTGGACGTGCGGGTCGCCGAGACCACCGGCGAGGCCCTGGAGATCGGCCGCACCCGGCTGTACGGCTCCCTGGCCAAGGCCGCCGAGCGCGGCAAGATCTCCGAGGAGGAACGGGACGCCACCCTGGCCCGGCTGAGCTTCACCACGGACCTCGGCGAGTTCGCCGACCGTGACCTGGTGATCGAGGCCGTCGTCGAGAACGAGCAGGTGAAGACGGAGATCTTCCAGGTGCTCGACCAGGTGGTGACCCGCCCGGACGCGATCCTGGCCTCCAACACCTCCTCGATCCCGCTGGTGAAGCTGGCGGTCGCCACCTCCCGTCCCGACCACGTCATCGGCATCCACTTCTTCAACCCGGCCCCGGTGCAGAAGCTGGTCGAGCTGATCCCGGCGCTCACCACCTCCGAGGGCACCCTCGGCCGCGCCCAGACGTTCGCCGAGAAGGTACTCGGCAAACACGCGATCCGCGCCCAGGACCGCTCCGGCTTCGTGGTCAACGCGCTGCTGGTGCCGTACCTGCTCTCGTCCATCCGGATGTTCGAGTCGGGCATCGCGAGCCGCGAGGACATCGACAACGGCATGGAGATGGGCTGCGCCCACCCGATGGGCCCGCTGAGGCTGTCCGACCTGATCGGCCTGGACACCGTCGTCTCCATCGCCAACAGCATGTACGCCGAGTACAAGGAGCCGCTGTACGCCGCTCCCCCGCTGCTGCAGCGCATGGTCGAGGCGGGGCGGCTGGGGCGGAAGACCGGGTCGGGGTTCTACACGTACTAGCGAGTGCGGCGACGCCGCCAAGTGGCGCTGTTCATGGGCGAATTCACCCGGAACAGCGCCCACTGCGGCGCTGCCGTGGAGTGACTCTCGCGGCGCCCGCCAGCTCCTCATCCACCCCTCCTCGCCCAGCCCACGCGGACTGCACGGGGACACGGCCTGATGAGCGGCATCGACCGACAACAAACCAACCCTGACCTGGGGGCTTGTGCCTTCCAAAGCTGTCAGGGCCTTTCCCGCTTACTCAGCGGAAAATCCCTGGAAAGTCCCTGGGGCAGCGCTGAAAGTCCCTGAAAAGTCCCTGGTTCGGAGCGTTCCGACCAGCGCTTGCGAGCCCCATACCCGACTGGTCAGCCTGATCAATCACGACCAAGTCACTGAGGGCCTGGGCATAGCTCATCTGTGCGTCTTCGCCGCCCTGCTCGGCGACGGCGTTTTTTCAGCGACGTCAACGGCCTGTGCCGCTGCGCGGATCGCCGGCCGAGCGGTAGCGAGCAGAAGATCTCGGACAGTCCTGCCGCCTTCCGAGGCCACGACGAACTGCGGCATCACTGCGCGGCTTCCACTGACCGTCACGGTCCCGCCATGCGGTCTGGCCTGACCCGAGAGCAGCTTCAATAACGTGGTCTTCCCGGCCCCGCTCGGCCCCACCAAGGCGACCACGGTACCCTCGCCGACCTTGAACGATACGTCGTTCAACAACAGCCGACGTCTGTAAGGAAGTAGTCGATGTGCGAGGCCTCGATATGTCCCATGCTTCGGCAGCGTGCCTTCTCAGCGCGGCGCTTCAACGACCGCACTCATCAACTCGCCTGTAGTATACAGTAGTCTATGTTTCAAGTGGCCGAGAGGTCATTATCCTGGCGCACGGTGTCTTGCTCGTGCGACTGTGCTGCGCCTAGCCTCTAGATCAACGGCTCCTCCCGGGCACTTCTGCCTGGTTTTCTCGCAAAGCGGCGGCTCATCGGTAGCAACGGGGAATATCCGGTTTGGGAATCAACGGCGTAACCGAGAACGGTTGGGAAAAATCTGACGTCAATTTACGTGGACTGATCGGCACGTCACCAATCCGTGAACTCTTCATCGGGTCGGCAGTCGGTCGATCCGCCTTGGCGATGATTTCGGTCGGGATAGTGCTGCTCGTTCAGGACGTCACTGGCTCCTTCACGCTGGCGGGCAGCGCCACGGGTACATTCGCCATTTTTTCAGTCGCCGCTGGCCCTGTCCGAAGTTGGTTCACGGTCCGCTGGGGGCACCGTCTCACGCTGCTCATTCTGTCGTTGGTCGAAGCTCTGAGTCTGGTCGCGCTGACCGTCGCCGTTACCCGGGAATGGCCTTCCTGGCAGATTCTCGCCTTCACCGCGGTGATCGGCGCGGCTAGCCCCCCGTTCGGCGCGCTCATGCGTGTCGGCTGGTCTCACGCTCTGCCCGAGTCCGCTCGTCCGAAGGCTTTCGGTGTTGACTCCGTCTGCGAGGAAATGACGCTGATGGTGGGCCCACTGCTGGTGGGCGCAACCGTGGCCGTGGCGGGAACACAGGTGTCGCTGCTGATCAGCAGCGGGCTGTGCGTGGTGGGCGCGGTGACCATGGCGGTCGGTGCTCCGTCCGCACGAGTCTCAAATGACACGTCCAAAGAACATGCGTCCATGCGGTCCGTGGTGCGCAGCACCGCGTCGGTGTTTTTGGCACTGGTGGCCGTCGGGTTGACCGTGGGGATGATCGAGGTCGGGGTTCCGGCCCTGTCCGAGGAGTTCGACCGGGTGGCTCTGGCGGGTCCGTTGCTGGCGGTGCTCTCCGCCGCAAGCGCCTGTGGGGCCTTCGTCTACAGCAGGATCGCGGGTCGCGCGCCGCTGCACCGGTGGATGATGTGGCTCTCGGCGTCCGCCGCGCTGGGTACGGCTTTGTTGGCGGCCGCGGTCGACCTGCTTACCGTGTTTCCCCTTCTCGTCATCGCCGGCCTCGCGGTCGGGCCCGCCGTGATGACCGGATTCCTGATGGCGGACCATGCGGCCGAAGGACACACGGGCAAGACCCACGCGGCCATCCTGGCCGGCGTCGCTTGCAACGGAGGCACGGCCATGGGTGCCGCCCTGAGCGGGGTACTGATCGGCTCGACCGGGCCACATGTGGCCTTCCTGATCATCGGTGGGGTCGCCGCACTCGGGGTCGCCGCGAGCAGGCTGGTGCCGCTTTCGAAGCCGTCCCTCGGTGAGAGAACCAAGCCCACTGAATAGTTAGAGGGCCTGCACGTCACTCTGATTCTCCCAGGAAAGGTAAGAAGCAATGCGTCATGCACTCCAGCAGGATGACCCGGACATCTTCTTCACCAATACGGCCATGGGTCAGCGCACGCTCTACATCGACGGGGCGCAGGCCATGCAGGAATGGGAAAAGCCGCTCATGATCCGGAGTGGCGAACTCGTCGTCAGGCAAGGTGGTGAATTTCTGGAGTGCGGTCTAGGCCTGGGCCTGTCAGCACTCGCCATCGCGGGCGCACAGAACACGACGCGGCATACCGTGGTGGAGCGTTACCAGCCGGTTATCGATGAGTTCCGGAAAATGCATCCCTCACCGCCGGCCGCCCTCGACATCGTGCAGGATGATTTCTTCGACTATATTGAGCAGTTGCCCGACGAGTCAGTCGACGGAATTATGTTCGACCCTTGGCTTCCCAAAGAAATTCGAGACGATGAACCTTGGTGGTCGAATGTCATCGGGCAGATGATCCGTATTATGCGACCGGGCGCCGCATTCGTTCCATTCTTCTCCACGACCAACGAACTGTGGCCACGATTCGCCCCTCGCTTCCGCACCATCCTCGTCGAACCACATCCCTTCACGGCGTACCAGACGACGAGTTACACAGAGGGAACCTCTGGTACCGCGTACATCCAGTGCTTCATTAAGTGAGGACCGGATCATGCCCTTTCACTTCGCGACCGTCAACCGGAAACTGGCGGTATCCATGGGCGGTCGGACTGATTATGCGGTCCTGGCCATGGCCTGGAACGACGAAACCAACGAGATGCGGTATCTGATAGCTGCAAAGGAGCGGCCAATCTGGGTCAATGACCAGGAACTCGTCCGAGTGTCCACGGGCGACGAATGAGAGAGGCGGTGCATTATGGCGTCTCCCTTACTCCAGTCTTTTTCCGTACAGGTTTCGGCTCGACCGAACGCGATCGCCGTCCATTATCCTGAATCCACCGAAACGGAGATGGACTACCAGACCCTCGACGCAAGCTCGGACCGGCTGGCCTCCCTTCTCGCCACTGCCGGGACCCACGCGGGGGACACCGTCGGGATCTTCTTCGCTCCCGAGCCGGCGCTGATCGTTTCGGTATTGGCGGTCCACAAGCTGGGCGCCCGCTATCTCATGCTCGACGCTGATCTGCCCGCTCTGCGGCTGGACGCGATGATCGCCGACTGCCCGCCGGCTGCAACGATCGGTCGCCCGCCTCCTGGCGTCACCTTCGGCCCGGACGTCACGCAGATCGGTTTCGAGACTGTCCGCAGTCTCTCCGTCGGCGAAGGTGACGAACGGTATCCCGCGCCCGAGCGAGGAAAGGCCGACGAACTGTATGTGTGCTACACCTCCGGCAGTTCGGGTGCCCCCAAGGGAACTATCGCCAAGGTGTCCTCCGTGTTCAATCTGGCGACCGCCGACCCCCGGCTGCGCGTTGTCCCGGACGACCGGATGGGGCAGCTGTCCAATCCCGCTTTCGACGCGTTCACCTGGGAAGTATGGGGTTGTCTGCTCAACGGCGGCTGTCTGGTGGGGGCCGGCCGTCGGCTGGCGGCCGACACCGCACGGCTCGGCGCCTTCATCGACGACCACCATGTCACCGTCGCCTTCCTGACCACGGCAGTGCTCAATCTGCACGCGGTGACATCACCGGCGGTCCTCTCCCCGCTGCGCCTGCTCGTGTTCGGCGGGGAGAAGGCCAACCTGGACGCCGTACGCAAGGTGCGGTCAGTGACCCGAGGTCGGCTGGTCCATGCATACGGACCGACGGAGACGACCACGTTCGCCACCTGTCACGTGGTGGACGAGGTCTCCGTGGGGCAGACGTCGCTGCCCATCGGTTCTCCCCTCGCCGGCTACGAGGCGACTGTGTGGCATGCCGACGGGCGGAGGGCCGCACCCGGAGAGGCCGGCGAACTCTACATCGGTGGAGCGGGTGTCGCCGTCGGATACCTCAATCGGCCGGAGCTGACGTCCGAGAAGTTCGGTCCCTCACCTGCCGATCCCACGGGGCCCGTCACCTACCGGACCGGCGACCTGGTGGTGACAGACGAGGACGGGCTCATTCACTTTCTGGGGCGCCGGGACCACCAGGTGAAGGTGCGGGGCCAGCGGGTGGAGCTTGAGGACGTGGAGACTCATCTGCGCGGGCTGGCCCCCGTGCACGAAGCGGTTGTCTGCCCGGTCCAGGACCGCGATTCGGTGAGCCTGGTCGCCGTGGTCGAACCGGCCAAGGGACTGGATGCCGTCGCGACGTGGAACGAACTGTACGATGGGCTGTACCACGGCATCGATCTGCGCCGCGAGGACCATCGCTTCCGTGGGTGGAACACCTCCGCGACGCACCAGCCGATCCCCGCCGACGAGATGCGGCTCTGGCTCGATTCCACGGTTGCGAGGATACGCCGACTACAGCCCCGGCGGGTCCTGGAAATCGGAGTCGGCTCGGGGCTCCTCCTCGAGGAGTTGGCGCCGTTCGCCGACGAATACTGGGGAACTGACTTCTCCCAGGCAGTCCTGGACAAGTTATCCGAGCACTGCGCAGCGCGTCCGGAGCTGAGCCGGGTCCAACTGTGCCACCGTGAGGCCGTCGATCTGTCGGGGCTGCCGGAGCGGACGTTCGACACCATCGTCCTCAACTCGGTGATCCAGTACTTCCCTTCGGTCGACTACCTCTCCCAAGTGCTGAAGGGCCTCCTCGGCCTGCTGGCTCCGGGCGGGCGGATCTTCGTCGGTGATGTGCGCGACCGGCGGCTGGCCGCGTCGTTCTACGCCGAGCTGGCCGAGCAAAACGGGTCCGAGACCGTGGCCCGGCTCGCGGCACAGGAGACGGAACTCCTACTCGACCCAGATTACTTCGCCCTCCTGCCTCAGGTCTTCGACCGGATCGACGCGGTCGACGTCCTCGTCAAACGAGGCCGCCACCACAATGAACTCACCCGCTATCGCTACGACGTTCTGATCGGCACCGGGGAAAGCGGCAAGACAAACCGCCTCGGCCTTGGCACGGCCCTTGAGTGGCCGTGGGAGCTTGTGAGCGCGGAGGGAAGAGGTCTTGCGGACCTGCTCGCCGACGTGGCCGACCGGACCTGCGTCATCATGGGCATACCGAGTGCCCGGCACCGTCAGTCCGGCTCCTGCGAGGTGGAGCCGGAGGATCTGTACGACATCGGTGCGGCAGCCGGTCGGTCAACGCTGGTGACCTGGGGTAGCGCTCCGCATACGCTCGACGCCTGGTTCCTGCCGGTGGGCGCCGACGTCATGGTCCCTGGTGTCGCCCGGCCGCGCGACGGCCTGCCCAGGGACTGGCCCACCACCTACGCAAACACACCGACGGTGCGGCGTACGCCACGTTCCCTTGCCGAAGACGTCCTCCGGCGGCTGAGCGCGGAACTGCCCGCGTACATGGTCCCCAGCCATGTCGTCGTCGAGGAGCGGCTGCCGCGCAACGCCAACGGCAAACTCGACCGCCATGCAGCTGCGGACCTGGCCGAGCGGCAGATGAGCGCACGGCGGCCGGCCGCGCCCGCTACGACCTTTCACGAAACCGTGGTGCGGTCCGCGGTGGCCGCCACGCTCGGTGTCGACAAGGACACGGTCGGGCCTGACGACGACTTCTTCGACCTCGGCGGCCATTCGCTCGCCGCAGTCCGGCTGGCCCACTGGCTCAGTGGACGGTTCAGCGCGGACATCTCGACCGGCGACATCTACGCCACCCGGACTCTGTGCGCGATCACCGACCGGCTCTTCCCGAACCGCTCACAGAAACGGAAACGGCTACACGAACCCCAGTCCGAAACCCCGCCGGTACGCCGGGCGACGGCGCCGACGGGGCCCGGTGCCGTATCCGCCGCCATCGTGGAAGTCGTCGTGAACGATGCGGAGGACATCGCCCTCTCCCGGTTCACCTCGTCTGCGGGAGTCACACGCCACGACCTCACCAGAGCCGCGCTGGTCGCCTCCCTGTCCCGGTTGTCCGGTGTGGAGGCGGTCGTCATGGTGCGACCCAACCGAGAGGTGAGCCCGCGTGACCTCCTGTTCTGGAGGACCAGTCCCGACATGGCGGCCTGGGTCGTGACTCCCGACGCGGGCCATGGACTGCGCCGCCTGACCCTCACCCTTGTCCAGGCCGAGTCCAGGAGTCTCGCCGAAGAGGCATCGTTCAGCGATCCGGAACACAAGCGGCAAATCCCGTCGGACCTTCCGGTCGTCTTCTACGGCCCCGGCTTCCTGTTGCCCGGCATCGACGAGGAACTCACGGCCGGGAGCGGTGTGCTGGTGGTGGACCGTGAAGCCGGACACGGCATCTCGGCGCGTCTGTGGCACGACGGCCGCTCCGAGTACGCCGCCCTGACGGGCGAACGTCTCGCGGCGGACTGGGCAGCGCGGCTTCGGACAGGGCTGAACGATCCGGAGCAGCCCGTGGTCCATAGCGAGTCGTCTCCCCCGGGTACCCGGGAGCTGATGGCGGAACACCGTCTCGTGATGCGGGCCGAACTCCTCGTACCCCTGCTCCCTGAGGGAATACGCCTGATCACGAGCGGCGCCGTCCCCGTCTACGTTCTGGACCAGGGCAACTCACCAGTTGCCGAAGGCCAGAACGGGCGACTGAACGTTCCTGCTGCCTGCCTCGCCTGGAGGAGCGGCGATGTGGTGGCGGACTGTCTGATCGCCGATCCGCTCGGCACGGGAGTCGTCATGGCACGCACCGCCTGGGCCGCACGCTGGCATCGGCGCACCGGCGAGCATCTCCCGCAGTCCGGAGCGGTGGCCGAGGCCGAGCAGGCCGAGTGGTCGGACTCTCCGGCCTCTTCGGCCGGGCCGGAGGTGTTCGACGACGAGTTGGAGATGTTCACCGTGCTCGTGAACGAGGTCGGCGCGAGGTCACTGTGGCCCGTGAGCATCACCGAGCCGGCCGGATGGGAACGCGAGATCGCCCCGACGTCCAGGGCCTCCGCGCTGCAATGGCTGGCCCTCCCCGACGGTGATCCCGACCAACGCATGGAGGTCACAGATGGCTGAAACAGCACCTTTGGGTTCTTCCCCGGACGCACCCTCACTGTCTCGACACGTTCTCGCGCCGGACGATGCCCAGAAGGTACAGCGGCTCTCCCAGCGCGCCTGCCGGGAACTGGGGGACCCACACGCCGACGACACCCTCGATGCGCTGGCGGCACTGGCCGGTGAACTCCCCTTGAATTTACGTGACTTCCTGCATCGCGAAAGGCTCGCGGAGTCACCACGCGGCATCACCGTGCTGAGCAACCTCACCGTGGCCGAAGACGTTGGACCCACGCCGGAGAGCTGGCGCAGCGCCGACACCCCGAAGAGCCGCCCGGACGCGTTCACCGCCCTGTTGCTCGGGTCGGTCCTCGGCGACCCTATCGCCTGGTCCGCCCAGCAGAGTGGCCGCGTCGTCACCGATGTTCTGCCCTCGCCCGGCATGGAGCGGAGCGACGTCAGTGCTTCGAGCGCGAAAGAGCTGAGCTGGCACACCGAAGACGCCTTCTCTCCCTACCGGGCCGACTGGGTGGGCTTGCTGTGCCTGCGCAACCCACACGGTGTGGCGACCACGGTGTCCCAGTTGGCAGCAGGCGAGCTGCCCGAAGCGGTCGAGCGCGTGCTGCGCGAGGACCGTTTCATCCTGGCCCCCGACCCCGCTCACGAGCTGGACGGCAGAACCGAACCGGACGTACCACCCATCGCACTGCTCACAGGTCCGCCGGACGCGCCGACCCTGCGCGCCGACCGGGACTTCATGCGGGCCGTCCCCGGCGACGACGAGGCGGAAGCGGCACTCAAGCACCTGATCGGCCACCTCGACGGGCGACTGACGGATGTCGTACTACGGCCTGGCGATATGGCATTCATCGACAACACCACCTTCGTGCACGGCAGGCGCTCCTTCCAAGCGACCTACTCGCCCACCGAGCGGTGGCTCAAGCGCGTCAACGTGGTCCGGGACATCCGCAGGACACGCCCCGGCCGAGCCGGTGGAAGCCGACGCGTTCTGCACAGCCGGTGAGTCCCCGTCCTCGTCTTGCCCGCAATCCCCCAAGGAAAGGACACCTGCCATGACCGGTACGAAGGAATCTGGGCAGCGCAAGCTTCTGCTGGTGGAGAGCCGCCGTGCGACCTTCAACGAGAGCTTGTTGGCCCGGCCTGACGTGACCACGGTGCTGCTCCGGCTGGGCGACAGCTCGACACGCTCGCACGGCTCCGGCCCGGCCGGCGAGGACGCGGAGGGCGCCCGGCCCGTGTTCACCCTCGACTCCTCACGGTCTCTCGACGAGGAGGCGGCCCGCTACCGGGAGTGGACCAGGAGCATCGGCGTGATCCCCGAGTACTTCTGCAACCCCAACGAGGCCGTCCAGCCGCAGGCCCAGGCCTTCGCCGCCACCGTCGGACTGCCGCACCTAACTCAGGAACAGGTGTTGTTGGTCCACGAGAAGCCCGCGATGAAGAAGCTGTACAGCCGGATGGGGCTGCGGTCGGCGGCCCATGAACTCGTGGACACGGTCGGGGCAATCGAGCGTTTTGCGGTCACGCATGGCTGGCCCCTGATCCTGAAACCGGTGGACTCCGACTCCTGCATCGGCACATGGAAGCTCCACGA
This sequence comes from Streptomyces shenzhenensis, assembly GCF_021462265.1. Taxonomy (GTDB): domain Bacteria; phylum Actinomycetota; class Actinomycetes; order Streptomycetales; family Streptomycetaceae; genus Streptomyces; species Streptomyces shenzhenensis. Next base: position 248,729 of record NZ_JAJONF010000001.1, on the reverse strand, counting down.
GGCGGATCTTCCGCACGCCGGACGACTCCTTCGAGACGGACACCGCTGGATGGTGGAGGAGTACATCACCGGCCACGAGTACCAGTTGTGCGCGCTCGTCTCGGAGGGCCGCGTGCTCGACGCCTATGTCTCCAGCAATCCCGCGCCGATCCTCGATGTCTTGGAAGGAGCGATCAACGCCAACATCACGCTTGCGCCCTCCGAGCCCAAGCCGGTCGACGCGGTCGGGCTGTCGCAGCAGTTGGTGGACGGCGTGGAGTACCGCAACGGCTACCTGCACGCCGAGTTCTGGATGACGGATTCCGGTGAGTTCGTCATGGGAGAGCTTGCCGCCCGGCTCAGCGGATGCGAGGTACCGCTCAACCACGGTCTGTCCTACGGCTTCGATATCATGTCGGCCATCACTGATCTCTACGTCGGCAAAAAGCCGACGCTTCGGTACACGCTCGACCGGTCCGTCGGTGACCTGCTCCTGCCCACTGCTCCGGGACGCGTCACCGACATCACACCCCGAGAGGAACTCCTCGCGCAGGAAGGAGTGATCTCCTGCCTGATGCGAGCGGCAGTCGGCGATGTCGTGGACCCGCCGCGCGCCTCATTCGCCTGCAGCGGCGTTGTCCAGGTGGCCGGGCAGAACTCCGCCGAAGTGACGGACCGGATGCGGAAGATTCTCAGTATCTACCGGTATGTGACCGACAGGAGTGACGTTTCGGATTCCGCCCAGGGCGCTCGATGACGAGGGTGAGTCTGCCCGACCCGTCCGCTGCGCCGCAGGCTACCTTCGCGGGGCACCAGCACGCATCCGACTACGCCGCTGCGGTCGCGCGGTTTCTGGCGGGCGACCGGCAGACACCCATTCCCGTCTGGGTGGGCAACCGCTCCGATCTGACGGCCTCGATCACGGCGGCCAACAAGCTGTATCGGATCTCCGGGCGCCGCTCCGCGTTCGATGTACGCATCGTACGGCCGCAACGGCTCCCAGAAGCACTGCGAGACATGCTCCGCGCACTGTCAGCGGGCTCCGGGGATCGACCTGTCCTGACCGTGGGGCTCTACCAGGATCTCCGCTTCGGTGATCGCACCGCAGGTGGACGTGACCAGGCACAGGCGTCTGGTGCGGAGCCCTCGGTGTTCCTCACCGGCCGGGACGTGCATTCGCTCACCTGGATGGTGGCCAAACAGTGGGCGGGCACGGGTGACCTGCCGGACGATCTGGTGGTGACCGCTCTCGACCACCAACCGGCGCTCGACGGCGTCGAGTGGGTCGGCCCCGACGACATCACCCGCGGCGACCGGATGAGCATCCTGCGCAACCGTCCCTGGCGCCGGGTCCTGCTGCACGGCAACGGCCAGGACGACAGCCTCAACCTGGGCCAGAACACAGTCTGCGGCAGACGGCAGGGAGCGTACGAACCGACGGGGTATGGGCCGTCCTGTCACTTCGGCCAAGGCTGCTACAAACCCGAGTGGGGGCTGATTCCGGTCGGCGACATCTCCACTGGTTCCCTGACACTGCTCAACTGCTTCAGCGGACCGAGCGCGCGTCTCTCCACGTATCACGAGGACTACCAGTTGCTCTTGGCGGCCGTCGACGGCCCTGCCCGCTCAATCGTCGTCACCTCGACCGCGTGTGACGCCGGACGTCCGGAGATCCGTGCCTGGCTCGGTCATCCCGACGGTTCTCGCGCGGCCATGAACCGAAGTGTGGCGGACACCAATCCGTACCCTGTGTTCTTCCAGTGCGGCACCGAGGAAGCGGCGCCGTCGGCGACGGCGGAGATCCGCGAAGTCCTTCCGCCGGAGGACAGCGAGCGGCCCGCCGCCTCGCTCGCCGATCGAATCCGCGTGCTGTCAACCCGGTCCATGGCGATCGGCAAGTCGGGGTTGCTGCCCGAGAACCACCCCATCGCCCTCGAACTAGGGGATCTCGACCGCTTCTTGTCAGCCATCTCGGCGCGGGACGCCCTGCGAGACCCCGATCTGGCACGGACACACCGCGCCCAATGCGAAACCAAGGTGGCCGCCATCGACGCGCGGATCGCACGCAGCCTCTCCACCGAGAGCGCGGTCTCCCGATTCCCGGCCTTCTTCGGTGATCACAGTACGGTGCGGCCCGGCCCGATGAAGCAAGTGCCGCCGTGCTCCTGCGGTGAACCCGCCTCGGTCTTCGTGAAGGTCCCGGTATTGGCCGCGGTGGCGGCCGTCTCGCAGACCGTGTGCGATCGGTGCGGCGATATCGAGAACGCCATGGTGGGAGCCCCTGAGCTGCGCATGGCGGGCACGAGAGAGATACGCCGAGGCGAGACGGCGCGCATGACCGTACGACTGGCCGGAACGCCCGGGACGGTCCCCATCGTGGGACTGGGGATGAGGGCGTCGCTGCGCGCGGAGGTCCAGCCGGCCGCCTGCCGTGTGGCCATGGACCGGCGGGGTCAGGGCAGTGCGGACTTCGAGCTCGCGGTCTCGCCTGATACACGGGCCCAAGCAGAGTATCTGCTTCCGTTCGCCGTGCACGACCTGGCCCTCAACCTCGGCCGATTCCACTTACTGGTACGACCCGACACGAAGTGAGGTGGCGCACGTGCTGAAGACGTCGACCAACGGTTTCGCGTCCGACGTGATCGACGGCGAGCGATTACTCCACCGGCTGCGGGAGTTGGCGCACATCGGAGCGACCGGTGATGGCGGAGTCACCCGGCTTGCCTACTCGGACGACGACATCCGAGCACGTTCCCTGGTCGCGGAGTGGCTCGCGGAGGCCGGCGTCAAGTCACGAGTTGACCCGGCGGGCAACCTAATCGCGCACGTGGTCGGCCGGGGTGACTCTCGGGGTGCTCTGGCGACCGGTAGCCATCTCGACACGGTGGTGCGGGGCGGCAGATTCGACGGTGCGTATGGTGTCGTGGCTTCACTCGAAGCCATGGTCCACATTGTTGAGTCCAAGACCCCTCTGTGGCACGACTTGGTCCTGGTCGTCTTCTCGAACGAAGAGGGGGCAAACGGCACTCCGGGGATGGTCGGTTCACAGGTCTTGTGCGGCTTTCCCGTCGATGTCGACCAGGTCGACCGCGCAGGTGTTCCGCTGTGGAAACGGATCGAGGACGTAGGCGGTGACGCCACCGCGCTCAGCGAGGCCGTCTGGGCGGAGGACAGCATCGCCGCGTTCGTCGAGGCGCACATCGAGCAGGGCCCCGTGCTGGAGACCGAACGGGCCGATATCGGTGTCGTCACATCCATCACAGGCCGGTCCAACCTCGACATAAGGATCACGGGGGAGCAACAGCACGCTGGTACGACCCCGATGACGGACCGCTGCGATGCGCTCGTCATCGCGGCGCGAGTCATCGGCGAGGTGTCCACGCTCGCAAGAGAGGGTGTCGTACGAGTGGCCACGACCGGCCACATCACGTGCTCACCTAACGTATGGAACGTCATCCCCGGGCTGGTGAACCTCACTGTGGATCTCAGGGACGAGGACGACAACCGCATCGCCGAGGCGACATCACGCATCCACTGCCTGGCGAACGAACTGAGTACGACGACGGGTGCCAGCATCGACGTACGACAAGGCCCCCAGGTGCCAGCCGTGCCCATGGACCACCAGTTAGCCGACTGCGTCAGCATCGCCGCCGACCAACTGGCCTTGCCGTCACTGCACATGCCCAGCGGAGCGGGACACGACGCTCAACTGATCGCCCGCATAGCCCCCACCACGATGATCTTCGTTCCCAGTATCGGAGGGGTAAGCCATACTCCCCAGGAAGACTCCCACGACCACCATCTGGTGGCTGGGGCGAACGTGCTCTTGAGGTCTCTCCGGTTGATGGATCAGCGAGTCGGGGGCGGTGATTCATGAACACTGGGATATTCGGCGTTGGTCCCGTATCGCTTCAGTTTCAATCGGACCACGCCTCGATGAACACCTTTCATCCCGCGGCCTGCATGTGACGGGCGCATGGTCGGGCCTCTGACGCGGTGAGCTCCGTCGTTGCGCCAGCGCGAGTGACGGTCTACGCCCTCGGCCCTCAGTTCGCGCAGCCCGACCTGATGCCCCTCGACCATGAAGTGATCCTGACCGCGGCGCTTCTCGCCTTCGGCACGGATGACGACGCGCTCGTGTTCGGCACTGCCATGGGAGGCGTTGGGACACGCGACCGCACCCAATCAAGCAATAGCACCACACCTGTTGCAATGGGTATCCTCAGGTACACCAGCGTTGAGCTGCATCAACGCGAGCACTCCACTGCCGCAACAGTTCCGATACCCAGAGAACGGGCGTTGACCAGCTGGTGGGTCACCAGGACCGCGATGCAGTCGCTGGTGCGGGCCTTGATCTGCTGGAGGATGGTGTACGCGCCGCGAGCGTCCATCTCCGACGTTGGCGTAGTGGGTCTCGTAGGTGACCCGGGCCTGCAGGACCGCGCCGACACCGGCGGGGACGACCGCGAGCAGCAGCAGGGGCAGCAGCAGTGGGTGCAGTACGGTCAGCACCCCGCTCGCGGTGACCAGGCGGATGGCGGCGGCGGTGAGCCGGGGGGCGTCCTGGATCATGACGTGGCTGCGGACCACCCCCATCTCCGCGGCTTCCTGCCGGTCGGCGCAGCCGTCCTCGGCACGGGCGGCGGCCTCGATCCCGCACACCGCCGCCACCAGGGCGCTGTCCGCCTCCGTCGTCAGCCGAGGCGTGATCCGTCCGTCCGCGTACGAGGACAGCGCACTCGCCGTCCGCCCGGTCACCGCGGCCAGCGCGATCACCACCAGGGCAGGCAGCGCGTCGTGGAGCCGGCCTGCGACCGCCCCGGCGCCGAAGCCGGCACGCACCGCGTGCGCGGTCGCCGTCAGCTGGAACAGACCGAGCTGGCGGCCCGCACTCGCGACGGCCGGTGCCCTGAAGAAGGTCGGCGAGAAAGTCAGGACCTACGGAGACAAAGAGCACCATCCACCGCTGGTGGCGATCCAAGCCCGAGCTGGTGATGGAGGCCTACACCGCCCTCGTCGCCCGCATCGTGCCCGAACCGGATGCCGGCTCCCCGGCCGCCGATCTGACCGAACTCGCACGGCACTTGTACGTGGAAATCCGTCAACTTCCGCGTGAGCGCGCCCTGCGGGGGCTGATGGCAGAGGCGTAGTTGGACGCAGCGTTCGAGAGCCCCTTCCGGGCGTGGGTGGAGTCGCGAAGGGGAGTGGTCCTGCGCATCCTGCTGCGTGCCCGGGAACGAGGCGAGATTCGGCCCGGCGTAGACTTGGATCTTGCCGTGGACCAGATTTTCGGCGTGTTCTGGTACCGGCTGCTGGTCGGCCGTCTCCCCCTGGATCCCGAGACTGCCGCGGGTCACATGGACCAACTCCTGTGCGGCCTCACCACCTGATGGCCTGACGCCCTACGGCTGAGCCGCCGTCGACCTCCCGCTACAACAGATCCAGCCCTGCTGACGGAAGCGGCCGCACATCTGGGTTGTCCGCGCCGTATGCAGACCGGCGGGTCAGCGCCGCGCAGGCACCTACGACGTACTGGGTGCCCAGACGCCTCAGCGGGTCCACCCCTGTCCAGATCGACAGCAACCAATGCCGCTCCTTGACGGGCAAGCCTCGTCTGCCGCGGCGCTGGTCAGCGCACCGCGTCGGACAGGCGCACGAAGGTGTGACCTCTCGCCAGCAACTTCGGTACGGCGGCGGCGATGCCCCGGGCGGTGCCGCCCTCGGGATGGTTCATGTGGCAGATGACGATGGAGCCGCCGGAGGCGGACGCCACGGTGGTGCGGACCTGCTCGGGGGTGAAGGTGGCGCCGCCGTCGCCGTTGACCGAGAAGCTTGCGAAGCGTTCTCCAAGGTCGGTGACGATCCGTGCCGCGACGTCATCGCAGTACGCCGTGCCGGACCGGAAGAAGCGCGGCGGGGCGCCCAGCAGTTGGGTGAGCTCGGCGCGGTTGCCGGCGATCTCGTCGTACACCTCCCCGGCGTCACGGGTGCCGGGGATGCCGTAGGCGGAGCGCCCGGTGACCGACAGCGGACGGTGCCGGGTGCCGTGGTTGGCGATCTCGAACAGCGGCTCGGCGGCCAGTCGGCGGAAGAGGGACGGGTTGGCCTCGATCCAGCGGGAGTTGATGAAGAGGGTCGCCGGTACCTCGCGCTTGCGCAGGAAGTCGATCAGGGCCTGGTCGTAACCGCTGCCGCCCGGGCCGCCGCAGGCGTCGAAGGTCAGCGCGATCTCACGCTTCCCCTTCGGCAGCGCGTGCACCACGCCGGGGCCATCGAAGCCCCAGGAGCGCGGCACGGCATGCCCGTAACGGGCCACGATCTCGGCACGGGTGACCGCCGTCGCCGTCGCGGTCGCCGTCGCCGTCGCCGAGGGGGCTGATGCCGGAGCGTCCGCGGTGGCGTTCGGCGCGGGCGTCGCGTTCGATGCGGGCACCGTGGGTGGCCCGGACGTGGCGCCGCTCGTCGCGCTCCTCGGGCCCGCGCATCCGGCGAGCACGCCACCCGCCAAGGAGGCCAGCACGGCCCGGCGACCCGTCGTCATCCACACTCCCACTTGGTCGAAAGGTCTGCGGCGGACGGCCGCCGTGACACCGCAACGGTACGGGCCGAAGATTCCCGACCGGGAAGGCACGGGTAAGGGTTCCCCAACAATCCGGTCATGCCACCCGGAGGCAGGAGGGCGGCGGATGGACGAGGGTGCGCCACAGGCAGCTCAGCGCCTCAGTCGCTGATCACGTGGGCTGCCGTCACTCTGATGACCAGGCGCATCACCCGCCGGACCATCCGCTGCACCGGCCAGCAGACCTCCCGCGAGCACGAACGGGACTCTTCATCATGACCCTGCCGACGGGCATGGCCGCCTCTCTCCGGCTGCGATGCTGATGCAGTGAGCCTCCGCCAACTTGAAGCCGCAGTTCAGAGGGCTGGTGTGACCGGTACTCGGGGTGCTCGCGCGGGTCGTGCGCGGCAGTCTGCGGAGTAGATCGTCTGTCAGCCGAATACTCACTCGCCTGGATCATGCACGCCAGCGGATACCCGCGCGGCTTCGAACGGCAGCACTCTGAATCGCTGGTCACATGGCCGGCCATCGCCCTGCGGAAGATGGCCGACCAGATCAGCGCCTCCGGCTTCGTGACGGTCCCCCACCTCAACCCGTGTTGGCCCTCGTCCTCCAGCTAATGCCGTGGCGGGACACACACATGCCGGCGGGTGCCGATACGCCACGGCGTTCTCGTTCTTCGTCACGAAGCCACTCACCAGCGCCGAAGCCGGCCTGCTGGTCTGCCGTCGCGCGGACCTGGCGGCAAGGACCCGGACGCCGAGCGTCCACGGCATCGACCGCGACGCGTTCGCGCGGCACCGTTCGGGACGGTCGCCGCACTACGACGTCGTCGCGGCCGGCATGAAATACAACATGCCGGACGTGGCCGCGGCGCTGCTGCGCTGCCAGTCGGATCGCTGCGACACGCTGCACGAACGCCGCCGTGCGATCGCGGAGCGCCACACGAAGGGTCTCGCGTCCCTGACCGGCCTGCTGCTGCGTCCAGTGCCTTCACGCGGAGCGGAGTCTCGGGGGTGTAGAGAACCGCCCGGCTGCACCGGCCGGTCGTACTCGCAGCCCGCGGTCCACCGCTCGGGCATCTCGTCGTACGACCGGACGTGCTGGGTCCAGCAGCCGGAGGGGACCTCCGCGAAGTCGAGGCCCCGGGTGACGGCCTAGGTGACCCACACCTTCGCGGCGGTGGCGGTGCCCTTGTTCGCCACGGTGACCGGCACGTCGAAGGTGCTCCCCGGCCTCAGCCTGTCGACCGGCTCGATGCCTCCGACGACCAGCTCGGGCTCGGCGTCGTCGGCGAACGCGGCGGGGGCCGCGGCCAGCGCGATCAGTCCCGCGGCACCGAGGGCCGCGGCGGCCGCACGGGAAGCGCGCGAGGCACGGGAGGCGCGACGGTCGGGTCGGGGCATCGGCATCGGGAACCTCTATGGGAGTGCGGGCGAACGAACGGTGTCCTGCTGGGAACATCGCTGCGCTCAATCGACTCCCGTCGACCCCGAACAACTGCACGCCCGCCGTCGGTGCGTGAAGAGAGTCGCGAGACACGGGTGCTGCCCGGCGTCGAGGCGCGAAGAGAGCCGTGGAGCACGCCAGTTGTCCCCCGTGGGAGCTACGTGCAGGTGTCCACCGTGAGGTGACGATTCCCGGGGCGCGGATCCATAACGTTCGGAGCAGCCGCGGCGCTCCGGTCGCGGGTCCGGAAGAGGAGTCGTCATGAAACTGGTGTGGCAGATACTGGCTGTGGTGGCGGTCGCCGCGGTCGGTGGTCAGAGCGTCAGCGCGGTGCAGGACAACCCGTGGCTCTCGCTCCTGCTGGGCGGGCTGACCGCCGTTGCGTCGGTGTTCGTCTACCGGTGGGTCGTGGGACGCACCGAGGGCCGCCCGGTCACGGAGCTGGCCCGGGAGGGCGCCCGGGGGTCGCTGTACCGGGGCACGGCCATCGGCGTCGCGCTGTTCGGGTGCGTCATCGCGAACATCGCCCTCCTCGGGGACTACGACGTCCACGGCTTCGGCTCGCTGACGGGCCCGATCGGACTGGTCGGCTTCATGGCCGCCGCCGCCGTGACGGAGGAGCTGATGTTCCGCGGCCTGCTGTTCCGGCTGGTGGAGCGGCGCCTGGGCACGTACGCGGCGCTGGCCCTGTCCAGCGTGCTCTTCGGCGCGATGCACCTGCTCAACAAGCACGCCACCCTGCTGGGCGCCGTCGCCATCGCGATCGAGGCCGGCGGCATGCTCGCCGCCGCGTACGCCGCCGGCCGCAGCCTGTGGCTGCCGATCGGCCTGCACTTCGGCTGGAACTTCGCGGAGTCCGGCATCTTCGGCACCGAGGTCTCCGGCAACGGCGCCACACACGGGCTGCTGGACGCCTCGACGTCGGGCGCGACCCTGATCACGGGCGGCGAGTTCGGCCCGGAGGCCAGTCTGTACTCGATGCTGTTCGGCGTGCTGGCGACGATCGTCTTCCTGCGGCTGGCCCGCCGGCGCGGCAACCTGGTGCCCCGGCGGCGCGCCGAGCGCGTCGACGCCCTGGCTACAATCGGTCAGTGATGACCCCTGAGCAGGCCGGCCAGGTGTGGCGCCGGCTGGACGTCACGGTACGGGACCTCCCACTCGGGCTGCTGTTCCTCATCGGCTCGATCGTCCCGGCGCTGCACGCCAACGGCACCGTGATCGGTGGCGTGCCGACCCGGCCCACCGACCTACTGGCCGTCGTGGCGATCCTCCTGGAATGCCTCCCGCTCGTCGTCCGCCGCCGTTGGCCGGCCGTCACCCTCGCCCTGGTGACGTTCGGCTTCGCCGTCGACGAGCTGCGCGGCTACCACACGTTCGCCACGACCGCGCTGCCCATCGCACTGCTTTCCGCCGGGTCCCACCTGGAACGGCACCGCCGGACCTGCATGGTCGTCCTGTCCGTGGCGTACGTGCCGCTGGCGGTGGCGCTCTCCCGGCTCGGCACGGGCGAGTCGCCGGAGGAGTTCGTGACCTTCTATCTGGCGCTGGTCCTGGCTTGGGGCGCCGGGGCGTGGCTGCGCTCCACCCGGGCCGCCGAGGCGGACCGCAGGCGCCGCGTCGCGGAGGACACCCGTACCGCCGAACGCACCCGGATCGCCCGCGAGCTGCACGACGTCGTCACCCACCACGTGACGGCGATGGTCGTACAGACGGAGGCGGCACGCTATCTGACCGCCGCGCCCGACCGGCTCGACCAGGCGCTGACCGCCGTCACGGACACCGGGCGGCGGGCCATCACCGACCTGCGGCACCTGCTCGACCTGCTCAACCCCGACCACGGCACCGGCACGGCGGCGGACACGGCCGAGCCCAGGACGGCAGCGGAGGCGGGCGCGGCAAGGGAGGCGGCCGAGCCCAGGACGCCGCCGGTCGGCCGTCTGCTGACCCTCGTGGAGCAGACGCGCCGGGCCGGCCAGCCGGTGGAGTTCACCGAGGAGGGCACGCCGGCCGAGTCGACCGGCAGCGCCGACCTGGTGGCCTACCGGGTGGTGCAGGAGTCCCTGACGAACGCCCTCAAGTACGCCCACGGCAGCCGGACCTCGGTCCAGGTGTGCCACGGGGAACGGGAGATCACCGTGGAGGTCAGCACGGACGGCTCCGGCTCGGGAACCGCCTCCCCGGGCGGCAGCGGGCGGGGCCTGGCGGGCCTGCGCGAGAGGGTCGGCATCCTGGGCGGCGACTTCAGCGCGGACCGGAGTTCGGGCGGCGGCTTCGTCGTACGGGCGCGGATACCGGCAAGGAGCACGACGTGACCGTACCGATCCGGGTGCTGGTCTGCGACGACCAGATACTGATCCGCACCGGGCTGGTGACGATCATCGACGCCCAGCCCGACCTGGAGGTCGCGGGCGAGTGCGGGGACGGGCGCGCCGCGGTCGAGCTCGCCGGCCGGCTGCGCCCGGACGTCGTGGTGATGGACATCCGCATGCCGGTGCTCGACGGCCTGGAGGCCACCCGTCTGCTGGCCGGCGCCGGGGTGACACATCCCGTGAAGGTGCTCGTGGTGACCACGTTCAACCTGGACGAGTACGTCTACGAAGCGCTGCGCGCGGGCGCCAGCGGGTTCCTGCTCAAGGACGCGCCGCCGGACCGGCTGCTGCACGGCATCCGCACCGTCGCCACGGGCGCGGCACTGCTGGATCCCGAGGTGACGCGCCAGCTCGTGGGCAGGTACGCGGCCCGGATCCGGCCGGCCGCGGGCGGCGCGCCGGGGGACATCCCGCTGACCCCCCGCGAGCTGGAGGTCCTGCGTCTGATCGCGGCCGGTCTGTCCAACGGCGAGATCGCCGCGGCCCTCGTGATCAGCCAGGAGACCGTCAAGACGTTCGTGTCACGTATCCTCAGCAAACTCAGCCTCCGCGACCGCGTCCAGGCCGTCGTCTACGCCTACCGCCACGGCCTGGTCACCTGAGGCAGGGACGGACAGACCGTCCGGTAAGGCGACCCGCGCGCCCCCTGCTACCAGGCGACTTGCCCGCTGACAGGCTTTTCAGACGCCCTCTAGTCGGCTAGGCGGCTAGAGATCTTTAAAGGTGTGGGTCACGTCGGAACGCCAACGCGGTCCGCGCCAGATCGCGTAGCCAGACGTGTGCGGGGTCGGTGTCATAGCGCTGATGCCATGACAGGTACACCGCGGCCGGCGGCAGTTCGAACGGCAGTGGGAGCAGGGTCAGACCGAGAACCGTGGCCGTTGAACGCGTCGTCGATTCGGGGGCGGTGACGAGGAGGTCGGAGCCGCGCACGAACTCGAACGCGGCACCTTCGGTGGGCACGGTCGCCACTACCCGTCGGGTGAGGCCGAGCAGCGCCAGGGCGTCGTCGAGGGCGTTGCCGAGCCTTCCGCGCCGCGAGACGGTGATGTGCTCGGCCGCGGCGTACCGCGCGGCGGTGACAGCCTTGACCCGGGTGAGCGGGTGCCCTCGCCGCACGACGATGACGTGCTGGGTCTCAGTCACCCGATCGGCGCGAATGTCGGGTGCGGTCGGGCGGTTCGCGTTCGCCTCCAGGTCGACCTCGCCGCGACGCAGCTCGGGGGTGCCGGTGCTCGATTCCCCGATGAAGCGCAAACGCACGCCCGGCGCCTGCTTGCCTACGGCCGCGAGAAGCGCGGGGCCACTGAGGGCGACGAGTGAATCGTGCCAGCGGAGTGTGAAGGTGCGCTCGAGCGTCGTGAGGTCGAGTTCGCGGCTCGGTGCCAGCACGCCCTGGACCTGCTGCAGCAGCTCGTGCACCTGTTCCCGGACGGCGATCGCGTACGGCGTCGGGGTCATCGTGCGCCCGGTACGCACCAGGATCTGATCCCCCGTCGTGCGCCGGATCCGGCCGAGGCTTCGACTCATCGCGGGGGCGGTGACGTGCAGGCGCTCAGCAGCTCCGGCCACGCTGCCTTCCTCCAGGAGCGCATCGAGCGCGGCGAGCAGGTTCAAATCCAATTGCATGAGACTCACCCTAGCCATGCTTTACATGCACTTGCAGTCAATGATCGGCTCTCCTACCTTCGAGATGCGGGCGCGAAAGAAGCACGGTTTTCGCCTGGTCCGCCTCATCAACCCCCCTACTCAGACAGGAGCACCGCCATGCCCGAGTCGATTCAAACCACCGGAATTGCTGCCACCGCCGGCTCCGCGTCCGACGCCGACCTGCTCGCGCAGACCGCGAGCGCCGTGCGCGCGGCGGCTCCGGCGCTGCGGGAGCGGTTCGGCGACGTGGTCCGCTACCAGACCCGCGAAGAGCTGATGCGCGCGCTCGCCGCCAACGACGACGCGGTCCTCGACGTCCTGCGCCCCCGCCTCACCCTCCTGCGCCCGGACGCCCGCTTGGTGGAGGACGAACTCGCGGGCGGGGCCCTGCCCCCCGGCGAATGGTGGGTCCTGGATCCGGCCGAAGGCAACGTCAACCACCTGCACGCCCTGCCGGAGTGGGCGGTGACCGCCACTCTCGTGCGCGACAACCAGCCGGTGCTCACCGCGGTTCACCTGCCGTTGACCGGTGAGACCTACACCGCACTCGCCGGCGCCGGCGCCCACCTCGACGGCCGCCCGCTGCGCGTGTCCCGGACCACGGACCTCGGCCTGAGCCTCGTGGCCACGAGCCAGGCCAGGCCGGACGAGGACGAGAAGGTCGTGCGGCGCATCGGCTCCTCGATCACCGCGATGCTCTTCGATGCGCTCGTGATACGGACATCCGTGCCCGCCACCCTGCACCTACTGAACGTGGCCGCCGGCCGCATCGACGCCTTCTGGCAGTTCGCCGGGGCCCGCGCGGACCTGCTTCCCGGGGCGCTGCTCGTCGCCGAGGCCGGCGGGCAGATATCCGACGCCGAGGGCCGCCCCTGGACCCCGGAGAGCGAGAGCTTCCTGGCCGCCGCGCCCGGCGTGCACGCCGAAGCCGTCACCACACTCTCCCGCTGACTCCCACGAGAACCACAAGCACCGGAAGGACCACATCAGCATGACCATGATCGCCGTTCTCGGAAACGGCCGCGTCGGCGGCAGCCTCGCCCTTGCCCTCACCCGGGCCGGGCACGAGGTGACCGTGGCGGACCGCTCACCAGGCTCTGCCGCCGACGCCGCCCGGACAGCGCAGATCGTCATCAACGCCACCCCGGGCGCCGGCTCGCTGGAGCGGCTCATCGCGTTGCGCGAGGAACTGCAGGGCAAGATTCTCGTAGACGTCTCCAACGCCACCGTCGACGGACCAGACGGACTACCGGCCGAGCTGCTCTACCCCGGCTCAAGCCTCGCGGAGCGACTTCAGGAAGGTCTCCCCGACACGCACGTCGTCAAGACGCTCAACACGATGCTCTACACGGTGATGACCGCGCCCGCCGCGCTCGCCCAGACACCGACCGCCTTCCTCTCCGGCAACGACCCGGAGGCCAAGCAGGTCGTACGCGGGCTTCTCGCCGACCTCGGCTGGCATCAGGAGTGGATCACGGACCTGGGCGGGATCGAGACCGCGCGGGCCGCCGAGGCCGCGATCCTGTTCGTACCGCACGTGATCCGATCCAGCGGATTCGCGCCCTTCGCGATCTCGGTCACCCGCTGAAAGCCCGACGCAACTCGTCCTGAGGATGAGGTAAGACGTGGCGAGCCGGAGCGCCCGAACGGCTGCCAGGGCGGTAGGTGTGTCAATTCAACGGCCCTGTCTTCCGTTTCAGCCGCGTCTTCACCAACCCGGTGAGCTGGTCGAGACTGTGTTTGGTGAGGTCGGCCAGCGACCGCTTCAGGTACGACCCCACGCCCTCGACGGGGTTGAGCTCGGGGGCGTACAGCGGCAGTTGGTGGACGGTCAGCCATAACCGGGCGGCGATCAGATCATGCATGGTGCGGCTGACGTGTGTGTTCAAGTTGTCCCGGACCAGAACGACGGGGCCGCCGAACTGTTGGTGCGCGGCATCCAGCAGGCGGGCGTAGTCGGTCTCGGTGAAGCCCTTGCGACGGCCCTTGGCGGGACCACGGTCGAACTCTCCAGGGCGGACACGTTCCACGTCCTCCGGCACACGTACGCGAGCACCCAGCTTGAGGCAGGCGAGTCGATCGTGAGTGTGTCGCAGTGGCTCGGGCACGCTTCGCCGCAGACCACACTGACGCACTACGCTCACTTCATGCCCGGAGCGGGCAGGCGGGGCCTCGCCGCCATGGACGAGTGGTTCGTTCAAGATCCACAACCGAATGTCCCTGAGAAGTCCCTGAACTCCCCGCACGTCCACGGCAGGCCATAAAGCCGCAGGTGAGAGCGGCAATCGCACATACCGACAACGTGTACTCCGAGTACAAGGGGCCGCTGTACGCCGCTCCCCCGCTGCTGCAGCGCATGGTCGAGGCGGGGCGGCTGGGGCGGAAGACCGGCTCCGGCTTCTACACATACGGCTGAGCACTCCCCGGTCACAGGGAGCGATGCGGCACGGGCCCGGCACCTGCTTCGGTGCCGGGCCCGCGTGTTTCACACACCGTGTGCACCACGGGCACGCATATGCCTCTCGCACACTCTCCCCACGCGCTCACCAGGCGAGTTCACTCTTCATGCGCATGCAAAGGGATGCGGAACGACACCCTCGATCACGCAAAGGAGCGGACCCGTGACCACCGAACCCGAGCATCCCGTGGTCCAAGGAGAACTCGCAGAGTTACGTCGTCGCCTCGATGTGGCCTACGCCCAGGTCGAGGGAGGGCTGAACCTGCTGAGCCATCGCACCAAGGAGACCGCCAAGGAACTGGACGAGCTCAACACCCGCCTGGTCTCGCTGGAACACGCCCGCTGGCCGCTGCCCTCCCTCGCCGCGCTCACCGCACTGGGCGCCCTCGTCGTCACGGTCTGGCAGGCACTGGCCCACTAGTCGTCGGTGAGCCTCATGTGATGCAACAGGAGTAACGCGGCCGCCATGTTGGCGGCCGGGACCTCCCCACGGGCGATCATGTCCGGGACGAGCTTGAGCGGGACCCACTCCCGGCGGTCCGATTCGAAGTCGTCCACGGGGTGTCCGACGTACTCGCCCTCGTCGGCCCAGTAGATGTGGTGCCGGGCGTCGGTGAGGCCGTTGGACGGCTCCACGGTCATGAGATGGCGCAGGGGCCCCGGCCGCCAGCCGGTCTCCTCCTCCAGTTCCCTGGCGGCCGCGACGGCGATGTCCTCGCCGTCCTCGACGACTCCCGCCGCGAGTTCCCAGCCCCAGCTGTCGGTGATGAAACGGTGGCGCCACAGGAGGAGGACCTCGCCCGCCTCGTTGACCACCGTCGCCACGGCCACCGGCCGCAGCCGTATCAGGAAGTGGTCGAGGTGCCGGCCGTCCGGCAGCTCGACATCTGCGAGGTTGACGCTGAACCAGCGGTTTTCATAGACAGTTTGTTCGTTCTGTTTCGTCCACTGCACGGTTCTGCCACCTTCCGCCGAGTAAGTGGCAATATCGCAGCAGCGGCTCCGAAGGCCTACCGCGCCTGGAGCGGCACGCGCAGCGCGCCGTCGATCAACTCGGCGGCCTCGGCGGTTCCGGCACCGCCGCTGCGCACCAGATGCTCGCGTACCACGCGGAGTCTGTCGCGCAGGCGCTGGGACTCCATTCCGCGGACCTGCTCGGCCATCTGCACCGCCGTGGCCACCGCGTTCTCGGCGTTCCCCTGGCGCAGTTCGATGGTGCTGAGCATGGCGAGCCGGTGCACCCGCCCCCGGTCGTGGGCGGGGTTGTCGACGGCGGCCGCGGCATGCTCCCGGGCGGCGGCGAGTTCGCCCAGGCTGAGCAGCGCCTCGGCCACCTGCACATTGACCAGGCCGGGCTGGACATACCCCGTCTCGTCGGGTTCGTGGCCCCGCCGGATGCGTTCGGCGGCCGTCTCGGCCCGCCGGATGCAGGACAGCGCGCTCGTGCCGTCACCGAGGTGGGCGTACGCCTTGGCCTGCATCGCGTAGAGGTCGGAGGCGAGGGCGGGGGTGATGTGCTTGCCAGCGGTGCGCAGCGCGGCCTCGGCGAAGGCGACGGCCTGCCGGAACTCCCGCATGAACAGCGCCTGGTTGACAAGGAGCGCGATGACGTAGGCGCCGAGTCCGCGGTCCCCGCTCGCCTTCGCCAGGCGCAGCGCCTGGTGGAAGTAGCGCTGGGCGAGGCCGTGGGCGTCGGAGTCGTAGGCGCAGATGCCGGCGATCGCCACCAACCCGCCGGTCGCACGGTGCAGTTGACGGCCCGTGGCATCCGTGTAGCTGCCGCGCAGCAGCGGCGCCGCCTCGGCGTTGAGGAAACCGACGATCCGGGTGCGGGTGACCATGCCGCCGGCC
The DNA here is from genome assembly GCF_021462265.1 of Streptomyces shenzhenensis. Lineage (GTDB taxonomy): Bacteria > Actinomycetota > Actinomycetes > Streptomycetales > Streptomycetaceae > Streptomyces > Streptomyces shenzhenensis. The sequence goes on along the minus strand of NZ_JAJONF010000001.1, from coordinate 232,414 downwards.
TTGCGGTACATCTGCTCGTAGTGCGCCCGGGCCGCGCGCAGCATCTCCAGGTCGGCCAGTGTGACCCGGTGGCGCCCGCCGCGCGAGACGTCGACGTCCTCCGGAGGGTTCTCCCACTCCCACACCGGCATCACGGCGGGTGTGCCGGTGACCGCGGGGGCGCCGAGTACGTGCGGGCGCTGCTGTTCGTCGGAGCGCCACAGGGCGGTGGCCCGTTCGACGAAGCCGGAGAGCGAGGCGGCGTGCGGGACGCTGGGCTCGCCGGGTACGCCGAGGCCGATGTCGTCGAGGGTGACCTGGCGGTGCAGCCGGGCGGCGAGCACCTCGCAGATCAGGTCCGGCACCTGGCCGCGCGGCCGCTGGCCCTTCAACCACCGGGCGACGGCGGTGTGTTCGTAGCGTAGCGAGAGTCCACGCGCCCGGCCCGCCTGGTTGACGTGGGCGGCGAGACCGGCGTGCGAGATCCCCGCCTCGTCCAGGATCGCGTCGAGCAGAGAGTTGGGCTGCATGAATGCCCCCCGGGTGGCCTTGTGCCGCCAGCGTAGTGCGATCGCGTTCACACGGGGTGTGAACGGAGTACGCGCATCCGCAGCGTGCGCGCACTGTTGCGGAGAGTGGTGGCCCGGTTGACTGAACTGCCTCCCCAGAGGCCGGCCGGGCCGCCGGCTCCCCCCTCGTACAGTGCGGCGGCCTGGCCGCCGTTCGGGAGCCGGCGATGCATTGTCGGCCGCGGGTGGGTGGGGGCCGGCCGCCCCCGCGCGGCGGAGCCGCTGATGTCATCGCCCCGCACCCCCGAACTGGTGTGCCGGGGCGTGCGTTCGTTGCTCAGCACCAGGAGGGCGATGTCGTCGGTGGGACGGCCCGCCGTGTGGCGGAGCAGGGCTGTGAAGACCGTACGGAGGATGGTCTGAGGGGAGACCGGGCGGCTTCGCATCATGCCGATGGCCCCCATGCAGGCCCTGACAGAACAGACGGACCGGCCCCGAAAGGCCGGTCCGATTCTGTCGACGGCATGCCCTGAAAGGGCCGGATCCGGGAGGGATCTCAGCCGGATGAGTGATCCATCCCAGATGCGCGCGTACACGCGCCCTGTGGGGGCGCTGGGGGAGGAACTGCGCGACCAGCCGCACACAACCCGCAGCCGACCGCGGACAGTTCCCCCTGCGGCGCTCTGCCGCCGGCGCCTAGCCCCGCAGCACCGCTCCCGTACGCTCCCCGGCGAGGGCGACAGCCGCGTCGCGGGCAGCCGACGCCTCTTCGACGGTCAGCGTCCGGTCTCCCGCCCGGAACCGCAACGCGTACGCCAGCGACTTCTTCTCCTCGCCGAGCTGAGCGGCGTTCTCGTACACGTCGAACAGCCGGATCGACTCCAGGAGTTCACCCGCGCCCGCGCGCAGCGCCGCCTCGACCTCCGCCGCCGGCACCGGCTTGTCCACCACGAGGGCGACATCCTGCGTGGCCACCGGGAAGGTGGAGATGCTCGGTGCCTGCGGGGTGCCGTCGCCGACCTGCTCCACCGCGTCCAGGTTCAGCTCCATCGCGCAGGTGCGCGCCGGCAGCCCCAGCGCCTTGACCACCCGCGGGTGCAGCTCACCGGCGTGGCCCACGACCCGCTCGGCGCCGTCGGCGAGGACGGCCAGCTCGGCGCACCGGCCGGGGTGCCACGGCCCGTACTGGCCGGACCGCACGATGAGCTCGGCGCCCGCCTCGGCGGCGACGGTCCGCGCGGCCTGGACCGCGTCGGCCCAGTCGGCCGGACGGCCCTTGCCCCACCAGCCGACCTGCTCGCGGGCGCCCGCGAGGACGACGGCGACATGGCGCGGCTGCTCGGGCAGCACGGCGTTCAGCGCGGCGAGTTCCTCGTCGGTCGGGCGGCGGTCGACCGGCAGGTGCCCGGCGCTGCGCTGCTCCTCGCGCGGGAGGAAGACCAGGCCGGTCTCGAACAGCGCCAGGTCGTGCGCACCGCGGCCGTCGTTGCGTCGCAGCGCACCGAGCAGGCCGGGCAGCAGCGAGGTGCGGAGCGCGGGCTCCTCGTCGTTGAGCGGGTTGGTGAGCTTGACGACGCGGCGGGCCGGGTCGTCGGCGGCCAGGCCGAGCTGGTCGAAGACCTGCTCACCGACGAACGGGTAGTTCGGCGCCTCGACATAGCCGGCCCCGGCCAGCGCGCGGCCGACCCGGCGGTGCAGGCGCTGGCGGTGGGTCAGGCCACGGCCGGACGGCGGCTTGGGCAGTGTGGAGGGCAGGTTCTCGTAGCCCTCCAGGCGGATGACCTCTTCGGCCAGGTCGTTCTGCTCGAGCAGGTCGGGCCGCCAGGACGGGACGGTGACGAGCAGTTCGTCCTGCCCGTAGACGTCGCAGCCGACCTCCTGGAGGCGGCGGACGACGGTCTCCCGGCCGTACTCGACACCCGCGACCTTGTCGGGGTGGTCCGCGGCGACCGTGATGGTGTGCGGCGCGGACGGCGCGCTGACCTCGGTGACACCGGCCTCGGCGGTGCCGCCCGCGAGCAGCACCAGCAGGTCGACCGTGCGCTGCGCGGCGGCGGCCGCGGCCTGCGGGTCGACGCCGCGCTCGAAGCGGCGGGAGGCCTCGGAGGACAGCTTGTGGCGACGGGCGGTGCGCGCGATGGCGACGGCGTCGAAGTGGGCCGCCTCGATCACCACGTCGGTCGTGGCGTTCTCCAGGTCCATGGGGGTCCCCCCGGTCGAGCCCGTTCGAGACTGGGGGAGGTCGGCGATCTCGGTGTTGGCGCCGCCCATGACGCCCGCGAGGCCGATCGGGCCGCGGTCGTCGGTGATGACCAGGTCTTCCGCGTGCAGCTTCCGCTCGGTGCCGTCGAGGGTGACGATCTTCTCGCCCTCGGCCGCGCGGCGGACGCCGATGGTGCCCTGGACGAGCGCCCGGTCGTAGGCGTGCAGCGGCTGGCCGAGCTCCATCATCACGTAGTTGGTGACGTCGACCGCAAGGGAGATCGGGCGCATGCCGACCTTCTGCAGGCGGCGCTGGATCCAGATCGGGGAGCGGGCCTCCGGGCTCAGACCGGTGACGGTGCGCGCGGTGAAGCGGTCGCAGCCGAGCGGGTCCAGGACCTGGACCGGGTAGCCGAAGGCGTTCGGTCCCGGCACGTCGAGGAGGGCCGGGTCGCGCAGCGGCAGGCCGTAGGCGATGGCGGTCTCGCGGGCCACGCCACGGATGGACAGGCAGTCGCCGCGGTTGGCGGTGACGGCGATGTCCAGGACCTCGTCGACCAGCTCCAGGAGTTCGATGGCGTCCTTGCCGACCTCGGTCTCCGGCGGCAGCACGATGATGCCGTGGCTGCCGTCGTCGCCCATGCCCAGCTCGTCGCTGGAGCAGATCATGCCGTGGGAGGTCTTGCCGTACGTCTTGCGCGCGGCGATGGCGAACCCGCCGGGCAGCACCGCGCCCGGGAGCACGACCACGACCTTGTCGCCGACGGCGAAGTTGCGGGCGCCGCAGACGATCTCCTGGGGCTCGCCGGTGCCTCCCCCAGGGCCGAAAGCCTGGGAGGTGCCCCCAGCCCGGCCGACGTCCACCGTGCAGAAGCGGATCGGCTTCTTGAAGCCCTCCAGCTCCTCGATGGTCAGCACCTGGCCGACGACCAGGGGGCCCTTGAGGCCGTCGCCGAGCTGCTCGACGGTCTCGACCTCGAGACCGGCCGAAATGAGCTTGGCCTGCACGTCACGGCCGGTCTCGGTGGCCGGCAGGTCGACGTACTCCCGCAGCCAGGAAAGCGGGACCCGCATCAGATCTCCATCCCGAACGGCCGGGTGAACCGGACGTCACCCTCGACCATGTCTCGCATGTCCTCGACGTTGTGGCGGAACATCAGCATCCGCTCGATGCCGAACCCGAAGGCGAAGCCGCTGTACTTCTCCGGGTCGACGCCGCAGGCGGTGAGCACCCGCGGGTTGACCATGCCGCAGCCGCCCAGCTCGATCCAGCCCTCGGAGGAGCAGGTACGGCAGGGGCGGTCGGGGTTGCCGACGGACTCGCCCTTGCAGACGTAGCACAGCATGTCCATCTCGGCGCTGGGCTCGGTGAAGGGGAAGAAGTTCGGCCGCAGCCGGGTCTTCATTCCCTCACCGAACAGCGACTGGACCATGTGGTCCAGGGTGCCCTTGAGGTCGGACATGGTCAGGCCCTCGTCGACGGCGAGCAGCTCGACCTGGTGGAAGACCGGTGTGTGTGTGGCGTCCAGCTCGTCGGTGCGGTACACGCGGCCGGGGCAGATCACGTAGACGGGCAGCTCACGGTCGAGCAGCGAGCGGATCTGGACCGGCGAGGTGTGGGTGCGCAGCACGACACCGGACTCGGTGCCGCCCTCGGGACCCTGCACGAAGAAGGTGTCCGCCTCGCCGCGCGCCGGGTGGTCCGGGCCGATGTTGAGGGCGTCGAAGTTGAACCACTCGGCCTCGACCTGCGGGCCCTCGGCGACCTCGTAGCCCATGGCCACGAAGATGTCCTCGATGCGGTCGGACAGGGTGGTCAGCGGGTGGCGGGCACCGGCCGGGACCCGCTCGTAGGGCAGTGTGACGTCCACCGCCTCCTCGACCAGCACCCTGGCGTCACGCTCGGCCTCCAGCTCTTCCTGGCGGCCGGCGAGCGCCTTGTTCACGGCGCCGCGGGCCTGGCCGACCAGCTTGCCGGCGGCGGCCTTGGCGTGCGGGGGCAGGGCGCCGATCTCGCGGTTGGCGAGGGCCAGCGGGGAGGCGCCGCCGGTGTGGGCGACCTTGGCCTCCTGGAGCGCGTCGAGGGAGCCCGCGGCGGCGAAGGCGGCGAGCGCCTCGTCCCGCATGCGCTCGATCTCTTCCGGTTTCAACGCCTCTACCTCGACAGGGTCGTACGACTTATTGGGTGCCGACATCTCTTCCCGTGCTTCCGTTTGTCCCCCAGCTGAAGCTGGGAGGTGCCCCCAGGCGGTTGGTCCCCAAGACCGTTGGCCGGCCGTGTGAAGGACACAAAGGTGCCAAAGGCCGAGTCTAACGGGGTGGAGGTGGACGAAGAGCCCGTGGGCCGTCAGGCGAGATACGCCGGCGCGGCCACGGGCAACGTAAATCGGAACTCGGCGCCGCCCCCGGGGGCGCGTCCGACGGTGATGGTGCCGCCGTGGGCCTCGACGATGCCCTTGACGATGTACAGCCCGAGGCCGGTGCCGCCGCGCTTGCTGCCCCGCCAGAAGCGGGTGAAGACGCGGTTCATGGACTCCTCCGGGATGCCGGGCCCTTCGTCGCTCACCGTGACCGACGTGGCTGCGTGCTCCTGGCCCTCCCCTTCGCGCGGGGAGGCCGTGGCCGTGATGTCAATGGTGACGGTTCCCTCGCCGTGCCGCACGGCATTTTCGAGGAGGTTGCTGAGGACCTGGTCGACCTTGTCGGGGTCGGCCCACAGCGCGGGCAGCGGCTGCTCGACGCGGAGCAGGAAGCGGTCGGCGGGCTGACCGGCGGCGACGTACGCCTGGATGTGGCGTCCGACGGCCGCGCCTATGTCGACGGGCTGCCGGCGCACCTCCAGGCGTCCGCTGTCGATCCTCGAGATGTCGAGCAGCTCGGCGATGAGCCGGGTGACCCGGTCGGCGTCGGCGTCGACCGTCTCCAGCATCAGCCGCTTCTGGTCGTCGGTGAACCGTTCCCATTTGGCGAGCAGGGTGGCCGTGAACCCCTTGACGGAGGTCAGCGGCGAGCGCAGCTCGTGCGCGACGGTGGCGATCAGTTCGGCGTGGCTGCGTTCGGTACGCCGCCGGGCCTCGGTGTCCCGCAGCGATACGACGACCCGGCGCACGGGCCCGGTCGGCTCGGCCCGCACGTACCTGGCCGACACCAGCACCTCCCGGCCACCGGGCAGCAGCAGGTTCCGCTCGGGCTGGCCGGTCCGGATGGCGAGGCCGCCGTAGGGGTCGGTGAGCTGCCACCAGCGCCGGCCTTCCAGGTCCTCTAACGGCAGCGCCTTCTCCAGTCGCTGTCCGAGAGCGTCCGCGGCGGCGGTGGCGGTGATGCGGACGGCGGCGGCGTTGAAGCAGACGACGAGACCGTCCTCGTCGGCGACCACCAGTCCGTCGGGCAGCTCGTCGGGGTCGATGCCGGGCCCGGTGAGGTCGCCGTGCCGGGGTGCGGGTACGCGGCCGGTGCCGCGGCGGCCGCCCGGCGCGTTGCTGGTGCCGACACTCATACCCCGTACTCCACCTCTCAGACGGCGCAGCAGGCCCCCGAGGTGGCCACCCTACTAGCCCCTGCCGCCGGATTCCCGCCGCCCGCCCGAAGGGCGGGCGATTCGGCGACGCGGCGCGCGTGCGTGCCAGGCGTCGCGCGGCAGGCGGGGATCCGACGGCGGGGGCTTAGCTCTCGGTGACGGAACGGCACCCTCCGGAGGCGCGCTGGGCACGGGCCGATGCGTAGAGACATACGGCGGCGGCGGTGGCGAGGTTCAGACTTTCGGCCTTCCCGTGGATCGGGACGCGCACGACGGCGTCCGCGAGCGCGCGGGTCTCCTCCGGGAGCCCCCAGGCCTCGTTCCCGAACACCCACGCCGTGGGTCCGCCCATGGTGCCCTTGTCGAGCTCGTCGTCGAGGTCGTCGGTCCCCGCCCCGTCCGCGGCGAGAATCCGCACGCCGGTCTCCTTGAGCCCGGCCACGGCCCGCTCGACGGGCACGCCGACGGCGACGGGAAGGTGGAAGTGCGATCCGACGGAGGCCCGGACCGCCTTCGGGTTGTACAGGTCCACGGACGCGTCGGTGAGGACGACCGCTTCCGCGCCGGCGGCGTCGGCGCACCGCAGCACGGTCCCGGCGTTGCCCGGGTCGCGGACGTTGGCGAGGACGGCGACCAGCCGGGGTCGGGCGGCGAGGATGTCCTCGAACGGGGTGTCGAGGAACCGGCACACCCCGACGAGTCCCTGGGGGGTCACGGTCGTGGAGATGTCGGCGATGACGTCCTCGGAGGCGAGGTGGATCCGGGCGCCGGCCGCCCTGGCCTCCCCCACGATGTCGGCGTACCGCTCCGCGGCGTCGAGGGTCGCGAACAGTTCGACGAGCGTCGGCACGTCACCGACCCGATGCCCGGCCGCCTCCCGCACGGCCTGCGGCCCCTCGGCGAGAAACAGCCGGTCCTTGCCCCGGAAGTTCCGCCGCCCCAGCCGCCGGGCGGCGGCGACACGGGCGGAGCGGGGAGAGATCAGCTCGGGGGTGGGCATGTTCTGGTTCACCTTCGGAGACATCGGTAACTTCTTTGCCCGCCGCGCACCGCGCTTTCCGCCGCAACGGCGCTCAGCCGGTACGGCGGATTCTCTGCGGTGCCGAACCCTGCATCGCCAACGCGCGGCGCGGCGTGGCCGGGGCAACGGTTTCCCAGCACCCACCCGACTGCCCGCAGCTACGGCGTGCCCCGTGAGGGGCGCGGGGCTGAGTCGATGTGCGGCTGCGCCGCGTGGGCGCGATCGGCCCCCGCCGGCCCGCGGCCGAAGGGCAGCCGCAGCCCCGGCAACAGCAGGACCCGCAAGCCTTTCAGCCTGCGGGTCCTTCAGTCACGTCGGCCTGAAGCCAGCGCGGCGTCACGCAGCCTTGGGGGCGTTGACATCCGCGGGCAGCGCCTTCTGGGCCACCTCGACGAGCGCGGCGAAGGCGCCCGCGTCGTTGACGGCCAGCTCCGCCAGGATCTTGCGGTCGACCTCGACGTTGGCGGCCTTCAGACCCTGGATGAAGCGGTTGTAGGTGATGCCGTTGGCGCGGGCAGCGGCGTTGATGCGCTGGATCCACAGCTGACGGAAGTCGCCCTTGCGCTTCTTGCGGTCGTTGTAGTTGTAGACCAGCGAGTGGGTGACCTGCTCCTTGGCCTTGCGGTAGAGGCGCGAACGCTGACCGCGGTAGCCGGAGGCCTGCTCGAGGATCGCCCGGCGCTTCTTGTGGGCGTTGACTGCCCGCTTGACGCGTGCCACTTGTTAACTCCTTGTAGCGGGGCCGCGGTTGGACTCACGCGGCCCGGAAACGACTGGGTCCCGGTTGGTCTGACTCAGGGCGCGGAGAACGCCCGCGTGTCACTTGCCGAGAAGCTTCTTGATCTTCGCGGTGTCACCCGGGGCCATCTCGGCGTTGCCGGTGAGGCGACGCGTCACACGGGACGACTTGTGCTCGAGCAGGTGGCGCTTGCCGGCGCGCTCACGCAGGACCTTGCCGGAGCCGGTGACCTTGAAGCGCTTGCTGGCACCGCTGTGCGTCTTGTTCTTCGGCATAGCGCCGTTATCTCCTCGTCGGTGGCGCTCCGGTGCCCGGTCGTGAAACCGGGCACGGTGGAACGTCGCTCTTGTATCGAATACCACCTGGGGCTCGCGCCCCGGGTGCTGACCTGGGGCATTGGCCCCGGGGTCACGCCTCGGCGTGCTCCTCGGCGGGCACCTCGACCTCGGCGGCCTCAGCCTCGGCCTCGGCTTCAGCCTCGGCCGGGTTCTGCGAGCGGCCGGGGTTGGCCTTGGCGTCTGCCTTGCGGGCTTCCTGCGCCTGCCGGGCTTCGGCCATGGCCTCGGTCTTCTTCTTGTGCGGACCGAGAACCATGATCATGTTCCGGCCGTCCTGCTTCGGGTTCGACTCCACGAAACCGAGGTCCTGGACGTCCTCCGCGAGCCGCTGCAGCAGTCGGTAGCCCAGCTCGGGCCGGGACTGCTCGCGACCACGGAACATGATCGTGATCTTGACCTTGTCGCCCTGCTTGAGGAACCGGACGACGTGACCCTTCTTGGTGTCATAGTCGTGCGGGTCGATCTTCGGCCGGAGCTTCATCTCCTTGATGACCGTGTGCGCCTGGTTCTTGCGCGCCTCACGGGCCTTCATGGCCGACTCGTACTTGAACTTCCCGTAGTCCATGAGCTTGCACACGGGCGGACGGGCGTTCGCCGCGACCTCGACCAGGTCCAGGTCGTACTCCTGTGCAAGCTCCAGGGCCTTAGCGAGCGGGACGATGCCCACCTGCTCGCCACTGGGACCGACAAGTCGCACCTCGGGAACGCGAATCCGGTCGTTGATGCGGGGCTCGGCGCTGATGGATCCTCCTCGGTAGCACCACGCGACGGCCTGGCGGGCAGCCGCGTAACGTCTGTTTTCGTAAGACCTAACCGCGCCGAAGCACAAAAAATGCCCCGGACGATCACAGGCGGGGCTCCTCGAACTACCGGAACACCGCCGCGGGGATCGCGGGGCGCACAATCGGACGGAACGCCATCGCCACGAGTGGCGAAGCGACCGTCTGACCGGTGACCCGCCGCCCGGGGGGCGGTCGGGTGGGAGTTCGAAGCCTCCACTTGTGGGCCGGTTCAGCTAGCTGTGTGGCATACCTGTCCGGCCGGTCGTCCCACCAGGCTAGCAGCAAAGCCGGGGCAGGGCTAATTGAGACGGCCCGGCCTAGGTGAGAGCGTCCTGCCTCCTGCGCCTATCGTGTGGGGCATGAGTGAGACACCCCTTCCCGGCCCCGGTGACACCGGACAGTCCGACTTCGACGAGATGACCCGCGACATCGCCGAGGTCCCCGCGGTCGAGGTGATCGTGACGGTCGCCGTCAACCTGATGAGCGCCGCGGCCGTGAAGCTCGGTCTGTCTTCCCACGAGGAGGAGGCCGAGAAGTACAAGGACCTGGACGAGGCCCGCAAGCTGGTCACCGCCCTCGCCGGGCTGCTCGACGCGTCCGCGACCGAGATCAGCTCCTTCCACGCGGCCCCGCTGCGGGACGGCCTGAAATCGCTCCAGCTGGCCTTCCGCGAGGCCTCGCTCGTCCCCGACGAGCCCGGCCAGGGCCCCGGCGAGAAGTACACCGGACCGGTCTACGGCTGACCGCCTGTCAGTCCCTGACGTACAAGGGCTCGCCCGGAGGCGTGGTCCCGGCCGGCAGCAGTGCCAGGTCCAGGCCGCGCACCAGGCGGGCCCGCAGTGTCTCGTCGGCCGCGAGCCGCTCGGCGACGGCCCGGGCGGCCTCGGCGGGGGACGCCGCGGCCGGGTCGAGGACCAGCGCCAGCGTCCCGTCGGCCGATCCGGGTCCGAGGTGGGCACGGAGCACGGCGGGCTCGGCGGCCACCGCGGCCCGGACGGCACCGGCCACGGCCGGGTCGGCGAGCGGGTCGGTGGTCGTACGCCCCTCGGCGAGGGCGAGCAGCGCGGAGCCGGTCAGCTCGAACGGCACCGGCCCCGACATGTCGAGCACCACCGTGTCGGCCTTCTCGTGCGCGGCGGCCTGGAGCGCCTGGTGCAGGGGTACGGCGACGGGCCGGGCCGCCGGGTCCCAGCGGGCCAGCGACTCGGTGGAGGTGAAGGCCGGCAGAGCGGTGCGGTGGCCCGCCTTCAGGGTGGGGACGGCCATGTCGCTGGTCTTCTCACGACGCAGCCCGTTCTCGTCCTGCTCGACCTCACCGAGCACGGCGACCACCGGGACCAGGAGCCGGGCGCCCTTCAGCGCCTCGAGGACGGGTCCGACCGCGCCGCGGTCCTCGGCCCAGGCGGCCAGCGCGGCGGCCAGCCGGGGGTCGGCGGAGCCGTCGTCGTCGGAGTAGCCGGGGTCGGGAATGTTCTTCTTCGCCACGGTCCCCGACCTTATCGGTGGGATGCTGCTGCGGTTGTGCGGCCCCCGAAACCGGTTGGACACGGCTTTCACGGGAATCTCAGATTTCCCTGACCTGGTTCTAACGTCCGGCAAACGGCTCGCACAGTCCCCGCCCCGAGCATCGCGGGCATGGAGTCCTCCAGAGCCACCGCAGGTTCCCGTCGGGCCCGCCGCCGTACCCCGCGCCGGCGCCGGCGCGGGGGCCTTCTCCCCGTCTGCCTCGCCACCGTCGCCGTCGTCGGTGCCACCGCGGCGGGGACCGTGTACGTGAAGGCGCACGCGGGCGGCGACGCCGTATCCTCGGCGGCGTCGCCGGCGCCGTCCTCCTCGGCCTCGGCCGCGACGAGTGGGGAGGCGTCGGTGGAACCCGTGACGGAGCCGGCCGTGGACCGGGGCGCGCTGCTGGGTTCGGCGCTGGCGAAGGTGACGGTGCCGTCCGGGGCGAAGGTCTCGGCGGCCGTCCTCGACCTGGACTCCGGCGACAGCGCGGCCTGCGGGGACTCGTCCTTCGACACCGCGAGCATCGTGAAGGTCGACATCCTGGCGACGCTGCTGCTGCAGGCGCAGGACGCCGGCCGGCATCTGACGGCGACGGAGAAGGCGTACGCCGTGAAGATGATCGAGAACAGCGACAACGCGTCGGCGTCCCGGTTGTGGGACGCCATCGGCGGGGCGGCGGGGCTGGACGCGGCGAACAGGCGGTTCGGGCTGACGTCGACCGAGGGGGGCGACGGAGAGCTCTGGGGGCTGACGCAGACCACCGCCGCCGACCAGCTCACCCTGCTTCAGCAGGTGTTCGGGGACGACTCGAAGCTAAGCGCGGCCTCGCGGGCGTACGTCCAGGGGCTGATGAAGACGGTCGAGCCGGACCAGCGGTGGGGGGTCTCGGCCGCCGCCGACGGTTCGCGGTACGCGCTGAAGAACGGGTGGCTGGCGCGGAGCACGACGGGGTTGTGGGACGTCAACAGCATCGGGCGGGTGACGGTGGGCGGGACGGACTATCTGGTCGCCGTGCTGTCGAAGGGGACCGTGAGCCAGGCCAGGGGGATTTCCCTGGTGGAGGGGGCTGCGAAGGCGGCGGTGGGTTCCTTCGCCGGAGCTGATCCGTCGGCCTCCGCCTCGGCTTCGAGGTAGGGGAGGCGACGGCGGGTCCGGAGGCGGCCGCGGCCGCCTGGGGGCCGGTCGCGCCCGCGCGGCGGTGGCCGCGCATCGGACACGTCCCCGCGCCCCTTGCGGGGCGCTCCGGCTCAGGGTGTTGCGGAGACGGACGGGTCAGACCGTCCTGCGGCGCCCGCGCCACAGGACCGCCGCCGCCACCAGCAGCACCCCGCCGGTGCCTCCTGCCAGGGGGGCTGCCCAGTCCGTCGCGCCGGTCGCCTTTTCCTCCGGGTCGGGGCCGGAGCCGAAGTACTTCTTGCCGTACGACGCCGATGTCAGGTTCCGGGTCTTCAGGTTCGCCGCGGACTTGATCGCCGCCGCCGGGTCGATCATGCCGAAGCCCCGGGAGTCGTCGCGGCGGCCGCTCGGGGCGTTGCCGGCGGTGTCCTCCACGAGCTTCTTGATCTGGGCCGGGGTGAGGCCGGGATGGGCGGCCTTGATCAGGGCCACGGCGCCGGAGACGAAGGCGGAGGCGGCGCTGGTGCCCCAGCCTTCGTAGTACTTGTGGTCCGGGTCGGCGATGACGATGTCGTCGCCGGGCGCGCTGACCGTGGCGTACCAGCGGCGGGTGGAGAAGGAGGCGCGGACGCCGAACCTGTCCACCGCGGTGGCGGCGATGACACCCGGGTACGCGGCCGGGTAGGAGATGTGGTCGCCCTTCTTGCCGCCGTTGCCGGCCGAGGCGACGACCACGACGTCCTTCTTCAGGGCGTACTGGATGGCCTCGTCCTCGCTGGGCTCGGGGTGCGCGGAGTCGGAGTCGTCGCCGAGGGAGAGGTTGATGACGTCGGCGCCGTGGTCGGCGGCCCAGCGGATGCCCTCGGCCAGGGCGTTGCCCCGGGTGGAGCGGGCCCTGGTGCGGGCGCTGTCGCCGTCTTCGAGGATGACCCGGACGGGGAGGATCCTGGCCTCGGGCGCGACGCCCATCACGCCGTCGCCGTCGCCGGCCCCGTGGCCGTGACCGGCGATGATGCCGGCCATGGCGGTGCCGTGCCGGGCCCAGTCGCGGTCGCCGGGCCCGGCGCCGAAGCCGATCATGTCCTTGGCGGTCAGGACGTTGCCGACGAGGTCCGGGTGGTCGGCTTCGACGCCGGTGTCCAGGACGGCGACGGTGATGCCCTTGCCCTTGGTGGTCCGCCATGCTTCGTCGAGGTGCAGGGCGGCCAGGCCCCACTGCTGGGCGCGGATGCTGTCCGCGTAGGCGGTCGTGGCGGGCAGCAGGGCGAGCGAGCCGGCGAGCAGCAGGCTCATCGCGGCCCCGGTTGCGCGGCGCTTCATGAGGGCTTCTCCGTTGCCGGGCCGGCGATGCCGTGGCGCAGTCGCCGTTCGATGCGGTCCGCCAGGCCCTGGGCCTCGTTGCCGAGGCCGGCCTGGGCCGCGGCCGTGGTGGCGCCGGACGCCTCGGCGTCGGCGGCGGGCTGCGGGGCGTCGACGGTACGGCCGTCGGCCCAGCCGGAGACGGCGTAGGCGACGACCGGGGCGTCGGTGAGCACGGAGATCGTCCAGGAGGCGCGCTGGCGCGGTCCGAACCGCTCGGCGGCGGTGCCCTTCGCGGCGTACGGGCGGGGCAGCAGATCGGTACGGCGGTCCAGGCGCTCGGTCGCGAACCGCTTGGCGAGGGCGGTCATCCCGGCCGGGTCGGCCTTGGTGAACAGCAGGCCGACGGTCGTCACGTAGCTCTGGGTGGCGTCGGTGTAGGTGGCGCGGATCAGGCGCCGGCAGCCGACGGGGGCTAGCGCCTTGCGCAGCAGCGGGTCGAAGGCGTCGGCACAGTCCGTGGCCGGGGCGACGGCGATGCGGGTCCAGGTGCGGTCGGCTCCGCCGGGGCCGGCGCCGATGCCCTGCACGGTGGGCGGGAACAGCTCGTCGACGGGCACGTTGTGCCACAGGCCGGCGGCGGAGCTGAAGCTGGTCGCGGCGCCGGTGCCGCCGCCGTCGTCGACGAGCCAGCCGCCGGTCACCGCGCCGCCGATGAGGCCGAGGCCGAGGACCATGCAGGCGGCGGCAGCGGCGGTACGGGGCGCCACGCGACCGGCCAAGGACAGCCCCCGCCCCCGCTCGTCGTACCCCTCGGGCTCACCGAACGTCACAACGGGCCGCTCCCGGCCGGGAGTTCCCGCGCCGTCGCTCCAGGACATCGAGGGGTCCGGGGCGACGCCGAAGGGGTGGCGCGGCGGGACGGCCGGCCGATGCGGAACGTCGGCCGCCGGGGCCGTGTCCGGCCGCACAGGAGCACCGGCCGCCGGGGGCTTCGCCGGACGCGGCGGGGCGGAGGGCGCCGGGGGGCTCGTCGGCCGCGCGGGAGCGCCGTTCGCGGGAGCCCCCGCGGGACGCGGTGCGGGATCCGTGGGAGGCGAGGGCGTACCGGGCGCCGAGGAGCCGGCCGAAGGGCCCGCCGGACGCGACGGGAAACCGACCGTCGGAGTGCCCGTGGGACGCGAGGGCGCACCGGCCGCCGAGGTGCCCGTCGAAGGACCGCCACCGGCCGCCGAGGAGCCCGCCGGAGGGCCCGCCGGAGGCGGCGGGAAGCCGACCGTCGGGGTGCCCGTCGGACGTGGTGGGGTGTCGGCGGCCGGGGGCTGGGGCGGGCGGGACGGCGGTGGGGCGGCCTTCGGGGGGGTCGTGGGGCGGGGCGGGGCCGTGGGTACGGGGAACGTCCGCATGTGCGGGCTCCACGCGCTGCCCGACTCCGGCGCGCCGATGGTGGTGGCCGGGAAGTCGCCGCGCTGCCGGTCGAGCCGTCCGGGTACGGCTGTGCCGGACGTGCCCGTGGCCGCGTCGCTCGGCGGCTCGGCGGGGGTGCCCGGGCGCGTGGCCCGCGCCCCGGTGGCCGCACGCCGTTCACCCGGCGACGGGTCCGGTTCCCCGGCCGTACGCTCAGGGCGTCGCGAGCCGCCCGGTTCCGGGCCGGCACCCGTGCGCCGGGGCGACGGGCCCGGACCGTACGACAGCCGGAACGGCGCGCCCCGCACAGGGGCCTCAGGCGGCACCGGCCGGCCGGAGTCCCGGCCCGGGGACGGCGACGGCCCCTCCCGACCGGTCTGCCCACCGGAGAACGCCGACGGCACCGGCGGCACCGCTCGGCCGGTCTCCCGGCCGGAGGGCGCCGGGGGTGTGTCCGGGAAGCGGGCCGAGGCCGGCGGGGGCGGTGCGGACGCGGCGGGCCGGCCCTCAGGCGGCCGGAGGTTGGGGTAGCGGGGCCGAGTGATGCGTCCGGCGGACGCCGAGCGGCCTGCGCTCCTGTCCCCCGCCCCCTGTTCGCCCTGGCCCACCGCACCGCCCCGACTCGTCCGGTCATCACGACTCTGCTGCCCGCCAGGCGCTCCCGGCAGCTGGTCCTGCCCGGTGATCCCGGTCCCCTCCGTGGATACGTCCGGCCGCTGCGGTCGGTTCACCCGGTTCGGCCGGTCGAAGAACCCCGGACGGTCCGCCCGGCCGAACGCGTCACCCGTGCGGGGGGCATCACCTTCGCCGGTCACCTCGTTCTTCGGCCGGGACCCGTCGGCCGCCCGCGCGGACTCCCCGGCGGGCTCTGCCGGGACGGGGCCGGGCGAGGGGCGGCGTGGTATCGGGGCGTGCCGCGCTTCAGTGCTCATGCGCCCCCCGTTTCCTCATGCCCGGGCCAACTCCTCGTGCGGGCCGTCGTGCTCCCCGGCGCGGAGACGTCCGCCCCCGGGCACGCATACCCGCACACGCGGATCCGCATCCCGGCACGGGCCGGACGGCCGGGTCCGTGCCGCCGTACGTGCGCGTCACTCTACGGGTTGTCCGAGGGCGAACGGGAACCAGTCCGCGCCCCCGGGGCATCTGCCCGGATCGTCCCTCTACCCTGCGGTAATCCTGTCTGGCAGGCTTCGTTCATGACTGCGCGCGCCGCCGACCGGGCCCGTTACAACCGGGCCACCGCCCACCTGGACGCCCCTGTCGCGATCGTTGATCTGGAGGCCTTCGACGCCAACGCGGACGACCTCGTACGCCGGGCCGGCGGCAAGCCGATCCGGGTCGCGAGCAAGTCCGTGCGCTGCCGCCACCTGCTGGAACGGGTCCTCGCGAAGGAGGGTTTCGCGGGGATCATGTCGTTCACGCTCGCGGAGTCGCTGTGGCTCGCGCGCTCGGGGTTCGACGACGTCCTGCTGGCGTATCCGTCCGCGGACCGGGCCCGGTTCGCGGAACTGGCCGCCGATCCGAAGCTGGCCGCCGCCGTGACCGTGATGATCGACGACCCGGCACACCTCGACCTGATCGACGCCGCCCGTGACGGCGGCGGTGAAGTGGTCCGGGTCTGCCTGGAGTTGGACACCTCGCTGAAGCTGTTCGGGGGGCGGGTGCGGGTCGGGGCCCGGCGCTCGCCGCTGCACTCCCCGGCCCAACTGGCCGACCTCGCCCGGGTGGTGGCACGGCGCCCGGGGTTCCGGCTCGTCGGGATCATGGGGTACGAGGGGCATATCGCCGGGGTCGGGGACGATGTCGCCGGGCGGCCGCTGCGCTCCCGCGCGGTGCGTCTGATGCAGGCCACCGCCCGTCGTGAGCTGGCCGAGCGGCGCGCCGCGGTGGTGCGGGCGGTCCGGGCGGTGGCGCCGGACCTGGAGTTCGTCAACGGCGGCGGCACGGGCAGTGTGCAGACCACGGCGGCGGAGGACTCGGTCACCGAGATAGCGGCCGGGTCGGGCCTGTACGTGCCGCGTCTCTTCGACAACTACACCTCGTTCACCGGCCGTCCGGCCGCGCTGTTCGCCATGCCGGTGGTGCGGCGGCCCGGTGTCGGGGTCGTCACGGTCCTGGGCGGCGGTTACCCGGCTTCGGGCGTCGCGGGTCCGGACCGGCTGCCGGTGCCGTACCTGCCGGAGGGGCTGTCGTACGACGCGCAGGAGGGCCCCGGTGAGGTGCAGACGCCGCTGCTCGGCTCGGCGGCGGACGATCTGCTGATCGGCGACAAGGTGTGGTTCCGGCACGCCAAGGCGGGCGAGCTGTGCGAGCGGTTCGCCGAGTTGCAACTGGTCGAGGGCGACCGGGTGACGGCGACCGTGCCGACGTACCGGGGTGAAGGTCACACCTTCCTCTAACCGGCGGGCTGGTCACCGACCGGGCGGATGCCGCTGGTGATGGCGTCCATGTCGGACAGCGGCGGTCCGTCCGGGCCCGCGTCGAGGACGAGCCGGACGACGACCGGGGCCGGGATGCCGGTGGCGGAAGGGAAGGCCACGGCCTGGACGTAGCCGCCCGGTCCGTCGGCCGTCCGTACCCGCCAGCGCACCAGGTAGCCGTCGCGGCCTGCCACCGCGACCCGCCCGGCCTTGACGACCCGGTGCGAGCGGATGCCCCCGAAGGGACGCCGGCCGCCGGGATCGTGGCCGTAGGCCGCCTCGGCCGCCTCGGGTACGTCGCGTTCGGCGACGGTGCGCGGGGAGGCTCCGTCGGCGCCGCCCGCCGTAAGGCTGATGACCTGGCCGTGGCGGCACCGGCCGGTGCGGGCCGGGCAGGCGTAGGTGCCGGCGGTGGTCATCACGACGTCGTCCTGGGCGGGGTACGAGGAGCCGGTCCAGCCGGCCGGCACCGGCAGGCTGATGCCGTTGAGCTGGTCGACGACGCGGTCCGGGGGCGCCGCCGGACCGGGGGCGGTGCGGACCGTCGTGTCGGCCCGGCCGCTCGCCTCGTCGGTGCGGAGCACGGTCGCGCCGCAGACGATCGCGGTGGCCAGCACGGCCGCGGCGGATGTCAGCGCGACCGCCCTGGCCCGTCCGGACACCCCGGCCGCCGGGGGCGGCGGCGCGGGGAGGCCGGACGGGGTGCGCCGGTGCTCGGTCCAGGCCCGGCCGTCCCACCAGCGCTCCAGGTGCGGGGCGTGCGGGGCGGCGTACCAGCCGGGCGGCGGCGTCATGCTCACTCCCGCACTGTAGGACGGGGGTGGGGGTCCGTACCCGGACTCCTAGAGGGGCGTGACGTACGCCCCGGAGATCCCGCCGTCCACCAGGAAGTCGCTGGCGTTGACGAAGGAGGAGTCGTCGCTGGCCAGGAAGGCGACGGCGGCGGCGATCTCCTCGGCCTCGGCGAACCGGCCCAGCGGGATGTGCACCAGGCGGCGGGCGGCCCGCTCGGGGTCCTTGGCGAACAGCTCCTGGAGGAGGGGGGTGTTGACCGGTCCGGGGCAGAGCGCGTTGACCCGGATGCCCTCCCGGGCGAACTGCACGCCCAGTTCACGGGACATGGCCAGGACGCCGCCCTTGGAGGCGGTGTAGGAGATCTGCGAGGTGGCCGCGCCCATCCGGGCCACGAAGGACGCCGTGTTGATGATGGAGCCCTTGCCCTGCCGCCGCATGTAGGGGATGGCGGCCTTGCAGCACAGGTAGACGGAGGTGAGGTTGACCTCCTGGACGCGCTTCCAGGCCTCCAGTCCCGTCTCCAGGATGGAGTCGTCGTCGGGCGGTGAGATACCGGCGTTGTTGAAGGCGATGTCGACGCTGCCGTAGGTGTCGTACGCGGTCTTGAACAGCGCCTCGACCTGGTCGGCGTCGGTGACGTCGACCTTCACGAAGAGTCCGCCGACCTCCTCGGCGGCGGCCTTGCCCCGGGTCTCGTCGACGTCGCCGCAGACGACGTGGGCGCCCTCGGAGGCCAGCCGCCGCGCGGTGGCGAGGCCGATGCCGCTGCCGGCTCCGGTGATGACGGCGGTACGGCCGACGAGCCGGCGGCAGACGGTGTCAGGGGTCTGAGCGGTCACTGTGCGGGGCCTTCCGTGCTGATGAAGACGTTCTTGGTTTCGGTGAAGGCGGTGAGCGCGTCCGGGCCGAGTTCACGGCCGATCCCCGACTGCTTGTAGCCGCCGAAGGGGGTCCAGTAGCGGACGCTGGAGTGCGAGTTGACGGACAGGTTGCCGGCCTTGACGGCCTGGGAGACGCGCAGGGCGCGGCCCACGTCCCGGGTCCAGATGGAGCCGGAGAGGCCGTAGTCGGTGCCGTTGGCAAGCCGGATCGCGTCGGCCTCGTCCTCGAACGGGATGACGGCGGCGACCGGCCCGAAGACCTCCTCGACGGCCACGCGCGCGTGCGGGTCGACGCCGGTGAGGACGGTCGGCGGGAACCAGAAGCCGGGGCCCTCGGGGGCCTTGCCCCGGATGCCGGGCGCGTCCGCGTCGACGTAGGAACGGACCCGCTCCAGCTGGGCCCCGGAGATCAGCGGGCCCATGTCCGTCCGCTCGTCGGCCGGGTCGCCGACGGTGACGGACTCGATCGCGGGGGCGAGGAGTTCCAGGAAGCGGTCGTAGACCGGCCGCTGGACGAGGATGCGGGTACGGGCGCAGCAGTCCTGGCCGGAGTTGTCCAGGAAGGACATGGGGGCAGCGGCCGCGGCGGCCTCGATGTCCGCGTCGGCGAAGACCAGGTTGGGGCTCTTGCCGCCGAGTTCGAGGGTGACGCGCTTCACCTGGTCGGCGCAGAGCGCCATGATGCGCTTGCCGGTCCGGGTGGAGCCGGTGAACACGATCTTGGCGACGCCGGGGTGGCGGACCAGGGCCTCGCCGGCGATGTCACCCCGGCCGGGCAGGACTTGGAACAGGCCCTCCGGAAGCCCTGCCTCCAGGGCGAGTTCGGCGAGACGCAGGGCGGTGAGCGGGGTGGTCTCGGCGGGCTTGAGGATCACCGCGTTGCCTGCGGCGAGGGCGGGCGCGGTGCCCCAGGCCGCGATGGGCATGGGGAAGTTCCAGGGGGCGATGACGCCGACGACCCCGAGGGGTTCGAGAAGGGTGACGTCGAGGCCGCCGGGTACCGGGATCTGGCGTCCGGTCAGCCGCTCCACTCCCCCGGCCGCGTAGTCGAGCAGGTCGCGGACGTTGCCGGCCTCCCAGCGGGCGTTGCCGACGGTGTGCCCGGCTTCCCGGACCTCCGACTGGGCGAGTTCCTCGCGGTGTTCGTCGACGGCGACGGCGAACCGGCGCAGCAGCCGGGCCCGTTCGCCGGGCGCGAGCGCGGCCCAGCGCTCCTGGGCCCGCGCGGCCCGTCGTACGGCGGTGTCGATGTCCTGCTCCGCGGCGCCCGGGACGGTCGCGATCACCTCCTCCGTGGCCGGGTTGAGGACGTCGAGTTCGTACTGTTGCGACAAGTGATGCCTCACATGCGTTCGAAGGAGCGGCGCAGCTCCCAGTCGGTCACCGCGGCGTCGAAGGCCTCCAGCTCGACGCGGGCCATGTTGCGGTAGTGCGCGACGACCTCGTCGCCGAAGGCCGCCTTCGCCACGGGGCTGTTCTCCCAGAGTTCGGCGGCCTCGCGGAGGGTGGTGGGGACGTGGGCGAAGTCGGCGGTGTAGGCGTTGCCGGGGCAGGGCTCGGGGAGTTCCAGCTTCTGCTCGATGCCGTACAGGCCGGCCGCGACCAGACCGGCGACGGCGAGGTGCGGGTTGACGTCGCCGCCGGGCAGCCGGTTCTCGAAGCGCAGCGAACGGCCGTGGCCGACGACCCTCAGTGCACAGGTGCGGTTGTCCTGGCCCCAGGCGACGGCGGTGGGGGCGAAGGAGCCCGGCTGGAACCGCTTGTAGCTGTTGATGTTGGGGGCGTAGAGGAGCGAGAAGTCACGGAGGGCGGCGAGCTGTCCGGCGAGGAAGTGCCGCATCACGTCGGACATGTGGCCCTGGGAGGAGAAGGCGTTGTTGCCCTCCGCGTCCGCCAGCGACAGGTGGATGTGGCAGGAGTTGCCCTCCCGCTCGTTGTACTTGGCCATGAAGGTCAGGGAGACGCCCTCCTGGGCGGCGATCTCCTTGGCGCCGGTCTTGTAGACGGCGTGCTGGTCGCAGGTGACCAGGGCCTCGTCGTAGCGGAAGGCGATCTCGTGCTGGCCCGGGTTGCACTCGCCCTTCGCGGACTCGACGGTCAGACCCGCGCCCGCCATCTCGTTGCGGATCCGGCGGAGCAGGGGCTCGATCCGCCCGGTGCCCAGCACCGAATAGTCGATGTTGTACTGGTTGGCCGGGGTCAGTCCCCGGTAGTTCGCGTCCCAGGCCGCCTCGTAGGTGTCCTTGAACACGATGAACTCCAGCTCCGTACCGACCTGTGCGGTGTAGCCGAGTTCGGCGAGGCGCTCCAGCTGGCGGCGGAGGATCTGCCGGGGCGCGGCGACGACCGGGGAGCCGTCGTTCCAGGCGAGGTCGGCGATGAGCATCGCCGTGCCCGCGTTCCAGGGCACGCGGCGGAGGGTGGCGAGGTCGGGGTGCATGGCGAAGTCGCCGTAGCCGCGGTCCCAGGAGGACATGGCATAGCCGTCGACGGTGTTCATCTCGGTGTCGACGGCGAGGAGGTAGTTGCAGCCCTCCGTGCCGTGGCGCAGGACCTCGTCGAGGAAGAAACGGGCGGCGAACCGCTTGCCCTGCAACCGCCCTTGCATGTCGGGGAAGGCCAGGACGACGGTGTCGATCTCACCGCCCGCGACGAGGGTGTGCAGTTCCTCGACGCTCAGCGGGGGTGTGCGGTCTGCCACGGGAGCTCCTTCGGCTTCTTTCACGCTGGTACCGCTGGTACTGCTGGTACTGCTGCTGCCGCGGGTCTGCTGCGGCCACTGCTGACGATGCGCTTCTGCGGCCGGACGGGGAGCTCTAAGGTATTGAAGAGAACCATTGCTTGGGAAGGGGGTACGGCCATATGTCGCTGGACGCGGACGGCGCCCTCGACGACCCGTTGACTCCGGTGCTGCGACCGGTGCGGGCGGGCAACGGCTTCGAGGAGGCGCTGGAGCAGATCCTGCAGGTCGTCCGGCTGGGCCTGGTTCCGGGCGGCGAGCGGCTGCCCGCCGAGCGGGTTCTGGCGGAGCGGCTCGGGATCAGCCGGGTGACGCTGCGCGAGGTGCTGAAGGTGCTTCAGGACCAGGGTCTGGTGGAGTCCCGGCGCGGACGGTACGGCGGTACGTTCGTGCTGCCGCGCACGGACGCGGGCGGCGAGGGCGAGCTGCGGCGCCGGATCACCGAGGTCGACATCGAGGACGTGCTCCGGTTCCGGGAGGTCCTCGAAGTGGGCGCGGCGGGCCTGTGCGCGGCGCACGGGCTCACCGGCGAGCAGGCGCTCAGGCTGCGGGAGGCGCTGGCCCGCACGCACGAGGCGCCGCTGGCGGACTACCGCCGCCTGGACACCCTGCTGCATCTGACGATCGCCGAGCTGTGCCGCTCCCCGTCCCTCACCGCCCAGTACGCGGCGGTGCGCGCGACGGTGAACGACCTCCTCGACTGCATCCCGCTGCTGGTCCGCAACCTGGAGCACTCGCAGCGCCAGCACATCGCCCTGGTGGAGGCGGTGCTGGACGGGGACGCCGACGGCGCGCGGGAGATGATGCGGGAGCACTGCGCGGGGACGGCGGCGCTGCTGCGGGGCTTCCTGGCGTGACGGCCGGCCGACGCGTCACCGAGGTGTGCGATAAAGGTACGCACGCACACCTTATGACTGGGGAGGGTCCATGACCGGGCGGCCGCTGATCGGCGTGAGCACATACCTGGAGGCCGGAGTGCGCTGGGGAGTCTGGGAGCTGGAGGCGGCCCTGCTGCCTGCCGGTTACCCACGCCTCGTCCAGCGGGCCGGCGGCCTGGCCGCGCTGCTGCCGCCGGACGCCCCCGAGCACGCGGCGGCGACGGTGACGCGCCTGGACGGCCTGGTGATCGCGGGCGGCCCGGACGTGGAGCCGGTCCGCTACGGCGCCGAGCCCGACCCCCGCACCGGGCGTCCCGCCCGCACCCGGGACGCCTGGGAGCTGGCCCTCATCGACGCCGCGCTGGCCGCCGGCGTACCGCTGCTCGGCATCTGCCGGGGCATGCAGCTCCTGAACGTCGCCCTCGGGGGCACCCTCGTCCAGCACATCGACGGCCATGCGGAGGTGCCCGGGGTCTTCGGCCGCCACGAGGTGAAGCCGGTGCCCGGCACCCGGTACGCCGGGACGGTCCCGGAGGAGACGTCGGTCCCGACCTTCCACCACCAGGCGGTGGACCGCCTCGGCGCGGGGCTGCTGGTGTCGGCGTACGCGGCCGACGGCACGGTCGAGGCGATCGAACTGCCCGCCGGGGACGGCTGGGTCCTCGGGGTGCAGTGGCATCCGGAGATGGGCGAGGACCTGCGGGTGATGGAGGCACTGGTCGCCGCCGCGTCCGCGCGCTGAGCAGCGGTTTTCGCCCCCGCCGCCCCTACCCGTCCCGTCCACGTCCCGTCCTCCAGGGAGTGCGCCCCCTTCGACCGCCCGCTCCGGGGCTGCCGCCCCCGAACCCCCGCATCGGCCTGAACGGCCTCGTCCTCAAACGCCGGACGGGCTGGTGGGGGGTGCGGACCGGCCTTCGTCCTCGTCCGCCGGACAGACTGGAGGCAGGGACGCAGACCAGCCACCGTCCCCGTCCACCGCGCAGTTGGAGACGGGAACAGCCCGGCCTTCGGCCCCTGGCCGCCGGACAGACTGGAAACGGACACAGCCCGGCCTTCGCCCCCGGCCGCCGGACGGGCTGGAGGCGAGCACGGACCAACCACCGTCCTCGCCCACCGGACAGACTGGAGACGGACACAACCCGGCCTTCGCCCCTGGCCGCCGGACAGACTGGAGGCGGGCACGGACCGGCCCTCGTCCTCGCCCACCAGACAGACTGGAGAGGGGTACGGGCCGGCCTTCGCCTTCGCCCTCGTCCGCCGGACACTGGAGACAGGCACAGACCAGCCTTCGCCCTCGTCCGCCGGACAGACTCGAGGCGGGCACGGACCGGTCCTCGTCCTCGTGTGCCGGACGGGGCTTCCTTCCGGCCGTTGCTCTTTGCGGGAGCGAGTCGGGTGGTGGGTGGGCGAAGGGTTTTCAGGCGCGGGTCAGGGAAAGCAGCTCGCGGGCGGGGCCGGTCGGGCGGTGGCCTGTCGGCCACACGGCGCGTAGGTCGCGGCGGAGGGCGATGCCCTCCAGGGGGATGGCGACCAGCCGCCGCATCGCCAGCTCCTCCCCCACCACCAGTTCGCTGAGGACCGCAGGCCCGGCGCCGCCGACCGCCGATGCCTTCACCGCGGTGGTCGACGACAGTTCGATCAGCGGGCGGGCCAGGCCGCCCAGCGCCGTGTCGAGGACCTGGCGGGTGCCCGAGCCGCGTTCGCGGAGGATCAGCGGGGTCGCCGCCAGCTCCGCCGCCGCGAGCGGGCGCCGACGGCGGGCCCAGGGGTGGGCCGGGGCGACCACGACGATCAGGCGGTCGTGGGCAATCACCGCCGAGTCCAGGCCGTGCGGAACCGTCAGGCCCTCCACGAAGCCCAGGTCCGCCTCGTCCGCGAGCAGCCGCTCGGCCACCGCCGCCGAGTTGCCGGCGAGCAGCGACACCGCCGTGTCGGGACGCTGGGCGCGCAGCGCGAGCAGCCAGCCGGGCAGCAGGTACTCGGCGATGGTCATGCTCGCCGCCACCCGCAGCCGCGAGTCCCGCCGGTCCCGGAGCGCCTGGGTGCCCGCGTCGAAGGCCTCCGCCGCCTCCACCACCCGCCGCGCCCAGTCGGTCACCAGCGCCCCCGCGTCGGTGAGCCGGGAGCCGCGCGGCGAGCGGTCGACCAGGGCCACGCCCAGCTGCCGTTCCATGGAACGGATCCGGCTGCTGGCCGCCGGCTGGGTGATGCCGACCTCCCGCGCCGCCGCCCCGAGGCTGCCCAGCCGCGCCACCGCCAGCAGCAGCTCCAGCGCGCCGAGGTCCGGCACCCGGTGCGCGAGCGTGCCCCCTGTGGCCCGTTCCTCCGTCTCGCTCATAAGACCAGCTTATGCCCCCATAGAGAAGAGCTCCCTGGTCGGCCGCGCGGAACAGCGGAACCGTTGGATTCATGGTCACCGCAGTCCGTCATCTCGGCCCCAACTGGTACGCGTCCGTCATGGGCACCGCAGCCCTCGCCCTCGGCGGCGGCGCACTCGGCGTCAACGGCTCGCGCGAGCTCTTCGTGAGTGTCTGGGCGCTGTCCCTGCTCCAGCTCGTGGTCCTGCTGGCCGCCCGGGCCCTGCACTGGGCCCACCACCGCGACCAGGCCCGCGCGCATCTCCTCGACCCCGCCGTGGCACCCTTCTACGGCTGTCTCGCCATGGCCCTGCTCGCCGTCGGGGGCGGTGCGCTGGCCCTCGGACGGGACTGGATCGGGGAGCCTGCCGCCGTCACGCTCGGCTCCGTGCTCTTCGTCGCCGGTACCGCCGTGGGACTCGCGGCGGCCGTCGCCGTGCCGTACCTGATGGCCGTACGGCATCGCGTCGACCCCGGCCAGGCCTCCCCGGTGTGGCTGCTGCCGCTGGTGGCGCCCATGGTGTCGGCCGCGCTCGGGCCGCAGCTGGTCCCGCATCTGCCGCCCGGGCAGGCGCGCGAGACCCTGCTCTACGGCTGCTTCGCGCTCTTCGGGCTGAGTCTGCTCAGCACGCTGCTCATGCTGGGGCTCGTCTTCGGCCGGCTGATCGCCGGCGGTCCGCTGCCGCTCGCGCTGACCCCCACGGCCTTCCTGGTGCTGGGCCCGCTCGGGCAGTCCACGACGGCGGTGGGTGCCTTCGCGGACCTCGCCCCCGGCGTGGTACCGGCGCCGTACGCCGCTGGTTTCGGCCTCCTCGCGGTGCTGTACGGCGTTCCGGTCATGGGGTTCGCACTGCTGTGGCTGGCGCTGTCGGCCGTCCATGTGGCGCGGGCGTGGCGGCAGGGGATGCGGTTCACCATGACATGGTGGGCGTTCACCTTCCCCGTGGGGACGTGCGTCACGGGCGCCGCCGCGCTCGGGCGGCACACCGGGCTCGCCGCGTACCACTGGCTGGCGGCGGCCCTGTACGCCGTCCTCGTCGCCGGCTGGCTGGCGGCCGCCTCCGGCACCGTACGCGGGCTGCTCAGCGGTCAGCTGCTCGCAGGGCCTCGGCCAGCACCCGGGGCGCCTCGGCCAGTGAGGGTCCGTACCACGTCAGGTGCCGTCCGCTGACCAGCGCGCAGGGCAGTCCGGGAAACGCCTCGGGGCCGTCGGTGGCGGTGAAGCGGTAGGGCTCGTCCGGGAGGACGACCAGGTCGGGGTCGGCGTCGCGCAGTTCCCCGAGCGGGACGCGGGGGTAGCGCTCGGGGTGTCCTCCGAAGAGGTTGTGCACGCCCAGCCGGGCCAGCAGGTCGCCCGCGAACGTGTCCCGGCCGAGGACCATCCAGGGCCGCCGCCAGACCGGTACGACCGCCGTCGTCACAGGGCCGGCGGGCACCGGCGCGGACCACGCCTGCTCCGCCTCGTCCAGCCAGCGGGGGCGGCCGCTCGCGCCGCACGCGGTCAGGACCCTCTCCAGTTCACGGAAGGCCTGTGGCAGGTCCCGCACCTCCGTGACCAGCACCTCCAGGCCTGCCGTGCGCAGGGCGTCCAGGTCGGGGGCGCGGTTCTCCTCCTCGTTGGCGATCACCAGGTCGGGGGTGAGGGCGAGGATCCGGTCGAGGGCGGGGTTCTTGGTGCCGCCGATGCGGGGGACGCCGAGACGGGCCGGGTGGGTGCACCAGTCCGTGGCGCCGACGAGAACCCCTGGACGGGTCTCGGCGATCGCCTCGGTGAGGGACGGTACGAGGGAGACCACGCGCGGTGGTGCCACGCGCGGTGGTGCCACGCGCGGTGGTGCGCCGCGGGCGCGTGGTGGCCGGTCGCGCCCCCGCGGCGGCAGCAGCCTCTCGGATGCGGCACCGCGCCCCTTACGGGGCGCTTCGGAGCCGGGCGTCTCAGGACGGGGAAGATCAGCGCTGGCGATCGTGGACTGCCTCGATGTGTTCCGCCACCGCCACCACGATCACCCGGGTGTCCGGGACCGTCGCACGCCAGCGGTGGCGGACTCCGCCGGTGAGGTAGAGGGTGTCGCCGCGGCCGAGGCGGTAGGCGCGGCCCTCGGCCTCGATCTCCACGGCGCCGTCGGCGACATACATCAACTCGTCGTTGCGGTGCTGGAATTCGCGGCCGGCGTCGTGGTCGCCGGTGAACTCCGAGGCGTGCAGCTGGTGGTGACCGCGGACCAGGGAACGCACCTGGGGTGCGAAGTCCGGCTCGGTGGCGTCCTCGGCCCGTACGACGTCGACGCTGCACGCCGGGTCGGCGGCGGCGAGGAGTTCGACGGCCGTGGTGCGCAGGGCGTCGGCGAGCTTCTCCAGGGAGGTGCGGCTGGGGCGGGCCCTGTCGTTCTCGACCTGGCTCAGGAAGGGCACCGACAGGCCGCTGCGCTCGGCCACGACGGCGAGGGTGAGTTCCAGCGCGCGGCGGCGCCGCCGGACTGCCGCGCCCACCCGCACGGGCTGCTGGTCTTTGTGGTCGCCCATCGCTCCGGCTCCCTCCTTCGCTCGTCGTTCCGTCCTCCGGGTGCCCAGCCTCGGCCGGGTCCCTCCTGATGGGTTCTCTGCACCCTACGCATGTTCGGCAAACCGTTTCAGGCAGCCGTCACATCCCTGTCACGTCCGGTGAGTGCGACCCTCACGGTTCGCGCCAGTACACCGGACGGCCGGACCCGCCGGGCACCGGCTCCTCCTTCGGGATGAACGCGCTGACCAGAGGGCGGGACGGCCGTCGGGGCCGGTGATCGGCCCGGCCGGGGGACGGGCGAAGGCGCGGCTGCCGCCGGGGGAGGCGGGGGCGGTACCGGTCGGCCCGTCCGGAGGCGGGGTCGCAGGCGTACGCGGGCCGGCTCCCTCAGTCGGCCCACAGGCGCCGGCCCCCGTCCGCACGAGCAGACGCCCCATGAGTTCAATGCGCGGGCGGCCGCCGATGTTCCCGGCGCCGCCCCGGGCGCGGAGTGCCTGGTGGAGGCGGTGCTCCGGGCGGGCCCGCCGGACGGTGAAGCACCCCGGGCCGGCGCGGAGTTGAGGGCTGGCGCCGCGGCAGGGGGCGGCCGGTTCCCCGGGGTCGGCGTGGACCGCGGTGCCGTCGGGGACGCCCTCGGCGCAGCGGGAGCAGGGCGCGGCTCGCGTCGAACGTGCGGTCGGCCGTCCCGGCCGGCGGGGCGGAACGGCTTGGGCGGTGCCGTAGCGCTCTGTGGTTGGCCGGATCCTTCTCGCAGGCGTTGCCCCGTCCGCAGGGGCCGCCGGCGGGCCGGAAGGGAGGGCTGGTACCTGGGTGCCGGTCCATGGCTCCCGGCGCAGCGCCCGGACGCCGTCAGTGCCGTACGGCATGATGCGGGGCGTGACCGCACGACTGATGCTTCTCGACACCGCCTCGCTGTACTTCCGCGCCTACTTCGGCGTCCCGGACTCCGTGAGGGCGCCGGACGGCACGCCGGTGAACGCCGTGCGCGGGCTGCTGGACTTCATCGACCGGCTGGTCCGGGACCACCGTCCGGACCTGCTGGTGGCCTGCATGGACGCCGACTGGCGGCCGCGGTGGCGGGTCGACCTCATCCCCTCCTACAAGGCGCACCGGGTCGCCGCGGAGCACGAGAGCGGACCGGACGAGGAGGAGGTCCCGGACACCCTCGCCCCGCAGGTGCCGGTCATCGAGGAGGTTCTGGACGCGCTCGGCATCGCCCGGGTCGGCGTCGCCGGGTACGAGGCCGACGACGTGATCGGCACCTTCACCGCGCGCGCCGAGGGCCCGGTGGACATCGTCACCGGTGACCGCGACCTCTACCAGCTGGTGGACGACGCGCGCGGGGTGCGGGTGCTGTACCCGCTGAAGGGTGTCGGCACGCTGCAGACGACCGACGAGGCGTGGCTGCGCGAGAAGTACGGGGTCGACGGGCGCGGCTACGCGGACCTGGCGCTGCTGCGCGGCGACCCGAGCGACGGCCTGCCGGGGGTGCCGGGCATCGGGGAGAAGACGGCCGCCAGGCTTCTCGCCGAGTTCGGTGACCTGGCCGGGATCATGGCCGCGGTCGACGACCCGAAGGCGAAACTCACGCCGTCGCAGCGCAAGCGGCTGGACGAGGCCCGGCCGTACGTCGCCGTGGCCCCGCGGGTGGTCCGGGTCGCCGGTGACGTACCGCTGCCGGGCGTCGACACCGCGCTGCCCAAGACCCCCCGCGACCCGGCGGGACTGAACGCGCTGGCCGCTCGCTGGGGGCTGGGCGGCTCGCTGACCCGTCTGCTGGCGACGCTGGAAGCCTGACCCGTCGAAGGAATGCTTCCGGCAAAACCCGCTCATCAAGTGCTCATGGAAGAGGTGTTAACTGGAAGGGAAGTGCTAACTTAGGCAAACCTAACCAATTGAGCTGGGAGGCCGGTCATGGCAGAGCGCCCGGGACGTAAGCCGCGTAAGCCCCATTCCGCTCAGGTGGTGCGCACCGAGCGGTTGAGCCCGCACATGCAGCGCGTGGTCCTCGGCGGTGACGGACTGGCCGGCTTCGCCGCGGACACCTGCACCGATCATTACGTGAAACTCCTCTTCGGACCGGAGGGCGTCACCTATCCGGAGCCTTTCGACCTGGAGCGGATCCGCGCCGAGTTTCCCCGCGAGCACTGGCCGGTGACCCGGACCTACACCGTGCGCTCCTGGAACCCCGAACACCGGGAGCTGACCCTGGACTTCGTGGTCCACGGCGACGAGGGCCTGGCCGGGCCGTGGGCCTGCCGGGTCCAGCCCGGCGAGACCGTGCGCTTCCTGGGACCCGGCGGTGCCTACGCACCCGACCCGGACGCCGACTGGCATCTGCTCGCCGGTGACGAGAGCGCGCTGCCCGCGATCGCCCGCGCCCTGGAGTCCCTGCCGGCCGAGGCGAAGGCGTTCGCCTTCGTCGAGGTCTCCGGCCCCGAGGAGGAGCAGAAGATCGACGCCGACGTCGAGGTCGTCTGGCTGCACCGCGGCTCCCGGCCGGTCGGCGAGGCCCTGGTCGCGGCCGTACGGGCGCTGGAGTTCCCGGAGGGCCGGGTGCAGGCCTTCGTGCACGGCGAGGCGAGCTTCGTGAAGGAGCTGCGGGGGCTGCTGCGCGTGCAGAAGGGGATCCCGCGCGAGGACCTGTCGATCTCCGGTTACTGGCGCCTCGGCCACAACGAGGACGGCTGGCAGGCCTCCAAGCGCGAGTGGAACGCCCGGATCGAGGCGGAGCAGGAGAACGGCGCGGCCGCGGCCTGAGACGTGCGGGCCCGGCCGCACCCGAGGGTGCGGCCGGGCCCGCGCCGGCCGTTTCAGACAGAGCGCTGATACGACCTGAAGGTCCTGATCGACAGCCACACGGCCGCGACCGCCAGCGCCAGCAGCGCTCCGCCGCGGCCGAGCACCGCCCCCCAGTCGGGGTCCGCCGACATCGCCGAACGGCCCGCCACCATCGCCCAGTTGAGCGGGTTGAAGTCGGCTGTGTGCCGCATCCAGCCGGGCATCTGGGACGGCGCCATGAAGGCGCTGGACAGGAAGGTCAGCGGGAGCAGCAGGAAGGTGTTGATCCCGATGATCGACTCGCGCTCCCGGACCAGCATGCCGAGCGCGTTGGACAGCGCGCCGAAGATCGTGCCGAGCAGCACGGCGGCCACCACCAGGACGGCCGTGCCGCCGATCCCGCCCGGGTATTCGGCGCCGCCCAGCAGGCCGAGCAGCACGATGATCAGTGACTGGCCCGCGGTGACCAGGCCGTTGTTCACCACATTGCCGTTCATCAGCGCGGCCCGGCTGACCGGGGTGGTCAGGAAGCGGTTGAGGGTGCCGCGCTGGATCTCCTCCAACGTGCCCATGCCCGCCCACATGTTGGAACTGAGGGCGCTCATCACCACCACGCCGGGCACCAGGTAGTCGAGGTAGGAGGTGGTCCCGAAGCCGCCCAGCTCGACGACCTTCTTGAAGAGGTTGCCGAACAGGAACAGCCAGAACACCGGCTGGATCAGGGTGATGATCGCGTAGGCGGGCTGGCGGGCGAACACCAGCAGCTGGCGCTGGGTCATGTACCAGGTCTGGGATACGGCGTTGCTCATCGGGCACCTCCGGCCAGGGCGAGGGTGCCGGAGCCGTCGGCGGCGTCGGCCTCGGCGTAACGGCGGCCGGCGTAGCGCAGATAGACGTCGTCGAGGGAGGGCCGGGCGACGGTCGCCGACACCACGGTCACCCCGGCCCGCTCAAGGGCGGCGAGCAGCGCGGGCATCGCGGCGGCCCCGTCGTCGGCGCGGGCGCTGATCCGGCGCCCGTCGAACAGCACCTCGTGCACGCCCGGCAGCCCGGTCAGGGCGCCCGTGAGCAGGGTGCTGCCGGCTTCCCCGGGCGCCTCGCGGAGCTCCACGTGGACGGCGTCGCCACGCAGTTCGCCCTTGAGGGAGTCGGGGGTGCCCTCGACCACGACCCGGCCGCGGTCGACGATCGCGATCCGCTCGGCGAGCCGGTCGGCCTCTTCCAGGTAGTGCGTGGTGAGCAGGATGGTCAGGCCCTCCTCCCCGGCCAGCCGGCCGATCTCCTCCCACATCGCGGTGCGGGCCTCCGGATCCAGGCCGGTGGTGGGCTCGTCCAGGAAGAGCACCTCAGGGTTGTGGACCAGCCCGAGGGCCACGTCGAGCCGGCGCCGCATCCCGCCGGAGTACCCCTTGACCTGGCGGCCGGCGGCCTCGGTGAGGGTGAAGCGGTCCAGCAGTTCGTCGACGCGGCGGTCGAGAGGGGCGCCCCGCAGGCCGTAGAGCCTGCCCTGGAGCCGGAGGTTCTCGCGGCCGGTGGCGCCGGGGTCGGCGCCGGAGTTCTGGGCGACCACGCCGATCGCGCGGCGCACCCGGTCGGGGTGGCGCAGCACGTCGTGGCCGGCCACGGTGGCGGTGCCCGAGTCGGGGCGGGCCAGCGTGGTGAGGATCTTGACGGTGGTGGACTTGCCGGCGCCGTTGGGTCCGAGGAGCCCGAAGACGGTGCCGGGTTCGACGGTGACGTCCATGCCGTTGAGCGCGGTGACGTCACCGGGATAGGTCTTGATCAGCTGGCGCGCCTGCACTGCGGGCGCACGGGTGTTCATGACAGGGCTCTCCTGAGTGAGCGGATGACAGATGACAGGGGATGACAGCTGATCCGCTTGAGGAGCACCGGGCTATCCTGGGTGTGCCGCACCTCGATCGCCCGGATCTGCCTCACGGCGGGTTCAGCTCGGGGTTCGAGACCCTGGCGGAGCTGCTGCAACAGCTCTGCCGGGGTCTGTTTCCCGCTCGGCTTCCTCTACTGCTGGTCCACCTCCGTGAACTCCGGGGGCAGTTCGCCGGTTTCGTGGAACCGGCGCCAGCCCTCGACGCCCGGCAGCGAACCGTCCTGTATCTCCCGCACGAAGCCGCGGACCCATGCGGCCTGCGCCTCCAGCATGTGCAGGTGGTACTCGACCTCGACGACGAACAGCCGGGGCAGCGTCTCGTGCAGCTTCTCCAGCACGGCCCTGCCGCCGGCGACCTCCACCTCCAGGGAGCTCAGCCGCTGCTCCAGCAGGCGCTCGACCTCGTCCGGCGGCAGAGCGCCCATCAGCGAGAGCGCCGTCTCGAAGATCGGGTACTCCTTCGCCGGGACGGCCATGAGGTCGGACAGCCAGTGGATCATCTCCTCGCGCCCGGCGTCGGTGATGCCGTAGACCGTGCGCTCCGGGCGGTTGCCCCGCCGCTCCACGTCGGCCACCTCGACGAAGCCGTGCTTCTCCAGGTTCTGCATGACCGTGTAGAGCGAGCCGTAGTTGATCCGGGTGCTGGTGTCCTTGCCCTGCCGGCGCATGGTCTGGGCGATCTCGTACGGATGCATCGGCTTCTGCCAGAGGGTCGTCAGCACGACGAGCGCCAGGGGATTGCTGAGCTTGCGGCGCTTCGCTGCCATACCGACCTCCTCGCCTCCGAATATCCGTGGCCGAACATATCGCGAGTCGGCCAGAGACGTCAATACACACGATGTATCGCGTCTGAGGCAGATCCGCAAGAGAGTGAGGACTTGGGCCCGCCCCGGACACGCCGGCGTGACGCGTCCGAAACAGCGCGTCCCTAATTTCTGTCGCCCGACAGGAAATCTGCGATTCCCGTCCCAGACAGGAAGTCCGCCTGACAGGCAGGTGCCGCCGTGACGACACTCGACGACCGCTCCCTGGAGGAGTTCGGCTACCGCCAGGAGCTGCACCGCAGCCTCGGCCGGTACGCCTCGTTCGCCGCCGGGTTCTCCTTCATCTCCGTACTGACGACCGTCTTCCAGTTCTTCGCCTTCGGGTACGCCTTCGGCGGCCCGGTCTTCTTCTGGGCCTGGCCGGCCGTGCTGACCGGCCAGTTGCTGGTGGCCGCGTGCTTCGCCGAACTGGCCGGGCGCTATCCGATCTCCGGCGCCATCTACCAGTGGTCCTCCCGCCTGTCCAACCCGTCCTTCGGCTGGTTCGCCGGCTGGATCATGGTGATCGGGCAGATCGTGGTGGTCGCGGCGGCCGCGCTCGCGCTGCAGATGGTGCTGCCCGCCCTCTGGTCCGGCTTCCAGCTGATCGGCACGGATCCCTCGCCGGCCTCGGCCGACGGGGCTGCCAACGCCGCTGTGCTGGGCGTCGTACTGCTGGTGCTGACCACCCTCGTCAACATCGTGGACAACCGCGTGATGTCCGTGATCAACCGGGTCGGGGTGACCGCCGAGATCATCGGCGCGGTCCTGATCATCGTGCTCCTGCTCACCCACTCCAAGCGCTCCCCCGGCATCACCTTCCACACCGGTACGGCCGCCGAGGGCGGCCTGCTGGGCGCGCTGCTGGTCGGCTCGTTCACGGCCGCGTACGTGATGATCGGCTTCGACAGCGCGGGGGAGATGAGCGAGGAGACGCACCACCCGCGGCGTACGGCGCCGCGCACGATCCTCACGGCGCTGACCGCCGCGGGCCTGCTCGGCGGCCTGGTCGTCCTGGGCGGCCTGCTGGCCGCGCCCAGTCTGACCGACGGGCACCTGGGGGTCGACGGGCTCAGCTACGTGCTGACCAGCAGCCTCGGGGACGGGGTGGGGCGGGTGTTGCTGGCCGACGTGGTGGTGGCGATCGCGGTGGCGACGCTGGCGATCCAGACGGCGGCGTCCCGGATGCTGTTCTCCATGGCCCGGGACGGGCAGCTGCCGTTCGCCGGCCGGCTGGCGCGGGTGAACCCGCGGACCGGGATGCCGGCGGCGCCGGCCGTGGTGGTGGGGGTGCTGGCAGGTGCGCTGCTGCTGCTCGACTTCGGGTCACCGGACGCGTTCCTGGCGATCGGGACCACCTGCATCGTGATGCTGTATCTCGCCTACGCGATGGTGACCGGACCGTTGCTGGTGCGGCGGCTGCGGGGTGAGTTCCGGGTCGAGGGGACGGACGAGACCGGGGCCGCGCTGTTCTCGCTGGGGCGGTGGGGAGTGCCGGTGAACGCGGTCGCGCTGCTGTACGGGCTGGTGATGACCGTGAACCTGGCGTGGCCTCGGGGAGCGGTGTACGACCCCGCGGGGGGTCACTGGTACTTCCGGTGGTTCACCGTGCTGTTCCTGGCCGGGACCGTGGTGGCGGGCGGCGCCTGGCGGCTCACCCGCGCGGAGTCTCCGAGTGCGGTCGCGGTGCCGGAGGCCGTGGCGTAGCCGGCCGGACGCGGGTGCGCGGGGACGGGCCGCGCACCCGCGGCGGAACGCATGTCGCTACGGCCCCGCACCCCCGAGGGGGCGCGGGGCCGTAGCCTTGGCCGCACATGAGACGTAAGACTGCGGCCCCGCCCTCCCCCCTGCCCCAGCGCCAGGGGGTGGACCCCGTGCGGGTGCGGCTGCCCTTCGCCGACGGCTGGGCCACGGTCGGCGACTACCTGATCGAACGGCTCTCCGGGGCCGCTCCCGGCGCGGTCGCCGAGATGCTGGACTCGGGGCTGGTCGTGGGCGCGGACGGAAACCCCGTCGCCGCCCGCACGCCCTACTCCCCCGGCCGCTACCTCTGGTTCCACCGCGACCTGCCCCCCGAGGTCCCCGTCCCCTTCCCCCTCGAAGTCGTCCACCGCGACGACCACCTCGTCGTCGTCGACAAACCGCACTTCCTCGCCACCACCCCGCGCGGCAGTCATGTCACCGAGACCGTCCTCGCCCGGCTGCGGCGGGAGCTCGGGATTCCCGGGCTCGGGGCCGCGCACCGGCTGGACCGGCTCACGGCCGGGCTCGTGCTGCTGGTCGTGCGCCCCGAGGAGCGCGGGACCTACCAGACGCTGTTCAGCCAGCGGCGGGTGCGCAAGGAGTACGAGGCGATCGCGCCGTACGATCCTTCGCTCGCGGTTCCCCGCACCGTGCGCAGTCGCATCCTGAAGGAACGCGGGGTGCCCGCGGCCCGGGAGATCGACGGGGAACCCAACGCGGAGACCCTTGTCGAACTGGCCGGACACCGGGAAGGCCTGGGCCGCTACCGGCTCACCCCGCACACCGGGCAGACCCATCAACTGCGCGTCCACATGAGCGCCTTGGGGGTGCCGATTCTCGGCGATCCGCTGTATCCGGTCGTGACCGGCCCCGTGCCGGACGGTGACTTCCGGCGTCCGCTGCAACTGCTGGCACGGAGCCTGGAGTTCACCGATCCGGTCACGGGGGTGGAGCGCCGGCTGCGCAGCCGGCGGGCGCTGCGGGCCTGGGAGTCGTACGAGGACTGGGCAGCGCCCTGAAGGTGCGCGGGGCTGTAGGCGATGGTGCGGCCGCCGCCGCGTGGGCGCGACCGGCCACGACGGTGCCGCACCCGGCCGCCGGCCCGTCGCGGCGCTTCCCGCGGGGCACTCAGCTGCCCAGCCACCAGCGGCGCAGCCTGGGCCAGATGCCGCGTGGCGGGGCCGGTTCGGGGACGGTCATGGTCACGGGCACCGCCGGCCGGGGCGCGGGGGCCGGCTCCGGTGCTGCCGGGCGGGTCGTGCCGGCCTGCCAGTCGGTGCGCTGCGGGGGGACGAGGGCCGGGCTCGGCATGAGGGTGACGTCCTGCTTCGGCTTGGGGTCGAAGCGCACCGGCAGGTCCACCAGGTGCCGGGAGGCGATCGAGGCGCGCCAGCGCAGCTCCTCCTCGTCGCAGTCGAGCTGGATGTCGGAGAGCCGGGTCAGCAGCTGGTCGACCCCGACGTCGGCGATGGCACGGCCGATGTCCTGGCCGGGGCATTCGTGCGGGCCGCCGCCGAAGGCGAGGTGGGAGCGGTTGCCCTGCATGTTGGCGCTCAGGTCGGGGCGGACGCGCGGGTCGACGTTGCCCGGCGCGGGCGCGTAGAGCAGTCCGTCGCCCTTGCGGATGCGCTGGCCGCCGAGTTCCGTGTCCTGCTTGGCGAAGTAGGCGAAGACGGTGCTGAACGGCGGCTCGTCCCACAGCGACTGCTCGATCGCCTCGGGCACGGTCATCTGGCCGCCGTTGAGCTGGGCGCGGAAGCCGGGTTCGGTGAGGACCATGCGCAGTGCGTTGGCGAGGAGGTTGGCGGTGGTCTCGTAGGCGGCGATGAGGACGACCCGCAGGTGCTGGGCGACCTCGTCGTCGTTGAGCCGGGCCGGGTGGTTGATGAGGTGGCTGGCGAAGTCGTCCTCGGAGCGGGCCCGGCGCCGGGCGGTGAGCCGCGTCAGACAGCCCATGACGTACTGGTTGCTGGCGATCGCGGTCTCGGTGCCCTTCAGCATGTCCCGGGCGGCCTCCACGATCCGGTCGTTGTACTCCTCGGGCATGCCGATCAGTTCGCACATGACCGCCATGGGCAGGTGCTCGGAGTACTG
Organism: Streptomyces shenzhenensis; assembly: GCF_021462265.1. Classification (GTDB taxonomy): domain Bacteria; phylum Actinomycetota; class Actinomycetes; order Streptomycetales; family Streptomycetaceae; genus Streptomyces; species Streptomyces shenzhenensis. The sequence goes on along the minus strand of NZ_JAJONF010000001.1, from coordinate 196,116 downwards.
GGACACCAGCTCGGCGCGGCCCTTCTCGCAGAACTCGTTGACCAGCAGCTGGGTGTAGCGGCCGATGAGGCGGCGGATGCTGCGGTGGTCGATGGTGGTCATGGCGCCCGTGACGGCCGCGCGCAGCCGCATGTGTTCCTCGCCCTCGGCGTGCGAGCAGATGGGCTGCCAGGCGATGTGCGGCATGAGGGGGTGGTCCGGCTTGACCATGCCCTCGCGCAGCGGGGTCCAGATCCGGCTGTCCCGGGTGAAGACGGCGGGGGTGCGGACCATCTGGAGGTTCTCGGTGAGCCCGAGGACCACCCAGACCGGTACGTCGTCGTGGAGCAGGACGGGTGCCACGGGGCCGTGTTCCTCGCGCAGCTTCTCGTACAGCTCGCCCAGGTGGTCCGCGTCGGCGCCGTAGAGCCGCTGGAGTCCGCCGGGGCCGCGGTCGTGCGCCGGACAGCCGGGCGGCGGGACCGGGGCCGGATCCGGGACCGGGTCGGTGCTGGTACCGGCCGGGAAGGGGGATTCAGGCGTCACAGTGATCGCTCCGAAGAGATCCGAAAGAATTCCAGAGAATCCAAGAGAATCCGGGAGAATCCGGAAGGAATGTCAGGTGAGCGCGCCGGACATGGCGAGCGAGTGCAGGAAGCGCATCAGGGTCATCAGGACGTCCCGGCTGGAGGCCCGGCGGCGGGCGTCACACTCCACGATGGGGACGTCGGGGGGCAGGTCCAGCGCGGTGCGCAGTTCCTCGATGGGGTAACTGGGCGCGTCAGGGAAGGAGTTGACGGCGACAACGAACGGCACGCCGCGTTCCTCCAGGCGTCCCATGACGTCGAAGCTGACCTCCAGGCGCCGGGTGTCGATGAGGACGACCGCGCCGAGGGCGCCCTCGAACAGCCCGTTCCACAGGAACCAGAAGCGTTCCTGGCCGGGGGTGCCGAAGAGGTAGAGGACCAGTTCGTCGGTGATGCTGATGCGGCCGAAGTCCATGGCCACGGTGGTGGCGGTCTTGGAGTCGGAACCGTAGTTGTCGTCGACGCCGATGCCCGCCTGGGTCATGGTCTCCTCGGTGGTCAGCGGTCTGATCTCGCTGACGGAACCGACCATGGTGGTCTTGCCGACCCCGAAGCCGCCCACGATCACGATCTTCACCGCGGCCTGGGCGGTGTGCGGCAGGTGGTCCTCGCTGCGGGGGCCGGGAATCGTGTCAGAGCCTTTGAAGTCCATGCATCACCGCTTCGAGAAGTGAACGGTCGGGGAGCGCCTGGCGGACGATCGGGGCGCGTGCCTGGACCAGTTCGGCCGTGATCAGCTCGGTGATCAGCGCCGTCATCGCGCTGAACGGCAGGTTGAGGTAGGCCGAGAGTTCGGCCACGGACAGGGGGGCCAGGCAGAGCCGGAGCAGCGCCGCCTGCTCGGGGGTGACGGACGGCGGCGGGGCGGCGCGTGCCACGATCAAGGTGACCAGGTCGAGTTCGGCCCGGGCGCCGTCGGCGCCGCTGATGACGTAGAGCCGTTCGGGGTTCTTGTTGTCGCCGTCCTCGCCGCTCTCGGGGGTGGGCGGCGTGGACGGGGGCGGGGGCGGGGGCGGAACGTCCGGCCTGGACCGGCGCCGTTTGCGTTGCGGAGGAGTCATACGGTCTGCCCGTTCCGCCGGGGCGGACTGGTGAGGTGGGCGCCGATGCGGACGACGAGATCGCGCATCATCTCGCTCATCCGGCCCGGTTCGCAGGTGACGTCGGCCAGCACGGCCAGATAGGCGTTGGCGCCGGCGGACATGAGGTAGAAGTAGCCCCTGTCGATCTCGATCAGGACGAGGTTCATGTCGCCGTTGCTGATGGGGAGTTCCTGGGCGACGGCACTGGCCAGGCTCTGCACGCCCGCGCAGGCGGCGGCGAGCCGGTCGGCGGCGTCGGGGTCGCCGCCGTGCCGGGCGATGCGCAGGCCGTCGGCGGAGAGCACGACGATCATCTCGACGCCCGGTACACCGTCGGCGAGTTGCTTGAGCATCCAGTCGAAGTTGCCTCGCTGCTGGATCACTTGAGGTCCCCCTCGTCGTCGGCTTCGGTGCCGGCCGGATCGTTGATCAGATGCAGGTACTTGGTGGGGTTCCGGGTGAAGTCGGTGGGGTGGACACCCGGGTTGTTCTTCTTGAGCCCCTCCCAGAAGGCATCGACCCAGAGGCCGGGCTCGCGGCGCTCGGGCTCCGGCTTCTCGGGCTCGGGTTCCTTGTGCTGCGACCAGATGGTCGGGGTGCCCTCGCGTTCGGCACGCTCGATCGCGGCCTGCTCGGCGATCCGCTGGCTGAGCGGAGTCTTCATCCGGCTGCGCCGCTGCGGCAGGCCGCCCGCCGTCCATTCGGTGACCTCGGGGACGTCGTCCTCCATGGAGATCCCGGCGGGGATGCGGGGGCTGGTGGGGCGGCGCCGCTTGGGCGGGCGCTTGGGGCCTTCGAGGGCGCCGAGTTCGGGCTGGGGGATGCCGGTGGCACCGATGCCGTGGGCGATGCCGGGGGCGGGGTCGGTGGTCATCATGTCGCTGGGCACGATGAGGACGGCCCGGACGCCGCCGTACGCGGAGGCGCGCAGCGAGACGTCCATGTTGTACATCTTGCACAGGCGGCCCACGACCGAGAGGCCGAGGCGCGGGTTCTCGCCGAGGACCTGGATGTCCTTGCCCTGCTTGGCCTTCGCCAGCAGGCCCTCCAGACGGTCGCGGGCCTCCTCGTTGAGGGTGACGCCGGCGTCCTCGATCTCGATGCAGACGCCGGACTGCACCTCGACGGCGGTGACGTGCACCTTGGTGGAGGGCGGCGAGTAGCGGGTGGCGTTGTCGAGGAGTTCGGCGGCCGCGTGGATGACCGGCTCGACGGAGGTGCCCTTGATGTTGACCTGGCAGATGGAGTGCAGTTCGATGCGCCGGTACTCCAGGATCCGGGACATGGCGCCGCGCAGCACGCTGTAGAGGGCGACCGGGTTGGGCCACTGGCGGCCGGGGCGGCCGCCGCCGAGCACGGAGACCGAGTCGGCGAGGCGTCCGATCAGCGCGGTGCCGTGGTCGATGCGCAGCAGGTCGTCGAAGACCTCGGGGTTGCGGCCGTGGTCCTCCTCCATCTCCCGCAGTTCGTGGGCCTGCTGGTGGACGATGGCCTGGACGCGCCGGGCGACGCTGACGAACGAGCGCTCCAGGGAGTCTCGCTGGAGGTCCTCCTCGTCGATGATGTCGAGCATGACGCGGATCAGCCGGCGCTGTGACTCGGGGGCGTTGCGCATCCCCGGGTCGAGGTCGAAGAGCTGGCGGACCACCTCTTTGGGCGACTCGCCGGCTTTCAGCCGGTAGAGCGCGGTCGGGAAGACCTCCCGGCCGAGTCGGTCGATCTCCGCCTCGCTCACGGTGAGGCACTGTTCCAGATACGTACGGTGACGTTCGTGTTCGGCCTGGGCGTCCCGGAGCCTGCGGCCGCGGCGCACTGCTTCCGCCGCCGTCACGAGCACCAGCAGCATGCCGACGGCCCCGCACGCGCCGACGGCGGCCCGGGCGGACTCCGCCACCAGGACGACGGCGGCGGCGGTCGCCGCCGCCATCAGTATGGCGGGCAGCAACAGCACGCGCGCCAGGGACAGTTCACGGCCATTGGGAGGCGATTGCACACTCACCATGTATGCCTTCTGAGACGAATCGGCTGGGTGTCGGGGAAGTTCGCATGGGGAAGGTTCATGGAGCAGTCTGGATCTTCCGTATGATTGGGAACAGGCGCACGAATTCATCTCAACTCGGTGCGCCGCGGGCGAGCTTAGTCCGACCGGATCAACGCCATGTCATATTCGGCGAGCACCTGAAAACGCCCACAGGACCGGAGTAGCCTCGGTCGTTTTGCACGCAGGGCATTCATTCGAACGCAGTCCGTCATGGCGTACAGGTGTGCGGGATCACTCACCGTGATGAGTGAAAGGAGCCGCCGGAGCGAGACCCCCGCCGGCCCGCGCGGGGCCTCTTCAGACCCCGACGATCCGCAGCGCCGCCTCGGCCGTGGCGCGGGCGAACTCGTCGGCGGGGCGCTCCGGTTCGGACCGGTGGACCAGGATGACGCCCTCGATCAGCCCGAAGACGAGATCGGTCCGAAGCTCCAGCTCCCTCTTGGCCAGCGCCCCGCCGGCCACCGTGGCGGCGATCAACTGCCGGTAGGCGTCCTTGAGTTCGGCGCGCACGGCACGGAAGCCCGCGAACCGGTCGGCCTGCACCTCGGGCAGCAGGTAGAGCGCACCCAGGTTGTGCGGCCCGGCGCACAACAGCTCCACGTCGGCCCGGCACAGGATCCGCAGCCGTTCCTCGGCCGGGGTCACCTCGTCCGCGAGCAGCTCCCGCGCACAGGCCAGGGACGGCGTGACGGTGGACTCCAGCAGCTCGGCGAGGAGTTCCTCCTTGCCGGAGACGTAGTGGTACATCGACGCCTGCCGCATGCCCGCCCGCTCGGCGACGGTCCGGGTGGTGGTGGCCGCGTAACCGCGGGTGGTGAACAACTCGGCCGCCGCGGCGAGCAGTTCGGCCCGCGGCTCAAGACCGCTGTCGGGTCGCTGCGCGGCCCGCGGCCGGCCGACCCGGCGGCCACTGCTCGTCCCCATGCGTTCGATCCTCGCACACGACGCCGTACGGCGGTCGCGCCGACGCCCCGCCCGACGGGCCACCGCCCCCGGTGAGCCCCAGGTAACCGGGCCGGAACGCCACCGCAACGCCGCCGACCCGACCCCGGCCTAATTTCTGTCGAGCGACAGAAATAACCCCTTCAGCCGAAGGAGACGGAGGTCAGCGATGGCGACAGCGACCACGTACGGGGCCCGGGCGCACGCCCGCGCCCAGGAGGGCACCCGCGCCGAGGCCATGCCCGTGGTACCGGCCGCCGACTGGCCGGACCCGCCCTGCGCGGCCGGCCACCTGGTGTGGGCCGAGACGGTGGCCGGCGGCAACTACACGCACCGCGTCCTCGCGCGCGGCACCGAGCTGCGCCTGACCGACCTGAACGGCGACGCCTGCGCCCACCTCCTGCTCTACGCCGCCGACCGCCCCTGGGAGCGGCTGAACGTCGCCGACACGGTCAAGGTCCAGTGGAACGCCTACCTCCGCGAGGGCGTGCTGCTCCTCTCCGACCAGGGCCGGGTGCTGGCCTCCGTCGTAGCCGACACCTCCGGCCGCCACGACGCCCTCTGCGGCACCTCCACCCTCCTGCGCAACACCGCCCGGTACGGCGACGGCGCCCCGCAGTCGCCCTCCCCCGCCGGCCGCGAACTGTTCAAGCTGGCCGCGGCCAAGAACGGCCTGGAACCGCGCGACCTGCCGCCGTCCCTGTCGTTCTTCCAGGGCGTCAGGGTGCGCGACGACGGCACGCTGGACTTCACCGGCTCGGCCGGCCCCGGCGGCAGCGTCACGCTCCGCGCCGAACAGGACGTCACCGTCCTCATCGCGAACGTCCCGCACCCGGCCGACCCGCGCCCCGACTACGTCAGTACCCCGCTGGAGGTACTGGCCTGGCGCGCCGCACCCACGCCGCCCGGCGCCCCGCTCTGGGACGCCACCCCCGAGGGCCGCCGTGCCTTCCTCAACACCGCCGAATTCCTCGCCGCGAGGGGGCTCGCATGAGCACGCAGAGCGTGGTCCCGGCCCGCGCCGCCTGGTCCGCCGTCATCCGCGCGGGCGAGTTCCTCACCATCACCGACCTGCACGGCAACCAGGCCGTCGACTTCCTCGTCTACGACGCCCACGACACGTCGGTCCGCTACAGCGCGCCCGACACCATCCACGCCCAGGACTCCGTCTTCCTGACCACCAACAGCGTGCTGCTCTCCAACGAGCACACCCCGCTGATGACCGTGACCGCCGACGAGGTCGGCCGCCACGACACGGTCGGCGGCGCCTGCTCCAAGGAGTCGAACACCCTGCGCTACGGCCACCACACCTGGTCCCAGCACGCCTGTGTGGACAACTTCCTCGCCGAGGGCGCCCGGTACGGCCTCGGCAAGCGCGACCTGGTCTCCAACATCAACTGGTACATGAACGTGCCCGTCGAGAAGGACGGCACCCTCGGCATCGTCGACGGCCTCTCGGCCCCGGGCCGGAAGCTGGCCCTGCGCGCCGAACGCGACGTCCTCGTCCTGGTCTCCAACTGCCCCCAGATCAACAACCCCTGCAACGGCTTCGACCCCACGCCCGTGCAGATGACGATCACCGGAGCCGCCGGATGACCTCCTTCGAGAAGCTGCTGGTCGCCAACCGCGGCGAGATCGCCGTCCGCGTCATCCGCACCGCCCGCGCCCTCGGCCTGCGCACGGTCGCCGTCTACTCCGACCCCGACCGCTCGGCGCCGCACGTACGCCTCGCCGACGAGGCGGTCCGGCTCGGCCCGGCCCCGGCGAAGGAGTCGTACCTCGACGCCGACCTGGTCCTGAAGGCCGCCAAGGACACCGGCGCGGGCGCCGTCCACCCCGGCTACGGCTTCCTGTCCGAGGACGCCGCCTTCGCCCGCCGGTGCGAGGAGGCCGGCATCGTCTTCGTCGGCCCGACCCCGGAGCAACTCGAACTGTTCGGCGCGAAGCACACCGCGCGGGCGGCCGCGAAGGCCGCCGGGGTGCCCCTGGCCCCGGGCACCGGGCTGCTGACCGACCTGGCCGAAGCCCTCCGCGAAGCGGACGCGATCGGCTATCCCGTGATGCTCAAGGCGACCGGCGGGGGCGGCGGTATCGGTATGTCGGCTTGTCGGTCAGCCGATGAACTGACCGACGCCTGGGAGCGGGTGCAGCGGGTCGCCGCCGCCTCCTTCTCCTCGGCCGGGGTCTTCCTGGAACGCCTGGTCGAGCAGGCCCGCCATGTCGAGGTCCAGGTCTTCGGCGACGGCCACGGCCGGGTCGTCACCTTCGGGGACCGGGACTGCTCCCTCCAGCGCCGCAACCAGAAGGTGGTCGAGGAGGCCCCGGCCCCCGGCCTGCCCCCGCGAATCCGCGCCCGACTCGCCACCGCCGCCCGCGACCTGTGCGCCTCGGTCGGCTACCGCTCGGCCGGCACGGTCGAGTTCGTGTACGACGCGGCCCGCGAGGAGGCCTACTTCCTGGAGGTCAACACCCGCCTCCAGGTGGAACACCCGGTCACCGAGGAGATCTACGGCGTCGACCTGGTCGCCTGGATGCTGCGCCTCGCGGGCGGCGAGACCGACGTGGTCCGCGACCCGGGCGAACCGCGCGGCCACGCCGTCGAGGCCCGCGTCTACGCCGAGGACCCCTCCCGCGGACACCGGCCCAGCGCCGGGCTGCTGACCCGGGTGGAGTTCCCCGCGGGGGTGCGCGTCGACGGCTGGGTGGAGACCGGCACCGAGGTGACGACGTCGTACGACCCGATGCTCGCGAAGGTGATCGCGTACGGTCCCGACCGCGCCGAGGCGCTGCGCCGGCTGGACGAGGCGCTGACCGCCGCCCGCGTCGACGGGATCGAGACGAACCTCGGCCTGGTGCGCGCGGCGCTCGCCGACCCCGCGTTCCGCGCCGCCGCCCACTCCACGGCGACCCTCGCCGAGGTCACCGACCCCACCCCCCGGATCGAGGTCGTCGCGGGCGGCACGCTCACCACGGTCCAGGACTGGCCGGGCCGCACCGGCTACTGGCAGGTCGGCGTCCCCCCGAGCGGTCCGATGGACGACCGCTCCTTCCGCCTCGGCAACCTCGCCCTCGGCAACCCGGCGGGCGCGCCCGGCCTCGAATGCACCCTGCAGGGCCCGTCCCTGCGTTTCACCCACCCCACCACCGTCTGCGTGACCGGTGCCCCGGCCCCGGTGGCGGTCGACGGCACCCCGGTCGCCCAATGGGAACCGGTGACGGTCCCGGCCGGCGGCCTGCTGGAGATCGGTGCCCCCGCCGAGCACGGCCTGCGCACCTACGTCCTCGTCGCCGGCGGCGGCCTGGACGTCCCCGACTTCCTCGGCAGCGCGAGCACCTTCACCCTGGGCCGGTTCGGCGGCCACGGCGGCCGGGCGCTGCGCACGGGTGACGTCCTGCACGGCGGGGCCGTGACCGACGGCGAACCCGTCGCCGACCGTCCGCGCTTCACCGCCGACTGGCACCTCGCGGCCGTCGAAGGCCCGCACGCGGCCCCGGAGTTCTTCACCGAGGACGACATCCGGGACTTCTACGCGGCCCGGTGGAAGGTGCACTTCAACTCGGCGCGCACCGGCGTCCGGCTGGTCGGCCCCAAGCCGCGCTGGGCGCGCACCGACGGCGGTGAGGCGGGCCTGCACCCCTCCAACATCCACGACACCCCGTACTCGGTCGGCGCGGTCGACTACACCGGTGACATGCCGGTCCTGCTCGGTCCGGACGGTCCCTCCCTGGGCGGGTTCGTGTGCCCGGCGACGGTCCTGAGCGGCGAACGCTGGAAGCTCGGCCAGTTCCGCCCCGGCGACACGGTCCGCTTCACCCCGGTCGACGTGACGGGCACGCCCCGCCCCGAGATCGTCGACGGCGGAGTCCTCGCCCGGGACGGCGACGTGACCTACCGGCGCAGCGGCGACGACAACCTGCTGGTCGAGTTCGGCCCCATGCAACTCGACCTGGCTCTGCGGATGCGCGTCCACGCGCTGATGGAGGCGGTGACGGCGGCGGACCTGCCCGGTGTCACGGACCTGACCCCGGGCATCCGTTCGCTTCAGATCCGGACCGACCCGAGCGTCCTCGCCCAGGCCGGACTCCTGAGCGCGGTAAGAGAGATCGTGGTGAACCTGCCGCCCACCGGGGAACTGGTGGTGCCCTCCCGCACGGTCCATCTCCCCCTCTCCTGGGACGACCCGGCGACCCGCGAGGCGATCGCCCGTTACATGGCGGGGGTGCGCGACGACGCCCCCTGGTGCCCGTGGAACATCGAGTTCATCCGCCGGATCAACGGCCTCGACTCGGTCGAGGACGTCTACCGCACGGTCTTCGACGCGGAGTACCTGGTCCTCGGCCTCGGCGACGTGTACCTGGGCGCCCCGGTCGCCACCCCGCTCGACCCGCGCCACCGCCTGGTCACGACGAAGTACAACCCGGCCCGCACCTGGACCGCCGAGAACTCCGTCGGCATCGGCGGCGCCTACCTGTGCGTCTACGGCATGGAGGGCCCGGGCGGCTACCAGTTCGTGGGCCGTACGACCCAGGTCTGGTCGGGCTGGCAGCAGCGCGGCGCGTTCGAGCCGGGCATGCCGTGGCTGCTGCGGTTCTTCGACCGGATCAGGTGGTACCCGGTGGACGCGGACGAACTCCTCGATCTGCGCGCCGACATCGTCTCCGGCCGGTTCGTGCCGCGCATCGAGGAGGGGACCTTCTCCCTCGCGTCCTACCAGGAGTTCCTCGCCACGCACGCCGACTCGATCGGGGAGTTCAGGGCACGCCAGCAGAAGGCCTTCGCCGCGGAGCGGGACGCCTGGGAGGCGGCGGGCGAGTTCGCGCGCGCCGAGGCGGACGCGGCGCCCGCCGCCCAGCCCGCCGAGGTGGCGGTGCCGCCGGGCGGCCGTCTGATAGAGGCCGAGTTCGCGGCCTCCGTATGGCAGTTGAACGTGGCGCCGGGGGACACGGTGACCACCGGGCAGCCCCTGCTCGCCCTGGAGGCGATGAAGATGGAGTCCAGGGTGCACGCGCCGATGACCGGTGTGGTCACGGAGATCCTGGCACGGCCCGGCGACCAGGTGGCGGCGGGCACGGCCCTGCTCGTCCTGGCACCGGCCCGGAACTGACCCCGAGGAGCACGACCATGTCCAGCACCGTCTCCCGTGTCCGTGCCGCCTACGCACGCATCGCGGCCGTCGACCGGCCCGAGATCTGGATCGGCCTGCGCCCGCGGGACGAAACCGAGGCGGAGGCCCGCACGATCGACGAGCGGGTGGCCCGCGGTGAGCACCTCCCGCTCGCCGGGCGGCTGTTCGCCGCCAAGGGCAACATCGACGTGCACGGGCTGCCCACGACAGCCGGCTGCCCGGCGTACGCGTACGAACCGCGGGCCGACGCCCCCGTGGTGGCCCGCCTGCGCGCGGCCGGCGCGCTCGTCCTCGGCACCACCAACCTCGACCAGTTCGCGACCGGCCTGGTGGGGACCCGTTCCCCGTACGGCGCGGTGCGCAACGCGATCGACCCGGCCAGGATCAGCGGCGGCTCCAGTTCCGGCTCGGCCGTCGCCGTGGCCCTGGGGATCGTCGACTTCGCCCTGGGCACGGACACGGCGGGCTCGGGCCGGATCCCGGCGGCCTTCAACGGCATCGTCGGCCTGAAGCCGACCCGGGGCCTGGTGCCGACGGCCGGCGTCGTCCCGGCGTGCGCGTCGATCGACTGCGTGACGGTGTTCGCCCGCACGGTCCCCGAGGCGGAGCAGGCACTGTGCCATGTCACATACCCCCCGGACCGCCCCCTCCCGGCGCTCCCCCAGCGCGCTCCCGGCCCGTGGCGGATCGCCGTACCGCCGCGCGAGCAGCTCGGCGAGCTGGACGAAGGCTGGGCGGAGGCCTACCAGGAGACGGTGGGCCGGCTGGCCGCCGCGGGCGCGTCGATCCGGCCGCTCGACCTCACCCCCTTCACCGAGGCGGCGGCGATGCTCTACGAGGGCGCGTTCGTGGCCGAGCGCTACACGGCGGTCGGGGACTTCATCGACTCGTTGCTCTTGTCCGGCGGGGCGGGTCTGGACCCCACGGTCACCGGAATCATCACCCGGGCCCGTGACATCCCGGCCCACCGGCTCTTCGCGGACCAGGACCGGCTGACGGACCTGCGCGGCCGTGCCCTGGCCGCGCTGGGAGACGCGGACGCCCTGCTGCTGCCCACAGCCCCCGGCCACCCCACCCTCGCCGAGGTGGCGGCGGACCCGCTGGGCGCCAACGCACGCCTGGGCCGTTTCACCAACTCCACGAACCTCTTCGACCTGGCGGCGGTGGCGGTCCCGGCGGGTGAGGTGAACGGCCTGCCGTTCGGCGTGATGCTGATCGGCCCGGCGTTCACGGACGACCGCCTGGCCGTCATCGCCCGCGCCCTGGAACCGAGGGTCCGTCTGGCCGTGGTCGGCGCCCACCTGACCGGCCAGCCGCTCAATCCCCAGCTGCTGGCGCTGGGGGCGGTACGGGAGCACACGACGACGACGGCCCCGGCGTACCGCCTCTACGCCCTGCCGACCACCTTGCCCAAGCCCGGCCTGGTGCACGTGGGCGCGGGCGGCGCGGCGATCGAGACGGAGATCTGGAGCCTGCCGGCCGAGGGCCTGGGCCGCCTGCTGGCCGCCCTGCCCCGTCCCATGGCGCTGGGCAGCGTGGAGCTGGCCGACGGCACCGCCGTCCCCGGGTTCCTGTGCGAGCCCGGCGCGCTGGCGGGCGCCGAGGACATCACCCGCCACGGCGGCTGGCGAGCGTTCCTGGCGTCGCGCTGACGCCCTCGCCGCACCCGTCCCGGCGGCCCGCCCGGACAGCGGGCTCACCGGTGACCTCACTTTCACGCGGCTGCGCTGAGCCCGCACGGCGAACCAGGGCCTGCCCGGCGGGATCCACCGGGCAGGCCCCACGCGCTGACGGCCGTCAGCCCACCGACGAGTAGGCCACGACTCCCCGCAGCACCAGGTCGACCGCCCTGCGCGCGGCCTTGGCCACCGTCGACCCCTCCACCGGGGCCGCGGCCGAGATCTGCCCCAGCACGTCGATGACCTGCTTGCACCACCGGACGAAGTCCCCGGCGGGCATCTCCGCCTCCCGCAGCACCTCGTCCAGCCCCGTTCCCGAGGCCCACATGTACACGGCCCAGGCGAACCCGAGATCCGGTTCCCGCTGCCCGACGCCCTCGGTCTGACTGATCCGGAAATCCTCTTCCAGGGCGTCCAGCCGACCCCAGATCCGCACCATCTCGCCGAGCGCGGCCTTGGCTTTCCCGGAGGGCAGCTTGGGGGCCATCGCGTCGTCACTGGCGCGGGCCTCGTACACCAGCGCCGAGACGCAGGCGGCGAGTTCGGCGGGGCCGAGGCCCTCCCAGACGCCCGCCCGCAGGCATTCGCTGGCGAGCAGGTCGAGTTCGCCGTAGAGCCGGGCCAGCCGCTTGCCGTGTTCGGTGACCTCGTCCCCGCGCAGGTAGTCCAGCTCGGTCAGCAGCGCCACGATCCGGTCGAAGGTCCGGGCGATGGTGTTGGTCCGGCCCTCGATCCGCCGCTCCAGCTGTGAGGTGTCCCGGATCAGCCGGTGGTAGCGCTCGGCCCAACGGGCGTGGTCCTCGCGGTCGTTGCACCCGTGGCAGGGGTGCGCGCGGATCGCGGTCCGCAGTCGCGCGATCTCGCGGTCGTCGGCCGCCTGCGACCGCTTCTTGCGGGCCCGCTCCGGGGGGATGTGCCCTGCCTTGGTGCGCAGCGCGGAGGCGAGGTCCCGACGGGACTGCGGCGAGCGGGGGTTGAACGACTTGGGGATCCGCATCCGCTCCAGCGCCTCGACGGGCACCGGGAAGTCGATGGCGGCGAGCCGCTTGACCTGCCGCTCGGCGGTCAGCACCAACGGCCTGGGACCGTCGTGCTGTTCGAAGCCGCGGTGACCGTTGGACCGGCCGGCGGGCAGCCCGGGGTCCAGCACCAGGGCGAGCCCGGCGTACTTGCCGGTCGGCACATGGATGACGTCGCCGGGCCTGAGCTTCTCCAGCGCGACCGCCGCCTCGGCCCGCCGCTGGGCCGCGCCCTGCCGGGACAGTTCCGTCTCCCGGTCCTTCAGCTCGCGCCGAAGTCGCGCGTACTCCTCGAAGTCGCCGAGGTGGCAGGTCATGGACTCCTTGTAGCCGGCGAGCCCTTCCTCGTTGCGCTGCACCTGACGGGAGATGCCGACGACCGACTTGTCGGCCTGGAACTGCGCGAACGACGTCTCCAGCAGCTCCCGCGAGCGATGCCGCCCGAACTGCTCGACCAGGTTGACCGCCATGTTGTACGACGGCTTGAAGCTGGACCGCAGCGGATACGTGCGGGTGCCGGCGAGTCCGGCGAGGTGCTCGGGGCTCATGGCGCGCTGCCACAGCACCACCGCGTGGCCCTCGACGTCGATGCCGCGCCGGCCCGCACGGCCCGTCAGCTGGGTGTACTCGCCCGGGGTGATGTCGGCGTGCTGCTCGCCGTTCCACTTGACGAGTTTCTCCAGCACCACGGAGCGGGCGGGCATGTTGATGCCGAGCGCGAGGGTCTCGGTGGCGAACACGGCCTTGACCAGGCCGCGGACGAACAGCTCCTCGACGACCTCCTTGAAGGTCGGCAGCATGCCGGCGTGGTGGGCGGCGATGCCGCGCTCCAGGCCCTCCAGCCACTCGTAGTAGCCGAGGACGTGCAGGTCCTCCGGCGGGATGGAGGAGGTGCGCTCCTCGACCAGGGCGCGCACTTTGTCCCGCGCCTCCTCGTCGTTGAGCCTGAGTCCCGCGTGCAGGCACTGCTGGACGGCGGCTTCGCAGGCGGCGCGGCTGAAGATGAACGTGATGGCGGGCAGCAGGCCCTCGTTGTCGAGCCGTTCGATGACCTCGGGGCGGCCCGGTGTCCACACCCGGGACCGCTGCCGGCGCTCCCGCTCCCGGTCGGCCTCGCGCATGGCACGGCCGCGTCTGCGGTCCTGGTACGAGGGCCGGGTGGCCTCCATCCGGGCCAGCCGGACGAGGTCGGGGTTGACGGCCTTCTTGTGGCCCTCGCCCTCCTCGAACAGGTCGTACATCCGGCGTCCGGCGAGCACGTGCTGGAACAGCGGGACGGGCCGGTGTTCGGAGACGATGACCTCGGTGTCGCCGCGGACGGTGTCCAGCCAGTCGCCGAACTCCTCGGCGTTGGAGACGGTCGCCGACAGGGAGACCAGGGTCACGGACTCCGGCAGGTGGATGATCACCTCTTCCCAGACGGCGCCGCGGAAGCGGTCGGAGAGGTAGTGCACCTCGTCCATGACCACGTAGCCGAGGCCGATGAGGGTCTGGGAGCCCGCGTACAGCATGTTCCGCAGGACCTCGGTGGTCATGACGACCACGGCGGCGTCCGGGTTGATGCTGTTGTCGCCGGTGAGCAGGCCGACCATGCCGTCGCCGTAGCGGCGGCAGAGGTCGGTGTACTTCTGGTTCGACAGTGCCTTGATGGGTGTCGTGTAGAAACACTTCCTGCCCTGCATGAGGGCGAGGTGGACGGCGAACTCGCCCACGATCGTCTTGCCTGAGCCGGTGGGGGCGGCCACCAGTACGCCCTTTCCGGCTTCGAGTGCCCGGCAGGCCTCGATCTGGAAGGGGTCGAGGCCGAAGTCGTACATCTCGCGGAAAGCCGCGAGCGCGGTGGCCTGCTCGGTGGCCCGCCTGCGGGCCGCCGCATACCGCTCGGCCGGTGAGAGGTCCTCTGTCATCGTGCTTTCGAGCGTACCGGTCCCCACTGACAACAGGACGATCATTATCCGGAACATGGGACGACGGACGACGAAGAGGTGCCCGCGTCGTGGGACGCGGGCACCTCTCGGTGACTGTGGGGCCTTGTCAGGTCACGTCGTCGTAGCCGTTCACGCGGTCCGCCGGGCCCTCGGGCAGCGCGCGGCTGGCGGAGACGGTCTCGATCTCGCCGATGCCCTCGGGGGTGAGGTCGAGGTGGGAGGCCTCGTCGTCGTCGAGGCCGTCGTCGTCGCGGCGGCGCCTGCGCCGGTCGTTGAGGAGGGAGAACATGACCGCGCCGAAGTACAGCACCCAGATCGGTCCGGCGAGCGCCAGCATGGAGAGCGGGTCGGTGCTCGGGGTGGCCACGGCGGCGAAGATCGTGATGCCGAGGATCATCCCCCGCCACCAGCCGAGCATCCGCTTGCCGGTGATGATGCCGGTGAGATTGAGCATCACCAGGAGCAGCGGCAGCTCGAAGGAGAGGCCGAAGACGACCACCATGCGCGTGACCAGCTGCAGCAGGTCGTCTAGCGGGAGCAGGTTGCTCACCCCGTGCGGGGTGAAGCCGATGAGCACCTTCGCGGTGGTCGGCAGCACCTTGTACGCGAAGAACGCGCCGGCGAAGAAGAGCGGAACGCCGGTACCGACGAACGCGTAGGCGTACTTCTTCTCGTGCCGGTGCAGACCGGGGGCGACGAACGCCCACAGCTGGTACAGCCAGACCGGTGAGGCGAACACCACACCGGCCATCAGGGAGACCTGAAGGGCGAGCGTGAAGGGCGCGAGCAGACCGTTGATGGTGATCTGGGCGCACTGCCCGTCACCGCTCGTCTTGTTCATCTCCGAGAAGGCGTGGGCGCAACCGACCGAGTCGAGGATCGGCCTGGTGAGGAAGTCGATGATGTTGTTGTAGAAGAAGGCGGCGATCACCGTGATGACGATGATGGCCAGCATCGCCTTCGCGAGCCGGTTGCGGAGCTCACGAAGGTGATCCGCGAGAGGCATCCGCCCCTCGGGGTCCTTCTCCTGTTTGCGGGCAGACTTTGGCAACCCACGTCCTCATCTCGTACGGCGGGCCGGGGGCTACCGGCCCTGCGTCAGCGCTGGGTGGTGTCCGACGGCTCGTTGACCGGGCGGGCGCTGGTCACGTCGCCGGGGGCCGCCTGGATGGTGCGCTGGGCCTGGGACTGCTCGCCGGAGGCGGGCGCCTGGGCGGAGGTGGTGGTGTTGCCGTCTTCCTTCATCGCCTTGGCCTCGCTCTTGAGGATGCGCGCGGACTTGCCGAGCGAGCGGGCCATGTCCGGAAGCTTCTTCGCGCCGAACAGCAGGATGACGACCACAAGGATGAGAATGATCTCGGGGGCTCCGAGCCTTCCGAACATAAGTCTTTACCTTCTCACCGAGGCGGCTGGATGGGGTGCTGTCCGATCCGTCGGACATGCGTCCGAGTGATCGTGCTGTCAGCGATCGTAACGCTCAGGGGTAAACGTGAGGCAATCCCCGTGCGTACTCCCGGTCCGCGGCACGGGCCTCGTTATCCGTACCGCGTGCAGCAGCGTACCTGCCCCTGCGGGCGCCGTGACAGGCCGAAGTGACGCAAACCGCTTACAGCCCCGCTCCTCACACCGCTTGCACAGCGAGGGTCACAGCGTGTCCACAGCACGGGCGGTGCTGACGGCCGCCCGCTCCAGGTCCTCCGCGGCCCGGTTGATCCGCCGCGCCGATTCCGCGACCTGCGCTCCCAGCCGGCGCGCCTCCAGGAACACCCGGACGGCGAGCACGCCGAGCACGGCGAGACCCACGAAACCCACAGCTACCGCGACCATCGCCCAGAACATGGGCCCGAGCCTAGACGGTGGGGTGCAGCCGCAGTGTCCTGACCCCGCCGCCGGTGAGCAGTTCGACGATGCGCTCACCGGCGGGCTTGCGGACGGCGGCCCCGCAGTCGGGGCAGGTGAAGGAGTAGAACGTCGTCTGGCTGGTGGCCCCGATGGCCAGGCGCAGAGCGCTCGCGGTGAGCTCGAAGCTGCCCCGGCAGTCCGGGCAGCCGGCCCTGAAGACCACGGGAACCACTCTTCTCATCCCGGCGAAGGCGGCCGCGACCGTCATCTCCCGCGTGCCCGCGCCACCGGAACCCGAAGACTCGTTCAAAACCCTCGCCCCTTCTTCCTGGCCGTTCGCCTCCGGAGCGCGCTCCTCGGGCTCACGCATGCCCTTCCTCATCGACGTGCCCCACGTGGTCGTACGCCGTCAGTGCCTCCCGGGCCGCCCGGCGGGCGCTGTCGGCCAGCTCGGGCGGTGACACGATCCGGCCGTCGCCGCCCAGCCTGAGCGCCAGCCGGCGCAGGGAGGCCGGATCGGGGGTGCGCAGACTGATACGCAGACCGCCGTCGGGAAGCTCATCCGCGCTGTCGTGCGGGTAGTACTCGGCGACCCAGCGGCCGGCCGGGCCGACCTCGACGACCACCTCGGGGTCCTCGGCGGCCGGCTGCACCAGGGCCTCGGACAGGTCGCGCAGCTCGATCTCGGGAGGTGCGGACGGCTCGTCGAGGATCTTGATCTCGGCGACCCGGTCGAGCCGGAAGGTGCGCCGCGCCTCGGAGCGGCGGCACCAGGCCTCCACATAGGTGTGGCCGACGCTGACCAGGCGGATGGGGTCGATCTCGCGCTCGGTGACCTCGTCGCGGGCCGGTGAGTAGTAGCGGATCCACAGCCGGCGGCGCTCGGCGATCGCCCGGTCGACGTCGGCGAAGACGCCGCCCTCGGACTCGAAGGTCACCGACAGGCGGGCGCTGGCGTCACCCGCCTCGCCGGCCGCGGTCTCCACTTTGGCGGTGGCCCGCAGCAGCGCCTGCCGGTCGCCCTCGCGCAGTCCGGGCAGGGTGGCCACCGCGCGGGCGGCGACCAGCAGCGCGGTCGCCTCGTCGGCGGCGAGCCTGAGCGGTTCGGCGGCCTCCTCGCCGAGGGCGGCCGCGTTGTGCCACCAGATCCGCTCGCCGTCGGTGTCGATGTCCAGCAGGTCGCCGCCCCGGAAGCTGGTGCCGCACATGGGCAGCACGTCGAGGTCGGAGACCAGCTCGTCCTCGGTGATGCCGAAGGCGCGCGCCACGTCCGCGATCCGGGCGCCGGGGCGCTCGCGCAGGTAGGTCACCAGGGAGAGCATCCGCCGGGTCTGGTCGATGGCGTTCACGTGCCTGACCGGTTTGCCTGCCACTGCCTTGCTCCGCTCCCCCTCAGCCCTTGGCCACGGCACGCAGCCGGTCCACGACATCCGCTCGCAGCTCGGCCGGCTCCAGGACCACCACGTCCGGCCCGAACTCCACCAGCCACGCGTCGAGCCCGTGCCCGTACGGAATCTCCAACTCGTCCCACCCGTCGCCGAGTTCCCGCACCGCCGTGGCCTTCGCCCGAAGGGGGTACCCGGACCCCGAACGCAGCCGGATCAGCGCGGAGCGGTCGGCGATCTCCCCGGCCCAGCTCGCCACGGTCTCGCGGACGGTGACGACGTCCGGGACCGGCGCGGTGAAAGCGGTGCCCCGGGAGCGGACCTTCCCGGTGATCCGGGACAGCCGGAAGACCCGCTCGGCGCCCCGGTCACGGTCCCAGCCGGCCAGATACCAGTGGCCGCGCCAGCACTCCAGGGCCCAGGGCTCCACGTTCCGCGTCTCGGGGCGGGCCGCGGTGGCCTTGCGGTACTCGAAGAGGACCGGGCGGCGGTCCCGGCAGGCCAGCATCAGCGGCTCGAACGCGGCCTCGTGCACGGGGATCCGCGGCTCCAGGGCGCCATGCGCCTCGTACGGGTCGACGCCCTCGGGGAGGCCTGCCGCGCGCAGCTTCTGCAGGGCGCCGCTGGCGGCGCCGGCGAGCCGGGCCTGCTGCCACACCTTGGCCGCAAGGCCCAGGGCGGCCGCCTCCTCGGCGTCCAGCGTGATCGGCGGCAGCCGGTTGCTGTCGCGGCGGGCGAGGTAGCCGACCTCGCCGTCCAGGTTCTCGACGGTCTCGATCACCAGCCCGAGTTCCCGCAGATCGTCCTTGTCCCGCTCGAACATCCGGTTGAAGGAGTCGTCGCTGCCCGCCGCACCCCGGCCCGGCCCAGAGGCCGCACCCCGGCCCGGCCCAGAGGCCTCGACGTATGCCTCGATGGAGTCCCGCAGCTCACGCTTGCTGAGCGGCCGCCGCGTCCCCAGCAGGCACAGCGCCAGGTTCATCAGCCGCTCGGCCTTGGCAATGGCCATCGACGCCCTTCGCCTTCCCTATGGTGCTTCTGACCGATGACCGTACCGCTCCGGAGTGTCACGGCAAAAGCCAGTACAAACAACGAGGACCGAAACGGACACAACCCCGCAAACACCGAGGGCCCGCACGCACCGCACGGGCCCTCGTCCAGCCGGTTCACGGCCGGAACCGGTCGGCGCGCGACGGCACCGGCCCGGCGCGGGGATCAGACCGCGATCAGGTCCACGACGAAGATCAGCGTCTCGCCGGGCTGGATCGCCGGCGTCGGGCTCTGGTTGCCGTAGGCGAGGTGCGCCGGGATGGTCAGCTGCCGCCGGCCACCGACCTTCATCCCCTGCACGCCCTGGTCCCACCCCTTGATGACCCGGCCCCCGCCCAGCGGGAAGCGGAACGGCGTGCCCCGGTTCCAGCTGGCGTCGAACTCCTCACCGGTGCTGAACGCGACACCCACGTAGTGCACGGTGACGGTCTGGCCGGCCTGCGCCACCTCGCCGTCGCCCTCCCAGATGTCCTTGATCTCCAGGTCGGCCGGGGGCTCGCCCTCGGGGAAGTCGATCTCGGGCTTGTCGATGCTCACGTCTTAGGCTCCTGCTTGTGTAACGACACGGAACCCGGACAGTCTTTCATCCCCGCCCCGGTGCCGCCCGCGCCACTACATCGCCGCGAGAATGTCCACCGAGAACACCAGCGTCGAACCCTTCTGCACCACACCACCGTTCGGCGGGTTGTTCCCGTAGGCCAGGTCCGGCGGCGTGACGACCATGATCCGGCTGCCCACCTTCTTGCCGGTGATCCCCTGCGCCAGCCCCTTGACGACCTGCTGCATCTGCGCGACCGAGAACTGGGCCAGCTTCCCGCTCTCATACGTCTGCTCGAAAACCTTGCCGCTGTCCCAGACCTCGCCCTTGAACTGGCACAGGATGGTCTGCTCCGCCTTCACCTCCGGGCCGTCGCCCTCCAGCACGTAGTTCGACACCAGCTTCTTCGGCGGAGCCGCCTTGGGAATGCCGATCGACGGAGCCTTGCCGTCCGTGTTCGTGCCCACCTTCGGCAGCGCGGCGTCGCTCTGCGCGACCGCCTTGCCCGTACTGGAGCTCTTCGAGTTGTACGAGTTCAGCACGTCCACCACGAACACCAGCGTGTCCGTGCCCTTGATCCCCGCCTGCGCGTTGCCCGAGCTGCCGTACCCCCAGGTCGGCGGCACGGCCATCAGCACCCGGCTGCCGGCCTTCTTCCCGGCCAGCCCGTACCGCCAGCCGTCGATGATGCTGCCCGCGGCAAGCTGCATGAGCAGCGGCGTACGGTCGTACGACTGGTCGAAGACCTTCCCCGTGGACCAGATCTGCCCCAGGTAGTTCGCCTCGATGAAGTCGTTCTCCGCGACCGTCTTCCCGCTCCCCGCGATCACCGTCTTGACCGCCAGGTTCTTCGACGGATCCCCGCTGCCCTTGGCGACCGTCGGCTTCTCGCCGAACTTCGTACCCGCCGTGATCGCCGGCAACGGCCCGTCCACGATCTTCGGCGGCGGCACCGAACCGGACGCCGACGGCGAGGCGCTGGCCTTGCTGGAGGAGGACGACTTGTCACCACACCCGGCGAGTGTGACCAGTCCTGCGGGAACAGCGGCAAGGAGAAGAGAGCGTCGGCGCACGGAAGAGCCTCGTAATCGGTCGATCTTGCGGATGGCGTGCGCGCAACTCTACGGCGTGCGACGGGCGCCGTACGGAAAACGTACGGCGCCCGTGTGGCGCTGAGCGGCGATCGCTCACATACCGGCGATGAGCTTCTCCACCCGGTCGTCGACCGAACGGAACGGGTCCTTGCACAACACCGTGCGCTGCGCCTGGTCGTTGAGCTTCAGATGCACCCAGTCGACCGTGAAGTCCCGGCGCTGCTCCTGAGCCCGCCGGATGAAGTCACCGCGCAACCGCGCCCGAGTCGTCTGCGGCGGCACCGACTTGCCCTCGAAGATCTTCAAGTCATTGCAGATCCGAGCGGCCTGCCCCTTCTTCTCCAGCAGGTAATAAAGACCCCGACGACGGTGAATGTCGTGATAAGCGAGGTCTATCTGCGCCACCCGCGGATGAGACATGGTCATGTTGTGCTTGGCCCGGTACCGCTCGATGAGCTTGTACTTCATCACCCAGTCGATCTCGGTGCCGATCCGGTCCAGGTCCTCGGCCTCGATCGCGTCCAGCGTCCGGCCCCACAGCTCCAGCACCCGCTCGACCGTGCCGGTGCGGATACCGCGGCGCTCGCAGAAGTCCACGGCCTTCTCGTAGTACTCCCGCTGCACCTCCAGGGCGGAGGCCTCCCGGCCGCTGGCCAGGCGCACCTTGCGCCGGCCCGTGATGTCATGGCTGACCTCGCGGATCGCCCGGATCGGGTTCTCCAGGGTCAGGTCCCGCATCACCGTGCCCGCCTCGATCATGCGCAGCACCAGGTCGGTGGCACCGACCTTCAGCAGCATCGTCGTCTCGGACATGTTCGAGTCACCGACGATGACATGCAGCCGGCGGTAGCGCTCGGCGTCCGCGTGCGGCTCGTCGCGCGTGTTGATGATCGGCCGGGAACGCGTCGTCGCCGAGGAGACGCCCTCCCAGATGTGCTCCGCCCGCTGGCTCACGCAGTACACCGCACCGCGCGGCGTCTGCAGCACCTTGCCCGCGCCGCACAGCAGCTGCCGGGTCACCAGGAACGGAATGAGAATGTCCGCGAGCCGGGAGAACTCCCCGTGCCGCGCCACCAGATAGTTCTCGTGGCAACCATACGAGTTGCCCGCCGAGTCGGTGTTGTTCTTGAAAAGGTAGACATCGCCCGCGATTCCTTCCTCATGCAGGCGTCGTTCGGCGTCCACCAACAGTCCTTCGAGAATGCGCTCGCCGGCCTTGTCGTGGGTGACCAGTTCGATCACATTGTCACACTCGGGTGTCGCGTATTCCGGATGTGAGCCCACGTCGAGATAGAGCCGGGCGCCGTTGCGCAGAAAGACATTGCTGCTACGGCCCCATGACACGACACGGCGGAAGAGGTACCGCGCCACCTCGTCAGGCGACAGGCGGCGCTGTCCCCTGAACGTGCACGTGACGCCGTACTCGTTCTCCAGCCCGAAAATGCGGCGGTCCATGACTGAACATTACGCCCGATCCCCCGAGCTGAAACGGGGTTCGGCAGCACGATTTGGATCATTTTCCGAACCGGCCGCAATCACCGTGTCCCCACCGGGAGCTGCGAGGACCCGCCCGGTGACCGCCAGGACCAGCAACGACACGGCCCCCGCCACCCCCGGCACAGCGAACCCCCACAAGGCCCCGCCCGCCTCGACGACCGGGCCCGCCAGGCCCGTTCCCACCGACGCACCCACCGTGAACGTCGTCACAAGCCAGGAGAACGCCTCGGTGACCGTACCGCTCGGCGCATGCCGGTCCACCAGCACGAACGCACACGCGATCACCGGCGCCAGGAACACCCCGGCCAACACCGCCAGCACCACCATGGCCACCGCACCCGGCATCAGCATCAACGGCAGATAACACACCGCCAGAAGAGCCACCAGCACCCGCAGTCGCCGCGTCGGCTCCCCCGTCCACCGCCGCGCCCCGTACACCATGCCCCCCAGCAGCGCACCGAGCCCCAGACCGGCCATCAGCCAGCCGTACACCACGTCACCGCCGTGGCCGTCCGCATACGGCACCGACGCGACCGTGATGGAACCCAGCGCGATCCCCACGAACAGGAACGCCGCCAGCATGACCAGCAGACCGGGCGACCGCAGCGCGCCCAGCCAGTGCGCCGCACGCG
Source organism: Streptomyces shenzhenensis (assembly GCF_021462265.1). Classification (GTDB taxonomy): domain Bacteria; phylum Actinomycetota; class Actinomycetes; order Streptomycetales; family Streptomycetaceae; genus Streptomyces; species Streptomyces shenzhenensis. The sequence goes on along the minus strand of NZ_JAJONF010000001.1, from coordinate 173,695 downwards.
GCGCCGAACGCCACGCCCGCGACGGCGGCGAGACCACGACCGAGAGCGCACCGAGGACACCCACCGCGTTCACGACGAGCAGCGCCGCCTGCGCCGACCACAGCGACACGCACAACGTCACCAGCAACGGTCCCACGGTGAACATGACTTCCTGCGCCACCGCGTCCATCGCGTACGCCGTGTGCACCCGCTCCCCCGCACCCAGCACACTCGGCCACAGCGCCCGCAGACCGCCCTCCAGAGGAGGCGTGAACAACCCGGCGGCCGCCACGCACACATAGGCCGACGGCAGCGGACCGGTCCCGGCGAAGGCGAAAGCGGCCATCGCGACGGCCGACGCCACAGCCGCCGGCAACTGCACGCGCGGCTGGCCGTGCAGATCGACCAGACGCCCGAGCACCGGCTGCCCCACGGCGTTCGCCACCCCGTACACCGCGGCGAGCGCCCCCGCGAGGCTGTACGTACCGCCCTGCGCCCGCACGAACAGCACGATCGCGAGCGCGGCCGTCGCGTTCGGCAACCGGCCCACCAGCGTCCCCGCCAGCAGCCGGGCCGCGTGCCTCGCCCTGAGGATCTCCAGGTACCCCGCGGCCATGCCCCGCCTCCAAGCTTGACGTGTTACGTATAACCCCTTCTCCCATACGTACCATGTGCGCTGTTCACACGTCCAGACGAAGGAGCCCACCCCCGGTGCCACCCAGCAGCACGCGCCCGACGAGCCGCGACGTCGCCCAGGCCGCCGGCGTCTCCCAAGCAGCCGTCTCGCTCGTGCTCGGCGACAAATGGCGCGGCCGCGTCTCCGAAACCACCGCCGAACGCGTCCGCCAAGCCGCCCTCGACCTCGGCTACCGCCCCAACCTCGCCGCCCGCAACCTCCGCCTCGGCCGCACCCGCACCGTCCTCCTCGTCGTCCCCGCCCTCACCACCGAATTCTTCGCCGGCGTCTACACCGGAGCCGCCCGCGTCGCCTCCGCACACGGCTTCGGCGTCGTCCTCTACCCCTCCCCCCAGGGCATCGGCCCCGCCCGCGACCCCTTCGCCTCCGCCCAAGCCGCCCTCGACGGCGTCATCGCCTCCTCCATGGCCGCCGACGCCCTCACCGCCATCCGCGGCGACCAGCTCCCCCTCGTCATGCTCGACAGCGACCCCCACGGCAGCCTCGGCGCCGCCACCGTCAACCTCGACATCGCCGACGGCGTACGCCAGGTCACCGACCACCTCCTGCACCTCGGCCACCGCCACTTCCTGCACCTGGCCGCGGACATCCCCTCCTGGACCTTCGAAGTACGCGCACACGAACTGGCGACCCGCACCGCACGCGTGCCCGGCACCTCGGTACGCACCGTCCACGCCCCCATCTCCATCCAGGGCGCCCAGACCGCCATCGAAACCGCCCTCACCACCCCCGGCCCCCGCCCCACCGCCCTCGTCTGCGACGACGACAAACTCGCCGCCGGCGCCTACAAAGCCCTGCGCCGCCAAGGCCTGCGCATCCCCGACGACATCTCCGTCACCGGCCTCGACGACCTCGCCCTCGCCACCGCCATCGACCCCGAACTCACCACCGTCCGCCTCGACGCCGAACTCTTCGGCGAACGCGGCATGCAAGCCCTCCTCGCCGTCCTGGACGGCCGGGAACCCCCACACGGAGACATCCCCGTGGAACTCGTCGTACGAGGCTCCACAGCCCCACCACGGGCGTCCTGACCGCACAAACACCCGCGCCCCGCCCGGAAACCACCGGACGGGGCACACACAACGGGCTCACACCAACAGCTACTCGACGTCTCCGCCGGACTCCTCGACCCCCTCGGCCCCCTCGGCCCCCTCGGCCTCGGCAGCCGCGGCCGCACCCTCCGCCTCCAGCAGCCGGGACAGCTGCGGACCGACGATCCGCTTGAACTTACGCGCCTGCGGACGCGTACGATCCAGCACCGCCACCTCCAGACGCTCCGCCGGAATCTCCCGCTGCGTACCGTTCGGCTCCCGCGACAGAGCCGTCACCGCCAGCTTCAGAGCCTCCGCCAGAGTCATCCCCTCCCGGTGCTCACGGTCCAGATACGTACTGATCTGCTCCGCGTTACCACCGACCGCCACCGAACCGTGCTCATCCACGATCGAACCATCGTGCGGCAACCGATAGATCTGATCACCCTCCGGGGTCTCCCCCACCTCGGCGACGACCAGCTCCACCTCGTACGGCTTCTCCGCCGCCGACGAGAAGATCGTGCCCAGCGTCTGCGCGTACACGTTCGCCAGACCACGCGCCGTCACATCGTCACGGTCATAGGTGTAACCACGCAGATCGGCATAACGCACCCCACCGATCCGCAGATTCTCGTACTCGTTGTACTTACCGGCGGCCGCGAAACCGATCCGGTCATAGATCTCGCTGAACTTGTGCAGCGCACGGGACGGGTTCTCACCGACGAACACGATGCCGTCGGCGAACTGGAGCACAACCAGACTGCGGCCACGCGCGATGCCCTTCCGGGCGTACTCGGCACGGTCCGCCATCGCCTGCTGAGGTGAGACATAGAACGGCGTCGACACCGGTATCCGTCCCCTTCCCTAGGGTTCCGTCGAAGTCACTGGGATCACCTTGATAAGAACGCCGACACCTACAGCAGCGCCGCGCGCGGACCGTCCGGCTGCTCCAGACGGCGCGCCAGCACCGCACGGGCGAGCTCGGAGGACTCGTCGTCGGTGAGCCGGCGGAAACCGCCCTCGGTGATCACAGTGATGATCGGGTAGATCCGGCGGGCGACATCGGGACCACCCGTCGCCGAGTCGTCGTCAGCCGCGTCGTACAGAGCCTGCACCACCAGTGTGGTCGCCTGCTCCTCGGACAGGTCGTTACGGAACAGCTTCTTCATCGCACCGCGCGCGAAGATCGAGCCCGACCCGGTGGCGGCGAAGTGGTGCTCCTCGGAACGGCCGCCCGTCACGTCGTACGAGAAGATCCGCCCCTTCGCCCGGTCCACGTCGAACCCGGCGAACAACGGCACCACCGCGAGCCCCTGCATCGCCATGCCCAGGTTGGACCGGATCATCGTCGACAGCCGGTTCGCCTTGCCCTCCAGCGACAGCTGAGCGCCCTCGACCTTCTCGAAGTGCTCCAGCTCCAGCTGGAAGAGCTTCACCATCTCCACGGCCAGACCGGCGGTGCCGGCGATACCGACGGCCGAGTACTCGTCCGCCGGGAACACCTTCTCGATGTCCCGCTGCGCGATCACGTTCCCCATCGTGGCCCGGCGGTCACCCGCCAGCACGACCCCGCCGGGGAAGGTCACCGCCACGATCGTCGTCCCGTGCGGCGCCTCGATCACCCCCTGCGTCGGCGGCAGCTGCCTCCTGCCGGGCAGCAGCTCCGGCTGGTGCTCGCCGAGAAAGTCCATGAACGAGGACGACCCGGGCGTCAGGAAGGCAGCTGGTAGACGCCCGGTGCTACGAGTGTTGGCTTCCACAAGTTTCCTTCCAGGTAAGCGGCGGCTCGGCGAGCGGCGTCCGGATCATCCCTCAATTTGCCGATGGCCGAATTGCAGTTGAAGCACAGTACGCCTCGGACCCTACCCGTCTTGTGGCAGTGATCCACATGCACGGGTGGGGCAGATAGACAGATCGCGCAGATCCCGTACTGGGACACGACCATCGCGTCGCGCTCGGCTTCGGTGAGGCCGTAGTTGCGCTTGAGGTGATCCGGACGGCCCTTCGCCGCCCGGCAAGCCTTGCAGCGCGTCGAGAGTCCGTCCGAAGCGGTGGCATTCCGGTGCCACTCGCTCCAGGGCTTGATCTCGCCACACATCCGGCAGAGTTTGTGCCCGTGCGGGACATCGACCTTCTCCCGGACGGCCTTCCCCTCAGCCTCCCGGCGGCGCCGGTAGTGCGCGGCACTGTAGTCCGCCACGCACTCCCGGCAGTGCACCTGGAGGCCGTCCCGCCGATTCCTGTCCCTCGCGAACGAGGCGGGAGGCAGATCCCGCTTGCACTTCCTGCATTCCTTCGCGTCCGGTTCCCCAGCCACACCAACCCCCCGCAACCTTCAATTTGAAGGTGAAAACGCCTAGACGGGCTTCACTCCCCGCCTTTTTGCACGAAGGACCTCACGAAATCCTCGGCGTTTTCCTCGAGTACATCGTCAATCTCGTCAAGAACCGAGTCGACGTCGTCGCTCAGCTTCTCGTGCCGCTCCTTGAGGTCCTCCGAGCCCTGCGACTCCGCCGCCTGCTCCTCGACCTCCTCGGTGGAGTGCGTCGCCTTCTGCTGTCCGCCGCCGGTGTCCTTGGTTGCCATGACACTCACCCCGCTCAGTTCGCCCGACATGGGTCGACAGGTCGGCTTTCCTGCCGATCGGTGATGATCAGACCCTACAAGCGGGGTCCGACATCGGCCCCGCAGTTTCTCCAACGTACGGGGGCCAACTCGATGATTCCCGGGCGGCCGGGTTTTGACCCCGGTCGCCCGGTGTGGTCCGAGCGCCCGCTCAGCCGCCGGAGAGGACCCTGACCAGGTCTTCCGCGGTACGGCAGCGGTCCAGGAGCTCCTTGACGTGATTTCGCGTTCCGCGTAGTGGTTCCAGGGTTGGGACGCGCTGGAGGCTGTCGCGGCCGGGAAGGTCGAAGATGACCGAGTCCCAGCTGGCCGCGGCGACGTCGTCGGCGTACTGCTCAAGGCAGCGGCCGCGGAAGTAGGCCCGGGTGTCCTCAGGAGGGCTGGTGCGGGCCCGTTCCACCTCTGACTCGTCGAGGAGCCGCTTCATGCGTCCGCGGGCCGCGAGGCGGTTGTAGAGGCCCTTCTCGGCCCGTACGTCGGCGTACTGGAGATCGAGGAGGTGCAGTTTGGCGGCGTCCCAGTCCAGGTCGTCGCGGCGCCGGTAGCCCTCCATGAGTTCCAGTTTGGCGACCCAGTCGAGTTCTCCGGCCAGGCTCATGGGGTCGTGTTCCAGGCGGTTGAGGGTGTCCTCCCAGCGGGTGAGGACGTCCTTGGTCTGGTCGTCGGCGTCGGCGCCGTAGCGCTCCTCCACGTATTTGCGCGAGAGCTCGTAGTACTCCATCTGGAGCTGGACGGCGGTGAGTGTGCGTCCGCTGCGGAGGGTGACGAGGCGCTTGAGGGTGGGGTCGTGGGAGACCTGGTGGAGGGTGCGTACGGGCTGGTCGACGGCGAGGTCGACGGCGATGAAGCCGTCCTCGATCATGGAGAGGACGAGGGCGGTGGTGCCGAGTTTGAGGTAGGTCGAGGTCTCCGAGAGGTTGGCGTCGCCGATGATCACATGGAGGCGGCGGTATTTCTCGGCGTCGGCGTGGGGCTCGTCGCGGGTGTTGATGATGGGCCGTTTGAGTGTCGTCTCCAGGCCGACCTCGACCTCGAAGTAGTCGGCGCGCTGGCTGAGCTGGAAGCCGTGTTCGTGGCCGTCCTGGCCGATGCCGACGCGGCCGGCGCCGGTGACGACCTGGCGGGAGACGAAGAAGGGGGTGAGGTGGCGCACGATGTCCGAGAAGGGGGTTTCCCGCTTCATCAGGTAGTTCTCGTGGGTGCCGTAGGAGGCGCCTTTGTTGTCGGTGTTGTTCTTGTAGAGGTGGATGGGCTGGGCGCCGGGGAGTGCGGCGGCTCGTTCGGCGGCTTCGGCCATGATGCGTTCGCCGGCCTTGTCCCAGAGGACGGCGTCGCGGGGGTTGGTGACCTCGGGGGCGCTGTATTCGGGGTGCGCGTGGTCGACGTAGAGGCGGGCGCCGTTGGTGAGGATCACGTTGGCGAGGCCGATGTCCTCGTCGGTGAGCTGGCTGGCGTCGGCGGCCTCGCGTGCGAGGTCGAAGCCTCGGGCGTCCCGTAGCGGGTTCTCCTCCTCGAAGTCCCAGCGGGCCCGGCGGGCCCGGTGCATCGCCGCCGCGTAGGCGTTGACGATCTGGGACGAGGTGAGCATGGCATTGGCGTTGGGGTGACCGGGGACGGAGATCCCGTACTCCGTCTCGATGCCCATTACTCGCCGTACGGTCATGCGGCCCTCCTTGCCCGGCGGAGCCCTCGGTCGGGGGCTGCGCTCGCGTACCGCTGGTGCTCCGGTGCGTGTGCGGTGCCCGTCCCCGCACTGCGCGACCCGGCGGTAGGAAAGAGCCTAGAACGCCTTTGCACTGGTGGGGAGATCATTTGCGTCATTGCCCTGCTCGCCTCGGTTCCGGTTTTGGCCGGAAAAACAGTGGGCTGCGGGTACCCGGTGAGGGCACCCGCAGCCGCCCTGTGTTTTACAGGTACTGTCCGGTGTTCGCCACCGTGTCGATGGAGCGTCCGGTGTCGGCGCCCTGCTTTCCGGTGATGAGGGTACGGATGTAGACGATCCGTTCGCCCTTCTTTCCGGAGATTCGGGCCCAGTCGTCGGGGTTGGTGGTGTTGGGTAGGTCCTCGTTCTCCTTGAACTCGTCCACGCAGGCCTGGAGGAGGTGGGAGACGCGGAGGCCCTTCTGGTTGTGTTCGAGGAAGTCCTTGATCGCCATTTTCTTGGCGCGTCCGACGATGTTCTCGATCATGGCGCCGGAGTTGAAGTCCTTGAAGTAGAGGACTTCCTTGTCGCCGTTGGCGTAGGTGACTTCCAGGAAGCGGTTTTCCTCGGATTCGGCGTACATGTGTTCCACTGCCGTCTGGATCATGCTTTCGACGGTGGTGGCCTTGCTGCCGCCGTGTTCTCCGAGGTCGTCGGAGTGCAGCGGGAGGCGCTCGGTGAGGTACTTGCCGAAGATGTCCTTGGCCGCTTCGGCGTCGGGACGCTCGATCTTGATCTTCACGTCGAGCCGGCCGGGGCGGAGGATGGCGGGGTCGATCATGTCCTCGCGGTTGGAGGCGCCGATGACGACCACGTTCTGGAGGCCTTCGACACCGTCGATCTCGGCGAGCAGCTGGGGGACGATGGTGTTCTCGACGTCCGAGCTGACACCCGAGCCGCGGGTGCGGAAGAGGGACTCCATCTCGTCGAAGAAGACGATGACGGGGGTGCCCTCGCTGGCCTTCTCCCTCGCGCGCTGGAAGACGAGGCGGATCTGCCGCTCGGTCTCGCCGACGTACTTGTTCAGGAGCTCGGGGCCCTTGATGTTGAGGAAGAAGCTCTTGCCGGCCGCTTGGCCGGTGACTTCGGCGACCTTTTTGGCCAGTGAGTTGGCGACGGCCTTGGCGATGAGCGTCTTGCCGCATCCGGGGGGTCCGTAGAGCAGGACGCCCTTGGGCGGGCGCAGTTCGTGCTCCTTGAACAGGTCCGGGTAGAGATAGGGGAGCTCGACGGCGTCGCGGATGGCCTCGATCTGGCCGCCGAGACCGCCGATCTGCTCGTAGCCGATGTCGGGGACCTCTTCGAGGACGAGTTCCTCGACCTCGCTCTTGGGGACGATCTCGTAGACGTAGCCGGAGCGGGGTTCGAGCAGCAGGGCGTCGCCGGGGCGGATGTTCACGTCCAGCAGTGGCTCGGCGAGCCGTACCACTCGTTCCTCGTCGGTGTGCCCCAGTACGAGGGCGCGCTCGCCGTCCTCGAGGATCTCCTTGAGGGTGACGATGTCGCCGACGCGCTCGAACGCCATGGCGTCGACCACGTTGAGCGCTTCGTTGAGCATGACTTCCTGGCCGCGCCTGAGGTCGTCCAGGTCGACGCTTGGGCTGACGTTCACCCGTAGTTTGCGGCCGCCGGTGAAGATGTCGGCGGTGCCGTCCTCGTTCGCCGTGAGGAAGACGCCGAAGCCGGCCGGCGGCTGTGCGAGTCGGTCGACCTCTTCCTTGAGGGCCACGATCTGGTCGCGGGCCTCGCGGAGGGTGTTCGCGAGTCGCTCGTTCTGGGCGGACACGCCGGCCAGGTTCGTCTGTAGCTCGACGATCCGCTCTTCGAGAATCCTCGTGTGTCGCGGAGAGTCGGCGAGCTTGCGTCGCAGGACGGCGATCTCCTGCTCAAGATAGGCGATCTGCTCGGACGGGTCGTCGGACCCCCGTCCCGGGCGGATGCCGCGGTTCATGTCGTCGTCGTGGGCTGCCACGGTCCTCACCTCCTCCAAGGGGAGCTGGACGCTTCCAGACCCTACCTGGGTGGGTGTCGATTGAAACCCCTAGATCACAAAGACTGTCAAGGTGTGTCGTCGGTCACCCATTGCGTTCTCCCTCGTGCCGGGTGGATACCCACTCAACGCGTTTCAGAAGCGGCGTGTTCCAGGCCGGGAGTGGTCAAAACCCTTCGTCACTGACCGGAGTTGTCCGCTCCGGTGCCGGTTCTGGGGTTGTGCCCCGGTGGCGGATTTCTTACACAGAGCGACCGGCCGGATGTGGTGGGTGATCATGGAGGTGGGCCGCGGGTTGGCTCAAGTCGATCGATGCGGTGGCCGAGCGCCGCCGTACCGCGCGGTGGGACGCGCCGTGCGCGCGGGTCCGGAGTGTGCGCGGGGGTGCGCCGGGAGGGTGCGCGGGCGGCTGTGGGCCGGAGGTAGGGTCGAGGGCGTTCAACACCCGCCGGGGCGGGAGCGGGTGATCCCCGTCTCCTGCCGGCCGGCGCTTTCGACGGCAGGAGAGATGACCGTGCAGCAGGAGGCCCTGGCCGGCGGCGAGGCGCTTGAGGTCTGGATCGACCAGGATCTGTGTACGGGTGACGGGATCTGTGCCCAGTACGCCCCGGAGGTGTTCGAGCTGGACATCGACGGCCTGGCCTATGTGAAGGGCGCGGACGACGAGCTGCTGCAGGCGAAGGGGGCGACGGTGCCGGTGCCGTTGCCGCTCCTTACGGATGTGGTGGACTCGGCGCGGGAGTGTCCGGGCGAGTGCATCCATGTACGCCGGGTCGCGGACCGGGTCGAGGTGTACGGGCCGGACGCGGAGTGATTTTCCGGCCACCGGGCGTGGCGGCCGCGCCGGCCCGTCGGTGGTGCGGTCGTCAGACGCTGTGGGCGGCCGCCGGGGTGGAGCGGACGAACGCGTGGCCGTTCCACTGCCACTTGGCGCTGGATTTCAGGTCCGGGCAGCAACTGGGCACATTGTCCGAGGAATAGCCGAGCAGGGTGGCGGTGACCGCTTGGCCGGCTACGGCGAAGTCGGTCACGGTGAGCCGGTCCTTGGGGTCGACGAGGGTGGCGACGACGCGGGGGCTGGTGGCGTCGGCGGCCTGGGTGAGGACGTAGACGCCGTCGGGCGGGGTGCCCATGGCCGAATCGCAGTGCACCACGACGACGGTTTCCGGTCTGCCGTCGCCGTCGAGGTCGCCGGTGGCCTTCTTGACGACCAGTTCCTTCACGGGGCCGCAGTCGAGGGGGAAGTCCACGCCGGTGGTGCTGGGCGGCGCGGCGGCCGCGGGGGCGGGCTTCGTCTTGGCCGCGGCGGCGGGCTGGGCGGCTTTGGCCGAGCCCGGCTGGACGAGCGACGACAGAGCGACGACGCCGGCCACGGCAGCGGCGGTGGCGAGCCAGTGCATGGGGCGGGTGTCGGTGTGAGCGAGCTCCGGGACCACGGATTGCTGCACTAGGAGTGTCTCCTGTGAGGCCTGTGCCGGTGGGGGTGGCCTGCATCGTGCCACACGTCACAGTGGGGTGGGAACGGCGGGGTGGGCTTTCGTGGCCGGTGGGGTCCGTGGTCCGGTGAGGATGTCCGCGACGGCGCCTGTGGCGGGGGGGTGCTGGTGTCTGCGGGGCCCTGTGATGGCACCTGTGGTGGCGTCAACGTATGAGCGCCGCGGCCTAGTTCCGGTGGGGTCGGGGGAACTCGGCCGCGGCGCTCGTGCGTTGTCGGGGCGGTGGGGCGGGCTCAGCGGCCGGCGCCGCCGTCGGCGTTGGGGCCGTCGTAGTCCTCGCCGTAGGCGCCCTTGGCGGGGCGGCGGCGGCGCATGGGCGGCTCGACGCCGTCGGCGAGGCGGCGGGCGGTGAGCAGGAAGCCGGTGTGGCCGATCATCCGGTGGTCGGGGCGGACGGCGAGGCCTTCCACGTGCCAGTTGCGGATCATCGTCTCCCAGGAGGTCGGCTCGTTGAAGCAGCCGATCTCGCGGATGGACTCGACGGTCCTGGCGAGCTGGGTGGTGGTGGCGACGTAGCAGCAGAGGATGCCGCCGGGGACGAGTGCCTTGGAGACGGCCTCCAGGCATTCCCAGGGGGCGAGCATGTCGAGGATGACCCGGTCGACGTCGGTGTCCGAGAGGTTGTCCTGGAGATCGCCGACGGTGAGCTGCCAGGCGGGGTGCGGGCCGCCGAAGTAGCGCTCGACGTTCTGCTGGGCGATCTCGGCGAAGTCCGCGCGGCGCTCGTAGCTGTGCAGCATGCCCTGGTCGCCGATGGCGCGCAGCAGGAAGCTGCTGAGGGAGCCGGAGCCGACGCCGGCCTCGACGACGCGGGCGCCGGGGAAGATGTCGGCGAAGGAGAGGATCTGCCCCGCGTCCTTGGGGTAGACGACGGCTGCCCCGCGGGGCATGGACAGGACGTAGTCGGGGAGCAGGGGGCGCAGCGCGAGGTAGGCGACGTTGCCGGTGGTTCGGACAACGCTGCCCTCGGGAGCGCCGATCAGTTCGTCGTGCGGGAAGGAGCCCTTGTGGGTGTGGAAGTTCTTCCCGGCTTCGAGCGTGAACGTGTAGTGGCGGCCCTTGGGGTCGGTCAGCTGTACCTGGTCCCCGACCTTGAAGGGCCCGCGCCTGCGGGCGGCACCGGTCGGTTCGGACATGTGAACAGCCTACCGGTTCCCTGCGGGGGGCCTGACCGGCCTGACCGGCAGGGGGGCCGAGGGTGGGTGCGTCGAGTGCTGGTCGTGGGTGGCTGGTCGCGCCCACGCGGCGGAGCCGCACATCGACAAGGCCCCGCGCCCCTTGGGGGGCGCTTTCAGGCCGGGGCGTTTCAGGACGGTCTTGCCATCGCCCTGACGAAGGCGCGTTCGACGTCGGCTGCCGACAGGACGCCGTAGATCTCGCCGGTCTCCTCGACCACCAGGTATTCGGTGGCGGGGGTGGCGCGCAGGACGTCGAGGAGGTCCTCGCCCGCGAGTTCCGCGGAGACGCGCATGCCGTCGGTGAGGTCCTGGGCGAGGCCGCTGACGGCGACCCAGGGGCGGCGGTGTTCGGGTACGCCGACGATCGCGGCCTCGCGGACGAGGGAGAGGGGATTGCCGTCGGCGTCGACGACGACGAGGGCGCGGGCGCCGGCGGCGTTGGCGCGGCGCAGGGCCTCGGAGAGGGGGGTGTCGGTCTCGACGGGGACGGCGCGGCGGGTGAGGGCGCGGGCGCGCAGTTCCGGGAGGTGTTCGCGGAGCCGGGCCATGCGCAGGCTGTTGCCGGCGCCGGTCCAGATGATCGCGGCGAGGATGGCGGCGAGCAGGGCGTCGGTGACGGCGTCCATGCCGCTGCTGTCCGCGGTGTTGCCGCCGAAGGCGCCCCAGTGGTTGAGCAGGGGGAGGCCGATGAGGACGGAGACGGCGAGGGCGCGGCCGACCCAGGCGGCTGCGACGGTGCCGCTCATGGGTCTGCCGGTGATCTTCCAGACGACGGCGCGGAGCATCCGGCCGCCGTCGAGGGGCAGGCCGGGCAGGAGGTTGAAGGCGGCGACGATGAGGTTGGAGACCATCAGGCCGGCCAGCAGGACACCGGGGACGGTGCCGGGTTCGACGGGCTGCATGGCGAGGTAGAAGAGGCCGGACAGGACGAGGGAGAGCAGCGGGCCGACGAAGGCCAGCACGAATTCCCGTCCGGGGGTCTCGGCCTCTTTCTCGATCTCGGAGACGCCGCCGAAGAACTGGAGCTGGATGCGGCGGACGGGGAGTTTGAAGCGGATCGCGGCGACCGTGTGGGCGAGTTCGTGGACCAGTACGGAGGCGTAGAAGGCGATGGCGAAGAAGAGGGAGACGAGGTAGCGGGCGGCGCCGAGTTCGGGCAGCACGCGGTCGAGCTGGCCGCCGAAGACCCAGGTGATCAGGGCGGCGACGAGGAACCAGCTGGGGGCGACGTACACCGGGACGCCGAAGGGGCGCCCCATGAGCAGGCCGCCGCCGGGTTCCTTGGGCCGCTGCGGCGGCTGTCCCTTGGCCATGCCGGACTGGGCGGGGCCCGGCCGGTCGCCTTCACGGGGTGCGTCGGCGCGTGGCGCGGGCGCTGGTTCCGGCGTTTCCGCGGTGCCGGGCGTCCCGGCTGTCTCCGGCGTGTGCTCCGGGTTCGGTGTCTTCGGCGTCTCCCCCGGCTTCGGTGTCTGCGGGGTCTCCGGCGTCGGTTCGGCCTGGTCGGTGGGGGTGGTGGCGCGGGGATCGGCCGGGTCCGGCCGCGCGTCGGTGGGCCCTGCGCGGTGCTCGGTCGGGTCGGGGCTGTCCGACCGGGGCTGTCCGCTGCCGCCGCTCACGTCCACGGTGTCCCCTCGTTAGATACGTCGTCTCTGGTCGATGGTATGCGGCCGTCGTGGCGTGTTCCGCCCCGGCACCCCCTGTGGTGGCCGGGGCGTCGTGCGGGTTGGGTGACTGTCAGTGGCGGGCCGTATGGTCTGTGGTCATGGACAGCAGCATCGAGGACGCCTCGCAGGACGGGGACGCGGTCGTCGCGCAGGGGGAAGGGCCGGTCACGGTGAGGGCGGCGCGGGCGGCCGGGCCGCCCGTCTCGCTGTCGCCGTCGCGGGCCAGTGACTTCATGCAGTGTCCGCTGCTGTACCGGTTCCGGGTGATCGACCGGCTGCCGGAGAAGCCGAGCGAGGCGGCGACGCGGGGGACGCTGGTGCACGCGGTCCTGGAGCGGCTCTTCGACGCGCCCGCCGTGGAGCGGACGGTGCCGCGGGCCAAGTCGTTGGTCCCGGGGCAGTGGGACCGGTTGCGGGAGTCCCGGCCGGAGCTCGGGGAGCTGTTCGCGCAGGATCCGCAGGGCGAGCGGCTGGCGCGCTGGCTGGGTGAGGCGGAGCAGCTCGTGGAGCGCTGGTTCACGCTGGAGGATCCGGTCCGGCTGGAGCCCGTGGAGCGGGAGCTGTTCGTGGAGACCGAGCTGGAGTCGGGGCTGCGGCTGCGCGGGATCATCGACCGGGTCGACGTGGCGCCGACGGGTGAAGTGCGGATCGTCGACTACAAGACCGGCAAGGCGCCGCGGCCGGAGTACGCCGAGGGCGCGCTGTTCCAGATGAAGTTCTACGCGCTGGTGGTGTGGCGGCTGAAGAAGGTGGTGCCCAGGCGGCTGCAGCTGGTCTATCTGGGCAGCGGTGACGTGCTGACGTACGACCCGGTCCTCGCCGATCTCCAGCGGGTGGAGCGCAAGCTGCTCGCGCTGTGGGAGGCGATCCGGCAGGCGACGGAGTCGGGCGAGTGGCGGCCGCGCCCGACGAAGCTGTGCGGCTGGTGCGACCACCAGGCGCACTGCCCGGAGTTCGGCGGTACTCCCCCGCCGTACCCGCTGCCGGTGAGGTCGGCCGGGTCCGGGGACGTGGCGCAGGGCAGAATGGGCGCGGACTAGCAGAAGGAGACTCACCGTGGCCATCCGCGTCCTACTGGTCGACGACCAGCCGCTGCTGCGTACCGGGTTCCGGATGATTCTGGAGGCCGAGCAGGACATCGCGGTCGTGGGCGAGGCAGGCGACGGCCTGCAGGCCCTCGACCAGGTACGCGCTCTCCAGCCCGATGTCGTGCTGATGGACATCCGGATGCCGCGGATGGACGGCGTGGAGGCGACCCGGCAGATCACCGGTCCGGGCCGGGACGGTCCGGCGAAGGTGCTGGTGCTGACCACGTTCGATCTCGACGAGTACGTGGTGGAGGCGCTGCGCGCGGGCGCCAGCGGCTTCCTGCTGAAGGACGCTCCGGCCAATGAGCTGGTGCAGGCGATCCGGGTGGTGGCGAACGGCGAGGCGATGCTGGCGCCGAGCATCACGCGCCGGCTGCTGGACAAGTACGCGACGCATCTGCCGTCCGGCGAGGAGCCGGTGCCGGACACCCTGCACACTCTCACCGACCGTGAGGTGGAGGTGCTGAAGCTGGTGGCGCGGGGGCTGTCGAACGCGGAGATCGCCGCCGACCTGTTCGTCAGCGAGACCACGGTGAAGACGCATGTGGGGCATGTGCTGACCAAGCTGGGGCTGCGGGACCGGGTGCAGGCCGCGGTGTACGCGTACGAGAGCGGCCTGGTGCGGCCCGGCGCGCAGTAGGGCAGGTGAGTGCGACGCGAAGGGCGCCCCTCTCGGTGGAGAGGGGCGCCCTTCGCGTCGTCCGACCGGGTGTCAGCTGCTGGAGCCGCGGCTGAGCTCCCACAGCTGGAGGCTGGAGGAGGAGTTGAGGGTGTAGGCGACGCCCGTGATGTCGTTGCGGGCGGCGACGTACTGCTTGCCCTGCCACAGCGGCAGCACCGGGACGTCGTCGGCGACGGTGTTCTGGATCTCGGTCAGGGTGCCGGTGGCGCTGGCCCGGTCGGCCTCGCGGCGGGACTCCGGGATCAGAGTGTTGATGATCTTGCTGTTGAGGTAGGGCGACTTGAGGAAGTTGTCCTTGTCGAGGAACGGCGCGAGGAAGTTGTCGGGGTCCGGGAAGTCGGGGAACCAGCCCATGCCGTAGACGTCGTAGCGGCCCTTGCGTTCGGCCGTCTGGTAGGTCGTCCAGGCGGTGCCCTGGATGCTGACGTCGAACAGGCCGCTGGCGTCGAGCTGCTGCTTGAGGACCTCGAACTCCTGCTTGGTGGCCGGACCGTAGTGGTCGGTCGTGTAGTGCAGGGTGAGCTTCACCGGGGTGGTGATGTTCGCCGCGGCCAGCAGGTTCTTCGCCTTGGAGACGCTGGGGTCGCCGTACTTGTTGAAGAAGGAGTTGGAGTGGCCGGTCACGGAGGCCGGGACCAGCGAGTACAGCGGCTGGGCCTGGGAGCCGTACACCTTGGCGACGAGTTCGTCGCGGTTGATGACCTGGGCCATGGCCTGGCGGACGGCCTTGTCCTTGACCGAAGGCGCGTTCGTGTTGAAGCCGAGGTAGCGGATCTCCAGGCCGGACATCTCGACGAGGTCGACGTTGGAGTCGTCGCCGGCGTCGAGCTTGTTGATCTGGGACGGCGACATGCTGCGGGTCATGACGTCGATGTCGCCCTTGTTGATCGCCTCGCCCATGGCGTCGGCGTCCTTGAAGAAGCGCATGACGACCTGCTCGTTCTTCACCTTCACGCTGCCCTTGTAGTTCGGGTTCTTGGTGAAGGTGCCGGAGACGAAGTTGTTGTCCTTGACCTCGGCCTTGAAGGTGTAGGGGCCGGAGCCGTCGATGTCGAAGCCGTCGCGGAGCTTGTCCTTCTCGTAGTCCTTCGGGTTCACGATGCCCGCGACCGGAGTGGACAGCTTGTACGGGAAGGTGGCGTCGGCGCTCTTGAGGTGGAAGATGACCTCGCGGTCGCCCTGGGTCTCGATGGTGTCGATGTTCGAGAGGAGGGCGAAGACATCGCTGTCCGACTTGATGCGCAGGGCGCGCTCGATGGACCACTTGACGTCCTCGGCGGTGACGGCGTTGCCGTCGGAGAACTCCAGACCCTCGCGCAGCTTGCAGGCGTAGCGCTCGCTGCCGCTGTCGGTGAAGGAGCAGCTCTCCGCCGCGTCGGGGACCGGGTCGCCCTCGCCCTTGGGCTGGGACATGAGGGTCTGCACGGTCTGGCGCAGGATGTTCCAGCCGCCGACGTCGTAGGAGTAGGCGGGGTCGAGCGGTGCCGGGGCGTCCTTCGTGGCGGTGAACCCGTCGGTGGTGCCGACGACGATCGCGCCGCTGCTGCTGCTCCCGCTGTCGGATCCACCGCACGCGGCGAGCACGGGAGTGAGCAGGCCGACCACGGCCGGCAGCACCAAAGTCTTGCGGTTCATGCTCGAAGTTCTCCAGAGCTGTTCGAATCCGTGTATCCCGCATGCAGGGGGTGTCGAAGCGGATCACGGGGGCTACGGTGATGTTCTCGCGACGAGATTAGTCCGCGCCCGCAGGAGGGTTGGCAGCGGCGTGAGTTGAGGCCCCATCACGCAGGGGAGCCGGTTGCGGACAGAACGAACACCCGACAGCGTCAGGATTAGTGCAGCGTCTCCCCAATCGGGACACAAGGTCACCCTGATTCCCCCCGAACGGGGGTGGTCTGCACACTCGGGCAACGTTGTCGAGTTGCCGCACGCGTGGGGAACGTCACACGCACATTTCGGTGATGAGGTATCGGAATTCAGCCTGTTGAACAGTTGCGAATTCCGTTGAGCAACCGCCCCGGGATTTCACCCAATGACCTTTGCACGCTGGGTGAACGGCTAGCGCATTTCCGTCATCAGACCGTGCAGAAAAGCCAGGTCGACGTCTTCCAGCGAGGTCACCACGGTACGCCGCTCGGCCGGGGCGATCGGCGCGACCGACGGGACGGCGACCACGTGGCAGCCGGCGGCCTCGGCGGCGGCGACTCCGGTCGCGGTGTCCTCGACGACCGCGCACCTGGCCGGATCGACCTCGAGCCCCGCGGCGGCGAGCAGATACGGGTCCGGGAACGGCTTGGTGCGCGAGACCTCGTCGCCGGCGACGGACAGGGTGAAGTGGTGGGTGCCCAGCGAGGTCAGGACACGGTCGATGATGCGCCGGTGCGAGGCGGAGACCAGGGCGGTGGGGATCTGCTGCTCGTACAGCTCGGCGAGCAGCCGCTGGGCGCCCGGCATCAGCGGCAGGGCGGCGCCGATGCGCTCCTCGAAGCCCTCGTTGAGCAGCACGCTGAGCTCGGCGAGCGTGATGGCGGCGCCGGTGGCCTCGATGAGGAAGCCGGCGCTGCGGGTCATGGGGCCGCCGACCACGACATGGCGCCAGGACTCGTCGAGGGCGTGGCCGAGGCGGGCGAAGATCTCGACCTCGACGTCCCACCAGAAGCCCTCGGTGTCCACCAGGGTGCCGTCCATGTCGAGGAGCACCGCCTGGAGTGCCGAGCCTTCCGCCGTACGGGTTCCGAGCGCGGGGACCGTGCTGGTCATCCGGCCGCACCTCCTTGAGGGACGAGCAGGCCGGTTCCCATGCGGGGAACCGGCCTGCTGTGGACCGACCAGTGTACGACCTGTCCGCTCAGTGCGCTGTGTGGCGCGTGTCTCGGCGCGCCGCACGCCTCACCGGACGCCTCACCGCGCGTTGAAGTACTTCGCCTCCGGGTGGTGGATCACGATCGCGTCCGTGGACTGCTCGGGGTGCAGCTGGAACTCCTCGGAGAGGCGGACGCCGATCCGCTCCGGCTGGAGCAGGTCGGCGATCTTGGCGCGGTCCTCCAGGTTCGGGCAGGCGCCGTAGCCGAGGGAGAAGCGGGCGCCCCGGTACTTCAGGGAGAACATGTCCTCGATGTCGTCCGGGTCCTCGCCGGCGAAGCCGAGTTCGGAGCGCACGCGGGCGTGCCAGTACTCGGCGAGGGCCTCGGCGAGCTGGACGGACAGGCCGTGCAGTTCGAGGTAGTCGCGGTAGGAGTTGGCCTCGAACAGCTTGGCGGTCCGCTCACCGATGCGGGAGCCGACGGTGACGACCTGGAGGCCGACCACGTCCGTCTCCCCCGACTCCTCCGGGCGGAAGAAGTCGGCGAGGCAGAGCCGGCGGCCGCGGCGCTGGCGCGGGAAGGTGAAGCGGGTGCGCTCGTTGCCCTGTTCGTCGAGGATGATCAGGTCGTCGTCCTTGGAGACGCAGCGGAAGTAGCCGTAGACCACGGCCGCCTCCAGCAGGTTCTCCGTCTGGAGCTGGTCGAGGAGGCCGCGCAGCCGGGGGCGGCCCTCGGTCTCGACGAGTTCCTCGTAGGAGGGTCCCTCGCCGGTGCGGGCCTGCTTGAGGCCCCACTGGCCCTTGAAGAGGGCGCCCTCGTCGAGCCAGCTCGCGTACTCCTTGAGCTGGATGCCCTTGATGACGCGGGTGTCCCAGAACGGCGGGGTGGGCACCGGGTTGTCGACGGCGACGTCGGAGCGGACGTGCCCCTCCTCGGGCCGCTCCTCGGTCTCGACGGCGGCGGTGGAGCGGACCCGGCGCTGCTTGAGCTCCGGGAGGACGGCGCCGGGCATGCCGCGCTTGACGCCGATGAGGGCGTCCATGAGGCGCAGGCCCTCGAAGGCGTCGCGGGCGTAGCGGACCTCGCCCTCGTAGAGCTCGTACAGGTCCTGCTCGACGTAGGCACGGGTGAGGGCGGCGCCGCCGAGGATGACCGGGTAGGTGGCCGCGAGGCCGCGCTGGTTGAGCTCCTCCAGGTTCTCCTTCATGATCACTGTGGACTTGACCAGCAGGCCGGACATGCCGATGACGTCGGCCTTGTGTTCTTCGGCGGCCTCCAGGATCGCGGAGACGGGCTGCTTGATGCCGAGGTTGACCACGTTGTAGCCGTTGTTGGACAGGATGATGTCGACGAGGTTCTTGCCGATGTCGTGGACGTCGCCGCGCACGGTGGCCAGCACGATGGTGCCCTTGCCCTCGGCGTCCGACTTCTCCATGTGCGGTTCGAGGTGGGCGACCGCGGCCTTCATGACCTCGGCGGACTGCAGGACGAACGGCAGTTGCATCTGGCCGGAGCCGAACAGTTCGCCGACGACCTTCATGCCGTCCAGCAGGGTCTCGTTGACGATGTCGAGCGCCGGGCGGGTCCCCAGGGCCTCGTCGAGGTCGGCTTCCAGGCCGTTCTTCTCGCCGTCGATGATGCGGCGCTTGAGGCGCTCCTCCAGCGGGAGGGCGGCGAGTTCCTCGGCCTTGCCGGCCTTCAGCGACTTGGCGGTGGCGCCCTCGAAGAGCTGCATGAGCTTCTGGAGGGGGTCGTAGCCCTCGGCGCGGCGGTCGTGAATCAGGTCGAGGGCCGTGCGGACCTCTTCCTCGCTGAAGCGGGCGATGGGCAGGATCTTCGAGGCGTGCACGATCGCGGAGTCCAGGCCCGCCTTGACGCATTCGTCGAGGAAGACGGAGTTCAGCAGGATGCGGGCGGCCGGGTTGAGGCCGAAGGAGATGTTGGACAGGCCGAGGGTGGTCTGGACGTCCGGGTGGCGGCGCTTGAGCTCGCGGATCGCCTCGATGGTGGCGATGCCGTCCTTGCGGGACTCCTCCTGACCGGTGCAGATGGTGAAGGTCAGGGTGTCGATGAGGATGTCCGACTCGTGGATGCCCCAGTTCCCGGTCAGGTCGTCGATCAGCCGTTCGGCGATCTCGACCTTCTTCTGGGGGGTGCGGGCCTGGCCCTCCTCGTCGATGGTGAGCGCGATCAGCGCGGCGCCGTGCTCGCGGGCGAGCGCGGTGACCTTCGCGAAGCGGGACTCGGGGCCGTCGCCGTCCTCGTAGTTGACGGAGTTGATGACCGCGCGGCCGCCGAGCTTCTCCAGGCCGGCCCGGATGACGTCGACCTCGGTGGAGTCGAGCACGATCGGCAGCGTGGAGGCGGTCGCGAAGCGGCCGGCCAGTTCCTCCATGTCGGCGACGCCGTCCCGGCCGACGTAGTCCACGCACAGGTCCAGCATGTGGGCGCCCTCGCGGATCTGCTCGCGGGCGATCTCCACACAGTCGTCCCAGCGGGCCGCCAGCATGGCCTCGCGGAACTTCTTGGAGCCGTTGGCGTTGGTGCGCTCGCCGATGGCCAGGTAGGAGGTGTCCTGGCGGAACGGGACCGTCTGGTAGAGGGAGGCGGCGCCGGGCTCGGGGCGCGGGCTGCGCTCGGGCGGGGTGACGTCCCGGACCCGGTCGACGACCTGGCGCAGGTGCTCGGGGGTGGTGCCGCAGCAGCCGCCGATGAGGGAGAGACCGTAGTCGCGGACGAAGTTGCCCTGGGCCTCGGCCAGACCCTCGGGGCCGAGCGGGAAGTGGGCGCCGTCCTTGGTGAGGACCGGCAGACCGGCGTTGGGCATGCACAGCAGCGGAATGCGCGAGTGCCGGGTGAGGTAGCGCAGGTGCTCGCTCATCTCGGCGGGGCCGGTCGAGCAGTTCAGGCCGATCATGTCGATGCCGAGCGGCTCCAGCGCGGTCAGCGCGGCGCCGATCTCGGAGCCCAGCAGCATGGTGCCGGTGGTCTCGAAGGCCATGGAGACGAAGAGGGGGACCTCGATGCCGAGGGCCGTCATGGCGCGGCGGGCGCCGAGCACGGAGGCCTTGGTCTGCAGCAGGTCCTGGGTGGTCTCGACGATCAGGGCGTCGGCGCCCCCGGTGAGCAGGCCCTCGGCGTTCTGCTGGAAGCCGTCACGGATGGTGACGTACGGCACATGGCCGAGGGTCGGCAGCTTGGTGCCGGGGCCGATGGAGCCCAGGACCCAGCGCTGCCGGCCGTCGCGGGCGGTGAAGTCGTCGGCGGCCTCGCGGGCGATGCGGGCACCGGCCTCGGACAGTTCGTGGACGCGGTCGGCGATGTCGTACTCCGCCATGGCCGCGTGGTTGGCCCCGAAGGTGTTGGTCTCGACGCAGTCCACGCCCACCGAGAAGTAGGCGTCGTGGACCGAACGCACGATGTCCGGGCGGGTGAGGTTGAGGATCTCGTTGCAGCCTTCGAGGTTCTCGAAGTCCTCCAGGGTCGGGTCCTGCGCCTGGAGCATGGTGCCCATGGCTCCGTCGGCGACCACCACACGTGTGGCGAGCGCCTCGCGGAGCGCGGACACCCGGGTCCGGCTGTCGGCGGAGGGGGACGGCGGCAACGAGGCCATGAAGGGCTCCCTTGGATGCGACGGCTGTCGGCTATGCGGATTCCCCGGGCGGACCCGGCTGTGGACGCACCGCGCCAGCCTAGCCGGGAGTGGGCTTGGATGGGCAGGGCGTCCACGTGGCGGACGAGTGAGCCGGGGGCGGCAGTATGAGGCCCACCATGGCGTTTCCGCCGCTCACAGGTCATCCTGCGGGGCGGACCTGGGTGGCCGGGTACCCAAGGCCGGCTGGACGCGAAGTAACGGATGTCGACCGACCATTAGCGGAGAGTCGACATGGACCGGTAGTGTTCGGCATTGCCGAACGACGGTTACGGCGTCGTGACGGTGAGGGTCACCGGGAACGGAGGCAGAACGGCGATGGCACGGAACATCCAGTCGCTCGAACGGGCGGCCGCGATGCTGCGGCTGCTCGCGGGCGGCGAGCGACGGCTCGGGCTGTCGGACATCGCCTCGTCACTGGGTCTCGCCAAGGGCACCGCCCACGGCATCCTGCGCACCCTTCAGCAGGAGGGGTTCGTCGAGCAGGACGACGCCTCGGGGCGCTATCAGCTGGGCGCCGAGCTGCTCCGGCTGGGCACCACCTACCTGGACATCCACGAGCTGCGGGCGCGGGCCCTGGTGTGGACGGACGACCTGGCCCGCTCCAGCGGGGAGAGCGTCTACCTGGGCGTGCTGCACCAGCAGGGCGTGCTGATCGTGCACCACGTCTTCCGGCCCGACGACAGCCGGCAGGTGCTGGAGATCGGCGCCATGCAGCCGCTGCACTCCACGGCGCTGGGCAAGGTGCTGTCGGCGTACGACCCGGTGGCACACAGCGAGGCCCTGGAGGCCGACCGCAAACCCTTCACCGACCGCACCGTCTGCGACCTGGACGCCTTCGAGCACATCCTGGACATCACACGGGCGCGCGGGTACGCGGCCGACGTGGAGGAGACCTGGGAGGGCGTGGCCTCGGTCGCGGCCCCGATCCACGACCGCCGCCGCATGCCGGTGGGCGCGGTGGGCATCACGGGCGCGGTGGAACGGCTCTGCAAGGACGGGGAGGTGCGGCCCGACCTGATCGCGGCGGTGCGGGACTGCGCCCGTGCGGTGTCGCGGGACCTGGGCGCGGGCCGGTTCTGAGCGCGCGCCACTGATCGACGGCCGAGGCCGGTTCGCCTGTCGGCGGACCGGCCTCAGTCGTACCCTGAGGTGGACATAACGGCGCAAAAGTGCAGATCAGTGCAGTTACCGCAGGACACCCGGCGGACAACCCGACTCCCCGACAAGCCGCAGCAATCAATAACGATCGCGCTTTCAACAACGGAACTCTTGACGCACGTGTAACGCCGGAGCGAGACTCCCGTCCATCGGTCGGCATTGTCGAACACCTACCGGCAATACGCGCTAGAGTGTGACAACGCCAGAGGCCGACATCGCTCTCACCCCCGAGGGCGCCAACACCCCGAAGGGACTCGGGGTTCGGCTTCCCTGGACGAAGGACAAAGGAGTCGCGGGTGTCCAGCTCCGACATCTTCATCGGCGAGACCATCGGTACCGCCGTACTCATCCTGCTCGGCGGTGGCGTCTGCGCCGCCGTCACGCTCAAGGCCTCCAAGGCCCGTAACGCCGGCTGGCTCGCCATCGCCTTCGGTTGGGGCTTCGCCGTCATGACGGCCGTCTACATTTCCGGACCTCTGTCCGGTGCCCACCTCAACCCGGCCGTAACCGTCGCTCTCGCCATCAAGAACAGCGACTGGAGCAACGTCCCGGTCTACTTCGCCGGACAGCTGCTCGGCGCGATGATCGGCGCGGCCCTGGTGTGGGTCGCCTACTACGGCCAGTTCCACGCCCACCTGACCGACAAGGAGATCGTCGGCGGTCCGGGCGCGCAGGCCACCGAGGCCAAGGCCGTCGAGGCCCAGGAGGCGGGCGCCGGCCCGGTGCTCGGCATCTTCTCCACCGGCCCGGAGATCCGCAACGCGGTGCAGAACCTCGCCACGGAGATCATCGGCACCGTCGTGCTGATCCTCGCGGTCCTCACCCAGGGGCTCAACGACAAGGGCAACGGACTCGGCGTGCTGGGCGGCCTGATCACCGCGCTCGTGGTCGTCTCGATCGGCCTCTCGCTCGGCGGCCCGACGGGTTACGCCATCAACCCGGCCCGTGACCTCGGCCCGCGCATCGTGCACGCGCTCCTCCCCCTGCCCAACAAGGGCGGTTCCGACTGGAGCTACGCCTGGATCCCGGTGGTCGGCCCGCTGATCGGCGGAGCCATAGCCGCGGGCATCTACAACGTCGCCTTCGCTTAAAGCGTCGGGCCCCGCCGAAGCAGACGTAGACAGACGTACCGCCACACACCACGGACCTTTGAGGAGCACACAGTGACCGACGCCCACACCGCAGGCCCCTTCATCGCCGCGATCGACCAGGGCACGACCTCCAGCCGCTGCATCGTCTTCGACCGGGACGGCCGGATCGTCTCCGTCGACCAGAAGGAGCACGAGCAGATCTTCCCGAAGCCGGGCTGGGTCGAGCACAACGCCAACGAGATCTGGACCAACGTCCAGGAAGTCGTCGCCGGGGCCATCCAGAAGGCCGGCATCACCCGCGCCGACATCAAGGCCATCGGCATCACCAACCAGCGCGAGACCACCGTGCTGTGGGACAAGAACACCGGTGAGCCCGTCCACAACGCCATCGTCTGGCAGGACACCCGCACCGACGCCCTCTGCCGCGAGCTCGGCCGCAACGTCGGCCAGGACCGCTTCCGCCGCGAGACCGGCCTGCCGCTGGCCTCCTACTTCGCCGGCCCCAAGGCCCGCTGGCTGCTCGACCACGTCGACGGCCTCAAGGAGCGCGCCGCGGCGGGCGACATCCTCTTCGGCACCATGGACACCTGGGTCATCTGGAACCTGACCGGCGGTGTCAACGGCGGCAAGCACGTCACCGACGTGACCAACGCCTCCCGCACCCTCCTCATGAACCTGCACACCACGCAGTGGGACGAGAAGATCGCCGAGTCCATCGGCGTACCGCTGCAGATCCTCCCCGAGATCCGCTCCTCCGCCGAGGTCTACGGCGAGGTCACCGGCGGACCGCTCGGCGAGCTGCTCGGCGGCATCCCGGTCGCCTCCGCGCTCGGCGACCAGCAGGCGGCCCTGTTCGGCCAGACCTGCTTCTCCGAGGGCGAGACCAAGTCGACCTACGGCACCGGCACCTTCATGGTGATGAACACCGGCGACAAGATCATCAACTCCTACGCGGGCCTGCTGACCACGGTCGGCTACAAGATCGGCGACCAGCCGACCGTGTACGCGCTGGAGGGTTCGATCGCCGTCACCGGCTCGCTGGTGCAGTGGATGCGCGACCAGATGGGCCTGATCTCCACCGCGGCCGAGATCGAGACGCTCGCGCTCTCCGTGGAGGACAACGGCGGCGCCTACTTCGTGCCGGCCTTCTCCGGCCTCTTCGCCCCGCACTGGCGCTCCGACGCCCGCGGTGTCATCGCCGGCCTGACCCGGTACGTCACCAAGGCGCACCTGGCCCGCGCGGTCCTGGAGGCCACCGCCTGGCAGACCCGCGAGATCGCGGACGCCATGGTGAAGGACTCCGGCGACGAACTGGTGGCCCTCAAGGTCGACGGCGGCATGACCGCCAACAACCTGCTGATGCAGACCCTCGCCGACGTCCTCGACGCACCCGTGGTGCGCCCGATGGTCGCCGAGACCACCTGCCTCGGTGCCGCCTACGCCGCCGGCCTCGCCGTCGGCTTCTGGTCCAGCACCGACGAGCTGCGCGCCAACTGGCGCCGGGCCGCCGAGTGGACCCCCCGCATGGACGCGGAGACCCGCGACCGTGAGTACAAGAACTGGCTCAAGGCCGTCGACCGGACCATGGGCTGGATCGACGACGAGAGCTGACGAGAGCGCGGACGCTCTCACGATCGAGCTCTGACGAGGAGTAAGAACCCGACATGACCAGTCAGTCCACCCTGCAGTCCGTGCCTGCCCTGGGTACGCACCCGGCCTCCGGCTCCAACCCGAGCCGGGCCGAGACCAGGGAGCAGCTCTCCAAGGCGTCGTACGACCTTCTCGTGATCGGCGGCGGCATCCTGGGCATCTCCACCGCCTGGCACGCCGCGCAGTCCGGGCTCAGGGTGGCACTGGTCGACGCCGGCGACTTCGCCGGCGCCACCTCCTCCGCCTCCTCCAAGCTCCTCCACGGCGGTCTGCGCTACCTGCAGACCGGCGCGGTGAAGCTGGTGGCGGAGAACCACTTCGAGCGCCGTGCGGTCTCCCGCCAGGTGGCCCCCCACCTGGCGAACCCGCTCACGTTCTACCTCCCCGTGTACAGGGGCGGGCCGCACGGCGCGGCGAAGCTCGGGGCGGGCGTGTTCGCCTACTCCGCGCTCTCCGCGTTCGGTGACGGCGTCGGTCACCTGCTCTCGCCCGCCCGGGCGCAGCGGGACGTCCCGGAACTGCGTACCGAGAACCTCAAGGCCGTCGCGGTGTACGGCGACGACCAGATGAACGACGCGCGCATGGCGCTGATGACGGTCCGCGCGGCCGTCGAGGCGGGCGCGGTCGTCCTCAACCACGCCCAGGTCACCGGGCTGCGCTTCACCAGGGGGCGGGTGACCGGCGCCGATCTGAAGGACGCGGTCTCCGGCGAGGAGTTCGGCGTCAACGCCCGCCTGGTGCTCAACGCGACCGGCCCCTGGGTCGACCACCTGCGCCGGATGGAGGACCCGAACGCGGCCCCGTCCATCCGCCTCTCCAAGGGCGCGCACCTGGTGCTGAAGCGGACCTCCCCCTGGAAGGCCGCGCTGGCCACCCCGATCGACAAGTACCGGATCACCTTCGCCCTCCCCTGGGAGGACATGCTCCTGCTCGGCACCACCGACGAGGAGTACGAGGGCGACCCGGCGGACGTCTCCGTCACCGATCAGGACATAGCCCAGATCCTGGACGAGGCCGCGTTCTCCGTCCGGGACCAGCAGCTCAGGCGCGACCTGATCACCTACGCCTTCGCCGGCCTGCGGGTGCTGCCGGGCGGCCCCGGTGACACCGCCAAGGCCAAGCGGGAGACCGTGGTCACCGAGGGCCGGGGCGGCATGCTGTCCGTCGCGGGCGGCAAGTGGACCACCTTCCGGCACATCGGCCGTACGGTCATGGAGAAGCTGGAGGCGCTGCCGGGCCACCCGCTGGGCGACGACTTCGAGCCGGTCTCCGCGCTGCCGAAGAAGCTGCCGCTGCCCGGCGTCGCCAACCCCCGTGCCGTCGCCCACCGGCTGCTGGTGGACAGCCCGGCCCCGGGCCCGCGGATGGCCGCCGACACCGCCAGGCACCTGGCCACCCACTACGGCTCGCTGGCCTTCGACATCGCCCGTATCGCCAACGAGGACCCGCGGTTCGCCGAGCGCGTCCACCCGGACGCCCCGGAGATCTGGGCGCAGGTCGTCTGGGCCCGCGACCACGAGTGGGCCGAGACCGCGGACGACGTGCTGCGCCGCCGTACCACCCTGACGATCCGCGGCCTGGCCACGGACGACGTCCGGGCCAAGGTCCAGGACCTGCTCGACAAGAAGTAGCCCGCCGGGTTCGCCGAAGGACCACGCGATACGGGCGGTGTGCCGGGTCCTCCCCGACCACCCGGCACCCGCCGCGGCCCCGGCCCCGCCGTACCGGGACGGGTCTGTGAGGGGGCGGCTCCTCCGCTGTGGGGAGCCGCCCTCTCGGCGTGCCGCGGACGCCTGGCCGGGTCGCATATTGTGGCTGAGACATCGGATGTCTGAGTGACAGGGAGACCGGTATGGCAGTCACCGACGAGGCGATCGAGAAGATCAAGGACATGATCGTCTCCGGTGCGCTGCGCCCCGGGGACCGGCTGCCCAAGGAGAGCGAGCTCGCCGCCGAACTGGGTCTGTCCCGCAACTCGCTGCGGGAGGCGGTACGGGCCCTGTCGCTGATCCGGATCCTGGACGTCCGGCAGGGCGACGGCACGTACGTCACCAGCCTGGACCCGCAGTTGCTGCTCGAGGCGATGAGCTTCGTCGTCGACTTCCACCGTGACGACACGGTCCTGGAGTTCCTCGCGGTGCGCCGGATCCTGGAGCCGGCCGCGACCGCGATGGCCGCCTCCCGGATCAGCGAACAGCAACTGGACGCGCTGGAAACCCAGTTGGACGCGCTCGGCGCCGCGCCCTCGGTGGAGGAACTGGTCGCCTCGGACCTGGAGTTCCACCGGGGCATCGTGCAGAGCTCGGGAAACTCGGTGCTGTGCTCGCTGCTTGACGGACTGTCGGGGCCGACCACCCGGGCCCGGATCTGGCGCGGCCTGACCCAGGAGGACGCGGTCGCCCGGACCCTGCGGGAGCACCGGGCGATCCTGGCCGCGCTGCGCGACCGGGACGCGGAGGCGGCCCGGTCCTGGGCGACCGTGCACATCGCGAGCGTCGAGCAGTGGCTGCGCAGCAGTCTGTGAGGCGCTTCCCGGCTTCCCCGGATCGAGGGTGATCAAGGGTGTTCGAGGGCGGCGAACGGGGCAGTGATCCGTTCACTCCCCCGTGCAAGGGGGCTGCGGGCGCCCCCGCCTCACGCCGTAAGGTTGGGGCGTACGCGAGGGCACGTCGGAAGGAGGCGCTGGGTGATCGAGCTGGAGGGGGTTCCCGAGCTGATCGACCCAGTCATGGTGGCCGCGTTCGAAGGGTGGAACGATGCCGGCGACGCCGCCTCCACCGCGGTCGCGCATCTGGAGCGGGAGTGGAAGGGCGAGGTGTTCGCGGCGCTCGACGCCGAGGACTACTACGACTTCCAGGTGAACCGCCCCACGGTGTGGATGGACGGCGGCGTGCGCAAGATCACCTGGCCGACGACACGGCTGTCGGTGGTCCGGGTCGGCGGTGACAAGCCGCGCGACCTGGTACTGGTCAGAGGCATCGAGCCGTCCATGCGCTGGCGCTCGTTCTGCAACGAGCTGCTCGGCTTCGCCCACGAGCTGGGCGTCGAGCTGGTGGTCGTGCTGGGCGCGCTGCTCGGCGACACCCCGCACACGCGTCCGGTGCCGGTCAGCGGCGTCACCTCGGACTCCGACCTGGCACAGCGGATGGACCTGGAGGAGACCAAGTACGAGGGCCCGACGGGCATCGTCGGCGTCCTCCAGGAGGCGTGCACGCACGCGGGTGTCCCGGCGGTCTCGCTCTGGGCCGCGGTCCCGCACTACGTCTCCCAGCCGCCCAACCCGAAGGCCACGCTGGCACTGCTGAACCGGCTGGAGGACCTGCTCGACCTGCGGATCCCGCTCGGTGAGCTGCCCGAGGACGCGCGCGCCTGGCAGGTCGGGGTGGACCAGCTGGCCGCGGAGGACAGCGAGGTCGCCGAGTACGTGCAGACCCTGGAGGAGGCCCGGGACACCGCCGAGCTTCCGGAGGCGTCGGGTGAGGCGATCGCCCGCGAGTTCGAGCGCTACCTGCGGCGCCGGGACGTGAGCCCGCCCGGCGGTCACGCCACGGCGGACGGCGGCGACGCCCCGTCCTACCTGCGGGACAGCCCCGGCGGCCGGACCCGGCCGCCAAGGCCGCCGAAGCCCGACACTCCCGGGAGCGCCGAGAACTCCGGGGGGACCGGCGACGCCGGGGACCAGGGGTCGGACGGCGAGGACACCTCCGAGGACTGAAACAGGGGCGGTACGCGTGTGCGCGTACCGCCCCTTTCACGACAGGGTTTCGGCGGGCTGAGCGCGCCCACGCGGCGGAGCCGCACATCGGCGCAGCCCCGCGCCCCCCCCAAGAAGGGGCGCGGGTGTCGGCGTCTCCTAAAGGGCCACGCCCAGCAGGGCGTCGACCGCTCGCGACACGACGCCGGGTGCGCCCGTGTCCGCGCCGCCCTCCGTCTGCTGGCGGACCGCCCAACGGTCGACCGCCGCGAGCGCGGCCGGGGCGTCCAGGTCGTCGGAGAGGGCCTCGCGGATCTCCTCCACCAGGGCCTCGGCCGGCGGGCCGTCCGGGCGGGAGACCGCCGTGCGCCAGCGGGTGAGGCGTTCCTCGGCGTCCCGCAGGACCTGGTCGGTCCACTCCCAGTCGGCGCGGTAGTGGTGGGCGAGGAGCGCGAGGCGGATGGCGGCCGGGTCGACGCCGTCCCGGCGGAGCTGGGAGACGAAGACCAGGTTGCCCCTGGACTTGGACATCTTCTCGCCGTCGAGGGCGACCATGCCGGCGTGGACGTACGCCTTGGCCATCGGGAACTCGCCGGTGAGCACCTGGGCGTGCGAGGCGCCCATCTCGTGGTGCGGGAAGGCCAGGTCGGAGCCGCCGCCCTGGACGTCGAAGGTCATGCCGAGGTGGTCGAGGGCGATCGCCACGCACTCGATGTGCCAGCCGGGGCGGCCACGGCCGAGGGAGCCGCCGTCCCAGCTCGGTTCGCCCTCGCGGGCGGCCATCCACAGCATCGGGTCGAGGGGGTTCTTCTTGCCGGGGCGGTCGGGGTCGCCGCCGCGTTCGGCCGAGAGCAGCCGCATGGTGGCCGCGTCGAGGTTCGAGACCTTGCCGAAGTCCGGGTCGGCCTCGACGGAGAAGTAGATGTCGCCTTCGAGTTCGTAGGCCGCACCGAGTTCGCGCAGCCGCTCGACCAGCGGCACGATGCCGGGTATGGCCTCGACGGCGCCTATGTAGTGCTGCGGCGGGAGCATCCGGAGGGCGGTCATGTCCTCGCGGAAGAGGGCCGTCTCCTGCTCGGCGAGGGCGACCCAGTCGACGCCGTCCCGCTCTGCGCGCTCCAGGAGCGGGTCGTCGACGTCCGTCACGTTCTGGACGTAGTGCACCTGCCGCTTGGTGTCGAGCCACACGCGCTGAACCAGGTCGAACGCGTTGTAGGTCGCCGCGTGCCCCATGTGGGTCGCGTCGTACGGCGTGATGCCGCAGACGTAGATACGGGCGACGGGACCGGGGTCGAGGGAGACCAGACCGCCGGTCGCGGTGTCGTGGATCCTCAGGTCGCGGCCCTGACCAGGCAGGGCGGGGACCTCGGAAGCGGGCCAGGCATGCATGTACATGAGCGTAACCGGACCCGAGTTCGGTATACGAACCGGACGACCGGGAAGGCGCTCTTGATCTCGGGGCCGGAGTGTGCTGGTGAGGGCTATACGGGCGGCCAGGGGATGGCCGGCCACTCGCCGCTCGGTTCCGGGTGTTTCCCGGTGGTGAGCAACGTCTCGACACGCGCGCGTGTGGCGTCCAGTTCGGCTGTGGTGATCAGTTCGGCCAGCCGGGTCCCCAGCGGCCCGCCGAGGGCCTCACGCAGCTTCCTGAGGACTTCGACGGCGTCGCCGGTCAGGTCCTCCCCCGCCCAGCCCCACAGCAGGGTGCGCAGCTTGTTGTCGACGTTGAAGGTGACGCCGTGGTCGATGCCGTACAGGCGGCCGTCGGCGGTGGGCAGCAGGTGGCCGCCCTTGCGGTCGGCGTTGTTGACGACGGCGTCGAGGACGGCGAGCCGGCGCAGCCGTTCGTCGTCGGCGTGCACCAGCAGGGCCGTCCTGCCGTCGCCGACGTCGGCGAACCCGATGGCCTTCCAGCCGGGCTCCGGTTCCTCCGCGTCGACCAGGGCGAGCAGGTCGGCGGCATCGGGGGACACCTCGATCCACAGCTGGACCATGCCCTCGCCGTACGGGCCGTCGCGCAGCACGGTGGGCGGGACCAGGTCCCAGCCGGTGGCCGCGGCGACCTCGTAGGCGGCCACCTCGCGCTGCGCGAGGGTGCCGTCGGGGAAGTCCCACAGCGGGCGCTCCCCGGCGACCGGCTTGTAGACGCAGGACGCCTCCTGGCCGTCGTGCGCGACCGTGCAGAACAGCGCCGCGTTGGAGGCGTCGCGGATGCGGCCGCGCACCTTCAGTTCACCGTGGGCGAGCAGCTCGGCAGCGGTCACGCTCCGCGGCGGTATCCGTTCTGGCGCGGACATACGTGTCCTTCCGGGTCGAGCGGGAGGCTGCACAGCGGGCACGGCGGCCGCCCGGCGTTGACGACGTCGAGGGCGCGCTTGGTGAAGGCCCTGGCCTGCGCGCCGGTCAGCCGGACCCGCAGCATCGGGGGCCCGTTCTCCTCGTCCTGGAGGAGCCGCTCCTCGGCTTCGGCGAGGTCCTCCTCGGAATCGGCCTCCAGTTCCACGAGGGCCTGCGCCTCGACGATCATGCGCTCTTCCTCGCCGTCCCAGGCGAGCGCCATGGTGCCGACGCGGAACTCCTCCTCGATGGGGGTGTCCAGCGGGGCGGTGTCGGCCACCTCGTTGGGTACCACGGCCGGCACGGCCGCGTTGCCGCCGCTGCGGCGCACGACCTCGTCGAGGAGTTCGTCCATGCGTTCGGCGAGTGCGGCGACCTGAGTCTTCTCCAGGGCCACGCTGGTCGTCCGGGGGCCGGCCGTGGCCTGGAGGAAGAACGTACGGCGTCCGGGCATTCCGACCGTGCCTGCGACGAAGCGGTCCGGCGGATCGTAGAGGAACACCTGACGGGACACGTCCTGTCTCCATGGGAATCGAGAGTGCGTGGGTTTCGGGAGGGCGACGACGCGGCCGGGGGCCGCTTACGTGGATCGCTTCACCCTACTGCGGCCGACGATCACGGCGCGCCGGCGCCGCCACCGACCGGGGCGTCCTCCCCGGGGGGTTCCTCGCGGGGGGCGAGGGAGGCCAAATCCCCGGTGTCCCCGAGACGAACGAGAAACGGCCTGAGGCGGGTGTAACGGATCGCTGTGATGGAACACGGTTCGACGGAGATCCGCTGGAAGAGGTCGAGATGCAGGCCGAGCGCGTCCGCGACAAGGGACTTGATGATGTCACCGTGCGAACACATGAGATAGACGGCGTCCGAACCGTGGTCGCGCGCCACGCGCGCGTTCCACTCGCGTACCGCCTCGGCGGCACGGGTCTGCATGGCCCGCATGGACTCGCCGCCGGGGAACGCGGCCGCCGAGGGATGGGCCTGGACGACCTCCATCAGCGGTTCGTCGTTGAGTTCGGCGAGCTTGCGGCCGGACCAGTCGCCGTAGTGGGCCTCCCCGATCCGCTCGTCGGTGTGCGCGGTGAGTTCGGGGCGGGCGTCGAGCAGGGGGCGGACCGTCTCCTGACAGCGCTGCAGCGGGCTGGTGACGATCTCGGAGATCGGCAGCCCGGCGAGCCGGCCGGGCAGCGCGGCGGCCTGGGCGGCTCCCCGCTCGTCGAGGGCGACGCCCGGCGTCCAGCCGGCCAGCACACCCGAGGTGTTGGCCGTGGAACGTCCGTGCCTTACGAGGATCAGCGTGGGCATGCGGCCCAGGGTAGGCGCACGCCGGAGTGCACAGGCGCGCGGGCGACAGGAGAATACGCTCCGTGATCGTCGACTGCGCCATCTACCGGGACGGGCGAAGGACCGAGACACCGCAGGACTTCTCCGACGCCCTCGCGGAGGCACGCGGGCGTGGCGACAGCTTTCTGTGGATCGGCCTGCACGAGCCGACGGAACGCGAGTTCGACCTGGTCACCGACGAGTTCGGGCTGCATCCTCCCCCATAGCCCTGAACGGGCATGGGAGGTGCCCCCAGCCGTCGAGGACGCGCTGAGCGCCCACCAGCGGCCCAAGCTGGAGGTGTACGACGACTCGCTGTTCGTCGTCCTGAAGCCGGTCAACTACGAGCCGAAGAGCGACACGGTGACCTCCGGCGAGCTGATGATCTTCATCGGGGACTCCTTCGTGGTGACCGTGCGCCACGGGACGCCGTCGCCGCTCGGGGACGTCCGGCGGCATCTGGAGGAGCAGCACGAGATGCTCAGGCACGGGCCGACCGGCGTGCTGTACTCGATCTCCGACGCCGTCGTGGACCACTACCTGGAGGTCGCGACCGAGCTGCAGAGCGACCTGGAGGAACTGGAGACCGAGGTGTTCTCGCCCAGCGGCGGCGGCTCCCGGCACACCGCGTCGCGGATCTACACCTTCAAGCGGCAGATCCTGGAGTTCCGGCGGGCGACGGTGCCGCTGGCCGTGCCGATGACCAAGCTGGCCGGAGTCGGCTCGTACGGCAGCGGTGTGGCCGTGCCCTTCGTGCAGGAGTCGGCCCGACCGTTCTTCCGGGACGTCAACGATCATCTGATGCGGGTGAACGAGAGCGTGGAGGGCCTGGACCGGCTGGTGTCGGACGTCCTGAGCGCCCATCTCGCGCAGATGAGCGTGCGGCAGAACGACGACATGCGGAAGATCTCGGCGTGGGCGGCCATGGCCGCGGTCCCCACGATGATCGCGGGGATCTACGGCATGAACTTCGACCACATGCCCGAGTTGCACTGGATCTGGTCGTACCCGGCGGTGATCATGATCATGGCGTTCCTGGAGGCGGTGCTGTACCGGCTCTTCAAGCGCCGCGGGTGGATGTGAGGGACGGTCGCGGCCCGCCGGGTCAGGCGAACTCGGGGGCGGCGGCCGCGGGGCCGCCCAGGGCGTTGCGGCGCTCCGGCATCCGCAGGCGGACCATGCGGCGCCAGCCGGCGGCGCGTTCGTAGGCGTAGACGGCGTGGATGCCGAGCGCCAGGAGCGCGGAGGTGGCCTTGGGCCAGCCGAGGATGCGGCCCATGTGGGCCATGACGGCGAGGCTGACGTCCCGGTAGACGCGGATCTCGGCGAGGGCGCAGGCGCGGAGCGTGCGCTGGATGGCGTGGCCGTGCCCGGCGGCGGCCAGGCGCAGCAGTTCCTCGTGGCAGTAGGCGAGGTGGTTGTCCTCGTCACCGGAGATCATGCGCACCGCGCGGCCCACGTCCGGGTGGTCGGCGAAGTACCGGCGCAGCAGCGCCATCTGCTCGGAGGCGCGCTGCTCGGTGACCCGGCTGTGGGCGAGGTAGGTGACGATGTCCGGGACGGTGAGCGGCCGGTCGGCCCTGAGCCGCTGGTGGGCGAGCCCGATGCCGTGCCGTTCCAGGATCATCGTGTAGTCCGTGTCGGCCGGTACCGCGACGGGTGTCAGCCCGCGCTTCCTGAGCAGTGCGCGGAAGATGCGCCCGTGCTTGTCCTCGTCGGCGCCGTGGCGGGTGATCTTCGTGGCGAGGCCGCGTTCGCTCGCCGGTACCAGCGCGGCGATCCGCCCGTTCTCCCAGCCGCCCTGGGACTCCCCGCTGGCCGCGATGGAGCAGAAGAGCCGGAAGGACTCGTCGTTGTCGAGGATCTCCTGGAACAGACTCCTGGCTGACAGCATCGTGGGCACCTCTCTGGAGGACTCACCAAACCCGCAAAGAACGAGTCAAATGCCGCATCGGAGTCACTGCAACAGGGGGTACGGGAACACTCGGCCG
The DNA here is from genome assembly GCF_021462265.1 of Streptomyces shenzhenensis. GTDB lineage: Bacteria > Actinomycetota > Actinomycetes > Streptomycetales > Streptomycetaceae > Streptomyces > Streptomyces shenzhenensis. The sequence goes on along the minus strand of NZ_JAJONF010000001.1, from coordinate 139,863 downwards.
AAAGGAGGACCACCGGGGCCCCGCGAGGCGTAACCGCGTGGGATCCGGCGCGTTGTTCCGCGTGGCGGCCGTGGCGGGGAAGCCCCCCCGAGCCCCCACCACGGCCGCGGACTTCCCCTCAGGCGCTCACGCGAGCCCGGCGCGCTCCAGGGCCTCCGCGCCGGCCCGCAGCGAGGCGAGCCGCTCGTCCAGGGCGAAGCCGGCGGGCGCGAGGGAGAGCGTGGTGACCCCGGCGGCCGCGTAGGCCTTCATCCGGTCGGCGATCCGCTCCACGGACCCGAGCAGCGTGGTCTGGTCGATCAGCTCCTGCGGTACGGCCGCGGCGGCCCCGTTCTTGTCCCCGGACAGGTACTTGTCCTGGATCTCGGCGGCCTCCCGCTCGTAGCCCATGCGCCGGGCGAGCTGGTTGTAGAAGTTCTGCTTGCGGCTGCCCATACCGCCGACGTAGAGCGCGGTGTAGGGCCGGAAGGTGTCGGCGAGGGTGGCGACGTCCTTGTCGTCGCCGACGGCGAGCGGCAGCGTCGGGCAGATGTCGAACCCGTCGAGGGTCTTGCCCGCCTTCTCCCGTCCCGCGCGCAGGTACTTGACCGCCGTCTCCTCCAGATGCTCGGCCGAGGGGAAGATCAGCAGCGCGCCGTCGGCGATCTCGCCGGTCTGCTCCAGGTTCTTCGGGCCGATGGCGGCGATGTAGACCGGGATGTGCTCGCGCTCCGGGTGCACGGTCAGCTTGATCGGCTTGCCGGGACCGCCGGGCAGCGGCAGCGTCCAGTGCTCGCCCTCGTACGACAGCCGTTCCCGGCTCATCGCCCTGCGCACGATCTCCACGTACTCGCGGGTGCGGGAGAGCGGCTTGTCGAACTTGACGCCGTACCAGCCTTCGGAGACCTGCGGCCCCGAGACGCCGAGGCCGAGCCGGAAACGGCCGCCGGAGAGGGAGTCGAGGGTCGCCGCGGTCATCGCGGTCATGGCCGGCTGCCGGGCCGGGATCTGGAAGATGGCCGAGCCGACGTCGATGCGCTCGGTCTGGGCGGCGACCCAGCTCAGCACGGTGGCGGCGTCGGAGCCGTAGGCCTCGGCGGCCCAGCACACGGCGTACCCGAGCCGCTCGGCCTCCTGCGCCACGGCCAGATTGTCCCCGTCCATCCCGGCACCCCAGTAGCCGAGGTTGATCCCGAGCTGCATGGCCGTTCCCCTTACCGATCAGTAACGTCGTTGTCGCGAGAGACCTTAGCGCGGAGGCTTTCGGCACGGAGGGCCGGTTCGCGGCCGCGGGCGGGCGGCGGCTGGTCGGGCCCCTGCGGCGGAGCCGTCCAGCGACGCTCTCCCGCACCCCCGGGCGGGTCGGCTCCCGCCTCCCGGAACGCTCCGCTGCCCGGTGAAATCGGTTGTCCACAGGCAACCCAACGCACCAGCTCTGGCCAGTAATGTCGGCTGACATGGAGCAGAGGCATCTCGGCCGTACCGGCCTGCGCGTGTCCCGGATCGGGCTCGGCACCCTCACCTGGGGCCGGGACGTCGACGAGCACGACGCCGCGGACATGCTGAAGGCGTTCTGGGAGGCCGGCGGGACCCTCGTGGACACCGCGGACGTGTACGGCGACGGAGAGGCCGAGTACCTGCTCGGGCAGCTGATGGAAGGGCTGGTGCCGCGCCGGGACCTGATCATCTCGACGAAGGCGGGCAGCGTCCCCGACCCCGACCGGCGTTTCAACGGCTCGCGCGGCCATCTGCTCGCCGCGCTGGACGCCTCTCTCGCCCGTCTCGGCACCGACTACGTCGACGTCTGGCACGTGCACGCCTACGACCCGGACACCCCGCTGGAGGAGACCCTCCAGGCCCTCGACCTGGCGGTCGGCAGCGGTCGCGCCCGGTACGCCGGGGTCTCCAACTTCTGCGGCTGGCAGCTGGCGAAGGCCGCGACCTGGCAGCTCGCGGCGCCGGGCACGCGCACCCGGCTGGCGAGCACGCAGCTGGAGTACTCGCTGCTCCAGCGCGGCATCGAGCGCGAGGTGCTGCCCGCCGCCCTCGACCTGGGCATCGGCCTGCTGCCGTCCTCCCCGCTGGGCCGGGGCGTGCTGACCGCGAAGTACCGCCACTCCACTCCCCCGGACTCGCGCGGCGCCTCCGAGCATCTGGCGCCGTTCGTCGAGCCGTACCTCGACGACACCGCCACCCGCATCGTGGACGCGGTGCAGACGGCGGCGGACGGGCTCGCGGTCACCCCGCTCCAGGTGGCGCTCGCCTGGGTGCGGGACCGGCCGGGCGTGGCAGCCCCGATCGTCGGCGCGCGCAACGCGCAGCAGCTCGCGGGGGCGTTGTCAGTGGAGGCGCTTAGTCTTCCTGACGAGATCTGCCGGGCGCTCGACGACGTGTCGGCGCCCGTGCACCGCTATCCCGATCACGACTGGAGCACGCTGTGAGCACGGAGCCGGGGCTGGGCGCCGAGCCCGAGGCCGACGAGGGCACGACAGCCGGGGAGACGACAGAGACCGGAAACCTCACCGCCGGCTCGGCCACGTCCCCCGACACGCACACCACCGGGTCCGGCACCACCGGCTCCGGCAGCGAGAACCGGGCCGAAGGCACAGCTCAGGTGTCCGAGGCCGAGGCCGACGAGGGCACGACGGCCGGGGAGACGACAGAGACCGGAAACCTCACCGCCGGCCCGGCCACGTCCCCCGACACGCACACCACCGGGTCCGGCACCACCGGCTCCGGCAGCGAGAACCGGGCCGAAGGCACAGCTCAGGTGTCCGAGGCCGCCGCCGAGCTGGCCGCTCAGCGGGTGGAGCGGGAGCGGATCGCGCGGCGGAAGGCCGAGAAGGCGGGTCCGGTCGAGAGCGGGGCCAGGCTCAGCGGGAAGGCGGCGGATCTGCTCGCGGCGATCCGGGCGGTGGAGAGCGGCGAGAAGCCGGCGGCCACCGTCTTCGCGGCACCGGAACCGGAGCCGCGCCGGAGGCCCGAGCCCGAGGCCGTCCGGCGCCCGCAGCCGGCGCCCGCCCCCGCGGTGCCCGCCGTGGCCGCCATGACCGGCGGCCCCGCGGCGGAGGCGGTCGCGGCGGTGCGCGGGGTGCTGGCCGACGGCGGCGCGCCCGAGTCGCTCGCCCTCCAGGTCGCCGCCGTCCTCGGCGAGGGCGCGGACACGCTGCTGCGGGAGGATCCCTGGCAGCTGCTCCGGGTCGCCGGCGTACGGCCCGACCAGGCCGACGGGTTCGCGCGGGCGCTGCTCGGCGGCCAGTGCGCGCCGGACGACGAGCGGCGCGGCCGGGCTGTGACGGGCTGGCTCCTCGAACAGGCCGCCGTGGCCGGGCACACCGCGCTGGAGATGCCGGCGCTCACCGCCGCGCTGGCCCAGCGGGCGGTGCCCGACCCGGAGGCCGCCGTGCAGAGCGCGCTCGCGGAGGGTGAGGCGCTGGTCTTCCAGGACGCCCTGGATCCGGGCGCCCCGGAGCCCGAGGACGACGAGGAGGAGCGGCCGGTCCGGATCCTGGCCGCCCTGGAGCGGTACGCGCTGGCCGAGGAGAGCCTCGCCGACGGTCTTGCCCGGCTCGTCGGCTCCCTCGCCAAGGACGCCCCGGAGCCCTGGGAGGCGGCCGCGGCGGCGGCCTCCGGCGGCGCGGCCGAGCTGGCGCGGGCGGTCGCCGGGCACGGGCTGGTGCTGCACACCGGCGGCGAGGCGGCCCGCGCCGAACCCGCGGCCCTGCTGACCGCCGCCCGCGCCGCCGGACTGCGCGCCTTCGCGGCCACCCACACCCCCGACGGCGGCCGGCGCCTCACCGGCGCCGAAGGAGCCGTCGGCACCGTCGCCGACCTGCTGTCCGGCGCCGTGGGCCCCGGCCGGGACGCGGACGGCGCCCTGGACCTCGACCTGCTGATCGTGCTGGACGCGCCGCAGCTGGACGTGGAGGGCGCCGCGATGCTCGTGGAGGCGCTGCCCGACGGGGCCCGGCTGGTGCTGAGCGGGGACCCGGCGGTGCTGTGGTCCGCGGGGCCCGGGCGGGTCTTCGCCGACCTGCTGGCAGCCCGCGTGTGCCCGCAGATCGCCTCCCGCACGCCCGACCCCGGCCCGCTCGGCGAGCTGGTCTCCGGGATCGGCGTCGGCGAGCTCACCCAGGTCGAGGCGCCCGGCAAGGAGGTCGTGATCGTGCCGGTACGGGACGCGGGCGAGGCGGTGCACCGGACGGTGCAGCTGGTCGCCGACTCCGTCCCGCGCGCGATCGGTGTCCCCGCCGAGCAGACGGTGGTGATCACCCCGGGCCACGGCGGGGCGGCGGGCACCCGCGCCCTCAACGCGGCCCTCAAGGAACGGCTCAATCCCGGCCCCGGCCGCTTCGGCGGCTTCGACCCCGGTGACCGGATCGCCTACTCCCCCGTACCGGGCCGCACGGTGCCGGGGCAGGTGGTGAAGGCCGACGCCGACGGGCTGCACCTGTCGTGCGCGGGCACGCCCGTGGTCGTACCGAAGGAGCGGGTGGAGCAGGCCGTCCGGCACGGCTGGGCCCTGACCGCCCACCAGGCGGCGGGCGGCCGCTGGCCGGCGGCGGTCGTGGTGCTGCCCGGCGACGCGGTCCAGTCCCTGAGCCGCCCCTGGGTGTACACGGCGTTCAGCAGGGCGGAGCGCCATCTGTCGGTGGTCCACGGCGTGGAGCAGGCCCTGCCGAAGGCGGTGGCCGAGACCTTGCCGAAGCCCCGGACGACCCGCCTGCCGCTGCTGCTGAGGACGCAGGTGCCCGCGGCGAACTGACCGATTCCGCCGGCGGCTCCGCGCGGGCACCGCCGACCACGCCGCGCGATCCCCGTCCGCCGCCGGACCGTATCCGCCGCGGCGTCGATCAGCCGCGACGGCGCCGACCGGCGGTGCCCGTCCGGTCTCGGCCTCCGGAAGGCACCGCCGGCCGTCGGCTCAGCGCTCGGCGTCCAACGGCTCCAGGTCCTCGTCCTCGTCCAGGTCGAGGACGTCGTCCAGTTCGTCGGCGTCCCCGGCGCCCTCGCCGTCGTCGTCTTCGTCGCCTTCGTCGTCCTCGTCGTCGAAGACCGCGCTGACGTCGAAGCGGCACACCACCCGCTGCGGCTCGACCCCCTCGAAGGGCGCCTCCAGCCACTCGCCGGGCTCGGCCGGCTCGTCCGCCGCGGTCACCCACAGCGTCGAGTCGCCCTCCTCCAGGCCGAACTCCTTGTGCCGGGAGGCGATCTCGTCCGGCTCGAACTCGCCGAACAGGACCCCCAGGGCTCCGTGGATCGTGCCGGCGGCGCCCTCGTCCGCGCCGGGACCGTCGCTGTACTCCGCCGCCTCGACCCGCTGGGCCTGCGCCAGCAGCCGCTGCGGCTCGGCCACGGCGTAGTCGCGGCGGATCAGCACGCTGATCGCGTTCGGTTCCTCGGGGCCCGCGTACGGCGGCAGCGAGTCGTCCGTACCGGGGATCTCGAAGGGCGTGACTTCGTCGTAGCGGTCGTAGAGAAGCTCGTCGTAGACCTCGGCGGCCGCAGCAAGCTGGTTGAACGCCTCGTAGACAGCCGGGTCGTCCTCCCCCGACCTGCGTTCGACCGCGGCCAGATGGCGGTCGAGCGCGGTCTTGACCGCCTCGGCGGCGGCGCGTACCTCGGCAGCGGTGGGCTGCGCAGCATCAGACATAGTGCAGACGCTATCCGTACCGGGCACCAGCCCGCACAATAGATGCGATGCCGGAATACGAATTTGTCGACGTGTACGTACCTCGCGGGGTGTCCCGCAAGGAGGCGACACGTCTGCTGACGGACCATGCCGAGTACAGACACTGGGAGTTGGACCGACTGAGCCTCATGCGCGACGGCAGCCGCAGGGTGCGGTTGCGCCGGCGGATCATCCGCCAGGTGCGTGCCACATGGTGAGACTGGCCGACTGACGGGAGGAGGCCCCGCGTCGCGGGGCCCGTCCCGTTCGACGCACCGCCACCGGTGCGTCACCGTCCGTGCGCTACGCCGTGGCGCGGGCCCTGCGGTACAGCACCGCGCCCGCGATCAGCGAGCCCGCGCCCGCCGGGAGCACGAGGCCCAGCGGCAGGTCGCCGCCGGTGTGCGCGAGCTGCGCGGCGACCGGCGCGCTGCCCAGCGGGCTGACGATGCCGCCGTGGCTACCGGTCGGGACGGTCCTGTTCCCGGAGTGAGCGGGAGGGGTGCCCGGGTGGTGGCCCGGTGTCCCCGGCTGTCCCGGCGTGCCCGGGTTGCCGGGCGGGGTGGTGCCGTGGCCGGGCGGCTGCGTCGGGTGACCGCCACCGGGCTGCCCGGGGTGGCCCGGGTGTCCGGAACCCCCGTTGTCGGCGCACTCGTTGCCCGCGGCGGTGTTGCCGGCGCCGATGACGTCGACGCTGTTGCCGCAGACATTGACCGGGACGTCGATCGGCGCCTGCACCGTGTTGCCCGAACCGACACCGGGCGAGTCGGCGGTCCGGCCTCCCGCGTGCGAGCCACCGGCGCCGCCTTGGCCGCCGCACCGGTTGCCCATCGCCGGGTTGAGGACACCGACGACGTCGACGCTGTTGCCGCAGACATTGACCGGGACGTCGATCGGCGCCTGCACCGTGTTGCCCGAACCGACACCGGGCGAGTCGGCGGTCCGGCCCCCGGCGTGCGAGCCACCGGCGCCGCCTTGGCCGCCGCACCGGTTGCCCATCGCCGGGTTGAGGACACCGACGACGTTCACGGTGTTGCCGCAGATGTTCAACGGCACGTGCAACGGCGCCTGCACCGTGTTGCCCGAGAGCACGCCGGCCGAGCGGGCGGCGGAACCGGCCGCCCCCGAGTCGGCGTGGGCGTATCCGCTTGCCGCGGCGATCACGCCGGTCGCCGCGGCCACTGTCATAAGACCCTTACGGGTACCCTGTCGCATTTTCTGAATTCCCCTGCCTCGGATCCTGACCTTGCATTCCGCACGGGCATCCGTTCGAAAAAGCCCGCGGAGAAACCGGTCGGCCCCGGAGCGCGTGGCGCGCGCTCCGGGGCCGACGGAAAGACGCCCCTCAGGGAGCCGGCGTCACTTGTTGATGCAGGAGTTGCCGAAGGCGGGGTTCAGCAGCCCGATCACGGAGATCGTGTTGCCGCAGACGTTCACCGGGACGTGCACGGGAAGCTGGATCACGTTGCCGGAGACGACACCCGGGGAGTGCACGGCAGCGCCCTGGGCCCCCGAGTCGGCGACAGCCAGGCCCGCACCCGCGAGAACCAGACCACCAGTGGCAGCCGCAGCAGCGACGACCTTCTTGAGCATTATTCCTCCTTGTTGGCAATGCGATCCGCAGTAGCGGATCACATCTGGAGTAACGAGGAGGGAGTAATGGAGCTACGAGCTTATCGTCGCATTCACTCTTCTCATTCGGCCTCGTACAGCCGCCCGATTATATGAAGCCAGGACTTTACGACGCGTCGATGAAACGGTCGAGCACGCGCACGCCGAACCGCAGCCCGTCCACCGGCACCCGCTCGTCCACGCCGTGGAACATGCCCGCGAAGTCCAGCTCCGGCGGCAGCTTGAGCGGCGCGAAACCGAAGCCGCGGATGCCGAGGTCGTCGAAGGACTTGGCGTCGGTGCCGCCGGAGAGCATGTAGGGGATCGCCTTGGCGGTCGGGTCCTCGGCGAGCAGCGAGGACTGCATGGCCTCCACCAGGGCTCCGTCGAAGCTGGTCTCCAGCGCCTTGTCGGAGTGCACGTCCGTACGGACCACGTTCGGACCGAGGATCCGGTCCAGGTCGGCGAGGAACTCCTCCTCGTGACCGGGCAGGAAGCGGCCGTCCACGTGCGCCGTGGCCTCGCCGGGGATGACGTTGACCTTGTAGCCGGCGTTCAGCTGGGTCGGGTTGGCGGTGTTGCCGAGGGTCGCGCCGATCAGCTTGGCGATGCCGCCGAGCCGGGCCAGCGTCGACTCCATGTCCTCCGGGTCCAGCTCGGTGCCGAGCGCGTCGCCGAGCTCGTCGAGGAAGGCCCGGGTGGTCTTGGTGACCCGCACCGGGAACCTGTGCCGGCCGAGCCGGGCCACGGCCTCGGACAGCTCGGTGATGGCGTTGTCGCGGTGGATCATCGAGCCGTGCCCGGCGGTCCCGGCCACCTTCAGCTTCATCCAGTGCATGCCCTTCTCGGCCGTCTGGATGAGGTAGAGCCGGCGCTGCTCGTTCACCGTGAAGGAGAAGCCGCCGACCTCGCTGATCGCCTCGGTGACGCCGTCGAAGAGGTCCGGGTGGTTGTCGACCAGGTGCCGGGCGCCCCAGGTGCCGCCGGCCTCCTCGTCGGCGAGGAAGGCCAGCACGATGTCCCGGGGCGGTTTCCGGCCGCTGCGCAGCCGGTCCCGTACGACCGCCAGGGTCATGGCGTCCATGTCCTTCATGTCGACCGCGCCCCGGCCCCACACGCACCCGTCCGCGACCTCGCCGGAGAAGGGGTGGTGGGTCCAGTCGTCGGCGTTGGCCGGCACGACGTCGAGGTGGCCGTGGATCAGCAGGGCGGGCCGGGAGGGGTCCGCGCCCTCGATGCGGGCCACCGTGGAGGCGCGGCCCGGGTGGGACTCGAAGATCCTGGGCTCCAGGCCGACCTCGGCGAGCTTCTCCGCGACCCACTCGGCGGCCTTGCGTTCACCGGGACCGGAGTGGTCGCCGTAGTTGCTGGTGTCGAACCGGATCAGCTCGCGGCAGAGGTCCACGACCTCGTCCTCACCGGTGACGCCCTTGGCCGTGTCTGTCTCGCTCACGCTGCTTCCTCCTGCTGTCCCTGCCGGCCGGTCCCTGCCATCCTCCCTCTCCTCCCGCCCCGGGCCCAAGGCCGGTCCCGGCCCGTCACACGCCCGTTCACGCCCGCCCGCCCCGGAACGGGGTGTGATCGGCCGCCCCCGAAAGCCTGGTAGTGTTTCCTTCGTCGCCGCGAGGGAAACCCACACGGAAGACTTCGCACGACAGACACCTTGTCCGGGTGGCGGAATGGCAGACGCGCTAGCTTGAGGTGCTAGTGCCCTTTATCGGGCGTGGGGGTTCAAGTCCCCCCTCGGACACCACGAAGAAACCCCTGCTGAGCAGGGGTTTCTTGGTTTTCCGGGCATTTTGGGCAGAGTGCGGGCGACCACCCCTCGCGGTGGGCGCCGCGCTGTCTCAGCCGATGCCGTCCACGGGGCCGCCTATTCGGCCGTCACGGTGGGCGAGGGTGGAGGTGAACGCACGGAGCGTGGCGCGGTCCAGCAGGAGCGCGGGTCCGTCGGGACACTTGCTGTCGCGGACGGCGACCGTCGCCTCGTCGACGATCCCGCATTCCACGCAGTCGGACTGTGATGCGGACGCCGAGGACTTCCACCAGATCACCGGCAGAGTCGACGCGTCGTCAGCGTGCTTCATTCCTTATTCGTTCTTCCTTATCTGGGTGATCAGTTCCACCGACGCCTCGACGGACTCGGCGGCAGACGTGAGGCGTTGCCACGCGGCCCGGTGCGTGGAGACCCGATCACGTTCCTCGATGTACAGGGCGGAGGTCAGCCCTTCCTGGTGGACGACGTCCAGGTCCGTGTGCGGACCGAAGCCCAGGATGCTGAAGGTGCCGGTGAGCCCGGCGTGCAGGGGAGCGTCCGATCGCAACACCTGGATGTTGATGTTCGGGCGCCGCCCCATCGTAAGCAGGCGCCCCAACTGCTCGTACATCAGGGCGGGATCCTCGGTGGTGGAGCGCAGGGCCTGTTCGGAGATGATCGCCCAGAGGGCCAACGGGTCGCTGTCCCGGGTGAGGACGGCCTGGCGTGCCAGCCGTACCTCGACCAGCGCGTCGACCCGTGCCTCGACCGCCTCGGACATGGCGGTCGCCCGGATGATCTCGCGGGCGTACTCGGCGGTCTGGAGCAGTCCGGGGATCATGCCCAGCTGCCAGGTGGAGACCGTCTCGGCCTCCGCCTCCAGGCTGATGAGATCCTCGTAGACCGGGGTGAGGACACCCCGGTACGAGTGCCACCAGCCGCGCCGGCCGCCTTCCTTGGTGAGCGTGATCAGGGCCGCGCGCAGCTCGTCGCTGACGTCACGGCCGAGTTCGCCGTACAGGTGGAGCAGCGCCTCGATGTCCGCTGCCTTGGGGGCCGTCTTGCCGGTCTCCATCCGGGAGAGCTTGGAGGAGACGAACGCGCCTGCGGAGTGCTCGGCGACCTCGTCGAGAGTGAGTTCGCCGCGCAGTTCACGCAACTTCGCACCGAGCCGTCGCCGGCGCACCGTGGGCGTGCTCACGGGTTCCCCCTTCTGTCCGGTGAACTGCCCGACAGTCTGCCCGTGCCGCCCCGACCCCCGCCACCGGCTGAAGGCTTGTCTCGCAACTCTCTCGACTCGATGCGCAATATTTCACATCCCGTGGTACGTATTGCGATCGACTGTGCCGTGAAGGCACCATGAATCCGGGAAATACGACAGTGACCGCACTCGCATGGCGAACCACCGTGCCTGCGTTGGGACATGCCCGTGAGGGGATGCACATGATCGAACGCCAGCGGAGCACCACGACCGAACCCCGCGCCGTGCAAGTCGCCCCGCCGCCGGTTCTGTTACTGGCCAGCGAGCCTCAGTCGGCCAAGGCCGCCCGGCTGTTCGTGAGCGACTTCATCGCGCACCACACCCCTGACGCCTCCCGTGACCACATCGACGCGGTAGCCCTGGTCACCTGCGAGCTGGTCACCAACTCCCTGCGCTACGAGACCGATCCGGACGACCCGGTCCGTCTCGTCATCGACACCGACGGCTCCCGGACCCGGGTCGAGGTGCACGACCCGCTGGGCCGCCACCCCCGGCTGCGCCCCATCTCGGTCGAACGGGACCGCGGGCGCGGTCTGCTCATCCTCGACGCGCTCTGCTCGGGCCGCTGGGGGGTGGGCAATCTGCCCTGGGGCAAGTCCATCTGGGCCGAGGTCAGCGCCGCGTGACGTCCGGCGCCCCGTGACGTTTCCTCCACCCCCACGGTGACGGCCGGTTCCGCGGCGTTCTCCCCTCCTCGCCGCGGGGCCGGCCGTTGCCGCAGGCGCCGCCGGACACGTGGAGTTGGCCTGCCTCACGCTGTGTGTCCCATCTCTCCCGTGGGCGGATAACCCCTGGTCAGGGCTTGCTCAAGAGTCGAGGGCCTGCTCCGAACGGCTGCCTCCGGGTGGCTGCCGGAGGAGCGGAAGCCTAGCGTCGTACTAATATTTCCGGCTTGTTACCCAGCCGGAGCCGGACAATCCCAGGCAGACCTGGGGATCCGCCGGCGCCCCGGAGGGTTCCGGGAACGAGACGCGAGGACCGGATGGCAGCCATTGACGGGAGCGGTGCTCTCGGCCTGCTCGACGAGGAGATCCGCGAGCAGTTCGGGAACACGGCACGGTTCTCGGCCGGACCGGCGGCCTCGCCGCGCACGCTCGTGGACGTGTTCGAAGCCACGGTGCGGGCCCACCCCGACGAGCCCGCGCTGGACGACGGCGCCGCCCAGCTCACCTACCGCGCGCTCGCCGTCGAGGTGGCACGACTGCGGCGGCGGCTCGCCGAGGCCGGGATCGGGCTCGGGGACCGGGTGGGCGTCCGGGTTCCCTCCGGGACCAACGACCTGTACATCGCCGTGCTCGGCGTCCTCGCCGCCGGTGCCGCCTACGTGCCCGTCGACGCCGAGGACCCGGACGAGCGGGCCGCACTGGTGTTCGGTGAGGCGGAGGTGGCGGCCGTTCTCGGCGCCGGTCTGCACATCGACGTCCGCCGCGAGTCCGCGAAGCCCGCCGGCCGGCCCGGGACCGAGCACGACGCCTGGATCATCTTCACCTCCGGATCCACCGGCACGCCCAAGGGCGTCGCCGTCACCCACCGCAGCGCCGCCGCCTTCGTGGACGCCGAGGCCGCGCTGTTCCTGGCCGAGGAGCCGATCGGCCCGGGCGACCGGGTCATGGCGGGCCTCTCCGTGGCCTTCGACGCCTCCTGCGAGGAGATGTGGCTGGCCTGGCGCCACGGCGCCTGCCTGGTGCCCGTGCCGCGCTCCCAGGTGCGCAGCGGCGCCGACCTCGGCCCCTGGCTGGTCGAGCAGGAGATCACCGTCGTCTCGACCGTGCCCACCCTGGCCGCCCTCTGGGAGCCCGAGACCCTCAACGACGTCCGGCTTCTCATCTTCGGCGGCGAGGCCTGCCCGCCCGAGCTGGCGCAGCGCCTGGTGACCGAGGGCCGCGAGGTCTGGAACACCTACGGGCCCACCGAGGCCACCGTGGTCGCCTGTGCGGCCCTGATGACCGGCGAGGAGCCGATCCGCATCGGGCTGCCGCTGAACGGCTGGGAGCTGGCCGTGGTGGACGACGCGGGCGTGCCCGTGGCCATGGGCGAGAGCGGCCAGCTGGTGATCGGCGGGGCCGGCCTCGCCCGGTACCTCGACGCCGAGAAGGACGCGGAGAAGTACGCGCCCCTGGAGTCGCTGGGCTGGCAGCGGGCGTACCGCAGCGGTGACCTGGTGCGGGCCGACCGCGAGGGGCTGGTCTTCCTCGGGCGCGCCGACGAGCAGATCAAGCTCGGCGGGCGCCGGATCGAGCTGGGCGAGGTCGACGCGGCCCTCCAGGCGCTCCCCGGCGTCGCGGGCGCGGCGGCGGCCGTACGGACCGCGCGCGGCGGCAACCAGCTCCTGGTCGGCTATGTCGTCACCCAGGACGGCTGGGACCACGCGGCGGCCGTCGAGAAGCTGCGCGCCGAGCTGCCGGCCGCCCTCGTGCCGCTGCTGGCGCCGGTCGCCGAACTGCCCACCCGCACCTCAGGCAAGGTCGACCGCAACGCCCTCCCCTGGCCCCTGGAGAGCCTGGGGACCGTCGGTCCGGCCGGGCAGCTGTACGGCACCGAGGCATGGCTCGCCGAACAGTGGACCGAGGTCCTCGGCATCCCGGTGAGCGGCGCCTTCGACGACTTCTTCGCGATCGGCGGCGGCAGCCTGTCCGCCGCCCGGCTCACCACCCGGCTGCGCACCCGCTACCCGAGCGTGGCCGTCCTCGACATCTACCAGCAGCCGGTGCTGCGCAAGCTGGCCCGGCGGCTGGAGCAGTCCGCGCAGGACGACGGCGCCGAGCGCACGATCGGGCCCGTGCCGCGCGCCGCCCAGTTCGTGCAGCTGCTGCTCCTGCTTCCCCTGTTCACCCTGCTCGGCCTGCGCTGGACGGTGGCCCTCGCCGCGCTCGGCAATGTGCTGGACGGCTACGGCTGGCTGCCCACCGCGCCCTGGTGGCTGGTGGCCCTGGGGGCCGTGGTGCTGTTCACCCCGCCCGGCCGGATCGCGATCGCGGCCGGTGGCGCGCGGCTGCTGCTGCGGGGCGTGGCTCCCGGCACGTATCCGCGCGGCGGCTCGGTCCACCTGCGGCTGTGGGCGGCGGAGCGGCTGGCCGAGTTCGCCGGGGCGACCACGCTGACCGGGGCCTGGCTGGAGCGGTACGCGCGGGCGCTGGGCGCCAGGATCGGCCCCGAGGTGGACCTGCACTCGCTGCCGCCGGTCACCGGCCTGCTCAGGATCGGGCGGGGCGCGGCCGTGGAGTCCGAGGTGGACCTGTCCGGCTCCTGGCTGGACGGCGACCGGCTGGTCGTCGGCCCGGTCCGGATCGGCGCCCACGCGGTCGTCGGGACGCGCAGCATGCTCTTCCCGGGCGCCCGGGTCGGCAAGCGCGCCGAGGTGGCCCCCGGCTCCGCGGTCACCGGGCAGATCCCGACCGGCCAGCGCTGGGCCGGCGCCCCGGCCGTCAAGCTGGGCAAGGCCAAGCGGAACTGGCCCAAGCAGCGGCCGCGGCGCGGCACCCACTGGCGCGTGATGTACGGCCTGACGGGCTTCGCGCTCAACGCGCTGCCGGTGCTGGCGGGCGGAGCCGCACTGCTGGCCGCCGGGCGTTTCGTGGCCCCCGGGGACGGCCTGGCCGACGCCCTGCGGGGCGCGGCGGCCGCGCTGGTCCCGGCCACGCTGGCGTTCGGGCTGGCGTACGCGCTGCTGCTCCTGGTCTCGGTCCGGCTGCTGAGCCTGGGGCTGCGCGCCGGCACCTACCCGACGCACAGCCGGACCGGCTGGCAGGCGTGGACGGTGTCCCAGCTGATGGACCGCTCCCGCGAGACGCTCTTTCCGCTGTACGCCGGCCTGGTCACGCCGGTGTGGCTGCGGCTGCTCGGGATGCGGATCGGCAAGGGCGCCGAGGTGTCGACCGTGCTCGCGCTGCCGAGCCTGACGACGGTCGGCGAGGGCGCGTTCCTGGCCGACGACACGCTGACCGCGCCGTACGAGCTGGGTGGCGGGTACGTGCGGATCGGGCGCGCGGAGATCGGGCGGCGGGCCTTCCTCGGGAACTCCGGGATGACCGCGCCGGGGCGCAGTGTGCCGGACGGCGGACTTGTCGGGGTGCTCTCGGCGACGCCGAAGAAGGCCAAGAAGGGCACGTCGTACCTGGGGCTGCCGCCGGTGAAGCTGCCGCGCAGCGCGGCCGACGGTGACCAGAGCCGTACCTACGAGCCGCCCAAGCGGCTGCTGTGGGCGCGGGCCCTGGTGGAGACGTGCAGGATCGTGCCGGTGCTGTGCTCGGTGGCGCTGGCCGGTCTGACGGTGGCCGCGCTGTGCGCGCTCGGCGGCTGGGCGCCGCTGCTGTCGGGCCTGGTGCTGCTCGCCGCCGGTGCGCTCGCGGGCCTGGTCTCGGTGCTGGCCAAGTGGGTGCTGGTCGGGCGGCACCGCAGCGCGGAGCACCCGCTGTGGAGCTCGTTCGTGTGGCGCAACGAGCTGGCGGACACGTTCGTCGAGGTGCTGGCGGTGCCGTGGCTGGCCGGCTCGGTTCCGGGTACTCCCGTGATGACGGCCTGGCTGCGCGGCCTCGGCGCGCACATCGGCAAGGGCGTCTGGGTGGAGAGCTACTGGCTTCCGGAGACGGATCTGGTGACCCTGGAGGACGCGGCCACGGTGAACCGCGGCTGTGTGCTGCAGACTCACCTCTTCCACGACCGGATCTTGCGGACGGATACTGTGGTCCTCCGTGAGGGCGCCACACTGGGTCCTGGCGGGATCGTGCTGCCCGGCAGCACGATCGGGGCCCGTACCACCCTGGGGCCCGCGTCCCTCGTCATGGCGGCGGAGTCGGTTCCCGACGGCACCCGCTGGCTCGGCAATCCGATCGAGGCATGGCGTCCCTGAGCGCGGGCCGTCCGGTGGCCGCGGGCGCAGGTGCGCCGAGAGACGGTTCGAGCACAGCGCAGGGAGCGGACGCGGAAGTGGCAGTGCAGCAGTCAGCGGGTCCGGACCCGTACTTCCCGGACAACGGCGATCCCCGGTACCGGGTGCATCGTTATGAGCTCACGCTGGACTACCGGCCCGGACCCAATCGTCTGGCCGGCACGGCCCGGATCAACGCGATCGCGGGCCGGGCGGCCCTGTCCGAGTTCCAGCTGAACCTGGCCGACTTCAAGATCGGCCGGATCCGGGTGGACGGCCGCCAGCCGCACTGGACGCACCGGGGCGGCAGGCTGCGGATCAAGCCGGCGAAGCCGCCGCGCGCCGGGGCCGCCTTCACCGTGGAGATCCACTGGTCCGGCAACCCGAAGCCGGTGAACAGCCCGTGGGGCGGGATCGGCTGGGAGGAGCTGACGGACGGCGCGCTGGTGGCCAGCCAGCCGGTGGGCGCGCCCTCCTGGTTCCCGTGCAACGACCGGCCGGCCGACAAGGCGTCGTACCTGCTCTCGGTCACCTGCCCGTCGGCGTACTCGGTGGTGGCCGGCGGCCGGCTGCTCACCCGTACCGCGAAGGCGTCGACGACGACCTGGGTGTACGAGCAGGCGGCACCGACGTCGAGCTATCTGCTGAGCCTCGCGATCGGCAAGTTCCAGACCGTGCTGCTGGGCGATCCCGGCATCGGCGGGGTGCCGATGCACGGGCACATACCGGCGCATCTGCTGCCGGAGTTCTCACGGGACTTCGCGCGGCAGCCCGCGATGATGGACCTGTTCCAGCGGCTGTTCGGGCCGTATCCCTTCGGCGAGTACGCCGTGGTCGTCGCCGACGAGGAGTTCGACGTCCCCGTCGAGGCCCAGGGGCTGTCGCTGTTCGGCGTCAACCACGTGGACGGGGCCCGGGGTTCGGAACGGCTGGTGGCGCACGAACTCGCCCATCAGTGGTTCGGCAACAGCGTGTCCATCGCCGACTGGCGGCACATCTGGCTGAACGAGGGGCTCGCCAAGTACGCGGAGTGGCTGTGGTCGGAGCGCTCGGGCGGGCGCAGCGCCCAGCAACTGGCGGCCGCCGCCCACCGGTTGCTGTCCGGGCTGCCGCAGGACATCCGGATCGCCGCCCCCGGCAAGAAGTCGATGTTCGACGACCGCCTCTACGAGCGGGGCGGTGTGACGGTCCACGCGATCCGGTGCGCGCTCGGTGACGACCGGTTCTTCCACATGCTGCGTGCGTGGGCGGGCCTGCACCGGGGCGGGTCCGTGACGACCGCGATGTTCACGGCCCACGTCAACCGGTTCGCGGACGAGCCGCTGGACGGCCTCCTCGACGCCTGGGTGCACCGTGCGGCGCTGCCCGCGCTGCCCGCCCCGGCCGTCCCGGCCCGCCCGGCGCAGCCGCCCACCAACGCCGAGTCGGCGTAGGGGGGGCGGGCGCATGACACCGAAACGCTCCCGGCGGCAGCCGTCCGCCGGCTGCCCGTGCGGTCTGGCGGAGACGTACGAGGAGTGCTGTGGCCGGTTCCACCGGGGCGAGGCGGCGGCGCCCACGGCGGAGGCGCTGATGCGCTCGCGCTACAGCGCCTTCGTGAAACGTGACGAGCCGTACCTGCTGCGCACCTGGCACCCCCGGACCCGTCCGGCCCGGCTGGACCTGGACCCCGGCATGCGCTGGACCGGCCTGGAAATCCTGGCGACGGCCGAGGGCTCCCCCTTCCACTCCACCGGCATGGTGACCTTCCGGGCCTCCTACCGGGGCGGCTCGCTCGAGGAGCGCAGCCGGTTCGAGCGGGTCGACGGAGCCTGGGTGTATCTGGACGGGGTGTTCCCGCCGCAGTAGCGCTACGGCGCCAGGACGTCCAGTTCCTGGAGGGCGCCCGTCGTGATGGCGCGGGTCAGTTGTTCGGCGCGGGGGGCGTCGCCCTCGCGTACCGCCTCCGCGACCTGGACGTGGAGGGTGACGGCGGCCGGGTCGGGGTCCTCGAACATCACCTCGTGGTGCGTGCGGCCGGCGAGCACCTCGGCCACGACGTCGCCGAGCCGGGCGAACATCTCGTTGCCCGAGGCCGTCAGGATCACGCGGTGGAAGGCCACGTCGTGGACCAGGTACTCCTCCAGCTCGTGGCCGCGGGAGTGGGCCACCATGCCGAGGGCACACTCGGTGAGCTCGGCGCACTGCGCGGCCGTGGCGTGCCGCGCCGCCAGGCCGGCCGCCACCGGCTCGACCGCCGAACGCAGCACGGTGAGCGAGCGCAGCTGGTGCGGGCGGTCGGCGCCGGCCAGCCGCCAGCGGATGACCTGCGGGTCGTAGACGTTCCACTCGGCTCTTGGGCGGACGGTGACGCCCACCCGGCGGCGGGACTCGACCAGGTGCATGGATTCGAGGACCCGCACCGCCTCGCGCATCACCGAGCGTGACACCTCGAAGTGCTGGGAAAGCTCGTCCGTACGCAGGACGCTTCCCGGCGGGTACTCACCGGCGGTGATGGCCGGGCCGAGGGCGTCCAGTACTCGGCCGTGCAGGCCCCGGCCAGGTGTGCTCATGCACTCAGCGTACCGAGTGGATCACCGGCGAAAAAGTCAGACTTATATGTCACAGGCTCTTGAATTCGTCGTACCTAATGGGTTTCAGTGAGGCCGACGCCGGATGCCGTACGCCGGTGTCGTTGTCCGGATCTCCCGAGGAAGACAGCGAGGCAGTGATGCGGACCCCCCACGTCGTCGCGGTGATGGGCGTCGCCGGCACGGGCAAGACCACGATCGGTCCCCTGCTCGCCGCCCGGCTCGGCGTCCCGTACGCCGAGGGCGACGACTTCCACCCGCCGGCCAACATCGCCAAGATGTCGGCCGGGCACCCGCTCGACGACGCCGACCGGTGGCCGTGGCTGGACGCCATCGGCGCGTGGGCGCACGGCCGGGAGGGGGGCGGCGTGGTCAGCTGCTCCGCGCTGAAGCGGGCGTACCGCGACCGGCTCCGGGCCGCGGCCCCGGGCCTTGTCTTCGTGCACCTCACCGGCGACCGGCAGCTCATCGAGGACCGGATGTCGCACCGGCGGGGTCACTTCATGCCGACCGCGCTGCTGGACTCCCAGTTCGCCGCCCTCCAGCCGCTGGAGGCGGACGAGGCCGGCGTCGCCGTGGACATCTCGGGCAGCCCCGAGGAGATCACCGCACGGGCCGTGCGGGCGCTGGACGCGCTGCCCGGCCCCGCCCCGCAGTGACACACCCCCCTTTGTTTGTCCCCATAACTGGCCCATAACCGCAAGGAACACCCCGTGACCAGACTCAGCGTCGAGGTGCTGGCAGCGGACGCCGTCGCGCCCATCACGTCGTCCGGACACGCCCGACTCGGCATCGCCGTCCTGTTGGGCATCGCCGTCATCGTCCTGCTCATCACCACGTTCAAGCTGCACGCCTTCCTGGCGCTCACCATCGGCTCGCTCGCGCTCGGCGCGTTCGCCGGGGCGCCGCTCGACAAGGTCATCACCAGCTTCACCACCGGGCTCGGCTCCACCGTCGCCGGCGTGGGTGTCCTGATCGCGCTCGGGTCGGTCCTGGGCAAGCTGCTGGCCGACTCCGGCGGCGCCGACCAGATCGTCGACACGATCCTCGCCAAGGCCGGCGGGCGGGCGATGCCCTGGGTGATGGTGCTGATCGCCTCCGTGATCGGGCTGCCGCTCTTCTTCGAAGTCGGCATCGTGCTCCTCATCCCGGTGGTGCTGATGGTCGCCAAGCGCGGCCACTACTCCCTGATGCGCATCGGCATCCCGGCCCTCGCCGGTCTGTCCGTGATGCACGGCCTGGTGCCCCCGCACCCGGGTCCGCTGGTCGCGATCGACGCGGTCCACGCGAACCTGGGCCTGACCCTGGCCCTCGGTGTCCTGGTCGCGATACCGACCGTGATCATCGCCGGTCCGCTGTTCTCCAAGGTCGCGGCCCGCTGGGTGGACGTGCAGGCCCCCGACCGGATGCTCCCGCAGCGCCCGTCCGCGGAACTGGAGGACCGCCCCGGCTTCGGCGCCACCCTCGTCACCATCCTGCTGCCGGTCGTCCTGATGCTGGCCAAGGCGCTGGTCGACGTGGTCGTCGACGACCCGGCGCACACCGTCCAGCGCGTCTTCGACGTCATCGGCTCCCCGTTGATCGCGCTGCTCGCGGCCGTGATCGTCGGCATGTTCACGCTGGGCCGGCCGGCCGGGTTCACCAGGGAACGCCTCTCGGAGACCGTCGAGAAGAGCCTCGCGCCCATCGCGGGCATCCTGCTGATCGTCGGTGCGGGCGGCGGCTTCAAGCAGACGCTGATCGACTGCGGTGTCGGCCAGATGATCCTGGAGATCTCCAAGGACTGGTCGATCCCGGCGCTGCTGCTGGCCTGGCTGATCGCGGTGGCGATCCGGCTGGCGACCGGCTCGGCGACGGTGGCCACGGTGTCGGCGGCGGGCCTGGTTGCTCCCCTGGCGGCCGACATGTCGACCGCCCACACCGCCCTCCTCGTGCTGGCCATCGGCGCGGGCTCGCTGTTCTTCAGCCATGTCAACGACGCCGGGTTCTGGCTGGTGAAGGAGTACTTCGGCCTGAGCGTCGGCCAGACGCTCAAGACCTGGTCCGTGATGGAGACGATCATCTCGGTGGTCGGGGGCGGCCTCGTCCTGCTGCTCTCGTTGGTGATCTAGGAGAGATCCGGGAGTGGGCGGAGGCCGATGGTGTGCCCGGCGGCGCACCATCGGCCTCCGCCTTCCCGGCTGGTCACCGTCGCGGCGGGAGTCACGGAGCGGCCGCTTCCGCGGTTCGCTCCGCGGCGACGGCGATCGGCCGCAGTGCTCGTGCTCGGCGGTTTCCGATGTGCCGCCGGAGTGCCTCGCGCGGGCCCCGCAGGGCTACGGTCGCCACAGCGGGTGTTCGCGTCTGGCCCACTCCCGGCTCACCGTGCCCGTGCGCAGGCCCCGTCGGGCCTCCGGGTCGCCCAGGGCCATGCCGACGTGACCGGCCAGGACGATGCCGATCGTCAGGGCCAGCCAGTCGTGCACGAAGGTCGCCGAGGTCCGCCACATCAGCGGGGTGAGGTGGGTGAACCACATGAGCAGGCCCGTGCCGAGCATGACGAGGGTGGCGCCGGCGATCCAGTTCGCGTAGATCTTCTGGCCGGCGTTGAACTTGCCCGCCGGGCGGGAGGAGCGGCGCTTGTCGCGGCTCAGGGCGGCGTGCAGCCAGAGCCGGTCATGGGGGCCGAAGCGGTTCAGGAAGCCGAGGTCCCTGCGGAAGGCACGGGAGGCGAGGCCCAGCAGGACGGGTACGGGGAGCGCGAGGCCCGCGCACTCGTGGATGCGGACGACCAGTTCGCGGCGGCCGACGAGGACCGCCAGCTGCGGGATGTAGAGGCAGGCGGCCGTCGCGACGCACAGGCCCATCAGCAGCGCCGTGGCGCGGTGCACCCAGCGTTCGGCGGCGGTGAAGCGGTGCAGCCGGTCCGTGGCGGCCGGGGCCTCAGCTCGTAGGCTCATCGTCACGTCCGTTCGAGCGGCCGACCCAGGCGTCGACGTCGTAGCCGAGCCTCTCCCAGTAACCCGGTTCGACCTGGTCGGTGACCGTGATGCCGGAGAGCCACTTGGCCGACTTGTAGAAGTACATGGGGGCGACGTAGAGGCGGACCGGGCCGCCGTGGTCGTGGGTGATCACCTTGTTCTGCATGCGCAGCGCGACCACGACATCGGGGCGGCGTGCCTGGTCGAGGGTGAGGCTCTCGGTGTACGCGCCGTCGAAGCAGGTGAAGCGGATCGCCTTCGCGGAGTCCCGGACGCCCGCCAGGTCCAGGAGACGGGACAGCCGGACACCCTCGAAGGGCGTGTCCGGCACCCGCCAGCCGGTCACGCACTGGACGTCCCTGACCAGCCTGGTCTGCGGCAGGGCCCGCAGGTCGGCCAGGGTGTACGTGCGCGGCTTGTCGACCAGCCCGTCGATCTTCAGCTGGTAGTCGGCGGCGGTCTTGTCCGGCACCGACCCGGTCACCGAGTAGTAGCGGAAGCCGCCGCCGTTCGGGAGGAGCCCGGTCAGGCCCGTGGGGTCCTTGCCGGAGAAGGCACCGAGGACCGACTCGGTGACGCGTTGCAGCACCGGGGCGGTGACCAGGCCGACCGCGCCGAGGCCGATGGTGCCCAGGAACACCCGGCGCCCGACCGGGCTGCCCTCCTCGCTGCGCCGCGGCTCCTCGGACTGTTCAGAGTTCACGCACTCATTCGAACACCATCCGGGCGGGCCCGGCCACGGATTCCGGCGGCCGTAAGGAATCCACAATCTCTTCTCATGAAGCTCTTCTCATGAGGCTCATGAACTCATGAATCCCATGAAGCTCCTCTCAGCCTCCCAGCACCCGCTCCCGGGCCGCCCGGAACGCCTCGCACGGGTCGCGGTCCGGGTACGACCAGGGTGCCGCGGTGGCGTGGCGGCCGATGCGCTGGAACAGGGCCGCGGCCTCGGCGTACCGGCCGGCGCCGAAGGTGGCGTGGGCGAGGTGGTTGACGTCGAGGTGGCGGCGCGGGTGCTCCTCGGTCCCCCACTCCAGCCACCAGTCGAAGGCGGCGCCCAGGGCGCGCAGCGCGGACGGCTCGGTCCAGTGCCCGGCGGCGGCCGGGTCGGCGGGGGCCTGGCCGGTGGCGGCGAGCACCCGGTGGCGTTCGGTGTACGCGACGACCGGCAGGACGGCGAGCGGGGAGTCGGCCGGGGCCTCGGCCGCCGCGCGTTCGGCGAAGGCGCGCAGTTCGTCTGTCCCCCGGCTCTCGGTCTCCGCGATCCGGGCCGCCATCAGGTGGTGGGCGTGGTGGTGCTCGGGATGGCGGCGGCGCACCTCGGTGAAGGCCCGCCGCGTCTCCTCGTCGGTGCCCAGGTGGCGTGCCACCAGGAGGAGGCCGAGCCACGGGGTGGGGTCGGCGGGGGCGAGCGCGGCGGCACCGGCGCAGGCCTCGCGGGCGCGCTCCGGATCCTCCTTGCCGCGCAGGGCGCGCCGGACCAGGGTCAGGGCGTACAGGGTGGCGGCGCCGGCGGAGCCGGGCTCGGCGAGCAGCCACTCGCGGGTCCAGGCGATGGCGTAGGGCTCGCGGGCGAGGACGGTGACCCGGTGGCCGCGGCGGTCCCAGTCGTCACCCGTGTGGAGCAACAGGGAGCGGGCGGACTGCCAGCGGCCCTGAGCCAACGCGGCCCGGGACGAGATGAGTTCGTCGTCGCCCAGGGCGTCGTCGGGACAGTACTCGCACTCGGGGTGCGTGGCCGCGCGGATGCCTTCGGCGAGGGCCGGGCGGTGCCCTGACACGGCTGGGCCTGGGCCTAAGAGGGGCGGGGTTGGGGGCACCGCGGAACTTCCTGATTGTCGGGCTGCCATCGGCCAATCACGCACAGCAAACCCCCAGCCAAGACTTTGCGTCAAGCTGAACGGGTCCGGTACTCCGTTCAACTACCCTGCGCCTGGGAGAACTTGACGCGCGCCGGGAGCCGATGGGCGTACCGTGTCGGTGGGGCACCGGGTGCCGGCTGTGGCGTACGCCATGGCGCCGCCCGCCCGGGCGTCGGACCATGGCCCTACGGTCCGCATCGCCCCGACCCGCCCATCGTGGTCGGCATGGGCAGCGTGACCGAGTCAACCGCCCGGTTCCGGGTACCCCCGGAACAATCCCATCCGGGAGCGCTACAGTCGGCCACTACGCACTCCGTAGCCCGGCCGCAGATCGAGGTACGCAGCGTGTCCGTTCTGGTTCTGATTCTCGCCGTGAGCGCGGCCTGTTGCCTGGGCTTCGGGTTCGTGCTCCAGCAGAACGTCGCCCAGAAGGCACCGCTCAGCGACTTCCTGTCGCCGCGGCTGCTGCTCGACCTGATGCGGGTGCCGCGCTGGCTCGGCGGCATCGGCCTGATGGTGGCCGGCATGATCCTCGGCGCGGTCGCCCTCGGCAAGGGCGAGATCTCCCTCGTCGAGCCACTGCTCGCGACGAACCTCCTGTTCGCCCTCGCGCTCTCCCGGCACCAGACCAAGCATCCACTCAGCCATCAGGGCTGGGCCGGCCTCATCTTGCTCGCGGGCGGGGTGACCACGTTCATCCTGGCGGGCCAGCCACGCGGCGGCGACGCCGTCACCGACCCGGCGCGCCACTGGCTCATCATCGGCGTGATGGTCGGCACCGCCCTGCTGCTCACGACCTACGCCAAACGGTCCCGCCTCAGCGCCGGCCCCACCCTGCTCGCCCTCGCCGCCGGCCTGCTCTACGGCGTCCAGGACGCGCTGACCCGGGTCACCGGCACCCGCTTCTCCGAGGGCGGCATCATGGAGGTGCTGACCGGCTGGCAGCCGTACGGCGTGCTGGTCCTCGGGGTCACCGGGCTGATCCTCGTCCAGAGCGCGTTCGAGACGGCGGAGCTGCGCAACTCGCTGCCCGCGCTCACCGCGGCCC
This sequence comes from Streptomyces shenzhenensis, assembly GCF_021462265.1. GTDB lineage: Bacteria > Actinomycetota > Actinomycetes > Streptomycetales > Streptomycetaceae > Streptomyces > Streptomyces shenzhenensis. The sequence continues at coordinate 116,278 of NZ_JAJONF010000001.1, read as the reverse complement.
AGCCGCTCGCCGGGATCCTGTGCGGGGTCGGATTCCTCGGGGACCGGCTGCGCACCGACACCGGGGCACTGGCCTGGGAGGCGGCGGGACTCGCGGCGATCGTGGCGGGCATCGTGCTGCTCGGGCTGCATCCCGCGATGCCGCGCGGTACGGCGCCGAGGGAGCCGTCGCTCGACCTTCAGCCGCGCTGACCCCGGCGGGCCGTCCGCCTGCTTGGATGGCGGCATGAGCGCTGCTGACGAGATTCTCGACATCGTCGACGAGCACGACCAGGTCATCGGGCGGTCCCCGCGCGGCGAGGCCTACGCCCGGGGTCTGCGCCACCGCTGCGTCTTCATCCAGGCCCGCGACGCCGCCGGCCGCGTCTTCGTGCACCGCCGCACCGCGACCAAGCTGGTCTTCCCCTCCCTGTACGACATGTTCGTCGGGGGCGTGGTGGGGGCGGGCGAGTCCTACGACGACGCGGCGCTGCGGGAGGCCGAGGAGGAACTCGGCGTCCACGGGCTGCCGCGCCCGACGTTCCTCTTCAAGTTCCTGTACGACGACGGGGCCGGGCAGAGCTGGTGGTCGGCGGTGTACGAGGTGCGCTGCGAGCTGCCGGTGCGGCCACAGGTGGAGGAGGTGGCGTGGCACGACTTCCTGACCGAGGAGGAAGTGGTGTCGCGGCTCGGGGAGTGGGAGTGGGTGCCGGACGGGGTGGCGGCGTGGGAGAAGCTGCGGCTCCATCGGGGCTGAGGCGGGGGGGACGGACGCTTACCGGCGCCGGCAGGGTGCCGCCGCGCCCACCCGTGCCGCCCAGCGGCACGACTGCCCGCGGCTGTGTGAGACACGGCCGGGCAGCGCGCCCCTTCAGGGGCGCGGGGAACTGCGCGACCAGCCCCCACGCACCCGCGGCCGGACGACCACGGCACCCCCGGTAGGCTCCCTGCACGTGATCGGATTCGTGCAGAACGTCCGCCTGTGGTTCGCCCCCGAAGAGGTGCGCCAGGAAGGAACGACCCCCGACTACCGTTTCTCCCTCGCCAACGAGCGCACCTTCCTGGCCTGGCTGCGCACCGCCCTCGCCCTCATCGGCGGCGGATTCGCGGTGGACCAGTTCCTGCCCCACCTCGGCCGGAGCTGGCGCATCGGCCTCGCCCTCGCGCTCCTCGGCGCCGGCGTGCTCTGCTCGCTGCGTGCCGTCAACCACTGGATGCGCTGCGAGCGGGCGATGCGGCGCGGTGAGGACCTGCCCGTCTCCCGGTTCCCGGCGCTGCTGAGCGTGGTCATCGCCGTGGTCGCCGTCGCGATGGTCGTCGTCGTGGTCGCCGGGTGGGAGGGATGACGCAGCCGGACCGCGACCCCGGGCTGCAGCCGGAGCGGACCCGGCTGGCGTGGCGCCGTACGACGCTGTCGGCGACCGTCGCCGCCATCCTCGCGGCGAAGACCGCCCTGCACGGCGGCGCCTCGGCCGCCGGCTTGGTCGCCTGCGCCGCCTGCTGCGTCCTGTGGCTGGGCTTCCTCCTGGTCGCCCACCGCCGTATCCGCGACCTCGCGGTCCCCGGCCGCCCCACGGCACTGGCCCCCCGGTGGGCGACCGGGGCGGTGCTGTGCACGGTCGCCATCGCCCTGTGCGCCGCCGCGCTGGTCGTATGAGATCAGCCGCGGCTCAGCCCTCCTCCGGCCAGTCCACGGTGACCACCAGCTTGCCCCGGGTGTGCCCCTCCTGGCTGCGGCGCTGCGCGTCGGCCGCCGCCTTCAGCGGAAACGTCTCGGCGACATGGACGGTGATCACGCCCTGTTCCGCGAGCGCGGTGAGCCGGGTCAGGTCCTCGGCGTCGGGCCGTACGAAGCAGTACCGGCCGCCGAAGTCGACGACGTCCGGGTCGGCGATCGAGGCCATCCGGCCCTCGGGGGCGAGCAGGTTCGCCGAGACGATCAGGGCCTCCCCGCCCACGGTGTCGAAGACGGCGGCCACGCCCTCCGGGGCCAGTCCCCGCACGCGTTCGGCGAGGCCCGGGCCGTAACCGACCGGCTCGCCGCCGAGGCCGCGGACGAAGTCATGGTTGCGCTCGCTCGCCGTGCCGATGACCCGGGCACCGAGATGGGCCGCGATCTGCACGGCGAGGGAGCCGACCCCGCCGGCGGCGGCGTGCACGAGGATCGTCTCGCCCCGCTTGACCTCCAGGGCGTGCACCAGCACCTGGTAGGCGGTGAGGCCGGCCAGCGGCAGCCCGGCGGCCTGTTCGAAGGTGAGGTTGCGCGGCTTGCGGGCCAGGGTGCGCACCGGGGCGGCGACGTACTCGGCGAAGGTGCCCCGGGAGAGGAAGTCCTCGCGGACGTAGCCGATCACCTCGTCGCCGACCGCGAACTCCGTGACGGCGGAGCCCGGCTGCACGACGACCCCGGAGACGTCCCAGCCGGGGATCACCGGGAAGACGGCGTCCAGGATGCTGTGCAGATGGCCCTCGCGGCACTTCCAGTCGACGGGGTTGACGGCCGCCGCGCGGACCTTCACCAGCACCGAGTCGGGGCCGACCTTCGGGTCCTTGACCTCGCCGTACTCCAGCACCTCGGGGCCGCCGTACCGGCTGTAGCTGATCCCTTTCATGCACACGACCCTCCGGGGTACCGGGGCGCCCCGCAACCGGGATGCCGGTACGTACGCCGTTCGCGTGGCAGTCCGTGGGCCGGCATCCGGTCACCCTCCTGAGCCGCGCAGCGGTCCTTCCCGACGTCCGGGGCGACCCCGCACCCGTGGTGGCTTCCGCCGCTCCGCGCGCGGGGAGAGCCGCCGCGCGCTGTTCGGGCCGTAGGGTGGTCCCGGTCACGTTTGGCGCACGCGCTGGACGACATACCGACTGGTCGGCATCATGAGTCGGGTCCTGTTCATTCATTCGTAGGAGCGATGCATGAGCCCCGACCACCCGCCCGGACTCGATCTCGACCGGCTGCGCGGCCTGCTCGACCGCGAGCGCCCCGGCCTGGTGACCGGTCCGCTGACCGCAAGGCTGATCGAGGGCGGCCGGTCGAACCTCACCTACGCGCTCTCCGACTCCGCCTCGAAGTGGGTCGTACGACGGCCGCCGCTGGGTCACGTCCTGGCCACCGCGCACGACATGAAGCGCGAGCACCGGGTGATCAGCGCGCTGTACCCGACCGAGGTGCCGGTGCCGCGGCCGGTGCTGCTGTGCGAGGACGAGGAGGTCCTCGGCGCGCCGTTCTACGTCATGGAGTTCGTGGCGGGCACCCCGTACCGCACCTCCGACCAGCTCGTCCCGCTCGGCCCCGAGCGCACCCGTGACGCCGTGCTCTCCCTGGTGGACACGCTCGTCGAGTTGCACGCCGTGGACCCCGCGGAGGTAGGCCTCGGCGACTTCGGCCGCCCCGAGGGCTTCCTGGACCGGCAGCTGCGCCGCTGGGGCAAGCAGCTGGACGCCTCCCGCAACCGTGAGCTGGCCGGCATCGACGAGCTGCACGCGACCCTGGGCCGCCGGCTGCCCGAGTCACCCATGCCCACGGTGATCCACGGCGACTACCGTCTCGACAACGTCCTGATCGGCGACGACGACCGGATCAAGGCGATTCTCGACTGGGAGATGTCGACGCTCGGCGACCCGCTGACCGACCTGGGTCTGCTGGTGATGTACAGCCTGCCGCTGGGCGCGCCCGACTCCCCGGTGTCCACGACCGCCGAGGCGCCGGGCCACCCGGAACCCCGGGAGCTGATCGAACGGTACGCCGCCCGCTCCGGGCGCGACGTCTCGCACATCTCCTGGTACACGGCGTTCGCCTGGTTCAAGCTCGCCGTGATCCTGGAGGGCATCCACTACCGGTACACGCTGGGCCAGACACTCGGGGAGGGCTTCGACCGCATCGGCGATCTCGTCCCCGTCTTCATCGACCACGGACTGACCACTCTTCAGGAAGGCTGACGGTCATGGACTTCGCGTTCGACGCGCGCACCGAGGAGCTGCGCGCCCAACTCCTCGCCTTCATGGACGAGTTCGTCTATCCGGCCGAGGCGGTGGCCGAGGAGCAGCGGGCCGCGCTGGCCTCGCCGTGGGACACCCCGGCCGTGGTGGAGGAACTGAAGGCCGAGGCGCGCAGGCAGGGCCTGTGGAACCTCTTCCTCCCGGACGCCGAGTACGGCGCCGGCCTCACCAACCTCCAGTACGCGCCGCTCGCCGAGATCACCGGCCGGTCCCCGCACCTGGCGCCCACCGCGCTGAACTGCGCGGCGCCGGACACCGGCAACATGGAGGTGCTGGCCCAGTTCGGTGACGACGCGCAGAAGAAGCAGTGGCTGGAGCCGCTGCTGGCCGGTGAGATCCGCTCCGCGTTCGCCATGACCGAGCCGGAGGTGGCCTCCTCCGACGCCACCAACATCACCACCCGCATCGAGCGGGACGGCGACGACTATGTCATCACCGGCCGCAAGTGGTACATCTCCGGGGCGATGAACCCGGACTGCAGGATCTTCATCGTGATGGGCAAGACCGACCCGGACGGCACCGACATCCGGCGCCAGCAGTCCATGGTCCTGGTCCCCCGTGACACCCCGGGCGTCACCGTCAAGCGCGCGATGAAGGTCTTCGGCTACGAGGACCACTACCACGGCGGCCACGCCGAGGTGTTCTTCGACCACGCGCGCGTGCCGGTGTCGAACCTGATCGGCGAGGAGGGCGGCGGCTTCGCCATCGCCCAGGCCCGGCTCGGTCCCGGCCGGATCCACCACTGCATGCGGCTGATCGGCATGGCCGAGCGGGCGATCGAGCTGATGTGCAGGCGGGCGGTGTCCCGGACGGCCTTCGGGAAGGCGCTGGCCCAGCAGGGTGTGGTGCACAACTGGATCGCCGACGCCCGGGTGACGGTGGAGCAGCTGCGGCTGCTGGTGCTCAAGACCGCCTGGCTGATGGACACCGTCGGCAACCGGGGCGCGCACGCCGAGATCCAGGCCATCAAGATCGCGACGCCGCGTGCGGTCGTCGACATCATCGACCGCGCGATCCAGTTGCACGGCGCGGGCGGTGTCAGCCAGGACTTCCCGCTGGCCGACCTGTACGCCGGAGCCCGCACGCTGATGATCGCCGACGGGCCGGACGAGGTGCACCAGCGCTCGCTGGCGCGACGGGAGCTGAAGAAGTACCTGTAGGCGCCGGGCCGTCGGGGCCGGTGCGGGCGTCCGCCATGCCCGCGCCGGCCCCTCGCCGTCCGCCGCGTCCGGTCCTGGTACCTGGCCCCTCGCCGGTCACCGCGTCCGGTCCTGGTACCTGGCCGTGCGCCACCGGTGACGGCGGCGGGCCGGTCAGTGCTCGTCCGGTCCCGGTCGCCGGTCGTGAGCCGGCGCCTCGGCCCGGTCGACGGGGTCGGGGGTGCGCTGGGTGCCGAGCATGTCGAGGAGGACCATGGCGTCGTGCTCGGGGGTCGCGGGGGCGGCGTAGTAGGCGACGAGGCGTTGGCCGGGGGTGCCTTCGAGCGTCATGGACTGGTAGCCGAGGGTGAGGTCGCCGACCTGCGGGTGCCGGAAGCGCTTGGTGCCGGGGCGATGGGCGCGGACGTCGTAGCGCTCCCACAGACGGGCGAAGTCCTCGCTCTTGAGAAGGAGTTCGCCGACGAGCTGGGCCAGGTCGGGGGCATCGGGGTCGGTGCCGGCCAGGGCGCGCAGGCGGGCGACGCAGCCGCGGATCTGGCTGTCCCAGTCCGGGAACAGGTCACGGGCGGCGGGGTGCAGGAAGTAGTAGCGGGCGAGGTTGCGCTGCTTGGCCGGCCAGCTGTCGATACCCGCGTAGAGGTGCAGGCCGCCCGGGTTGGCGGCGAGGACGTCCAGGGTGCGGCTCAGGACGTAGGCGGGGCCCGGCCGCAGGTTTGCCAGCAGCAGCCTGACTCCGGGCCGCACCGTGCGGCTGGGCGCGGTGGGCGGCTCGGGGGCGGTTCGGGCGGCCCGGGCGGCCAGACTGCGCAGATGCTCGTGCTCGTCCCCCGCCAGGCGCAGGGCGCGGGCGAGGGAGTCGACGACCGCGGGGCTGGGCCGGGTCTCCTTGCCACGTTCGAGGCGGGTGTAGTAGTCGATGCTGACTCCGGCGAGGGTGGCGAGCTCCTCGCGGCGCAGTCCCGGGGTGCGGCGCAGCCCCGGGCCGGCGGGAAGGCCGACCTGGTCCGGGGTGATCTGGGTACGGCGGGCGCGCAGGAACCGTGCCAGCTCGTTGCTGTGCTGGTCAGAGCTCATGGGGAACAGTGTCGCAGCCCGGTGACCGGAGCACGGTGGCCGTGGGGGGCCGTACCGCTCCCTGGCACGCCGCTCCCCGGCACCGCTCGGCCTGCCACGGGATGCCGGGCGGCGCGAGGGTGGTGAAGCCGCGACGGGCTGTCGCCCCGGCGGCTTCCCGTTCCCGTTCGGAAGGCAGAACGCAGCATGCGTACCACCACCCTGGGCACCCACGGACCGCAGGTCGGCGTCATCGGCCTGGGCGCCATGGGGATGAGCTTCGCCTACGACATGGCCTCCCCCCGTGACGAGGCCGCCTCGGTCTCCGTCATCCACCAGGCCCTCGACCTGGGCGTGACCCTGATCGACACCGCCGACGTGTACGGCCCCTACACCAACGAGGAGCTCGTCGGCCGGGCCCTGGCCGGCCACCGCGACCGCGCGGTGATCGCCACCAAGGTCGGCTTGGAGTGCGTCGACCCCACCGGCGGCCCCGGCGGTTCACCGCTGGTGAGGCCCAACGGCCGGCCCGAGCACGTGCGGGCCGCCATCGACGCGAGCCTGCGCCGCCTGGGCACCGACCATGTCGACCTCTACCAGCTGCACCGGGTCGACCCCGAGGTCCCGGTCGAGGAGACCTGGGGTGCCCTCGCCGAGGCCGTCACCGCCGGCAAGGCCCGCCACCTGGGCCTGTCCGAGGTCGGCGTCGACGTCATCCGGCGCGCCGAGGCGATCCACCCGGTGACCACCGTGCAGTCCGAGTTCTCCCTGTGGACCCGCGACGTCCAGGCCGAGGTGCTGCCCTACTGCGCGCTGCACGGCATCGGGCTGCTGCCGTACTCGCCGCTGGGCCGTGGCTTCCTCGCCGGCCGTTTCGCGTCCTTCGACGAACTGCCGGACAAGGACCAGCGGCGCCGTCTGCCGCGCTTCCAGCAGGAGAACCTGCGCGCCAACCTGGGCATCGCGGCCGCGGTCCGCGAAGTCGCCGACCGGATCGGCGCCACCCCCGCGCAGGTCGCCCTCGCCTGGCTCGTCGCCCAGGGCCCGTACGTCGTCCCCATCCCCGGCACCAAGACGCCGGAGTACCTCGCCGACAACGCGGGCGCCACGGACGTCCGGCTGTCTCCGGCGGACCTCGCCGACCTGGACGCCGTCCCGGCCCCGGCCGGCGCCCGGTACTGAGGCCGCTGCCGGCTTGAGGCCGTCACCGGCTTGAGGCCGTCACCTAAGTGAGCCCGTCGCCGGCTTGAGCCCGTCGCCTGCGTGAGGATCTCGGCGGCTCGAAGACGTCGCCTACTTGAGGATCTCGAGCAGCCGGTCCGCCAGAATCGCCGCCGAGCGGGGGTTCTGGCCGGTGATGAGATTGCGGTCCTCGACCATGTACGGCTCCCAGACCGGGCCGCGGCTGAAGTCGATGCCGACCTTGTCCTTCAGCTCCGTCTCCAGCAGCCACGGAGCCCGAGAGGCCAGGCCGACGCCCTCTTCCTCCTCGTCGGTGAAGCACGTGACCCGGTACCCCGCGAAGGGCGACCTGCCGTGGATCCTGGTGGCGAGGATCGAGGCGGGAGCGTGGCACACGATCGCCAGCGGCCTGCCCGAGGCGAGCTGCGCGGTCAGCAGGCGGCCGGCATCGGCGTCGAACGCCAGGTCCGCCATGGGGCCGTGGCCGCCGGGCAGGTACACCGCGTCGTAGTCCTCCGGGCGGACGTGGGAGAGCTGGAGGGGCCGCCGCATCACCTCGGCGGAGCGGATGATCTCCTCCAGTTCGAGGGCCATCTCCTCGCCGCCGGCCATCGACGGACGCAGGCTCATCATGTCGACGTTCGGGGTCACGCCGCCGGGCGTCGCGACCTCGACGTCGTGACCGGACTCCGTGATCTTCTTGTACGGCATCGCGAACTCTTCGGCCCAGTAGCCGGTCGCGTACCTGGTGCCGTCCTTGAGCACCCAGTAGGTCGCCCCGCTGACGATGAAGAGGATTTTCGCCATCGCACTCGGTCTCCTTCCCCCCGAGTCGACTCGTAGAGGAATGCAGCCGTTCCAGCGTAGGCACCTCAGGGACGCAGTGCCCTCAGCAGCAGGTCGGCCAGGTGGTCCGCGACCTCCTGGGGGGTCATGGGACCTCCGGGGCGGTACCACGTCGACAGGTGGTGGACCGAGCCGAAGTGGTAGTCGACCACGAGGTCGGCCGGGGTCGCGGTGGAGAAGACGCCCTCGCGCTGGCCCTCCTCGACGAGCGCGCGGAACCGTTCGTGGTAGCGCCGCCGCTCGGCGCGCACCTGCTTGTTCTTCTCCGGGCTCAGGTGGTGCATGGACCGGAAGAAGATCATGGCGTCGTCGAGGTTCTCGATGGTCGTGACGACCACGTCCGCCGCGGCGCCCCGCAGCCGCTTCTCGATCGGCTCGTCCGCGTTCGCGAAGGCGTCGAGCCGCTCCTGCTGGACGCGCAGCACGCGCGCGTACACCTCGTGCAGGAGGTCGTCCTTGGAGCCGAAGTAGTGGTACAGCGCCCCCTTGGTGACGCCGGCCGCCTCCACGATCTCCTGCACGGAGGTCCGGTCGTACCCCTGCTCCGCGAAGAGCCGGGTGGCGGCGGCAAGAAGCCGCTGCGGAACGGGAGCCCCGTCTCCGTCCGTCGTCCTGGGCACTGCCGCCACCTGCCTCTCTCGAAATTCTGCTAACTCTGTTGCGGTCGGGAACGCAGTTCCCGTCGCAGGATCTTCCCACTTGCCGTTTTCGGCAGGTCGGGCAGGATCTCCACCTGGCGCGGATACTTGTATGCGGCCAGTCTCTCCCTGCAATAGAGGGCGAGATCGTCCGGATCGGTTGCAGCACCGGGGCGAAGACTGATGTAGGCCTTGACGGTCTCCCCGCGGTACCCGTCCGGCACGCCGACCACGGCGGCCTCGCGCACCGCCGGGTGGGTGTACAGCACGTCCTCGACCTCGCGCGGCCAGACCTTGAACCCGGACGCGTTGATCATGTCCTTCTTGCGGTCGACGACGTACAGCCAGCCCTGCGGGTCCATGAACCCGATGTCGCCGGTGCGCAGTTCGCCGTCGGGGAAGGTCTCGGCGGTGGCCTCGGGCCGCCGCCAGTACCCGGGCACCACCTGCGGCCCGCGTACGGCGATCTCGCCCTGCTCGCCGAAGGGCACCTCCTGACCCTGGTCGTCGATGACGCGGACGACGGTGTCCGGGCCGGGCACCCCGACCGCGAGGGTGCCGGACACGGGGTCGACGGGTGCCTCCAGCGTCGGCGGCACGGAGGCGCAGGGCGCGGTGCACTCGGTCAGCCCGTAGCCGTTGCGGATGTACGGCCCGAACCCGGCGCGGAACTTCTCCACCAGGGCCGGCGGCAGCGGCGCGCCGCCGGAGGAGATGTTGACGAAGGAGGCGAAGTGCTCCGGGGTGACGTCCGGGTGGGCGGCCAGGGCCATGAAGGCGGTGGAGGGGCCCACCGTGTACTGCGGGCGGTGCTCGGCGAACGCCTCCAGCACCAGGCCCGGCTCGAAGCGGTACGTCAGCACGAGCGTGCCCGCACTCGTGAGGCAGGCGCAGAGCTGGCAGACCATGCCGGTGATGTGGAAGAGCGGCGCGAGGGCGTAGTAGACCGGCGCGTCGGGCAGCGCGAGCCCGGTCCGCTGCCGCTCGGCGTTGTACATGATGTTGCTGTGCAGGTTGGTGGCGCCCTTGGGGGCGCCGCTGGTCCCCGAGGTGTAGCTGATCAGCGCGATGCCGGAGGGCTCCGGATCCCGCCCCTCGGGCGCCTTGCCGCCCTGCCGCGCGACGGCGACCAGGTCCTCGGCGTCGGCGGCCTGCGGCAGCCGCTCGAAGCCCAGCACGCGCGCGTCGTCACGGGTCTGGAAGTCCAGCTCGCTCGCGGTGAGCACGATCCGCACCGTCGAGTCCGCGGCCGTCTCGCGCAGATACGACTCCCAGGCCCGCTGCGAGCAGACCAGCGCGGCCACCTCCGCGTCCCGCAGGACGTGGGTGACCTCCCCCGACTTGTACATCGGGTTGACCGGCACGACGGTCGCGCCCGCCTTCCAGGCGCCGAGCAGCGCGAGCACGAAGTGCGGCGAGTTCTGCAGGACGACGGCGACCCGGTCGCCGCGCTCCAGGCCGCGCCCGGCGAGGTACCCGGCGACCGAGTCGCTCAGCTCGTCGACCTCGCGGAAGCTGAGGCGGGCGTCGAAGTAGGTGAGGCAGGTGCGGTCGGGCGCCTCGGCGACGGCGGTGCGCAGCGCGTGCACCAGCGAGGCGGGCGGCTCGACCGGCCCGCGCTGGACGTCGTCGAGCAGGGCCAGCCAGGGCCGGGCGGCATAGCCGGACTCGGTCTGCGGCCGGGTCACCGGGTGGCCTCCCACTTCTGCTGGAGGTGGTTCATGTTCGTCAGCCAGCGGTCCGGGTCGGTGGCCCGCGCCTGGTAGAAGTCGGCGACCTCGGGGTGCGGCAGGATCAGGAACCGGTCCTCGGCCATCCCCTTGAACAGCGCGTCCGCGACGGCGTCCGGCTCGATCGCGGTCGGACGGAGCACCAGGTCGCCCGCGCTGCCGGTGGCGGCGAGCATGTCGGTACGCACGCCCTGCGGACAGATGGCATGCACCTTGAGTCCGCGGTGCCGGTATGTCAGCGACAGCCACTCGGCGAAGGCGTACGCGGCGTGCTTGGTCACGCTGTACGGCGCGGCCCCGATCATGGTGAGCAGTCCGGCGGCGGACACGGTGGACACGAACCGCCCGCTCCCCCGCTCCAGCCAGTCCGGCACCAGCTCCTGCGCGGCCCGCACATGGGCCATGACGTTGACGTCCCAGGCCGACTCCCACACGGCCGCGTCGGCCGCCTCGGACCCGCCGGAGCCGAGCCCGGCGTTGGCGCAGTAGACGTCGACACTGCCGCCGAGCGCGTCCCGGGCGGCGCCGACGATGCCGGACGCGTCCCCCGGAAGGGCGATCCCGCCGATCTCCGCGGCGACCGCGGCCGCCTTCTCCCCGTCCAGGTCGTTCACGACCACGCGGGCGCCTTCGGCGGCGAACCGGCGGGCAAGAGCGGCACCGATGCCACCCCCCGCCCCGGTGACCACGACTCGGGCTTCTTGCACGGCTCCCACCATCGGTCTCCTTCGACACGACGCGACCAGACTCGGCTCAGCAACGACACACTAACCGGTCGGTATGTTTGAGAAAAGGGCGACCGTCGCACCCCCTAGGAGCAACGCGCCCTCCAGGGGCGCGGGGCCCACTGTCCGACACACGACCACGGCAACTCCCCAGGGGCGCGGGGCTGTGTCCGGCATGCGGCTCCGCCTCGTGGGCGCGACCAGCCACCCACGACCCGCACCCGGACGACCACGGAGGCCACCCCCATGCGCCCGTCCAGACGAACTCTGCTCACCGCGGCCACGGCAACGGCAGCGGCCGTCACAGCCGTACCCACGGCGACCACAGCCGACGCCCACGCCGGCCTCAGAACCGGTTTCGACCACCTGTCCGCCGACGGCTACGCCCTCCTCACCGCCCAGAAGGTCGGCATCGTCACCAACCCCACCGGCATCACCCCCGACGCCCGCCACATCGTCGACGTCATGCACGCCGACCCACGTGTGAACCTCACCGCCGTCTTCGGCCCGGAACACGGATTCCGCGGCACCGCCCAGGCCGGCGGTTCCGAGGGCCGCTACGACGACCCGGCGACCGGTCTGCCCGTCTACGACACGTACCTCAAGAGCGGACAGCCCCTCGCCGACGTCTTCACCGCCTCCGGCGTGGACACCGTCGTCTTCGACATCCAGGACGTCGGCGCCCGTTTCTACACGTACATCTGGACGCTGTACGACTGCATGGAGGCCGCACAGCTGGCGGGCAAGCGCCTCGTCGTCCTCGACCGCCCCAACCCGGTGACCGGCCGCACGGCCCAGGGCCCGGTCCTGCACCGGGAGTTCGCCAGTTTCGTCGGCCGGCAGCCGATCGCACAGGCGCACGGGATGACGGTCGCCGAGCTCGCGCGGCTGTTCAACGCGGAGTTCCTGGGCACCCCGGTCACCCTGGACGTCGTACCGATGACGGGCTGGCGGCGTTCGCGCTTCTACGACGCCTACGGCCTGCCGTGGGTGCCACCGAGCCCCAACATGCCCACCCCGGACACCGCCCTGGTCTACTCGGGGACGTGCCTCTTCGAGGGCACGAACCTGTCGGAGGGACGCGGGACCACCCGGCCCTTCGAACTGCTGGGCGCGGAGGGCATCGACGCGCGCTGGGCGGCCGCCGCCGACGGACTGGCGCTGCCGGGCGTGCGGTTCCGGGAGGCGTACTTCACGCCCGCCTTCTCCAAGTTCCAGGGCAGAACCGTCGGCGGGGTGCAGATCCATGTGCACGACCGGGCCGCCTACGACCCCGTGCGCACCGGAATCGGCCTCCTGGTCACCGCGAAGAAGGTGTGGAGCGGCTTCGCCTGGCGCCCGGACGACTGGATCGACAAGCTCACCGGATCCGCGCGCGTGCGCACGATGATCGACGCCGGCGCGGGCCCGGACGAGGTCGTGGGCGCCTGGCAGGACGAACTCGCCGCTTTCCGCCGGGTCCGAAAGGAATTTCTCCTCTACAACTGAGGCGCGTCGTATGGCCAGTCCCGCCCCGTGGCAGGACGATGCGCGCACATCGCACCGGTTCGGGGACGAGGAGCCCGGCATGGCGGATCCTGGGATGAGTGTGGCCCCCTACTGGGAGCTGACCTTCGACGCGGACGGGGACCCGGACGGGGCCGAACGCGACCGGCTGCTGGGCGAGATCGGCGGCCATGGCCTTCATGACCTGATCGTCTTCGCGCACGGCTGGAACAACGACCGTTCGGGGGCGACCGCCCTGTACCGGCGGTTCTTCGCGCCGGTCCCGAAGCTCGCGCCGCGGGCGCGGATCGGGTACGCCGGGGTGATCTGGCCGTCGATGCGGTTCTGCGACGAGCCGATCCCCGACTTCCCGAAGTCCGTGGTGGCCACGGAGGCGGAGGAGGCGGCGGCGCCCGTCCTCGACAAGGACACCCGGCGCGCGCTCCTGGAGACCTTTCCGGGGCGGGCCACCGTGGTCCACCAGATCGCGCGGATGCTGGACCAGCGGCCTGCGAACGAGCTGGCGGAGTTCGGGCGCCTGGTACGGCTGCTGGTCGAGGTCCTCCCCGGCGGCCCCCAGCCGCTGTTCGCGGCGGACACGCTCGCACAGGGCGTCCCGCGGAGCGAACCGGTGCTGTTCAGCGGAGACACGACGGCCCTGTGCGAGGAGTTCGCGACGGCGCTGGCCGGTCTCCAAGGGAGCGGCGAGGCGGCCGGGTTCACGGTGCCGAACCCCTGGGACGGTGCGAAGGAGCTGCTGCGGCAGGCGGCCTACTACGCGATGAAACGGCGCGCTGGGGCCGTCGGGGAACGCGGGCTCGGGCCGGTGATCGGCCGGCTGGCCGAGGCGGCACCGGAGGTGCGGGTGCATCTGGTGGGCCACAGCTTCGGTGGCCGGCTGGTGTCGTTCGCGCTCCGCGGGCTGCCGGACGGGGTACGCACGGTGAAGTCCGTCACCCTGCTGCAAGGAGCTTTCTCGCACTACGCGTTCGCCGCCCGGCTGCCGCAGGATCCGCGCGCCTGCGGGGTGCTCCAGGGGCGGCAGAACCGGATCGACGGCCCGCTGGTGTGCTGTTACTCCCACTTCGACGAGGCGCTCGGCACGCTGTATCCGCTGGCCTCGCGGATGGCGGACGACGCCGAGTCGGCGCTGGGCGAGGACGTGGGGCGGGTGCTGGGCGCCCAATGGGGTGCGATGGGCCACGACGGCGTCCAGGAGGTGCCGGACACCCGGTCGCTGGACCTGGCGGCGGCGCTGCGCGGCCCGCTCGCCGCGCCGGGCTGTGTGAACGTCGACGCGGCGGCGGTGGTGAAGCGGGGCGGCCCGCCGTGCGGGGCGCACAGCGACATCGTGCACCCGGAACTGGCACGGGTGGTACTGGCGGCGGGGCGCATCGGATGACCCCGCCGCCGTAAGACATCAGCTCACCGGTGTTCGGCTCACCGGTGTGACGTGAACTCCACGACCTGCTGGAAGGTCGGCCGGTTCTGCCAGCTGATGTTGTAGTGCTTGATGCCGCCCAGGGTGCGCTGGACGATCGAGTCCGCGCACCACTGGTCGCCCGCCGAGCACAGCGAGTCCCCGGGGTAGACGGTGGACGCGCTGGTGCCGGCCGCCGTCTTCAGGGTGCTGATGAGGATGTCCCGGCAGGCGCTGAGGCTGCCGCCGCCGCAGTACTGCTCGGCGAGCGGTCCCGAAACGGTCTGCCCGAGCACCGACCGGATGTCCTTGTCGACATAACTCCACCAGCCGTACTGGAAGGAGCTTCCGGCGTGCGAACCGGTCGGTCCGTGGGCGGCCGACGGGGTCTCGTCGATGTACAGGTTGTTGGTGAACGCGGTGTACAGGTTGTCACCGAGGCCGGGCTGGAACTCGGCCTTCACCAGCAGCGGCCACCAGGCGTCCAGGATCCGGATGGCGTCGGAGTTGGCGTACGCCTTCGAGCCCGCCGAGGTCTCCGTGCGCTTGCCGCCCGCGGTCAGCCAGGTCTGGAGCTTGGTGACCGCCGCGGCGGCCGTGGAGTCGGTGACGGTACTGCTGTTGACCACCTTCAGGAGGTCGGGCAGGACGTCCTCGGCACGCAGGTCCGTGAGCGACGCGTCTGCCATGGCCTTGACAAGCGAGGAGCGGGTGACACCACCGGCGGCGAGGAGTTTCTTGACCCGGTCGTCGAGCAGGTTGCCACGGTGCACCGAGCCGTCACCCCAGCTCGCGGTCGTGTAGTTCAGTGCCTGCTTGTTGTTCCAGGAGATGTAGTAGTCCTGGTCGATCGACTGGGGGTGCTGGGAGGCCGGGGTGTAGTCGGCCGTGTTGGTGGCCGGGTTCCAGTTCTGCCACTCGTAGGCGGCCTGCCCCCAGACCGGGAACTCGGAGTCGACGCCGCTCGCCCGCACCGGGTTGTTGCCGCTGTTGTAGTACGCGGTGTGCGAGGAGTCGGCGTAGAACCAGTTGAACGTGAAGTTGATGTGCTGCACCGCGCTCTGGAAGGTCTGCGGGCTCTTCACGTAGTCGGGATCGTTGAGCATCTGGAAGCCGATGATCGAGTCGGCCTCGTGCATGTAGGAGGATCTGAGGGTGGTGTAGGCGACCCTCTTCCCGCCGACCGTGGCCCGGTATTCGACCGGGCCGTACTTGGTCCTCCAGACCTTCATGGTGTACGACCCGGCGGCCGTGCCGTCGGCCGTGGTCGGCTTCCAGGAGTTGGTCTGCTGGACCTCGTCCATGGCCGTGCAGGTGCCGTGGAAGAGGTAGTGGTAGTCGTCCTGGCAGAGTTCGACCGCGTAGGAGTCGATGATGTCCTGCCCGGAGGTGGTCGCGGACCACGCGTAGTCCTGGCCGCGGCCCAGTTCGACGTACATGCTCAGGCCGGCGAAGGAGGCGCCGCGGGCGCTGATGCCCGGGCCCTGGATCTCCTGGAGCATGAGCAGCTGCGGGGCGAAGTAGCCGGTCTGCGGTCCGAAGACGGCGATCGGGTGGCCGCTCGCGGTGTACTTGCCGCTGACGACGAGGGCGTTGGACATGCCGCGTCTGGCCGAGCTGAGCGCGGTCTTGGTCGCCGCCGCGGCGGCGGCGTTGGCGCTCTGGTCGGCGCCGGTTCCGGTGGCGTCGTAGACCAGCGGTTCGGTCGTCACCGACCCGGCGTCCGGCAGCGCCTCGCCCTGCGGGTCGGCGGGCTTGGTGCCGTAGGGGTAGCTCTCGCCGTTGTGGACGGTGAGCACGGCCTCGGGGTCGTTGCGCTCGCGGAACGACTCCCAGACCTTGGTGCCCTCCGTCACGCCGTACTTCTCCTGGGCGGCGAGCAGCGATATGGCGTTGTTGACCTCGCCGCCGCCACCGGACCCGAACAGCGCGCCGATCACGGAGGCCAGCGCCACCAGGTCGGTGATCTTGAAGTGGTCGATCGTGCCGGCGTTGGTGATCGAGTCCTTGTGCCCGGTCAGGACGTACTCGCCGGGGAAGTAACGGCCGCTGTCGGAGGCGTCGATGTAGGAGTTGATGCCGTCGAGGTAGGCGTTGGCGTCCCCGAGGGCCTGCTGGCCGCGGGCGCCGTTGCTGGCGACGGCGTTGTCGATCTGCGCCTGGAGGTCGGCCTCGGAGTAGGGGGCGTTGCGGTAGAACTCCTGCTCCAGGCCCTGGTTGGAGGCGACCCCACCGGCGAAGGTGGTGAGCTGGCCGCGGCCGACGTGCCGGAACACGTCCATGAGCCACAGCCGGTCCTCAGCGGCGGCATACCCCGCGCCGAACTCCGTGCCGTACCTGGTGGTACCGGTGATATGGGGCACTCCGGTCGGCTTGTCGCGGACGATCGTGACGTCGCTGCGGCCGGCCGGCTTCTCCGTGGAGGCGACTTGACTGGAGGGGACCCCGAACGACGAGTCGTTGAAGAACGTGTTGATCTTCGCGTCGGTGAGGGTGGAGTACCCCGTCGCCAGGTTGCTGTAGGGGCCGAGCTGGTCCTCGGCATGGCTGGGCTGGGTGCCGAAGGCCTGGTTGAGCAGGATCTGGGCGAGCGTGGCGTTGCCGTTCTCGCCGGGCGGCAGGATGTCGGAACACTGGCCGCCGCAGTAGTCGTTCGAGGCCGCGGCCGCCGCCGGAGTCGCCTGGACCAGCGGGGAGAGCAGGCCGGCGACGAGGACGCATACGGATGCGGCTTTCAGGAACCCGGGGAGCTTGCGGGGAGTTCTCAGTTTGTCGAACAGAGCGTGGTATCTGGTGCGCCGGGGCATGGCGGCTCCTCACAACGGGGGTGGTGCCGGACGTTACCGCCGGTATCCCCGGGATTGAAGATGAACATGCGTCAAGTTTTGGAGTGGTCGCCCGCGTCGGCGCTGTCACCGGCCGTCGGTCAAGGCGGGCGGCCTTATGGACGGCATCGGAAATCGGATGGAGCCGATTCGAGTGTCGATACGTCTATACGGCAACGCCGCGCGAAGCCCGTGCGGGCGACGCCGAAGTGACCGAAGTACAGCAGCAGGTGTGACGGAGGTGCAGGGCGATGGCCGGTTTCCGGAGTCTGGCGAGACAGGTGCGGGACCCACGGTGCGATCTGGCGCTACGGCGTTACTCGCTGCGCAAGTGCCTGGAGCGGTTCGCTCCTTACGGGCACCGCGCGACCTGGGACCATCTCTGCTCGCGGGCCGGGTTCGGTCCCGAGGACCGCTCCCCCGATCCGGTGCGTCTCGTGGGCGCGCTGGAGGAGCTGGAGGAGGCACGGACGGTGTGGCTCGGCTATGAGAGCGAGTTCGCCGAGCGCCGCAAGAAGGAGAAGCACGACGGGCTGCGCCGCCCGGGCAGCGTGGACGACTGGCACCGGCTGACCTGGGGCGGATTCGGAGTGGCCTGGTGCGACGACCCACGGGTCCATCCCGACGGACCACTCGCCGAGGTGCTGCGACGGCTGATCGCCGCCCTGGAGCGCGCGCCGGGCACGGCCTGCCCGGTGTGCGAAGGGGAGCACCTCATCTGGAAGTACGACCTGGACCACGAGCCTTCCGCCGGTCCGGTCTGCGCGGACTGCGGGATCCTGGTGCCGCGTCCGGTACTGACCGCCGAGGCCCTGGCCTACGCCAGGCGCGGGCGGCTTCTCATGTCGGCCTGACCACACGGGGGTGCGCCGGGGACGCCGCACCCCCCAACTGCCGGTGACCTGGCCGGTGCTGCGGCCGGCGGGCCGGCCGGGCCTCGCGACCCGGATCGGGCTGGAGGACACCCTGCCGCTGCCGGACGGCTGACGGGCCCTGTCCAACGCGCGGTTGGTGACCGAGAGGCCGCTCCAGCACGGACGGTGGCCGGCGCGCCCTACTGCCCGCGCTCCACCCGTTCCGGCAGCAGCCGGGAACCCGCCCGCCGTTCGCCGAACGCGTCGTCCGGGTTGGACAGCACGCACGTGTCCAGCGACAGACAGCCGCAGCCGATGCAGTCGGTCAGATGATCACGCAGGCGGTTGAGCTGCTTGATGCGCTCGTCGAGTTCCGCGCGCCAGGCCGCCGAGAGGCGGGCCCAGTCCTCGCGGGTCGGCGTGCGCTCCTCGGGGAGTTGGGAGAGGGCCTCGCGGATCGTGGCGAGCGGGATGCCGACCCGCTGCGCCGCCCGGACGAAGGCGACCCGCCGCAGTGTGTCGCGGGTGTAGCGGCGCTGGTTGCCGGGGGTCCGCCGACTGCTGATGAGGCCCTTGGACTCGTAGAAGTGCAGCGCGGAGACGGCGGCGCCGCTGCGCGCGGCCAACTGGCCCACGGTCAGCTCATGGATCTTCTCGGGAATCTGCGGCACCCGTCAGAGACTACCCAGGGGGTGCGGGTCGCGGTCCGTTGACAGGGGGCCCGTACCCGACCATGCTAAGCAGTTGCTTAGACATGGCAACGCGTGATCCCGTGAGTGCGAGAGGGCCGGCAACATGGCAGAACCGAGGATCTTCACCTCCCCCGACGAGCTGAAGGCGGCCGTGGGCGAGCAGTTGGGCCACACCGACTGGCTGGAGGTCGACCAGAAGCGGATCGACCTGTTCGCGGAGGCGACCGGCGACCATCAGTGGATCCACGTCGATCCGGAGAAGGCCGCCGCCGGCCCGTTCGGCACGACCATCGCGCACGGCTATCTCACCCTGTCGCTCCTCCCGCTCTTCGGTCCCCAGCTGATCAAGGTCGAGGGCGTGAAGATGGGGGTCAACTACGGCACCAACAAGGTCCGTTTCCCCTCGCCCGTCCCGGTCGGCTCGCGGCTGCGCGCCACCGCGACCATCACCGACGTGACGGACGTCACGGGAGGCGTCCAGGTGACGGTCGCCTTCACCGTGGAGCGCGAGGGCGGCGACAAGCCGGTCTGCGTCGCGGAGTCGGTCTCCCGCTACTACCTCTGAGCGGCCCCGCGGCTACTTGGCACCCACCATCCGCAGCACGAGGTCGGCGTAGAGCGCGCCGACCTCCTCGGGGGTCCGGGGGCCGTTGACGTTGAACCAGCGGGCGACGTCGATGCAGAGCGACAGCACCGCGAGGGTGGTGCCGTGCACGTCGATGACGTCGAACTCGCCGGCGGCGACGCCCTCCTGGATGATTCCGCGCACCTCGGCGTCGACCTGGCGGCGCAGGTCGAGGATCTCGGCGCGGGCGTCGGGGCCGAGTGCCTCGAGTTCGTACTGCACGACCCGGGCGGTGGTACGCCGCCCGGCGTGCCAGCGGACGAAGGAGCTGACCGCGTCGGCGAGCCGCTCGGTGGCGGTGCCCTCGCGCCGGGCGGCCGTCCGGAGAATGTCCAGGGCCTTGTCGTGACCGATGCGGCTGATCCGGTGGAGCAGCTCTTCCTTGGTCTTGTAGTGGATGTAGAGCGCGGCGGGGCTCATGCCGGCCCGGCCCGCGATGTCGCGGGTGGTGGTGGCGTGGTAGCCGCGTTCGGCGAAGGCCTCCACGGCGGCGACCAGCAGGCGCCGGGCCGCGTCAGGGGTGACCTCTTCCCACGGCTCGACCTCGCCGCCGGCCGTCTCCTCCGCCGTACTCATCGCTCGTTCGCCCCTCTCGATACCGGAGCTCCACCATACCGCCGAAGCTGAGCGAGCGCTTAGTGTGCCCGCTCAGAGCTTTCCCGGCGGCGGGGCCTCAGAGCTTCTCGAAGGGGTCGTGCTCGGCGAGCAGCTTCTCCAGCCTGGCCTGGTCGACGCGGCTGACGAGCTGCCCGGCCTCCTGGCGGTCACGGATCACCTTGGCGAGCGTGAAGGCGGAGGTGACGAGGTAGAGCACGGCGATGCCGAGGAAGCCGCGTACCCAGGCGTCGGCGTGCAGCCGGAGGATGCCGATGACGGTGGCCGTCATGGCGAGGGCGAAGGAGGCGACGGCCTGGCCGTAGAAGGCCGCCGTGTTCTGGTGTCTGACCGGTGCGTCACTCATGGTCCGAGCATCGGCGCACGTGGCCCGCGCCACATCCGTCGGGATACTCAGGGACGTACTCAGAACGCCGAGACACCCGTGAGCGCCCGCCCGATGAGCAGCTTCTGGATCTGGCTGGTGCCCTCGTAGAGGGTCATCACGCGGGCGTCACGCAGGAGTTTGCCGGCCGGGTACTCGTCGATGTAGCCGTAGCCGCCGAAGACCTGGAGGGCGTTGTTGGCGGCGCGCACCGCGGCCTCGGAGGCGAAGAGCTTGGCCTTGGAGGACTCGGTGGCGAACGGCAGCCCCCGGTCGATCAGATCGGCGACCCGCCAGGTCAGCAGCCGGGCCGCGTCCACGTCGACGGCGATGTCGCTGATCAGCTCCTGGACCAGCTGGTGTCCGGCGATCGGCGTGCCGAACTGCTCGCGCTCACCGGCGTACTTGACGGCCGCGTCCAGTGCGGCCTGCGCTATCCCCACACAGCCCGCGGCGACCGACATCCGCCCCTTGGCCAGCGCCGACATGGCGACCGAGAAGCCCTTGCCCTCCGGGCCGAGCATCGCCGAGGCGGGAACCCGGACGTTCTCCAGGACGAGCTCCGCGGTGGCCTGGCCGCGCAGGCCCAGCTTGCCGTGGAGGGGACGGCGGGTGAGGCCGGGGGTGCCGGCCGGCACGAGGAAGGCGGAGACGCCCTTGTGGCCGGGGGCGTCGGTGGAGCGGGCGAAGAGGAGGACGACGTCGGCCCAGGTGCCGTTGGTGATGAACATCTTGGTGCCGTTGACGACGTAGTCGTCGCCGTCGCGTACGGCCCGGGTGGTGAGGTTGCCCGCGTCGGAGCCGGTGCCCGGTTCGGTGAGACCGAAGCAGCCGACGTACGCGCCGGAGGTGAGCCCGGGCAGCCAGCGCCGTTTCTGCTCCTCGGTCCCCCAGGCGGCCACCGTCTTGGCGACGAGGCCGAGGGAGACCGACACGATGCCGCGCACCGAGGAGTCCCCGCGGCCCAGTTCCTCCGTCACCAGGCAGTACGCGAGGTGGTCGCCGCCGGATCCGCCGTACTCCTCGTCGATGGTCAGCCCCAGGAAACCGACCTCGCCGAGCTTCTTCACGATGCCCCGGTCGACCTCCTCGGCACGGTCCCAGGCGGTCGCGTTCGGGGCGATCTCGCGGTCGACGAAGTCCCGGGCGAGCCGGCGTACGGCGGTCTGCTCCTCGCTGAGCCCCAGGTTCACCATGCGATCACCCTTTAATTAGCACTGCTAGTTTATTCTCCCGGGCCTACTATGTGCGCCATGGCCCGACCGCGCAAGCCCCTCCTCAGCACCGACCGGATCGTCCGGGCGGCCCGGGAACTCGTGGACGCGGAGGGCCTCGCGGCCGTCTCCACGCGGCGGCTCGCGGCCGAGCTGGGGGTGAGCGGGCCCTCGCTCTACAACCACTTCCGCACCAAGGACGAGATCCTGGAGGCGGTCGCGGACTCGGTCAGCGCGCAGGTCGACCTGTCGATGTTCGAGAACCTCGGGCAGGACGGCGGCCGGGACTGGCGAACCGCGCTGCACGACTGGGCGGTGTCGTACCGCACCGCACTGCGCGACCACCCGAACATCGTCCCGGTCCTCGCCCGGGGCCCCGGCCGCCGGCCGGCCGGCCTCCGGCTCGCCGACGCGGTCTACGGCGCGATGGTGGGCGCGGGGTGGCCGCCGGCGCAGGCGACGTCCATCGGGGCGCTGATGCGGTACTTCATCATGGGGTCGGCGCTGGGGTCGTTCGCCGGGGGCTTCGTGGACGACGTGAGCGCGTACGACCCGGCCGACTATCCGCATCTCGGGCAGGCGCATCTCCTCTCGGAACGCCAGGAGAAGATCGACGCGCGGGCGTTCGAGACGGGGTTGCGGGCGTTGCTGGACGGGTTGAACGAACAGTTCGCGCGGGTGCGGGAGACGACGGCGTAGTCGTGGCGGGAGTACGTGGTCGGCTGCGGGCCGGTGGGGGCTGGCCGCGCCCACGCGGCGGAGCCGCACATCGATACAGCCCCGCGCCCCTGACGGGGCGCTGCCCAGCCGTGTCTCACAAACCGCGGGCAGTCGTTGCGGGAGTACGTGGTCGACTGCGGGCCGGTGGGGGCTGGCCGCGCCCACGCGGCGGAGCCGCACATCGATACAGCCCCGCGCCCCTGACGGGGCGCTGCCCAGCCGTGTCTCACAAACCGCGGGCAGTCGTTGCGGGAGTACGTGGTCGACTGCGGGCCGGTGGGGGCTGGCCGCGCCCACGCGGCGGAGCCGCACATCGATACAGCCCCGCGCCCCTTTGGGCGCGCTGCCCAGCCGTGTCTCACAAACCGCGGGCAGTCGTGCCGCTGGGGCGGCACGGGTGGGCGCGGGCGGCACCCTGCAAGCGCCGGTGAGCGTCCCCACCCCCCGGCTCCACCTCCGGCCCGCCGATCACCCGTCCGAAATCCGCCAGCGCCGAGCCGGTCCGGTCCCTACCCTCGGCGGTATGACGAACCAGGCCACCCCGGCTCGACCACGCCTTCTCCCGACCGTCGCCGCCGGCGTCACCGTCGTGCTCTGGGCCTCCGCCTTCGTGTCGATCCGCAGTGCCGGGGCGGCCTACTCGCCGGGCGCGCTCGCGTTCGGGCGGATGTCGGCCGGGGCGCTCGCGCTCGGGCTGATCTGTGCCGTACGTCGGATACCGCCGCCGCCCAGGTCCGCCTGGCGCGGGATCGGGATGTCCGGCGTGCTGTGGTTCGGCTTCTACATGGTCGCCCTCAACTGGGGCGAGCAGCAGGTGGACGCGGGGACGGCCGCCCTCGTGGTGAACGTCGGCCCCTTGCTGATCGCCCTGCTCGACGCCCGGCTGCTCGGTGATCCCATGCCGCCGCGGCTGCTCGCGGGGATGGCGGTGTCGTTCGCGGGTGCCGTGACCGTGGGGCTGTCGATGGCGGGCGAGGGCGGCTCCTCGGTGCTGGGTGTGGTGCTGTGCCTGCTCGCGGCGGTGGCCTACGCGGCCGGTGTCGTCTCCCAGAAGCCCGCGCTGGCCAGGGCGAGCGCGCTCCAGGCGACGACGTACGGGTGTCTCGTCGGCGCCGTCGCGTGTCTGCCGTTCGCCGGGCAGTTGGTGCGCCAGGCCGCCGACGCACCCCTGTCCGCCACCCTGAACATGGTGTACCTGGGCGTCTTCCCGACCGCGCTCGCCTTCACGACCTGGGCGTACGCCCTGGCCAGGACCACCGCCAGCCGGATGGGCGCGACGACGTACGCCGTGCCGGCGCTGGTGGTGCTGATGTCGTGGCTGGCTCTCGGCGAGGTGCCCGGGCCGGTCACCCTGGCGGGCGGCGTGCTGTGCCTGGCCGGTGTGGCGGTGTCCCGGTCCCAGGCGCGGACGCGCACTCCCCGGGCCGTGACCGGGGCCGGGGAGGCCCGCTCCGAACAGGTGCGGTGACGGCCGGTCAGAAGACGACCAGCGCCCGGCCGCCCTTGCCCGCGGTCATGTTCTCGAAGGCCGCCGGGATGCCCTCCAGGGCGATGCGTTCGGTCACCATCGCCCCGAGGTCCAGGCGGCCGGCCCGGACGTGCCCGGCGAGCACCGGCAGGTCGCGGGCCGGGTCCGAGTTGCCGTAGACGCAGCCGGAGAGGGTGCGGCCCCAGTGGAAGAGTTCCAGGGCGTTGAAGGTGACCTGTTCGGTCTTGGCGCCGATGCCGACCACCGTCGTACGGCCGCCCCGCCGGGTGGACTCCCAGGCCGCCCGGATGCTGACCGCGCGGCCCACGCACTCCACGGCGACGTCGACGCCCTGTCGGCCGGTGCGGGCGCGGATCTCGCGGGGCGTGGTGTCGGAGGCGAGGACGAAGTCGGTGGCGCCGGCCGCGCGGGCCAGCCCCTCCTTGGCCGCGGAGACGTCCACGGCGATGATCGTGGACGCGCCCGCGATCCGGGCCGCCTGGACGGTGGCCAGGCCCACCCCGCCGGCGCCGAACACCGCCACCGTCTCGCCCGCCCGGACCCGCGCCGAGTGGTGGACGGCGCCGTACCCGGTGAGGACCGCGCAGCCGAGGAGGGCCGCGTCGGTGAGCGGGATGCCGGCGGGGAGCGGGAGGACGCAGGACTCGGCGACCACGGTCTCCTCGGCGAAGGCCGCCACGTTCAGGCCGGGGTGCAGGTCGGTGCCGTCCGCCGTGCGGGCGTGGACGTCGGCGGAGCCGTTCAGCGCGTTGGCGCACAGCCAGACCTCGCCGAGCGCGCAGGCGGGGCAGCTTCCGCAGGAGGGCGCCCAGTTGAGGACGACCGGGTCGCCCGGCGAGAGCCGGGTGACCCCCTCCCCCACGGCCACCACGGTGCCCGCGCCCTCGTGGCCGAGGACCGCCGGGACCGGCACCCGCATGGTGCCGTCGCAGAGGGAGAGGTCGGAGTGGCAGACGCCGGCGGCGGCGAGCCGGACCCGGACCTGGCCGGGGCCGGGGTCCGGGAGTTCGATCGCGGTGACCGACAGCGGGGCGCCCACGGCGGGCAGTACGGCGGCTCGGACCGTGAAAGTCATCGCAGCGGCCTCCTCAGAACTGCAGGGACTTGGTCTGGAGGTACTCGGCGAGCCCGTGCGCGCCCAGCTCCCGCCCGACGCCCGACTGCTTGTAACCGCCGAACGGGGCAAGGGGGTTGAAGCGTCCGCCGTTGATGTCGACCTGCCCGGTGTCCATGCGCCGGGCGAAGGCGACCGCCTCCGCCTCGTCCCCGGCCCAGACGGCCCCCGCGAGCCCGTAGACCGTGCCGTTGGCGATGCGCAGGGCGTCCTCCTCGTCCTCGTAGCGCAGGATCGACAGAACCGGGCCGAAGATCTCCTCCTGCGCGATCGTCATCTCGGGGGTGACGTCGGCGAAGACGGTCGGGCTGACGAAGTACCCCCGCTCACGCGGGCATTCGGGGCCGCCCGCGACCAGCCGGGCCCCCTCCGCGACGCCCTTCTCGATGTAACCGCGCACCCGCTCCTGCTGTCTGGCGCTGACGACCGGCCCGATCCGCTCGCCGTACTTGGCGGCGGCCGTCGCCGCCAGCTCCACCGCCTCCTCGTACCGGTCGGTGTGGACCAGCATCCGGGTCCAGGCGCTGCACGTCTGGCCGGAGTTGGACATCACGTTGGCCACGCCGACGTTGACGGCCCTGGCGAGGTCGGCGCTCGGGAGGATGACGTTGGCGGACTTGCCGCCCAGTTCGAGGGCGACCTTCTTCACGGCGGCCCCGGCCACCGCGCCGATCTGCCTGCCGACGGCCGTGGAGCCGGTGAAGGAGACCAGGTCGACGCCCGGGTGCTCGGCGAGGGCCTGCCCCGCGACCGGGCCGAGGCCGGTGACCAGGTTGAACACACCTGCCGGGAAGCCCGCCTCGTGCACCGCCTCCGCGAACAGCTGGGCGGTGAGCGGGGTGTCCTCGGCGGGCTTGAGCACGACCGTGCAGCCGGCGGCGAGCGCCGGGGCGGCCTTGGCGACGATCTGGTGCAGCGGGTAGTTCCAGGGCGTGATCGCGCCGACCACGCCCGCCGGCTCCTGGTAGACGGTGGAGTTGCCGACCTGCTCCTCGAAGGGGTGGGTGGCCGCCAGTTCGGCGTAGGAGCCCGCGACCGCGATCGGCACGCCGGCGTGGACCGCCTGGGAGAGCTGGAGCGGTGCGCCCAGTTCGGCGGTGACCGTCTCGGCGATCTCGTCCTTCCGGGCCGCGAGCACGTCACGCAGGGCGGCCAGCCGGGCGGCCCGCTCGGCGGGCGGCGTCGCGGCCCACGCCGGGAGGGCGGCACGAGCGGCGCGCACGGCGGTGTCGACGTCCAGCGCGCCGCCCGCCGGTACCCGCCCGACGACCTGCTCGTCGACCGGGTTCACCACCTCGATCACGTCCCTGCTCTCGGCGGCGCGCCAGTCGCCGTCGATGTACAGGCCGTCATGTGCCTTCATGCTGGTTCCTCCCGGCAGGCTGCGTCGTCCGCTCACAAACTAGCGGCGATAGTTTTAGTGCGCCAGACGTGCCCCGGGGCCATCAGAAGTCGGCCCGGGCGCGTTCGTCGACCCTGCCCACGCTCTCCTGCGCGAAGGCCTTCTCGTAGGCCCGCCGGATCTCCTCGATCTTCCGGTCACTGCCCCGCGCCCCCGACTCCGGATACAGCAGGATCAGCACGTACGACCGCTCCTTCTCGATCGTCCCGTGCGCGTCCCGCCACTGCCCGCGCCCGTCCTGCACGGTGAGCCCGCCGGGGAACTCCGGGGTGACCTCCTTGTCGACGAACGCCGCGAACTGCCGGTCGGTGACGGCGGGCCCGCCGTCCGGTCGGGCGGTGCCGAAGAGCAGCCGGGTCTCGACGTACGGCTCGCCTCGCGCCGACGTGGCCGGGGAACGGCCGCCGGCCGGCGCGGTGTACGCGGCCGGAGTACCGGCGAGCAGGATCCCGGCCACGGCGAGCGCGGAACGGTTGCGGAGGGAATGTACAGGCATGCCCCATTCCTAGAGGGATCGCCCGTCCCAAGTCCCGGCTTCCCACCGGAGTTCACTCGTCCAGGCCGGCCGGCACGGCTGGACTGCGGCGCCCCGTCAGGGGCGCGGGGCCGCAGCGGATCTGCGTCTCCGCCGCACCCCGCGCCCACGTCCCCCGCTCACCGCGTCGCGGCCAGGTGGGCGAAGACCACCACGTTGCTGGTGTAGCCGGTCCTCCGGCTGAAGAGACCACCGCAGGTGATCACCCGGAGTTCGGGACGCCGGGTCGGGCCGTACACCTCCTTGTCGGGGAAGTCAGCCTTGTCGTAGACCTTCACCCGGTCCACGGTGTACACGGCGGTACGGCCGTCCGCGCGCCTGGCCTCGATCCGTTTGCCCGGGGTCACCTGGGCGAGTGCCGCGAAGACGGCGGGCCCCGTCGTGGTGTCACGGTGGCCGACGGCGACCGCGAGGCCGGACTCGCCCGGCGTGGCGCCGCCCTGGAACCAGCCGACCAGATTCGGCTTGTCGACCGGCGGTGTCTCCAACCGCCGGTCCCGGTCGAGCCGGATGCCGACCACCGGCGCGTCGACACCCAGGAACGGGATGCGCAGCGACGTCGGCCGGGACCTGGGCAGCGGCCGGGGCGGAGGCCCGGGCCTGGCCCCCGCGCCCGGGCCGGCCGCCAAGGCGTCCGGCCCGGCCGGTACGGTCGGCCCGCCGTCCCCCCACCACCGGACCACGGCCACCAGGACGATCGCCAGCAGGGCCGTCCTCGCGAGACGGTAGGCACGGGTCCGGTACCAGGGCCTGCGTCTGCGCCTACGCGGCGCCATGGGGGCGACGGCGGATCAGCCGGACGTACATCACGCCGCCGGCCGCGACGAGACTCACGGCCGCGGCCGCGGCCAGCGGCGAGAACGCGGCCGTGAGGCCGGCGAGACCACCGCCACCCGCGTGCACCCCGCCCCGCGGGCCGCCGTGGTCGGTGCCCTGCACCCAGGCGTCGTTGCGCTGGTTGTCCTCGATACGGCCGTTCAGACCGGCCCCGTCGCCCGGAGCGACCCCGTTCTGCCCGTTCAAACCGGCCCCGCCGCCCGGACCGACCCCGCTCTGCCCGTTCGGATCGTTGAAGCCGTTGGCACCGTTCTGGCCCTGCGCGCCGGCCTGCCTGCTGTCATGGCAGTCGACCCGGAAGATCTTCGACTTGGTCCGGCCGTTCAGGGCCCACGTGAGGCTGTACTGCCCGTCCGCCAGCCCCAGCGGGTCGGTGTGGCCGGCCCCTCCGGCGAGCTGGATGGCGCCGCCGGAACTGGCGGCGGTGGGCAGCGGGGGCTGCGGCGTGATGGTGTAGGTGATCGTGCTGAGGTCGTCGAAGTTGACGGCGTCGAGGTAGAAGCTGCAGACGACCGGGTCGTCCTTCGACACACCGAAGGGCACGCCCACACGGTGGACCCTGATGTCACCGTTCTCCCCCTGCGCCGCCGCGTTCGGCGCCGCCACCCACGACGCGCCCGCCGCGGCGAGGGCGGTGAGGACGACGGTGGCGCCCGCGCGGGAACCGGTGGTGCGCGGATGTGTGAGCGTGGGCATGCAAGCTCCTCCGAGTTAGATGATTTTCATACAAATCAGCCTTTCGCCTGGACTGTCACTCACGCGCTCCGAGGACCGGGGCAGCCACGTGCGACGCGCCGTCAGATATCCCTCGTGCGGCGCAGCGCCGGGTCCCCGCGCGGCGTCCGCGGCCGTGCCGGTCAGGACGTGGACGGCGGGCACCGGCGGGCTGGACATGCGGCGCGGCGGCCGGCGACCGGGACGCGGGCGGCCTCCACCGCGCGGACGCGGCGCGCCTGACCGGGCTCGGCGAGCACCGGCGGGGCTCCGGTCGGGACGTTCGCGACGACCGTCAGTCCAGAACCCGGGCCAGGTAGGCCCGCAGGAGTTCCCGCATCTCGGTGATGATCTTCTCGTCACCCTCCGGGTCCATCCGGAAGGACAGGTGGACCAAGGTGTCGGCCGTCTCCACGGCGACGAGGAACGTGCGACGCAGGGCCTCGTCGGAAGCGCGGCCGATATAGCCGGAGAGCAGGTCCGTCAGGCGGTCGGCGACTCTGCGGTTGGGTTCGGAGTGGCGGGCGCCGACCGGGATCTGGTTGCCGAAGTCGACGAGGGAGAAGCCGGGGGCGGTGCGCTTCATGGCCAGGTACTCGTCGAGCACCGCGTCC
This sequence comes from Streptomyces shenzhenensis, assembly GCF_021462265.1. GTDB lineage: Bacteria > Actinomycetota > Actinomycetes > Streptomycetales > Streptomycetaceae > Streptomyces > Streptomyces shenzhenensis. The sequence goes on along the minus strand of NZ_JAJONF010000001.1, from coordinate 87,451 downwards.
ATCGCGGCCCGCCAGTCCCCCTTCGGCGCGTCCTTCAGCCGCTCGGTGACCCGCTCGGAGAACCGCTCGAGGTTGCGCTGGGCGAGGGCGTCGGCCATCTGGCGCTTGTTGCCGAAGAAGCGGTAGACCGAGCCGATGGGCACCCCGGCGCGCACCGCGACGGCCCGGGTGCTCAACTCGTCGTAGCCCACCTCGTCGAGGAGGTCGGCACAGGCGTCGAGGATCCTGGTCAGCCGTTCGGCGCTGCGGCGCTGCACGGGCGCTTTGCGAAGCGATGTCGCTGGGGGCACGGACTTCATGATGCCTTTCCGCCGGGATCACGGGAACCACGCCCCCGAGTACGCAGACGGATGGCCCATGCACTCATCCGGCGTCCTGGCTGCTCGCGCCGGTGCCGGCGGCCGGAGGAGTGCCGGGTGCGGCCGGCGATGCCGACGGTGTGGCCGTCTCCGCGCCCGACGCGGTGACGTCCGCGGTGCTCTCCACCGGCTTGCCCTGCACGGCCCAGACCGTGCCGTCGTCCGCGTAGAGCCGGGCGGTGATGTGATGGGTGCCGTGCGGGACCAGGCCGGCGGGCAGGTGGTACGCGGCCGTGCGCAGCCGCGTCACCAGGCCGCCGTCCACGAAGAGGTAGGCCAGGCCCCGGCCGAGGACCGCCTTCGCCGCGCCGCCCGCCTGCGAGAACCGGAAGCGGTGCACGTCGAGCCGGACGTCCCAGCCGCCGGCGGCGTCGGGGGTGACCACCGTGTCCACCTCGGGCGCCCGCTTCTTGTCCAGCTCGCGGTAGTGGCGCCCGCCCGTGTCCGTCTTGTCGAGGACCTTGCCCACCGGCGAGGACGACGCCGTTCCCCGCCGCCCGTGCGCGTCCCCGGTCCCGCATCCCGCCGCCGCGACCAGCAGCAGCACGCAGACCGCGAGCGCACCCGGCAGTCCACGCGTCCACGACATGCCCGGGAGCGTAGAACAGCGCGCCCGAGACCGGATCCCCCTCAAGTCGGGTTCTCACCGTCCCCCCGCGGGATGATCCGGGCCCTCTTGCACCCGGCCCCGCGCAATCCTACGGTGTTGCATAGGAATCGATGGCGTGCAGGCAGGTTCAGGGAGCGATCATGAGCGATGGGGGCACCTCCCGCGCGAGCGTGTACGAGCGCGAGCGAGAGCGCGGGGAAGCACGGAAGACCGCCGAGGGGCTGTCGTACCTCTCCGGGTTCGGCAACGAGCACTCCTCCCAGGCGGTGCCGGGCGCCCTGCCCGAAGGCCGCAACTCCCCGCAGCGCGCCCCGCTCGGCCTGTACGCGGAGCAGCTCAGCGGCACCGCCTTCACCGAGCCGCGGGCCCACAACCGCCGCTCCTGGCTGTACCGGATCCGCCCCTCGGCCGCCCACCCGGCGTTCACCCGCGCCGCCGGCAACGGGGCGCTGCGCACCGCCCCCTTCACGGACCTCGCCCCGGACCCGAACCGACTGCGCTGGAACCCGGCGCCGGAGCCGCCGCCCGGCACGGACTTCCTGGCCGGCCTGTGGACCCTGGGCGGCAACGGCGACGCCACCCAGCGCACCGGCATGGCCGTGCACCTCTACCATGCCAACGCCTCCATGACGCGGGTCTTCTCCGACGCGGACGGCGAGCTGCTCGTCGTCCCGGAGCACGGCGGACTGCTGCTGCACACGGAGTTCGGTCTGCTGCATGTGGAACCGGGACAGGTGGCACTGATCCCTCGTGGGGTCCGCTTCCGTGTGGAGCTGCTGGAGGACACGGCCCGGGGTTATGTGTGCGAGAACTACGGCTCGCCCTTCCGCCTCCCCGAGCTCGGCCCGATCGGCGCCAACGGCCTCGCCAACGCCCGGGATTTCCTGGCCCCCGTCGCGGCCTACGAGGACGTGGCGGGTCCGGTGGAGGTGGTCAACAAGTTCTGCGGCAACCTGTGGACCGCCACATATGACCACTCCCCACTGGACGTGGTCGCCTGGCACGGCACACATGTGCCGTACATCTACGATCTCCGCCGCTTCAATGTGATCGGCACCATCTCGTACGACCACCCCGACCCGTCGATCTTCACGGTGCTGACGGCACCCTCCGACACCCCCGGCCTCGCCGGCGTCGACTTCGTGGTCTTCGCGCCCCGCTGGCTGGTGGGCGAGAACACCTTCCGGCCGCCGTACTTCCACCGCAACGTGATGAGCGAGTACATGGGTCTGATCGAGGGCGCGTACGACGCGAAGACCGCCGGAAAGGGGGGCTTCGTGCCGGGCGGCGGGTCCCTGCACAACATGATGTCCGCGCACGGCCCGGACCGGGAGACGTTCGACCGGGCGAGCGCGGCCGAGCTGGGGCCGCAGAAGGTGGACGACGGTCTGGCATTCATGTTCGAGACCCGCTGGCCGGTCACCCTCACCCCGCAGGCGGCGGCCGCCGAACATCTCCAGCCGCGCTACGACGACGTGTGGCAGGGCCTGGAACGGCACTTCCGCCCCTTGCCCTGAAGATCTACCACCGGTACGGATGGCCCGTGACCTCCTTCGCCCCGGACTCGATCGTCCTGAACCGCAAGCTGCCGCTCTGGTACCAGGTGTCGCAGTCGCTGCGCGCCTCGATACTCGGCCGCTCGCCCCGGGACCCGCTCCGGCTGCCCACCGAGGAGCAGCTCGCGGAGCACTACGGCGTGAGCGTGCTGACCATGCGGCAGGCGCTGAAGGAACTGGAGGACGAGGGCCTGATCAGCCGGCACCGCCGCCGCGGCACCTTCATCGAACCGGACGCCCGGCGGGGCACCCCGGTACGGCTGCTCGGCTCGGTGGACGCGATCGTGGCCCAGCAGTCGGGCATGACGGCACGGCTGCTGGACCACGGCACGGTGCCCGTCACCGGCGAACTCACCGAGTACTTCCCGGATCTCGCGCAGGTGGCGGCGTACCACCGGCTGCGCAGTGACGAGCAGACCGGCGAGCCCACCAACCACGCCCGCAACCACGTCCGCCCCGAACTGGCCGAGCGCATCGACCCGGAGGACCTCGCCCGCTGGCCGATGACCAAGGTGCTCCGGGACGTCGTCCGCGCGGACATCAGCCGCATCACGGACACGGTCGAGGCCCGCCTGGCCGACCCGGAGACCGCCCGGCTGCTCCAAGTCCCGCTCCTCAGCCCGATCCTGCACTACACGGGCGTCACCTACGACACCGCCGGGCGGGTCCTGGATCTGGCGGTCATCCACTACCGGGGCGACCGTTTCTCCTTCACGGTCACCCTCGACGCCACCTGAACTCGTCGTACGATGCCGGGCGTGACGCCCGACGACGCTCCGCTGCTGGCGGACCTCATGCCGTGGTCCGTCGCACCACTACGGCTCGGCCGGGGGTGGCCGACGGCTCCCGGCCCGGCGACTCTGAAGGCCCGCTGGGACGCCCTTCTCAAGGCCGAGGGCACCGACCGGGAGACGCTGTTCGAGCCGACGCGCTCCCGGTCGGTCCATTCAGCGGTGGCCCAGCTACCGGGCCGGCCGACCGGCACGGAGAGACTGGAGCGGGCCGCGTCCCCCTGCCCGGAGCCGGTCCGCGTCCTGACGGCCCCCTTCGACGAACAGTGGCTGCTCCCGGACCACCGCCTGATCGACGCGGCCCGCCCGGAGTTGTGGCGGGTGGCGGACGACCGCCAGATCTTCGCGGTGGAATCGGCGGAGGGGATGCCCCTGCTGGCGACCTCCCTCCTGCCCACCCTGCGCACGGGCCGCATCCGTCCGCTGTACCGCCGGCCGGGGGGCGACGAACCGAACCTGGCACCGGGGCTGCCGGCCTACCTGGCCGACCGGCTGGGCGAAGACCCCACTCCGGTGGACGTCCTGGCCTGGATCCTGGCGACGGTGCGCGCCGACCACACCGTGCCGCTGACCGGGGACCCCGGCCTCTGGTCGAGAGGCGTGGCACTGGGCCGGCGGGCCCTGTGGCTGCTGCGCCGCGACGGCGAACGCCCCCGGCTCCCGGGCGGCCGCCGCCCGTACGTCCGGGCCCCGCTCCCCGCCCGCCCCCGCACGCTCCTCTACGACCCCGAGGAGGAGGCCCTCCACCTCGACGAGGGCCGCATCTCCCCGGTGCCGCGGGAGGCGTGGGACTTCAGGATGGGCGAGGTACGGGTCCTTCAGGCGTGGTTCACCACCCGCGCGCAACAGGGGGAACCGGGCACCCTGTCGGCGATCGGCCCCACGACATGGCCGCAGCAGCAGACCTCGGAGCTGCTGGAACTGATCACGGTCCTGACCCTGCTGGCAGACGTCCGCGCGCAGCAGGCCGAGCTGGAGATCAAGACACCGATCACGGCGGCCGACCTGACCGCGGCGGGCGTTCTCCCGCCGCCGGAGACGGCCCGCAAACCGGCGTCGATCCTGGAGCACACGGAAGAGGGCCCGGCGGGTCAACTGACGCTGCTGTGAGTCGCCCAGGGGCGCGGGCCGCGTTCGGTCCGCGGCTGCCGCCGCGCGGGCGCGCCCGACGCCCGCCCACCCGCGGCCTACGACGACGCGAACCCGTCCAGAACCCGCGCCACCGCCCGCCGGAAAACCCCCTCCATGTCAACCGGCCCCGAATCCTGCGCGAACGCCTCCGCCATCCGCGGATACGCCCCCGAGGCGATCTGCCCCCCGAGGTAGGCGATGCGCATCGCGTTCTCCCGTTCCTCGGACCACGGCAGGTTCCGCACCCGCTCGGCCGTGTCGATCTCGTTCCGCACATAGGTGGTGACCACACCGTTCACCATGGCGACCAGCTCGAACTTGGTGCCGTACGACGCGTCCAGCGGCTCCAGGCAGGCCAGACAGTGCTCCAGATACCGCAGCGCATGGGGGCTGAAGCCGTAGACCGGTGACATCAGACGGGCCACCCACGGGTGTCGGCGCATCAGCTCCCGGGTCTGCTCGGCGACCCGCATCATGTCGGCCCGCCAGTTCCCCGTCGGCTCCCAGAGCTCGTGCTCCGCGCTGACCGCGTCGAACATCAGCTCGTACAGGTCCTCCTTGCGGGGGACGTAGTTGTACAGCGACATGGTGCCGCACCCCACGCCGGCCGCCACATGCCGCATCGACACCGCGTCCAGACCCTCCGCGTCGGCGATCCGCACCGCGACCGCCGCGATGTCGGCGCGGGTGAACGCCGGCCGCGGCCCCCTCCCGGTCCGCTCGGGACGCGCCCAGATCACCTCGGGTTCGACCCCTCGGACTGCCATCGGTCATCACCTCGCCCACCATCCTAGTTACGTACAGCGTACGTAGTGCGCTATGGTCGCCGTATGACTACTACGTACGCTGTACTTAGTGAGGGTCTGGAGAAGCGCTTCGGCGCCGTGCACGCCCTGCGCGGTCTCGATCTGGCCGTACGGCAGGGCGCGGTCTGCGGACTGCTCGGGCCGAACGGGGCGGGGAAGACGACGGCCGTACGCCTGCTGGCCACCCTCCTCCGGCCGGACGCCGGCTCCGCCCGCGTCGCGGGGCACGACCTGGTCCGGGACGCGGCGGCCGTACGCCGCAGCATCGGCGTCACCGGCCAGTACGCCTCGGTCGACGGCGACCTCACCGGCCACGAGAACCTGCGCCTCTTCGCCCGGCTGCACCGGGTGCCGGGGCCGAACGACCGGGCGGCCGAACTCCTCGGCCGCTTCGGTCTCGCCGAGGCGGCCGACCGCAAGGCAGCCACCTACTCCGGCGGTATGCGCCGCCGCCTCGACCTCGCGGCGAGCCTGGTCCGCCGCCCCGCCGTGCTGTTCCTCGACGAGCCCACCACCGGCCTCGACCCGGCCAGCAGGAACGGCATCTGGGACACGGTGCGCGAGCTGGCCGCGGACGGCACGACGGTGCTGCTCACCACGCAGTACCTGGAGGAGGCCGACCAGCTCGCCGACGACATCGTGCTGATCGACCGGGGCCGGGTGGCCCGGACCGGCTCTCCCGCCGAACTGAAGGCTCTCGTCGGCCGGTACGCACAGGCGGTGGTCGCCGACCGGGACGCGCTGCCGAAGGCCGCCGCCGTCATCGATCAACTCACCGGAGCGGAGCCGCAGTTCGATCACGACGGGCACACCGTCGGCGCCGTCACCACCGATCCCACCCTCACCCTCCCCCGCCTGGTGCGCGAACTCGACGCGGCGGGAGTGCCGTTGCTCGACGCGAGCATCAGACAGCCGACCCTGGACGACGTCTTCCTCCGACTGACGGGAAGCCCCGCATGAGTGAGCTCGTGTACGACGGTGTCGCGATGGCGGGACGGCAGCTGCGCCGGGTCCGCAACAGCCCGGGCCTCGCGGTCCTCACCCAGCTGATGCCGGTCAACATGCTGCTGTTCTTCGGCTACGTCTTCGGCAGCGCGCTGGCGATGCCCGGCCAGGAGTACCGCTCCTTCCTCGTCCCGGGACTGCTGGTGGCGACCGCGGCCGGCGGGATCATGACGGGGATGTTCCAGGCCGCCCAGGACACCCATCGAGGCGTGACGGACCGCTTCCGGAGCATGCCGGTGAGCCGGGCCGCGGTACCGCTGGGACAGGCGGTGGCGGACCTCGTCGTCACCACGGTGGGTACCGTTCCCCTGCTCCTGGTGGGACTCGCCGTGGGCTGGCGCGTCGAGGGCTCGGCAGCCGCGGCGGCCGGCGCGGTGGGCCTGCTGCTCCTGTTCCGGTTCGCCTGCACGACCGTCGGCATCCACCTCGGCCTGCTCACCCGCAGCGAGGAGGCGGCCGGTCAGCTCGGGGCGTCCTTCTTCGTGCTGCCGCTGCTCTCCGACGCCTACATTCCCACCGGCAACCTCCCCGGCTGGCTGCGCACGCTCGCCGAGTGGAACCCGATCAGCGCGGTGACGACGGCCCTGCGCGACCTCTTCGGCAACGCTCCCGTCCCGGACGGCGCGGCCTGGCCGGTGGCGCACCCCGTCCTGGGCTCGGTTCTCTGGAGCGTGGTCCTCATCGCCGTCTTCCTGCCCCTGGCCGTCCGCCGGTACGGTCACTGCTGACAAACCCGGTGGTCACCGGACATGATCCGGTCCATGGACCGTCTCCCCCTGCCTCTCGAAGGCATCACCGTCGTCGCCGTCGAACAGGCCGTGGCCGCCCCCTTCGCCACCCGGCAGCTCGCCGACCTCGGGGCCCGCGTCATCAAGGTGGAGCGGACCGACGGCGGGGACTTCGCGCGTGGCTACGACACCGCCGCCCGGGGGCTCGCCTCGCACTTCGTGTGGTGCAACCGGGGCAAGGAGTCCATCGCGCTGGACCTCAAGGACCCACGCGGCCTGGACGTCGTACGGCGGCTGATCGCGGACGCGGACGTCTTCGTGCAGAACCTGGCGCACGGTGCCGCGTCCCGGCTCGGGCTCGACGCGGCCACGCTGTGCGCCGCGCACCCCCGGCTGGTCGCGGTGGACATCTCCGGGTACGGGGCGTCGGGGCCGTACGCCGGCAAACGCGCGTACGACATGCTCGTGCAGTGCGAGGCGGGGCTGGTGTCGGTCACCGGGACGCCGGAGCAGCCCGTGAAGGCCGGGATCCCGGCCGCGGACATCGCGGCGGCCATGTACGCCTTCTCGGGCGTCCTCGCGGCGCTGGTGCGGCGCGGGACCACCGGGCGGGGCGGGCCGGTGGAGGTGTCGATGCTGGAGGCACTGGCCGAGTGGCTCGGGCATCCGCTGCATCACACGATGCACGGCGGGACGCCGCCCGATCGCACGGGTCTGGCGCATGCCGTGATCGCGCCGTACGACGCCTATCCGACCGCGGACGGCGGGCGGGTGCTGCTGTCCGTGCAGAACGACCGGGAGTGGCGGCGACTGGCCGAACAGGTGATCGGCCGGCCCGAGTGGGGCACGGATCCGGCGTTCGCGACGAACGCGGCACGGGTGGCGAACCGGGCGCGGACCGACGAACTGGTCGGCACCGCTCTCAAGGCGCTCGGTGCCGACGAGGCGCTGGCACGGCTGGAGGCCGCGGGCATCGCGTGCGCGCGGCTGCGGGATCTGCGGGAACTGGCCGGGCATCCGCAGCTGGCGGCGCGGCAGCGGTGGCGGGAAGTGGGGTCACCGGTCGGGCCACTGCGTGCGTTGCTGCCACCCATCACGCTGCCGGGCGGGGACGAGGCGCGGATGGGGGACGTACCCGCGCTCGGGCAGCACACCGGGGCGCTGCTGCGTGCCGTGGGGATGACGGACGCCGAGATCGCAGCGTTGCGCCGGGACGGTGTGGCGGCCTGAGCGCGGGCGTGACGGTCGGGCGGTCAGTGCTTGTTGCCGCCGAACAGTGAACGGCGCAGCCTGCGCAGCGGCGCGAAGAGGGAGACACGGCCGACCCGCGTGACCCGGTCGCTGCGCTGCGCGGGTTCACGCGCGGTCAGCTCACGCATCAGCGAGGTCGCCTCGACCGCCTGCTGCTGCGGTATGGCGGGACCCGCCAGCACCGACAGATGGCGGTCGAGGCGCGAACTGGTCGCGCCGCTCCCGCAGGTGATCGCAGGAACCCTCGCCCTGCTGCGTGTTATCTGATCCATGTCACTCCCCACCCGTACGAGTCCACCCGGCCCGGGCAGGGTAACCCTATCGCCCCGAGGGGGCACTCGTGTATCGCGGTCACAGGATTCACCTTCCCCGCAAGGGTGTTGACGACCCCTCTTGAACTACGCTTCGATTACTTTCCGAATCCGACCGATTCCAGGGCGAGTTGGACAACTGGCTGACTGGTGGGCTGCGCTGACCCTCCGGCGGGCTCGACGGTCACGGCGAGTGACGTCGCGGACCTGCTCAGCCCTGTCGCGACCAGGGGCGTGCCGGCCTTGAAGAGCCCGAGGGAGCGCGGTTGCACACGGGGGCGCATGAGCCAGAGCTGGTGCACCCGGCCGTTCGCCGGGGTGCCGTATCCGCTGAGCGTGACGACGGCCCGCCCCTCCGAAGCGGAGGCCACCGCTCCGATACTCCGGCCCTGGGCGTCCTGGTAGCTGGTCGCGCGGGCGTCCGTCGCGGCCAGCACGTGGGCGATCTCACGTGACTGGGAGCGCGCGGCGTCGAGCTGCTCCTGGGTCCGGTCGGCCTGCACCGCGAACAGTGAGGCGACGACCAGCGCGGCGGCCGCGGTGGCGGTGGCGAACGGCACGAACAGCGGACGCGGCCGCCGGCGCGGCGGCGGGGGCTGCGCGCCCCAGACGTGCGGCGGCAGATTGGGCACGCGCTCCTGGCCCAGGGCCGGCTCCTGCGGGGTGGCGCGTACGGCGGCCAGCACCCGGTCGCGCATCGCGAGCGGCGGCGGGGCCGCCGTCGACCAGGCGAGCCGCACCGCGTCCTCGGTCAGCGCCCGGACCTCGCCGGCACACCGGTCGCAGTCCTTGAGATGCCTCTCGAAGCGCCGCCGTTCACCGGCGTCCAGGGCGTCGAGGGCGTAGGGCGGGGCCAGCGAGTGCAGGTCCTCGCGGTGCAGCAGGCGGCCGACGAGACTCATGCGGTGCCTCCCAGGCAGTCACGCATCCGGGTGAGTCCGTCGCGCATCCGGGTCTTGACCGTGCCCAGCGGCAGCTTGAGCCGCTCGGCGACCTCACGGTAGGTGTAGCCGTCGTAGTAGGCGAGTGTGACGGACTGGCGCTGCAGGGCGGTGAGGCGGTCCAGGCAGCGGCGCACCCATTCACGCTCCAGGCCGGCCTCCACCGTCTCGGCGACCTGGTCGAAGGCGGGTTCGCCGGCGCGCAGGGCCTCGCGCTGTTCGCGTTCGCCGGCCGCGCGGGCGCTGCGCACCCGGTCGACGGCGCGGCGGTGGGCGAGGGTGAGGACCCAGGACAGGGCACTGCCCCGGCCGGGGTCGAATCTGGCCGCGGAGCGCCAGAGTTCGAGCAGCACCTCCTGGGCCACCTCCTCGGACTGGGCGGGGTCGCGGACCACGCGTCGCACGAGCCCGAACACCGGACCGGACACAAGTCCGTAGAGGTCCTCGAACGCCTTCTGGTCGCCTCCGGCGACCAGCACCAGCAGTTCGTCCGCCTCCACCCCGTCCCCCCTCCTGTGGCCGCACCCGGCCCGTCCTCCCACACCAGGCATTCGCAACTGACACACCTCCGGCAGAAGTACGTACGCGAGCGCCCGAAACGCGGGTTGACCACGAAAAAAGATTTTCTTTCCGCTGACCAATCCAAACGGCCCCGCCGCTCCGTATACCCGTCCGTCAAGCAAGTTGGGACCGAGGGACGGACGGCATGACACCTCTAAACTCCAGGAGCGGCGCGCGGCGCAAGGGCCTCGTCACGCTCATCTGTGGGGCACTGGCCACCGGTGGGATCACAGCCGCCAGCGTCGCCGCGCTGGAACCGGGGGCGGCCTCCGCCTCCTCCCACCGGGAGGCCCCGCTCATCTCGGGCACTCCGCAGTACGACAACACCGACCTGTACGCGTTCGTCAGCCCGGACAAGCCCGACACCACGACGATCGTGTCGGACTACATCCCCTTCGAGGAGCCGGCCGGCGGCCCGAACTTCTACCAGTTCGCCGACGACGCCCAGTACGACATCCACATCGACAACAACGGTGACGCGCTGGACGACCTGATCTTCCGTTACACCTTCCGTACCAAGATCAAGAACAAGAACACGTTCCTCTACAACACGGGCGTGGTCGACAGCCTGAACGACCCCGACCTGAACGTCACGCAGTCGTACGACCTCGACCTCATCAAGCTGAAGAACGGCAGGCAGCAGTACCGGACGCGGATCGCCGACAACGTCCCGGCGGCTCCCTCGGACGTCGGCAAGGCGTCGATGCCCGACTACGCGAAGCTGCGCTCCCAGGCCATCTACAAGACGGCGAACGGCGGCGCGACCTTCGCCGGCCAGGCCGACGACCCGTTCTTCGCCGACCTGCGCGTCTTCGACCTGCTGTACGGCGGCAACCTCTCCGAGGTCGGGCGGGACACCCTCAAGGGCTACAACGTCAACACGATCGCGCTCCAGGTGCCGAACTCCCTGATCCGGCAGTCGGCGTCGCGTCCGACCGTCGGCGTCTACGCGACGACCCAGCGCAGGAACGCGCAGGGCTACTACGCGCAGGTCTCGCGCCTGGGCAACCCGTTGGTCAACGAGGTCGTCAACCCGCAGAAGGACAAGGACAGGTTCAACGCGTCCCAGCCGAAGGACGACGCGCAGTTCCTGAAGAACGTCACCAACCCGGAACTGCCGAAGCTGATCCAGCAGATCTACAACATCAAGGCGCCGTCCGAGCCCCGCAACGACCTCGTCAGCGTGTTCCTCACGGGCGTCAAGGGCCTCAACACGGAGCAGCCGCAGGCGAAGCCGTCGGAGATGCTCCGCCTGAACACGTCCATCAAGCCCACCGCCAAGCCCAAGCGGCTCGGTGTCCTGGACGGCGACAACGCGGGCTTCCCGAACGGGCGCCGGCTCACCGACGACGTGATCGACGAGGCGCTCCAGGTCATGGAGGGCGAACTGGTCGGTTCCAAGAACGACCTGGGCGACGCGGTCGACAAGAACGACAAGGGCTTCGAGAAGTACTTCCCGTACGTGGCCGAGCCGACGTCCGGCTCGCGCGGTGCGCTCGCCAAGAGCGCGGCCCAGAGCAGCACGAAGAGCGCGCTGGGCGACGCCCTGACCGGTTCCGGTGACAGCAACACGACACTGATCGCCGGGTCGGCGGCCGCGGGTGCGGCGGGCGTGCTGCTGATCGGCACCGGGTTCGGCTGGTGGCGGCGTCGGATGCGGCGGCCGTACTAGTCGCCGTTCCGGCAAGGGCAGCTGGGTGACCGCGGGTCGGTGGTGGCTGATCGCGCCCGCGCGACGGTAGTCGCACATCCATCACAGCCCCGCACCCCTTACGGGGCGATCGATTCACGCCCCTCATGTACTGGCGCGGCCCGCACCCACTCAATCCCCCACGGCGCGGGCCGCGCCGCCCCACGCGAACAGCTACTAGGAGAGGGCATGGCCCCGGGTACGAACGACAAGCAGCCCGCCGAGACCAAGGACGACGAGCGCGTCGCCGCCCTGCGCCGGTTCGCCGCCGCGGGGCGGAACCGGCGGCGGGCCCGACTCGCCGGCTCCGCCGTGCTGATGGCGATCGCGCTGACCGGCGGGGCGATCGCCTTCGGGTCCGACGGGGACAGCGGTACGGCGGCGGTGGCCACGTCGAGCGCGGTGGACCCGGCGCTGCTGGCGAGCGGCGACCTCGACACCACGATCGCCTCTCTCCAGGCACACCTCCGCACCCAGCCGAAGGACTCCGACAGCTGGGCCACCCTCGGCCTCGCCTACGTCGAGCAGGCGCGCACCAAGGGCGACCCGTCCCGCTACCCGCAGGCCGAGAAGGCCCTCAAGCGCGCGCTCCTGATCACCCCGGACAACGACCAGGCGCTGGCCGCCGAGGCCGCGCTCGCCGCCGCCCGGCACGAGTTCGCGCCGGCGCTCACCTACGCCGACCAGGCCCTGAAGCAGAACGCGTACAACGCAAACGCCCTGTCCTCGCGAATCGACGCCCTGGTCGAGCTCGGCCGCTACGACGAGGCGAGCAAGGCGGCCGACCTCGCCGACCAACGCAAGCCCGGCGTACCGGTGTTCACGCGGTACGCGTATGTGCGGGAGCTGCGCGGTGACGTGCGGGGCGCCCGGCGGGTGCTGACGCAGGCACTGGCCACGGCCACGTCGAAGGGCGACATCTCCTACGTGGCCGCCCAGCTCGGTCTGCTCGCCTGGAACCAGGGCGACTACAAGAGCGCGCTGAACTACTACGCCCGTGCCCTGGCCGCCGACGAGAACTACCTTCCGGCGCTGGAGGGCCGGGCCCGCGCCCAGGCGGCGACCGGCGACCGGGCCGACGCCATCAAGGGCATGGAACTGGTCGTCTCCCGCTACCCCCTGCCCCAGCCCCTGGTCGAGCTCGGCGAGTTGTACGAGGACCGGGGCGCCAAGGGCGACAAGGAGAGGGCCGAGAACCAGTACGCCCTCGTCGAGGCCTGGATCGCGCTCGCCCGCGCCAACGGCGTCAACGCCGACCTCGACACCGCCCTCGCCGCCGCCGACCACGGCAACAGGGCCGAGGCGCTGAAGGCCGCGCGCACCGAGTGGGCCCGCCGTCACACCGTGCACACCGCGGACGCGCTGGCCTGGGCCCTGCATGTCAACGGCAAGGACAAGGAGGCACTGCCCTACGCCCGGCAGGCCACTGCCACCGGCTATCACAACGCCTCCTTCCTCTACCACCTGGGCATGATCGAGCTGGCGGGCGGCGAGAAGGCGGCCGGCCGGGCCGCCCTCGCCAAGGCCCTCGACCTCAACCCGGGCTTCTCCCCGCTGGGCGCCCGTGCGGCCCGCAAGGCGCTGGAGGCCGCGAAGTGAACCTGCGCCGGATCGCCGCCCTCTTCACCACGGCCTGCGCCCTGGCCCTTCTCCCCGCCACGGCCGCGAGCGCCCACCCACTCGGCAACTTCACCGTCAACAAGTACGACGGTCTCGTCGCCGCCCCCGGACAGCTCCGCGTCGACCACTTCGAGGACCTCGCCGAGATCCCGGCGACCCAGGCCAAACCCGATCTGAAGCGGCTGGGCACCGCCAAGTGGGCCGAGCAGCGCTGCACGACGGCGGCGGACGGCAGCAGGCTCACCGTCGACGGCACGGCCACGCCCCTGGCCGTCACCACCAGCCGTGCCGAACTGCGTCCCGGCCAGGCGGGTCTGAACACTCTGCGGGTGTCGTGCAGGTTCACCGCGCCGCTCCCGAAGGGCTCCGCCGTCACCCTGGCCTTCCACAGCGCGGGCACCGACTCCGGCCCCGGCTGGCGGGAGATCACTGCGCGCGGCGACCGGATGACGCTGACGAAGACGGACGTACCGAAGACGTCCGTCTCCCACGAACTCACCAGCTACCCCAAGGACCTGCTCTCCTCCCCCGCCGACATCACCAGCGCCGCCGTCCGGGTACGGCCGGGCGGCCCCGCCCTCGCCCAGGAACAGCAGGCCACCCCGGGGGCCGAGATCCTCCCCCGGGGCATCGACCGCTGGACCCAGGCCCTGACCGACCTGGTCGCCCGCCATCACCTCACCGTCGGCTTCGCGGCGCTGGCACTGTTCATCGCGATCGGCCTCGGCGCGATGCACGCCCTCGCACCGGGCCACGGCAAGACCCTGATGGCGGCGACCGCGGCGGCCCGGGGCGGCCGCGCCCGCCTCCGTGACGTCCTCCCGCTGGCCGCGTCGGTCACGGTCACCCACACCCTGGGCGTGGTCGCCCTCGGCGTCCTGGTGACAGCGGGCTCGGCGGCCACGCCCTCGGTGATCGCCTGGCTGGGCATCGCGAGCGGCCTCACGGTCCTCGCCGCGGGCGCGAACCTGACCCGCAGGGCCTGGCGGAACAGGACCCACGAGCAGGCGCATGCCCACGGCCACCACCATCACCACCACCACGATCACGATCACGCTCACGCCCCGGCCGAGAAGCGAGAACCGGCCCTGGTCGGCGCCCACACGCACGATCACGACCACGGCGCTCAGCCACATCCTTCAGCCCGTCCGACGTTCGAGGACCAGGCCCTTCAGCACCATCACGACCACGGCGCTCAGCCACATCCTTCAGCCCGTCCGGCGTTTGAGGACGAAGCCGTTCAGGCCGAAGCGGGGTCCGGGGGCGCAGCCCCCGCTGACGGCCACACCAACCCGCCGCACACGCACGGCGGCCACACCCACACCCACCCCACGGCCCCCACCCTCCGCGGCACCGTCCTCCTCGGCTTCGCCGGCGGCCTCGTCCCCAGCCCCTCCGCCGTCGTCGTGCTCGTCGGTGCCGCCGCCCTCGGCCATGCCTGGTTCGGGCTGCTTCTCGTCGTCGCCTACGGCGTCGGTCTCGCGCTGACGCTGACCGCCGCCGGGTTCGCCGTCGTCAAGCTGGGTACGGGAATGACTCAGGTGATGGACAAACGCCCGCGCTGGACCGCCCACCCCATCGCCACACTGGTCCGCAGGACCACCCCGCTCGCCTCGGCGCTCGTGGTCGTGGCCCTGGGCGCCGGACTGGTGCTCAAGGGGGCCGCATCCGCGTTCCTCTGAGTTACGTTTGTGATGAATTCGCGCGAGCTGCCGTGGGGGGCACCCGTGACCGAAGAGCCGGGTCGTGAGCGAGTGATCGCGGGCCGCTACCGACTGCTGTCCCCGCTGGGCGAGGGCGGCATGGGAACCGTGTGGCGGGCCCGCGACGAGGTGCTGGGCCGTGACGTCGCCGTCAAGGAGGTGCGGGCGCCCGCCGGGCTGCCCGGCTCCGACGTCGAGCGGATGTACGCCCGTCTGGAACGCGAGGCCTGGGCCGCGGCCCGGGTCGCGAACCGCAATGTCGTCACGGTGTACGACGTGGCGGTGGAGGGCGGACGGCCCTGGATCGTCATGGAGTTGGTCCCGGGCGTGTCCCTGGCCGACGTGCTGGAGGCGGAGGGCCCGATGTCGCCGCAGCGGGCGGCGGGCATCGGCGCCGAGGTGCTGTCCGCGCTGCGCTCCGCGCACGCCGCCGGGGTGCTGCACCGGGACGTGAAGCCCGGCAACGTGCTGCTGTCGAACGACGGCCGGGTGGTGCTCACCGACTTCGGGATCGCCACGGTCGAGGGCAGCTCGGCGCTGACCATGACCGGCGAGGTGATCGGCTCACCGGAGTTCCTCGCCCCGGAGCGGGCGCTCGGACGGGCGTTCGGCCCCGAGTCCGACCTGTGGTCGCTCGGGGTGCTGCTGTACGCGGCGGTGGAGGGCGCCTCGCCGTTCCGGCAGAACACCCCGCTGAACACCCTGCGGGCCGTGGTGGACGAGGAGTTGCCGCCGCCGTACCGGGCCGGGCCGCTCGCCCCCGTCATCGAGGGGCTGCTCCGCAAGGACCCGGCGCAGCGGCTGTCGGCCGACCAGGCCGAGCGCGACCTGCGGTTGATCGCGGCCGGGGGCACCCCGAGCACAGCCGTCACCGTCCCGGTCCCGGCACCGTACGAGGCCCCGACCCGCGTCGCCCGGCAGCCTCGGCCGTCCTCGCCCACGCCCCCGCTGCCCACCCCGACGGACATCCGGCCGCCGGCCTCGGACCACGAAGGCAACCGCAGGGCCGGCACCGTGCTGATCATCGGCCTGGTACTGGTCGCCCTCGCGCTCGGCGGGCTGACGTACGCCCTTCTCCACCGGAACAACGGCGGCAGTGGCGGCGGCGACGCCGGTGCCGGCCAGTCGGCCAGCAGCCTCAGCTCCCCGGCGCCCAGCCGGAGCAGCACGACCAGGTCCGGGTCCCCGTCGGCGTCCGCGAGCAGCAGCGCGCCCGCGCAGAGCGTGAAGGTCAGTGTGGCCGGGTCCGGTACGGACTACTCGGGGGCCTGCCCGCCGTCGTCCGCGCAGGCGCCGACGTTCACGGCGACGTTCACGGTGGGGAGCGTGCCCGCGGACGTGCGGTACCGGTGGGTGCTGAAGAACGGGACGCTCAACGACCAGGGCTGGAAGACGCTGTCCTTCCCGGACGGCGGCGGGAAGACCCGGCAGACGAGGGTGACCGTGACGACCTGGTCCGGCAGCGGGACACTGCGCGACGCGATCGCCGTCGAGGTGCGCAGCCCGGTGGAGACGACGTCCAACTCGGTGCCGTTCTCGGTGACCTGCACCAGCACGACGGAGACCCCGACCGGCGGGGCCTCCTCATCGGCTTCGCCTTCGCCTTCGCCTTCGAGTTCGGGCTAGAACTCAGGAAGCGTTGGCGGTCAGGACCGGCAGATAGGCGCCGGAGTGGCCGCCCGCGGTGGGATGGTACGACTCGGTGATGGCCAGCCAGTTGACGCTGTGCAGCCAGGAGCTGCCGGAGCAGATCTCGTGGCTGGAGAACGCGGAGCGGACGTCGCCGAAGGTGAACCCGTGGTCGGCCGCGCGCTTGGCGATCGCGGTGTCGATGTAGTCGGCGGCGTTGTTGATGGCGGTGCGCTTGGCCGTGGAGAGACCGAGACAGGTGGTGCCCAGCAGGTAGAAGCGGGGGTAGCCGAGGACGACGACCTTGGCGTTGGGGGCCTTGGCGCTGATCGCGTCGTAGACGTTGTCGAGTTTGCCGGGGAGGGTGGAGTCGACGTAGGCCTCCGCGGTGCTGATGCGGGACAGGCAGGTGCTGTCGGAGCTGAGCACACAGGTCGTCATGATGTCCGCGAAGCCCGCGTCGTTGCCGCCGATGCTGATGGAGACCAGGGCGGTCGAGGAGCTGAGGGTGCCGAGCTGGCTGGAGAGCACATCGTCGGTGGTGGCGCCCGAACAGGCGAGGAACGAGAACGAGGACGGGCTGTGGGCGGCGTTCCACAGGTAGGGGTAGGCGTTGGTGCTGCGGTCGCAGCTGCCACTTGAGCTGATGTAGCTGCCGGCGCCGACGCCGGACGAGTACGAGTCGCCGAGTGCCACATAGCCCCCGGTCGCGGCCTGTGCTTCGGTCGCGGCCGCCCCGGTGAGGGCGAGGCCGGTGGCGAGGAGGAGTGAAGTCACGTATGCCGTAATTCGGGAACGTCTCATGGAACCTCCCTTTAGCAGGATCTCTGCAGCAACCGTCTTAGCAACTACGCGCGTTGACGGGAAGTGTCCATGCCAAAACTGTTCCGGATCTCAACTGGCCCTAAACTGGCTGAAACTGCACGTTCCCGCCGCATTTCATCACGTTCAACAGAGATCCCGAGGAACGTGCCGTCGTCGATCACCGGAACGCGCCGTTGTCGAGCGACTTGTCCCCCGACGGCATCAGGCGTCTCGGGGAACGGTCACGTCCAAAGGCCCGCTTCACGCCTCGCGTTCGCCTGCGCGAGATCGAGGCCCGGCATCCGGCGCCCCGGGGGCGAGGTGGTCCGGGTCGCGGTCCGGTCCGGGGTGCGGCGACTGTGCCGCCTGCGGGACGGCTTCTGGTTCTCGCTGCCGCTGCTCGCGGTACCCCCGGCCTCGCCGGCGCAGCGCTTTCTGACGCTCAAGTGACGGGGGTGAAGCGACGCACGGGGTGCACCTGGTGAGCGACTTCACCTCGTACGGGTTCCAGTAGCAGCCGGAGTCGGCACCGCCCTCGGCCAGGGCGATCAGCTCGTTCGCGCATGAAGTCGACGCGCCGGGCCGGCGCGCCGAAGTCGTAACGTCCTTTCACCGGCTCGGGGTTGCCGGCGCCCCAGCCCACGACGGCCCGGTCCTGCGGCGGCCCGGCGTCCTGGGAGCGCACCCATGACGTCCCATCAAGGACAACAGGTGCGGCGGGACTCGCCCCGGGGCCGGGTCTCGGCGATCGCCGGCCGTGCGGCAGGCCGGGGGCGCTCCGGGCTGTGCGCCGGGCCCCCTCGGGTACTCCGGAAGCTCGGTGCGCGCCCGACACTCCCCTCCCACTCCGGAAAACGGGTGCGCGGCGGGGTCCGGTGACGGATCATGGCGGCATGTCTGCCAAGCCGCACGAGACGCTGCCGATCCGGCTGAACGTCGACGACTCCGACTCCCCGTCCGATGTCGTCGACGCGCTGTTCCTCGGCCGCTTCGCGACGGGCGAGCAGCCGTACTCGCACGCGGCGAACATCGACCGGGTGCGCTCCGGGGCGACCCTGCTGCCGAAGGAGGCGCGGGTGCTGCGGGTGGCCCGCGACGACGACCGCAGCGCGACCCTGGCGGAGGGCGACGGCTGGACCCTGCTGGTCTCCCGCTGGAACCGGGGCGCTGACGTCACGGTCACCGCGACCACCGCCGAATTGGCCGCGAAGGTGCTGAACGAGGCGACGGACGGCGCGGCGGACGAGCCGGAACCGCAGCCGGAGAACGTGACCATGGGTTTCTGGTACGTCTCCCCGCGCCGTGGCCCGCACCGCACCACCCGGCAGATCTCCGCGGGCACCTGGGACGAGGTCCGCGCCAACTACACGGCGCCGGTCGCGGACGCGATGGACCGCCTGATGAAGACGACCCCGGAGGACATCGCCGGCCGGCTCCTGCTGCTGCACGGCCCGCCGGGCACCGGCAAGACCTCCGCCCTGCGCACCCTCGCCCGGTCCTGGCGGGACTGGTGCCAGGTGGACTGCGTCCTCGACCCGGAGCGGCTCTTCTCCGACGTCGGCTATCTGATGGACATCGCGATCGGCGAGGAGGACGGCGCCGGCAAGGGCCGCTGGCGGCTCCTGCTGCTGGAGGACTGCGACGAACTGATCCGCGGCGAGGCCAAGCACACGGCGGGCCAGGCGCTGTCCCGGCTGCTGAACCTGACCGACGGCCTGCTCGGCCAGGGCCGCAACGTCCTGGTCGGTGTCACCACCAACGAGGACCTGGAGCGGCTGCACCCCGCCGTGGTCCGGCCCGGCCGCTGCCTGGCCCGCATCGAGGTGGGCCCGCTGACCCATCGCGAGGCGGTGAACTGGCTCGGCACCGAGGAGGGTGTGAGCCGGGACGGGGCGACCCTGGCGGAGTTGTACGCGCTGCGCCGGGGCACCGCGCCGACCTCGGTACCGGGGGCGCGCGAGGGCGCGGACGCGGGGCTGTACCTGTAGTGCTTTGATGGGGGTATGCCCCTGTTCATCGGAACGTCGGGCTGGCAGTACAAGGACTGGCGGGACGTCCTGTACCCGGCCGACGTACCCATGCGCTCGTGGCTGGAGACCTACGCGGAGCACTTCACCACGGTCGAACTGAACAACGCCTTCTACCGCCTCCCGTCCCGCGAGAACTTCGAGTCCTGGCGGGACCGGGTCCCGCCGGACTTCGTGATCGCGGTCAAGGCGAGCCGCTACCTGACGCACATCAAACGCCTCAAGGACCCCGCGGAGCCGGTCGACCGCCTGATGACCCACGCGGCGGGCCTCGGCGACCGGCTGGGCCCGGTCCTCCTCCAACTCCCCCCGACACTCAGGGCGGACCCGTCACTTCTGGACGCCTGCCTGGCGTGTTTTCCGCGCGGTACGCGGGTGGCGGTGGAGCCCCGCCATGACTCGTGGTGGACGCGGGAGACCCGCGAGGTCCTGGAGTCCCGGGGCGCGGCCTTGTGCTGGGCCGACATCCAGGCCCGCCCCATGACCCCCCTGTGGCACACCACCGACTGGGCCTACGTCCGCTTCCACCAGGGCCGGGCCCATCCCTGGCCCCGCTACGGCCGCCGCTCCCTGGAGACGTGGGCCGACCGCATCGCCACGGCGTACCCGAAGGAGGCCGACGTCTACACGTACTTCAACAACGACCCGGGCGGGGCGGCGGTACGGGACGCGGTGGCGTTCGGGAGAGCGGCGCAACGGGCTGGGCTGACGGTGACCCGCACCCCGCAGCTGAGCACCAGCGGCTGACGCCGCAGCGCTTCCCACGTCGGGCCGAGCGGAGCAGGGCACCGCCCGGTCGCTTGTTGCCGTCGGTCTTCTCTCCTGCCGCAACGGCCCTCAGCCATGACGGGGGAACCGGCGGTGCCGGGCCCCGCCCTCAGCCCTCCCCGTAGACCGCCCGCAGGGCATCCCGGGCCGCGGACAGCGCCTCCTCCTCGCCCAACCCCAGCCGCCGCACCCGATCGGCGTAGGCCTGGGCGGCCAGTGACGCCTCGCGCTCGGCGGCGGAGCCCGCCGCGGCGACGAACGTGCCGTTGCGGCCCCGCGTCTCGATCACCCCGTCCGTCTCCAGCGCCCGGTACGCCTTGGCCACCGTGTTCACCGCGAGGCCCAGCGACTCGGCCAGCCCCCTGACCGTCGGCAGCCGGTACCCCACCGGCAGCACCCCGCCCCGCGCCTGCTCGGAGATCTGCGCCCGCACCTGCTCGTACGGCGGCGCGCTGTCATCGATGTGGATCTTCAAGGTCACGGCCCGATTCTCCCGCACCCGCCGGAAAATGAGAGGCATCCCGCTCACGTCCCCGCATAGCGTGCGCCCCATGACAGTGATCGTGCGTGACCTGCGCCCCGACGTCCGGTCCGACGCCGAGGGCTTTGCCCGGGTCCGGCAGCTCGCCCTGCCCTACATGCTGTACACCCCCGAGTCCCTGGTCCACGATCTCACGCACGCCCACCCCGACGCCCGCTTCCGCCTGCTGATCGCGGAGGAGGACGGCGAGGTCATCGGCACCGCCCAGGTCGGCGTCGCCCACGAGAGCACGGAACCGGGCCAGGGCTTCGCCAACGTGTACGTGCACCCGGAGCGCACCGGCCGGGGCGCCGGCACCCTCCTCGTCCGCAGCGCGGAGGCACACCTGTCGGCGGTGGGCGGGAGCACGTTGTTCACCTGGGTCCTGGACGCCCCGTCCAACCGTGCCTTCGCCGAGCGCCGCGGCTACACCGCGAGCCGCTCCTCCCACTTCCTCCGTCTCGACCTGGCGCACGGCGCGCTCCCCCCGCCGCGGACTCCCCCGCCCGGCGCGGAGCTGCGCACCGCCGCCGACTTCGCCGACGACCCGCGCCCTCTCTTCGACCTCGACGCGGAGACGATACGGGACGAACCGAGCGACATCGACTTCGAGTTCGCCGACTACGAGGCATGGCTGGACGAGACCTGGCGGCACCCGCTTTTCAGCCGGGAGCTGACCTCGGTCGTCCTGGTCGACGGGCGCCCCGCGGCCTTCAGCTCGGCCCGCACCGACGGCGGCACACGGTACGGCACCATCATGACCGGCACCGCCCGCGCCTTCCGCGGCCGGGGACTGGCCAAGCTCGCCAAGAACGACTCCCTGCACCGCGCCCGCGCCGCCGGCCACACGGAGGCGTTCACGGGCAACGACAGCGGCAACGGCCCGATGCTGGCGATCAACAAGTGGTTCGGGTACGAGATCTGCGCAACGGAGGTCAGGTATGTCCGTGAACTCGGCTGAGCCGACCGGCACGGTGGACGTCGTGCTGGTCAAGGCAGGCCGCACGAAGATCAGTTATCCCGCCGAGCTGCTGCACGACGACGGCAACCGGATCGCCGTGCGCGCCCCCTGGGCCGGCGACACGCCCCGCGACTTCGGCTTCGTCCGCTTCGAACCGGGCGACGTCTTCACCGAGTTCTACTGGCGGGACCGCTGGTACGCGGTGAAGGAGGTCCGGGCCGCCGACGGCACGCTGAAGGGCTGGTACTGCGACGTCACACGCCCCGCCACGCTGGCGGGCGGCCGGCTGGTCGTCGAGGACCTCGACCTGGACCTGTGGCGCTCCGCCGACGGCGGGGACGTACGGCGCCTGGACGAGGACGAGTTCGCCGAGAGCGGGCTGGCGGAGCGGGACCCGGAGGCCGCGGCGGCGGCCGTGACCGCGCTCGACACGCTGGAGGCCCTGGCCCACGAGCCGGATTTCACCGATCGGCTGTCCCTGCTGTCCTGAAGCCCTCTCACACCGTCGCCACCACCGCGTACCGCTCGTCGGCCACCTCCTTCCCCCACAGCACCGCCTGCGCGGACAGCGGCTCCACGCGCACGTCCGCGGCGAGCGGCGCGAGGAGGGCGGCGAGCCGGCCGGAGGGGATTCCGACAGGTGCACCGGGGGGAGTCGCGGCCCCCCAGACCCCCTCCACCAGCACGAACCGCCCTCCGGGGCGCAACAGGCCCCGCCAGTGCCGCAGCACACGCGCGGGATCGGGCAGCGTCCACAGCACATGCCGCACCAGCACGGTGTCGAAGAGCCGCTCGCCCACGGGCGGCGCCGCGGCGTCGCCGAGCAGGAACACCGCGTCACGGCCGGCGAGCTTGGCGCGGGCCCGCGCCAGCATCGCCGGGGAGCTGTCCACCCCGGTGACGCGGTGGCCCTGCTCGGCGGCGAGGAGGGCGAGGCTGCCGGTGCCGCAGCCGAGGTCGAGGACATCGGCCGGACGGGCGGGCAGCCACGCCCGGAGCCGCGCCGCCCAGGCCGCGCGCACCTCGGGCGTGCCCAGCCCGTGATCGGGCTCCGCATCGAAGGTGGCGGCCTCCGCATCCCAGTCGACACACAGCGCAACTGTCTGATCACTGTCGTTCGTCATGCCCCCAGCGTGACACCCGCCACTGACACTCGATCCGTGTGACAGCGACCACTGACAGACCGGCACCGATGAGGAACTCTCGCCACAAGGGTCTACCTCCGTGAGAACACGGAACTCGGTAGGCGCTCAAGGAGGCAGCCATGCGCCGCACGACCGTGCAGAAGCCCCTGAAGAGGACGGACAGCCGCCGGATCCGCGAGGAGGCCGACGAGCGCCCCGCCGGACGCCCGGAGGTGCGGAAGGACATCGCACGCACCTGGTGGCCGGACGGCTGACCGTGCCGGTGTCCTCCGCGCCCTTTCAGCTCAGCCGCTTGCGGTAGTGGACGCGGTCGTAGGGCCCGTCCACCCGCCGTTCGACGACTTCGTAGCCGTACCTCGGGTACAGCTTCCGGTTCTCCCACATCATCGCGTTGGTGTAGAGCCTGACCTCTGACAGGCCGAGCGCACGCGCGCGTGCGTCCACGAAGGCCAGCAGCAGCCGCCCCACCCCCGTGCCGTGCGCGTCGGGGTGGACGGCGACGCTGTCGAGGAACAGGTGGTCCTCGTGTGCCTCGATGACGACGAGCCCGGTCACCGGCTCCCCGACGACGAACACCCGCCCCGCGGACACATTCGCCATGTGGTCCGCCTCCATGGGCTGCGGCACCACCCCGATCCGCGCGATGTAGGGCTGGTACGCCATGTCGGTCACGGCCTTCACGGCCGGCACGTCGGCGGCCCCGGCGAGCCGGATCTCGTCGTTCGTCACGGCGTGAACGCTATCTACCTCAGCGCAGTCTGAGCACTCCCTTAAGACGACCATAAGGATCTCCTTCGCCCGCTCCCAGCAGGCGATTCCACGGTTTCCTGGGGCTAGCTTTCTGATCGCCCCCACGGGACCCGGCCCGGCCGGACCGAGCCCGACCCGAGGACCGTCGCGAGGAGTCCCGCATGCGCGCAACACGCCGTCAGGCCGCCGCCGTGGCGCTCGGCGTGGGCACGGTCACGTTCGCCGCCGCGCGATCGGCGGAGCGGGCGCCCCGGCGCTGATCCTCATTGGCTCCGGGGCCTGACCGGCGGCTCAGGCCGGACAGGCCCCGGTGGCGTTCAGTTGGGCCGTGGCTCAGCTGAACGCCGACGCACAGGTGGTGGCGGTGGCGTGCGCGGGGTCGAGCGCGTTGGCCACCTCGTGGAAGGCGATGCGGTCGAAGAGCGCGATCGCCACGTGTTCGGAGAGGTCGAGCGAGCACAGGTCCTGGAGCAGGACGTTGTGGACGTCGGAGCCGGTCAGGTACTGGCTCTGCCAGGGCGTGGCCACCTCGTCGTACTTGGTGGCGACGACCGTGTAGTGCACTCCGGGGACGGTGTCGCCGCCCGCGTTGAGCTTGGTGAGGAAGGCGGAGCCGGGGATCTGGTCGGCGAGGCCGGGGGTGGTGGCCTTGATCAGGTCCGTGGCGCCGGGGAAGTACGGCAGCAGGTTGGTGAGGCCGCTGATGGTGGCGCCGTGGTTGTCGGGGGCGAGGCCGACGAGGGCGTTCACCTTGGCGGCACCGCCGAGGAACTTCAGGTAGTAGCGGGGCATCATGCCGCCCTGGGAGTGGCCGACGAGATCGGCCTTGGCGGCGCCGGTCGCGGCGAGCACCTTGTCCACGAAGGCGGAGAGTTGCTCTGCCGACTTGTCGATGGGACCGAGGCCGTAGAAGACGGGGACACCGTCGAGCTGGCCGTAGTCGAGGGAGAAGACGCAG
This sequence comes from Streptomyces shenzhenensis, assembly GCF_021462265.1. Taxonomy (GTDB): domain Bacteria; phylum Actinomycetota; class Actinomycetes; order Streptomycetales; family Streptomycetaceae; genus Streptomyces; species Streptomyces shenzhenensis. The sequence continues at coordinate 62,826 of NZ_JAJONF010000001.1, read as the reverse complement.
TAGCCGCGGTCCTCCAGATACGGGGCGAGGGAGAGCCAGTTGTCGACGGAGTTGCCAAGGGTGCCGTGGACCAGGATCACGGGGCGGGGGTGGGCGGCGGAGGGACGGCAGGAGTAGTCGTTCCAGCCGGTACTGGGGGCGCTCGACGCGTGGGCGGTGGCGGCGGGAACGGTGGCGACGGCGGCGGCCAGGAGTAGCGCGGTCAGGGGTCTGAGCACTCGTTTCCAGGGCAGCATCGAGTGATCTCCTTGCGGCTCAAGGGAGGTGCGACGGCCTTACGCCCTGTGATCCGGATCACGAGGATGCTGTTCACTCATCAAGTTACGGACGAGTAGTGGAAGCGTGAAGTTACGCGTCAGTAAAAACTTCCAGTGATAACCAATGGCTCAGACACAACCCTGACAGACCATCACCAGGCAGGCCCGAGCGGACTATAAGGAGCGATCCGCGCGAAATGCTCACCCCGGGGTGAGGCCGGCGCTTCGCATATCCCTCGCGCACGACTTCATCGACAAGCCGACTTGCCGCCCGCGTGGGGACCCCGAGGTGCACGGCGGTTCGGTGACGGTGCCCCGGCCGGGGCGCCCGCTTCGTCGTCCACGACCGGCGTCGGCCCGATGGCCGCGGCCTCGTGCGGGCGGCCGTCGTTCGGTTCGCCGCACGGTACACACGGCCTCGTGGCCCAGCCGTCCGTGTGCCGTGCGAGGGTGACGAGGCCGGAGCCGAAACGGCAGGCGCAGGAGGGAAGCACGGCGCCGTGCGGCACAAGGAGGCACCCCGGGCCGGCCGGGACTCCCCCAGGGCGCTCACCGCGGGCCGGCGAGCAGGACGATCACTTCCGGCGCAGCAACACGCCGAAGACGGTACGGAAGAACGCGTCCACGGCCGAAGCCGACTTGTCGGCGCGCGCGGCAATCAGCGCCCCCTCCCACGCGCTGAGGATGAACAGCGCGGTGGCCTCGATGTCGAGATCGTCGTCGAGGTCACCCGCCTCCTGGGCCTCGGCGAGCACCTGACGGATCCGCGCCGTCCACCGGTCGAACCCCCGCTTGACCGCGGCCCGGATCTCCTCGTTGTGGTCGGCGACCTCCGCGCCGAAGTTGCCTACCAGGCATCCACGGACGAACCCGTTCTCCACCATATCCTTGCTCAGGAACTCGAAGTGCGCCCGGAGCCTGTCCAGCGGGTGACTGTCCGACGCTGTGAGCATCTCGAAACGCAAAGAGGCCCCGTACCGGTTCAGCGCCTCCAGGGCGCTCTCCTCCTTGCTGGAGAAGTGGTTGTAGAACGAGCCCTTGGGAACACCCGCGGCCTTGACGATGTCGCTGATCCCCGTGGCGTTGAAGCCCTGCGCGTGGAACTGCCGGAAGGCCGCCTGCGCGATCTCCTCCCGCTTGGACGCTCGCCCCATCATTCCCACCTTCTGATGACCTGTCAGGCACCTCGTACGACACCGGAGGCGTCTCCGCGGGTACGTGCGCGGCAAGAGGCCGTCACCGCTCGGGTCATGGGAAAGCGGCGCCGCTCATCAAGATGACCGACCATATTATAGCCAGGAAGCCGCGCAACGGTCGTGAGTCCCCTTCCTCACCCGGCGCGATCGCCCCCGAGACGCCACTCACCGCTGAGCCTGGGCCGACCGCCCGCGGCCCTGGACGCGACCGGCCGCGAACACCCGTCTCGGGGGCATCCGCCGTGGACCGCGCCAGGCACACCCATAGGCCCCATGACCTGCGCGTTCATCATTTCGTTCCTGCCGCGCACCAAACGCACGTCCCCACGAACCGAACCGCCTCGCCCGCAGACCGGGACTACGCGGCGCCGTCTCGACCGCCCCCGCCGCGGGGCAGGGGTTCACCCGAGGGCGGAGATGGGTTAGCGTTTAAGACGACCGGTCATTTTGATAACCTCGCCGTCGAGCCGGGGCCCGCGCCGCCGCGGTGCGTCGTGGAGCCGCCGGTCTCGGCACCCACCCCTGCCCTCCCGGGCAGCATCACACTCAGGAGCAGTCGTGCCCACATACCGGGCCTTCGAGGCCACCGGCGTCCACAACCTCCAGTTGGTCGAGCGAGAGCTGACAGATCCCGCACCAGGCCAGGTACGCCTGCGTGTGGAGGCCTGCGGTGTCTGCCACACCGACGTGCTGGCCGTGGAGGGGTTGCGCAGCGGCCCCTCGCGCCCGCTCGTTCCCGGCCATGAGCTCGTCGGCGTCATCGACGCCGTCGGGGCAGGCGTCACCGCCTGGCAGCCCGGTGACCGTGTCGGCGTCGGCTTCCTGAACGGCCAGTGCTGGGAGTGCGAGCCGTGCCGCCGCGGTGACTTCGTGAACTGCAAGAACCAGGAGCAGACCGGAACCACCGTCGACGGCGGGTACGCGGAGGTGGCCTATGCCCGGGCCAGCGGGCTGGTGCGGGTTCCCGAAGGGATATCCGCGATCGACGCCGCTCCGCTGCTGTGCGCCGGACTGACCACCTTCATCGCCCTCCAGCAGGGGCCGACCAGGGCCGGCGCGCTGGTCGCCGTGCAGGGCATCGGCGGGCTGGGGCACCTGGCCCTGCAGTACGCACGCAGCCTCGGCTACCGGGTCGCCGCCGTGGCGCGCGGGAAGGAGAAGGAGGCGCACGCACGGCAGTTCGGCGCCCACGAGTACATCGACAGCACCGGTACCGATCCCGGAACCGCGCTCAGCGCCCTGGGCGGCGCTTCCCTCATCGTGGCCACGGCGGCCAGCGGCGCGTCGATGAATCCGCTGGTCCGCGGTCTCGCGCCGAACGGCAGGCTGGTCGTGGTCGGTGTGGGGCCCGACCCGCTGACCGTCGCCACTCCTGACCTGATCTTCGGCACGCACTCCGTCGTCGGCAGCCTGACCGGGTCGTCCATCGAGAACGAGGACAACCTCGCCTTCGCCCTCGCCCACGGGATCCGCGCCGGCATCGAGGTCATGCCCTTCACCCGGGCGCCGGAGGCCTACGAGCGCATGCTGTCAGGCGAGGCGCGCTTCCGCGTCGTGCTCGACACGGCGGCCTGACCCTGACGGCGCCGGGCAGGACGCCCCACCACCCCCCCTGCCACCCCACGCGCCGGCCGGGGTCGCCGGGCGATGCCGAGGCCCTTCGGGGACCAGCGGCAGTCGACGCCTGGCACCCCCGGGACGCGCACGCGCCCGTGTCAGTGAGCCTGCGCCGTCGGGGCCTCGCTCCTGCGCTTGCGCGCTCGATAGGCGGCCGCCTTCACCCTGTTTCCGCACGGATCCATGGCGCACCACTCCCGGCGGCTCCCATGCGACCGGTCGACGTAGACCTGGGTGCACTCCGGCCTGCTGCACTCCTTGAGCAGTGCCGCGTCCGGTCCGCCGAGGAGCTGTATGGTCTGCCGGGCAATCGATGACAGAGCCTGCGGCGCCGTGGCTTCGATCCGTCGCCCCGTGGGGGTCAGCTGCGGGATGGCGGACGGCGTACGGGCCCTGTCGTTGACGAGCATGAGCGCGTCGGCGTCGTAGACGTCACCCGCCAGCCTGGCGACGATGAGCAGGTAGATCGCCTCGCGCAGGGCCACCGCGTGCTCCAGGTCGGCCGGCGCGCACGGCGTGTCCCGGTCCGCGATGCCGGACTCACGGAACCAGGCGTTGAGGCTTTCCGGTGAAGTGAGGACCTCGACCGGCTCGGCGGTGCGCCGCGCCCGCAGGGTCCCGACAAAGTCCAGCACTGGGTGACCACACTTGAAGACATGCATCATGTCACCAGTTTGACCAGTGATGGCCAAAAGGGCAAAGAAGGCCCACGACCAGGGGTATTCCGTTCGTCCCGGCGTCCACGTCCGTCAGTCAGTCAGTCAGCCAGAGTCGCTCGACGTACAGCCTTCAGCCCGAAGCGGCGGCGGGCGCGGTCGGCGGCCGCCTCGGCCGCTCGGGCGCGATCGTCGCCGGGATCCAGGGAGAGCTGGCGGTAGGCATCGTCTTCGGGCAGCAGGGCGTCCGCGCGGACCGCGAAAGCGCGGACCCGTGCTCGCTGTAGCCCCAGTGCGTTCAGCAGAGTCAGAGCACTGGCCGCGAGGGCGGGTGAGTGGTCGGTCGGCTCCGGCAGTGTGCGGGTGCGCGTGGTGGAGCTGCGGTCGGCATACCGCACCGTGAGGGTGAGCCGACCGGCGATCAGGTGTTCGACGCGCAGGCGTTGTCCGATCTGGTCGGCGAGTTCGAGGACGGCTCGGTGATGCTGCGCCGGGTCGAGGCAGTCCCGTTCCAGCACGAGGTCGGCGGCCAGGTGCGCCGCCGGTTCCGAGGGGGTGACCGGGCGGGGGTCGTGGCCGTGGGCGCGTTCGGCCAGCAGCCGGGCGGGGCCCGCGCCGAGGAGCCGTTGCAGGGTCCCCGCGGGCAGGTCGACGATCTGGCCGATGGTGTGCAGACCGTATCTGCGAAGCGTTTCCGCCGTGCCGCGGCCGACCCCGGGCAGCGCGGTGACCGGCCGCGGATACAGCCAGTCAGCCGCTTGCCCGAGGGGAACCCAGGTGGTGTCCCCGGGCGCGGACGCGTCGGCGGCCATGGCCGCCAGCATGCGGTTGCCCGCGAGCCCGGCGCTGCTGTCGATGCCGTAGAGGGCCTTCAGCCTCATCTTCGCCAACTGCACTACGTCATAAGGGGACAGCCCGAAGTACCGGAGCGCCGACGTCAGGTCGAGCTGGACGGCGTCGGGCGGAACGGCCTGGACGTGCGGCGTGATTCCAGACATCAGTTCGATTACATCGCCGTACTGGGCCTCGGTCAGTGCCGCGTGCAGGTGGAGGTGGGCGATGTGCCGCCGCCGCGCACTCGTCCCCAGCGTCCCGCTCATCCCGCGCTCCCGGGGCTGCGGTGGCCGAACTTCTTCAGGTCGGCCGAGCGGGTGCCGGCGGGCTGGAGGTCGGCGTACGGGTGCAGGCGGGCGCCCGCGGTGCCGTCGGCCAGGGTGCGCCGCGGCTGAGCGGGGGTCGGATGCGGGCTACGGGCGCCGAGCAGGGCGAGGGCGGCCTCGGGACCGTGGTCGCGGCGGGCGGCGGCGATCTCGTCCAGGTCCCAGGCCATCGTGCCGACGACGGTACGACGACTGCCGCGCACCTGGACCGTGCCACGCACCAGCAGCAGCCCGCTGTGGAAGACGGTGTACGCGCACGCCGGGTGCGAGTCCTCGAAGAAGGCCAGGTCGACCAGCCCGGACCCGTCCTCCAGCGTGACGAAGATGATCCGCCTGCCGCTCGCGATCGGCGGGGTCTGGGTGGAAGCCCGTACCCCCGCGACCAGGACCTGCTGACCGGCGCGCATACCGGCCAGGTGCGCCGCGTCGGTCGCGCCGATCTCCCGCAGCAGCCGGTGGTGGTGCTCCATCAGGTGCCTGGAGACGTCGATACCGAGCGTGCTCAGCTCGGCGCTCAGGGCCTCACGGCCGGTCATCTCCGGCAGCCCGCTCGGCTCGGCCCCGCCGACGGCGTCCGCGGTGAGGGGCAGCTGACCCTCGTGCGCGGACCGGTTGCGGGACTGGCGATGGAGTTCGGCGATCTGGAGCAGCAGGTCACGCCGGGTGAGGCGGCCGTCGTGCAGACCGTTCAGGGCACCGATCTCGGCGAGGCGCTCGGCGACCGGCCTGCTGGGGCGGGCCCGCTGCCAGAAGTCCGACAGCGAACCGTACGGCTGCCCCTCCTCGATCCGGGCGCACTCCGCCTCGCCGATGCCGTGCACCGCGGACAGCGCCAGCCGCACGCCCCACCGGTCTCCGTCGGTCTTCTCCACGGTGTGCCGCACCCGGGAGTTGTTGACGTCGACGGGCAGGACGGGGACACCGCGGCGGCGGGCGTCGGAGACGAGGACCCGCTTGGGCCACATCCCGGGGTCGTGCTCGAGGAGGCCGGCCAGCAGGAACGCCGGGTAGTGCGCCTTGAGCCACGCGCTCTGCAGGGCGGGTACGGCGAAGGCGACCGCGTGGGCGCGGCAGAAGCCGTACGCCCCGAAGGCCTCGACGGTCTTCCACACCTCGTCCCGCACGGCCGCGCTGTAGCCACGCGCGCCGGCCCGCTGGTGGAACCAGTCCCTGATCCTGGGCAGCTGTTCCTTGTCGCCGAGCGCCCGCCGGGTGACCTCGCCGAAGGCCCGGTCGCAGCCGGTCAGCACCCGCAGCGTCTCGATGATCTGCTCATGCCAGATGGTCACGCCGTAGGTGTCCGCGAGCACCGGCTCCAGGTCGGGGTGCGCGTACCCGGGCGAACCGCCATGACGGGCGGCGATGTACCGCTCGGGCATGCCGCCGGCGACCGGGCCGGGACGGAAGAGGCTGATGTCGGCGATGACGTCCTGCACGTCGCGGGGCTGGAGCCGGGACAGCAGGTCCTGCTGACCGGGCGACTCCAGCTGGAACAGGCCCAGGGTCTGGCTGGACTGGATGAGCTTGAAGGCGAAGACGTCGTCGAGCGGTACCTGCCGGGGGTTGTCGAGGTCGATGTGGTTGCCGGTGGTCCGTTCGATCTCGGTGACGGCGTGGGCCATCGCGGACTGCATCCGGACGCCCAGGACGTCGAGTTTGATGTTGCCGAGCGCCTCGATCTCCTCCTTCGCGGCCATGGCCATCGGGTAGTCGCCCTGCGGGGTGGGCTGCACCGGCAGCCGGTCCAGGAGGGTGGCGTCGCTGACGACCACGCCACAGGGATGCATGGCCATGCCGTGGACCAGGGAGTCGAGGCCCTCGGCGAGTTCCCACAGGGGGCCGTACCGGTGCGCCTCGGCGGCCAGCCGGCGCAGTTCGGGCAGTTCGGCGAGGGCACCGGTGATGTCACAGGCGCGCAGGTGCGGGAAGCTCTTGGCGATCCGGTCGACGTCGGCGGGCGCGATACCGAGGGCGAGGCCGGTGTCGCGCAGGGCGCGGCGGGCGCGGTAGGTCTCGGGCATCGCGGTGACCGCCACCCGCTCCTTGCCGAAGCGTTCGAAGATCGTGTCGTAGCACTCCAGGCGCCGGGCGGACTCCACGTCGATGTCGATGTCGGGCAGCGACTCCCGGCGCCTGCTCAGGAAGCGTTCGAACAGCAGGCTGTGGTCGAGCGGGTTGGCGGTGGCGATGTCCAGGGCGTGGCAGACCAGGGAACCGGCGCCGGAGCCGCGGGCGGCGACCCGGATGCCCTTGGCCCGGATGTCGGCGACGACCTGTCCGATGGCGAGGAAGTACGCGTCGTAGTTCCAGTGGGAGATGACGGCGAGCTCCTCGTCCAGTCGGGCGAGTGCCTCCCGGTCGCGGTCGAGGCCGCGGCGGACCAGGCCGTCCTCGCAGCGCAGGCGGAGCAGCCGGGCCGCGCCGCCGGCTCCCGGCTCGGCGCCGAAGAGTGCCGGTTCGGGGAGGTGCGGGGTGCCGAGACCGAGGTCGGCCGCCGGGTCGACGATGCACGCTGTCGCGGTGGCCGCGGTGTCCGCCATCAGCCGGCGGGCCCGGCGGTCGTCCGCTCCGGCGCATTCGGCGACCATGCGGGCGACGGCTGCCATTGATCTCTCGTCCCTGAGCCAGCGCTGTCCGCTGTCCAGCCGTCGCCGGTCGATCGGCCGCAGCAGGCGGGCGGCGTCCAGAACGTCGGCGAGGCGGTGCTCGCCGGGGTCGGCGTAGCGGACGGCGTTGGAGAGCACGGCGGTGGTGCCGGTGCGGTCGGCCAGCGCGAGGGTGCGGGCGGCCAGACGCAGGGATCCCGGACCCATGCCGGAACGTTTCTGCGCGACGGCTTCCAATCGAACATCCCTCCCGAAGATCTCCTGCCAGGACGCCAGCAGCTTCACCGCGACGTCCTCCCGGCCCGCCGACAGGGCCCGCACCGGCTCCGAGAGCGGACCGAGCAGCACGGTCAGGCCCGGGCCGCCGTACTCGCGCAGCGCCTCCCACGGCACCACCGGCGGCGTACCGGACACGGCACCGACATGAGCGGCCGACGTGATCCGGCACAGCCGCGCCCAGCCCTCCCGGTCCTGGGCGAGCAGCACGAACCGCAGCGGCGGCTCGACCACGTGCGCGCCGCCGCGCGCCGGGGTGCGCCGGCGCTGGGCGGGCGGCGGGGGCGCAAGGGCCTGAACCGCCAGGTCGATGCCGAAGACCGGCCGGACCCCCTCCTTCGCACAGGCCCGTGCGAATCGAACAGCCCCGGTGACGGTGTCCCGGTCGGTGAGCGCGAGCGCGGACATGCCCCGCTCGGCCGCCCGCCGGACGAGCTGCTCGGGGTGGGAGGCGCCGTAGCGGGCGGAGTAACCGGACGCGACGTGCAGATGAGCGAAGCCCGTCATGCCGCACCTCCATCACTTCACCCCTTTTCTGAACATACGCCCTATATGTTCATCGTACTCGCGTTCGATTACTCTAACCTCATCAGCCCCGGTCAGCGACCCGCAAGCGACTTATATTCGAACGCATCAGCGATTCATCGAAGGGCGGGCGTCGTCAGAAACAGGCACCGCCCCGTCAGCCCTCCGGCCGGTCACCGCACTTGAGGAGAACCGCCCCCGCGCCACGCACCCCGCAATAACCATCCGCACTCCAGGGAAACCCGCCGACGACCCCGTGCAACGTGAACAGCACTCACCGTAGTCAATGGCGGCCGGATCCCGAGCGTTCACCGTCGGCCCTCAGAGCCCCACCGCCACGCTCCGGCCGCGATGAGCGCGACGACACCCGGGCCCGTGAGCGCCACCCGGCGCCGGGGCATGCGTCGGTGCTTCACCTCACGTCCTCCCGTGGGGGGCGGGCCCGCAAGGTGGTGGGGGGCCGCAAGGGCCGGAAGGCCGGTCGACGGCCGGCCGCCTGCTGTTCCGGGCCCCCGCAGGAAGCGCACAAGGCCGACTCCAGGTCTCGCGTGCGCTGATGTTGTGCGCCCCGGCGCGCGGACCGCTCACAGTTCACCGTCGCCCGCGGAGAGTTCGCGGTGCGAACACCACGGGCGGCGCCCGACGTCGCGCCCTCGCCCGGCGCCCCGGACGGCGCCGTGACGGCGGGCAGTGACGTCCGCCCCCGGCTACCCCTGGCCGCCCTGGCCGGAATTCACCCCCGCCGACCCGCCGGCCCCTTCGTCCCCTGCCGCCGCGGGCAGTGGCTGCTGCGCCCGCTCCAGGAACCGCAGCAGCTCCACCGGGAACGGCAGCACCAGCGTCGAGTTCTTCTCGGCGGCGACCGCCACCACCGTCTGCAGCAGCCGCAGTTGGAGGGCGGCGGGCTGCTCCGACATCTCCTTGGCGGCCTCGGCGAGCTTCTTGGAGGCCTGCAGTTCGGCGTCGGCGTTGATGACACGGGCCCGGCGCTCCCGGTCGGCCTCGGCCTGCCGGGCCATGGACCGCTTCATGGTCTCGGGCAGCGAGACATCCTTGATCTCGACGCGGTCGATGGTCACCCCCCACTCCACGGCCGGGCTGTCGATCATCAACTCCAGTCCCTGGTTGAGCTTTTCGCGGTTGGACAGCAGGTCGTCCAGCTCGCTCTTGCCGATGATGGACCTGAGCGAGGTCTGCGCCATCTGCGAGACCGCGAACCGGTAGTCCTCCACCCGGACCACCGCCTCGGCGGGCGAGGTCACCTTGAAGTAGACGACGGCGTCGACGCGCACGGTCACGTTGTCCCGGGTGATGCCCTCCTGCGCGGGCACGGGCATCGTGACGATCTGCATGTTGACCTTCTGGAGCCGGTCCACGAACGGGAGGATCATGGTGAACCCGGGTCCACGCACCTCCGGCCGGAGCCGGCCGAGCCGGAAGACCACACCCCGCTCGTACTGTTTGACGACCCGTGCCGCGGACATCGCGTAGACCGCTCCGACGGACACGAGAGCGGCTGCGGCCGCCGTCAGCGCCTCGACCATGCCGGCCCCCAGGGGGTGACTGACTTCAACGGTCCTTCGACCGTAACGCCCGGTTCCCGCAAGAGCGAGCCCCCGTACGCCGGTTGCGTACGGGGGCCCGCCAGGAACCGATCCGAAGGGTCGTCAGCCGACGCTCACGCCGTAGTAGCTCAGCGCCTCGGTGACCGGCTGGAAGAAGGTCGTACCGCCGGAGGTGCAGTCGCCGCTGCCGCCGGAGGTCAGACCGTACGCCACGGAACCCGCGTAGAGCGGGCCGCCGCTGTCGCCGCCCTCGGCACAGACCGTGGTCTGGATCATGCCGTAGACGATGTCACCGCTGCCGTAGTTGACGGTGGCGTTGAGCGCGGTGACCCGGCCGCTGTGGGTGCCGGTGGTCGAACCGCGGCGGTACACCGTCGTCCCGACGCTCGGCGTGGCCGCGCTGGAGATGGTCTGGCTGCCGACCGCGCTCGGGTGCGCGATCGAGCTGTTGGTGTACTTCACCAGCGCGAAGTCGTTCGTCGGGAAGCTGTAACTGACGTTCGTGCCCAGGACGGTGGTGTGCCCGGAGTTGCTGTACCACGTCGAGGCCACCTGACCGCAGTGCCCGGCGGTCAGGAAGTAGTACGTGCTCCCGCTGTGCACGTTGAAGCCGAGCGAGCAGCGGTAGGAGCCGCCGTAGATGGCGTCGCCGCCGGTGATCAGCTTCCGGAACGTGCCGTTGGTGTGCTTGATGGTGAGCGCGCCGGCGTCGGCGCCCGCCTGCCGCTTGATCTTGGCGATCTCGGCGTTGGAGACCGTGTTGTCGACGGTGACGACGACCCGGTTGGTCTTGCTGTCGACGGACCAGGCGGTGCCGGGGACGTCCGCCTTCAGAACGGAGCTGTTCACTGCCTTCAGCTCGGTGGCGCTGAAGGTGTGGGTGGTGCTCGCGCTCGCGGTGGGGACGGCGAACGCGGCCGCGGCCAGGAAGCCGGTGCCCACGGCGATCAGCCGGGTCCGTCTCGTGACACCGCTGCGGGGGGTCGTGCGCTTGATCCTCACTTTTCGTTCCCTCCCAGGGGGAAGTCGGGGGCCCGCGTGGGGTCGGGGCCCGTGAGGCGCAGTCAGGGGACGGCACCCGGATTGCGGACGCACATGTCCCTGACAAGCGCTGAGGGGGAGTATTCGGGCGAACGACCGGTACCCGCAAGGGTGCCTTTCGGCCGCCCGGCTGGGTGCGCACCACGCCGACTTTGGGTTAACTCGTCGCGGTCCGGGCCAGTTGACACCCTGTCGCATACCAGTCGAAACCTCAGGCGAGCCGGCGCTCCCCCGCCTCGACCGCGAGGTCCAGCGTGTTGCCCGGCGGCGGGAAAGGGCAGATGAAGTGGTCCGCGAAGGCGCACTGCGGCAGCTGCGCCCGGTTGAAGTCGACGGTGGTGGAGCCGTCGGCGGCCGGGGCGGCCGAATAGAGGAACCTGAACCGGAAGCTGGTGACCCCGCTGGTGGTGTCGGCGAAGACCGCCCACAGCCGGCCGTCGGCCTGCTCGGCGACCTGGAGCGTCAGCTCCCGCCCGGCCACGGTGAAGCCGAGTTCCCCGGCGAGCACGAGCGCGCGCTCCACTCCGTCCGCGGTGCCGACGCGGACGGTGCGCGGGTCGTCGTCGTACGGCGTGAAGTGTCCCGGCACCGACCAGCGCGGGTCGTACGGAGTGGCGTCGATGCCCCGGAAGGCGCGACGGGGCCCGGCGGCCGGGTCGTACTCCCGTACCCCCCAGACGCCCTCGCGGACCAGCACGACCAGCCGGCGCTCGCCCCACGTGACCCGGGCCGACGGTTCGGGGTCGGCGGCGAGCCGGATCTCACCGGCGAAGGGCTCGCCGTCCAGGGCCAGGCCGTCGGCCGCCGTCGCGGTGAGCACGACGCCGTCCTCGTCGGCGGTCCAGACTCCGGGGACGGCCGGGAGCCGGCCGCCCGGGTGGTCCTCGATCCAGTGGCTGCCGACCAGCGCGAGCGGCCCGTACGGCGCCGACACCGTCTCCTCGCGGTGTTCGTGCCAGCGCTTCCAGTCCCCGGACGCGTCCGCGTTCATATGATCAGTCCTTCCATTGCTTTCGTCACGACTCACGTCATGTCTCTCGTGTGCGCAAGGGGGTGCAGGGCACCGTGGGCTGCCCGGCGGGCCGGGCGAGGCCGAGGTGCTCGCGCAGGGTGCCGCCCGGGTAGAAGGTGCGGAACAGGCCGCGGTGTTGGAGGAGGGCCCCGGTGCCGTTGACCAGCCGCTCCGGGTCGCGGCGCGGTTCGGCGGGGACCAGGTGGAAGCCGTCGGCGGCACCCTCACCGTGCCAGCCGGCGACCAGTTCCGCCAGATCCACCGGCCGAGGCAGCGGTGTCCGTCCTGTCGGCCACGCCGCTCATGAGGCGGATCCCGCCAGGTCGGCCAGGAAGGCCAGCGCCGCGCGTGCCGTGGCGTCGTTCTGCCGGAACGCGGGCCCTCCGGTGCGCGGCCGGGTGAAGGCCCCGGGCGTACGGCTGTTCGTGAACGGCCCGAGCGCGAACCGCCGGGGATGCGGCCGCCCGCCCCGGTCGAGGATCCGCCCGTCGGCGGGGTCCACCCTGAGCAGCCCGTCGGCCGTCTCGGCGGCCTCGCCGGCGTGCAGTTCGCGCAGCAGCGGGTCCCGGGCACGTCCCATGGTCGGTTCGGGCAGCCGCGCCTCGACGAGGGCCCGCGCCTCCACGGCGAACCCGGGCACGGTCTCGGCGGACGCCCGGAAGACCCCGTCCTCGGCCGTCACCGTCATCCCGGCGCCGACGAACCGCAGTACCCCGGCCCGGGACAGCGCGAGCATCTGCCGCAGCCGGGGGCCGGGCGGCCCGGAGGCGAGGTAGCTGAAGAACCCGTGCCACCAGGAATCGATGTCGCCGAGCCGTACCAACTGTCCGTAGACGGAGAGCAGCCCGAGGAACACCGCCAGGTCGGGGCTGTACCCGGGATCGTGCCGGCGGCTCAGGTCCGCCTCGATGTAGCCGCACAGCCCGTCCTGGAACTCCTCGTGCGACCGGTAACGGACCCCGTCCAGCGGGTGGTCCAGCGCCGCGAGATCGAGCCGGTCGGCCGGATCCGGTACCGCGGCCGCCACCAGCGCCCGCAGGTCCGCGCCGCCCTCGGCGGCGGCGTACTTCTCCTCGAAGTCCCGCCAGGCCACGGCCGTCCGCTCGGGATGGACGGTGAACAGCCGGTGGTAGTGGGCGAACCCCAGCTCCTTCTCCACCAGCGGCCACACGTCCCGCCGGAAGTCGAAGCCACCGGGCCGGGCGAGCAGTTCGTCGGTCTCGCCGGGTCCGAGGAAGCGGGGCAGCGGCGGGCGTTCGCCGGTCCAGTCGTACCCGATCTTCGAGTGGTACGGCACTCCGCGCCGCGACCCGACGTACAGCAGCGGCTCCTGCCCGGACGGCACATAGGTGTCACCGTCGTGACGCCCGCCCCGCCCCTCGGTGAGCAGCACCATCAGGTCGACGAAGGCGAGCCCGAACCCCCGGACCAGCACCGGTTCGCCGGGCCGCAGTGCGGACAGGTCGCTGTCGGCGGTGAAGTCGGGCGGCAGGTGGAGCAGGCCGTGCGCGTCGGCGTACGCGGCCAGTGCCTGCTGTTCCGGGTCGAGTTCGGCGTCCAGGTGGCCGAGGGCGAGGACCACGAGGTCGGCGAGGAGCGGGCGCGGCCTGCCCTCCAGCCAGACCTGCTGACGGCCCTCGCGCGGCCCGCTCACCCGCAGGGCACGGCGCGGGTGGTGGTGCACGGTGACGCCCTCGGGGAGGTCGGCGACGGCGCGGTCGTAGACGTGGCGCAGATAGCGGCCCTGGATCTGCCGGTCGGCGAAGGTACGGCCGTCCAGGGCCGCCCACTCGTGCAGGGTGGGGCCCTCCCGCACCGGCCCGGCCATCCGCACCGTCTCGTCCGTGAACATGGTGACGTCCTCGGCGTGCGAGTTCATCCACAGCAGCGGCGACTGGGCGGCCCGCCAGATGCGTCCGGCGCCCGGCGGATGCGGGTCGACCAGATGGATGTCGAGGCCGGAACCGGCGTACAGCTCGGGGGCGTTGGCGGCGATGCGCTCCAGGAGTCCGGTCCCCCGCGGCCCGGCTCCCACGATCACCAGCTGCGGCCTCATCGGGCGGCCTTCGAGGTGGGGCGGTCGGCCGCGAGTCCGGGTATGCCGGGGGCGGTGGCGGGGGTGGCTCTGGCGGGGGTCTCGGAAGACATGCGAAGGCTCCGTGGCGGATCAATCGAACACGGTGGACGCGCACGCGGTGGTGCGGCTGCCTTCACACGGAGCGCCGGGATACGGCGCTCTTACGGCCGAGCCCCTCAGCAGGGCCGTCCGTCGACTGTACGGTGCCGTTTCCCCTCGTTGTCAAGGGTGTCCAGAGTGTGGGCAGCGCGTCTCAGGTCAGTTGACGGAAAACCGGAGACCTGTTCCACTTGGCCCATGCATCCGCAGCAGTGGCTGGTCACCCGCTCCCACATCGACTTCGGTCGCGTGTGGTCCTGTTCCTGTTGAGCTGACCCCCTGCGCGCCCCGCGGACAGCGGGGACTCTTCGCGTTCTCCCCCGTTCCGCCCTTCGCCTTCACACGCGCACACCCCTCCCCTCGCACTACGCACTACGCACCGCGCACCGCGCACCGCGCACCGCGCACCGCGCACCGCGCACCCGCACCCGCACCCGCACCCGCACCCGCACCCGCAAGAACGACGCCGGCTTCACGTGCCCCAAAGGGGGCGCGGAGCTCGCGGATGCGCGGCTTGGCCGCATGGGCACGACCAGCCACGACGAACCCGCAGCCGCGACGTCGGCGCCACGCCCAGCCTCCTGCCGCGCCCTCACCGCCGCCCTCCTCCGCCCGGGCCGACCCGCTGCCCGATCACCCGGTCCGCCAACGCCCCCAGCACCCCGCACCTCCTCCGGTCAGCAGGAGTGCGAGGGCGGCCGGGACCGGAATCCCCGGGAGCCTGCTGCGAATGGGGGCTGCTTGCACGGAAGTTCCTTAACCATGGGACGAGTTGAGGGACGGGCGGAACTGGCGCAGAAATGGTTCTGCGCTGCGGCCGACGAACATCTCCGGGCCACGTTCACCCGATCATGTTTTTGTTTTACGTCACGGAAACAGGATCAAGGTGAATGCCGAGGCGACCGCCCCGCGCCGCGCACCCGTATCCGGTGACGGACCCGCACGCCGGTTGACGCCGACCGCCGCACCCGAGCCGACCGCGACCCCTGATCCGTCGTCAGAGCCGCGCGTCGGAACCCACGATGGGCCGCGTCGCCCCGCGATGACCGTCCGGAGCGCTGCGGCAGACCCGACGCGACCGCGCCCGGACTCACAAGTACGCCGCCCACCAGGCCTTTTCCTCACATCACCGCCGCGGACGACCGGGCGGACCAACCGCCTGGCGGCCCGCCGAAAACGGTCCGGGGACACCCCGGACCGCCTCCGCCCGTTCACCCGGACGCACCGTTCATCACCCGGACGCCGGAGACAATCATATTTCACTCACAGTCAGCAGCCGTGTGAGCTAACGCCCTTGGGGTACCTGGGCTCTCGACGTTTTGGCTCTGCACCAGTACCGTCACAAACCCCCCGTGCGGCGTCTATCCACTTGGCGCGACATCCGCATCATGGACGACGATAGGGATGCGGAAGCAGAAAAGACCGCTGTGAGAGGAGGCGTCCATGGGATCGGTACGCAAGGCGAGTGCCTGGCTTGGCCTCGTCGACGACAACGATGACGAGCGCTACTACGACGACGACTACTCCGAAGGGACCGAGCAGCCCGGGGATGCCTGGGTCACCGACCCCCGGGTCAAGGTGGCGTCGGACACCGCCGAGGACAAGGGCCGCCGGATCGGCACGGTCACCCCGGACAGCTTCCGGGACGCCCGCGCGCTCGGCGAGCTGTTCCGGGAGGGCGTCCCGGTCATCGTGAACCTCACGGCCATGGAGCCGGCCGACGCCAAGCGGGTGGTCGACTTCGCGGCCGGGCTGACCTTCGGCCTGCGCGGCACGATCGAGCGGGTCGCCAACCGGGTCTTCCTGCTGACCCCCGCCAACACCGAGATCGTCAGCGGTGAGCCGGCCTCGCGCCGGGAGGACGGCTTCTTCAACCAGAGCTGAGGCAGGGCCGCTCACCGGCCCTGCCCTCACGCGGGGTCACCGGAAGGCGTCGAGTCCGGTGAGTGCCTTGCCCAGCACCAGCTGGTGCATCTCGACGGTGCCCTCGTAGGTGAGCACCGATTCGAGGTTGGTCGCATGCCGCATCACCGGGTACTCCAGCGAGATCCCGTTCGCCCCGAGGATCGTCCGCGCCGTACGGCAGATCTCGATGGCCTCGCGTACGTTGTTGAGCTTGCCGAAACTGACCTGCTCGGGACGGAGGCGGCCGGCATCCATCCGCCGCCCCAGATGATGGGCGAGCAGGATTCCCTTGTGCAGTTCGACCGCCATGTCGGCGAGTTTGGCCTGGGTGAGCTGGAAGCCGCCGATGGGCCGACCGAACTGCTCCCGCGACTTCGCGTAGTCGACGGCGGTCTCGAAGCAGGTGCGCGCCGCGCCCATGGCGCCCCACACGATCCCGTACCGGGCGTGCGACAGACAGCTGAGCGGCCCCTTGAGCCCGGTGACTTCCGGCAGTACGGCATCGGCAGGCAGCCGGACGTCGTCCAGCACCAGCTCACTGGTGACGCTGGCCCGCAGCGACCACTTGTGCTTGATCTCCGGCGCGGAGAAGCCCGGGGTGTCCGTGGGCACCACAAAGCCGCGGATCCCGTTCTCCGTCTGCGCCCACACGACGGCGACGCCCGCCACCGATCCGTTGGTGATCCACATCTTCCGCCCGCCCAGCACCCAGTCACCGCCCGCGTCGCGCTTGGCGTACGTCCGCATGGCGGCCGGGTCGGACCCGTGATCCGGCTCGGTGAGCCCGAAGCACCCGATGACGTCGCCGGCGGCCATGCCCGGCAGCCAGCGGGTCTTCTGCTCCTCACTCCCGAACCGGTGGATCGCGTACATGGCGAGCGATCCCTGCACGGAGACGAGCGAGCGGATACCCGAGTCGGCGGCCTCCAGCTCCAGGCAGGCGAGCCCGTACTGCACGGCGGAGGCTCCGGCACAGCCGTACCCGTCGAGTGACATACCGAGCGCCCCGATCGACCCGAGCTCCTTGGCGAGCTCCCGGACACGGGGCAGCTCGCCGCTCTCGTACCACTCGGCGACGAACGGCAGCACCCGGTCGGCCGCCCAGTTCCGCACGGTCTCCCGTACGGCGAGATCCTCCGGCTCCAGAAGGTCGTCGATCCCCAGCGGATCACCGGCATCGAACGGGGGCAACTTCACGGACGCGGACATCAGAACCCTCCCAAAACTAGCACCGCTAGTTAGGTCAGACTACGCGCAGTCTCCCCGCCGGCCCACCCACACACCACCCGGGCCCACCCGCCGACAGCGAAAACGCCCCCATGGGTCAGCCCCCTCCCGCAGGAGCTACGCCGAGACGCGGGAGCGCTGGGGTTCCCGGGGAGCGGGAAGTTCCACCGGAACCTCCTCGCAGTGCATGGCGCGCGGCAACCGCAGCGCCATCACCGCCCCGAGCAACAACAGCCCCGCACTCACCAGCAACGTCACATGCAGCCCGTGCACGAAGGAGTCCCGCGCCGCCCGCCGCAGCGCCGTCCCCGCCGCCCCGCCCAGCCGTCCGGCGACCGCGTACGCCTCCCCCAGCGAGTGCCCCGCCGCGGCCGACGCCGGCGCCGGCACCCCCGGCACGGCCGCCAGCCCGGGCGCGTACGCCGCGTTCATCACACTGCCGAGCAGCGCGATCCCGATCCCGGCACCCAGCTGGTACGAGGTCTCCCCGATCGCCGCCGCCCCGCCGGCCTGCGCCGCCGGCGCCTCGCTCAGCATCGACTCGTACGCCCCGAAGAGGGTGGTCTCCAGACCGAACCCGAGCAGCAGGAAACCGGCGAGCAGCAGGCCCGCGTTGTCCACCCCGCCCATCGCCGTCAGCGTGAGGACCGCCGCCGCCGTGAGGCAGAAGCCGAAGCACACCATCCGGCGCGGCCCGAACCGCCGCAGCATCCGTGCCCCGGCCAGCCCCGCCGCCATCGCGGCGAGCGTCAGCGGCAGCAGCCGCAGCCCCGTCTGCAGCGGCGAGAGCCCCAGCACCAGTTGCAGATACTGCGCGGCGATCAGCTCAAGGCCCACCAGTGCCAGCATCGCCAGCACGATGCAGCCCACCGCCGTACTGAACGCCGGCCGCGCGAACATCGCCAGGTCCACCAGCGGAAACGTCCGCCGCCGCTGCCGTCGTACGAAGAGGACCAGCAACAGCGCGCCCAGCACGAGCGGCGCCACCGTCAGCGCGTCGGCGGCCGGTTCGCCGCCGCCGAGGCGCTTCACGGCGAACACCACGCCGAACAGGCCGACCGCCGCCATCAGCGCGCCGAGCACGTCCCAGGGGCCGTCGCGGTCGCCGCGCGACTCGGGGAGGAAGATCCGTCCCACCGGGAGGCTGACCAGCATCAGCGGGATGTTGACCAGGAAGACGGAGCCCCACCAGAAGTGTTCGAGCAGGAAGCCGCCGAGGAGGGGGCCGACGGCCGCGCCGACCGCCGCCACCGCGCTCCAGATGCCGATGGCGAGGGCCCGCTCCCGGCGGTCGGGGAAGACCTGCCGGAGGATGGAGAGGGTCGCCGGCATGATCATCGCTCCGCCGACCCCGAGCAGCGCGCGGGCCCCGATCAGCGCCGCGGCGCTCGGTGCGAGGGCGGCCGCCGCGGAGGCGATGCCGAACAGGGCGTAGCCGAGGAGCAGGACGCGCCGCCGGCCCACCCGGTCGCCGAGCGTGCCGAAGAGAATCAGCAGCGAGGCGCAGACCAGCGGGTAGACGTCGACGATCCAGAGCAGTTCCATGGCGCCGGGCTTGAGGTCCTCGGTGACGGCGGGCACCGCGACATGCAGCACGGTCGCGTCGAGGGCGACCAGCAGCAGGCTGACGCAGAGGACGACGAGGACGACCCAGCGGTTGGCACGGGCACCGGCCCCGGACGCCGTCCGACGGCGCGGTCGTACGGCGGCCGTGGTCGTCCCGGACATGTACGTACCTCCCAGATGATCCCTCGCGTGCGGCGGACCGACGGGGTGGGGACGCCCCGTCGTGCGGCCGGAGAGGAGCAGGGTCTCCGGCCCGCGCATACGAACGCGAGTGACACGCCAGCGTACGCGAGTTCGTTCCGGGGGCACGTGGCGGACCTCTCACACGCTCCGGAGAACTCGTGTGGCGTACGCCACTGCCCCGCTCCGCACCACGCCCGCGCGGACCCCGCGGTTCCGCCCCCGTCGATAATCGAGCCCGTGACCGATCTTGAAACGCCCGTGGCGGCCCCGCGCGCGCCCGCCCTGCGCCGGGCGGCGCCGGCCCTGCTCGGGTACGCGGCCGTACGCGCCCTCGGCCTGGCCGTGCTGGCCGGGTGGAGCGCGGCACGCGGCAAGAGCGCCTACACCTTGCTGACGGCGCGCTGGGACTCGCTCTGGTACACGCGGGTCGCCGGCCCGGGCTACGGCTACGAGGTGCGGCTGCCGAACGGCGACGTCCACTCCGACCTGGCCTTCTTCCCGCTGCTGCCCTGGCTGGAGCGCCTGCTGCACGCGCTCACGCCCCTGTCGTACGCCGACGCCGGCTTCACCGTGAGCCTGCTCGCCTCGCTCGCCGCGGCCTGGGGGATCTTCGCGGTCACGGACGTCGTGTACGGCCGGCGGGTGGGAGTCTGCGCGGTGCTGCTGTGGGCCGTGCTGCCCGTCGGGATCGTGCAGTCGATGGCGTACAGCGAGTCGCTGTTCACGGCGCTGGCCGCGTGGTCGCTGTACGCCGTGCTGACCGGCCGCTGGGTGAGCGCCGGGGCGCTGGCCGCGCTGGCGGGGCTGACCCGGCCGGTGGGGCTCGCCGTGGTGGCGGCGGTGTGGACGGCGGGGGTGGTCTCGTTCGTGCGGGATCGGAGCGCGGGCGCGCGCGGCGGTGGTGCGGACCAGGCGGGCGGCGCACACCTTGACGGACGCGCTCCTGAGGAGGCCGGCGCCGGGCGCACCCCGCAGACAAGCGGCGCGTCAAAGGCGACACGCGCCCCCCTCGTCGACTCCATCACCACCTTCTTCGTCACGCCCACCGGCGCCCCGGCCCGGCACCGCGTCCTCGGCATGGCCCTCGCCCCCGTCGGCGCCGCCGCCTACGTGCTGTGGGTCGGCCACCGCACCGGCCGGGGCCCGCTCGGCTACCTGGACGTCCAGGCGGGCTGGCGCAACGGCTTCGACGGCGGCTACGCGTTCGCACGCTTCGTCGCCGACAAGTTCACGTCATTTCCGTCCGCTGCGGCCGGAGCGGGTCTGATCCTCGGCGTCGGCCTGCTGCTGTGGCTCTACGTGACCGGCATCCGGCAGCGGCAACCGCTTCCCCTGCTGGTCTACACGGGTGTCGTCCTCGCGCTCGCGCTCTGCGCGTCGAGCTACTTCGGGTCCAAGCCGCGGCTGCTGATGCCGGCCTTCCCGGTGCTGCTGCCGCTCGCCCGGGCCCTCACCCGGTTGCGCACCAGCAGATCAGCACTGGTCACGGCCGGTGTGGCGGTGGCCTCGGCGGTCTATGGCGCGTTCTGGCTGAACGGCTCCGGGCCCCCATGATCATTTCGGTGGCCCCGGTGAGCGGCGGGAGAATTCCACCCCATGCTTTGGTTAACGAATTCATAAGTGCCACAAAACAGCGACCCGGCATGATCAAAGGAATTGAAGGGCAGACTCGCCGAGGATTAGGGAATCATTAGAATTCGAAGCCTCCTGAGAGGTTTCCCACATCACATCGTCATCACAAAGCGGCAGTTCCGACCGGGAACAGAGCTCACTCGCTGTAACGTCGATTGGGTGCGTACCGAACGAAACCTCACCCGTCTGGACCGGGTGTTCGCCAGGCTGGACCGTGAGCCGGAACGGCCGGCCCACATTGATGTGCCGAAGATGAGCCGGCACCGGGTCGTGCTGTTCGCCGCGACCCTCGCCTTCTACCTGGCGATCGTGTGGGCCGTCGTGATCACGTCGTGGCTGGTCCGGCTCGACTGGCAGGTCATGTTCTTCCGGCCGTACCAGCAGTGGGCGGGAATCCACTGGTTCGTCGACTACTACGTGGTCCTCGGCCAGCGCGGACCGACCGCCGTGATGGTCGCGGCCTGGCTGGGCTGGCGATCGTGGCGGCAGCACACCGTGCGCCCACTGCTGACGCTCGGTGCCTCACTGCTGCTGCTCAACATCACGGTCGGTGCCGCCAAGCTCGGCATGGGGCGCCTCGGACCGCACTACGCGACCGTCATCGGCTCGAACGAGATGGGCCTGGGCGGCGATATATTCCCCAGCGGACACACCGCCAACGCGGTGGTGACCTGGGGAATTCTGGCTTATCTGGCCTCCACCCCGAGGGCCCGCCGCTGGCTCTCCGCGGCCTCGGCGGTCACCTCCCTCGGCGTCGGCATGTCCACCGTCTACCTCGGTACGCACTGGCTGAGCGACGTGTTGCTGGGCTGGGCCGCGGGACTGCTGATCCTGCTGGCGCTGCCGTGGTGCGAGCCGTTCATCGCCCGCGCCGAGACCTGGCTCTTCGACCTGCGCGACCGCTGGCGTGCCCGCCGCGGCAGCATGGTGCCCGCGCCCGTCCCGGTGCCCGTCGTCCTCAAGCCGCGCCCGGCGCCCGTCGAGCAGCCGGCGCCGGAGCCCGAGCCGGTTTCCCTGGCCCGCGCCCCCAGGGCCCCGGTCCATCTGCATCTGGCACCCGGCCCGCACACCGCCCGCTCGGAGCGCACCCCGGTGACCCCGGCGGGCAGCCGCCGCCCGCAGCACCCCGAGCGGCAGCCGCGCGGCACCGCCGCCCAGGCGGTCCGCCCGCTGACGGGCGGCTGACGGCCGTACCACGGTGACAGCGGGGTCAGGTACGCACAGCCGGCCCCCGGCACGCGAGGGCCCCGGTTCCCCCTGCGGGAACCGGGGCCTTCGCCGTCGTACGGTCAGCCCTTCCAGGAGCGCGCCACGACGCCGTCGCGCACCTCGAAGTTGAGCCGCCCCACCCGGTACTCCATGGTGATGATCGCGCCCGGCGGCAGCGAACGCACCGTGGTCCACCCCCGCTGCCGGGCGAGCCGTTCCGCGTCGACCGCGTCGAGGCCTACGTACCCCTGCGGGCTGTCCTGTGGCTCCTTCGGCGGAGCGGTGTCCGGTGCCATACGGCCCACGCTAGGCCGCTCGCGGCGGAGACGGAAGCCGGGATCGGGGGCCGAAGTCCCACGCCCGTCACGGTCACGCTTCTGTCACAGAATCACGACACGCGTTTCGATCGAACTCTGTCACACGTTCGAGCGGTTTCCTACGTCTTCCTGGCGCATTCGAGCGCAATTCCCCGATGCCGGCAGAGGCTCCCGAAAAGCCGCCGGAAAGAACCGGGAGCCGCGTTCGAAGGCCCTCCGGCGCGCGCATTCCATTTCGATTCCGGTGACCCGCACGGAAGCTGACCACACATAAGAGATTCACCGGTTCGGCACACGACCCCCTACCGCGCGGGCCGGGAGGGGGTGCGGCAGGGTGAACTCGAAGCCCGCCGCCCGTACATGAATCGCCCTCACATCGCGAGGCCCGCTCTCATTCAAAGCATGTACATGCCCCCAAAACGCACCGGGCTCCGCCCGGGTCGGACCGGGCGGAGCAGGGCGGTGCGGGGCGGTGCCAGTCAGGGAGTCGCGTCAGAGCGCGAGGCGCTGTCCGGGCACGATGAGGTTCGGGTCGTCGCCGATGACGGCCTTGTTGGCGGCGTAGAGGCGCTGCCAGGTGGTGCCGTGCCGTTCGGCGATCTGGCTCAGGGTGTCGCCCTCGCGGACGGTGTAGTGCCCCCTGGAAGAGGCGCCCGCCGTCGAACGCTGCGGCGCCTTCGCCGCGGGGGCCGGCTTCCTGGCGGCCGACGGCGTCGACGACTTGGTCGCCGACTCCGTGGTGCTCCTCGTGGTCACCGAGGCGCTCTCGGGCGCCGAGCCGGTCGCCCCGGCCCGCCCCGAGCAGACCGGCCACGCGCCCCAGCCCTGGGCGTGCTGGACCTTGGTGGCGACGGCGATCTGCGCTTGCCTGGAGGCCTGGTCGGCCGTCGCCGCGTAGGCGGTGCCGCCGTACGCGCGCCAGGTGGAGGCGGAGAACTGGAGTCCGCCGTAGTAGCCGTTGCCGGTGTTGATGTGCCAGTTGCCGCCGCTCTCGCACTGGGCGATGCGGTCCCACACTCCGTTGTCCGCCGCCGCGGCGTTGCCGGTGGCCGCCAGCAGGCCCAGCGGGGCGAGCAGCGCCGCTCCGGCCAGGGCGGCCGTCGTACGGCCCTTGCGGGAGCCGCTCTTGTCCGCGGCGGTCTCACGGGTGGTATCGGCACACTCGGACATGTATTTCCCTCTCCACGTACCCGGGGTCCCCCAGGCGGGACGCGGTCCCCGCGCGATGGACGCGGTTCCTCGCGCTCGCCCCGTCCGCCGCGGCCGGTACTGCGGTGGTGCTCTGCCTGATGTGGCCGGCGGACGTACCCGAGCGGTGCTCGTTGCACACGGCGGAGGAATCTAGAGATCTGGAACGCCCGAAATCAACCAACTCTCTGTCGGGCCAGGCCAGTTCGGTGTTACCGTAGGTAGCGGCGATTTTCGGCCACCCACTACATTCCTTGATTTCGTAATTTGTCGACCATGGGTTCGATGGATCTGTGATTCACTTCACCACGTCAAACTCCTGTGACTTGCGAAGAGTTGACAGGGAGTGCCGGATTCCGCGCGCGGAGTGACCCTGCGCAATGGATGGTTCGATCCCTATCCCCCGCATGCGTGACCCCCACCACAGATCGCCCGTTGTCTTCTTCATGAGCCCGCGACCCCGGGGGCTCACGGACCGGGAGCCACCCGGGCCTTCACGCACCGCATCCCGAGGGAGCCACCGTGCCGCGCATGCTCGACGTCAGCGACGAGGTACGAGCCGAGATCGGCGACGAAGAAGCCGACCGGCTGCTCGCCGGAGACAACGCCCCCGGCAGTTACGACTGCACGTCCTGCCGTACCCCTGGCGACTCCGAGCAGGAGCGCACCAGCACCGTCCTGTTCGTCGGCGACGAGACCGCAGTCCTCGCCTTCGCCCACGCCACCTGCCTGCCCTCGCAGGTCGTCCAGGTGACCGAGGAGCAGTTGCAGGGCGCGGTCCGCTCCATCAACGGCGACAGCGCGGCCGGCGGCGGGCCGCAGAAGTCCGCGCCCGAGCAGGCGGTGCTCGGGGTGACCAGCGGACTCGTGCTGATCGCCGGGGAGTTGCACCCCGCGCTGGTCGTGGAGCCGACCTCGCCGATCGTGCGGCCCGGCACGACCGGGGTGGGCGACGACTTCCTGCCGCTCCTCATCGAGCAGGGCTTCATGTCGGTGACGGAGCTGTCCGTGGTGCCGCCGGTGCTGCACGGGTGGTCGGTGCTGCTGGCGGCGGGTCAGCTGCACGCGGTGCTGCAGCCCGGGGCGCCGGGTGGGCAGCCGGTGGCGTGGTGGCAGGCGCATCAGCCGCTGCAGGTGACCGACGGGTGGCGGGCGGCGGCCAACAAGCACCAGCAGGTGCTGATGTTCGCCGCGCCGGTGGGGTCGATCGGGCGGCAGCCGCGGGAGGACCTGCTGCGGGACGCGATCGACAAGGCGGCGGCGAACGGGAAGCTGGTGGCGGCGGCGCTTCCCCTTGCCGGGCTCTGATTACCGGAGCCTGACTGCCGGGGCCTGAGGGTCACCCACGGAGGGTGGGGCCGCGGTCCGGACGGCGCCCGCGGCAGCGGCGTGGTGGCTCGCTCCCGCGCGGCGGTGGCCGGGGGTTCACTACAGCCCCGCGCCCTTACGGGTGCTAGCGCTCCAAAAGGGGACCACAGCCGCATCTCTTGAAGAATCCGGTCGTTTGGACATACGTGCACGCATACGACCTTTCTCCCCACCGGCCGTCCTTCTCCGCCGTCCCGGCCCCTCGGGCGGCTCAGGAGGCCCCCGGCGGGCTCTCGGCCACGCCGATCTACGACTCGCTCTGTGCGGAATGGGGGAAGGCCTTCCGTACGCTGCCGGGTGACCGCAGCGGTGAGGAGTCGCTGGGGTTCGTCGCCTTCGGGAACACCCCGTTCAGCACCGGCACACACGGTCCGAGGTCGTACGGAGGTAACTCGTACAGCGCGTACAGCGCGGGCGCCTACAGCGCCCGGAACGGCGGCGGGCAGCCGCAGCCGCCGCAGTGGCAGCGGGTCGGGACGCTCGGGCGGAACCAGGAGCCCGGGATGACGCCGATCCCCGCGGCGCTTCCGCCGGGTCAGCGCCGGGGGCTGTGACCCGGGTGAGAGGGGCGGCCACCGGATCGGTGACCGCCCCTCTCACATGTCGCTCTGCTACTGCTACTGCTACTTCTTCTTCGCGCCGCGCTTCTCGCGCACCCGCACGGAGATATGGATCGGCGTGCCCTCGAAGCCGAACTCCTCACGCAGCCTGCGCTCGATGAAGCGGCGGTAGCCCGCCTCGATGAAGCCGGAGGCGAACAGGACGAACCGCGGCGGCTTGGTGCCGGCCTGGGTGCCGAACAGGATGCGCGGCTGCTTGCCGCCCCGCACCGGGTGCGGGTGCGCGGAGACCAGCTCGCCGAGGAAGGCGTTGAGGCGGCCGGTGGGGACGCGGGTCTCCCAGCCGGCGAGGGCGGTCTCGATCGCCGGGACCAGCTTCTCCATGTGGCGGCCGGTGCGCGCCGAGACGTTGACGCGGGGGGCCCAGACGACCTGGCCGAGCTCGGTCTCGATCTCGCGTTCCAGGTAGTAGCGGCGTTCCTCGTCGAGGGTGTCCCACTTGTTGAAGGCAAGAACGACCGCGCGGCCCGCCTCGACGGCCATGGTGACGATGCGCTGGTCCTGCACCGAGATGGACTCGGAGGCGTCGATCAGGATGACCGCGACTTCCGCCTTCTCCACCGCCGCCGCGGTACGCAGCGAGGCGTAGTAGTCGGCGCCCTGCTGGAGGTGGACGCGCTTGCGGATGCCCGCGGTGTCGACGAACTTCCAGGTGACGCCGCCAAGTTCGATCAGCTCGTCGACCGGGTCGCGGGTGGTGCCGGCGATTTCGTTGACGACGACGCGCTCCTCGCCCGCCACCTTGTTGAGGAGGGAGGACTTGCCGACGTTCGGGCGGCCGATGAGGGCGATGCGGCGGGGGCCGCCGACGCCGGGGCCGCCGAAGGTCTGCTCGGGCGCCTCGGGCAGCGCCTCCAGGACGGCGTCCAGCATGTCGCCGGTGCCGCGGCCGTGCAGGGCGGAGACCGGGTGCGGCTCGCCGAGGCCGAGGGACCAGAGGTAGGCCGCGTCGGCCTCGCCGCTGGGGCCGTCGACCTTGTTGGCGGCCAGCACGACGGGCTTGCCGGCCTTGCGCAGCAGGCGGACCACCGCCTCGTCGGTGTCGGTCGCGCCGACCTTGGCGTCGACGACGAAGACGACCGCGTCGGCCGCCTCGATCGCGTACTCGGCCTGAGCCGCCACGGAGGCGTCGATACCGAGGACGTCCTGCTCCCAGCCGCCGGTGTCGACGACCTTGAAGCGGCGGCCCGCCCACTCGGCCTCGTAGGTCACGCGGTCCCGAGTGACACCGGGCTTGTCCTCGACGACGGCCTCACGGCGGCCGATGATGCGGTTGACGAGGGTCGACTTGCCGACATTGGGACGGCCGACGACGGCGAGGACGGGCAGCGGACCGTGGCCAGCCGCCTCGATGGCGCCCTCGACGTCCTCGATGTCGAAGCCCTCTTCGGCGGCGAGCTCCATGAACTCCGCGTACTCGGTGTCACCGAGCGCCCCGTGGTCGTACTCGTGCTCAGCCGAGTCGCCGGGCTGGATGTGGTCGTTCATGAAGTCCGTACCTCGTCGTTCATCGTGGTGATCGGTGGATCAGCCGCACAGCAGACCGATCCACTACTCAGTGTCGCCCCGGGGCGCGTCCGGCGGATCGTGCCGGACACGCGGGGGTGTGGTGCGCGCATCTGCCATGTTGCCGACGCACACCACCCCGCTCACCCGAGGGTAGTGGGCGCCGCTGCCTTTCTCCGACCCGATCCGCCGGGGCGGCCCTAGCGCCCGGTCAGACGTCTGGCGTTCTCCAGGTGGCCGGCGAGCTGCTTCTGGATGCGCTCGGTGGCCTCGTCCAGGGCCTTGCGGGTGCGCCGGCCTGTGCCGTCGCCCGCCTCGAAGGGGTCGCCGAAGACGACGTCGACGCGGGACCGCAGCGGGGGCAGCCCCTTTATCAACCGTCCGCGCCGCTCGGAGCTTCCCAGCACCGCCACCGGGACGACGGGCGCCCCGGAGCGCACCGCGAAGTAGGCGAGCCCGGCGCGCAGCGCGGCGAAGTCGCCGTCGCCCCGGCTGCCTTCGGGGAAGATGCCGAGCACTCCCCCGGCCTCCAGGACGCCGAGCGCCCGGGTGACGGCGGTGCGGTCGGTGGCATGCCGGTCCACCTTCAACTGCCCGATGCGGGTCAGGAACGGGTCGAGCGGCCCGACGAACGCCTCCTTCTTGATGAGGAAGTGCGTCGGCCGGGGCGCCACGCCCATGACCATCGGGCCGTCGATGTTGTGGGAGTGGTTCACGGCGAGGATCGCCGGCCCCTGCGTGGGCACCTTCCAGGCGCCGAGCACGCGCGGCTTCCACAGCCCGTACATCAGGCCGACCCCGATGCGCCGCCCCGTCTCGGCGCCGCGCTGCGACGGAAGACTCACTTCCCGGCCCGCTTCTCCTCGACGAGGGCGACGACGCACTCTATGACCTGGGCCAGCGTCAGCTCGGTGGTGTCCACCTCGATCGCGTCGCCGGCCTTGGCGAGCGGCGAGGTCTTGCGGGTCGAGTCGGCCGCGTCCCGCTTGACCAGGGCCTCGCGGGTGGCGTTGACGTCGGCGCCCTTCAGCTCACCGCTGCGCCGGGCCGCGCGGGCCTGGGGCGAGGCGGTGAGGAAGACCTTCAGGTCGGCGTCGGGCAGCACGGTCGTACCGATGTCCCGGCCCTCGACGACGATGCCGGCCGCGGCGGCGCGGGCCAGGGACCGCTGCAGCTCGCTGATCCGGGTCCGCACCTCCGGTACCGCGCTGACCGCGCTGACCTTGGAGGTGACCTCCTCGGTGCGGATCGGGCCGGAGACGTCCACGCCGTCGACGGTGATCGTCGGCTTGACCGGGTCGGTCCCCGAGACGATCTCCGGCTTGCCGGCCACCGCGGCGACCGCGGTCGGGTCGGTGAGGTCGATGCCGTTGTTCACCATCCACCAGGTGATCGCCCGGTACTGGGCCCCGGTGTCCAGGTAGCTCAGGCCGAGCCGCTCGGCCACGGCCTTGGAGGTGCTCGACTTGCCGGTGCCCGAGGGGCCGTCGATCGCGACAATCACGGGCTTTACGGCGCCGTTTTCCACGGGGGGACACCTTCCGGGTGCAGAGTGGTGGGTGGTGTGGGGGCGGCGATGCGCCCCGCACAAGGTTACCGGCCCCCGGGACCGCGGTTTTCAGCGCTACTGGCGCAGCGCCCAGCCCCGGTCCCGCAGCGCCGACGTGAGCAGGGGCACCGCCCTCGGCTCCACCCAGAGCTGGACGTGACCGGCCTGCTGACCGGTGGCGTGCTCGATCCGCACGTCCTCGACGTTGACCCCGGCCGCCCCCGCGTCCGCGAAGATCCGGGCCAGCTGGCCGGGCTGGTCGTCGATGAGCACCGCCACGACCTCGTACACCCGCGGCGCCGAGCCGTGCTTGCCGGGTACCCGCACCTGGCCGGCGTTACCGCGGCGCAGCACGTCCGCGATGCCCGCGCCGCCCTCGCGCCGCTTGGCCTCGTCCACGGACTGCAGGGCCCGCAGGGCGCGGACCGTCTCGTCGAGGTCGGCGGAGACGTCGGCGAGCAGATCGGCGACCGGGCCCGGGTTCGCGGAGAGGATGTCGATCCACATCCGGGGGTCGGAGGCGGCGATCCGGGTCACGTCCCGGATGCCCTGTCCGCACAGCCGTACGGCCGACTCGTCGGCGTGCTCCAGGCGGGCCGCGACCATGCTGGAGACCAGGTGGGGCATGTGCGAGACCAGGGCGACCGCGCGGTCGTGGGCGTCGGCGTCCATGACCACCGGCAGGGCCCGGCAGTGCGAGACCAGTTCCAGGGCGAGGTTCAGCACCTCGGTGTCGGTGTCCCGGGTCGGGGTGAGCACCCAGGGCCGGCCCTCGAAGAGGTCCGCGGTGGCGGCCAGCGGCCCGGACTTCTCCCGGCCCGCCATGGGGTGGGTCCCGATGTACGACGACAGGTCCAGGCCCCTGGCCTCCAGCTCCCGGCGCGGCCCGCCCTTGACGCTGGCCACGTCGGCGTAGCCGCGGGCCGCGCCCCTGCGCATCGCGTCCGCGAGGACGGAGGCGACATGGGCGGGCGGGGCGGCGACGATCGCCAGGTCGACCCGGCCCTCGGGGGCCTCGTCGGTGCCGGCGCCGAGCGCGGCCGCGGTCCGGGCCTGCTCGGGGTCGTGGTCGGCGAGGTGGACGACGACGCCCCGCTGGACGAGGGCGAGCGCGGCGGACGTACCGATCAGACCGGTGCCGATGACGAGCGCGGTTCTCACTGGGCGATGTCCTTGCGCAGGGCGGCCGCGGCGCCGAGGTAGACGTGGTGGACGTCGCCGCGGGACCGCTCGGTCTCGATGTGCGCGAGTATCCGTACGACCCGGGGCATCGCGCCGGCGATGTCCAGCTCCTGGGCGCAGATCAGCGGTACGTCGACGATGCCGAGCCCCCGCGCCGCGGCCGCCGGGAAGTCGCTGTGCAGGTCGGGGGTGGCCGTGAACCAGATGCTGATCAGGTCGTCGGCGGTCAGGCCGTTCCGCTCCAGGACGGCCGTGAGCAGCGCTGCGACCTGCTCCTGCATGTGACCGGCCTCGTCCCGCTCCAGCTGGACGGCCCCCCGGACCGCTCGTACCGCCACGGCACCGCTCCTGTTCTGACGTCGGCCTCTTGGTCCGGCCAGCCTAGTCAGACCGGTACCGGGCCCGTGCGCCGCGCCCGCCCGCTGAGACACGGCGGGCTTTCGGCACCGCCGCCCGCCATGGCCCCAATGTCGCGTGCGGTCTCCTGTTCCGCTACCTGGGGGCAGACGCTCCAGCAGGTCTTCGGCGCTGAGGATGTACGACAGGCCGCCCGGCCGGTGGTGCACCGGCCGGTGCGCGTTGGGCTGTCAGGCGTACGAAACACGCGTTTTGCCAAGCTTCACCCCGGTTTGCTTCTTCTTCGGTGTTTTCAGTGCCAAGATGCTGCTGCTCCGCTCGGAGCGACTGCCCGGCCGGCTGCCGCCGATCGTCGATGGGCCGGTGTTCGCCGTGCTCACGCCGGTCCGGCTGATGTCCGCCTGCTGGTTCTTCCGCACGTTCGGGGTGACGACATGACCGACGGCTCCACTCGGCGCAGCATGCTCACGACGGGTACCGCGGCGCTCGCCGCGACCTGTGTGGGTTGCGGCAACCACAGCGGCGGCTCCTCCAGTTCGTCCGGGTCGCCCACCACGGGGCCGTCCGCCTCCGGTTCGTCTCCCTCCGAGCCGTCTCCCTCCGAGCCGTCTCCCTCCGGACCTTCGAGCGCGAGCACCGGGAAGGTGCTGGCGCGGACGAGTGAGATCCCGGAGGGCGGCGGCACGATCTTCAAGGACCATAAGATCGTGGTGACCCAGCCGACGGCGGGCGAGTTCAAGGCCTTCTCGGCGATCTGCACGCACATGGGCTGCACGGTGAACCGGGTGGCGGACGGCACCATCGACTGCCCCTGCCACGGCAGCAAGTTCCACATCGCCGACGGCGCGGTGGCCCACGGCCCGGCGACCAGGCCGCTGCCCGCGGAGTCGATCACGGTGAGCGGAAATTCGATCACCGTGGGGTGACCGGCCGCGTACGCTCCCGGGCATGCACCCCGAGGACCTGGTACGCGACCACACGATCTACGCCTGCGTCATGGGGTCGCGCGCCTTCGGTCTGGCCACGGAGGACAGCGACACCGACCGCCGGGGCGTGTTCCTCGCCCCCACCCCGCTGTTCTGGGGCTTCGAGAAACCGCCGTCGCATGTCGAGGGACCGGGCGAGGAGCGGTTCTCCTGGGAGCTGGAACGGTTCTGCGAGCTGGCCCTGCGGGCCAACCCGAACATCCTGGAGTGCCTGCACTCGCCCCTGGTCGAGCACGTCGACGACACGGGCCGCGAACTGCTCGCCCTGCGCGGCGCCTTCCTCTCCCGGCGCGCGTACGACACCTTCACCGGCTACGCCCTCGGCCAACGCCGCAAGCTGGACGCCGACCTCCGCACGCACGGTGCCCCCCGCTGGAAGCACGCGATGCACCTGCTGCGGCTGCTGACCAGCGCCCGCGATCTGCTGCGCACCGGCGAGCTGACGATCGACGTGGGCGAGCGGCGCGCGGAGTTCCTGGCGGTGAGGCGGGGCGAGGTCTCCTGGGCGGAGGCCGAGTCCCGGATGGCCCGGCTCGCCGCGGAGACCGAGCGGGCCCTGCGGGGCAGCCCGCTCCCGGCGGAGCCGGACCACGCGCGCGTGGCCGGCTTCCTGTTCCGCGCCCGCCGGGACTCGGCGCTCCGGACGCACACGGACCACCAGGTCGTGCAGGGCGCCCCGCGCGCGGGGCGGGTCGGGCGGCGCTGAGCTGTTCTGCGCCTCGTCGAGCAGGACGGGCAGCCGCTCCACGGCGGCCGCCGGCCCCGACGGACGCCGGGCCGAGGTCCGGATCAAGGTCGTCGACCGTGCGCTCAAGCGTCCCAGAGCGCGCCCAGGGTCAGCAGGTCGCCCCCGTACTCGATCCGGTCGGCCCACTCCGTCGGCCAGGCGTCCGCGCCGAGCCAGGCCCCCGCGAACGCCCCGGTGAGGCAGGCGATCGAGTCCGAGTCGCCGGAGGAGCAGGCGGCCCGGCGCAGGGCGAGCAGCGGTTCGCCGGGGAAGAGCAGGAAACAGAGCAGGCCGGTCGCCAGGGCCTCCTCGGCGATCCAGCCGGCGCCGGTGGCCAGGCAGGGGTCGTCCTCGGGGGAGGCGGTCCGCACGGCCTCCTGGAGCCGGTCGAGGATCTCCAGGCACTCGTCCCAGCCGCGCGCGATGAAGTCCTCGGGACTCGCGTCGTGGCTGCGCGTCCACAGGTCGCCGAGCCAGGGGTGGTGGTAGCGGGTGCGGTTCTCGCGGGCGTACGAACGCAGTTGACCGAGGAGCCGGTCCGGTCCGGCCCCTTGCGCGAGGAGCCGTACGGCACGTGCGGTGAGGTCGGAGGCGGCCAGGGCGGTGGGATGGCCGTGGGTGAGGGCGGACTGCAACTGGGCGGCCCCGGCGCGCTGTTCGTCACTGAGCCCCGGCGCGAGCCCGACGGGCGCGACCCGCATGTTGGCGCCGCAGCCCTTGGAGTCGATCTGGCTGGCGTCCTGCCAGCGGCGTCCCTCCTCCTTCAGGAGATCGCAGGCCCGCAGGCAGGTCCGGCCGGGCGCCCGGTTGTTCTCGGGCGACTGGTACCAGTTCACGAACTCCTCGCGCAGCGGCCGCTCCAGCCGCTTGGGCGCGAGCACTCCGCGGTCCATCGCGGTGCGCATGGCGTGCCCCACGGCGAGGGTCATCTGGGTGTCGTCCGAGACGAAGGCGCGCCGGGGCAGTTCCATCTCCCGCCACGGTCCGCACTTGGCGAGGATCGAGGGCACGTCGTTGAACTCGACGGGGAAGCCGAGCGCGTCCCCGAGGGCGAGACCGATCAGGGAGCCGGTGGCGGCGCGTTTGTCGCCGATGTTCGCGGTCATGCGGGGCGTCCTTCCCGGGACGGGCGGAGCAGGGGCGGGTGGAGGGCGGTGGCGGTGCCCGCGCGGTAGAGGGCGGCCGGCTTGCCGCGGCCGCCGGTCAGCCTGGCGGCGCCGGGGACGGGTTCGACGAAGCCGGGGGTGGCGAGCACCTTGCGGCGGAAGTTGGGGCGGTCCAGCGCGACTCCCCACACGGTCTCGTAGACGTTCTGCAGCTCGCCGAGCGTGAACTCGGGCGGGCAGAAGGCGGTGGCGAGACAGCTGTACTCCAGCCGCGCGCCGACCCGGTCATGGGCGTCGGCCAGGATCCGCTCGTGGTCGAAGGCGAGCGGCCGGGCCTGGTCGTAGGGCTGCCAGCGCGCCTGTGCCGCGTCACCGCCGCCGTGCGGCTCGGGGGCGTCGGGCAGCAGCGCGGTGAAGGCGACGGAGACCACCCGCATCCTCGGGTCGCGGTCGGGCTCGCTGTAGGTGCGCAGCTGCTCCAGGCGCAGCCCGGACACGTCCGACAGGCCGGTCTCCTCGGCGAGTTCCCGGCGGGCCGCCGTCTCGGCCGACTCCCGCGGCAGCAGGAAGCCGCCGGGCAGCGCCCACTGTCCGGCGTACGGCTCCTGCCCGCGCTCGACGAGCAGCACGTGCAGGGCGCCGGCGCGCAGGGTGAGGACGGCAAGGTCGACGGTGACGGCGAAGGGTTCGAAGGCGTGCTTGTCGTAGCCCCGCATGCGCCCGCCCCCCTCGATGATCGTAGCGACTAATAGTCGTCTCGACTATAAAGACTGCGTCTTGGTCACGCAAGCCCCCGTGGCCGCTGGAGCGCCGTTCGCCGACACGACGACGGCCGGTCCCGGAACATCCGGGACCGGCCGTCAGAAAGCCACACAAGCCCCCGCACGGGGTTCACGGCGCTTGGAGCTGGGCTCGGGAGCCGCCTTAGAGGTCGACCTCCTTCATGAGCATCCCGACCTCGGTGTTGGACAGGCGGCGCAGCCAGCCCGACTTCTGGTCGCCGAGGGTGATCGGCCCGAAGGCGACCCGCACCAGCTTGTCGACCGGGAACCCGGCCTCGGCCAGCATGCGGCGCACGATGTGCTTGCGGCCCTCGTGCAGGGTGACCTCGACCAGGTAGTTCTTGCCGGTCTGCTCGACGACCCGGAAGTGGTCCGCGCGCGCGTACCCGTCCTCCAGCTGGATGCCGTCCTTGAGCTTCTTGCCCAGGTCGCGCGGGATCGGGCCGACGATGTGCGCGAGGTAGGTCTTCTTCACGCCGTACTTGGGATGGGTCAGCCGGTGGGCCAGCTCGCCGTGGTTGGTGAGCAGGATGACGCCCTCGGTCTCGGTGTCGAGCCGCCCCACGTGGAAGAGCCGGGTCTCCCGGTTGGTGACGTAGTCGCCGAGGCACTGCCGGCCGTCCGGGTCCTCCATGGTGGAGACCACGCCGGCCGGCTTGTTCAGCGAGAAGAACTGGTACGACTGCGTGGCGACCGTCAGCCCGTCGACCCTGACCTCGTCCTTCTCCGGGTCGACCCGCTTGCCCTGCTCCAGGACGATCTCGCCGTTGACCTCGACCCTGGCCTGCTCGATCAGCTCCTCGCAGGCCCGCCGGGAACCGTAGCCCGCGCGGGCGAGGACCTTCTGCAGCCGCTCGCCCTCCTGCTCGGCGCCCGGGAAGGTCTTGGGGAGCTTGACGTCCTTCCGGTCCGCGTACCGCTCCCGGTTGCGCTCCTCGGCGCGGGCGTCGTACTCACGGGAACTCGCCGGGGCCGTACGGCCGCGCCCGGTGCCCTGGCCCTGCCGGGGGCCGCCCTTGGCGCCGCCGCGCGCCGAGGCGCCCCGGCCCGACTTCGGGCCGTCCTGGGTGGCGCCGGGTCCCACGTCGTAGCGCCGCTCCTCCGGGCGCGGCTTCTTCGGCCGGCCGCCCTGCTTGTCGTCGCGGGCGTTCCCGGCGCCGCGGTGGTTACCGCGGCCACCGCTGCTCCCGCCGCGGCCGCCGCTGTTGCCACCACGGCTCCCGCCGTTGTTTCCGCTGCTGTTCCTGCCGCTGCTGCTTCGCATCAAAGTTCCGTCTTGTCGTCTGCGTCCTCGGAATCCGGAGCGTCCGGATCGAACGACGGCACACCCTCCTGGGTCTCGGCCTCGATCGCCTCCGCCTCCGGGAGGAAGGGCGCGAGCTCCGGGAGCTCGTCCAGGCCGCGCAGGCCCATCCGCTCCAGGAAGTAGTTCGTCGTCCTGTACAGGATCGCACCTGTTTCGGGTTCCGTGCCCGCCTCCTCGACCAGACCGCGCTGGAGCAGGGTGCGCATCACACCGTCGCAGTTGACCCCGCGTACGACGGAGACGCGGCTGCGGCTCACCGGCTGACGGTAGGCGACCACCGCGAGGGTCTCCAGGGCGGCCTGGGTGAGCCGGGCGGTCTGGCCCTCCAGGACCAGCCGCTCGACGGCGGGCGCGTACTCGCCGCGGGTGTAGAAACGCCAGCCGCCCGCGACGAACCGCAGCTCGAAGCCGCGGCCCTGCGCGGTGTACTCCTCCGCCAGCGCCCGCAGCGCCTTCGTGACCGTCTGCCTCGGCCGCTCCAGGAGCCTGGCCAGGTGCTCGGCGGTGGCGGGCTCGTCCACGACCATGAGCACCGCCTCCAGGGCAGGCTTGAGGTCGAGTTCGGCGACGGGCCGCAGCCCCGCCGGCAGCTCCGCGGTCTCCTCACTCACGCCTTCTCCTCCTTGGGCGGCTTGGGCGGCTCGGGCGGCCGGTCGAACTCGTCGGTGACCATCGGCCGGGTCTGCTCGTCGCCGCCGGTCCAGCGCACGATCAGGTCGCCGAGGGCGGTCTCCTGGTCGAGGGCGACGGCCTTCTCCCGGTACAGCTCGAGGAGCGCCAGGAAGCGGGCGACGACGGTGAGCGTGTTGTCGGTGTCCGCCACGAGCACCCGGAAGCTGGCCTCCCCCAGCTCCCGCAGCCGCGCGACCACGAACTGGGCCTGCTCCTGCACGCTGACCAGCGGGGCGTGAATGTGGTCGACGTACACCTGCGGCTTGGGCTTGGGCTGCATCGCCTTGACCGCGAGCCTGGCGAACCCCTCCGGCCCGATGCTGATGACGACCTCGGGCAACAGCTCGGCGAGATGCGGTTCGAGGCCGACGGTACGCGGCCAGCGGCGGGCCTCGTCGTCCAGGCGCCGGTTGAAGATGTCGGCGATCTGTTTGTACGCCCGGTACTGCAGCAGCCGCGCGAACAGCAGGTCGCGGGCCTCCAGCAGCGCCAGGTCGGCCTCGTCCTCGACCTCGGCGGCGGGCAGCAGCCGGGCGGCCTTCAGGTCGAGCAGAGTCGCCGCGACGACGAGGAACTCGGTGGTCTGGTCCAGGTCCCAGTCCGGCCCCATGGCCCGGATGTGCGCCATGAACTCGTCGGTCACCTTCGAGAGCGCGACCTCGGTGACGTCCAGCTTGTGCTTGGAGATCAACTGGAGGAGCAGGTCGAAGGGCCCCTCGAAGTTGGCGAGCCGGACCTTGAAGACGCCGTCGGGGGCTTCGGCGGCGCCGGGCTCCTCTACGGACCCGCTGCCGTTGGGGGCAGGCGTTCCGCCGGGCGACGGCGGTCCAACCGTGCGAGCGGAGTCGGGACTGGGGGAATGCGGGCCCAACGGCCCACCGGCCTCGACCGGGCCCGTGGCCTCAGCCGACGACGGCCCCCCGTCCACCGACGGCACCGCCTCCGGCGCCGGAGGCGAACCCCCCGGCCCCCGCCCCAGCGCACGCCGACGGCCGCCGGAAGAGGCACCGGAAGCGGGAACGCCGTTCGAGGTCATAGCCCCCGCAGGCTACCTCTACCGCCCGCGCAGCCGGCGTACGAGGATGCTCGCGTCCCCGCGGGACTCCAGGTCGGCCAGGACCACGGCGACCGCCTCACGGACGATCCGGCCCCGGTCCACGGCCAGCCCGTGCTCACCCCGGAGCACGAGACGGGCGTGCTCCAGGTCCATCAGCTCCTCGGCGGAGACGTACACGGTGATCTTCTCGTCGTGCCGCTCGCGCCCGCTGGGCCGCCGGGCGGGCGCCCGGCCACCGCGCTTGCGCGGCTGGGCGTCGGCGCCAGAACCTTCCTGCGCCCCCTGCCGGCGCGGGCCGGAGGGCGCCACCGTGGCCGACACCCCGCGGTTGCGGGACTCCCCGGCGTCGGCCGGCCCGGCCTCCGCCGCCACGTGCTCCGCGCCCTCGCCGTCGCCGCCCTGCACGGGCACCGACTGGGGCACGTCCCCGGCCGCCGCGGCCGCCGTCTCGTCGCTCTCCCCCGCGGGAGCCGGCACCCGGGCCTCGCCGTTGGCCGGGCGCCTGGGAGTGGACGGCTGCAGCGCCATCCCCCCGGTCGTACGGAACAGTTCGTCGGCCCCGGGCAGACTCACTCGGCGTGACACCGGGCGAGCACCTCCCTGGCGAGCTGGCGATAGGCGGCGGCACCGACGGAGTTGGAGGCGTACGTGGTGATCGGCTCGCCGGCGACCGTGGTCTCCGGGAAGCGGACCGTGCGGCCGATGACCGTGTGGTAGACGTGGTCGTCGAACGCCTCGACCACACGGGCCAGCACCTCACGGCTGTGGACCGTGCGCGAGTCGTACATGGTGGCGAGGATGCCGTCGAGCTCCAGCTCCGGGTTGAGCCGCTCCTGGACCTTCTCGATGGTCTCGGTCAGCAGGGCGACACCGCGCAGGGCGAAGAACTCGCATTCCAGCGGCACGATCACCTTGTGAGCGGCCGTCAGCGCGTTGACCGTGAGCAGGCCGAGCGAGGGCTGACAGTCGATCACGATGTAGTCGTAGTCGGGCAGCAGCGGCTTGAGGGCGCGCTGCAGCGTCGACTCGCGGGCGACCTCGGAGACCAGCTGGACCTCGGCGGCCGACAGGTCGATGTTGGAGGGCAGCAGGTCCATGTTGGGGACCGCGGTCTTCAGGAGGACCTCGTCGGCCGCCATGCCCCGCTCCATGAGCAGGTTGTAGACGGTGAGGTCGAGCTCCATCGGGTTGACGCCGAGACCGACCGACAGCGCGCCCTGCGGGTCGAAGTCCACGAGCAGCACCCGCCGGCCGTACTCCGCGAGCGCGGCACCCAGGTTGATGGTCGACGTGGTCTTGCCGACGCCGCCCTTCTGGTTGCACATCGCGATGATCGTCGCGGGGCCGTGACTGGTCACCGGGCCCGGGATCGGGAAGTACGGCAGCGGGCGACCGGTCGGGCCGACGCGCTCGCGGCGCTGGCGGGCAGCGTCGGGCGCGAGCGTGGCCGCGTACTCCGGATCGGGCTCGTACTCGGCGTCGGGGTCGTAGAAGTGCCCGTCGGGCAGTTCGTCGTAGTCGGCGAATTGGTTGTGGGGCGCGCCACTTCCGTCGCCGGCCATGGCGTTCACGTGATGGCCATCCATGCTCTGGTGTGCTGTCCGCGTGGTCAGCGGACTCTGGGCTGCTGCGAAGGTACGCACCGCGACGGAGCCGACAGCCTCGAACCCCGCGGGACCCTGGCCCCGTACCGGCATTCCTGGTTGACCACCCCCGGGAGAAAATGTCGACTCATTCACAAGTCGTCTTACCTCCTTGGTGACCAGGAAACTTCTAGACAGGTCAGCGTGGCACTATGCCGACGGTTGGCGACTCTATGGCGTGTCGGGCGTTGTCAGCAACACAATCCGCCGGACCCGGCAGGATGTGTCGGCAATGAAACATCCCGC
Source organism: Streptomyces shenzhenensis (assembly GCF_021462265.1). Taxonomy (GTDB): domain Bacteria; phylum Actinomycetota; class Actinomycetes; order Streptomycetales; family Streptomycetaceae; genus Streptomyces; species Streptomyces shenzhenensis. The sequence continues at coordinate 24,405 of NZ_JAJONF010000001.1, read as the reverse complement.
TGTCAAGGGCGTACGGCCGTCGCACAGCAGGTTTCACCGGTGTACGAATCGGTCGAAGAGTTACGTTCGAGGCGAGTTGACCGCAAGTCGCAAAGTGACCATACACACATCCGGCCGGACCTTGTCGGGCAAGGTCCGGCCGGTTGTGCGCGATTGACGCGGCTTGTTGACGTATCGCCTTTACGAAAAGGTGACTTGCCGGTCGGGGCCGGCTCAGCCGATCAGCGTGTCGAGGTCCAGGTGCTCCAGGCCGTGCGCCTCGGCGACCTCCTTGTAAACCACCTTGCCGTCATGGGTGTTGAGACCCTTGGCGAGCGCGGCGTCCCGGCGCAGCGCCTCCGCCCAGCCGTTGTCCGCGAGCGACACGATGTACGGCAGCGTGGCGTTGGTGAGCGCGTAGGTGGAGGTGTTGGGCACCGCGCCGGGCATGTTGGCGACGCAGTAGAAGACCGACTCGTGAACCTTGAAGGTCGGCTCGGCGTGGGTGGTGGGGCGGGAGTCCTCGAAGCAGCCGCCCTGGTCGATCGCGATGTCGACAAGGACACTTCCCGGCTTCATCCGGGAGACCAGCTCGTTGGTGACGAGCTTCGGGGCCTTGGCGCCCGGGATGAGCACGGCGCCGATCACGAGGTCGGCCTCCAGGCAGGCCTTCTCCAGCTCGAAGGCGTTGGACATGACGGCCTTGACCTTGGTGCCGAAGATCCGGTCGGCCTCGCGCAGCTTGTTGATGTCGCGGTCGAGCAGGGTCACGTCGAAGCCCATGCCGATGGCGATCTGCACGGCGTTCCAGCCGGAGACGCCGCCGCCGATGACGACGGCCTTGGCGGGCAGCACACCGGGGACTCCGCCGGGCAGGACGCCACGGCCGCCGGCGGCGCGCATCAGGTGGTAGGCGCCGACCTGCGGGGCCAGCCGGCCGGCCACCTCGGACATGGGCGCGAGCAGCGGGAGCGCGCGGCTCGGCAGCTCGACGGTCTCGTAGGCGATCGCCGTGGTGCCGGACTCCAGGAGGGCGTCCGTGCACTCCTTGGACGCGGCCAGATGCAGGTAGGTGAAGAGGGTCTGGTCCTTGCGGAGGCGGTGGTACTCCTCCGCGATCGGCTCCTTGACCTTCAGCAGCAGGTCGGCGGTGGCCCACACCTCGTCGGCGGTGTCCAGGATCGAGGCACCGGCGGCCACGTACTCGTCGTCGGGGATCGACGAGCCGAGACCGGCGCCGCGCTCGATGACGACCTGGTGGCCGTGCCGCACCAGCTCGTGCACGCCGGCCGGGGTGATGGCCACCCGGAACTCGTTGTTCTTGATTTCGCGGGGGATGCCGACCTTCACGTCGATCACGGTCCTTGGCTCAGGGGGTGTGTGGGGGCATAGCTGCACATACCCGGCATGCATCCGCATACCAGGAGACACCGCGGAAGAACCGGCGGCAGAGCCAGTTTAATGAAGGCGTTCCGGCTGTCTAGCCTTTCATTGCATCAATCTTCGCCGGATGCACTACGGATTTCGTAGGCGTTAGCGCCGTGTTCCAGGTCGGAGTCGGGGTCCGAGGGCCCCACGGGCTCCACAGGCTCCTCACCCAGCATGCGCTCGGCGGCCGACCGGTGCAGGCTCGCGGCGGTGAAGTCGCCCAGGCGCTCCAGCGTGTCGGCGAGCCGCAACTGGAGCGCCGCCTGGAGCCGGGCGTCCTCGGCGCGGCGTGCCCACTCGACCGCCTCCTGGCAGGTGCGCAGCGACTCCTCGGGCCGTCCGGCGTACTCCTGGACCCGGGCAAGCTCGCTCAACGCCCGTGCCTGGGCGGGCACATCGCCGTTCTTGCGATGGCCGGAAACAGCCGCCCGCCAGGCCCGCAGCGCCTCGCCGTACCGGCCCGCGTAGGTGTGCGCGCCGGCGATACGGCCGTAGAGCCGGGCCTCCTCGGCGCGCTCGCCGCGGGCCAGGCGCTCGGCGAGCGCGCGGCCGAACCAGTCGGCGGCCCGGTCGTAGTCCCCCAGCTCCTGGTACGCGCCACCTACGGATTCCATTGCGCGACCGGTCGCGTACGGGTCATGCGCGCGGCGTCCGGCGTCCAGCGCGGACCGGTAGCGCACCAGAGCGGCCGCGGTACGGCCCGTCTGCGCGTCCAGGTCGCCGAGGTTCAGCAGCGCGGCGGCCTGCTCGCGGTGCAGCCCGCGGCGCCGGGCGACGTCGAGGACCAGCCCGTGGATGCCGTACAGGTCGGGAGCCGCGGCCTGGGTGCCGAGGTGCGCCACCATGGCCTTGACCAGCTGCGCCATCAGACGGCGGGCCAGCGTGTCGAGCTCGCCGTCGGCGACCGCCGCGCGGGCGGCGGCCAGCAGGGCCGGGCGCCGGGCGCACAGCCAGTCGGCGGCGGCCCGGGGGGTGGGGAAGCGCAGCTCGCGGGGCAGGGCCTGGAGCTTCTCACGGGCCTGCGGGTTGTCGGTCTCGGTGATCGCCCGGCAGGACTGCAGCAGCCGTACGGTGCGCTCCAGCATCCGGGCGCGGGCCAGCTGGAGCTCCCCGGCCCGCTCCCGGCTCTCGGCCAGGGCCCTCAGCAGCGGGTGCAGGCAGCCGGGGACCTCGTACTGGGGCAGCGGGGAGGCCAGGGGGTGCAGCAGGCCCAGGCGGACCAGCTCGTCCAGGGCGGTGCGGGCGGTGTCGACCGAGCAGCCGGCGAGCGCGGAGGCGGTGTGCGGGTCGGCCAGGCCGGCCGGGGCCAGGCTGAGCAGGCGCAGTATCCGCGCGTGCTGGGCCGGCAGCTGGTCGTGCGCGAACCGGAAGACCCGGGCCAGCACGGTGCCGTCGTCCGGCTCCGCGTGCAGCCGTTTGGCGAGGTCGGAGACGGCCGTCTGGGGGCGGGCGGCGAGCCAGCCGCCGGCCAGGGCGAGCGCGGCGGGCTGCGCCTGGCACGCCTCGACCAGCGACTCGGCGGACCGGGGGTCGACGGTGATGCGGACCGAGCCGGTGTACCGGCTGAGCAGTTCCACGGCCGACTTGGTGTCCAGGCCGCCCAGGGTGCACGGGCGGACGTCCGAGATGCCGGTGAGCGGGCCGCCGGAGACGGCGACGGCCAGGCAGTCCGCGGTGTCGGGGAGCAGGACGTCGACCTCTTCGGCGCCGGGCGCGTCGTCGAGCAGGAGCAGCATCCGGCGTTTGGCCAGGGCGGTGCGCAGGGCGTGCGTGAGGTCGTCCGCGGCGGCGCCGGCCGGGGTGGGCAGCCGCAGGGCGGTGAGGAGGTCGCGGGCGGTGCGCTCGACGGGGACCGGGGTGCCGTCGGGCTCGGCGAGGCGGGCGCGCAGCACCCCGTCGGGATAGTCGGCGGCGACCTGCCGGACGAATTCCTCGGCGAGGGCGGTGCGGCCGGACCCGGGTCGGCCGGCGATCAGCAGTACCCGGGCGCGGGCGGCCTTGCGGCCGGCGATGGTGTCCAGGCCCGCACGCTCGATGTCGGCGCGCAGTTCCTTCAACTCCCTTGTGCGGCCCAGGAACCGGTCGTCCGTGGCCGCGGGCGCCGGCCGCCGTGCGCCGCCTGTGTCCACCGCCTGATCCGTCACGGGCCACACTCCCGTCCCACCGCACACGCAGGCCCGCCGGGGCTCCGGTTCGGGCGTTTCGGCTCAATCGCGTCGAGCCTAGTTCACGTGCACGGACGTTCCGGGCGGAGCACGGCGGGCGCATCGCCCGATCGGATCAGGCGATGGTCACACCGGGTCGCCCGATCGGTGGTTCAGGACTCGAAGGGGCGGGCCGGCCAGGGCGCGTCGGCCGGCCGCAGCGCGTCGAGACCGTCGCCCGTGCGGGCGGCGACCAGCGAGAGTACGCCTGTCACCAGGCAGTTGTTGTGCAGATCGCCGGCGAGGAGCAGGCGCACCAGCTCGTCGACCGGCACGCGCGCGTACTCCAGGTCGGTCTCCTCGTGCTCCGACGCGAAACGCTCGCCGTCGGCCTCGGACAGGTCACGGGCCAGGAAGATCCGCACCGCCTCGTCGCAGCCGCCGGGGGTGGTGTACAGGTCGGTCAGCACCCGCCAGTCCTCGGCCTTGACGTGCGCCTCCTCGTACAGCTCGCGCTGGGCCGCGTGCAGCGGGTTCTCGCCGGGGACGTCGAGCAGGCCGGCCGGGATCTCCCAGAGCTTCTGCCGGACCGGGTGCCGGTACTGGCGGATGAGCAGCACCCGGTCCTCCCCGTCGAGGGCGAGGACGGCGACCGAGCCGGGGTGCACCTGGTAGTCACGGCGGACCACCGAACCGTCGGGCATGACCACCTCGTCCGTGCGGACCGAGGTCTTGTTGCCCACGAAGGGGGTCTCCGTCGCCCGGATCTCCCACTCCTCGGGGGTGTCCTTGATCGTCATGCCGTGCCGCCCTTCCGCGTGCCTGCCACGTGCAGAAAAGAAAACCGGGGTACGCGCCTTTGAAGGTTTGCACCCCGGCCACCGTACAACCGGTGTGTTACTTCGAACTCTCCTGCTCGACGGCGCCCTGCTGACGCGCGACCGCGGCCTTCACCAGGCCCGCGAAGAGCGGGTGCGGGCGGGTCGGGCGGGAGCGCAGTTCCGGGTGGGCCTGGGTGGCGACCAGGTAGGGGTGGACGTCGCGCGGGTACTCGACGTACTCGACGAGCTTGCCGTCCGGAGAGGTGCCGGAGAACAGGATGCCGGCCTTCTTCTCCAGTTCCGCGCGGTAGGCGTTGTTCACCTCGTAGCGGTGGCGGTGCCGCTCCTCGACGTACTCCTTGCCGTCGTACACCTCACGCACGATGGAGCCCTCGGCCAGCTTGGCCGGGTACATGCCGAGGCGCATGGTGCCGCCCATGTCGCCCTCGCCGGCGACGATGTCGAGCTGCTCGGCCATGGTGGAGATGACGGGATGACCGGTGGCCGGGTCGAACTCGGTGGAGTTGGCGTCCGGGATGCCTGCCAGGTGGCGGGCGGCCTCGATCACGATGCACTGCAGGCCGAGGCAGAGGCCGAGCAGCGGGATCCTGTTCTCGCGGGCGTAGCGGATGGCGCCGACCTTGCCGAGCACACCGCGGTCACCGAAGCCGCCCGGGATGCAGATGCCGTCGACGTCGGAGAGCTGCGCCGCGGCGCCGGCCTGGGTCTTGCAGTCGTCCGACGTCACCCACTTGATCTTCACGCGGGCCTTGTTGGCGAAGCCGCCGGCGCGCAGCGCCTCGGTGACCGAGAGGTAGGCGTCGGGCAGGTCGATGTATTTGCCGACCAGCGCGAGGGTGACCTCGTGGTCGGGGTTGTGGACGCGGTCGAGCAGGTCGTCCCAGGTCCGCCAGTCCACGTCCCGGAACGGCAGGTCCAGCTTGCGGACGACATACGCGTCCAGGCCCTCGCCGTGCACGGTCTTCGGGATGTCGTAGATCGAGCGGGCGTCCGGGCAGGCCACGACCGCGGCCTCGTCGACGTCGCACATCAGCGAGATCTTGCGCTTGATGGCGGTGGGGACCTCGCGGTCGCAGCGCAGGACGATCGCGTCCGGCTGGATACCGATGTTGCGCAGGGCGGCCACGGAGTGCTGGGTGGGCTTGGTCTTCAGCTCGCCGGAGGGCCCGATGTAGGGCAGCAGCGAGATGTGAACCACGAAGACGTTGTCCCGGCCGACCTCGTGGCGGACCTGGCGGACCGTCTCCAGGAACGGCAGCGACTCGATGTCGCCGACCGTGCCGCCGACCTCGGTGATGACGACGTCGACCTCGTCGGTGGCCATGCGGCGGATGCGGTGCTTGATCTCGTTGGTGATGTGCGGGATGACCTGGACCGTGTCGCCCAGGTACTCGCCACGCCGTTCCTTCGCGATCACCGTCGAATAGACCTGACCTGTGGTGACGTTGGCGGAGCCGTCCAGGTCGCGGTCGAGGAAACGCTCGTAGTGGCCGATGTCCAGGTCGGTCTCGGCACCGTCGTTGGTGACGAACACCTCACCGTGCTGGAAGGGGTTCATCGTGCCCGGGTCGACGTTCAGGTACGGGTCGAGCTTCTGCATCACGACGCGCAGGCCCCGGGCCTTGAGCAGCATGCCCAGGCTGGAGGCCGTCAGGCCCTTGCCGAGCGAGGAGGCGACACCCCCGGTGACGAAGATGTGCTTGGTCGTCGTAGCTGTGCTCGATCGAAAAGCATGCGGCGGCATGGCCAAGAGGGGGCTCCCGTGGTCGCGATCTGTCGTGCGGTACGGCTGCCGTCCGGGAGTTTCCGGGGGTGGGGCCGTCGCTGCGGTTCGGGGGTTTCGTGCCCACCGGTCCACGGGCTACCAGGGTATCAGCGCCGCGCGGGGATGGCTTCCGGCCACACTCCGTGCACACGTCGGCACGGACGTAGGGTCTGTCTTACCGGCTTTTCACTCAGGGCTCACCCGTTCGGCCCGCACCGGTTGCCCGGAGCGGCACGCAGATCATCTACGTGCGTCGTATCCTGCTCGGACACTCGCTGCCGAGCCCGACCGGAGAACACGGCACACCCCCGCCCGTCACTCCCGGAACACGAGAGCCTGGCAGTTCGTTGAGCTGTGACTGTCGTTTTGCCTCAGGGCACGGCGGCCTGCTTTGCTTCACCGCTCAACGACGCATAACAACAACCCCCCCCTTGACCGCACTAGCGACAGCCCCCTTCTGTCTGGGGGTGACGTGGCCGTTCGACTGGAGTTGCACGTGGCCGGGCGCATCGAAGATTACGCACTCATCGGAGACATGCAGACCGCCGCTCTGGTCTGCCGGGACGGCACAGTGGACTGGTTGTGCCTGCCCCGCTTCGACTCGCATGCCATCTTCGCCGGTCTGCTCGGCACGGAGGAACACGGCTTCTGGCGGCTCGGCCCGGCGCACGCGGCCGACTCCCAGCCCCCGACCGCGTCGCGCCGCACCTACCGGGGCGACTCGCTGATCCTGGAGTCGGAGTGGGACACCCCGCGCGGCACGGTCCGGGTGACCGACTTCATGCCCCCGCGTGACGGCGCGCCCCAGCTGATCCGCATCGTCGAGGGCGTCACCGGCCGGGTGCCGATGCGCTCGGTGCTGCGGATGCGGTTCTCCTACGGCCGGGTCGTCCCGTGGGTGCACAAGCACGACGGCCGTACGGTCGCCGTCGCGGGCCCCGACTCGGTGTGGTTCGACACCTCGGCGGAGACCTACGGAAAGTCGCTGACCACCTACGCCGACTTCACCGTGGCCCCCGGCGACCGGATCGCGTTCACGATCTCGTGGCAGCCCTCGCACAAGGAGGCGCCGCCGCTGCCGGAGCCGGAGCAGTCGCTGGAGGCGACCGAGGACTTCTGGCGGGAGTGGGTCGAGCAGTGCACGTACCACGGGCCCTACCGGGAGGCCGTGATCCGCTCCCTGATCACGCTGAAGGCCCTGACGTACGCCCCCACGGGCGGCATCGTCGCCGCGCCCACCACCTCCCTGCCCGAGGACATCGGCGGCGTCCGCAACTGGGACTATCGCTACACCTGGCTCCGCGACGCGGCCATCACCCTTACCTCGCTGCTGCGCACCGGCTACCGCGAGGAGGCCCGCGCCTGGCGCGAGTGGCTGCTGCGCGCGGTCGCCGGCGACCCCGAGAACCTGCAGATCATGTACGGCATCGCCGGTGAGCGCGAGCTGGGCGAGGCCGAGCTGGACTGGCTGCCCGGCTACGCGAACTCGGCGCCGGTCCGGGTCGGCAACGGCGCCGCCCACCAGCTCCAGCTGGACGTCTACGGCGAGGTCACCGAGGCCCTGCACCTGGCCCACATGACCGGCCTCGCCCGCAACGACTACGCGTCCCTCCTGCAGCTCAAGCTCATCCGCTACCTGGAGGACCACTGGGACGAGCCGGACGAGGGCATCTGGGAGGTGCGCGGGCCGCGCCGGCACTTCGTGCACTCCAAGGTGATGGCCTGGGTCGCCGTCGACCGCACCATCAAGCTCATCGAGTCCGGGGACGCGGACGGCCCGCTGGAGCGCTGGAAGGAGCTGCGCGACGACATCCACCGGGACGTGTGCGAGCGGGGCTACGACAAGGAACGCAACACCTTCACCCAGTCGTACGGCTCCCAGGAGCTGGACGCCTCGCTGCTGCTCATCCCCCAGATGGGGTTCCTGCCGCCGGACGACAAGCGGGTCATCGGCACCATCGAGGCGATCCAGCGGGAGCTGTCCACGTCGGACGGCTTCATCCTGCGCTACCCGACCGCGGGCGGCGACGAGGGTGTGGACGGGCTGCCCGGTGACGAGGGGGCCTTCCTGGCGTGCTCGTTCTGGATGGCCGACGACCTCGCGATGATCGGGCGCGTCGACGAGGCCCGCAAGCTGTTCGAGAAGCTGCTCGCGCTGCGGAACGACCTCGGTCTGCTGGCGGAGGAGTGGGATCCGCGGCTGAAGCGGCAGGTGGGGAACTTCCCGCAGGCGTTCAGTCATGTGCCGTTGATCGACACGGCGCTTCGGCTCACGGCTTCGGGGGCGTACGGGGGGTAACCGCCAGCGGGTCGCGGCCGTCGTCGGCCGCGGGCGCGTGGCGGCCGGCCGCGCCCGCGCGGCGGCAGCCGCATGCCGGACAGGGCCGCGCCCCTGAGAGGGGGCGCGCTGCTGCCTAGGCTGGGAAGCATGCCCCTGTCGAAGGCGCGCACGGCCCTCGCCGAGCTTCGGGAGGACCTCCTCGGCGATGTGTTCGCGCCGGGGGATCCGGGGTACGACGCGGCCCGTGCCGTCTTCAACGGCATGATCGACCGGTATCCGGCCGTGATCGCCCGGTGCGTGGACGACGTCGACGTGGTCCGTGCCGTGCGGTTCGGGCGGGAGCTGGACCTGAAGATCGCGGTCCGCGGCGGTGGGCACGGCGTGGCGGGGGCGGGAGCCGGGGACGGGGCGCTCGTGGTGGACCTGCGCCGGATGCACGAGGTGACCGTCGACCCGGCGGCGAAGGCCGTACGCGTACAGGGCGGGGCCACCATCGGCCATCTGGACCGGGCGACCCGGCCCTACGGCCTCGCCACCCCCGGTGGCCGGGTCTCCACCACCGGGGTCGGCGGCTTCGTGCTCGGTGGCGGGTCGGGCTGGCTGGACCGTGCCTTCGGCCTGGCTGTCGACAACCTGATCGGCGTGGAGCTGGTGACCGCCGACGCGGAGCGCGTGCATGCCGGTGCCGGCGAGAACCCGGAGCTGTTCTGGGCCCTGCACGGCGGCGGCGGGAACTTCGGCGTCGCCACCGCGCTCACCCTCGCACTGCACGAGCTGCCGGTGTTCTCGGCCGCGCTGCTGCGCTACCCGCGGTCCTGCGGCCCGGACGTGGTCCGCGCCTTCCGCGAGGTGATCCGCACCGGCCCTGACGAGGCGGGCGGCGCGGTGCTGCACCTCGCCGGGGCCGCGCCGGGGTGCGCCGCCCTGGTGACCTACCTGGGCGGTACGGAGGGCCTGTACGAGGTCGCCGAGCCGCTGCTGGCGCTGCCGCACGCGGCGCGGGCCGTCGGCCCGCTGCCCTACAGCGCGGTGCAGGGCATGCTCGACCTGCCTGCCGGGCTGCGGAACCACTGGTCGGCCGAGTGCCTGGCCGACCTGCCCGAGGAGGCGGTGAACGCCTGGTGCGGCGGCGCGGAGGGCATGCCGGTGCCCACCGCCAGCCGGCAGCTGCTGTTCCCGCTGGGCGGCGCGATCGCCTCCGGACCGGGCCAGTACCCGGTGCCGTACCGGAGCGCGGCCTGGGTGGCGCACCCGGCCGGGATCTGGGCGGACCCGGGCGACGACGAACGGGTGATCGGGTGGGTGCGGGGCGCCGGTGCCGGGGTCCGGCCGTGGTCCACCGGCGCGGTCTGCCTGGACCTCGTCGGTGACGAGGGCCCGGAGCGGGTGCGCGCCGGGCTGGGCGTGGGAAACGCGCTGCGGCTCGGCAAGGTGAAGCGGCGGTGGGACCCCGACAACGTCTTCCGCTTCAACCACAACATCACACCGCTCTGAGCGGCCCTGGTGAAGTGCGCCGCGGTTCGGCAGCGCCCTGAAGGGCGCGGGTGCCGATGTGCGGCTCCGCCGCGTGGGCGCGACCAGCCACCACGGCGCCGCAGACGCTCGGCGGTCCCTCGCCGCACCGCGAGCGGAGCGCTTGGCGGGAAGTCGCCGTGAAGGCGTTCGCCCAGGTAGCGTCCGCTCCATGGACAGCAGTACGGGCAGTGGGCCCGACAACCAGGGCGCCGGGATCACCGTACGGCGGGCACTGGAGCTGCCCACGCTGCGCAGCGGGCTCCCGGAGATCCTGGCGGGCGCCGACCGGCTGGGCCGCACCGTGCGCTGGGTGCACGCGGGCGAGGTGCCGAACATCGCCTCGCTGCTGAAGGGCGGCGAACTGCTGCTGACCACCGGCTACGGCCTGGGCACCCGGCCGACCGACCAGCGGGCGTTCGTCCGCACGCTCGCCGAGCGGGGCATCGCCGCCCTGGTGGTGGAGCTGGGCGCCCGGTTCGACCGGCTGCCCGCCACCCTCGTGGACACCGCCCGCGCGACCGGGCTGCCGCTGGTCGTGCTGCACCGCGAGGTGCCGTTCGTGACGGTGACGGAGGAGATCCACACCGAGATCGTCAACCACCACTACGCGCTCCTCCAGCGCGCCGAGGAGGTGCACCGCCGCTGCACCGAGGCCCTGCTGGGCGGCGGCGGGGTGCCGCAGGTGCTGGCGATCCTGGCCGACTTCAGCGGCAACCCCGTCTTCCTGGAGACCGCCGACGGCCAGTTGCTGTACGCGGCCGGGGCGGGGCCCGAGGGAGCGGATCCGCTCCAGGTGTGGGAGGGGCTGCGCGGCCAGCGCAAGAACGCGCCGCCGCCGGCCGGGGCGGTGCTGGTGGACGTGCCGGGCGGCGGCCCGGGAGCGGGGTCGGTGCGTGCCCGGCTGGTCCTGCTTCCGGTCCGCGGCCCGCTCGCGCCCGTGCACCGGATCGCCGCCGAACGCGCCGCCGGCGTCCTGGCCGTCGTGCTGATGCAGGCCCGCCAGGAGGAGGAGCTGGCGGCGCGCGGGCGCGGCGACTTCCTGACCGACCTCGCCGAGGGCCGGATCAGCGCGGAGGACGCCCCGGCGCAGGCCCGGGTGCTCGGCTTCAAGCCCGGCGGCAGTCCGCTGCTGCCGATGGTCATGCGGATCGGCGACTCCCTGCCCCCGGGCGGGGGGTGGGCGATGCTGGCCCGCGCGGTCGGCGAGGAACTGGCGGCCGTGGGCGTGCCCGTCCTGCTGGGCGTACGACCGGTCGAGGGCCGGGTGCCCCTGCTCGTGGGCCTGCGCTCGGAGGCGGAGCGGACGACGGTCGCGGACCGGGTCGCGGCGGCGCTCAGGGCGGGGGTGGAGCGCGCCGGGATACAGCGCGCCGGAGCCGCGCCCCCGGTCGTGGTGGTCGGGGTGGCCGGCGGCTGGGCGGCGGCGTCGGCGGGACTGCGGCACGCGGCCGAGACGGCCACAGCGGCCCAGGGCCTCTCCGGCCGGGCCTGGTACGACGCCCGCCGTCTCGACATCGACCTCCTGCTGTGGCGGCTGCGCGACCACCCCGACCTGGCGGCCTTCGTGGACCGCGCGATCGGCCCGCTGCGCGACCACGACCGCCGCTCCAAGCCGCCGCTGCTGCCCACCCTGGAGACCTACCTGGCACACGCGGGCCGCAAGGCGGAGACGGCCCGGGAGCTCCACCTCAACCGGCAGACCCTCTACAACCGCCTCGCCCGCATCGGGGAGTTGCTGGGCACCGACCTCGACGACCCGCAGGTGGTGCTGGCGTTGAGCCTGGCGCTGAGAGCGCGAAGGCATGTGCCCTAGGAGATCACGGCAGCGGCCTGAGCTGCGTCAACTCGTCGTACACGCTGAGCACTTGGGCGACGGTCTCGTCCTCCGTGGGCCAGCTCGCCGCCTGCCGGGCACCCCGCTCGCGCAGCTCCGCGCAGCGCTCGGGGTCGCCGAGCAGGCGTGAGACGGTGGCGGCGAGGGCCGGTGCGTCGCCGTACGCGACCAGCTCGGCCGCGTCTCCGACCAGGTCGGGGATGCCGCCCACCGCGGTGGCGACGAGCGGCACGCCCGCATGCAGGGCCTCCTGCGCGAGGACGGAGCGGGGCTCCCAACGACTGGGCAGCAGCGCCAGATCGGCGGCGGCGAGCAGTTCGGCGATGTCGTCACGGCGCCCGATCAGCCGCACGGGCAGCTCCTCGTCCTCGATCCGCCGCTGCAACGACGCACGCAGTGGCCCCTCGCCGGCGATGACGAGGAGCGGCACCGGGTCGAGCCGGCACCAGGCGCGTGCCGCGTCCAGCAGGACGTCATAGCCGCGATGCCGGTCGAGGGAGCCGACGGCGATGAGCAACGGCCGCCCCATGCAGCCGAGTTCGGCCCGGACCTTGGGCCGCAGCCCCTCCGCCTCGTCCTCGTCCACGGGCCGCCGCGGACCGGGCAGCGCCACGGCGGCGAGCCGGGCGTCCCTGGCACCGGTACGGCGGGCCCGGTCCACCAGGTCGTAGGTGGTGCCGAACACCACGGCGGCCGTCCTCACCACCCGCCGCTCCAGCATCCTCAGCAGATGGGCCCGCGCTCCCTCGGCATGCGCCCGGTTGTGCCAGGTGACGACCAGCGGAGTGCTGCGGCCGCTCAGCGCCAGCACCGCGCGGAAGGAGGCGTGCAGGCCGTGGGCGTGCACGAGGTCGGCGTCCGCGCAGGCGGCGCGGAGTGCCGCGACCGAGCCCGGGTCGCTGCTGCGCGGCACGTGCACATGGTCGGCGCCGACGTCCGAGAAGCCGTAGGCGCGATCGGCCTCGGCGGGGGCGCAGACCGTGACCCGCACGCCCCGCGCGACGAGGCCCGCGGTCAGCGAACGCACGTGCGCGCTGCTGCCGGCGTTGCCGCCGCCCAGCACCTGCACGGTGCGCAGCGGCGACTGACCATGCGGTGCGTTGCTGCTCACGGGGCTCACGCGGCCGGGGCTCCTGGTTAGGCGTGGGGCGGTCACGAGGGAACGTAGAGAAGGTATCGGGGCCGAGGGCATCACCGCGCGCGCCTCCCCCGGACACCGCGTTCCCCTCAAGGATGCCAGCACACAGAGGTGTTCCGGGTATTCCGGGTGTTCCCAGAAGGCACATACCGAGGCGGGCCGGGGCAATGCGTCGAACCGTGTCACCCGTGAGGGTGATGAAACGCCACCGCGGGGAGCACGGCCGGCAGCCTCAGACCACCCCGGCCGTCGCCCTCCGCCCTCCACGCCCCGCGGCCGTTGTCTGCGTCTCCGTCAGTGGCCGGTCAGCGGTCCGCCCGTGCCGTCGCCAGCAGTTCCTCGGCGTGCGCCCGTGCCGTCTCCGAGTCCTCCTGGCCTGCCAGCATGCGGGACAGCTCCCGTACCCGCTCCTCGCCCTCCAGGACCTTCACACCCGAGCGGGTGACCGAGCCGTCGTTGGTCTTCTCGACGAGCAACTGCCGGTCGGCGAAGGCGGCGACCTGGGGAAGGTGGGTGACGACGACCACCTGCGCGGACTTGGCGAGCTTGGCAAGGCGCCGTCCGATCTCCACCGCCGCCTTGCCGCCCACACCCGCGTCGACCTCGTCGAAGAGGTACGTCGGGACCGGATCCGTACCCGCGAAGACGACCTCCACCGCGAGCATCACGCGCGACAGCTCACCACCCGAGGCGCCCTTCGCGATCGGGCGGGGCGGTGCTCCCGGGTGCGGGGCCAGGAGCAGTTCGACCTCGTCGGCGCCCGCCGGGCCGTAGGCCACCGCCCGGCCGCCGACCTCCACGCCCTCCGGGTCCTCGGTCTGCCGGATGGCGAAGGACACGCGCGCGTGCGGCATCGCGAGCGAGCCCAGCTCGGCGGTGACGGCGGCCGCGAAGCGTTCGGCGGCCTCGGTGCGCGCGTCGGTCAACGCCTGTGCGAGACCGCCCAGTTCTGCCCGCAGGGCGTCGCGCTCGGCGGTCAGTTCGTCGATCCGCTCGTCGTCGCCGTCGAGTTCGGTGAGCCGTGCGGCGCCCTGCTCGGCCCACGCCAGCACCGCGTCGATGCCGTCACCGTACGCGCCGTACTTGCGGGTCAGCGCGGTGAGCGCCGCACGCCGCTCCTCCACGGCCGCGAGCCGCAGCGGATCGGCGTCCAGATCGTCGGCGTACCCGGCGAGCTCGCCCGCCACATCGCCGAGCAGGATCCCGACCTCGCCGATCCGGTCGGCGAGCGCGGCCAGCGCCGGATCGTGCGAGCGCACGGCCTCCAGGGCCCGGTGGGCGCCCGCGACCAGGGTGGCCGCGTCGATGCCCTCGGGGTCCTCGGGGTTGCCCGCGAGCGCGGAGTGCGCGGCGGTCGCGGCGGACGACAGGGCCTCGGCGTGCCCGAGCCGCTCGGCCTCCTCGGCGAGCTCGACGTCCTCGCCGGCCCGCGGCTCCACCCCCGCGATCTCGTCCAGCCCGAAGCGCAGCATGTCGGCCTCCTGGGCCCGCTCACGCGCGCGTGTGACGATCTCCTCCAGCTCGGCCGCGACGGCCCGCAGCCGCCGGTAGGCCTCGCCGTACTTGGCCAGCGGTACGGCGACCCCGTCGCCCGCGTACCGGTCGAGGGCCTGCCGCTGCCGGGACAGCTTCAGGAGCCCCTGCTGATCCGTCTGCCCGTGCACGGCCACCAGGTCGTCGGCGAGTTCGGCGAGCAGCCCCACGGGCACGCTCCGCCCGCCCAGGTGCGCCCGCGAGCGGCCCTCGGCGGAAACGGTACGGCTGATCAGCAGCGCCCCGTCGTCCAGCTCGGCACCGGCCTCCTCGGCCCGTACGGCCGCCGAGGCCCCCGCGGGAACGGAGACCCGCCCCTCCACAACCGCCTTCTCGGACCCGATCCGCACGAGCGCGGGATCGGCCCGCCCGCCGAGCAGCAGCCCCAGGCTGGTGACCACCATGGTCTTGCCCGCACCGGTCTCACCGGTGACGGCGGTGAACCCCGGCGACAACTCGACGACGGCGTCATCGATGACTCCGAGGGACCGTATCCGCATTTCTTCCAGCACGGGGAAGACCTTACGAGGTCGAGACGGCGAAGTGCGAGGCCCCCTGTCACCCGGGCGGGTGGAGAACCCACGAGCGCCCGCCCGCATCGACATGCGGCGGATGTGCCCACCCGAAGGAGCAGGCGGCTCCTCACCCCGACGGGGAGCACCCCCACCCGAAGAGGCGCGGGGCTGTATCGACATGCGGCTCCGCCGCGCGGGCACGACAAGCCACGAATCGCCCGCAGCCGTCGAAGCTCCCCAGCCCCCTCCTCCCCACGTACCGTCAGTGCGGCGCCCCCCGCCAGCCGGAGACCGGCAACGCGAACTTCGCGACCAACCGGTCCGTGAACGAAGCGTGATGCAGCCGCGCCAGCCGCACCGGCACCGCCCCCCGCCGCACCTCCACCCGCGCCCCCGGCGGCAACTCCACCGTCCGCCGCCCGTCACACCACAGCACCCCCGGCTGGATGTGCGGCAGCACCTCCACCGCGAGCACCGAGTCCGGCGAGGTCACCAGCGGCTTCGCGAACAGCGCGTGCGCGGAGATCGGCACCATCAGCAGCGCCTCCACCTCCGGCCACACCACCGGCCCGCCCGCCGAGAACGCGTACGCCGTCGATCCGGTCGGCGTCGACAGGACGATCCCGTCGCACCCGAACCCCGTGACCGGCCGCCCGTCGATCTCCAGCACCACTTCCAGCAGCTTCTCGGCGCCCGCCTTCTGCACCGCCGCCTCGTTCAGCGCCCAGTCGGTGTGCACGATGTCCCCGTTGCGGTGCACGACGACGTCGACGGTCATCCGCTCCTCGACCTCGTACGCCCGGCTCACCACCCGGTCGACCACCTTGTCGAGGTCGTCGCGCTCGGCCTCCGCGAGGAACCCGACGCTGCCGAGGTTGACGCCGAGCATCGGCACCCCGGAGGCGCGGGCGAACTCGGCGCCGCGCAGCAGCGTCCCGTCACCGCCGAGCACGATCAGCAGCTCACAGCCGTCGAGGCTGTGCGGCGAGGCCTCCTCGACGAGTTCGACCTCGTCGGGCAACGGCAGGTCGCGGGCCTCGAAGTCCAGGACCCGTACGCCGACTCCGGCCGCCAGCAGCCCCTTCACCACGAGCTCGGCGCTGCGGATCGCGGCCGGCCGCCCGGTGTGAGCGAGGAGGAAAACAGTACGAGCTCGGTTCTGTGTCAACGCGGCCCCTCCGCCACTGCACGGTCAACGTCGGCCGGATCCAACTGATGTGCGCCGGCCCGCAACCACAGAAAGTACTCGACGTTGCCGGACGGCCCGGGCAGCGGACTGGCGGTGACACCCTTCACCCCGAGCCCCAGCTCCCACGCCTTCCCGGCAACCCCCCGCACGGCCTCCGCCCGCAGCTGCGGACTCCGTACGACTCCCCCGCTGCCCAGTCGCTCCTTGCCCACCTCGAACTGCGGCTTGACCATCATCACCAGGTCGGCGTCCGGCTTCACGCACCGCACCAGGGCCGGCAGCACCAGCCCGAGCGGGATGAAGGACAGATCACCCACGACAAGATCCACAGGCTCCCCATCGATCGCTTCAAGCGTCAACTCGCGTACGTTCGTACGGTCCTTGACGGTGACGCGTTCATCGCTCTGCAGAGACCACGCGAGTTGTCCGTATCCGACGTCCACGGCGACGACATGGGCGGCCCCCGCGCGCAGCAGCACATCGGTGAACCCTCCGGTCGACGCACCGGCGTCCAGCGCCCGCCGCCCCTCGACCACCAGGCCCTCCGGGACGAACACCGCCAGCGCGCCGGCGAGCTTGTGGCCGCCCCGGGACACGTACTCGGGATCGCTGTCGTCGGTCTGGACGACGATGGCGGCGGCGGTCTCCACCTGGGTGGCCGGCTTGGTCGCGAGGGTCTTGCCGACGGTGACCCGCCCGGCGGCGATCAGCTGGCTGGCGTGCTCGCGTGAACGCGCGAGCTTCCGGCGGACCAGCTCCGCATCCAGACGGCGACGTGCGACTCCTGCCACGGTGGGTTCAGCTCCTGCTCTGGTGGTACGGCGACACGGGCACCGGGGGTCCCGGAGGTCCCGGGCGGGCGTCGAGCGCGGTCAGCGCGTCGCGCAGCCCCCGGTGCACATCCTCGTACACCTCCAGATGCCCGTCCGTGGCGAGGTGGTCGGCGTCGGCCAGCCGGTCGAGCCCCGCGTCGACCTCGGCGTTGCCGGTCGGGGTGCGCGGGACGTTCAGCGCGGCGGGCGCGGCGGGGTCGTACTCGGGTTCGACGGCGGCCGCTTCCTCGGCCCCCGCCACCCGGCCCTCGGGCACGGAGTCGGTCATGCCCCGACGCTACATCGAACCGCTGGGGTACCGTCGGTCGCGATGGCCACGATCGAGGAGTGCCGCGCCGCACTCGCCAAGCTCTCGCACGGCATGAGCGGTGCCGAGGGAGACGTCCGTGCGGCCGCCGCCATGGACCGCACGGTGAGCTGCCACATCACCGACCTGGACGTCACCTTCGCCGGCCGGCTCACCGGCGGCCGGATCGACGTCGAGGAGACGTTCCCCGGTCCGCCCCGGGAGAAGGCGCAGATACGACTCGCCATGGCGGGTCACGACCTGGTGGCCCTGGTCGACGGCGAACTGAACTTCGCCGGCGCCTGGGGTTCGGGCCGGGTGCGGCTGGAGGCGACCCTGCTGGACCTGTTCCGGCTCAGGAAGTTGTTGTGACCCTTGCCTTCCGGGCGGCCGGCACCACCAGCGGGGTCCCCGTCTCCGGGTCGTCGATGATCTGGCAGCGCAGCCCGAAGACCTCCCGCACCAGTTCGGCGGTGACGATGTCGTTCGGGGCGCCCTCGGCGATCACCCGGCCGCCCCGCAGCGCGACGAGGTGGGTGGCGTACCGGGCCGCGTGGTTGAGGTCGTGCAGCACGGCGACCAGCGTCCGCCCCTGTTCCTCGTGGAGCTCGGCGCACAGGTCGAGGACGTCGATCTGGTGCTGGATGTCCAGGTAGGTGGTCGGCTCGTCCAGGAGCAGCAGCGGGGTCTGCTGGGCGAGCGCCATCGCGATCCACACGCGCTGCCGCTGTCCGCCGGACAGCTCGTCGACGTACCGGTCGGCGAGTTCGGCGACGCCCGTCCGCTCCATCGACTCCTGTACGACCCGTTCGTCCTCGGCGGACCACTGGCGCAGCAGGCCCTGGTGCGGGTAGCGGCCTCGTGCGACCAGGTCACCGACGGTGATGCCGTCGGGCGCGATGGACGACTGCGGGAGCAGGCCGAGGGTGCGGGCGACCTTCTTGGCGGGCATCGACTGGATGACCTGGCCGTCGAGCAGCACCCGGCCCTGGCTCGGCCTGAGCATCCGGGACAGCGCGCGCAGCAGCGTCGACTTGCCGCAGGCGTTGGGGCCGACGATCACGGTGAAGGAGCTGTCGGGGATCTCCACCGACAGCTGCTCGGCGATGACCCGCTGGTCGTAGGCGAGGGTGAGGTTCTCGGCGGACAGGCGGTTCACGGTGTTCCTCTCGCGGTCCGACTCGGGTGTCGGGTTCTTGTCCCGGCCGTCTTCCGGTGTCATATCCGGCCCGCCCGGCGTTCGGTGACGAGGAGCCAGAGCAGATAGACCCCGCCGAGGACGCCGGTGACCACACCCACGGGCAGCTGGTCGGCGCCGAAGGCGCGCTGCGCGGCCCAGTCGGCGGTGACCAGGAGGGTGGCGCCCATGCAGAGGGAGGGCACCAGGTTGGGGCCGGGGGCGCGGGTGAGGCGGCGGGCGAGCTGGGGCGCGGTGAGGGCCACGAAGCTGACGGGCCCGGCGGCGGCGGTGGCGGCCGCGGTCAGCAGGACGGCGGCCACCATCAGCAGCGTCCGCACCCGTTCCACGCGCACGCCGAGGGCGTGCGAGACGTCGTCGCCCATCTCCATCATCCGCAGGCCCCGCGCGTTGACGAGGACCAGGGGCACGAGGACCGCGCACAGTGCGAGCAGCGGCCAGACCTGACTCCAGTCACGGCCGTCGAGGGAACCGGTCATCCAGACGACCGCGCGGGTCGCGTCGACCAGGTCGGCCTTGGTGAGCAGATAGCCGTTGACCGCGGTGACGACGGCGGAGACGCCGATGCCGACCAGGACCAGCCGGTAACCGTGCACGCCCTGCTTCCAGGCGAGGAGGTGGATGGCGAGGCCGGTCACCAGACCGCCGGCCAGCGCGCCGACGGTGACCTGGGCGGCGGTCCCGGACAGCAGCACGATGACGACGAGCGCACCGGAGGTGGCGCCCTGGGAGAGGCCGAGGACGTCCGGGCTGCCCAGCGGGTTGCGGGAGATCGACTGGAACAGGGCGCCGCCGAGCCCGAGTGAGGCACCGACCAGCAGACCGACCAGGACCCGTGGCAGCCGCAGTTCGTTGACGACGAAGTCCTGTCCGGCCGTACCGTTCCCGGCCAGGGTCTTCAGCACGTCGCCGAAGGAGATCGGGAAGTCCCCGGTGCCGATCAGCACGACACTCGCGGCGCACGCGGCCAGCAGCAGCGCGACGACCACGACCAGCGCGCGCACGTCGGTCCGCAGGGAGAGCCCGCCCGGGGTACGCAGCGTGAGCGTGGTCTTCACAGCAGTCCTCACAGCGGTTCTCACATTGGTCCTCACAGCGGTCCTCACGACGGTCCTCACAGCTGGGCCGTCCTGCGCCGTCGTACGAGAAGAATGAAGACCGGCCCGCCGATGATCGCGGTGACGATGCCGACCTGGAGCTCCGCGGGGCGGGCGACGATCCGGCCGATGACATCGGCGCCGAGCAGCAGAACGGGCGACAGGACCGTCGCGTACGGCAGGATCCAGCGCAGGTCGGGGCCGGTGAACGCGCGTACGGCGTGCGGGACCATCAGGCCGACGAAGGCGATCGGACCGCAGGCGGCGGTGGCCGCGCCGCACAGCACGGTGGCGGCGAGCATGGCGAGGGCCCGGGTGCGGGCGAGGCCGACGCCGAGGGCTCGGGCGGTGTCGTCGCCCATCGCCACCGCGTTCAGCGGGCGGGCGAGGCCGAGGGCGAGCAGGGTGCCGGCCGCGAGGAACGGCAGCACCTGCAGGATCGTCGAGTCGCCGGCCGAGGCCAGCGAACCCACCGTCCAGAAACGCAACTTGTTGAGCGCCGCGTCGTCGGTGATCATCACGGCCTGGAGGTAGCCGTAGAGCGCGGCGCTGATCGCCGTACCGGCCAGCGCGAGCCGGACCGGGGTGGCGCCCCGGCTGCCGCCCAGGAGCCACACCAGCGCGCCCACCGCGGCCGCCCCGAGGAAGGCGAACCACACATAGCCGCTGAGGGTGCTGACGCCGAAGTAGGTGATGGCGGTGACGACAGCGGCCGACGCGCCCGCGTTGATGCCGAGCAGTCCGGGGTCTGCGAGCGGGTTGCGGGTGAGCGCCTGGAGCACCGCCCCGGACAGGCCGAGGGCGGCACCGGCCAGCAGGCCGAGGACGGTGCGCGAGAGCCGGGCGCCGACCACGACGTCGCCGTACGTCCCCGTGTCGTGGAACAGGCCGTGCCAGACCTGGTCCAGCGGCAGCTGCTTCGCCCCGATCGCGATGCTCGCCAGCGCGACGAGCAGCAGGATCACGGCGGAGACCAGGAGCCCGAGGGCCCGTACCGCCCGACGGGTCGGGGGCGCGGGGGCGGTGTCCGCGCGCTGCTCGGAAGCACTGTCGACCAACACAAGATTAGGTTAGCCTATCCTCGCATCCCGGTCGGCAACTCCCCGTCGGGTGCGGGGACATCAGAGCCCCAGCCGTGCCAGTGCCTTGCCTCCGTCCAGGTCGCAGGAGCCCTCCCCGGCCGCCGTCCAGGCCGCCGCGCACAGCGCCCGCAGGCCGTCGAGCGACTCGCCCTCACCCTCCAGCTCCAGCCGGTCGGAAAGCGCCGTCGCCGTCCAGCCACCGCACCGGAATCCGTCGCCGTCCGCCGTGACCTCCGGCTGCCCGGTGAGCAGCCCGCGCAGATCGGCGTCGACATAGGTCGGCCGGTGCCGCGGCGGCGCAGCGAGCAGCTGACGCCCGTCGGTGACGCCGGTCAGCACGAGCAGCGAGTCGACCCCGCCGTTGAACGCGCCCTCGATGTCGGTGTCCAGCCGGTCCCCGACCACCAACGGCCGCTCCGCGCCCGTCCGCAGGATCGTCTCCCGGTGCATCGGCGGCAGCGGCTTGCCCGCCACCTGCGGCTCCGCGCCCGTCGCGATCCGGACCACCTCGACCGCCGCCCCGTTGCCCGGCGCTATCCCGCGCCCGCTCGGAATCGTCAGATCGGTGTTGGACGCGAACCACGGCACCCCGCGCGCGACGGCGTACGACGCCTCGGCGAATCGCCCCCAGGGCAGGTCGAGACCGCCGTACCCCTGCACCACGGCCGCCGGATCGTCGTCAGCGGACTCCACCGGCTCAAGTCCCCGCTCCCGCAGCGCGACCCGCAGCCCGTCCCCGCCGATCACCAGCACCCGCGCCCCGGCCGGCACCTGCTCGCTGATCAGCCGCGCGACCGCCTGCGCCGAGGTGATGACGTCGTCGGCCTCCGTCGGGATCCCCAGCTCGGTGAGGTGCTCGGCCACCGTGTCCGGCGTCCGCAGCGCGTTGTTGGTGACGTACGCCAGACGCATGCCGCCCGCACGGGCGACCTCCAGCGACTCCACGGCGTGCGCGATCGCGCTGCCCCCCGCGTACACCACCCCGTCCAGATCGAGCAGCGCCGTGTCGTACGCCGTGCTCAGGGCCTGTCCGATGCCCTCGGGACCAGTCCTGACGCCCTGGCTCATCCCCATCGCTCCTTGTCACTCCTTGTCACTCTTCGTCGACCCGCCCTTTCACCGCCGATCATCCCGCACGCCACTGACACACGTACGATGCCGGGATGAACACTGCAGGTCACTCGGAAGCAACGGAGCCCCGAGGCCTGGAACTGACCCCGTTCCGAGGTCTTCGCTACGACCCGCACCGGGTCGGCAGTCTGGCCGCCGTCACCTCCCCGCCCTACGACGTCGTCGTACGCCCCGACGGAGTACACCACCTCCAGTCGGCCGACCCGCACAACATCGTCCGTCTCATCCTTCCCCAGGCCGGTACCCCCAGCGCCGGTACCGAACAGGCGGCCGACACCCT
The DNA here is from genome assembly GCF_021462265.1 of Streptomyces shenzhenensis. Classification (GTDB taxonomy): domain Bacteria; phylum Actinomycetota; class Actinomycetes; order Streptomycetales; family Streptomycetaceae; genus Streptomyces; species Streptomyces shenzhenensis. The sequence goes on along the minus strand of NZ_JAJONF010000001.1, from coordinate 2,335 downwards.
GCACCGCTGGCAGACCGAGGGCATCCTCACCGCGGATCCCGAACCGGGCCTGTACGTCTACGAACAGCACGACGGGAAGGGCCTGCTCCAGCGCGGCATCATCGGCGCCCTGCGGGTCTCGGAGCCGTCCGAGGGCGTGGTGCTGCCGCACGAGGAGGTCATGGCCCCGGTCGTCGCCGACCGGGCGGCCCTGATGCGCGCCACCTTCGCGAACCTCGAACCCCTCCTGCTCACCTACCGGGGCGACGGCGCGACCGCCGAGGTCATCGAAGCGGTGGCCGGCCGGCCACCGCTCCTCGCCACCACCACGGAGGACGGTTTCCACCACCGCCTCTGGTCGATCACCGACCCCGCCGAGGTGTCCCTGGTCCAGTCCGACCTGTCCCACCACCAGGCCCTGATCGCCGACGGCCACCACCGCTGGGCCACCTACCTGCGTCTACGCGCGGAGCACAGCTCGCCGAGCCCCTGGGACTACGGCCTGGTCCTCCTCGTCGACACCGCCCGCTACCCGCTGCGCGTCCGCGCCATCCACCGCCTGCTGCACGGCCTGCCGGTGGCCGAGGCACTGGAACGCGTCAAGGGCCTGTTCCGGGTACGACGGCTCGACGTCCCGCTCCCGGCGGCCCAGGAGGCGCTGGCGGACGCGGCCTGCGCCGGCAACGCGTTCATGCTGGCCGGCGACGGCGCGTTCCACCTCATCGACCGCCCGGACCCCGCTCTCCTGGCCCGCACGATCCCCGACGACCGCCCAGCCGCCTGGCGCACCCTGGACGCCACCGTCCTGCACGCCACGCTCCTCGACCACGTCTGGCGGATCCCCGAGGACTCCCCCGCGCACATCGCGTACATCCACGACACGGCGGCGACCGTCGACAAGGCCGAGCGGGACGGCGGCACGGCCGTCCTCATGCACCCGGTACGCGAGGAGGTCGTCCGCGACCTGGCCCGCCAGGGCGTGACCATGCCCCGCAAGTCGACGTCCTTCGGCCCGAAGCCGGCATCCGGGCTGGTGCTGCGGGCGCTCGACGTCTGAAAGCAGGAGGGCAGACCCGGTCCAGGCCTGCCCTCCGCACATCACTCGGTCACCCGGTCACTGAGCTCAGTCCTGCTCGGCCTCGAACTCGGCCTTGGCCTCGGAGCCGGACTCGGACTCGGACTCGGGCTCGGACTCGGCGACGGTCTTGGTCCCGGCCTCCGCCTCGGTGTCGTCCGCGACCTTGGTCTCCTCCCGGGTCTCCTCGGCCGACTCTTCGGCCAGCTCTTCGGCGGACTCCTCGTCCAGCGCGTCGACGAACTCGACCCCGTCCAGCTCGGCCAGCCGGTCGGAGGCGTCCGTGCTGCCGTCCCGGTCGGCCTCGACGGCCTTGGCGAACCACTCCCGCGCCTCGTCGACACGCTGAGCAGCGAGCAGGGCGTCGGCATAGGCGTACCGCAGCCGCGCGGTCCACGGCTGTACGGAGCTGGACGCCAGCTCGGGGCTCTGCAGCGTCACGATGGCCGCGTCCAGCTGCCCCATGTCACGCCGGGCACCGGCGGCGACGAGCCGCATCTCGACCTGGCCGGCCTTGTCGAGCTTGTGCACCTCGGGGGCGCCGGCCATGTCCAGCGCCTTCTCCGGCCGCCCGAGCCCACGCTCGCAGTCGGCCATCACCGGCCACAGGTCGACGCTGCCGGTCATACGCCGCGCGGCGCGGAACTCGGCGAGCGCCTCGGCGTACTTCTGGTTCGCGTACGCGGCGAACCCTCCCGCCTCACGGACGGCGGCGACACGGGACGCCAGCCGCAGGGCCACCTTGGAGTAGCCGTAGGCGCCCTCGGGGTCCTCGTCGATGAGCCGGGCGACCATCACCAGGTTCTTGGCGACGTCTTCCGCGAGCGTCTTGGGCAGGCTCTGCAGTTCCTGCCGCACGTCCTTGTCGATCTCCTCGCCGGTGACGTCCTCCGGGATCGGCAGCCGCTTGATCGGCTCCCGGTCCCGGTCCCGCTCCCGCTCGTCCCGGAAGCGGCCGCCGCCATGGCGGTCGTCTCGACGGTCGTCGCGACCGCGGTAACCGCCACCGCGGTTGTCGTCCCGGCGGAAGCCACCGCCCCGGTCGTCACGGCGGGGGCCACGGTCGCGATCGTCGCGACCGCGATCGTCGCGCCGGCCGTAGCCGCCACCTCGGTTGTCGTCGCGGCGGTCGTCACGACGGCCGTGACCACCGCGGTCGTCACGACGCTCGTGACCACCGCGGTCGTCACGACGGTCACCGCGGTCACCGCGGTCGTCACGACGGAAAGCCGGACGTTCACCACGGTCGTCACGACGGAAGCCAGGACGGTCGCCCCGGTC